>CAWFRF010000011.1:0-172572 GCA_963818135.1 uncultured Actinomycetota bacterium
GTCCGCGCCGAAGGTGCTCTTCACGGCGCGCGCGTCGGCGAGCTTCTTGAGGTGGAAGAGTTGCTCCCACGACGCCAGCGACGAATAGTGGTTGTAGGCCCTGTTGCTGACCGAACCGGGCTTGATGTATGGGGAGATCAGTAGCGCGCCGATGCGGCCACCGCCCGGCCCGGTGCCGCCTGGTTGCGCCGCGCCGGGGCCCGGCGCCTCGCCACAGCAGGAGGACGTGTCGGAGTCAGCGGCCTCGTCGAAGGTGATCTCGAGCATGCCGCCCTGCTTGAACGCGGCTGAGCCGGTGATCTTCGGCACCCACGTCTGCAGGAAACGGTCGATGTCCGCTCCGGCCGAGGCGCCGCTGTGCTGATTGATGCACGGGAAGTCATGGCCGTCGTTGCACAGGTTGGGCGTGATGAACGAGAACGCCGGCGTGGTCGAGGCCTTCTTGAGATCGGTGGCGAGCCCGGTCTCGCCCGGGAGCGCCGACGCAGGCATCGCGCCGCTCGGCGAGCCGAGCGCGACGACATGGGCATCGCAGTAGCTCGCGCGGTTGATGATCGACTCGAAGTAGACGAACGGGTCGTGTCGGGTGGCGTAGCCGTCGCCCGGCGCAGCAACCTGCGTCCCATCCGGTTGGTTGAGGGCCGGGTGGCCGCAGGCGGCAGCCTCGCGGCTCGGGTCGTTGCCCATGTCCTCCATGTAGGCCTTCCAGCGGAACCGGCGGCGGAGAGCTGGGTGCCGATGTTCTGGATGTTCGCGGGATAGACGCAGCCAGTTCCGCTCTCGACCCCGTTCGACAACAGCGTGTTGTTCGTGAACGTCGTGAAGGTCTGGCAGTCGGCCTGATTCTGGACGTTGGGGGGCTGGCCGGAAACGAGCGAGATGTAGTTGTCGTTCGAGTCGTGGCCGGTCGCGTAATAGTTACGCAGCAACACGCCGCGCTTGGCCAGTGTCCCAGCCAGGTACGGGAACGCCGAAGGATCGCCGAAGGTCGCCGAGTAGCTCTCGTTCTCGAGGACGATCACGAAGACATGCTTGACCGGCGGCAGCTGGTAGGTCCGCTTGGCCTTCTTGGCGCTGCTCGAAGCGCCGCTGCTCGAGGCGCAGGCGGCGAGCAGCGCGACCATCGCAGCTGCCAGCACGACCGTGATCTTGTGGAGGGCAGCTGCGCTCATCGCTTGTCGAATAAATTAGCCGGGAACCGCGGCTGACGCGGCACCCGGCTGCCGAAAGGCTCGCTGAGCCGCTAGGCGGCGACGGGCTCGTCGAGGATGTCGCGCGTGCGCGAGGGATCGACGTGCACACCGGGGCCCATGGTCGAGGCAAACGTCACAGAGCGGAGGTAGCGGCCCTTGGCGGCCGACGGCTTCGCTCGGATCAGCTCCTCGATCACGGCCTGGTAGTTCTCGAGCAGCGCGCGCTCCTCGAAGTCGCGCTTGCCGATCACCAGGTGCACGATCGCGTTGCGGTCCGTGCGGTACTCGACCTTGCCGGACTTGGACTCCTCGACGGCCTTGGCGACATCCATCGTGACGGTGCCGACCTTGGGGTTCGGCATCTTTCCCGACGGACCGAGGATGCGGCCGAGGCGGCCGACCACGGGCATCAGATCGGGCGTGGCGATCGCCACGTCGAAGTCGTCGAAGCCGTCCTGGATGCGCTGGGCGAGGTCCTCTGCGCCGACCACGTCGGCGCCAGCCTCCTCGGCCTCGCGCGCCTTGTCGCCCTGAGCGAAGACCGCAATCTTGACTTCCTTGCCCAGACCGTTGGGCAGCGCGATGGTGCCGCGCAACTGCTCGTCGGCGTGACGGACGTTCAGGCCCGTGCGGACGTGCACCTCGACGGACTCGTTGAACTTCACGGTCGAGAGCTGCTTGACGAGCGCGATCGCCTCTGCCGGGGCGTACTCGCGCTCACGGTCGAAGCGCTGGCGCGCCTCGGTGTATGCCTTACCGTGCCTGGCCATCTCAGACCACCTCCACGCCCATCGAACGCGCGGTGCCGGCGATGATCTTCTTCGCGGCCTCGATGTCGTTCGCATTCAGATCCTGCATCTTCTTCTCGGCGATCTGCGACAGCTGCGCATCGGTGATCTTGGCCACCTTGTCGCGATGCGGCTCGGCCGAGCCCTTCTCGAGGTTGAGCGCCTGCTTGATCAGGACCGCGGCCGGCGGCTGCTTGGTGATGAACGTGAACGAACGGTCCTCGTAGACCGTGATCACAACCGGGATCACCGTACCGATGTCGCCTTGAGTCTGGGCGTTGAACGCCTTGACGAACTCCATGATGTTGACGCCGTGCTGACCGAGCGCGGGGCCGACTGGAGGCGCGGGGCTGGCCTGACCGCCAACCGCCTGCAACTTGATGTGGGTGAGGACCTTCTTTGCCATTTCTCTCTTCCTAGTTCAAGCGAACCCCGGCCGATCCGGAGTCCTCCTAGTGCAACTGCAACTGCTAGGTCTGGCTACTTGCTAGAGCTTCTTGACCTGATCGAAGCTTACCTCGACCGGCGTCTCGCGCCCGAAGATAGAGACCAGGACCTTGAGCTTCTGACCGTCCTCGTTGACCTCGGAGATCTCCCCCGAGAAGTCCGAGAGCGGCCCCGATACGACCTTGATCGACTCGCCGATCGAGAACTGTGCGCGGCTGCGAGGACGCTCCGCCGTCTCCTGGTGGAGCAGGCGATCAACCTCGCTCTGGGTCAACGGCACCGGCTCGTTGGACGCGCCGACGAAGCCGGTGACGCCCGGGGTGCCCTTGACCAGCGCCCAGGAATCCTCGTTGAGGTCCATGTTCACCAGCACGTAGCCCGGCATGGTGCGGCGCTCGACCGTGATCTTCTGGTTGTCCTTCATCTCGGACACCGACTCGGTCGGGACGACGATCTGACGCACGGCACGCTGCTGGTTCAGTGACACAACCCGGTGCTCCAGGTTGTGCTTGACCTTGTTCTCGTGCCCTGAATATGTGTTGACTACGTACCAGCGAAACATTTGGTTATTGCCTAGGGACCGTCATTAGAGGATCAGGGTGACCAGCTTTGAGGCGACGAGATCAGCCACCCCGAGAAAGATTCCGGCGACGATCACGAAGCCGATGACGACCCCGGTGGCCTGCATCACCTGGCGGCGATCGGGCCACTGAACGCGCTGAAGCTCCCTCCAGCATCCGCGCAGGAACCCGATCAGCCTAGCGGCTAGCGAGGGCCGGTGCGGGACGACATGAGCACCGCCCGGGTACTCGTCGCCGACTTCGCTGAGCTGACGGGGATCAGCCACGTGCTGCCTCGTCGCCGCCTAGCGCGTCTCGCGATGCGCGGTATGACACCTGCACCACTTGCAGTACTTGCGAAGCTGCAGCCGCTCAGGGTTGTTGCGCTTGCTCTTATTGGTTTGGTAGTTGCGGCGCTTGCACTCCTCGCACGCGAGGGTTGCAGCGATCCGAACGTCTCCACGGGCCATGGTTCTAGTCCCCGTAAGCTGTTGGAAAGGGATGCTCAGCCGGATTTGTGGGCGCGCTGCCGCACGCCATCCGGCGCTTGGCGGAGTGTAGCGGCTAGATCCGCATTGGTGCCGTGAGTCGCTAATTCGGACTCAGGGCACTACGCGATTCGCTCTACACGATCACGCGGATCGGCTCACCTCGCAGGTGAGCGGCGAGGTCCTCGACGACCTGCCCGTACATCTCGGCCAGGCCCTCACGGCTGACGTAGCCGAGGTGTGGCGTCAGCACCGTGTTCTCGAGCGCGAGCAGCCGATGATCGTCGGGCAGCGGCTCACGGTCGTAGACGTCAAGGCCCGCGCCGGCAATGCGGTTGGCTCTCAGCGCCTCGACCAGCGCGTGCTCGTCGACGATCGGCCCGCGGGAGGTGTTGACCAGGAAGCCGGTGGGCTTCATCTGCTCGAACTCCGCCGCCCCGATCAGGCCACGGGTGCGATCGCTCAGCACCAGGTGAATCGAGACCACGTCCGAGTCGGCCATCAGTTCGGCCTTACTGACGTGCCGGGCACCAGCTTCGTTCGCGCGCTCAGCAGTGAGGTTCTGGCTCCAGGCGATCACCTCCATCCCGAATGCCCTTGCCGGAGCGATCATCTGCGCGCCGAGCCGGCCGAGCCCGACCAGCCCGAGCGTCGCGCCGGCGAGGTTGGTGGGCAGGCCCTCCTGCCAGGTCCCGGTTCGCAGCGCGCGATCCTCCCAGACCACGCGCTTGAACAGCGCAAGGATCAGCGCCCACGCGACCTCGATTGTGCTGGGGAGGCCGGGGGCCGGCGCTTGTACGGCTCCGCCGGAACCGAGCTTGTTGGCTGAGCCGTAACCGGGAATCCCGGTGCCATAGACCCGCACGCCGTGGCTTGCGAGGTAGTCGACATCGACGGCGGCATTGCGCATCCCGGTGGTGACGAGGATCTTCAGGTTGGGGAGCCGCTCGAGCACCTCACGCGGGAACGCGGTGCGCTCCCGCATCAGCACGAGCGTGTCGTACCCGGCGAGCACAGTCGGCAGTTGCTCACGGGCGATTGGCTTGTCGAAGAAGTCGACCTCCACCCCCAGTGATCTCCAGTCGGCGAGCTCGTGCGCGACCTGGTGGTAGTCGTCGAGGACCGCAACGCGCATCCCTGCAGTATCCCCACTTGCAGCCTGCGCTTGCCGTCTCTGCTTGCGCCGACCGCCAGAATGTCGCGGCAATGCTGCGGCTCTTGGGCATCGTCATCTCGATCGGACTGGCGGATTCGCTGAACCCCTCGACGGTTGCCCCTGCGCTGTATCTGTCGGCGCAGCCGAAGGGACGCTACGCCCTGGTGCAGTTCACAGCGGGGGTGTTCTGCGTCTATTTCTTCGGGGGGGCGCTGATCGCGCTCGGGCCCGGGGAGCTGATTCTCTCGCTGGTTCCGAAACCCGATTTGGTCGTGCGGCACCTGCTCGAGGTGCTCGCGGGCGTGGTGCTGCTGGCGGTGGCCGCGCTGCTGTGGATCCATCGCGACCGGCTCGGGCAGAAACAGCTACCGACGTTCAACTCCAGGGGCCGCGCCAGCTGGCTGCTTGGCGCTGGGATCATGGCGGTCGAGCTACCCACCGCCTTCCCCTATTTCGCCGCACTTGCCGCGGTCATGGCGTCGCCTGGCGGGCTGCTGAGCAAGATCTTCCTGATCTTCGTGTTCAACGTCTGTTTCGTGCTGCCACAGCTGGCGATAATCGCCGCGCTCTGGTTGGCCGGCGATCGCGCCGAGGTCGCGTTGATCGCGGGTCAGCGCCTTCCTGCAGCGACACTGGCCGGTGCTGCTGGCCGCGGTCGCGATGATCGCCGGTGTGATCACGATCGGCCTCGGCGCGACCGGCACCTATCACGAGGCCAAGACACTCCTGCACAAGGCTGTCAAGGTGCTCAAATAGGGCGGCGACGCGCAAGGCAGAGCAGCGTCTGGTAGGTGAGCTCGAAGCTGCCGCCGGCCGCGTCGATCGCGGCTCCGACCCCCTCGAAGAGCCGCTCGCGCGCCGAACTGGGCAACAGGATGTGATCCGAGTGCGTGCCGAGCAACGCCAGGTACTCCTCAGTCGTGTACCGCTGCGGCCAGTCGTACACGCGCGCGGTGACGTCGGTGAAGTTCCGGTCGCCGCGGAACTCGAGCTCATGCCACTCGGCCGCGCTCTTGATCTCGGCCGGGGCCCCGGCCGGGTTCATCGGCCCCGAGGGGCGAGCGGCGAACGACTCTTCGACCTCCCGGTAAACCGCGTCGATCGCGGGACGCAGCGGGTTGTCCTGCCACTGCGGCCGGTTCCAGAACGGTGCGAGCGCCCCTCCCGGGCGGAGCACGCGCGCTGCGAGCCTGTTGCGCAGGCCGGGCGTAACCCAGTGCCACGCGGTCCCGGAGATCAGCGCCTGGAAATAGGCTGGCGGCAGATCGGCCGCCTCGAAGTCGGTGCTGAGCGTCTCGATCGTCAGCCCGGCGGTGGCGGCTTGCTGGCTCGCCACCGCCGCCATACCTGGATCGGGCTCGATCGCGGTCAGCCGCATGCCGCGCTGGGCGAACAGCAGCGTCGCGCGGCCGGTGCCGGCGCCGACGTCGAGTATGCGGTCCCCAGGTTGCGCGCCCGCGTACTCGAGCACGGCGTCGACCATCTCGGCCGGATAGCTCGGGCGGTGGCGGTCGTACTGCTCGGCGACCGAGCCGAAGCTCAGCCGGCGCTGGTGATCGCTTGACTGACGTCGTCCTGGAAGTCGCTGGGCGGCCTGGTCACGAGCCGGACGATAGAACGATCGAGCTCTTACTCCTCGCCAAGCGCCACGAACTCGTGTGCGCGACGGGTGAGGATGCCGAGCATCACCTGGGCGGCCGGAACCACACCGGGTTCAGCGTTCGTGGCCGCGAACACGCGCCGCACCGGGTTCTCCGGCGCCAGCCTGCGCACCACCAGACCCGGCTGGCGATGGCTGAGCGCCAGGCGCGGGATCAGCGCGACTCCGACGCCTGCGGCCACGAGTCCCTGCACGGTGTCGTAGTCGTCGGATTCGAACGAGACGCGCGGCTCGAAGCCGGCCTCGCGACAGACGCTGATTACGTGCCGCGCACAGGCGCTCTGCGCCGAGGTCTGTACCCAATCCTGATCGCGCAGGTCGATCAGCGCGAGGTTGTGCTTGCGCGCCAGCTGATGCTCGACGGGCAGCGCAACCCACATCGGATCGTGGATCAGCGGCGTCTTGGCGAGGCCGCGGAAGTGCTGCTCCTCGCCTGGGAACTCGAACAGCAGCGCGAGGTCGAACTCGCCCGCGCGCAGGCGCGGCGCGACCTCCTCGGGCTCACCCTCGCCCAGCGAGAGTTCGACGTCGGGATGCAGATGCCGGAAGGCCGCGACCGCCTGCGGGATCAGCGTCGACCCGGCCGACGGGAATGAGGCGATCCGCAGCCGTCCTCCGCGAATGCCGAGGACCGCCGCCAGGTCGTCCTCGGCTGCCTGCACCTGAGCGAGGATCGCGTCGGCATGCTGAAGCAGCGTCGCGCCGGCGACGGTCGCGCGCACCCCGCGACGGTCACGCACGACCAGCGATGCGCCGGTCTCGGCCTCGAGTCGCGCGACGGCCTGGGAGACAGCCGACTGCGTGTAATCGAGCGCCTCGGCCGCCGATGAGAACGAGGCTCGCTGCACAACCTCACGGAGGATGTTGAGTCGCGCCAGGTTCAGCATTAGCACATCTTATGCAATCGATGATCAGATTCACTAGCACTGATGCTGTGCTGGTGAAAGAGTCCTCGCCTGCTGTTCGACACGCGAGGGAGTTCAGAGATGTCGCTGACGGCGATCGTTTCCTACGACGGAACCCCGAACGATGAGGATGCGCTGACGCTGGCGCGAGTGCTCGGCGAGGCCGGGCGCGCACCTCGTGCTTGCGTACGTGCGCCACAACGCCGGCGCGGCCGACGGCGACTTCGCGCAGGAGCTGCTCGATCGCGGCGCCGACACGCTCGGCGAGGCCGAGGTCGAGACCCGCGTGGTGGTTCATGCGTCGACGAGCGAAGGCCTCAAGCGAGCTCGCGCGCAGCGAGGAAGCGGAGCTGATCGTGTTCGGCTCCGAATACCGCACGCCTGCGGGCCGAGTCGCTCCCCAGCAATCGACGCAGAAGCTGCTCGACGGCGGGTCGACCGCGATCGCGATCGCGCCCGCGGGATACGAGGAGCGGCCGATCAGGATCATCGGGCTGCTGGCCGGCCTCGATGACGAGGCCGCGATCGATACCGCTCACGTGCTTGCCAACCACTTCGCGTGCGATCGTCACCGACACGAACTACGGCGTCGACCTGCTGATCGTCGGTTCGCGGCCGGAGGCGAACGACGGCCGGACGCTGCTCTCGGCACAGGCCGAGAACGCGATCGTCGGCACGGCGGCGCCGGTGCTGGTCGTTGCCCGCGGCGTGGCCGTCGATTTCCAGTCCGAGCTGTATATCGCGTAGGCCGCGGCCGCCCGGGCGAGCGTGTGGGGGCTTTGGGGGAAGGTGGCGCGTCATGCGGGACGCGCCACCCGTTGCTGCCCGTTTAATCAAGGCCGTGCGCACACTCGTGATCTCGGACATCCACCTTGGCCAGGGCGGTGGCATCAGCGTCCTCACGAGGCCACGCCCGCTGGCCGCGCTGCTCGACGCGCTGGACAGCACGACCGGCTGGTGCTGCTGGGCGACACGATCGAGCTGCAGGAGTCGCACCCCTCCCAGTCATTTCCGATCGCCGAGCGCGTGATGCGCAGGATCGCCGAGCGACTCGGCCCGGAGAAGCAGCTGCTGCTGCTGCCCGGCAACCACGATCACGCGCTCGTGCGCGACTGGGCGCGCGCCGCCGGCCCTGGGCTCGCTCGTGAGAACACGGTGCCGGCGAGCGCGAGCAGGATCGCTGGAGCAGGTGGTCTCCTGGTTCGAGGCCACGCGGATCGAGGTGCACTACCCGGGAGTGTGGCTCGACGAGCGGCATCTGGGCGACCCACGGGCACTACCTGAACCACTATCTGCGGCCCGGTGTCCTCGTACGGGTTGCACCCGCCGCACCGGGGTCGCGCCGGCGACGCCGGCGGAGTCCGAGTACGTGGTGCAGGATCCCGCGTCGGAGCCACACCTGCGCGACGGGATGCTGCCCGAGCGCTGGCTCGACCGGCACTGGCCGACGCGACTGGCGCCGCTCAGCTCAGTCACTGCTCGACCGCCAGATGCAGCGCCACTCACTGCCGGCGATGCTCGGGGTCGTGCAGGCTCTGGGCGTGGACGCCGAGTGGGTGATCTTCGGTCACGTCCATCGTCGCGGCCCGCGGGAGCGGGACGACCCGGCGCGCTGGTCGGGTGAGCGCGGGCGACCGCGGTTGTTCAACACCGGCTGCTTGGAGATATGAGCCGGTGGTGGTGCGGCGCCTGGACGGCCGGTGCCTCCTACTGGCCGGGCGGGGCGGTCAGCATCGGCGACGACGGCGTCCCGCGCAGCGTCGGCCTGCTGGACGGTCTCAGCGAGAAGGAGCTGGTGGCGGTCTCCTGAGACTGTTGTGAGCGAGGCGGCAGGGACGGGTAGTGGGACACCCGCTAGCGTTCTGCGGGTTCCATGCCGAAGCTCTGGATCTACACGCAGGCGCTGATCGTCCTTTTCGTACTGATTGGAATCGTGATCGCAATCGTGAGGCTGTCCTAGATGGTCGTGGCCCCCACCGGAGACCATTGATGTTCCGCTCGGTCGTCGTCGGAACCGATGGATCGCCGACGGCTGCTGCGGCGGTCGGGGAGGCGATCAATCTGGCGGCGAAGGTGGGCGCGCGGCTGCTCATCGTCAGCGCCTACGAGCCCGTCTCGGAACTGCGCTGCGCGAGGAGCGCCAGTCCGCGCCGAGCGACGCACAGTGGATGGTCAGCCCGCGGGAGGACGTGCTGGCGGTGCTCGAGGACGCTCTGGAGCTCGCGCGCGAGGGCGGTGTCGAGAACGTCGAGACGTTCGCACGTCAGGGTGACGCGGCCGACGCGATCATCGACGTGGCCGAGGAGCAGGGTTGCGACCTGATCGTGGTCGGCAACAAGGGCATGACCGGTGCGAAGCGCTTCCTGCTGGGCTCGGTGCCCAACAAGATCTCGCACCACGCTCCCTGCTCGGTGCTGATCGTCAGGACTACCTGACGACGCCGGCGCTGCTCGCGCCCGGCGAGCGCAGTACGGCTTGGTCGGCGGAACCAGCGGGCCGCCCTTGCTCGTGGCCGCGCCGATGTTCACGAGCCCGTACCCGTAGGCGTTGTTGGGCTGGCCGTCACCCAGGGGCCGCGCGGTTGCCTCGAGCCGGTCGAGGATCGCGGTCGGGGTCGGATGGTGCGAGCCGAGCACACCGCTGGCGATCACCATCGCGGCCGCCGCCGAGACGGCCGGTGCGGCCATCGAGGTCCCGAACCAGTCACCGGGCAGCCCGAACACGCGCCGGACGCTGCGGGTCGGAAAGGTCATCTGATAGACGTCCGGCAGCCTCCGCAGCGCGTGGCATTGGAGTCCGGCACCGAGGCGACGTCGTCGCCGCCACCGGGAGCCACCAGGTCCAGGCCCTTACCGACGTCCGAGTAGATCGCCAGGCAGCGATCGTCGGTGGTTGCGCCGACCGAGATCACGTCCGGAAGCGCCGCCGGGTAGTCCAGCGAGTTGTCCTCATCGTTACCTGCAGCGCCCACGACGACGACGCCGTGGTTGTGGGCGTAGGTGATCGCTGAGACGACGTCCGGGATCTGGCGGCTGTGGTTCCGGGTGAGAACTCGATGCTGAGGTTGATGACCTGCGCGCCGTGAGCGACGGCATAGCGGATGCCGGCGGCGATCGTCGATGAGTCGCCGTTGCCCTCGGCGTCCAGAACGCGCACCGGCATGATCGTCGCCTGGTAGGCGAGGCCCGTCAGCCCGTAGTTGTTGTTGGTGGCCTCTGCGATCTCGCCGGCGACGAAGGTCCCGTGGCTCTCGCGATCGAGCGCGTCGGGGTCGGTGCAGCGACCATTGCGGATGCTGCCGAGTACCAGGTCGCAGGGTGCCTTGAACCTGGTGCCGTCGAAGTCAGGCGAGCGCTTGAAGGAGTGCCAGTTGCGGAACGCCACGCCCGTGTCGACCACCGCCACGACCACGCCCTTGGCGCCCGGGACGGTGATCCGCCAGCAGGTTGAACCAGGCACGCGGCGCGTTGACGCCGTTCTTGGCCAGGAAGTTCCACTGCACCTTCTCCCAACCGTGGATCTTGCTGCTGCGGCCCGGATCGTCGGGGTAGAAGTCGCCGGCCGTATGGGCGATGTAGTCAGGGACGGCGTACCTGACACCGGCGATGTGCCCGACTTTCGGCTCGCGGCCTGCGCCGGCTCGACCCCCGACGCAAGCGTGAGCAACTGCTCGTCCGGGGTCAGCTCCGGGCGGATCGAGATCGCCGCAACGATGTGCGCGTCGCGCCTGATCTCGCGCAGCAGCGCCGACGCCGTGCCGCGATATCCGACGACCAGTTCGTGCGGCTCGTACGGGAGTGCGGCGCTGGTCGCGCTGTTGGAGGTGGCCGTGGATCTGAGCGCATAGGTGACGGCGGCCGCCCCGAGCACCAACGTCGCACTCGCAGCAGCGATCACGGCGCGCGTCGGAAGGCGTGCGGGCCACGGTCGATCGATCGCTCGCCTGCGCCAGGAAGCAGGCGAACCCGTGAAGGGGTGGTCGTATGTCGCGTGGACGAAGGGCATTAGGCTTGGCTGCGCAGCCGGGCATTGGCCGCAGGCAGACAGTAAGACTGCACTCCAAATGTGAAGTTTCGTAAGGGTAGGCCGCTGCGCGACACTCTGGGCGATGACGGGCCACTTCTTTCCCCGCGACGAGTACTACATGCGGCTTGCGCTGCGCGAGGCGGAGCGTGCCCTGGACCACGACGACGTCCCCGTCGGGGCGGTGATCGTCAGGGACGGTGAGGTCATCGGCGCCGGACACAACGAGCGCGAACTGCGCAACGACCCGACAGCGCACGCCGAGACGTTGGCGTTGCGTGAGGCCAGTCACGCGATCGGCTCCTGGCGCGTGCTGGACGCCGTCATGTACGTGACGCTCGAGCCCTGTTCGATGTGCGCGGGCGCGATCGTGCTCGCCCGGATTCCGCGTGTCGTCTTCGGAACCGTGGACCCCAAGGCCGGCGCAGCAGGGAGTGTGCTCAATATCCTGGACGTGCCGCAGTTCAACCACCGCCCGCAGGTGGCCGGCGGCCTGCTCGCGCAGGAGGCCGGCGACCTGCTGCGGGCGTTCTTCGCCGGCCGTCGCTGACTCGATCGCCGTAACCGCCCGCGGAGCCGCTACTTTTGTTGGCGCTTGTCCCCTGGAGAGGTGGCAGAGCGGTTGAATGCGCCGGTCTCGAAAACCGGTATGGGCTTTCAGTCCATCGGGGGTTCGAATCCCCCCCTCTCCGTCGTCCGGCGCGGCTCCGGGTGATCCCGGGTAGGCCCTCCGGGCAATCCCCTCTAGCCGCGCTTTAGGCAAATGCAGAGAATCGGCGTGTGGCGATCTCAAAAAGGGGGCTTTGGCCGGGCGTTGGGGCGTGGCTGGTGTTCATGGCGTCTGCGGCGACACTGACGGCCACGCTGCTCGCGCGCAGCCCGCTGCTCCCCATGCACGAGCTCCACGAGTACCACCTCTTCGACGAGCTTCACGACTACCGCTTCTTCGACCTGAAGGTCTACCGGCGGGCCGCGGAGATGGTGAGCCACGGCCGGCCGCTGTACGCGACCAAGCTCAGGCACGGCTTGGGCTTCACCTATCCGCCGTTCGCGGTGCTGCTGTTCCTCTGCCTCCGCTGGCTGCCGGTTCGTGGCGACGAACTCGCGGTGACGCTCGTCAACCTCGCACTGGTCGCCGTGATCGCGCACGTTTCGCTGCGGCTGCGGCGATCGCACGCGGAGCGCCAGCGCGTCCCGAGCAGTATGCCCGGCGGCGGCGGACACTGATCGCTGCCGGCTGGCTCGTCGCCGCCGTGGCGCTCTGGGCCGAGCCGATCATGACCACCTTCGGGTACGGACAGATCGACCTGCTGATCACAGCGTGCGTCGTCGTGGATCTGGTCTATGGCGGACGTTCGCGGGCCGGCGGACTCGGGATCGGGCTGGCTGCCGCGCTGAAGCTGACGCCGCTGGTGTTCATCCCGTATCTGGTGCTCACCGGGCGTGGGCGAATGGCGGCGCGGGCGCTGGCAGCCTTTCGCGTCTCGATCGCAGTCGCGCTGCTGGTCATACCGCGGCGACGCGACGACCTACTGGTTCGGTGGCAAGTTCATGGATCTCTCGCGTGTGACCGGCGGGAACCCGCTCGCCGGAGCGGGGCGGCGAACCAGTCGCTACGCGGGGCGCTGCTGCGGATCTTCCCGGGCACCTCCGCACGTGACCCTGATCTGGCTGCTGGCTCCTGGTCGTCGGCGTGGCATGGGGCTGCTGCTCGGCCGTGCGCGCGGCGCGACGCGGCGACGAAGCCTGGGGGTTCATGCTGATTGCGCTGACCGGTCTGTTGGTCTGCCCCGTCTCCTGGACACATCACTGGACGATCGCGGTGCCGGGCGTGATCGCGCTCGTCGGTTCCCGCGGGCCGACCGGCCCTGAGCGCGTTGAAAGCGGCTGCGGCGATCGCCTTCGGTCGCCGGCAGCTCGGCGATCTGGTTCGTCATCGCGCTCGGGCCCGGGCGGCACCTCGGGGCGGCCGGGCTGCTGCTGGGCAACCTGTACGTCTTCGCGGGTCTCGGCTACGATCGCCGCCGCGGCGGCGATCGAGCTCCGCCACGCCGTGCGCCGCCGCGCGTGGGCGGCTCGCGCCGCGCTCCGCCACGCCGACAGCCCACCGCCTGCGCAGCAGCTGGTGCTCCGGGTCATCCCGGAGATCCCGGTCCGGGCGATAACCACTAGCCAAGCGCTCGCCCCTGATCGACAATCGTTGAGATGACGAGGCCAGGGGAGGAGCAGCAGCCCGCGGCGCGGATCGTCCGCGCGCGTGAGGGCCGGTTGCTCGGCGGGGTCTGCGCTGGACTTCCGGACGTCTGGGGCCTGGGCACCAACGGGCTGCGGCTGATGTTCGTCGTCGCCGCGCTGCTCGGGGGGATCGGCATGGTCGTCTACCTCGCCTGCTGGCTGGTGATACCCGGCCGCCGATCAGGATCAGGATCCGGACAAGGACCCGGTGCGCAGCGTCGTGTTGCTGGCCTGGGCGACGGGCGGACTGGTGGCGCTCGTGCTGGTCGCCGCCGCCGCCGCCACCGCAACGGTGTTCGGACTCGGTTGGGTCGTGTTCGGGGTGGCCGCCGTCGTCGCCGGCCTCAGCGTTCAGCCCGTTGCGGACGAGAGTTCCCACGGTCGCCGCGCTGCTGACACTGGCGCGCTGACACTGCCGGCGGTCGCGGTCGCGCTCAGCCCGCTGCGTCTGCACCTTCCAGTCGGGCTCATCGGTCGAGCGTCCGACGCACGTATCGCGCCGTCGACCAGACGATCTACCGCAGCGGCTTCGGCACGCTGCTGATCGACCTGCGCCACACGGCGATGCTCGCAGCCGGCGCGCAGCGCGACGCTGCGGATCGACGCAGGCCTGCGGCGCACGATCGTCGCGCTGCCCGCTGACGAGTGCGTGCGCGTGCGCGTCAACTACGACATCCATCTGTTCCCGGCGCATCTCGCCGCGCTGCTGACCGGACGCTTCGATACGCCCTTCCACGACGTGGTGCTGTTCGGGAAGTCCTACGGGTACGGCGCCGCGCTCGGCACCCGGGCTAGCGTCGCAGAGCCGGCGGCAGTGCTCGCTGGCCCGCTGCTCACGATCGACTTCACCTCGCAGGGCGGCGGCCTGTACGTGCGCAACTATCCCGGCAGCATCGACCCCGAGCTGGTGCCGCAATGGCCGGGCTATCCGGTCACGCTCGAGCCGCGGCCGATCCTGGGTGGTGAGCCGGCGAAGGTCCGCAGGCAGATGCTGCGCGACTGGCACCAGCGCCTCGCGACCGAGCGCGCGAGCCAGGCAGCAGGTCAACAGCCTCATGCCGGGCCCGTGCGTCGCATGAGGTTCGAACGCTCACAGACGCTCGGAGCCTTGGCGAGCGCCGCCATGCTGGCGGCGCTCGCCATCGCCCTGACGCCCGGGCGGCCGATGGCGTCGTGATCGCGCTCGCGGCGCTGGGTGTGGCGGCGCTGGCCGTCAAGGCGGCCCCGGGCGCGCTTCGGCTCGTCATCCGTCGGCACAGCATGGTGCTCGTGTTCCTGCTGGCGGCGCTGATCCTGGCCTGGTTCGTGGCCGGCGTGTTGCACGCCGACCAGCCTGGGCCACACCGGACGGCCCGTTGCCACGGCGAATCTGCACGAACCCGCTCGTTCGGGCACGACTACGACTACGCGAGCTCATGGCCGTGGCGCATCGGCCGGCTGCCGCTGATCTGGCTGGTGCTCGCGCTGCTCTGCGCCGCCGGCGGATTCGTGCTGAACGCCGACGCCGTTCGCGTGCAGCTCGGCTACGCGCAGCCGCGCCGCTCGAACTGGCGACTGCTCACCTCAGCCCGACGCGCGGCGGCAGGATCGCGATCCGGGCGATTCCGGGCGTGGCGCTGGTGGCCGTGGCCGCCGTCATCGGCGTCACGCTGATGAGCCGCTACGTCTCCTACAACCACCCGAACGGGGCGCTGTTCGGGATGGTCGTGATCGCGCTGATCTCGGCGCTGCTGATCGCCGGCCCGGTGGCCGTCGGCCTGACGCTGCGCGTCGACATCGACAAGGAGGGCCGCGCCCGCGAGGAGGAGCGCCGGCGCTTTGCCGCGCACCTGCACGACTCGGTGCTGCAGACGCTGGCGCTGATCCAGCGCCAGGCAGCCGATCCCGGAGGCGGTCGCGAAGCTCGCGCGCCGCCAGGAGCACGCGCTGCGCGCCTGGATGGCCGGCGAGACCGACCTCTCGAGCGCCACGGTCGCCGGCGCGCGTGCGGGACATGGTCGCCGACGTCGAGGATGAACAGGGCATCAAGGTCGAGCTGACCGCGATCGGCGACACCAGGCTGGACGACCGCAGCGAGGAGCTGATCGCCGCCGCGCGGGAGGCGCTGCGCAACTCCGCGCGCCACGCGCCCGGCGCTCCCGTCAACGTATTCCTCAACATCAACGGACACGGCATCGAGCTGTTCGTGCGCGACAGCGGTCCTGGTTTCGAGTTCGATGCGGTGCCGCCCGAGCGCCGCGGCCTGCGCGACGCCGTGATCGGGCGCATGAGCCTGACCGGCGGCACGCGCGATCGTCGAGTCCACACCCGGCGAGGGAACTGAGATCGCGCTCAGGCTCCCGCCGAGCGGTAGGCCCGATGACCGCGATGAGACGCCGACGACGACACCGCGCCGCTGCGCGTCGTCGTCGTCGACGACCACCAGATCTTTCGCGCGGGCGTCCGCTCCGAGCTCGCGCGATGCACTGCGAGATAGTCGGGGAGGCCGGCACACCCGAAGCGGCGGTCGCGATGATCCTCGAGTCCAAGCCCGACGTGGTGCTGCTCGACGTGCACCTGCCCGAGGGCGGCGGCGTCGCGGTGCTCGACGGCCTGCGCGCCGCCGATCTGACGCCCCCGGTGCTGGCGCTGTCTGTCTCAGACGCCTCCGAGGACGTGGTGCCGATGATCCGCGCCGGCGCGCTCGGCTACGTCACCAAGACGATCGAGACCGACGAGCTGATCCACGCGCTGCGGATGGTCGCGGCCGGCGACGCCTACTTCAGCCCGCGGCTGGCGGCCTTCGTCCTGCAGGCGTTCAGCGCTCCGCAGCCGGTGCAGGCGGACGAGCCGGGACTCGAGGCCCTGACGCCACGCGAGCGCGAGGTCCTGCACCACCTCGCCCGTGGCTACGCCTACAAGCAGATCGGCATGCGGCTCGGGATCAGCGCGCGCACGGTCGAGTCACATGTCGGCGCGGTGTTGCGCAAGCTGCAGCTGAACTCGCGTCACGAGGTCGCGCACTGGGCGGCGAGCCGCGGCCTGATCGATCGCGACGAAGGCGACGACGGCTGGTCTAGGCGGCGACCCGCGCCAGCAGCTGCGCGCGCCGCTTGGCCGCGCGCACCTCATTGGTCAGCGTCTCGACGTCATAAACCCCGTAGTGGCGGCGGCCGTTGATGAAGAACGTGGGCGTGCCGGATACGCCGCTCTCATCGGCGCTCGCCGACGTCCTCGCGGATCCGCTCCATGTACTCGCGGCGGCGCATCTCGTACATGAACCGATCAACGTCGAGGCCGATCTGCCCGGCGTACTCCTCGAGGTCGTCGAGGCTGCAGCTTGCCCTGATGCGCGAGCAGGACGTCGTACATCTCCCAGAAATGGCCCTGCGCGGCGGCCGCCTCGGAGGCCTCGGCTGCCAGCTGCGCGTTGGGATGCACATCGTTCAGCGGCAGGTGGCGCCAGACGTAGCGGACGTCCGCACCGCCGGCGGACAGCAGCTCGCGGATCACCGACTCGGCCTGGCCGCAGTAGGAGCACTCGAAGTCGCCGTACTCGACGATCGTGACCGGCGCGTCGTCGGGGCCGCGGGTGTGGTCGCGCTCGGGGTCGACGTCGGTGGCGAGGTCGAGGATGTCATCGGCGGTGGCCGCGATCTGGCGCGCACGCCAGTCCGCAGGCAGCCGCTGGATCACCCTGAGCACGAGCCAAGGACAGCGCCGGCGCGACGATCAGCGTGCACAGCGTGCCGATCTTCGCCTCCTGCAGCAGCCGTCCCGTGGAACGCGAGGCTCGAGATCAGCAGCGAGACGGTGAAGCCGATCCCGGCGAATGTGCCCCCCGCGAGCAGCACCGGCGGGCTGATCGACGCGCGCGGTCCGCGCAGCTGCGGCCGCGACGCGAGCCACGAGCCGGTGACGACACCGATCGGCTTGCCGACGACATAGCCGGTGAGGATGCCGAGCGTGACAGGTGAGCTGAAGGCGGCGCTGAGCAGGGCGCCGCTCAGGTGCACGCCGGCGTTGGCGAGCGCGAACAGCGGCACGATCAGGTAGCTGGTCCACGGATGCAGCTCGTACTGAAGCCGCTCGTTGGGTGAGATCGATGACCCGAGGCTGCGCTGCGGCGGCGCGCGCAAGCTCCGGAGTCGGCTGCTCGCGGAAGGAGCGCGTGAGCTCGACCGCCTCTCGCCACCTCCTCGCGCGACGGCAGATAGGCGCTGGTCGCGAGGCCGATGGCGAGACCCGAGATAACCGGGTCGATGCCCGATTTGAACATCGCAAACCAGATCCCGATCCCGAGCCCGATTCCACGGCTCGGCGCGGCACCGGCAGCCAGCGAAGCGACGAGCAGCAGCGAGATACAGCACGATCGCCACCGCCAGAGCGAGCACGTTCACGTGAGTTCGTGTAGGCGATCGAGAGCACGAGCAGCCCGGCGATGTCGTCGACCACCGCCAGCGAGAGCAGGAACACGCGCATGCGCGTGGCCGAGCGCGGCGCGAGCAGACCAACGGCGCCGAGCGCGAAGGCCGTGTCCGTCGAGATCGCGGCACCCCAGCCGTGCGCCGCCGGGCCGCCGGCGTTCCAGGCCAGGTAGATCGCCGCCGGAACGGCGATCCCGCCCAGCGCGGCCATCGCCGGAATCGCCACGCGACGCCGGTCACGCAGCTCTCCGAGGTCGAGCTGGCGCTTTGCCTCGAGCCCGACCACAAGGAAGAACAGGGTCATCAGACCCTGGTTGAGCCAGGTGTGCAGGCTGGCCGAGATGACGCGCTCCGCCCAGCCGGAGCGAGAGCCGCGTGGCCCACAGCTGCTCGTAGCTGTGGGAGACCGGCGAGTTGGCCCAGATCAGCGCGGCGACGGTCGCGACGACCATCACGGCGGCGCCGCCGCTCTCCGTGCTCAGGTAGTCACGGACGGGCGCGGCGAGGTTGCGCGCCCAGGCTGTACGCCCCTCGTACTGCTGCTCCCCGGCGGTGGTCACAGCATGGAGAGTGTCAGATCGGATATTCGCGCTGCTCGTCCTGGATCGTGATCCAGCGCAGCTCGGTGAACTCCTCTGCGGCCCATTCGCCGCCGAAGCGACCCCAGCCGCTCGCCTTGACGCCGCCGAACGGCACCTGCGGCTCGTCGTGCACGGTCGCGTCGTTGATGTGGCAGATGCCGCTCTGGATCCGGCGCGCCAGCTGCTCTGCGCGCTCAACGTCGCGCGAGAAGATCGAAGCCGAGAGCCCGTACTCGGTGTCGTTGGCGACGTTGATCGCCTCCTCGGCGCCGTCGACCTCGATGATCGAGACCGAGGGCCCGAACGACTCCTCGCTGTAGATGCGCATCTCCGGCGTCACGCCGCGCAGGACCGTTGGCCGGTACACGAGGCCGTCGGCCTCGCCGCCGGTCAGCAGCTGCGCGCCCTTGTCGACCGCGTCCTCGACCAGCTCGGAGACCCGGTCCAGCGCGCCGGCGTTGATCAGCGGGCCGATCTGCGTCGAGGGATCGCGTGGGTCGCCCACCTTCAGCGATCGACGCGCGCGCGGCGAGCTTCTCCGCGAACTGCTCGGCGACGCGCCGATCGACGACGATCCGCTCGGTCGACATGCAGATCTGACCCTGGTGCATGAACGCACCGAAGTTGGCGGCGGCCGCAGCGGCGTCGAGGTCGGCGTCCTCCAGCACGACGAACGGCGCCTTGCCGCCGAGCTCCAGCACCACGCGCTTGAGATGGCGGCCCGCCTTCTCGGCGATGATCCGGCCGACGTGACTCGAGCCGGTGAAGTTGATGCGGCGCACGTCCGGGTGGGCGATCAGCGCCTCGACGACCTCGGCGGCGTCTGCGGGAGCGTTCGTGATCAGGTTCACGACGCCCGCCGGCATACCCGCCTGCTCGAGGCACTCGACGATCAGCCCGTGCGTTCGCGGTGAGGCCTCGGAGGCCTTCATCACCACCGTGTTGCCGTAAGCGAGCGGCGCAGCGATCGCGCGCGTGCCGAGGATCACGGGCGCGTTCCACGGTGCGATGCCGACGACGACGCCGGCCGGCTGGCGGACGGCGCGCATGCGCTTGCCGGAGATGTGAGAGTGGATCTCCTGATCGTGCACGGCGGCCGCGTGTACGCCGGCCTCACGCAGCATCCCGGTGGCCAGCCCGACGTTGAACATGCCCCAGCCGAACGTCCCGCCGGTCTCGTCGGCGACGATCTGCGCGAACTCGGCGGCGCGCTCGTCCATGATCTGCGCCGCGCGCTCAAGCAGCTCACGGCGCTTGGAGATGCGGTGTCTCCGACCAGTCGGGGAAGGCGGCCGCTGCTGCCTCGACCGCGCGGCGGGCGTCTTCGGGACCGGCTGCCGCGGCCACCGATGCGACCTCACCGGTGAAGGGATTGCGTACCTCGAACGTCTGCCCCGTGCCGGCGTCGCTCCAATCGCCACCGATCAACAGACGCTGCTCTGCGACGCCGGAAACGCTCATGGTGGTTGCTCTCCTTGTGGTGGTTCAGGTCTGGAGCGGGGTGCGCGAGGCCCAGCCGGCGTCGCTGATCAGGCTGCTGCCTGGAAGCTTCTCGAGGCCCCCGTCTCGAGCACCGACTCGAGGTTCTTCACCGTGAGCTGTGCGTGCGCGCGCGCGAGGCGCTCAGCCTCGTCGCTGTCTCCGCGCTCGATCGCGTTGAGGATCGCGTGGTGCTCCGGCGTTACCGGCCGCGAGCGTCGGCTCGAACTGGCTGGTGTCGGCCTGGGCCGGAAGGAAGAAGCTCGGCTGAGCGAACGGCAGCGCCAGCACGCGCTCATAGGCATCACGCAGGACGTCGCTGTCCGCGAGCACGAACAGCTCGTTATGGAACGCCTCATTGAGCTCGACGTAGAGCTCGAACTCGTCACCCGTGGGCGGCCCGGGCGGCCCGCCGTTGCCCCCGACGATGCGGTCGAGCTTGGCGACGCACGCCACCAGGTCGCCGAGAGCCCTGGGGCCGTTGTTGCGCACCGCGGCCAGACGCGCCGCCTGGCCCTCGAGCAGCCCGCGCAACTCGATCGCATCGACCACCTGGCGCCCGCTGAACGAGCGCACGACAAACCCGCCGCCCGGGATCGGCTCGAGCAGTCCCTCGTGCTCGAGCTGTGCCAGGGCCAGGCGCAGCGGTGTGCGCGAGACCTCGAGCCGTGCGGCGAGCCGCACCTCGGAGAGGCGATCGCCGGCGCGCAGCTCGCCGTCCATGATCAGCTGCCGCAATCCGAGGATCGCGGCCAGCCCCTGGGATACCGCTGGCTCGGCCATCACGTGGTCGCCTTTGCAGCCGATGCTGCGCGGCGTCTGTTGAGGACCCGGGACGTGACGACGGCTATGACGAGGATGATCCCGTAGAAGAGTTGCTGGACGTAGGTCTGCGCGCCGACCAGGTTCATGCCGTTCACGGCCACCGCCAGGAAGAAGACCGAGATGCCGGCGCCGATCGCGTTGAAGCGGCCCGGCTGGATCGTCGTCATGCCGAGGAAGGCGGCCGCGTAGATCGACAGCAGCAGCTGGCCCTGGTTCTTCGGGGTCGCGGTGCCGAGCACGCCGTCGTAGATGCACGCCGCCGATCGCGGCGATGAAGCCACCGACAACGAATGCCCAGAAGCGCGTCGAGTTGACCTTGAAGCCGCTCAGGCGCGCAACCTCACGCGACTGACCGACGAACAGCGAGCGCTGCCCGAACGGTGTGAACGTGAGCACGTAGAACATAATCAGCATGATCACGATCCCGTACCAGAAATCCAGCGGGATGCCGAGCAGGTGATGCAGCACAGTCCAGTCCGTCAGCTTGGGTGAGATCCCCGGGATCGACTGCTGGTCGGGCAGCCAGAAGGCGATGCCGTCGAAGATGCTGCCCATCGCCAGCGTGATGATCAGCGGGTTGACGTCGAAGCGGACGATGATCCCGCCGGTGATCGCCCCGCAGAGCGGGCCGACCGCGAGCCCGACGAGGATCGCCGGCACGATCGCCCCAGTGCTGATTGACGTTCAGCCAGCCGACGAGAATCGTGATCATCCCGAAGAGCTCGGCGATCGAAAGGTCGAGGTCACCGTTGGTGAGCGGGATCAGCAGCGCCATCACGAGCACCAGCGTGGGTGCGTTGAGGCCGAAGATGCTCGTGAAGTTCGACCACTGGAAGAACGTGTCCGGGCGCGCGATGCCGAAGCCGGCGATCACCAACACGAACGCGATCGGCAGCAGCATCGCCTCAGCCACGCGGCTGTTGAAGACCCTGGAGAGTCCGCCCGCTTGGGCTCCCGCCCGCGCTCGATGGAGCCGTCTTCTCGGCCGGCGTGTCGACGTTCGTCGTCATGAAGCGGATTGTCACCTCTCTGGCTGCGCCACGCGCGGTGGCGGAATAGACCTCACTGGTAATTTTGTCGCGGCTGTACGGCGGCGCCATCGTTCCCGCGATCACGCCATGCGCGCACAGCAGGATGCGGTGCGACACGGTGGCAAGCTCATCGAAGTCGGTCGAGACCCAGAGGATCGCGACGCCCTGCGCAGCCCGCGCGCGCATCAGCTCGTAGATCTGGTGGCGGGTGGCGACATCGACGCCCTGCGTCGGCTCGTGCAGCAACATCACTCGCGGGCCCTGTTCGAGCCAGCGGGCGAGCACCACCTTCTGCTGGTTGCCGCCGGACAGCGCCGACATGTTCAGCGACGCGTCGCGCGGGCGCACGTCATAGGTCTCGGCGCGCTGATTGGCGGTGCCGACCAGCTTGTCGATGCGCAGGAAGCCGCCCTGCATGAAGTTCTTGAGCGACAGCGAGAGCATGTTCAGCGCAACCGGCAGGTCGGCGACGGCTCCCTGCTGTTTGCGATCGGCCGGGACCAGTGCCACGCCGCGGTGCGATCGATTTGCTGGGCGCGATCTCCGATGCATCGCCGCGACCAGTCGGGGAGGCTGACCTCACCGGCCGCGTCGTCGACGCCGCCGAACAGCACATAGGGCAGATCCTCGCTGCCGGAGCCGAGCAGGCCCGCGATCCCAAGGATCTCGCCGGCGTGCAGATCGAAGGTGACGCCACGCACGCGGCCGCCGCTCACGTCCTTGACGGAGAGCACCACATCGGCGGACGTTTCGACAGCGACTCCAGAGCCGTAGGTCGTCGCCTGCTCGATCGTGGAGCGATCGAGGCGATGGCCGGAGACGAGCTCGATCAGATCGGCGTCACTGGTGGTGGCCACGGGAACGTCGCCGACCTTCTCGCCGTCCCGTAGGACCACCGCACGGTTCGCGATCTCTCGCACCGCCGTCATGTCGTGGGAGACGAACAGCACACCGAAGCCTTCGGCGACGACGCGGCGGACGAGATCGAAGAGGAAGACCTTCTCGTGCTCGGGCAGGAACACGGTGGGCTCGTCGAGCACCAGCACCCCGCCGCCCTGCTCGTACTCGCGACGGTATTCGCGCAGCTCCTCGGCCGCGCGCACGATCGCCAGCAGCGCCTGCGAGGTCGGCCGCAGGCGTCCGACCTGCGCGCTCGGGTCGAGCTCGACCCCGTAGCTCGCGAAGATCTCACGCGCCCGCTCCCGCTCCGCGCCCCAGTTGATGCGCGAAAACGATCCGATTCCATCGGTCACCCTGTGACCGACGAACAGGTTCTCGACCACCAGCAGCTCGCCGGCCATCCCGAGGTCCTGGTAGACGAAGCTCAGACCCACAGTGCGAGCCTGCCCGAGCGGCACCGGCAGCGGCACATCCACGCCGTTCATGCGCAGCGACCCGCCGGGCTCCGGCACGTGATAGCCGGAGAGGATCTTCACCAGGGTCGACTTGCCGGACCCGTTCTCCCCAAGCAGGGCGACGACCTCACCGGAGTTGATGGTGAGGTCGACGCCCCTGAGGGCCTGCACGCCCCCGAAGCTCTTGGCGAGGTTGCTCGCCTCGAGCGCCGGGACCGTGGAAGCCGTCGAGGAAGCGGGCGCCGTCTGTTCTGTACCACTCATTGCGTGTAGTTGTACCGACCCAGACGACGCCCGTACCTCAGGCTGTTACTTGATGACTCCCCACAGGCGCAGGTAGTCCTTGACGAACGCGCCGTTGCCGTAAGGCTTGTCGCTGTAAGCCGGTGCCCTGGCCGCCGACCGAGAAGGTCTTGGCGTTCTTCTTGGTGAAGAACATGTTCGGCGCGACCTCCTTGGTGACGTTCGCCGCCGGCTTGTGGGACAGCAGGCGGATCGTCTGGTCGAGCTGGTTGTAGGCGTCCCACTTCTCGTCCGGACCGGAGTCGCCGACGAAGGTGCTGCTCGACGAGACGTCCTTGATCTCGGCGAGGCCACCGCCCCAGGCGTACATCTTCAGGCCCGGGTGGCTCGCGGCTGCCGACGCGACCGTGCTCTCGATGCCGTCGGTCATGCCGTCGAACGTGACGATCACGGTGTTGATGCTGCGGGTTGGCCTGGAGGTCGCTGGTGACTGCCGCGATCTCCTTCGGGCCGCTCCAATCCTGCGTCCCGAAGTCCTCTTCCTTGACGATCGAGCAGGACTTGCACCAGGCGCTCATCGCGGCTCTTCAGCGAGTTGATCGCGCCCTGGTACTGGGCGACCTGCGGGCTGTCCAGGAACAGGACGTGCGCGGCCTTGCCCTTCAGGTTGACCAGCGCGTCGGCCAGATCGGTCTTGACGCCACCAGCGGTGTCGACGCCGGACTCGGCCGAGAGGCCGGTGAACGGGAATGCCTTCGAGCCGCCGGTCTGGTTGTAGTTGCCGTCGACGACCGGGATGTGAGCGGACTTCAGGCTCGTCAGCTGCGGCGCGAGCGGCGGCAGCGGACGGACCGCAGAGCATCACGACTGCGCTGGCCTTGTCGGTGACGGCCTGTGACAGGTTGGCCTGCCAGCCCGGCGGACCGGTGTTGGACTGCAGCGCGAATGACCTTGGCGCCCAGAGCCTTGGCTTCGGCGTCGAGGTAGCCCTGCTGACCCTTGGTGTTGCAGGCGTCGATCTCAGAGCTGATCGGGAACGTCACGATCGTCTTGCCCTTGAGCGCCTTCTTGCCGTTGACCGCGGGGCCAGGAGCGATCCACGCCGGAGCGGCCTGCTGGTCGGCGACGTAACTTCTTAAGCGTGCTGAGGGTGCTCTTGCTGACAGCCGCGCCGGCGGTGGAGCCGACCTTCTTGGCCGAGGCGCTCGTCACGCCGACGACGCCGCCTGTGATCGCCGCAGCGGCCACGACGGGGATTGCGGCAATGCGCCCACGGGCGACAAGCCGTTGGTACTTCGAACTCATAGAGGTACCTCTCTCCTCTGTTCTTTGCAAACAAGCCGCACAGCCCCAGCTGCACGGCTGCCCATCCTCACACCATTGAAGCCCTCGACGGTTGGCTCCCCGTTAAGGTTGCACAACACCGCGTTGGGCTGCATGCAGAGCATACCGAATGGACGCAAGGACGTATCGTTGTCTACGATTTTTTTATAGCCCGAGCGAGCGCCCGACGATCTCTTTCATGATCTCGTTCGTGCCCGCGTAGATGCGCGAGACGCGGGAGTCGATGAACGACCGTGCGATCGGATACTCGAGCATGTAGCCGTATCCGCCGTGTAGTTGCAGGCAGCGGTCGATCACGCGGCCCTGCATATCAGTGCACCACCACTTGGCCATCGCGGCGTCGACGGCGGAGAGCTTGCCCTCGTTGTGCTCGAGGATGCAGCGGTCGAGGTAGTGCGTCGCTATCTCGACCTCGGTGGCCGCCTCGGCAAGCACGAAACGGCTGTTCTGGAAGCTGCCGATTGCCTTGCCGAAGGCGTTACGCGTCTGTACGTACTCGAGCGTGTGCGCGAGCGCGGTACGCGCCATCACCACCCCGGTGATCGCGACCGACAGGCGCTCCTGCGGGAGATTGGAGGTCAGGTAGCGGAAGCCCATGCCCTCCTCACCGAGCAGGTTCTCCTCGGGGACGAAGACGTCCTGGAAGAACATCTCGGCGGTGTCGGCGCTGTGCAGGCCGACCTTCTCGAGGTTGCGCCCACGCTCGAAGCCCTCCATCCCGCGCTCCACGACCAGCAGACTGAGCCCGCCGTGGCGATCGTCGGGATCGGTACGCACCACCGCGACTACGAGGTCCGAATTGATGCCGTTGGTGATGAACGTCTTGGCGCCGTTGACGATCCACCCGCCCTCGGTTTTGACGGCGCGCGTCGCGATGCCTGCAAGGTCGGAGCCGGCCCCGGGCTCGGTCATCGCGACAGCGGTCAGGTAGTCGCCATTGACGACCCCCGGCAGCCAGCGCTCGCTCTGCTCCTCGTTGCAGTAGCTCGTGAAGTACGGCAGGCAGATGTCGTTGTGCAGCGCGATTCCGCCAACTGCACCGTTCAGATCCATACCGAAGCCGACCTCGTGCAGCATGGCGTTGAAACGGAAGTCGCGGACACCGGCTCCGCCATATTGCTCGTCGACCTCAAAGGCGAGGAAGCCGTCGCGGCCGGCCGCGGTGAAGAACTCACGCGGGACGATCCCGTCGCTCTCCCACTGCTCGTAGCTCGAGGCAGCATTCCTTGTCAGGAACGCCCCGAACGACTCGCCAAGATCCTTGTGCTCACTGCTGTAGAGGGTTCGATCCATCCGCGGAGTATGCCGCGCTCCAGCCACTGAAGCGCTGGATCTCGACAACGATGAACGCGCCTTGAGGCGCACGATCGCGGTACTGCTCGTAGCGTCCGACGAGCGCTTCGACCGCCCCCGCTGGGGCGGCCTTTTCCACCCTGGCGCGACCGTCGGCCCGCACCCACCAGAGCTGCTGCCAGTCCTCGTCGTAGTGGTCGACCAGCATGCTGACCTGCGGGTTGGCCGCGATGTTCTGAAGGCGCTTCAGCGCCGGTCGTGCGCTTGGGCTTGTGATCGACGGCCGTGATCAGGGTCCGCTCATCCAGCAGCGCGAAGGTGATCGGGACCAGATGGGGCTGACCTTGGACCCGACGGTGGCCAAGCGGGCGACCGTCGCGGAGGCAAACCGCTCTGCGGGTGTAGCGTCCTTTGACATGCGAGTTCCAATCACACTGTCGCTTCACATCCCGAACTTCAACTATCCGGGGGTCGGGCCCGACCAGGCCTTCGAGAAGATCTCCGCAATCGCCACAACGGCCGAGGCCTCCGGGTTCAGCTCGGTGTCGGTGATGGACCATCTGCACCAGATCGGGCCGGTGGGGCCACCGACGAACTGGATGTTCGAAGGCTCGACGATGCTGGCCGCAATCGCCGCGCGTACCACCACCTTGACGATGGGCCTGCTGGTCGGCAGCGTCACCTACCGCAACCCTGCGCTCGCCGCCAAGACGACGACCACCCTGGACGTGATCTCCGGCGGTCGCGTCTGGCACGGCATCGGCGCCGGCTGGTTCGAGGAGGAGCACCGTGCCTACGGCTATGACTTCCCGCCGCTGAAGACCCGCTTTGAGATGCTCGAGGAGGAGCTGCAGATCGTGCGGGCGATGTTCACTCAAAGCCAGGCTCACTTCCAGGGCGATTACTTCCGTGTCGACGGTGCCTATAACAACCCCAAGCCGATCCGTGGCGATATCCCGATCCTGATCGGCGGCAGCGGCGAGCGTAAGACGCTGCGGCTGGTGGCCAAGTACGGCGACGGCTGCAATCTGTTCGGCGATGCTGAGCGGTTCAGGCATCTGCTCGGCGTGCTGCAGTCGCACTGCGACGACGTCGGCCGCGACTACTCGGAGATCACCAAGACCGGACTCGGGCGCGTGCTGATCGCGCCGACGCACGAGGCCGTGGAGGCCAAGAAGCAAAAGCTGCGCGAGCGCGGTGTGCCACAGGAGAGCGATCGACTCGATGCTCGCCGGCGATCCGGACACGGTCGGCGAGCGCGTGCAGGGCTTCAAGGAGGCGGGGCTCGAGGGCTATTGCTTCTCGATGCCTGACAGCGACGACCTCGAGTCGGTGGCGCTGGCAGGCGAGACGCTATCGAAGGTCTTCCCGCGCGCGGGAGCTTTGGTATGAGCACGGTCGAGGAACGCGTGGCGGCGATCGCCGAGCTCGCCGTCGGCATCGGCGCCAACGTTCAGGCCGGGCAGGTCGTCTCGATCAGCGCCGAGCCCGGACAGGAGCCGATCAGCCGCTCCGTCGCAGAGGCTGCGTATGCGCGGGGAGCGAAGTTCGTCGACGTCAGCTACTTCGATCCGCACATCAAGCACTCGCGGCTCAAGCATGCGCCCCGCGACACGCTCGACTTCGTGCCGCACTGGATCGGCGACCGCATCATGGCTCTTGGCGAGGCCGGAGCCGCGCGGATCTCCTTCCAGGGCCCGATCGAGCCACACCTGTTCGACGACGTCGATCCGGAACTGCTCGGCATCGACCTGCTTCCGCGCACCAAGGAGTCGATGATCGTGGTCGGCAAGCAGCAGACCAACTGGTGCATCGTGCCGTTCCCGACGCAGGACTGGGCGGAGCTCGTTCACCCGGACATGGAGCCGGAGGCCGCTTACCAGCTGCTCTGGCAGGAGTTGGAGCGGATTCTGCGGCTCGACGAGCCCGACCCCGTGGCAGCCTGGGAGATGCGGCTCGCGCAGCTCCAGGGCATCTCAGACAAGCTGAACGAGATGAAGCTCGACCACCTGCGCTACAGCGGGCCGGGCACCGACCTGACGATCGGTCTGTTCCCGGGATCGAAATGGATCAGCGGTGGGATGGCCAACATCCACGGCATCACGTTCTGCGCCAACCTCCCGACCGAGGAGACCTTCACGGCTCCCGATCCGACCCGAGTCGACGGCGTCGTGACCGCCAGCAAACCGCTGATGATCCCGGGCGCGGCACCGATCGAGGGGCTCAAGGTGCGCTTCGAGGGCGGGCGGGCCGTGCAGATCGACGCCGATTCCGGCGCCGAGATCCTGCGCGGGATGACGGCCAAGGACGACGGCGCGGCTCGTATCGGTGAGGTCGCGCTGGTCGATCGCGAGAGCCGCGTCGGCCAGAGCGGCTCGGTCTTCTATTCGATCCTGCTCGACGAGAACGCGGCGTCGCACCTCGCGCTCGGAGCCGCCTACCCGTTCTCGGTCGAGGGCGACGATCGCGACAAGGCCAACAAGAGCACGATTCACATCGACTTCATGGTCGGATCGAATGAGGTCGACGTCACGGGCGTGACCCGCGATGGCATCGAGGTGCCGCTGTTGCGCGAGGGAGCCTGGGCGATTTAGGGCCTGGCCACTCGAACTTTCGACGTGCGGTGTCCGTATTGGGAACCGTACGTCGAAAGTTCGTGGCCGCTACGCTAACCGGGATTCCCGGAGAGGTGCCGGAGTGGTTGAACGGGCACGACTGGAAATCGTGTAACGGGGTTAACTCGTTCGGGGGTTCGAATCCCCCTCTCTCCGCTCATCTGTCACCCCGCTGCGCGCTGCGCAAACCGCGGCGAGGTGTGATACTCGCACCCTAGGGTGGGCTGCATTTGCAGACCACCGGCTTATCGTGCCAGTCATCTGGAGGTCAAACAACCCTGAGGGGGTTGACGTCTCGTGACTGGGAACTCGATCATCAAATGCTCATCGGCAATCCGGGTTCGAGCGCGCATGAACAGGTTCGCGATGGCCGGCGGACGTTCGGGCCGAGTCGCGCGACTGTGCCTGGGTGGCTGTGGATGCGTTGCGTTGCTGCTCTTCGCCCGACCGGCGCTCGCGACATCGGTTCTCCCGACTGGCCAGCTGGTCTGGGAGACCCCCAACGGGTTTGCCCTCACCGATCCGCATGGCCGGCATCCGATCGCCCTACCGTCGCTGCCGGCAATGAGGGTCGCGCTGCCAGAAATGAGGGTCGCGCTTTCACCATCCGGAAGCTGGCTGGTGGGCGAGATTCCGGCGTCAAATGGAGTGCCCGACGGGATGGATCTTTTCTTGACAAACGTGAACACGGGCCGCTCACGTCCATTCGCGCAGTTTCCCTCGCCGGGGAATGAGGAGGCCGGCGCCGACTATGCAAGCGGCCTTGTGGCGTTCTCGCCGGACAGCAGAGCGATTGCCTTCGGTTACCTTGCCGGGGCTCCGGGCACGGGTGGTGTCGACGAGGTCGTGTTCATGAATGTCGCGACCGGACACACGATCAGGTCGATCGCCATCCCGGGGGAAGCGCCAGAGCCGGGCGTGTTTCAGTGGTTGCCCAACGGTCGGTTCCTGTTCCTCGGCGCAAGCGGTCTCCTGACCTTGTCCAAGACCGGAACCGGGGCGCGGCCGATCAACATCAACCTTCCGTCAGCGGACGCACAGATACAAACGGCTGCGGTGTCGCCCAACGGTTCGGAGTTGGCTATGGAGGTGGACTCGGGGTCGGGATGTGCTCAAGACTCCACTCCGTGCAACAGCGCCGTGTATGTTGCGCCCACCGCTGGTGGGACAGCGATACGGCTTGCACGCTCCTCGTCCCAGACCGTCCCCGTGTGGTCGCCTGATGGCAATTCTTTCGTCTACGACAACGGCGCCACAACCAAGCTGATCACGGTCGCAACCCGGCACACCCTTACGGTCCGGTCGCCGCGCGCCCGGGGGTGGGTCGTTGGTTGGCGGCCTGCGCCGCGAGGTTGACGGCCCGACGGGACAAGCCACCCGACCAGCAGTTCTGCGACCTCGCCCCGGTGCTCGAGAACGCGACCACCTGCTGCGGCAGCATCCGGCCTCGGACCAGTACCGATCCCGGTACCAAAACTGAGCGGGGACCCAGCCCCGTCTCCGCCGTTTCCGGACCGAGCAGGCAGCCAACGGTCGGTTGCGCCGTCGTAGTCACTCGCCTGAGATGTCGTACTCGGCTACTAATGCGCGGCCGGCGTACGGGATCGAGACTCGCATGGTCAATTGGATCTGAGTGCGGCACCGCTCTCGAGATCCAAACTCAAACCAAGGAGTCACCATGCATCGCGCAGTCAAGAACATCTCAGGCCTGACCGCAGCCGCCGCGATCGCAGTCGCCGGAACCGCAATGGCGGCGCCGGTAGCGAGCCACGCAGCGAACGTCCCGCACACCTCACAGCGGGTGCTGATGGCCAACACGCAGAACCAGAAGCAGGTGAAGAAGCTGATCGGGAACACCAGCTACACGCCGATCGTGCGGACCTTCACGCCGAAGCCGACTTCCACCAAGGACTTCAACGGCTATCAGCGCATCGTCATCAGGTCACCCAAGGGCACGGGACCGGTCGTCGGTTCCTTCGTGCTGAACGGCGCCCAGCCGGGAAGTGTCATCGTGACGTCGGCCCAGGTCGTGCAGAAGCAGAACGCCTACGTGATCAACCTGAAGTTCCCAGGGGAGCAGGGAAAGACCGGGAAGCTCAAGGTCAGCCTGATCTCACGCTGAGTTCCGTCACGCCATGACGGCGCTGACAGCATCTCGCATCGTCGTGAAGTCGGGCTCGTGGATGGGCGCCGACTTCACGACGAAGGCGAGCCGAAGCCGATCGGTGGGCGCAGACCCGTCGGCGGCGCGGCCAGTCGCCTCCGTCCCAACCGCCATGCGCATTTCAAGCGGTCTTTGCGAGGATCGCCGGCAGGGCAGACCGCAATCGTCCGAGCGATTCGCTTGCATGGGAGATGTGCACCAGACGTCCCCCCAGGTCTTTCTCGTTGCCCGCCCGTCAGTCGACTTCGACGGGATGCGGGCCTACCTCGAGTCGGTCGGCGGGGAGTCGTGGCTCGACCTGCGTGAGGAGGCCAGGGAGTCGCTGAAGGACGGTGAGTTGCTCGCCGAGTTCGGGGGGCGCATGTGTTACCGCAGCTGGGAGCCCGGCCTCAACCCGAACGTCACGCGGATCCGGACCGACCAGGAGGCGTACTTCGCCAACGTGCTGAAGAGCGCTCACGGCAGCGTGCTCGAGCACGCCAACTACAGCTTCGCGTTCCGGAACGTCTCACGTGTTTTTACACACGAACTTGTAAGGCATCGTGCCGGATCGGCGTTCAGTCAGGAGAGCCTGCGCTACGTGCGGCTCACGGACATCGGCTTCCGGGTGCCGCCGGCGCTTGAGCCGTTGCGCGACCAGGTGATCTCGCTGGTGGAGCGGCTGGAGGAGTTCCAGCTGAGCGCGGCCGAGCAGCTCGATCTGGACAACGGGGAGATGCCGTTCGCGATCAAGAAGGAGATCACCTCCGCACTGCGGCGGCTCGCGCCGATCGGCCTGAGCACCGACATTCTCTGGACTGCGAATGTGCGCACGCTGCGGCACGTGATCGAGATGCGCACCGCGCCGGGGGCCGAGGAGGAACTGCGGCTGGTCTTCAACCTGATCGCCGAGACGATGAAGGCGGAGGCACCCAGCCTCTTCCAGGATTTCAGTCGCGACGATGACGGCTCCTGGGTGCCGGAGTGGCGCAAGGTCTGACGCGGCGCTAAGGCCGGCGCGGCAATGGCCGAATATCTAGATTGATGAGTTCTAACCGTGAGATTCGTGCCCTCCTCGCGCGGTTGAAGTCGGGCGAGGCGGCGCTGAGCGCCGAGCAGTATCACCAGTTGCTGGAAGCCCTTGAGCAGATGTTCGAGGCATTGGTGCTGGCGCCCAAGGGCACCGACCCGGTGGCCACAGGCGTCTGGTACAACCACGAGCGCAAGCCCGCCCTTGCACGGCTCGCTGACGCGCTGTCGCCGCAGGCGAGCGGACACGCGACGCAGAAGCTGGTCGACCAGCAGCTCAGCGACCGCGAGGTCATCCGTGAGCTACACCGGTCGCTGCTCGACAACAGCGTTCGCTGATCCGCGCTCGCCGCTCCCGGGCCGACACCAGATCAGGCCGCCTCGGCCGCCAGAGCAGGCAGCGGGCGTTCGCTTAGAACAGGCCCGTCAGCGCCGCGCCAGCGTGGCCGGCGAGGTGGAAGAGCGGCTCCGGGAACACCCCGAAGATGACTGTGAGTGCGCCGAACACGACGGCCACGAGCACGATCTCGGGATACGGCAGCTTGTCGGCCTCCGGCGAGCCGCCCGCGATCGGAGCAATTGCGCCGGGCGCAGGAAGCTGTGCGGTGGTGGGCGTCATCCACACGGCGGCGACCACCCGCAGGTAGTACCCGAGGGAGATCATCGCGCCGACCACCAGGACGATCGCGAGCCAGCCATAGCCGCCGTCGACCAGCGCGTGGATCAACTGGAACTTGCCGATGAAACCAACGGTCCCGGGGATACCGGCCAGCGCCAGCATCGAGATCGTGATCGACCAGGCGAGCAGCGGCGAACGTTTGCCCAGACCGGCAAGGCCACCGATCCGATCGTCACCGACAGACGCCTCCTGATGCTGAACCACTGCAAAGGCGCCGAGGTTCATCAGCAGGTAGGCGATCACGTAGAGCACGGTCGCCGAAACGCCGAGGCGCGTGCCCACGATCACGCCGCAGAGCATGTAGCCGGCTTGGGCGACGCCCGAGTAGCCGAGCAGCCGCTTCAGCGAGGTCTGGCCGAGCGCGCCGACGTTGCCGATCAGGATCGTCGCCGTCGCCAGCGCCGCGAGCGCGGGCGCCCACGTGTCCTGCTCGGAGATCACAGCGACGTCAAAGAAGCGCAGGAAGACAGCGATCGCGGCGGCCTTCGTTGCGGTCGCCATGAACGCCGTGATCGGCGTCGGCGCACCCTCGTAAACGTCCGGCGTCCATTGGTGGAAGGGCGCGATCGACGCCTTGAAGGCAAAGCCGACGACCACCATCGCGATACCGGTCAACAGCAGCGGGTCGCCGAGGATGTCGTTGCCCCCGGCGCCGGAAAGCGCCTGCGCGATTCCGCCGAAACCGGTCTGGCCAGTGGCGCCATAGACCAGCGCGAGGCCGTAGGCGAGCGTGGCCGATCCAACGGAGCCGATGATCAGGTATTTGAGGCCCGACTCGAGCGAGCCCTCGCGCCGATACTCGGCCGCGCACAGCACGTACAACGGGATCGACAGCAGTTCGAGTCCAAGGAAGAGCGTGATCACATCTTCGGCGGAGGCGAGGATCGCCATGCCCATCACGCTGAAGAGCAACAGTCCATGGAACTCCCCGTGTCCGGCTTCGCGCGGAGCGACGGCGCGCAGCGACAGGAGCACCGCCGCCACAGCCGCGACCGCGCAGACCATGTCGGTGATCAGGGCGAGCGAGTCCATCCGCAACGCCCCGGCGATGATGGTGTCGGCGTGATGCTGGAATCGCCAGATCTCGGTGCCGATCGCGCCGGCGAGCGTCAGCAGTGACAGCGCGGGCACGATCCGGGAGCGCACCATCGAGCTCCCTGCCAGGCCGACGAGTAGCACCACGAGCGCGCCGACGGCCAGCACCAGCAGCGGCGCAAGCTCCGCCCAGTTGATGTGGGGGCCCTTGACGTGGACCGCGGCGATCAGCAGTGCGTTCATGAGTGGACGGTCCTGCGACGGGTCTCGTGACTCGACGCCTTGGCCGGACCAACCGACGTCTTGGGCGGGCCGGGGGCGTACGCGACCTCGCTCAGCGGTGCGTGGGACCAGTGAATCGAGGCCGTGGTCGCGCCGGGCAGTGCGTAGGGAGCGTTGCTGCCCGCTGCGGCGGCCGGATACATCGCGACCTTCATCGTCGTCTCGGACTTGCTGAGCCCGAACTGCGGGTAGAAGGCGAGCGCGAGGATGATCAGGCAGAGCGGGACGATCGCGATCGCCTCGTTGCGTTTGACCTCGAACGAGTGCACACGCCCACCGACGCGGTTGTGCATGGCGCCGATGAACAGCCGCAGCGCGTAGTACGAGGCACCGACTACCGCGACCGACGCGATCAGCGCGAACGCCATGTGCGAGTTGAAGGTGCCGAGCAGGATCATGAACTCGCCGATGAAGTTCGACGAGCCGGGCATCGCGAGGTTGGCAAACGCGATGATCAGGAACAACGTGGCGAGCACCGGTGCCCTGAAGGCGATGCCGCCCATGTCGTCCAGGCGCTCGCTACCCCCGGCACGGGCCGCGACAGCTGCGACGACGAAGAACGACGCTGCGGTGACGACTCCGTGGTTGAGCATTTGGAGCAGCGCGCCTTGGCCGCCCTGCGGCTGCAGGGAGAAGATGCCGAGCAGGATGAAGCCCATCTGGGCGACGCTTGAGTACGCGATCACCAGGCGTGCGTCGCCCGTCGTGAAGGCAAGCGCGGTAGCCCAGATGATCGAGACCAGCGCGATTACCAGCATCAGCACCTGGAAGTGGTGAGAGGCGTGGGGGAACAGCGGCAGCACGATCTGCAGGAAGCCATAGCTCGCGACCTTCGCAACGACGCCGGAGAACACCGCCACAGCGGGGATCGGCATCGACTTGTAAGCGTCGGCGAGCCAGCCGTGGAACGGTGTGACCGGCATCTTCACAAGGAACGCGAGCGCGAACGCCAGGAAGACCCAATCCTCGAGATTGTCGGAGAGCGGCAGGTGCTGGAGGGCGGTAAACGTGAAGTTGATCGCCGTCCCGTGGTCGCTGGCGGCGATCACGCCGGTGGCCACCGCGGCTGCGAGCATCAGGAGCGACCCGACCATCGTGTAGATGACCATCTTGATCGTGGCGCGCACGCGCTCGCCCGTGCCCCACGACCCGACCAGGAAGTAGAACGGGATCAGCATCAGGTCGAAGAACGCCACGAACAGGATCAGATCCTGGGCGAGGAATGCGCCGAGCACGGCGCTCTCCGCGAGGCCGAACCAGAAGTAGTAGTACTTGGGCCGGTCGACCTCACGCCAGGCCGACCAGGCGAGCGAGATTGTGAACAGGACGGTGGTGAGCAGCACGAGCGCCACGTTGAGCCCGTTGATCCCGAGCTTGTAGTGGATTCCAAGCGCACTGATCCAGACCTTGTCGGTGACGAACTGAAGGCCCGGGTTGCCGGGGTGGAAGCGCGCGACGAAGCTGATCGCGATCCCGAGCGGGATCAGGCTGAGCACCGCCGTGGCGCGACCCACGCTGCGCGAGGGCAGCTGCGTCGCGACCAGCGTGAGGGCCAGCGGCAGCCAGAGGAGGATCGAGAGGGTCACGTTCGGCTCAGGTCGACGAGATCAGGAAGTAGAGGATCACGGCTGAGAGTCCCAGCACCACGGCAGCCGCGTAGTACCGCAGGAGCCCGTTCTGGGCCCGACGCACCGCGGCCGAGGCGGAGCGCACCGCGCCAACTGTGCCGTCCGTGACGCCGCCCGAAATCACGATCCGCTCGAGCACGGTCTGGCAGAAACGACCGAACGCGAGCGACGGGCGCACGACCAGCAGATCGATCGCCTCGTCGAAGTACCACTTGTTGACGAGGAACCGGTGTAGCCACGGCAGCGCCGCCTGGAACTTGGCGGCTGCGCCCGGCCGGCGTACGTAGATGACGTATGCAAGCGTGATGCCCACCAGGGAAATGAGTGCCCCGACGACCAGGCCTATCCAGTCGTGGCTTGTAGAAGGCTGGTGGGCGGCCGAGGCAAGCGGCGTGTGGACCAGCGATGAGCTGATGAAGTTGCTGATCACGTCGTCGATGCCCGGCAGCTGAATCAAACCGCCGACCACCGCAAAGATCGCGAGCAGCGTCATCGCGATCTTCATCGCCGGCTCGCGCTCAGCGATCACGTGCTCCGGCCCGGGGAAGCCGACGTCGGTGTCCTCCACCTCGCCGCTGGCCGGGTTGGTCGGAACCTCGGCGTGAGCGAGGTGGCCGTGCTCCAGCTCCACCGCCTCGGGCACCGGATTGCCGAAGAACGCCCGGAAGATCATGCGGAATGTGTAAAGCCCGGTCAGGAGCGCACCGACGTAGCCGAGGATGCCGAGCACCGGATAGATGCCGCCGCGGTTGTCGATGTAGGCGATGATGTCGTCCTTGGAGAGCCAGCCTGAGAACGGCGGCATCCCGGCGAGCGCCAGGCCGCCGATGATGAAGCAGGCGAAGGTGAACGGCATGGCCTTGCGGAAGCCGCCCATGCGGTTGAGCGACTGATTGCCGGCCATCGCGCCGATGATCGAGCCGGCCGCCATGAAGAGCAGCGCCTTGAAGAAGGCGTGCGTCATCAGGTGGAACAGCGCAGCGGCATACGCGCCGGACGATGCACCCATGATCATGTAGCCGATCTGGGACATGGTCGAGTAGGCGATCACGCGCTTGAGGTCGGTCACCACCAGCGCGATCGAGCCGGCGATCAGCAGCGTGGCGCAGCCGACGATCGCTCCGACTTCACCGGCTGTCGGTGCCAGCTGGAACAGCGGATGCAGGCGCACGATCAGGTAGACGCCCGCGGTCACCATGGTGGCGGCGTGGATCAGCGACGAGACCGGTGTCGGGCCCTCCATCGCGTCCGGGAGCCATGTGTGGAGCGGCACCTGGGCAGACTTGGCAAAGGCGCCGACCAGGAACAGCAGGCACCCGGCGACCAGATCGGTCGAGTCTGTGTGGAAGACGTGCGGGGCGGCCGCAAAGGTTCCGAGGAACGTGACGGTGTGCGTGTGCCGGAAGATGAAGAAGGTGCCGAGCACCAGACCGACGTCGCCGAGCACGTTGATCACGAACGCCTTGATGCCTGCTCCGGTGGCGGTATTGCGCCGGTACCAGAAGGAGATCAGCATGTACGAGGCCGCGCCGACGTTCGCCCAGCCGATGATCAGCATCACGAAGTTGCCGGCCAACACCAGGATCAGCATCGAGAGCACGAAGTAGTTGAGGTACGCGAAGTACCGCGAGTAGCCCTCGTCCGACCGCATGTAGGCGGTCGAGTACAGGTGGATCAGCGTCGAGACCCCGGTGACCACCAGAATCATGAACACGGAGATCGGGTCGACCAGGATCTGTACGTTGGCGTTCACGCCGGCGCTGAAGTCGTAGTGCCAGAGGCTCGAGACGACCTCGCGGTGGCCGCCTGTGCGGCCCAGCAGTGAGATCAGGGCGCCGACCGCGCACACGAACGCAAGGCCGATCGCAGCGGTTCCAATCACGCCGGCGGCCCTGCTGAACCTCCGGAAGCCGAGGCCGATCACGATCGTGCCCAGCAGCGGGAACAGCAGGACGAGCCAGCCCCAGGTAGTCGGGCTCATCCGTTCAGCTCATGCAGTTCGTCGACATCGATAGGCAGGTTGCGGCGGCTGATGGCAACCAACAGGCCGAGACCGACCGTGACCTCACAGGCGGCCACGACCATCACGATCAACGCGAAGATCTGGCCGGCCTCACCGCCGTGCATGCGGGCGAAGGTCACCGCCGCGAGGTTGGCGGCATTGAGCATCAGCTCGAGGCAGAGCAGGATCACGAGCGGGTTGCGCCGCACGAGTACGCCGGCTGCGCCGATGCAGAAGATCAATGCGGAAACCGCGAGATACCAGCTGAGCGCCATCAGCTCTCTTCCCCGTCAGAGTGCTTGACGTCCTTGGTGCCCAGGATCGTCGGGGTCATCTGCTTCTCCGGCTGCGGGCCGCCGATCAACTCGGTGGCGCCGCCGTGGGCCTGCTCGAGCTGCTCGAGGACCCTGCGCACGCCAACGCCCTCGGCGATCGTGCCGGTGTAGGTCGGACGCGGCGCCGAGAGCACGTGCGCGAGCTCGACGTCGTCGGCATCGAGGCCGCGGCGGCGGCGTGCCAGGACGACCGCCCCGATGGCCGCGACCAGCAGCAGCAGCGAGGCGACCTCAAACGGGAACAGGTAGTCAGTCAGAAACAGCTTGCCGATCTGTGCCGGCGTGCCGAAGCCAAGCTTGTACGGAGCACCATGGCCCCTGATGCCCTGTAGGCCGGAGCCGAGCATCGCGATGAACAGTTCAACCGCGAGCGCGATCGCAAAGAGCGGCCCGAGGATGCGTAGCGAGCTGCCCGCGGCAACCTCATCGCCGCCACCGACGTACGCGACCACGAACACATACAGCACCATCACCGCACCGGCGTAGACGACCACCTGCGCAGCCGCGACGAACTCCGCTCGCAGCAGCAGGAACAGCGCCGCCAGCGCGACCAGGTGGCAGACCAGCGCGAGCACCGCGTACAGCGGGTTGCGCAAGGTCACAACGCCGATCGCTCCGATCAGGGCGCAGATCGCCGCTATGAAGAACAGGACCGCGGACATGATGCCTTGCTCCTACTCCCCTTCCGCCCTGAGCGGCGTGCGCTCCAGCGCCTCTGCGAGCAGCATCTCCTTGGTGAAGATGAGGTCGGAGCGGGTGTAGTCGGACATCTCGTAGTCGTGGCCCATCGTGATCGCATCAAACGGGCAGGCGATCTCACAGTAACCACAGAAGATGCAGCGGCTGAGGTTGATCTCGTACACCGCGGCGTAGCGCTCGCCTGCGGACACGCGGTTGTCCGGCGAGTTCTCGGCCGCGACCACGCGGATGCAATCCGCAGGGCAGGCCGCGGCGCAGAGCGAGCAGCCGACGCACTTCTCGAGTCCCGAATCCTCGAAGCGGTGCAGCTTGTGGCGGCCGCGGAAGCGCGGATAGACCGGCGTCTTCTCCTCCGGGTACTGGATCGTCAGCGGGCCTTCGATGACGCGCGCGAGCGTCGTCTTCATGCCACGCAGCGTCTCGCCGAAGATGCGATAGGTGCTGGCCGCCGTGCTGCGTTGCGGCTGGCGAATTACTTCGATTACGTCTGCGCTGGGGTCGTAAGGCATGAGCTTCTCCTATGCCACCACGATGATCGCGGTGACGAGCAGATTGAGCGTGGCGAGCGGCAGCAGCACCTTCCAGCCGAACGACATGAGCTGGTCGTAGCGCAGGCGCGGAAGCGTGGCGCGGATCCAGATGAACAGCGTTATGAAGATCATCATCTTCGCGAGCACGACGAATGGGTCGACCCAGCCGGGCGGGTGAATCCCGAACGGCAGCAGCCAGCCTCCGAGGAAGAGCGTCGCCGCCATCGCCGAAACGACGATCATGTTCACGTACTCGGCGAACAGATACGCGACAAACTGAGTGCCGCCATATTCGGTGAAGTAGCCGCCGACGAGCTCGGCGTCAGCCTCGACCAGATCGAACGGCGCGCGGTTGGTCTCCGCGAACGAGGCCACCAGGAAGATCAGGAATCCACAGAGCTGCGGGATGAAGTACCACATCCCCTCCTGCGCCCTGACGATCCCGGTGAGCGAGAGCGTCTGCGCAGTGATCAGCACACCGACCAGCGAGAGCCCCTGCGCGACCTCATAGGAGATCAGTTGCGCGGCCGCGCGCATCGAACCAAGGAACGAGTACTTGGAGCCCGACGCCCAGCCACCGAGCAGGATCCCGTAGAAGGAGATGCCGGCCAGCGCGAACACGTACAGGGGGCCGATCGAGACGTCGATGCCGTAGAGACCGACGTTCGTGCCGAAGATGTTCTGGACACCGCCCCACGGGATCAACGCCAACGCGCCGACGGCGGTCATGATCGAGAGCGCGGGAGCGGCGAAGAACAGGAAGCCGACCGAGGTCGTCGGACGGAATGCCTCCTTGCGGGCGAACTTGACGATCTCGGCGAGCGGCTGCATCAACCCGTAGGGACCGACGCGGTTCGGACCGTAGCGATGTTGGAAGCGACCGAGCAGCTTGCGCTCGTACACAGTCAGCACCGGCAGCACGCCGAAGATCACGCCAAAGATCAGTAGGGCCTTGATGATCTGGATCCACCACGGCTCGAAGTAGTTGACGACCGCGAACGTGGTCACGCCTTCACAACCTCCACAAGGGGTTCAGTCAGCACATTGGCCGAGTCCTTGGCGATCCCGTCTGCCAGGAACGCGGTGCCGGCCGGAACGCCGGTGCGGATCGCGGCACGCCCGTTCAGGCGGGTGCCGTTCTGCGCCACCTGCACCGCCGAGCCTTGCTCGATCCCGAGCCGCTGAGCATCCTCGGGCGAGAGCTCGACGAGCTGCTCGGCGATCGTGAACTGCAGAGCCGGCGAGATCTCGACTTCGGGCGAGGCCCAGATCGAGCGGTAGACGCCGAGCTTGAGATGGCCGTTGCTCTCCGCCACGGAGGAAGCCTGGGTGGTGGGTGGGGACGAAATCGGTGGCGTCGCCGCGGCGTTGACCTGACTCGCCGGCATCGCGGCGGCCGCCTCGGTTTCGGGCCAGCGCACGCCGCGCCCGCCAATCTCCTCGAGTGTCAGCCCCGCATAGAACGGGACCGCCTCGCGCAACCGCTTGAACGCCATGCCGGCGGTCAGCACGCCGAGGTCGAGGCCCGTCGAGCGTGCGACGTCTCCCAGCACCTGCCAGCCGGCGCGCACCTGGCCGGGGCGCCTGATCGCCGAGCGCATGCGCTGGACGCGCCCGTCGGGATGCACGATCGTGCCCTCCTTCTCGGCCTGCGACTCGGCCGGGAAGACGACGGTGGCGTGCTCGGCGATGCCCTCGGTCAACACTGATGCGTGGGCGACGACGACGTCCGCCTTGGCCAGCGCCTGCTCCCAGGCGGCGCGACCGGGCAGGTCGCGCACGGGGTCGACCTGGAACAGGTAAAGCGCGGTGACCTCGCCGAGCGACGCGGCGGCGGCGATCTCGGCGGCGCTGCGGCCCGGCGCGACCTCGGAGTAGCCGGGACCCGCGTTCGGCAGGGCGCCCGCCTCGCGGATGCCACGGGCATTGGTCCCGGCCGGGATCTCCATCAACCCCGCGCCGTCGCGTCCGGCAAGGCCGAGCTTGTCGGCGATACGCAGGAGCGTGGGCAGGGCGTCGGCACCGATCGCCTCGCCCCACAGAATCACGATGTCCTCACCGCGGTCGCGCAGCAACGCTGCCAGTGAGCGCACGTCCTCTGCAGGCGGAGCCGCCGTCGAGCGCTGCCTCGAGCTCGGCCAGGAATGCCGCCGCCTGCAGCGGCGCGTAGCGCATCGCGAGCGTCGCGTTCGGGTCGAGCGTGCTCGGGCGCTCGCTGGCGATCAGCAGGTTGACGCCGTTCCGACGCACGCCCTTGCGGATACGCAGGTCCAGGATCGGCGAGTCATCCAACGGCTCGGTGCCGAGCACGAGCACGGTGTGGGCGAACTCGATGTCGGGCACATTCGCCTGCAGCGGGGCGCGGCGAGCGCACGCGCGACGTTCAGGTCGACGCCGGAGAACGGGCGCGAATCGATGTCGTTGGAGGAGAGGCCCTCGCGCACGATGCGGCCGAGCATGAAGGCTTCCTCGTTGGTCGCCTGGCCGCCCACCAGCGCGGCGGCACGGCCGCGATGGCCGGCGATAGCGCCGGCGGCCTCCAGCGCGTCATCCCAGGAGGCCGGCCGGAGCTCGCCCGTGGCGTCGCGGACCAACGGGCTGGTGATGCGCTCGTCGACATGGATCGCCTGGTAGGCGAAGCGGCCCTTGTCGCACAGCCAGCCATCGTCCACGCCCGGGTTTTCGCGGGCGAGCACGCGCTGGACCATGTCGTCGCGCACGGTGAACTCGACGTTGCATTGCGATGGGCAGAGCGTGCAGATGCCGCCGGCGCCCTCGATGTCCCACGGCCGCGCACGGAAGCGGTAGGGCTGGGAGGTCAGGGCCCCCACCGGGCAGAGCTCGATGATGTTGCCGCTGAACGGCGCCACGTACGGATGGCCATCGTGGGTGCCGACAAAGGTATGCGAGCCGCGCTCCGTGAAGATCAGCTGCCAGTCCTCGGCGATCTCCTGGCTGAAACGCACGCAGCGATAACAGAGGATGCAGCGCTCGCGGTCGATGGCGATCAGCGGTGAGAGCGCGAGCGGCTTGACGAAGTGGCGCTTGGGCTCGATCACGCGGGTGCGGCCAAGGCCCCACCCGAACGTGATGTCCTGCAGCGGGCACTCGCCGCCCTTGTCGCACACGGGGCAATCGAGCGGGTGGTTGACGAGCAGGAACTCGACAATCGAGTTCTGCGCATCCTTGACGCGCTGCGACTTCAGTGTTGACGACCATGCCGTCGCGCACCGCCGTCGAGCAGGAGGTCTGGAGCTTCGGGATCCCCTCGATCTCGACCAGGCACATGCGACAGGCACCGACGGGCTCGCCGAGCTTGGGCTCGTAGCAGAAGTAGGGGATCTCGACGTCCGCCTGAACTTGGCGGCGTCGACCAGCATCGTGCCCTCGACGGCCTCCACTTCGCGGCCGTCGATGGTCAGCTTGATGATCTTCTGCTCAGGTCTTGGCATGGGTACTGAAAGGGGTTTCCGGCAGTGGCGCGGTGAGTCAGTGCGCGCCGATGGCGACTAGGTCTTCGGTCGGGTCGAGCACCGCGGCGTTCGCGCGCTCACGCGCCGCCTCGATCTCAGCCTCGAGCTCGTCGCGGAACTTCTCGACGATCGACCCCACCGGCATCGCCATCGCGTCGCCGAGCACGCAAAGGCAGTTGCCGATGATCTGGGTCTGCACCGAGGCCATGAGGTCAAGGTCCATCGGAGTTGCCTCGCCCGACTCGATCCGCGCCAGCATCTTATTGGTCCAGTTGGTGCCCTCGCGGCACGGCACGCACTTGCCGCAGGACTCGTGCGCGTAGAACTTCACGACCTTCTGAGCCACCTCGAGCGCCGAGTGGCTGTCGTCCACGACGATGATCGCGCCCGAGCCGAGCATCGAGCCGGCCTTGGCGAGCGTGTCGAAGTCGTAGGCGAGGTCGAGGTCCTGTTCGAGCAGGACCGGCGAGCTCGAACCACCGGGGAACCACATCTTCACCTTGCGGCCCTCCTTGGGGCCGCCGCAAAGGCCGAAGATGATCTCGCGGCTGGACATGCCGAGCTCGACCTCGTAGTTGCCGGGGCGCTGCACGTCGCCCGAGACCGAGACCAGCTTCGTGCCGGTGGAGCCCTCGGTGCCGAGCTTGGCGTACTCGGCGCCGCCCATGTTGATGATCGTCGGGACGGTGGCGAGCGTCTCCACGTTGTTGACCAGCGTCGGGCCGTGGTAGAGGCCCTCGATCGCGGGGAAGGGCGGCTTCAGGCGCGGGTTCCCGCGCTTGCCCTCCAGCGAGTCGAGCAGGCCCGTCTCCTCGCCGCAGATGTAGGCGCCGGCGCCGCGGTGGACGACCAGCTTGAGCGAGTGGCCGGAGCCGAGGATGTTCTCACCCAGGAAGCCGGCGGCCTGCGCCTCGGCGACGGCGGCGTCGAGGATGTCCGCCTGCAGCTGGTACTCGCCGCGGATGTAGATGAAGGCGTGATGGATGCCGGTCCCGTAGGTGGTGATGATCATCCCCTCAATCAGCGAGTGCGGGGACTTCTGCATCAGCTCGCGGTCCTTGAAGGTGCCCGGCTCGGACTCGTCGGCGTTGCAGGTGAGGTACTTCGCCATGTCGCCCTTCGGCAGGAAGGAGGCCTTCTGGCCCATCTTGAAGCCGGCGCCGCCGCGTCCGCGGATGGCCGACTGCGAGAGCTCCTCGATGATCGCTGCCGGCGGCATCGCGAGCGCCTTGCGCAGCGCGCTGTAGCCGCCGCGCCGCTCGTACACGGCGATGGTGTTCAGCCCCGGCTCATCGATGCGGTCAAAGAGCAGGTGTGGCATTGCGCTCTAGCTTCCTTCCTGTCCAACGGGAGCGATTCCATCGAAGTCAGCGACGCGGCCCTTGGGATCAGCCACCGCGCGGTGACGCAGCTGCTTGTGCTCGCAGCACCGGGCGGCCGGCCTCGATGTCCTCGACGATCGCCGAGGCGTCGTCGAGGTTGAGCGGTCCGACGTACTCGCCGTTGACCGATGCCATCGGGGCGATGTCGCAGGCCCCGAGGCACTCGAAACCGCGCACGCTGATGTCGCGACCCTCCGCGGCGCTGGACATGCGCTCGTAGAACTCGTCGGCGCCGAGCAGCGAGCAGGTGATGTTCGTGCAGACGAAGACGTCGTTCTTGGGCTTCGGCTGCAGGTAGAACATGTCGTAGAAACTCGCGACCGAGGTCAGGTAGGCGGGCGTCAGGCGCATCACGCAGGCAACCTGCTTGATCGCCTCCGGCGAGCACCAGCCGTGGAGCTTCTGGGCCAGGTGCAGAGCGGGGATCGAGGCGGACTTCGAGTCCGGGTATTTCGCCATCTCGGCCTCAATCGCCTCGCGCAGCTCGGCCGGCACCGGCGTGAGCGCCGGGTCGGGAACCGTCGCTGGCGGCTTGGTGAGGTCGACAGCCTCGTCCCAGCCGGGTACGCGAGAGCCATGCTCATAGCGCTTGACGGGCGGCCGGCGATCGATCGCGCTCATCGATCCACGCCTCCGAGCACCGGGTCGACCATCGCGAGCGTCGCGATCAGGTCGGCGATGTAGGAGTCCTTGACCATCGGCGCCGTCGCCTGCAGGTTGATGAAGCTGGGATCGCGCATGTGGACGCGCGCGGGCTTGGCGGAACCGTCAGCGCGGACGAAGCAGCCGAGCTCGCCGCGCGGCGCCTCAATCGGGTAGTAGCACTCGCCCTCGGGAACGCGAAAGCCCTCCGTGACGAGCTTGAAGTGGTGGATCAGCGCTTCCATGCTGGTGGCGAGTTCGTGCCGCGGTGGCAGCGCCACTTTACGGTCATCGGCAATGTGCGGGCCCTCGGGAAGGCCGTTCAGCGCCTGCCCGATGATCTTGGTCGACTCGTACAGCTCGGCATGGCGTACACGGAAGCGGTCGTAGTTGTCGCCGACCGAGCCGACCGGGATCTTGAAGTCGAACTGCTCATAGCTCGAGTACGGCGTCGCCTTGCGCAGGTCCCACGGGTTTCCCGCGGCGCGCAGCAGCGGTCCGGTCACACCGAGGCCGAGCAGCGTCTGCTCGTCGAGGATGCACGTGTCGCGCAGTCGCGAGAGCAGGATCTCGTTCTTCTCGAGCAGATCGGCGTACTGGTCGGCGCGCGTCGGCATCTCGTCGACGAACTTCTGGACCTTCTCGGCGAAACCGGCAGGGATGTCCTCGATCACTCCGCCGACCTGGAAATAACGCGTATGCATGCGCTGCCCGGAGGACATCTCGAACAGGTCAAGGATCGTCTCGCGGTCACGGAAGCAGTACCAGAACATCGACATCGCACCGAGGTCCAGCGCACTGGTGCCGAGCCACACGAGGTGGGACATGATGCGGTTGAGCTCGAGATGCAGCACGCGCAGCCACTGTGCACGCGGCGGGACCTCGATCCCGAGCAGGGTCTCCACGGCGCCGCAGTACGCCATCGAGTTGAAGTAGTAGGACAGGTAGTCCATCCGCTCGACGACGGGGATCACCTTCCAGTAGGACTTGTCCTCGGCGGTCTTCTCGATGCCGGTGTGGACGTAGCCGATGATCGGCTTGATGTCGCGCACGACCTCACCCTCGAGCGTCGCGATCAATCGCAGCACACCGTGGGTGGCCGGGTGGTGGGGGCCGATGTTCAGAGTCAGCAGCTCATGGGTCTCACCCATGCCCGCGACTTCCGTGGACACCGTGATCGACTCTTCGCGCTTGCGGTAGTCGCTGAGCGTGCTCATCGGTCGGCTCCGTAACCGTCGGCCTCGTTGTATGTGAAGAGCACCGGCTCGCCGCCGACCGGGAAGTCGCGGCGCTGGGGGAATCCCTCATAGTCCTCGGGCATCAGGATCCGTCGCAGGTCCGGATGCCCGCTGAACTCGACACCGAACATGTCGTAGAGCTCGCGCTCAGGGAAGTCGGCTCCGGGCCACATCGATACAACGCTCGCGATCCGTGCATCGTCGACCGAGACCCGCGCCTTCACCGAGACGCGGTCGACCTCAGTCATGTCGAGCAGCTCGTAGACGACGCCCAGGCGCGGCTCGTGCGGGTAGTAATCGACCCCGTGGACGCTGGCCAGGAAGGTGAACCCCCGCGCGCGCAGCTGTTCGAGCACCTCAACGTTCTTGGCCGGATCGATCTGGATCTCGGCGCGACCGTTCAGGTGGCTCGTGGAGAGGACGCAGTCAGGATCAGCCTCACGCAGCTCCTGCGCGATCGCCTCGAGGCCGCTCTGGTCAGGCACCGGCGCGGCCTCCCGGCACCTGGCTCACGGTCAGCGAACCATTGGCTGCATCAGGCAGAACCTCTTCCGTGCCGACGGCGCCGTAACGCTCGCGCCAGCCCTCGCGGTCGTTGCCCTGAATCCGATCGCGCAGCTTGAGGATGCCGTGCGCAAGCGCCTCCGGGCGGGGCGGGCAACCGGGGACATGCACGTCGATCGGCATGAACTTGTCGCTCGGTACCAGCGCGTAGTTATTGAAGACGCCCATGCTGGAGCAGCAGGCTCCCATGCTGATCGCGAACTTGGGCTCGAGCATCTGGTCGTAGATGCGGCGTATGACCGGAGCCATCTTCATCGAGACACGGCCCGAGAGGATGATCAGGTCGGCCTGGCGCGGCGACGCGCGGAACGCCTCGAAGCCGAAGCGAGCGATGTCCAGGCGAGCGGCGACGATCGACATCATCTCGATCGCGCAGCAGGCGAGCCCGAAGGTCAGCGGGTAGATCGAATTGCCCTGCGCCCACCCGACCGCCCGGTCGAGTGTGGTGGTCATCACCGCCTGCTCGACGTAGGCGTCGAGGTCCTCACCCTCGAGCGAGCCGCGCAGCATGTCGCGCGCCATCAACTGGCGTGAGCGGAAGTCGTGGGCCGGCTCTCGTGTTATTTCCATTCGAGCGCTCCCCTGCGCCAGACGTAGACAAAGGCGAGCATCAACAGGACCACAAAGGTAATGGTCTCGCCGAGCGCGAAGCTGCCGAACGAACGCAGCTCGATCGCGATCGGATAGATGAAGATCACCTCGATGTCGAAGAGGATGAACAGCATCGCGATCAGGTAGAAGCTGATCCCGAAGCGGAATCCACGCTGGATCTCCGACGGCAGGCCGCATTCGTACGGAGTCGAGCGGTTGAGGTTCGGACGGGTCTTGACGCCCGTCAGCAGGTTCAGGCAGGAGAACAAGCCACCGACCGCTCCGCCGAGCACGAGGAACACGATCGCGGGCAGGTAATCCCTAAGCACAGTCTGAGTTCTATCACCGAGAGTCATAAGACGACCCTCATGTCAAGCGCATACAGATAGTGATTTTTGCCTCAAACATTGGGCTTTGAGCACACGCACATCGCGACTAGCGTCTATCTTCCGGTCGCCGTGAAGGACGTTCACATCGTCGTCGGGATCCTGGCGCTCGGCCTGAACCTGCTCGCTTTTCTGCTGGGCAGTGCCGCCTGGTTGCGGCGTCGACCGAGTGTCTGGTTCTGGCGGACCCTGCGCGCCGGCCAGGCGGCGGTCGCGCTGGAGGCGGCGCTCGGCGGGATCCTGCTGCTGATGGGCGAGAAGGCCTCGGACCTTCACTACCTGTACGGGGCGCTGCCACTGATCGTGGCGCTGCTGGCCGAGCAGCTGAAGCTGTCGGCGGCGACGATGGTGCTGGACTCGCGCGGGCTCGAGGACGCGCAGGCTGTGGCCGCCCTGCCCAAACAGGAGCAGCGGGAGATCGTGGTCGACGATCCTGCGCCGGGAGATCGGCTCGATGACGCTCGCGGCGCTCGTTGTGACCGCGCTGCTCGCGCGCGCGGCGACGGTCATCCACTAGCCACGTCGAATGGCTGAGCGAGGGCCGAGCGCGAGCTCGGCCCCGGCGCCGATCGTCCAGGTTGCCGCCTATTGGGGGACGATCGCAAACCACAGCGAGAAGGGGAGCGAGCGTCTCTAAGACCGGCGCCGGGGATTTGCTCCTCCCTGTATTCGGCAAGACGGTGGTGGCACCTTCACGGGACGGGCGTGGCCACTTCATGCGCAGGGTTCCGTATGATCCGCCCCGCATGGGCCGTACCGCTCGTTATGCCGCAACGCTTGTCGCCGCTGCCGTGGTGACGTTCGTCGTGGCCGCCTGCGGCACGCAACACGTGGGAGTCCCGAAGAACGACGCCAACTACACCGCCGACACGGCGGCGGCCAAGCTCTTCAACCAGCGTTGCGGCGGCTGCCACACGCTCTCCTATGCCGGTACGCACGGCTCTGGCCAGAACCCGCGCACGTATGAGGCGATCAACGGCCCGAACTTCAACGTGCGCTGCGAGCAGCCCGCGATCCGCGTCCTCTACGCGATCGTCAACGGCGGCTTCTCCGGCGCCTACATGCCGCAGAACGTCGTGGTCGGAGAGCAGGCGCGGGAGGTCGCGAACTTCGTCGCGCAGTTACTCCGGCCGCCAGGCGCCGATCCAGCCGGGCGTGACGCCTTGCGTGGCCAAGTCGACGGACGCGCTGCCGTTAACGGGTCCCCTGGACCTCTCGGGCAGTTCGATCCGGTAGCTAGCCCGTCCGCGCGGATGGGGTTTCATTAGTGTGCGAGGGGACGCATGCTCGACATCAGGCTGATCAGAAGCGAACCTGAAGCCGTCCGCGCGGCGCTCGCGCGGCGCGGCGACGTGGCCGACGACGCGGTCGACAAGCGTGCTGGAGCTGGACGAACGCTGGCGCGAGCCTGACGACCCGGCTCGAGGAGCTGCGCGCCGAGCAGAACCGCTTCAACAAGGGCCGGAGCGGCGCGCCGACCGAGGCGGAGCGCGAGCAGATGGCGACGCTGGCCGCACGCGGCCGCGAGCTGACCGACCACGACACGAGCGTCCGCGCGCGAGCTCGACGAGCTGCTGCTGGGACTCCCCAACATTCCTTCGGAGGACGCGCCGCGGCCGACACTGTGCTGCGCGAGGTCGGCGAGGCGGGACGCACCGGACGCGATCATCTGGAGCTGGCGGGGTCGATGATCGACATGGAGCGCGGCGCGGCGCTCTCCGGATCACGCTTTGCGTACCTGCGCGGCGGCATGGTGCTGCTCGAGTTCGCATTGGTGCAGTACGCGCTCTCGAAACTTGGCGAGCTGGGCTTCGAGCCGGTGATCCCCCCGGTGCTCGTCCGCGAGCGTGCCCTGATCGGCACGGGCATGCTGCCCGACACCGAGCAGCAGATCTACCAGCTTCCCGACGACGATCTCTACCTGGCCGGCACCTCAGAGGTTGCGCTGGCATCGCTTGCACCGCGACGAGATCCTCGACGCCGACGAGCTGCCGCTCCGCTATGCCGGCTTCTCGGCCTGCTTCCGACGCGAGGCCGGTGCCGCCGGCAAGGACACGCGCGGCATCTTCCGCGTGCACCAGTTCGACAAGCTGGAGATGTTCACGTTCGTCGAGCCCGACAGGTCGGACGAGGAGCACGAGCGCATCCTCGCGATCGAGGAGTCGATCCTGACCGATCTCGGCATCCCCTATCGCGTTGTCGCGATCGCTGTGGACGACCTCGGCGCCTCGGCCGCGAAGAAGTACGACTGCGAGGCCTGGATGCCGGGGCAGGGCCAGTTCCGCGAGGTCACTTCGTGCTCGAACACGACCGACTACCAGGCTCGGCGCCTGGAGATCCGCTACCGCCCGGCAGACGGCCGACCCGCCACCCTGCACACTCTGAACGGCACCGCCGTCACCTGGCGCCACATGATCGCGCTCTTGGAGAACGGGCAGCAGGAGGACGGCACGGTCGTCCTGCCTGAGGTGCTGACGCGCTACGGCGCGCCGGCCACGCTGCGTGCGGCGTAGGCCCGCCCGGCCGGCGTAAACGCGGGGGCTCAGACCAGCGCGCCCTCGACGTCCTCGTCGGCGAGGCGCAGCCCGAGGCCCTCGGGTGCGTGCAGCGCGAGCATCTGGGCCTCGACGTCGGGCACGCGGTGTTTGTCGCGCAGCGACACGACGATCATCGTCAGGAAGGCGATCGGGAACCGAGACGATCGCCGGCTGCTGCAAGAGCGCCAGCGCGCCGTCTGTCGGCTCTCCGAGCGCCAGGCCCGCGAAGATCATCGAGGTGCCGACGAGCGTGCCGGCGCACATACCGACTGCCGCACCCCGGGCGGTGAGCCGCGACCACCAGATGCCGAGCAGGAACATCGGGCAGAAGGAGCTCGCCGCCAGGGCGAAGGCCCAGCCGACGAGGATCGCGATGTCGACGCCCTGGGCGACCAGCGCGACCAGCGTCGGGATCACGATCGCGCCAACGGCTGCCGAGCGGAAGTGGAGCCGGCGGATCGCGGCCCTAGACGGGACGCTGTGGCTCAGGCGCGGCAACACGTCGTGGCTGAAGGTGCCGGCGAGCGAGACGAGCAGGCCACTTGAGGTCGAGAGAAAGGCGGCGAAGGCGCCCGCGCATAGGACCGCCGTGAGGATCGTCGCCGCCGGCGCCGGGCCAGGCCGATCGCGGCAGCGAGAGCACGACGTCATCGGTCTGGCCGGTCATGTAGAGCTGCGGCGTCAACGCCCGGCCGAGCGCTCCATAGACCGCCGGGAACAGGTAGAAGATCGACAGCAGCCCGAGCACGCGCACCGTCGTGCGGCGAGCCGCGTGACCGTCGGGATTGGTGTAGAAGCGAACGAGCACGTGCGGAAGCCCCATCGTGCCCAGGAACGTCGCGATCAACAGCGAGTAGACGAGCAGCGGGGCGCCGCGACCGGTGCCGCCGACGGGGCGCGACCACGCCTTGCCGCGCAGCGCCGGCGTACCCTCGGTGACCGGGCACGATCCCATGGGGCGGGATGCGCACGTCGTGTCGCGCCGGCAGCGTCACCCATGCCCCGGCCTCCACGTCCACGCGGTGTCCGTGGATGATGAAGCTCGCCGGCTCCGGGAACTGCACGCGCTCGCGCTCGCTCAGCCTCACCGTGAACCCGGAGCTTCCGGCGTGCGGCAGCGCCTCCCCGAACAGCGCCGCCCGCTCGGGCAGACCACCGAAGTGGATCAGCAGCACGATCGCCGGGACCGCGATCGCAAAGACCTTGATCCAGAACTGGAATGCCTGCACGTAGGTGATCCCGCGCATGCCGCCGAGCGCGACGTTGACGGCGACGATCGCGGCGACCACCACCACCCCCACCCAGTAGGGCGAGCCGACCACGACGTTCAGCGCGAGACCGGCGCCCTTGAGCTGCGGCACCAGGTAGAAGCCGGCGATCACCAGCACGATCGCAGCCGCGACCAGACCGCAGCGCCGGGCTGTGCAGGCGCGCCTCGGCAAAGTCGGGGATCGTGTAGGAGCCGTAGCGACGCAGCGGCGCCGCCACGAACAGCAGCAGCGCCAGGTAACCGGCGGTGAAGCCGAGCGACTGCCACAGCGCGCTCGCGCCGATCTGCATCTCGAGGCCGGCGATCCCGAGGAAGCTCGCGGCCGACAGGTACTCGCCGGAGATCGCCGCGGCGTTCCACCACGGGGTCACCATGCGGCTGGCGACCAGCAGGTCGGAGGTCGTGCGCGCGAAGCGCACGCCCCAGGTGCCGAGTCCGAGGGTGCCGAACGTCACAGCACCCACGGCGAACAGCGCGACGATCAACGCTCGACCAGTTCGCGGAAGGAGTCGTCGACGGCGTCGGCGCGCCGCGCATAGATCCAGCCGATCGCGCAGAACACGGGCAGCATCGGCACGACCACGATCCACAGCGCCAACGGCACACCCAGCAGTTGCACCCGTTGCGAAGCGCCGGCACCAGGTAGAGCGCGATCGGCAGCACGCCGAAGATCGCACCGAATGCGACCAGCGCCAGCAGCGAGAGCGTCAGCTGCGCGCGCTGCAGGCCGATGCAGGTAGACGTGGCCGTGAGCCGTCGCCTCGGCCAGCTCCTCACGCGGGGAGCGCAGGCCACGGCGCGGCAGACGCAGGCGGCCGGGGGGTTCGCCGGGTTGGGTGGGACAAATCGCGAGCGGCGGCTGGGCGGGCTCGGGCTCACATCCGCAACCTCCGGCGCAGATCCGCCACCTGGCGGCGCGCCACCGGCACCTCGCTGCCGTCGGCCATCACGATCGTGACCGCGCCGCCAAGTTGCGGGCGGATCTCGACGGCGCGGCGCAGGTTGGCGACGTAGCTGCGGTGCACGCGCACGAAGCCATGCTGGCCCCAGCGCTGCTCGATGTCGGACAGAGCCGTGCGAACCAGGAAGCGGCCGCTGTCGGCGTGGATGCGCACGTAGTCGCCCTCCGCCTGGACGTAGAGCACGGTCGAGCGGTCAAGCAGCCTGGTGGCGCCGCCGCGCTGGTGCTCGACAGGAATGATCTCGACGTCGTCTCGGTCGACTCGCCGCGGCGGTCCGCCGGCTCGTCCGGCGCTGCCGCCTGACGCGCTCGAGCGCCTGCTCGACGCGCGCTGCGAGAGACGGGCTTCATCAGGTAGTCGAGCGGTTGCAGGCCGTGCTCGAAGACCGACGACCGCGCCGTCCTCGAAGGCCGACACGAACACCAGCGCCGGCGGGTCGGCGAATCGCTGCAGCGCCTTTCCGAGCTCGAGCCCGTCGATGCCGGGCATCCGCACGTCCATGAACACCACGTCGAACCTGGTGCTCACCGAGCACCCGCAGCGCCTCGGCGGCGCCGCCTGCCAAGACGACGTCCTCGACGTTCGGCGAGGTCTCGAGCAGCCGCCCGAGATCCTCGAGCGCCGGGCCCTCGTCATCGACCACGAGCACGCGCGTCATGCCGCCCGCACCCCAGCCCTGAACTTCGGCAGCGTCATCGTCACGGTGGTCCCGTGCTCGGGCTCGCTCGCGATCTCGAGTCCGTAGCCGGGACCGAAGGTGGACTGCAGCCGCGCCTGCACGTTGGCGATCCCGACGCCGCCGCCCTGACCGGCCAGGACCGTCGCGGCGCGTTCGGGATCCATGCCGACGCCGTTGTCGGAGACCCGCAGCTCGACGTCGGCGTCGATGTGGCGGCCGACGATCTCGATCCGACCGAAGCCACGCTTCTCGACCCCGTGGCGGACGGCGTTCTCGACCAGCGGCTGAAGCGAGAGCAACGGGCACCACCGCCGGGAGCACCTCGGGTTCGACCTGCAGGCGCACCTGCAGGCGGTCGCCGAAGCGCGCGCGCTCGAGCCGCAGGTACTTCTCCACGTAGTTGAGCTCGTCGGCGAGCGTGACGTACGGGCGCTGACCGCGGAAGGCGTATCGCGTGAACTCGGCGAACTCGGTCAGCAGCTCGCGCGCCTCCTCGGGATTCGAATGGATGTAGCTCGGCGATCGCCGCCAGCGCGTTGTAGATGAAGTGCGGGGAGATCTGCGCGCGCAGAGCTCGGAGCTCGGCGCGAGCCAGGCGCTCAGCCTGCTCGTCCATCGCCTTCAGCTCGAGCTGCGCGCTGACGAGGCTGGCCGCCTCGGCGACCGTCCGCGTGTCGTTCGGGGTCACGCGATGCCCACGCGTGTAGAGCGCGACGAACGAGCCCGACGAGCTCGCCGGCGACGAGCAGCGGCGCGGCGATGGCTGGTCCGAACGGGCAGTCCGGTTGCTCGCAGCTGATCTGCGACTCGACGTGCAGCCGGTCCTCGCGCGGCCGGCGCGGTGATCCGGATCAGCTGGTCGCCGGCGTGATGGTGATCGTGGCCGATGCCCTCGAAGGCGAGCACCTGCGCGCGGTCACCGAGGGCCACCGCAGAGGCCTGGGTGAGCGTCCGCAGGTGCGGCATCACCTTCTTGGCCGACTCCTCGGAGAGGCCGCGGCGAAGGTCCGGAAGCATGCCGTTGGCGGCGTGCAACGCCGTCTGCATGGCGCGGACCTCGCTCGAGATCACCCGCGGTGGCCGCAGGAGGCGAATCGCCGCGACCGCAGAGGCCGCGATCGCCCATCCCACGACAACACCGATGAAGAACCCCACTCTCGGTTGAACAGGATATCCCTGCAAGCGGGCGCCTGTGCCATTCGCCACGAGCACGCCGGACAGCGCGCCATGAGCGCGCGCCGTTCGGCGTGCTCGTTGCGCCGTTCGGCGCAGTGCTTCAGCCGTCCGGAGATTGGTGCAGGAACGCGCCGCCTTGAGGCGTAATGTGACAAATGTCACATATTCTCTTAGGAGAGGAGAGAAGTTGGCCACAGTCAGAAGAGGGGCTTGCATCAGGTAGGCAGGCCGGCGCATCAGCAATGACCGGAGGTGCCGGGTGGCTTCCGGCGAACCCCGCGCCGCTGGGCCTGTCGGGCTTCGGTCTGACGACCCTGGTGCTGAGCTTCGTCAACGCCAACATCGTTGGTGGCGGTCCGGCGACCTTCCCGATCGTGCTCGGCATGGCGTTCGCGTTCGGCGGGCTCGCGCAGTTGCTTGCAGGGATGTGGGAGTTCCGGACCGGTAACACGTTCGGCGCCGTTGCGTTCTCGTCGTTCGGCGCGTTCTGGATCTCGTTCTTCTTCCTCGTGAGCTTCAACGTCGCCCAGCTCCCAGCGAAGGAGATCGACGCAGCGCTGGGCCTGTACCTGTGGATGTGGGGAATCTTCACCGGCATGCTGTTCCTGTGCACGTTCGCCTCACCGCGGGCGTTGTCGCTGCTGTTCCTGCTGCTGACCGTGACGTTCATCCTGCTCGGGATCGGAAACTCCGGTGCCAGCTCGAGCATGATCCATGCGGGCGGTTACGTCGGTATCGCAACGGGCGCTGTCGCCCTCTACATCGCCTGCGCTGACATCATGCAGGCCGTCTACAAGCGCTCCGTCCTCCCGGTCGGCTAGCGCTCGCCGTACAAAAACTCCAAACCGTGGACTGCGCCCGACCTGCCAGGTCGGGCGCTTCCCGCGTTTGACAGCGAGGGAGACCGAGAATGGCTACTGGTAATACGACTCGTGATGAGCATGAGCTTGAGCGGGAGCTCGCGGCGATGCTTGAGATCGAGCGTTTTGATCCGCCTGCGGAGTTCGCGAAGAACGCGAACCTGCAGGATCCGGCGATCTATGCGCAGGCGGACGCGGATTGGCAGGGCTGGTGGGTCAGCCAGGCGGAGCGGTTGCACTGGTTCAAGAAGTGGGACCAGGTGCTGGATGATTCGAACCCGCCGTTTTACAAGTGGTTTGTCGGCGGCAAGCTGAACGTCTCCTACAACTGCCTTGACCGTCATGTGGAGAACGGTCTGGGTGACCGTGTCGCGTATCACTGGCATGGTGAGGAGGGCGACGAGCAGGACATCACCTACGCCGATCTGTTGGCGCGCGTGCGAGAAGTTCGCGAACGCGATGAAGGACCTCGGCATCGGCAAGGGTGATGTCGTCGGGATCTACATGGGCATGATCCCTGAGGTTGTCGTCGCGATGCTCGCGTGCGCGCGTATCGGCGCGGTGCACAACGTGGTGTTCGGCGGCTTCTCGGCGGAGTCGGTGCGTGAGCGGATGGAGTTCTCGGAGGCCAAGGCGCTGATCACCGTTGACGGCGCGGCACGCAAGGGCAAGATCGCGCCGATCAAGCAGCAGGTCGACGCGGTGATGGGCTCTTTGGAGCATCTGCGAGCACATCATCGTGGTGCGCGTCGAAGGGCACCGAGTGTGAGATGAAGGCGGGCCGTGATGTCTGGTATCACGAGATCGTCGAGGCCGCCGCCGATCGTGTGCCCGGCGGAGCCGATGGATGCCGAGGACCCGTTGTTCATCCTTTACACCTCGGGGTCGACCGCGAAGCCGAAGGGGATCCTGCACACCACCGGCGGGTATCTGACCGGCGCCGCGAGCACGCATCAGAACGTCTTTGACATCCATGCCGACACCGACACCTACTGGTGCTGCGCGGATGTCGGCTGGATCACCGGCCACACCTACATCGTTTACGGGCCGTTGTGCCAACGGCACGACCGGGATCATGAATGAGGGCGCGCCGGACTACCCGCACCGCGGGATCTGGTGGGAGCTTGTGCAGCGTTACAAGGCGACGATCTTCTACACCGCCCCGACCGCGATCCGGGCATGCATCAAGTGGGGAGCCGAGCACCCCGACAAGTTCGACCTGACCTCGCTGCGGCTGCTCGGGACTGTTGGTGAGCCGATCAACCCGAAGGCGTGGCTGTGGTACTACAAGGTGATCGGCGGGGAGCGCTGCCCGATCGTCGACACGTGGTGGCAGACCGAGACCGGGTCGATCATGATCTCGCCCCTGCCGGGCATCACCTCCACCAAGCCAGGGTCGGCGACCCTGCCGCTACCCGGGATCCTCGCCGAGGTCGTCGACGAGCGCGAGGGCAAACCGATCGAAGAGGGCCAAGGGCTCCTGGTCCTCAAGCGGCCGTGGCCATCGATGCTGCGCACCATTTACAAGGAGGACGACCGCTTCGTCGAGACCTATTTCGCGAAGTTCGGCAAGGAAACCTACTTCGTCGGTGACGCAGCCCGCAAAGACAAAGACGGGTACTTCTGGGTGATCGGCCGCGTCGATGACGTCGTCAACGTCTCCGGCCACCGGCTATCCACCGCCGAGGTCGAATCCGCGATCGTCGCCTGCGACTCCGTCGCCGAAGCCGCCGTCATCGGCCAAACCGACGACCTCACCGGCCAAGCGATCACCGCGTTCGTGACCCTCCAAGGCACGATCGACGGCACACCCGAGATCGAAGACGAAATCCGTGCCGGCGTCGCCGAACGCATCGGCAAATTCGCACGACCCAAGCGGATCATCTTCGCCGACGACCTACCCAAAACCAGGTCGGGGAAGATCATGCGCCGCCTACTACGTGACATCGCCGAAGGCCGCGCACTAGGCGACGTCACCACACTACGCGACCCCACCGTAATGGCCGCACTCGAAGCAAAAATCCAAGCCGAACAGGCGGCAGGCGACGAGTAGGTAGGGCTTCACTAAGGGGTGTGGCCCGCTGGCCACACCCTCCGCGGGGCCGGTCAAGCAAGACCGGCCCCATCAGCGCCGGCGTTACTTACGCCGTTTGCGCTTACTACGCCCCGCCCGAGGATTCGGCGGGGCTTCGTTTTGCTGGACCGCGGCGAGCGCTTCCTGGTCTGATACGCGCCGGCGGCGTTCGCGCTGTCCGCGCGTGCCGCGTTGGTCGGGCGGCCGCTGCACCGGGGTCCAGGGCACGGCTATCCCCGACTGCCATGCCGGCGGGTCGCCGCTCGGCCAGCGGCCGGCAAGCAGCACGGCGGTCCCGACGAGCCAGAAGCCCTGAACGACCGGGGTGAGCACGGGGATACCGATGATGAAGAGAGCACCCGAGATCACGCCCGCGTACCCGAGCCAGCGGTTGAACAGGCCGACGCGCATGACGCTGAGTGCGACGAGGACCACGCCAACGGCGAGCAGCAGGTTCCCGAGCTCCAACACGAGCTGGGGGATGAACCAAACGGCCGAGTTGAAGAGGTGCCGGGCCTCGGGGTAGCTCTGGTTGCCCGTGGTGACGAACTGATGCGCCTTCTCGGTGAAGAGCACCGTGTAGACGACGGCCATCACCGCCGCGAGCACGGCACCGCCGACGGCGACCCAGCGGGTTGGGGATTTGAGCCCCGGCTGCCGAGCCTGCGCAATGCGGTGAAGCCAGTTGAGCAGCGCGGCCAGCGCGAGCAATCCGCCCATGTCGAGGATCGCGCCGATGATGTCGACCGTCGCGCGCTGGTTCTCGGTGATCAGCGTGATCGTCGCCTCACTCACCGGCGGCTGCGCGCCGGACAGCTGGATCAGCTGTGAGACGACGAGCAGAATCGCGGCGGCAAAAGCCACGATCGCCCAACGGAAGCGGACACTCGATTCGTACTGGACTTGATCGGCAGCGACGGTGGTCATTACGGCGCGATCTTAGAGTGCCGAACGAAATGACGGGATGCCGGGGCGATCCAGCGGCCGCGGAGTACGATTGGGGAATGGAAGGAAGCGGCTTTGGCGATCTCTTCGGAGATCCGAATGAGATCCAGCGGCGCCTCGGTGAGTTCGCCGAGCAGATGCAGGGAGCCCAGCGCATTGCGTGGGCGGACAACGCGATCAAGCTCGCAGTCGATCTGACGGTCGCCGCGATGAACCGCGTGAACATCCAGGGGACGACCGAGCAGCAGGCCGAGCAGTTGCGCTCAGTGATGGCGGTCGTTTTCCCGGAAGCAGTGACGCTCGTGCGCGAGGCGCGCGAGGGTCTCTCCTAGTCCGTTTCGCGCAGGAACTCTGAGGCGAAGGCAGCGCCCTCCGGGGCCACGGTAGTCTGCGCGCTCATGGATGGCGCAACCCTGGAGCGAGCACTGCTCGATCAGATGCTGCGGCTGCGGCCGTTCCGCATGGAGGACGAGGCGGCCGCGCGGGCGGCGCACGAGGCCATGCGCGCCGACGCGTTTCCGTTCCTGCTCGACTACCTCCCGAGCGAGCCGTGGAGCGCGTACCTGCAGCGCCGGGAGGCGAACAGCCGCGGCGAGCAGCTACCCGTGCGCTGGGTGCCCTCCACATTCCTCGCGGCCGCCATGGACGGAGCCCTGGTTGGCCGGATCTCGATCAGGCACGAGCTGAACGATTGGCTTGCCACCTACGGCGGCCACATCGGCTACGCCGTGATTCCGTCACTGCGCCGGCGCGGGTATGCAACCGAGATCCTGCGCCAGGGGCTGGTAATCGCGCGGGCAGTGGGTGTCGACGATGTGCTCGTGACCTGCGATGTGGACAACAGCGCCTCAGCAGGTGTGATCGAGGCTTGCGGGGGCCGGTTCGAGTCGATTGCCGCGGGCGACGGGACGCCGAAGCGGCGGTACTGGTTCCGCTGATGAACGGCTACGCGGTCCCCAGCACGTTCTACCGCGTGTCGGTCAAGGCGCTCGTGTTCGATCCGGAGAACCGGCTGCTGGTGATGCAGAACCGCGACGACACGTGGGAACTCCCCGGCGGCGGCTGGGAGCACGGGGAAACGCTCGAGCAGTGCCTGGAGCGCGAGCTGCTCGAGGAGCTGGGAGTCGGCATCCGCAGGATCGACATGACCACGATCCATCCGTGCGTCGGCCACGCTCCCGATGCAAGGTACCCGTGGCTCAAGCTGGCGCTGAACGTCGAGCTGGCGAGTCAGGACTTCACGCTCGATGCGAGGATGCGTACGACCCGATACGTGACCTTCGCCGAGTTCCGAACCCTGACGATGCACCGCTCCGAGCAGTCCCTGCAGGACAACGCCGAGGCGCTCTGGGGCGAGCGCCTCAGGCGATGATGTCGATCGTCGGTGTGCTCGAGTCGGTCTGCTTGGGCTGATCGGCGGCTTCGTCCGGAGCTCCATTTGTGATCAGCATCTGGACCGGCTGCGAGCCCTGAACGGCCTGGAAGTCCCGGTACCAGTCGACGATCTGCTGGTAGGCGGGCGAGATCGACGGCGTGGTCATTCCACCTTTATCGGCAGGCGCGGCGACCGGCCGCAGGGTCGCGCGCCCCGGATGGCTCAGGTGCGAGCCTAGACTCGGCACGTGCTGACGATCTACGGGGCCTGCGCGCTGACGTTCATGATGCTGATGTACGCGCTCGAGACCCGGCATCGCCTCTTCATCCTGGCCTTCGCGTTCGGCTGCGCGCTCTCCAGCGCTTACGGGTTCCTGTCCGGCGCCTGGCCATTCGGCGTGGTCGAGGCGATCTGGTCTGTGATCGCGCTCAGGCGCTACCTGTCGGTTCGTGGTCGCGATCCGAACCGGTCGGGGTCGTGATCCGCAGGTAGTATCCGTCGGGATCGAACAGCCGGAAGTCCTCGAGGCCCCAGGGCCTTCGGCAGATGTCCTCGGCGAGCGGATGGCCGGCGGCGACCACAGCGTCTCGCTCCGCCTGGAGGTCGTCCACCTCGATCACGACCTCGACCCCGTAGGGCACCGACCGGACCCGGGGATCGACCTCTTCCCACGCCTCGAGCGCGCCGATGCGAATGCCTCCACGCTTCATATAGACGTAGGGAGTCTCTTCGTGCCGACGGTCAGCGGCGAGCTCGAATCGGAGCACGCGGACGTAGAAGTCAACGAACCGATCGAGGTCGGCCGGGAACAGCTCGAATCGAACCTCGGGCCGCCCAGACACCGCTGGAAGTCTAAAAGCCTGTCTCAAACCTGGCCTCGCGCAACTGGCTTATGTCGCCGGATGACCCTGGGCAATGCTAGATTGTCCGGTAGAGTCTCCGGACCGGCTGGTTGCCGGTGATTTGGGGCGATCGTCAGTGGGAGTCAACGGGTGAGATTCCTGACGTTCTTACTGGGGTTGGTCGGCCTGGCTGCCTGCCGGGCAGTGTTCGGCTGGGCGGCGACATGCGGCTAGGCCGCGATCACCAACGCGCCGGCCGGAGTCGTCCCGTCGACCGGCGTTCGGCTCTCGGGAATTGAGGGGCTGCGTGGGATCGCGGCGCTGCTGATCGTCGTCGACCACGTCTGGCGGGTTTCGTCGCCCACGCCTGGGCTGCTCGGCTCCGCCCGAACGGTCACCTGTTGTCGGCGCTGGCGGTTGGGCTGACGCTGTTCTTCACGCTGTCCGGGTTCCTGCTCTACCGTCCGTTCGCCGCGGCGATCGCCCGCGGAGTCAGGCTGCCCTCAGTCCGCGCGTACGGTCGCAACCGCGGGCTGCGAATCGCACCGGCGTACCTGGTAATCCTGCTGCTCGTCGCGCTCGTGTTCGGTGCTGCTGTCGTCCGGGGAGCGAACGGGCGACTGCACGGAGCCGATGGCCTGTTGAACGTCGGACGGATCACCGATCCACTCGTTCTCCTGCAGTCGGCCACGCTGGTCATGAACTACCACGCCGCCACGTTCGAGACAGGAATCACGCCGGCGTGGTCGCTGGCCGTCGAGCTGGTCTTCTACCTCATGCTCCCGGTGCTCGTGCTCGCGGCCGCCGTGGTAGCGCGGCGCTTCGCCGACCGCGGCGCACGCGTGGCCGTCCTTCTCGGGCCGCCCGCATTGATGCTGCTCATCGGGCTATCCGGCAAGCTCGTCGATGCCCACCTGCTCGCCGGGCCACAGGGCTCATCGCCGGTCAGCGTCGGCGTGATCGTCCAGCAGAGCTTCTGGACGCAGGCGGACCTATTCAGCTTCGGGATGGCTGTGGCGGTGTTCCACACCGAGTTCGTGGACGGACGGCTGCGGCTGCCTCGGTGGTGGCGGGCGGCCGCGTTCAGCTTCGGCGCCCTCCTGCTCGCAGCTTGTGCCTGGACCCTGGGCAACAACGAGCAGGGCTACCAGCTCCAGAACACGGGCGAAGCGCTCGGGATCGCGATGATGTTGGCCGCGGTGGTTTGTCCGGCGACGCTCGGCGAGGGCGCCCGGGCGAGACGGCCCGTGCGCCTGCTCGAAAGCAGGGCGCTGGTGGCCGCGGGCCTGATTTCCTACAGCGTCTATCTCTGGCACTACCCGGTGATCGGATGGCTTCGAGTGCACGGGCTGACCGAGGGCGGATGGTCCGGGCTCGCGATCAACCTCGTGTTGGTACTCATCGTCACGATCGTGCTGGCGACCCTCACGTACAGGTTCGTCGAGCGACCAGCGCTGCGCTTCAAGCGCTCGATGCGGGGGGCCCAGGCCACCACCGACGAAGGCTTGACGGCACCCGACGGCCTGGGCTCCGACGCACTCGATGTCTCGACCGGTGTGTTGCGCGCGGACGGTTCATCGCAGGCGCTCGAACCGCAGGGGTGATCGGGTGTCGGGGTGGGTGGATTGGGCGCGACCCGTTCCACCCACCCCAAGCGTCCCTATGGGCTCGTCGGAGTGCCTGAACCGACTGCGATCGCGAAGACATGCATCGCGTTGACGTTGTCTCCGACACCGGTGCTGATGATCGGCAGGGTCACGGAGGCCACCGTCTTGCCCGACTGCAACGGGACCGACTCGTAATACACGCTCACCGGGTGAGGGGTCTGCGTGCTGCTGGAGAAGTTCCAGCTCGACGAGGTATTGGCGATCTCACCGCCCGGAACTGCTGCGTTGTTGTACCAGTCCGCCATGCTGAGGCTGTAGGTCTGGGTGGTGCCGTCGGTGTAGGTGATCGTGCCGGTCCCGCTTGCCGAACCGAACCCGGCCGCGCCAAGGAAGCCCAGCTCGGTGCCCGACCCTGACACATCGATCGTCTGACCGTCGGCGATCACGCTGTCTGGGGCTCCCACCGGCGTCGGCCACGTGAACGTGGTGCCGCCGATCGTCACCTGACCGCCGGACGTGAGCGGGTACGGCGTCCCGACGGCGAGCGCCTGCGCAGAGAAGCTCTCGCCGGTGCCGTCATAGTCGGCCGCCGATGGATCGGAGTTGTCGCTGATCGCCGCCGTGTCATAGGCAGCGGCGACCGACGGGTACGCCTGTCCAGTCGTCGGACTCCCGTTGCCGACCGCCATCGCGAAGACATGCATCGCGGTGGTGCCCGTCCCGCCGCTCAGGCTCGGCAGCGTGACCGACGCGACGGTCTTGCTCGGATCGAGCGGCAGTGCGGCGAAATAGACGCTCACGGGATGAGGACCAAGCGGGTTGGTCTGGTAGTTCCAGGAGCTCGTCGTCGTCAGGATCTGGTTGCCGACGGCAGCCGAATTGGCCCACCAGTCGGACATGTTCAGGTTGAACGATTTGCTGCTTCCGTCCGTGTAGTTGATCGTGACGGTTCCGCTCGCGGTGCCGTTCTGGCTGGCCCCGATGATCCCGAGGTCCGTTCCACTGCCGGAGATGTCGACGGTCTGTCCGCTGGTCACCACGTTGTCCGGCGTGCCGGCCGCCACGTCAGGCCACGTGAGCGTGGTTCCGTCGACCGTGACCTGGTCGCCAGGCGTGAGCGGGGTCGGTGTGGCCGCCGCCAGCGCCTGCGCGGAGAAGCTGTCGCCAACCACGTCGTAGTTGGCCGCGGCCTCGTTCGCGTCGTCGCTGATCCCGGTGTTGTTGTAGGCCGCGGACAGCGAGGCGTACGGAACGGCGATCGTGCCCGTGCCCTCGGTCACACCCGCACGGCCACCGGACCCGACCTTCACCGACAGGTGGCGTGTCCCGGGCGCCGAGCCGGACGGCGCGGTCACCTTGAAGCTCTCGGTGACCGTCTGGCCCGCAGCGATGTTGACCGGGTGCGGGTTGACGACCTTCCAGCCGGAGGGCGCCCCAAGGATGAAGCTGGCATGTGGCATCGCGTAGTCGCCGTGATTGACCAGCGTCGCGGTCACCTTCGCGGTGCCACCCGCGTCAATCGTGGCCGGGGCGCTGAGGGTCGAGTACCGCGCTCCGACCGTATGCGAGACGCGGAAGCCTGCCTGCATCGGCAGGTTCGCGAGCGCCGAGGAGTCTCCGACGTAGACCTTGAAGTCGCCGTCCGGAAGCACCCAGCCGTTGGCGGCGTCATCCCAGTAGGAGAGGTCGTGACCATTGAGCTTGAACGCCACGGTCCTTGACTCGCCCGGCCGCAGGTACACCTTGTCGAAGCCCTTCAGCTGCCTCGGCGGCTCCCCCGCCACGGCGGGGTCTCCGAGGTACAACTGCGCAACCTCCGAGCCGGCCACCTTCCCGGTGTTGGTGACGGTCGCAAAGACGGTCACCTGATTCCGAGACTGCCCGTTGCAATTGCAGCTGGTGGCCCCCGGGGTCGAGCTCGAGTTATTCACGCTGGACGGCGTGACGCGCAGATGACTGAACCTGAACTGGGTGTAGGACAGGCCGTAGCCGAATGGGAACAGCGGCGTCTCCTTGTTGGCGTCGTAATAGCGATAGCCAACGTCGATCCCCTCGCTGTAGTCGACCTGGCCGTTGACACCGGGGAACTGGCTGGCGCTGCCAGCGGGCACCTGCGCGAGGCTCGTCGGGAAGGTGACCGGAAGGTGACCCCCTGGATCGACCTGACCGAACAGGACCGCACCGAGCGCCGTACCGTTGCTCTCGCCGGGGTACCACGCATCGAGGACCGCTCCTGCCTGGCCGAGCCACGGCATCGCCACGGGTGCGCCGGCGTCGACGACTACGACGGTGCGCGGATTGGCCGCCTCAACGGCCGAGATCAGCTCGTCCTGCGCCGACGGCAGGTTCAGTCCGACACGGTCGGCCGCCTCCGACTCGGTGTCGTCGGAGACGACGACTACTGCGGTCGTGGCCGCCTTGGCCGCGGCGACCGCCTGCTGGATTCCGGGCTGAACGTCCGACGGCATAGCCCAGCTGAGGTTGGCGGAGGGACCGCCACCCGAGAGGTTGAGCGTGTACTGCTGCCCGGCCGTCAGGCTCGACCGCAACCGAGTAGGTCGAGACGGGCGGCGTGCCCGGGTTCGCGAGGATCTGCTTGCCGTCAAGCGACAGATATGTCGTCGTATAGCTGCCGGGGTTCTGGAACGCCAGCACGTAGGTGCCGGTCTCCGGAGCCGTCAGCGTGCCGGTGTAGCTGCCTCCATAGTTCGTCGATGAATACGCCGGAGTGATGTCCGTGGTCGGGATCGGTGACAGCGACGTGTCGGTCGGGAGTCCCTGCACGTAGTTGACGGTCGTGCCGGCCGGGGCTGCGGCCTGGATTCCCTGCAGCGGCGTCACGTTGAACGGCGCGGTGACGTAGGCGCTGCCCCCACCGGTGTCGGTCGGTGCGGCCGACGCGGCCGGCCCGATCACAGCGATCGAGTCCCCGCTGCTCGGATGCAGCGGCAGCGTCCGGTCATCGTTCTTGAGCAGCACCGTGCCGGCCTCGGCGACGGAGGTCGAGACAGCCTGATCCGCTTGGTTTGTCGCCGTTGCGCTGGTTGTGCCGGTCGGCGGGTTGTTGAACTCGTTGAAGCGGAACAACTCGCGGACGATCCGGCGCACCGCCCCGTTGATGACGCCGATGCTGACCTGATCGTCCTGGACGGCTGACTGCAGTGCCGAGCCGTAGTACTGGGGAGCCGGCATCTCCTGATCCATGCCCGCGAGGATGGACGGGACTGTCGAGTGGGTTGCCTGGTAGTCAGACTCCACCCAACCGGGGAAGCCCCAGCGCTGGTCCAGCGTGGTCCGCAGCAGGTAGTTGTTCTGGCAGGCCGCCTGACCGTTGATCGTGCTGTACGAGCACATCACCGATGCCGCCTTGGCCTTGTGAGTTGCGGCCCAGAAGGCCGGCAGGTAAATCTCGTGCATCGCCCGCGTGCTCACGATCGCGTTGTCAGCGGTGGTGTTGCGGTTGGTCTCCTGGTTGTAGACCGCGAAGTGCTTGACCTGCGCCATCTCGCCCTGACTCTGCACACCGTCGATGTCCGCGACGGCCAGCGCGGAGTTGAGGAACGGATCCTCCGTGTACGCCTCAAACGACCTCCCCCAACGCGGATCGCGGTCGATGTTGACCGTCGGTCCGAGGTCGACCAGCGCTCCCTTCGCCCGCTCCTCAGAGCCGACCACCGCCCCGTACTGCCGGGCGAGCGATGTGTCGAAGCTGGCAGCCACGGACACGGCGGATGGCATCTGGGTCACAGCCGTCAGACCGTCACCAGGACCCAGCGGACCGTCCTCCTGACCCATCTGCGGGATGCAGAGGCTCGGGATTCCAGGGGTGGTGAACACATACGGCTCGCTGAATCCACCCCCGGTGAGCATGTTGATCTTGTCCGGGAGGGTCATCGCGGACATCAACATGTTCTCCCGCTCACTGACGGGAAGCGACTGGTTCAGCCATGGGCAGGAAGGACTCGCGGACGCCGCAGACCTGGTGGACGCGTGCCTCTTAACGGCATGTGTCGTCGCAGCGGACGTGGTCGCAGCACCGGACGCCAACAGGACGGCGCAGATGAGCGCTCCCGCCGCGGCAACCGAGCGACGGACGAGTCGGAGGCGGGTCAGCGCAGTCCTGCCGCTCCTCGCAAGACGACCAGGACGCAACCAACCAGGATCTGCCATGGGAATCCCCTCTCTCAATCGGTCCGCATGCGCTCCGTACCCCAGATCGAGAGGAATCATTCATGTGCCACGATCGGCCCCGCGCACCGACCTCTGACGCGCACCCGTGGCGGGTGGCCGTCCTCTGGAGCTTCGGCCTCGAAGCCCGAGCACCCGCCGTTGCTCAGGCGGCCAAAGCGGCCAGCACCTTCTCGTCGTGCTCCGCCGGCTTCACCTTGCGGAAGATGTCCTTGATCTTGCCGTCGGCGCCGATCACGAAGGTGGTGCGCTCGTTGCCCATGTAGGTGCGGCCGTACATCGACTTCTGCACCCACACGCCGTAGGACTCGGCAACGCTGTGGTCCTCATCGGAGAGCAGCGTGAAGCCGAGGTCGAACTTGTCAGCGAACTTGGCGATCGGCTTGACCGGGTCGGGCGAGACGCCGAGCACGGTGGCATCGAACTTGGCGTAGTCGGTGCGATGGTCGCGCACACCGCAGGCCTGCGTCGTGCACCCGGGGGTGTCCGCCTTGGGATAGAAGTACAGGACAACGGGCTTGCCGCGGAGCTTGGAAAGCGTCACCGGGTTCCCGATCCTGGTCGGAAGGGTGAAGTCGGGCGCATCATCGCCAATCTCGAGTGTCATGGGCGGATCGTAATGGAGAGCGGGCAGGGTGCGGTCCGGGGACCGCGCGGCTCAGAGCGTCGTGCTGTTCACGTCGGCCGTCAAGATGCTGCTATCCGCACCCGCGGTCGGGTCGGTCTCAGTCGGGTCGGTGAGGTCGGCCAACAGCGTGGCGAACTCTGAACCACCACCACCGTGGTGATGGTGGTGTCCGCCGACGGCTCCGCTGCCCAAGACGGCCGGCTTGCCGTAAACCTGCTCAAACCGACAAACTGCCCCGCGCGGCCGTAGAGATTCGAAATTCGCGCGATTACCGAGCGCTTCCCGAATCTCTGGCTTGGGTCCTTGCAGATTGTCGGGTTCAGCATCCTCAGACTCGGATCTTCGGCCGTAGCCGCCCCGACTACGCACCCTGCGCTGCTGCACCCGCAGCGACGAGCCGGGAAGGAATCTCTGCCGGATCGCGTCTGAGAGGAGAACGGTCAGCCCTTCCGATCCGACAAGGAGATCCACAGAATGTCGAGAGCTATGCGAGCAATCGCGAGCGCAACTGCTGTTGGAGTCATCGCCGTGGCAGGAATGTCCGTCGCCGCCTCGGCCCAGGGCAGCGGCACCACGAAGCCGTTTCTGGTTCGCTGCACAGGATCACGACGATCGGCGCACGGTGCCACCGAACGGCGACTGAACCCGTACGGCATCGCGGTCGTAGGGCGTAGCGCCGGCTCGAGAGGGCCGGGAACTACCTGGTCAGCAACTTCAACGCCAAGTCCAACAACCAGGGCACCGGCACGACGATCGTGCAGGTCACGCCGGCGGGAAAGCTCTCAGTGTTCGCGACGATCAGCGCGAAGTCGCTCCGGGCTAGTGCCCCGGAGGCGTCGGTCTGACGACCGCGCTCGGGCATCCTGCCCGGCGGCTACGTCGTCGTCGGCAGCCTGCCAACCACCAACGGCATGTCGGCGACCGCACAGTACGGCTGCCTGATCGTGCTCAACATCGAGCGGCAAGGCGGTCGAGACGATCGCCGGAAAAAACATCGAGGGCCCGTGGGACATGGCGACCGTGACGCAGGGCTCGACGACGACGCTGTTCGTCAGCAACGTGCTCAACGGCGGCGCGGCAAGGGGCGGCACACGATCGACAACTCGACCGTCGTGCGGATCCGCTGAGCACCGGTCCGGCATGCCGAAGGTGCAGAGCGAGACGGTCGTCGCCGACAACATCCCGTGGCGTGACGACAAGGCGGCGCTCGCGATCGGCCCGACCGGCGTGGCGCTCGCGTCCAACGGCACGCTCTACGTCGCCGACACGCTGGAGAACCGGATCATCGCGATCCCCGAGCGATGACGCGCACGACCGCGCTCTCCGACAAGGGATCACGCTCACGTCGGGGGGGAACCTCAACCAGCCACTCGGACTCGAGCTCGCGCCGAACGGCGACATCATCACCACCAACGCCGGCGACGGGAACATCGTCGAGACACACCCTGCGGGCAAGCAGGTCGCGGTCGTGGCCGGCGACGCGAAGTCCGGCGCCGGATCGCTGTTCGGCCTGGCCGTCGCCCCCGGCGGCAAGGGCCTGGTCTACGTCGACGATGGCCTCAACACACTGCGGTTGCTGCGCTGAGACGCTCGGCTCTGGGGTCGTGAGTTCCTCTCACGGCCCCAGGCGCCCTAAGGCAGGGTCTCGATCATCCGGATCACCTCGTCACGCCGGTAGCCGTGCTGCGGGAGAGCGCAACGAGCTCGCGTGCCTTCTCCAGCACCGCCGCACGCTCCGGCGTGCCGGCGACGCTGACGCCCCGTCCGCGACGGAACTCGAGCAGGCCCTCGTCGCGCAGGAGGCGCAGCGCACGCAGCACCGTGTTGGTGTTGACGCCGAGTTCGGCCGCGAGGTCGCGCGCCGGTGGCAGCCGCTCACCAGGCTTGGCCTCGCCGTCGAGGATGGCGCGGCGGATCTCGCCGGCCACCTGCTCGAACACCGCCGTCGAATCAGACCTGTCGACCTTCAAAGTCATTCCCTCCGATGAGACCAGGTTAGCTAGCACCATCAAGAATGGTCAAGCCAAGTACGCGCGCACAAGTCGTGCGGCGCTACTTCAGCAGCCGGCTGAGGCGGCGATCCTTGAGAACCTTGCCCTCGGTCTGGCAGACCGGGCAGTAACACATCACGTAGTCCTCGTAGAAGACAGCCTCCAACGTGGTGCCGCAGCGTGGACAGGGCTCGCCGTTGTGGCGATGCACCGTGAGCGGCATCGGCAGCTTGTCCGGGATCGGCAGCGCCAGCGTCTGCTCGTAGTGCGAGACGGCGCCGTCCAGACGGTCATGGATCGCCTCGCGCAACGCGACTGCCTCGGCGTCGGTCAGGTCCGCCCCACGCTTGAACGGCGAGAGTCGCGCCGTGTGCAGGATCTCATCGACCCACGACCGTCCGATCCCGGCGATCACGTGCTGGTCGCGCAGCAGCGCATACAGCGGCCGCGGCTGATCGAGCAACTCGCGCAGCGCCTGCGCGTCGGGCGTGTCGGGCCACGCCTCGGGCCCGAGCGCGGCAAGCGTCTCCTCGGAATCGACATCCTCGCGGCGCAGCAGCTTGACCCACGCCCGCTGCTTGGTCCCGAACTCCCGCAGGCGCAGCTCGCGCTCGCCACCCGCCAGGCGCAGCAACACGCGCGAGGTCTTGTCCCGGAGCGAGGCACGCTTGTCGAACAGCTGCAGGCGGCCGGCTGACATCAGGTGTACCACCAGCGTGTACTCCGCCGGCGGTCCCGCTGGACCGCCGGCGTCCTCAGCGCTCGTCTCGGGACCGTCCAGGTCGATCAGGAACAGCTTGCCCCGTCGCCGGATCCCCGTGATCCGGCGCCGGCCAGGGCATGCAGCGGCGGATCGAAGGTCTTCACCGCGTTGATCCCAGGCGCCAGCGCCGACTCGATCTCCGCGCCGGTTACGGCCGCTCCGACCAGGCGGGCGCTTATCTCGACCTCAGGTAGTTCAGGCACGTCAACTCAGGGTATAGAGCTATCGCGCTCACACCCCGCTCACGAGACGAACGCGAACTACGATGCGATTCCTAACTGGCCTTAATCACCGTTTAACTGATTGGGAGGAAGCTCGCTTCCATGAGTGAAATCCTCGCCATCGTCGATGAGACAGACACTGACGAGCAACTTGTTGAAGAGATCGCCTTGCGCCACCCGCACCGCGTGACCGTGCTCCTCGAGGAGGGTTCTGCCGACGCACAGCTTGACGACAGCCCGCGCGGACGCGCTCTCAGCGATCGCCTGGCCAGGCTGCTCGCCGCAATCGAGCAGCGCACCGGCGCTGTGGTCGTCGGCCTCGCGGGAAGCCGCGAGCAGCTGAGCGGCTGGCGCTTCGACCGGATCGTCGGGGCGCACGGCCCGATTCCCGCGCTTTGAACTGAAGTCGCGGGCCGCTGAACGCGGCCGAGTCCTTAAACAACTTGGGCCCCGGTCGGAAGACCGGGGCCCAACTCGTTGAATCGTGGCCTATTCGACCGAGGCCTAGAGCCCGTTGATCAGGCTCTTGTCCTGGTTCACGATGCCTGTCGGCAGCGCGTAGAACTTCAGCGCGCCACCGTACTTCTGACCGGTGGTCACAGCCCACTCAGGAAGGACTGCAGACCCGAGATCGACCCTGACCCCTTGTTCACGATCGCGTACGTGTAGGTCGAGATCGGGTACGCCGTCTTGAACTTCTTGGACGGGTACTCAATCTCAACGCCGCCTGCCGAGGTGAACGCCGAGCCCTGCGACGGGACCGTCGAGTTGGACTTGGCGGCCTCCTCGATGGTGGCGCCGTTGGCCTGCTCGAACTTGCCCGCAGCATTCTCGAGCGAAGCGGGATAGATGCCGTGCTGGCTCAGGGCGTAATAGGCCGAGACGTAACCGACAGCGCCCGCGTTCTTCGAGACCTCACCGGCGACGCCGTAGTTGCCGTTCTCACCCTGGCCGACGGTGCCCGGGAATGAGGTGGATGGCGGCGCGGTCCAGACCTTCCCTGCGCCCCTGGACATGAAGTTCTGGAAGACGAACGAGTCGCCGGATCCATCCGAGCGGAAGACCGGGGTGATCTTTCCAGCCCTCTTCAGACTCTTGGAGAAGTTCTTGTTCAGCTTGACGATCGCCGAGCTGCCCCACGATGTGATCTTGCCGGTATAGATCTCGGCCATGATCGTCGCGTTCAGCTTGAGACCCGCATGGATGCCGGGGATGTTGTAGACGACGTCAGTCGCGCTCAGCGCCCACGGGATCTCGACGGCGTTGTGCGAGTCGCTGCTGTACTGACTCGAGGTCATCGGGGCATCGGACGCACCGATGTTGACCGACGGGCTCGAAGCGCTGATGTCAGCGATGCCAGTGCTCGAGCCACCGGCGGCAGGGCTGATCTTGGTGGCCGTGTATACGGTGCTCCACTTGTAGACCAGCGGGTAAACGAGCGAGGAGCCGGCCTCCGTGATGGCGGCGGACGCGCTCGCGACTGATGCGGTAGCCGCAACGCCCATGACGGCGGCGCCCAAGCAGATCATCCTCTTGAGATGCAAGATGAAGTTCCTTTCGAACATTAAGTAGATTCGGGCTTCAGGCTCGCCGGGTCGGAAAGTGGCAAGCGGCGCGTGTCCGGCCGTCCACGCGTGTCGACAAGCATGTGCGAGGCAGCTCTCACACTTGTTACCGAGCTGTTACCGAGATTTGGAAAGCTTGTGACGACCGGCGATGCTGCACGCCACATGGATGGAACCTTCTCTACGCTGCGCCGCCGGTGACCTCTTTAGCCACGACTGAGCCGAGCCCGATCGGGAAGGCCCCGAACCAAAAGAGATCTCGGCTGGCCCGGATCGACGTGCGCGCAAACCGCGCTCTCAAGGGGCTGGCACTGGGTGGAGGACTACTCGTCTTCATCGTCCTGATCGCGATCGTCGTCGAGGTGCTGAGCGGTGCTTCGATGGCGTTCAACAAGTTCGGTCTTGGATTCATCGTCCACAAGACCTGGATTCCCGCTGAGGATGTGTTCGGGGGCTCCACGTTCATCTATGGCACGCTGGTCACCGGCTTCGGGAGCCTGGTCCTCGCAACGATCCTGGGCGTATCGATCGGCCTGTTTCTCGCCCTGATGGCGCCGCGGCGGGTGGCCGCGGTCCTCGGGCCGCTCGTCGAGATGCTGGCCGCTATTCCGAGCGTCGTCGTCGGCCTGATCGGCATCTACCTGATCTGCCCGTTCCTCAAGTCCGACATCGAGCCGTGGGTGCACTCCGTCTTCGGCTGGATCCCGATCTTCGGCGAGCCCGGCACGGTCGGCAACTCCCTCTTCGCTGCAATCGTCGTGTTGACGATCATGGTCGTCCCGATCATCGCGGCGCTCACACGAGACCTGTTCCTGACCGTCCCAGGCGAACTGCGAGACGGCGCCGAGGCGTTGGGTGCGACTCGCTGGGAGATGATTCGCGGCGTCGTCATGCCGACGACCCGCACGGGGATCACCGCCGCCTGCGTGCTCGGCTTCGGCCGCGCGATCGGTGAGGCGATCGCGGTGGCTCAGGTGATCGGCGGAGTCCCAGCCGCACCGGTGAACCTCTTCTCGGCTGGTTATTCGCAGGCGTCCGTCATCGCCAACGAGTTCACGGGCGCCGTCAGCCAGTCCACACTTCGTCGCTCTTCTACCTCGCCGCGATCCTGCTGGTCATCGGGATCGTGACCAACCTGCTCGCTCAGCGCATCGCGCGCCTCGGAGCCCCGACGATATGAGCGCAATCGCCGATCCTGGCCGGATCCCTCCGGACCCGAACTACTCGCTGAAGCCCAGCGGCAACCTCCGGCGTCGGATGTTCGTCAGCAGGGCGTTCGTGACCGCGACGATCGCTGCAGCGGCGCTCGCCGTCGTCGTGTTGTTCATCCTCGTCTACTACGCCGCCTACCACGGCGTCAGCGAATGGAGTGGGTCGTTCTTCACGTCGCAGCTTCCGGCCTACGGCGGCATCGGCGGCGGCGGCGGCATCGGCCCGGCGATCGTCGGCACGGCCGAAGTGGTCCTGATCGCGACGCTCGTCGCGTTCCCGGTAGGCGTGCTGACGGCGATCTATCTGTCGGAATACGCCAATCCGCGGATCGGCAAGCTGGTGACAACCGCACTCGAGCAGATGGCGGGACTGCCGACGATCATCTGCGGCATCTTCATCTTCCGTCTGATCGTCAACCACAACGGTCAGTCGGCGCTGGCCGCCGGACTCGCGCTCGCAATCGTGCAGGTCCCGCTGATCGCGCGCGCAACCGTGGAGGCGATGCGACGCGTCCCGGGCACCCTGCGCGAGGCCGCTGACTCCCTCGGAGTCGCCAACTGGCGCAGTGTTGTCGGCCTGATCCTCCCGACTGCTGCCAACGGCATCGTCACCGCGACGATCCTGGCGGTGGCGCGCGCCGCCGGCGAGACGGCGCCGCCGTTGATCACCTCGAACGCGTTCGGGCAGGGATACCAACTCAATCCCCTGCACGCCGTGCCCACGATTCCGGTGGTGATCCTCAACCTGCTCAACTCGGGAGTCTCGTCTGAGGTCAGCATGGCCTGGGGCGCCGCGTTCTTCCTGATGATCGTGATCCTGATAGTTAACATTGGCGCTCGTGTCTGGCTGCGCCGCAGCGAAAGGAAACGGGGACTGTGAGCATTAGCGAGTCTTCAGAGGAGACCCCGGACGAGGGGCGCACGCGCCTCCGACTTCCGGACAAACCGGCGACAGAGGCGGCCGGCGCGCGGGCCAGCCATCCCGCCGTCGCGTCGGCAACCGTCTTCCATGCTCATGATGTCTCGGTCAACTACGGTGAGAAGCGGGCGCTCGAGGGCGTGTCGATGGACATCGGCGAGCACTACGCCACGGCATTCATCGGCCCTTCGGGGTGCGGCAAGAGCACATTCCTGCGCTGCCTGAACCGCATGAATGACTCGATCACCGGCTTCAGCCTCGGTGGAAACCTGCACTACCACGGCCATGATCTCTACGGCCCGGACGCCAACCGCGTCGAGGTCCGGCGCCGCATCGGCATGGTCTTCCAGAAGCCGAACCCGTTCCCGAAGTCGATCTACGACAACATCGCCTGGGCGGCCAAGAACCTGGGGATGAAGAGCGACCTCGACGGACGGGTCGAGCGCGCGTTGCGCGGCGCCGCGCTCTGGGATGAGGTCAAGGATCGCCTCAAGTCAAGTGCGCTTGGCCTCTCGGGCGGCCAGCAGCAGCGTCTCTGCATCGCCCGCGCGATCGCGATCGAGCCCGACGTCGTTCTGCTCGACGAGCCCGCCTCGGCGCTTGACCCGATCGCAACAGCCGCGATCGAGGATCTCATCCACGCGCTGAAGTCGGAGTACACGATCGTGATCGTCACGCACAACATGCAGCAGGCGATGCGCGTTGCCGACAAGACGGCGTTCTTCAGTTTGGACGAGAGCCGCACCGGCACGCTGATCGAGTACGACGAGACGGCCAAGCTGTTCTCACGCCCGACAGACAAGCGCACCGAGGCGTACATCACCGGTCAGTTCGGCTAGCCGACCGGCAATACCTATCCTGACGGCCGTCGGCTCCGCAGAGCCGGCGGCCGTCGGCGTTTCCGACACCGGGCTTCCGTTCGGACCGGGTTGGCGCTCGCGACAAAAGGGGGCGCGGCCGGTTGGCCGCGCCCCCTTGGGCAGGTTCTAATGGACGGCTGCTCGTTAGAGCTTGACCGACTTACCCGAGAGCGGCTGATCCCAGTTGGAGACAGACGCGACGTTCGCGCCCGCCGAGATGGGAGCGACCTTGGCCGTCTTCTTGGCCTTGACCGCCGCCTTGCCCCTGGCCGTCAGTACCACCTTGAAGCTGCCCTTCGCCTTCGGCAGCAGGCTGAACTTCGCGATACCGGCGAGCTTGCCGCCGACCGTAAGCTCCACCCTGCCCGACGCCTTGTAGGCGCTCGCGCTGGTGACCTTGAGGTCCGTGTTCTTGCCCGCAGTGGTTGCCTTGGCGCCGATCGCAACCTTGCCGAGCGCCGGCGTCGTGAACGTACCGTTGGGGCTCTGGTAGTAGAGAGCTCCACCGGTGTTGCCGTAGTAGTAGATACACGGACCCTGGTCGGCCGCCAGGCTCTGACCGCCGTAGCTGACAACTGCACCCGGAGCCGTGTAGCTCTTGAGCGTCGGATCCGCAGCGATCGCGGCGTTCGGATAGCACTTGTAGCTGTTGTTCGCCGGTGCGGCGGGCGTGCCCGACGTGGCGCCAGTCCAAGCCGAAACGTTGATGTTGCTCGCCTGGTCGGTGGCACCAGCCTGCTGGACGATCCAGTAGTAGTACTTGGTGCCGGGAGTGAGCGGCGAGTTACCGGTGTTGTTCTGAGCCGCCTGACCGAACGCGCCGAGCGTCGTACTCACGCTCGAAAGTCCGGTGGAGGTCGGCACCTGAATGTCCTGGGCCTGCTGCGTCCCCGGACCCGGGAGGCCGCCGTTGGCGGTGTAGTCGGAGACCGAGTCGTACTCGAAGGTGACATCCGAGTAGTTGTCGGCCGCGCCGTTTGAGACCGGCTGCGGGACGCCGCTGAGAGCGCCGATTCCGGAGTCGGTGACGCCGCTGTTGGAGATCGCGGTGTCGGTGATCGTCACGCCGACGTCGGAGCTCGAACCGCTGACGGGAATCCCGTCGATCGGCACGTAGCTGCCGCTCTTGGTCAATGTCGGAGCGGTGTCGTCATCCCACTTCTCGCCTGCTGTGATCGCGATATTCGCGATCGGGCTCCAAGTCAGGCCAGCGGCCGGGATCGGCAGCAGTGACTCGGTACTGCCACCCGTGTCGACCGACGCAGAGACGACGGCCGACTCAGGAGTGATGCTCGAAGCAGCACCGATGGCCGGGTTGTTCACGTAGTAGTTCGCGGTGGAAACACTGTTGGCGGCCTCAGCCGGCACTGCGACGAGCCCGCTCGCACCGATCGTAAGACCGGCGATCAGTGCCGCGCGGGAGAACTTACTCGTCAATTTCTTCCTCCTATGGTTGTCGCCACTCGGTGGTCTGGTGCAAAACCGAACCCATCAAGCGACGGTAATCGTGCTTCTCAGTCCGGCCGCCCCTGGCAGGGTTTGGAGAGCGCGGTGAGGTCTGCTCAAGCACTGATCGAGCAAGCGCACCTCCGTGTCTCACGAACCCCGAGGCGCGGCAAAAGTAGCATCCGCAAAGCCAGGCGTTGCAAGCAGTTCATGGTTCCTAACCCGGATACGGGCGTTTAGGGCTCGCCAGTTACAACCGATTAACAACTCGGCTGGAGTTGTCACAAGTTGGTAACAAGTGAGAGGTGTCCGGCGCGGAGCGCTGGACACCTCTCACTCAGACGACAGAGCGCCTATCGGGCTCGGTGTGCGCCGCGCCCGTAAATGGTGCGGTAGAGCCGCCCGAAGAGTCCGGTCACGCGGGCGCTGTACGGGAACATGAAGAGCTCGCGCCGCGGCCCGAATCCGCTCACCAGCATCGATTGCACGTGGCAATACTTGCGGATGCCCCCGGCGCCGTGGCGTGCGCTCAGGCCGGATGCCTTCCACCCGCCCATCGGCAGGTTGAGCGCGAAGTAGTTGATCTGCGCGGCGTTGACGCAGACCGCCCCGGCCTCCAACCGCCGCGCGATCTGCTCGCCCTCCGGGGTGTCACGCGTCCAGACGCTGGCCTGCAGGCCGTAGCTCGAGTCGTTGGCCAGACGCACCGCCTGATCGACGTCGGCGACCTTCATGATCGGCAGAACGGGACCGAACGTCTCCTCGCGCATCGTGTCCATCGAGTGGTCGACGTCGACCAGCACGGTCGGCTCGTAGAAGTGGCCACCGGAACCGTTGCGGATATGCCCGCCGACCAGCACCCTCGCGCCCTTGGCGACGGCGTCACGCACATGGGCGTCGATGATCTCGATCTGGGGCGGGAAGATGATCGCGCCGACGTCCACGCTGCCAGGCCCGGACGGCGGCCCCTGACGCAGCAAGCCCACCTTCTCGGTCACAAGCCGCACGAACTCGTCGTAGATCGGCTCCTCGACGTAGACGCGCTCGACTGAGATGCAGACCTGTCCCGCGTTGTTCATCGAGTAATACGCGGCTGCAGTAGCGGCCTTCTCCACGTCCGCGTCGGCGCAGACGATCATCGGATCCTTTCCGCCTAACTCCAGGTGGCAGGGGGTCAGTTTCTCAGCCGCGGCCTTGGCCACGAGCCGGCCGGTCCGCGTGGAGCCGGTGAACATGATGCAGTCGACGCCCGCGATCAGCGCGGCGCCTGTGGCTCCGTCCCCGGTGGCCACCTGGAAGACGTCGTCCGGCATTCCGCAGTCGTGGAACATCTCGACCATCAGCAGCGAGCTCAGCGGCGTCACCTCGCTGGGTTTGAGGATCACCGCATTGCCGGCCATCAGCGCCGGGATGCAGTCGCCGAAGCCGTTGACGAGCGGGAAGTTCCAGGGGCCGATCACGCCGACGACGCCGAGCGGCACGTAGCGCATCAGAAGCTTCTTGCCGACCACCGCCGGGTTGCCCCAGTAGTGGGAGTGCTCGTCGGCGAGGTATTCAGCGGCGTGCTTGGCCCAGAACCCGAGCGACTGCACGGTGTAGCCGAAGTCGGTTCCCTGGGCGTCCTCGTAGGTCTTGCCCGTCTCTTCGATCACGGCGGCGATCACGCGCTCGGCGTTGTCCAGCATCCAGCGCTGGGCCCGCACCATGACCGCGGCCCGGCCCGCGAAGCCGAGCTCATTCCAGTGCCCCTGCGCAGCTCGCGCTCGGCTCACCATTTCGGCAAGCTCCGGTACGCCGGCGACCGGGACTGATCCGATGACCTCCCCGGTGGCGGGGTTCTCGACCGCGATCGTGGTCATGTCCTGCTCCTTCTACTCGCTGAGCTCGACCGACTCGATGACTGCCGGCTCCTCCGGCCGGTCGCGCCCGTCGGTCGGCAGGCCCTCAATCGCGTCGACTGCATCCATGCCCTCGGTGACACGGCCAAAGACGGTGTGCTTGCCGTCGAGCCAGGGCGCCGCGTCGGCCGTGACGATGAAGAACTGCGAGCCGTTGGTGTTGGGGCCGGCGTTTGCCATCGCGAGCACGCCACGAACGACCTTGTGCTGGTTGAACTCGTCCTCGAAGGTGTAGCCGGGGCCGCCCGTCCCTGTGCCCAAGGGGCACCCACCCTGGATCATGAAGTCTGGGATCACGCGGTGAAAGCTGAGGCCGTCGTAGTAGTTGTCGGCGGACAGCTTGCGGAAGTTCTCGACCGTCTTGGGGGCGTCCTCGTCGAAGAACTCGATGGCGATGGTGCCGTGATTGGTGTGGAGTTTGGCTGTGCTCATACCTTGACCCTACCCCTTGAACGACGCGAGGGCCCGCCCGGTGAGGCGGGCCCTCGGCTGCCGCGCCGCTAGCCGGCGGCGGTGGTCGTCGTCGTGGTGGTCGTCGGCACGTTCACCGACAGCGCGTAGATCGTGGTCGGCTGAGCCATCACGGTCGGAGCGGTCGTGTCGGTGGTGGTGTACGAGCAGGCTCAGGGTGCTGGTCATCGCGTTGGCGCTCGAGGGAGCGACAACGGTCACCGGCAACGTCGAGTCGACGGCCTGGCCGGGCGTCGTCGGGTAGAGGGTCGTCGACTGGGTGGTCGTCGCGCTCGTGCTGGTACCGGCCGCAAGTGTGCAGCTGACGGTCACCGGAGCCGGGCTTGTGTCGCCCACGGCTGGGGTTACCGAGATGCGCGGCGTGGCCTGCACCATGTACGCAGAGCCACCGGCCAGCTGGAAGCTGGCGACCGACGCGTTGGTCGTCGTCAGCGCCTTCGATGTACCGGTGCCGCTGTCAGCCTCGTTCGGTGAAGTGCCGGCGCAGGTCACGCCGCCACTCACGTTCACAGAATTCATCGCCTGACCGCTCGAGCAGCTGCCGGTGACGCGCAGCTGTACCTCGTTGCGATTCACGCGGTAGAAGCCGACCGCGCCCGGCATGATCTTGCGGGAGCCGACCGAGTTGGTCCCGAGCTTCGGGTTGGTCACGGCGAAGGTCTTCAGCTGCGCTGAGCCGACGCTGGCGTTGGGTAGCGCCACCGCAGCATAGGCGCCACCAGAGAGAGCGACGAACAGCGCCACCAGCGCGACTGCCATTGCTCCTGACGGACGGCGCCGTGCGCCTACCCGCGCCACCTTGCGCAGGGTCTTGGTTGGATTGAGCATTACAGCCCTCCTGTCGGGGAATCCGGTCCTCCTGATCCCCGGAACACGACTGACCGCGCCGAGTCGCGGCCGTGGCTGGCGCCGCTTACACCGACCTGACACGGTGTTCGGCGGTGGCGGCCAGCGGGCCGCCACCGACCGCGGAAGCGGCTAGATGCCGCGAGCCAGCTCGAGCCGCAGCGGGTGTCCGCCGACCTCGATCCCGGCTGCCGCCGCGACGACCCTGTCGGCGTCGGGCTCGGGGACCTCGGCGAACGAGAACCGGTCGAGCACCCTCACGTTGCGCACGGCCTCTCCGTCGAGACCACCCGCTGTGGTGAGCGCGTGCACGACGTCCTTGGGCTCGATCCCATCGGCGCGGCCCCCGGCGATGATCAGCTTGCGCAGCGGCGGGAGCTCGACACCGTCGCGCTCGGCGTCGTGCGGCTTGGAATGGCGCTTCGGCCGCGGCGGCTTGACGGTCGTGGCGGCCACGTGCGCATCCGGTACCCAGGGCGCCAGCTTCACTCCCGAGTGAGCCTCGATCGCGTCCACCTCACGTTGCTGGCGCTTCTCGTAGAACGTGATCGCGCGGCCGCTGCGGCCGACCCGGCCGGTGCGGCCGATGCGGTGGATGTAGACGTCGGGCGAGTTGGGCACGTCGAAGTTGATGACGTGTGAGACGGTCGAGATGTCCAGGCCGCGCGCGGCGACGTCAGTCGCGACAAGGAGCGGCGTGCGACCGTCCTTGAAGCTGATCATGACGCCGTCACGGGCACCCTGGGACATGTCGCCATGCAGTGCCTTGACGTTCATGCCCTTGTCGCGCAGCGTGCGGTGGAGCTGATCGCAGCGGATCTTCGTCCGGCAGAAGATGATCGCCTGCCGCGGCTTCTCGGCGTCGAGCACCTCGACCAGGGCGGCGACCTTGTCCTTGGAGGAGACCTGCAGACCGAACTGCTCGACCGAATCGACCGTGAGCGTTGCGGACTTGACCTTCACGACGACGGGGTCATACAGGTACTGGTCGGCGAGGCGCTGGATCTCGGGCGGCATCGTCGCACTGAAGAGCGCCGTCTGACGGCTCGAGGGGGTCAGCGACAGGATCTTCTCTACGTCCTCCAGGAAGCCGAGGTCGAGCATCTCGTCGGCCTCGTCGAGCACGACGAAGCGACAGCCGTGCAGCATCAGCGAGTGACGGCTGATCAGGTCCTTCACGCGTCCCACGGTGCCCACCACGATGTGGCCCCCGGCACGCAGCTGCGCCTGCTGGCTGCGGATCGGCGCGCCGCCGAAGACCGCCACCAGGTCGACCCCCTTTCGCGCTCCGTATGAGCGCAGCGCCTGGGTCACCTGGATGCAGAGCTCGCGGGTCGGGGTGAGCACCAGACCCTGGACTTCGTGTTCCGACGGATCTACGTAGTTGATGAGGGGCAGGCCGAAGGCGGCAGTCTTACCGGATCCTGTCTGCGCCTGGCCGATCACGTCGAGTCCCTGCAACAGATGCGGGATCGCCTGCTCCTGGATCGGGCTGGGCTCTTGGTAGCCGACGTCGTGGAGCGCCTCGAGGACCGGCTCAGATAATCCCGAGCTCAGCGAAAGTTGTCATTGCAACCCAAGATAGAGGGCTGCAGCCACCGGCGCTTCTGCGGGCGAGGCATTTTCGTCTCCAACACGAGCAAACTCAGACGCTGCGGGTGTTTGTACTGACGAGGTCGCTCGACGCGCCGCGGCGGATCAGGCCCGGCGCGATCACCCGCAGCAACGCCCCGATCCAGTAGTAACGCGGCACGTAGACTTCGGACACGCCACCCGGACCGGCTTCGATGATCGCCTCGGCGACGTGCTCGGCGTCGGAGACCGCCCAGCGCAGCAGCGGGCTGGCGCGCAGTTCCGCCTGAGGAAAGCCCTCCGTGGAGATGAAGCCCGGGAGCACGTTTGCGACGTGCACGCCGTGGCGGCGCTCCTCCAGGTACAGCGGAGTCGCTCCAGGCCGCGAGCGCGTTCTTGCTGGCGCTGTAGGCACCCGTGCCGAGACGCGAGATCCGCGCTGACGTACTCGTCACGTTGACGATCGCCACGGGCGCCTTGAGCGGGCGCCCGGCGAAGGAGGTGACGGCCCTCTGACCGCCGTCCACCGACCCTGCAGCGGCAGCGGTGTGGCGCATCAGCGGCAGCAGCGCCTCGACCAGTCGCACGGGCGCCTCGAAGTTGATGCGCATGTGCCGCTCGATGTTGGCCCAGCCGCCGTCGGAGAAGTCCACGGCCCAGCGTGCGCCCGCGTTGTTGACGAGCAGGTTCAGCGCGCCGTACATGTGCTCGATGACCTTGGCGATCTGCAGCGGCTTGCCGGGGTCGGTGAGGTCGGCTGGGGAAACGAACGTCCGCGCCGTACCCAGTTCCTCGGCGAGCGCGAGCAGTCGCTCCTCGCGCCGCGCGACCAGGATCAGCTGCACGTCGGGCTCGCGGGCGAGGCGACGCGCGGTCGCCTCGCCGATTCCGCTCGACGCGCCGGTGATCAGAGCGACGTAGGGCACGGACGGGATTATGCGGACACGGTGTTGTTGAAGCGATGCAGCGCCAGCGGCACGAAGATCGCGAGCATCGCCAACGACCAGATCACCATCGCGAGCTCGGCGTGCATCAGCAGCCACGAGCCGTGAGCCGTGTAGCCATCCGCGAGCTTGCGCGACGTGGCCACCAGCGCGCTGATCGGATCCCACTCGCCGATCGCCCTCGGGATCGCGTCCATGTGCAAGATCGGCACGAACGCGCCGCCGAGGAACGCCAGCGGGAAGATGATGATGAAGCCGATCCCCTGCATCGCATCGGGCGAGCGCACGAGCATGCCGAAGTAGGCGCCGGCCCAGGTGAAGGCGAAGGTGCCGAGCAGCATCAGTCCGATCCATTCGAGCCCGCCGCCGACGCCGAAGCTCGGCCGCCAGCCGCAGAGCAGCCCGATCGCGGTGTACACCGTGAGGCCGAGCACGGCCTCGGCGTACTGCCCGAGCACCTGGCCGGTGACGATCGAGAGCCGGCTCACCGGCATCGAGCGGAAGCGGTCGAGCACGCCCTCGGCCATGTCATGGCTGGTCGCCACGCCTGCGCCGATCATCCCGAACGCGAGGCCCTGAGCGATCAGGCCGGGCATCAGATAGTTCGAGTAATTCGAGACACCTGGAACGTGGATCATCGAGCCGAACACGTAGCGGAACAGCAGGACGAAGACGATCGGCTGAAGCGTCACATCGAGGATGCGCTCGGGGACGCGCGGGATCGCGCGCAGGCTGCGGAACGTCAGCAGCAGGGAATCGCGGGCGAACGTGGTCATGCCGCCACCTCCTCCTTGATCGTCTCGTCCTCGGCCGCGTGACCGGTCAGCGTGATGAAGGCATCGTCCAGCGTCGGTCGCCGCAACGCGATCTCGTCGACAGGGATCCTGGTCGCGGCGACAGCCATGGCGACGCGATTGAGATCGGCGACCTCATCCGGCGCGGGGACAGAGATGCGCCGCTGCTCACGCTGCAGCGTCAACTCGAGCCCCTGCCAGCTGAGCTCGCGCTCGAGCTCTTCGAAGCCGTCCGAGTCGACCGCGATGACGTCCACGCGCTGATCTCCGACCAGCGCCTTCAGCTCCGAGGGGGTTCCCTTGGCGATCTCGCGGCCGTGGTCGATCAGCACGATGTGGTCGGCCAGCGCATCGGCCTCCTCCAGGTACTGGGTGGTCAAGCAGCAGCGTGATCCCGTCCGCGACGAGCTCACGGATCGTCGACCAGACCGACCTGGCGGCTGCGCGGATCAAGCCCGTGGTCGGCTCGTCGAGCACCAGCAGCTGCGGCTTCTCGACCAGCCCCGCGGCCAGGTCGACGCGACGCTTCTGGCCGCCGGACAGCTGCTTGATGAGCCTGCCCGCGAACTCGGTCGCATCGAAGCGCTCGAGCAGTTGGTCCGTGATGCTGCGCCGCCTCGCGGCGGTTGCGGCCGCGCAGGCGTGCGATCAGCTGCAGGTTCTCCCGCGCCGTGAGGTTGGGGTCGAGCGCAGCGAACTGACCGGTGAGGGAGATCGTCTCGCGCACCTTCTGAGCCTGGTGGCCGACGTCATAGCCGTTCACCCTGGCGCTGCCGCGATCCGGCTTGAGCAGGGTCGCCAGCATGCGCACGGTGGTGGTCTTGCCGGAGCCGTTTGGTCCGAGCAGCGAGAAGACGGTGCCGACGGGCACTTGTAGGTCGAGCCCGTCGACCGCGTGGACCTCGCCGAAGAGCTTTGTCAGGCCCTGAGCCTCGATGGCCATCTGCCTCGAGGTGCTGTCCTTGTCTTGGAAGTTCATGGCTGGCGAGCTTACAGTCGCTGTAAAAATTCTGCAACTGTAAATTTCTGGATAAGCTTGCGGTGTGGCATTGGAAGGCTTGCGAGAGCTGAAGAAACGGGAGACGCGCAGGCGCATCTCCGACATTGCGACCGGGATGTTTCTCGAGCGCGGCTTCGAGGCGGTGACCGTCACGGAGGTGGCTGCGGCCGCGGGCGTCTCCGAGAAGACGGTCTACAACTACTTCCCCACCAAGGAGTCGCTTGTCCTCGACCAGACCGAGGGGCAGATCGAGCGCCTGGTCACCGCCGTGCGCGACCGGGACAAGGGCGTGACGCCAACAGCGGCGCTGGTTGGAGCGCTTGAGGAGGACTCCAGGCGCTTCTACGAGATGATCGCCGACGATGTGCCCCGCATCGGGGAGTTCAGCAGGATGGTCCGCGGCACCCCGGCGCTGCGAGCTCGCCTGGAGCGAGCACCGGCACAAGATGGTCGCGGCGCTCGCGCAGGTTCTCGCCGAGGAGCTCCAGGTCGAGGTCACCGATCCCGAACCGCTGGTTGCGGCGCGCGCGCTCACCGGGTTGGTCGAGCTTCTATACGACTCTCGGCTGCGGCACGCCGGCACGGCCGGCCGCCCGGACGAGCTGCTCGCCCGCGTGAACGCGGACATCGAGCGGGGAGCGCGCCTGCTCGACACGGGCATGTGGTCACTGCACCTGATCGCCGAGGGCCGGCGCACCAAGGAGCAGATCCGCGAAGCTGCGAGCCGTCGCCGAGCAGGCACGCCAGCAGGTGCTGGGCGCCCTGCGCGACGCCAAGCGGGCGTGGAAACAGGCTCACCAGCAGGCACACGACGTCGCCCGCCAGGCGCACCAGCAGGCGCACGAGGCAGCTCGCCAAGCGCACCAGCAGGCCAAGAGGCTGCTCGCCAGGCGCACCAGCAGGCCCAAGAGGCTGCTCGCCAGGCGCACCAGCAGGCCCAGAGGCTCGCCAGCAGGCCCAAGGGCGCGCCAGCAGGCGAACGAGGCGCGCCGGGAAGCGCAAGCGGCAGCTCGTGAGGCGCGCCAGCAGGCGCGCCGCGGCCACTAGTGCCGTGATACGGGCACTAATTCGTCCCCTCCGCGACCAGCCAGTTGGGCTCGGCGCCCGTGTAGTGGACGCTGCGCCCAAACGGCTGGGCTTCGTTGACGATCACGCAGTAATCGCGGGTTTGCGTCACGTCTGCCGCACAGATGCGGTAGATCGCGGTGCCCTCCACCGGCACGACGCTGAGCGTGCGCAGGTTGTGCTGAAACGTCGCCGGGGCGTGGGTACCGATGTACGCCGCAGCGCGCGCGCTCGCGTCCTGGATCGCAGCGCCGTCGGAGCTGATCACCTGCTGGTGGATCAGTCCGCCGGCCAGCAGCGCGAGCGAGACCGCGAGCGTGATCAGCGCGCCCGCGTAGTTGCGGGCCACCACTCTCGGCATGTCGGGGCGGACGCGCCTGACGACACCGCCGCAGAGGTTGCCCAGAAGCACGACGCCGATCAGGCTGAGCACCGACCCGAGCAACCAGCCGCTGACCCACGATTCGCTGTCACCCGAGAGCGGCAGGCTGTGGATCATGGTGGCGTCGGCCACGCCGAGCACGATGAAGGACGGCCACAACCAGGCGCCGCGTAGGCGCCAGCGCATGCGGGTCAGCGGCGCGGCGTCCATCGCTGAAAGCCTACGCCTCGGGTTGCGGTTGCACCACGGCCCTGGACGCGGGTTTGACGGGCCAAATACGGGCCCCGGCACGTATTTCTCCATCAGATGGGCCAAAGGCACCGCCGGCGGTTCCTTTGGCCCGTCAGATCGAGGGCTCTAGCATCAGAGCAGTGACTGAGCTTGTGGGTCTGTGAGCTGGGTGAGATCGGTTACCGCGACGCGCTCGCGCTGCAGGAGCAGGTGCGTGACGCCCGCCAGCGGGAGCTGATTCCCGACACGCTGCTGCTGCTCGAGCACAACCCAGCCGTCTACACGCCGCGGCCGCCGCTCGGCGCCCGGTGAGCTCAGCATGGGCGCGGAGTGGTACGCGGCGCGCGGGATCGAGATCATCGAGACCAATCGCGGCGGCAAGGTCACCTACCACGGTCCGGGCCAGCTGGTCGGCTATCCGATCGTGCGAGTCGAGGACGTCGTCGCGTATGTGCGCCTGCTCGAGCAAACGCTGGTCAGCGCGCTCGCACAGATCGACATCGCCGCTCGCGCGCGGGACGCACGAGGGCCCCGACTACACGGGCGTGTGGGTCGCGGGCCGCAAGATCGCCTCGATCGGAGTGCACGTGTCCCGCGGCGTCACCACCCACGGGTTTGCGCTCAACGTGGAGGCGCGGTCACTCGAGCCGTTCAGCTGGGTCGTCGCCTGCGGGCTCCCGGACGTGCAGATGACCTCGGTCGAGAGCGAGCGCGGCGATGCGTCGGTCTCGCTTGGGCAATGCGGCGAGCTCGCCGCGGCTTCGCTCGCCGGCGCCCTCGGGCACGGCGTGCGGGCAGTGGATCGCGAGCGAGCTCGACGCGGAGATCGCGCTGGGCCTCAGTACCCTTTCTCCTACATGAGTGCAACCCGGTCACGCTCCAACCCCGGCGGGATCGCAAATGTCCTGACCGTGCTCGGGCCCGATGTCGAGCCTTACAAGGGCCGCAAGCCGCCGTGGTTCAAGGTCCCCGCCCCGGGCGGTCCGCGCTATCGCGAGCTCCAGGGGCTGATCAAGGCCGAGAACCTGAACACGGTCTGCCAGGAGGCGGCGTGCCCGAACATCGGCGAGTGCTGGCAGCGCGGCACCGCGACGTTCATGATCCTCGGTGACACATGCACGCGGCGCTGCGGCTTCTGCAACGTCCGCAGCGGCAAGCCCACCTGGAACGATCCGCTCGAGCCGGCCCGGGTGGCGCGCTCAATCGCGCGCATGGGCCTGCGCCACGCGGTGATCACGAGCGTCGACCGCGACGACATGTACGACTACGGCGCGCATGCGTTCGTCGGCGTGATCCGCCAGATCCGCCGCCAGTCGCCGAGCACCAAGATCGAGGTGCTCACACCGGACTTCCGCGGTCAGGAGATGCCGCTGGCAAAGGTGATCGCCGAACGACCGGACGTCTTCAACCACAACGTCGAGGTGGTGCCGCGGCTCTACACCGTCGCCCGCCGTGGCTCGACCTGGGAGCGCTCGAACCGCGTGCTGCGCAACCGCCAAGGAGATGGGCGGCGACGAGGTCGTGACCAAGTCCGGGCTGATGGTCGGTCTCGGTGAGAGCTTCGAGGAGATGCTCGATGCGCTCGGCACGCTGCGCGAGAACCACGTGCAGGTTGTGACCATCGGGCAGTACCTGCGCCCGACCGAGAACCACCTGCCGATCGTCCGCTACTGGCACCCGGACGAGTTCCAGGCGCTCGAGGAAGCTGCGTACGAGCTCGGCTTCGATCACGTGGCCGCAGGCCCGCTGGTGCGCTCGAGCTACCACGCCGACCAGCACGTCGCCCAGAGCGAGCCCGGAGTCGGGCCGCTTCGGGCCGCAGCTGCCGGCTGATCGGTCGGATGAGATGAAGCCCCGTCGCCGAATCCTGCTGATCGCATTGGCGCTGGCCGCGCTGGTCGCGCTGGTTTTCGCGCCGGGCGCGCTCGCGTCCGCCGGAGGCGGCTCGGCAGGCTTCAGTGGCGGCGAGGGCGGCGGCAGCTTCGGCGGAGGTGGCGGCGGTGGCAGGGGCTTCGCGCTCTTCATCGTTATCCGCCTGCTGTTCGACATCGCGATCCTCGGACACGGGCTCGGCCTGTTGGTGCTGCTGGCGCTCTTTGCCGCATGGTGGATCATGACCCGCGGCTTCCCGTCGTTCATGCGCTTCCGAGAGTCTGCGCGCCCAGCAGGGTCGCGCGCACCATCGTGAGAGCCGCCGGCGCGAGCGACGCGTCGAGCTGGCCGCCGCCGAAGCCGAGGACGAGAACCCGATCTTCGGTCCCGCCGCTGTGCGCGAGGCCGGGGCCCAGCTGTTCACGGACATCCAGCTCGCCTGGTCGAACGACGACCGCATCGCGTTGCGCGGCCTGATCACGCCGGAGCTGCTGGTCGAGTGGGAGCGGCGCCTTGACGACTTCGAGCGCAAGGGCTGGCGCAATCACGTCGAGCCCGTCGGACCGCCGAAGGTCGAGTACGTCGGGATCCTGCGCCGCGAGCGCGGCCAGCAGGACCTGGAGCGCGTCGTCGTGCGGATCGAGGCGAAGCTTCGCGACTACGTCGTCGACTCGGGCGGACGCCGGATCAAGCGAGAGGGCGCAGCCACCGAGTCGGTGCGGATGCGCGAGTACTGGACGCTCGAGCGCCGCGGCGATCATTGGGTGCTTGCGTCGATCGAATCCGGCGCAGAGGGTGAGCACGCCCTGAAGGACAAGATCGTCCAGACCCAGTGGGCCGATGAGCAGTCGCTGCGTGACGAGGCACTGGTCGAGGGTGCCGTCGCGCAGAGCGCCCCGGCGGGCTTCAAGGTCGCCGAGCTCGGCGGACCTCCAGTTCAGCGGTGATGCGCGTGCCGCCGCCCTGGACCTGAGCTTGGCCGATGCGCGCTTCGCCCCTGACATCCTCGAGGTCGCCGCCCGGCGCGCGGTCGACGCCTGGGCCGAGGCCGTGGATGGCTCCGACGCGGAGCTGCGAAAGATTGCCACCAGCGACGCGGTCCAGGAGCTCCTGCATCCCGGCGACCCGTCCGGTCGCACGCGAGTGGTTGTCCGCGGGCCGCAGGTCTCCCGCATCCGGGTACACGCGCTCGATGCCTCTGCCGAACCGGCGACGATGACGATCGACGTGGATCTGCGTGGCCGGCGCTACATCGAGGACCGCGACACCACGCAGGTGCTGGCCGGCAGCTCCACGCGGCCTTCGGGCTTCACCGAACGCTGGACGATGGCCGTGACCGGCGACGCGCAGGAGCCGTGGCGGATCGTCTCTGTGCAGACGCCCGCCGTCGCCGCCTGACCGCGCCGCGCAGGCCGCCAGGCTCAGGCTGCGATCACGTCGGTGGGCTGCGCGATGTCGACGGGCGCGGCGGCATCCACGGCGCGCGCGCGTAGTCTGCGCAGCGTGAGGGCTCCGGCCGCGGCGACCACGAAACAGGCGACCGCGCCTATTCCGAGCCCCGACCGCGCTCCGTAACCAGCCATCAGTGCACCGACGATCGGGCCGCCGATCGGTGTCGAGCCCTGGAAGGACACGAACCACAGCGCCATAACGCGTCCGCGCATCTCCGGCGCGGCCCGCATCTGAAGCGTGGCGTTGGTCATCGACATGAACACCACGCCTGCACCGCCGACGAGCGCCAGCGCGAGCAGCTCGAGCGCCAGGTTGGGCGCGATCGCCGAGAGGGTCATCGTGACTCCGTAGCCGAGCGCAGCGATGATCAGCGCATAGGACCCGATCTTTCCCCGAGCCGCCATCGCAAGGCCACCGACGACGGCGCCCACACCCATGGCAGCCGTCATGAAGCCGTAGCCGGCGGAGCCGACGTGCAGGCCGTGCGAGGCCATGTACGGCAGCGTCACCTGGAACTCGTACGCGAGGCAGCCGACGACGGCTGCCATCGCCAGCGGCAGCGCGAGCCGTGGTTCGTGGCGGACGTAGCGCAGACCGTCACGCAGCTGCCCCTTGGCGCGGGCCATGGGTGGGACCGGCGCGAGCGCCGTCCTGTCCATGCGGGTCAGCGAGTTGATCACCGCGACGAAGCTGACGGCGTTGATCAAGAAGCACCAGCCGGTGCCGACGGCGGCGATCATCAGCCCGCCGATCGCCGGGCCGACGACGCGCGCGACGTTGACCATGGTCGAGTTGAGGCTGACCGCGTTACGCAGATGCTCCGGCCCGACGAGCTCGAGCATGAACGACTGACGCGCCGGGTTCTCAAAGGCGTTGTTGAGGCCGAGGATGAAGGCCAGCACGCCGATCTCCCACAGCCGTACCGAGTTCGTCACGGTGAGCAGACCAAGGACCAGCGCCTGGATTCCCATCATCGCCTGCAGCGTGATCATCGCCTTGCGCTTGTTGACGCGGTCGGCGATGACCCCCCCGTAAGGACCGAGGATCAGAACCGGAAGCGTCTGCAGCGCGACGATCACACCGAGCGCCGTGGCCGAATGCGTAAGCGTCAGCACGAGCCACGACTGAGCCGCCATCTGCATCCACGTACCAGCAAGCGAGATCGACTGGCCGCCGATGTACAGGCGGTAGTTCGGAACGGCAAGCGCTGCGAAGGTCGTCCGCGAGGCGCGCTTGAGCCGAGGGCTCACTGGCTGACCCGTTGAAGGTGCTGGGAGAGCTCTTCGAGCGCTGGGAGAGCAGCCTCGATGCGGTCCCGGTCCCCCGGCGGTAGCCCAGAGAGCGCAACCTCCACTGCCCGCGTCCGCTCTGCGCGGATGCGCTCGGCAAGCTCGCGCCCTGCCGGAGTTGCGTCAAGCCAGGCGGAGCGGCGGTCGGCCTCATCGGCCGTGCGGGTGACCAGTCCGTCCTGCGCGAGGTGCGCGACGGTGCGCGACAGGAGCGTTGGGTTGAGTCCCTCCTGTTCGGCCACCTCGGAGAGCCTGATCGGGCCGTTGCGGACCGTGTTGAGCAGCACGGCCACGCGCGTCGGTGTCAGGTCGGCGGCGAGGCTCGCCTCGGTCGCCCGCAGCACACGCGCGAGGCGCCCGAACACGATCCGCAGCCGCTGCGCTGTCTCCGTGTCGACGCCTGTTGCCATGCCTGCCCCTTCTGCCAAAGTATTTGCTTGCCGGCAAGCATCTTAGCAGGCGTGTGAAACAGCCTTGGCTGCGGATCGGCGGTGCTAGGCGGGCAGGGTGGATGGCTGGCCGACCGACTCGTGAGCACCCGGTTGCTCTGCCGTTCCCTCTTGCGATCGGTGCCACGTGGAAGTCGCGCTGGCGGATCGCGAGCAGTGAGACCACCATTCCGATGAAGGCAACGCCCGCGGCGACGAGCAGGATCGTGTTGAGTGCGTCCACGTAGCTGGCCTTGGCCGTGGCGGCGATCAGGCCCTGGACCTGGTGTGGAGCATGGGCTATCGCCGAGCGGGTGCCGCCGGCGCTGATCGCGGCGCCGAGCTGATGGGCGTGCGCGGCCAGCGGCGTTCCGGCGAGATGCGAGACGACCGCCGACTTGGTCTGACTCGCGAGGATCGTGCCGAGGGCAGCCACGCCCGTGGCGATCCCGACCTGGCGCGCCGTCGCGTTGATGCCCGACGCCATCCCGGCACGCTCGGGCGGCACGACGCCCACGGCCGTTGAGGCAAGCGGGACATTGACAAAGCCGACACCGATGCCCGCGAGGATGAAGCCCGGAAGGAAATGGGTCCAGGGGTCAGAGGCCGTGAGCCCGCGCATCAGCAGCAACCCGGCGACCACGAACGCGAATCCGCCGCCGATCAGCAGGCGGATCGGCACCTTGGTCGTCAGCCGACCCGCGATACCGGCGACGAGGAATACCCCGCCGGTCAGCGGCAGGAAGCGCAGGCCGGCGGCCAGCGCCGAATAGCCCATCAGGTCCTGGAGGTAGATCACCAGATAGGTGAACATCGCGAAGATCGAGGCCGATACGGCCCAGGCGGCGACCAAGCCGCCATTGAAGGTGGGGACGCGCAGCAGCTTGAGGTCGAGCATCGGCTCGACGCACGCGCAGCTCGATCACGACAAACGCGACCAGCAGCACGACCGCCGCGATCAGGGGGCCGAGTACCTGGAACGAACCCCAGCCCTCGGCCTGGCTGCGAATCAATCCGAACACGAGCCCGGCGAGCGCGAGGCTGAACGTGACAAAGCCAGGCACATCGGGCCGCGGCGCTCCCGGCAGGCGCGACTCGTCGACGCGAGTCAGCGTGATGGCCAGGGCCGCCGATGCCGATCGGCACGTTGACGAAGAAGATCCAGCGCCAGCTCAGGCCACTGGTGATGGCGCCGCCGAGCACAGGCCCGACCGCCACGGCCACACCGGTCACCGCCCCGAACACCGCGAAGGCAACGCCACGCTCACGCGGCGGGAACGCCTGCGCCAGCAGCGCCAGCGCCGTCGCGAACATGATCGCGCCGCCGACGCCCTGAAGAGCGCGTGCGAGCGAGAGGAACACAGAGCTCTGCGCAACGCCGCAGAGTGCCGAGCCGAGCGTGAAGATCACGATCCCGATGGCGAACACGCGACGGCGACCGGCAAGGTCGGCGATCGATCCGGCCGTCAGCAGCAGGGCCGCGAGCGTGAGCGCATAGGCGTCGATCACCCACTGCAGGTCGGACAGGCTCGCCTTGAAGGCCGTCTCGATCTGCGGCAGCGCCACGTTCACGATCGTGACGTCCAGCAGCAGCATGAAGACACCGGTACAGACGGCGATCAGCGTCCACCATTTGCGATCCATCGTCAGGCTCCCGTTCCGGTAGATAACTGAGTTCGCGCTCAGAATATCATTCTAGACTGAGTTACTACTCAGAAATTTGATACCCAGGACACTAAGCTGCATGCAACAACGATGACCGCCACCGAAGAACCCCCACGACGCAGAGGCCGTCCGCCCTCTGGCGGACGCGAGGCGATCGTCGAAGCAGCGCTCGCGGTACTCCGTGAGCACGGAATCGCGAATCTCACGAGCCGCGAGGTGGCAGCCCGCGCCGGAGTGTCCGATGCGAGCGTCTACTACCACTTCGGCGACCGTGCCGGCCTGCTTCAGGCCGTGTTCGAGCACGGCATGAAGCCGCTCATGTTCATGGCAGGCCTGGAAGGGGAGGAACTCGAGCCGACCGCCGTCATCAGGGCCGCGTTCGCCTCACTCGAACGCTTCTTCGACGATGTCCTGCCCGTGTTCCACGCCGCGCAGGCCGACCCCGAACTGCGGGCGGCACTCGCCGCCTTCGTGGAGGCCAAGCACCTCGGGCCCCAGAAGGGCGTGCAGCTGCTCGGCAACTATCTGCGCGCGCAGCAGGAGGCGGGACGCGTCCGCGCCGACGCGGACGCCGACGCGATCGCTCTGCTGATCATCGACTGTGCCTTTGCTCGGACCGCCCGCGCTCAGATGCTGCTCCACAACGACGAGCAGCAGCTGCCCTCGAGCGAGGCGGTCCTCGCAGAGATCAGCCGACTGATCTAGGCCTGCCCGCCCAGCCCGCCCCGGTCACCCGCAGCGTTTCCAGCGCGGCGTTCAGCGTCGCCGAGGGCCGCATCGCCTCGGCGACCAACTCCACGTCCGGGTGGTAGTAGCCGCCGATCTCGACCGGCTGGCCCTGCACCGCGGACAGCTCGCCGACGATCGCCTGCTCGTCGGCCGCAAGCTGCTCGGCCAGCGGCCGGAAGCGCTCTGCCAGCTCGGGATCGTCGTCCTGCTTCGCCAGCTCCTGCGCCCAGTAGAGGGCGAGATAGAAGTGGCTCCCGCGGTTGTCCAGCTCACCGACCCGCCGTAGCGGTGACTTCCGCTGCTCGAGCACCCTGCCGGTCGCGCGGTCCAGCGTGTCGGCCAGCACCTGTGCGCGGGCGTTGCCGTCCTTCTCCGCGAGCAACTCGAAGGAGACGGCCAGCGCGAGGAACTCGCCGAGCGAGTCCCAGCGCAGGTGGTTCTCCCTGACGAACTGCTGGACATGCTTGGGCGCCGAGCCGCCGGCACCGGTCTCGAACATCCCGCCACCATCCATCAGTGGAACGATCGAGAGCATCTTCGCGCTGGTGCCGAGCTCCAGGATCGGGAAGAGATCCGTGAGGTAATCGCGCAGCACGTTGCCGGTGACCGAGATCGTCTCCTGGCCGGCGCGCGCGCGGGCAAGCGTGTAGCGCACAGCCTCGGCCACGGGCAGGATCTCGACCGCGATGCCGTCGGTATCGAGTTCTTCGAGTGCCGGGCGGACCTTCTTCAGAAGCTCGGCGTCGTGCGCGCGGGTCTCGTCGAGCCAGAACACCGCCGGGGCGCCGGTGGCATGCGCGCGCCCGACCGCCAGCTTGACCCAGTCCCTGATCGGTGCGTCCTTGGTCTGGCATGCGCGCCAGATGTCGCCAGGCGCGACCTCGTGCTCGATCAGTGTCACGGGTCGTGCGGGATCCGAGAGGTCGACGATCCGCACGCGACCGGGGCTGTCGATCTCGAACGTCTTGTCGTGCGAGCCGTATTCCTCCGCGGCCTGCGCCATCAGGCCGACGTTGGGCGTGGTGCCCATCGTCGCCGGGTCGAAGGCGCCGTTGCGCTTGCAGTCCTCGACGGTCTCTCCGTAGAGGGCCGCATAGGAGTGATCGGGGATCACGAACTTGGTGTCCTGCTGTTCTCCCTGCGCGTCCCACATCTGCCCGGAGGCGCGGATCGCCGCCGGCATCGAAGCGTCAATGATCACGTCGCTCGGGACATGCAGGTTGGTGATGCCGCGGTCCGAGTCGACCATCGCCAACGCCGGCTTGTCCTCGTACGGGATCTCTGTGCCCGCTGGCAGCGCGCCGAGCCCGTCATTCGGGTTCCAGCCCGGGGTGCCGATCAGCTCCGGGAAGAACGTGGTCACCGCATGGCCGAAGATGATCGGGTCCGAGACCTTCATCATCGTGGCCTTCAGGTGCACCGAGTAGAGCAGTCCCGACGCCTTGGCGTCCTGCACCTGCCCGGCGAGGAACTCACGCAGCGCCGCGGCGCGCATCACCGCGCCGTCGACGACCTCACCCGCCTGCACCGGGAATTCCGGCTTGAGCACGGTCACGGTGCCGTCCTCGGCAACGTGCTCGATGCGGATGCTGGTGGCCTCGGGCACGGTCACCGAGCGTTCAGTCGAACGGAAGTCACCCTCGCTCATCGTCGCGACGTGCGAGCGGGATTCAGGCGACCACTCGCCCATCGAGTGCGGATGCTTCTTGGCGTACTCCTTCACCGACGCCGGGGCGCGACGGTCCGAGTTGCCCTCGCGCAGTACCGGGTTGACGGCGCTGCCCTTGGCCCTGTCGTAACGGGCCTGGACGTCGCGCTCCTCGTCATCGGCTGGGTTATCCGGGTAGTCCGGCAGCGCGTAGCCCTGGTCCTGGAGCTCCTTGATCGCGGCCTTGAGCTGCGGCGCGGAGGCGCTGATGTTGGGGAGCTTGATGATGTTCGCCTCGGGTGTCTTGGCGAGCTCGCCCAACTCGGTGAGCGCGTCGGGGACGAACTGCTCGTCCGTCAGGCGGTCCGGGAACTGAGCGAGGATGCGCCCAGCGAGTGAGATGTCACGGGTTTCAATCTCGACGTCGGCGGCGGCTGCGAAAGCCTGGACGATCGGCAGCAGCGAGCCGGTCGCGAGCGCCGGCGCCTCGTCGGTGTAGGTGTAGATGATCTTCATGTCGGCTTTCAAGTTAGCTGGCTACGATCGATGCGTGCTCGCCGCAACCCCGCCAATCGCGCATCCTGCGCGTGCCCTCCCGCTGTCGGGCACGGTCATCGGGATCGATCCCGGGCACAACGGCCGCAACTACAGCGACCCGAGCTTCATCAACCACCTCGTCTGGAACGGCCGTGAGATGGAGACCTGCGACACCACCGGCACCTCGACCGACAGCGGTTACACGGAGGCGCAGTTCAACTGGAACGTGGCGTCCTATCTGACCACCGACCTCAAGGCCGATGGCGCCAAGGTCGTGCTCACCCGCCACAACAACACCAGCACCGGACCGTGCGTGAACACCCGCGCCCGGATCCTCGATCGCGCCCACGCGAACGTCGCGATCGACATCCACGCCGACGGCGGGCCGCCCTCCGGGCGCGGCTTCACGGTCCTCGAGCCGGTCAACGACGGTGTCAATGCCAGGGTGATCAAGTCATCGGACCGCTTCGCGACGGTGCTGCGCTCGGCGTTCGCCAGCGGGACCGGGATGCCGATCTCCACCTACGACGGGATCGATGGCCTGCAGCCGCGCGACGACCTCGCCGGGCTCAACCTCACGACTGTCCCGAAGGTTCTGATCGAGTGCGGGAACATGCGCAACGCGACCGACGCGGCGCTGCTGACCTCGACGTCATTCCAGAAGAAGGCGGCGGCCGCGATCGCGGCCGCGATGATCAAGTTCCTGGGCCGCTGAACGGCTTCTTTGGCAAATCGGTGTTCGTTCTGCGCCCCAAATTGCCAAAGAACCTCAGGCGCACCAGAAGCCGCTAGCCGAACATCCCGGGCTGGTAGTGACCTGGCTCGAGGCGGGTGGTGATCGAGAGCCGGTTCCAGGCGTTGATGACCGTGATCGCGAACACGAGCTGGGCGAGCTCGGCCTCGTCGAACTCCTCGCTGATGTCCTCCCAAAGCTCGTCCGGAACGTGGTTGTCGGAGATCAGCGTCATCGCCTCGGTCAGCGCGAGCGCTGCGCGCTCGCGATCGTTGAATAGCGGGCTCTCGTCCCAGGCGGGGATCATCGACAGGCGCTCCTCGCTCTCACCGTCGGCGCGCGCGTCCTTCCAATGCATGTCGATGCAGAAGGCGCACCCGTTCAACTGCGATGCGCGGATATCGACCAGATGCCGCAGCGTGTGATCGAGATCCACTGACGACGACAGGCGGTACATCGCTGCGTACTGCTGTTTCGCCACCTCACTCAGCTGCAGGCGGCCGGCAGGAATGGTGTCGGGCATACCACCATCGTTGCACGCGTCGGGCCCGCGCAGGACCGAGCGTCTCGTTCCGACTCAGGGCACTAAAGGCGGGCTGCCATCGAGCGGCCCGCCTGCCTTCCGCTGAACAGGCAGCCACCGCAGGAACGTGCCCTCAAGCGCGCTGTAGCCGTGCATTCCTCCGCCGCCGAAGCCGGCCGCCTCGCCTGCCGCCCACAGGCCGTCGAGCAGCTCGCCGTCGGTGCCCAACACCCGCGCCTCGAGGTCGGTGGCCAGGCCGCCGAGCGTCTTGCGTGTGAGCACGTGCAGGCGCACGGCAATCAGCGGGCCGGCCGCGGGATCGAGAATCCGGTGCGGGGCCACCACCCTGCTCAGGCGGTCAGGCAGGTAGCGGCGGGCGGCGCGGATGGCCATCACCTGGAGGTCTTTGCCGAACGGGTTGGCCACCTGGCGGTCGCGCGCGACGATCTGGCGCTCGATTTCGCTGAAGTCGAGCAGGGGCTCGTCGGTCAGCGAGTTCATGCCGGCGACGAGCTCCCGCAGGGTCTCGGCCGCGACAAAGTCCTCGCCGTAGTCGAGGAAGGCCTGGATCGGCGCCGGCACCTCCGGCAGCAGACGCGAGCGCACTGTGGCCTCGACGTCCTTGCCGGTGATGTCTGGGTTCTGCTCGGAGCCCGATAGCGCGAACTCCCTGGCGATGATCCGCCGGTTCAGCACGAACCAGGTGTGCGCGTACCCGCTCTGTCCGATGTGCGCGAGCGTGGCGACGGTGTCGAAGCCCGGGAACAGCGGCGCCGGCAAGCGCCGGCCGGCTGCGTCGAACCACATCGATGACGGAGCGGGCAGGATCCGGATCCCGTGGTTCTCCCAGATCGGGTTCCAGTTGCGCACACCCTCGGTGTAGTGCCACATGCGGTCGCGCCCGATCCAGCTGGCGCCCGACCGCTCGGCGACCTCGAGCATCCGGCCGTCCGTGCTTGCGGGGACGCCGGCCACCATCTCGCGTGGCGGCGACCCGAGCCGCTCCGGCCAGTAGCGGCGCACGAGCTCGAAGTTGCCGCCGATGCCGCCGCTGGCAATCAGCACGGCGGCGCCACGCGCCTCGAAGCGGCCGACCACCTCACGCGAGCTCTCCTGCCCGCGGGCCACGAGCGAGCGTGCGAGCACGGAGCCATTCACGCCGGTCACGCGCCCGCGCTCGATGACGAGCTCGTCGACGCGGTGACGGAAGGCGAGCTGTACCAGGCCGCGTTCGGCCGCCTCGCGGACCTGGCGCTCAAACGGCTCGACGACCGCCGGGCCGGTTCCCCAGGTCAGATGGAAGCGCGGAACCGAGTTTCCGTGCCCGAGCGCATCGCCGCTGCCGCGTTCGGCCCAACCGGGGCTCGGGAGCACGCGCAGGCCGAGCGATCGCAGCCAGTCCCGCTTTTCGATTGTGGCGAACTCGACGTAGGCCCGCGCGAACCGCCGCGGGTGCTCATCCTCGGGTCGATCGAACTGCGCGCTGCTCAGCCAATCCGACCAGGCAAGCTCGAACGAGTCGTGGATGCGAGCCCGGCGCTGCTCGGGCGAGTCGACGAAGAACAGCCCACCCAGCGACCAAAACGCCTGCCCGCCGAGCGAGGCCTCCGGCTCCTGGTCGAGCAGCAGCACACGTTTGCCCGCGGAGACCAGCTCAGCCGTGGCGACGAGGCCCGCGAGGCCGCCGCCCACCACGATTGCTTCGGCTTGCAGCGGCGAGGTGGTCACGCCGCCGCAGGCTACAGACCCTGCGGATGAAGGATCCGGTTGAAGCTCTTGAGGTAGCCCTTGCTCGGGTTGAGGATCGGGTGGACCATCGCGGCGCCGCCGTCGGCGCTTGAGCCGCCGCTCTCCCACCACTGGCCGTTGAGGTCGATGATGACGTGCTCATCGTTGTTCGAGGTGTCCTGCGTCGGGACGAGCTTGGTGAGCTTGATCGTCTCCCACTTGCCGACCCACTTCGGCACCGTGATCTGGACCGAGTTGAGCGAGTTGGACCTCCTGCCCCTGGTCACGTGCACGCCGGCCGTCGTGGGGTTGACCAGCTTCCTCTGAGTCACGATCTTCTTCTTCTTGACCCACACCTTCACGGTGGCGATCGTGCGGTCGTAGATCGTGACGTACTTGCCCCGCCCGTTGACGATGCCGGCGGATCCCGGAAGCGTCTGGGTGGTGTCAGGCGACGTCAGGTAGCCGGCGGAGTGGAGCACCTCGGAGACGAAACCCGAGCAGTCGTAGCCGGCGCTGACCACCCAGGCGGGCTCGGTGTGTCCGCCGCCCCAGATGTATGGGAGTCCGTTGAGCAGCTGCGCCTCGTTGAGCATCGCCTGCACCTTGACCATCGGCGCCGACGCACTCGAGACGGAGGAGTCGATCGCCTGCGCCAGCGTCAGGACCGTCTGCGCCGAGACGCCGGTGCCACTCATGAAGGTGGTTGCTGCCTGCGCAGCGCTGTGTGTCGCACCATCGGCGGCCAGTCGCTTGGCGTCGAGCACCAACTCGGAGCTTGGTTGGGCGGCCGCGGCGGCTGCGTGCGCGAGCACGCGCGCGTTGACCGCCACTCGTCCGGACGTATCCACCTGCGACGTGAGCAATCGCTCGGCCCCGGAGGTGGCACCGGCGGTGGCGTTGACGTAACCGCCCTGGATGTATTCGACTGCGGCCAGCAGGCGCCACGGAATGCCGTAGTGCGCCGCGACGGTGCTGTAGTCGCGCACGAGGTAGGCGGCCGGCTGATAACCGCTCGTGCGATCAGCGAGGCTCGTCAGATCGCTTGCGCTCAGATCGTGCGGAGCCGGCGCCGCCTGGCACCACCGCGGTGGAGCGATCGGCCGCGGCCGCGCCTGCGGCAGCAGCGCTCGACAACGAGTGCGACGCCGTGCGCAGGCCGGCGAGCGCCATGCGCGAGCCGGATCGCGCCATCACGTCGTCGGACGCCGCGTAGCTCGGCAACAGCCCCCCGAGATGCCCCCCGACCGAGGCCGAGGTTCGGACCGGCGCGCTGTGCGCACGATCGAGGACCACGAATATCGCGGCCGCGGCCGCCGCCGCGGCGAGCAACGCGATCAGCCCTGCGCGCCGCCACCTGCCGGGGAGCATGCGCAGCGAGACGCCGTCTGCATGGCGCCCAGGCTCCAGCTTGGGCATGATCTGCAGAGACGGGACAGCTCGGCGTTCAGCGTCTTTGGGCGTCGTCCGGATCGACATCGGGTTCCTCGACCTCGGCGAGCTGGTCGCCCACCGCTACTGCTGTGCGTGCAATTTCCCCGGCCGCCAGTTCAAGGATGTTACGAGCACCCCTCGCGGAACGCGCCCGCCATGGAGGGATGTCCTCCGCGAGGCCGACCACGCGCAGCTCACGATCCATGAAAACTGCATCGAATCGAAAGCGCATAAAGGCACTGTGAATTGATGACTCGCCGCGGAACAGCATCCCGTCGCCCGACGGAAGCGAAGCGCGGCCGAGCAGGCCGCGCAGGCGCTTGAAAAGGTTGTCCGCCACCTCGGTGCGGGCGCACACGACACGGTCGTCGCGCGTGCGGTTGACGATCGTCAGAGCCATGGTCGTCTCAGCGGCTGATCAGCTCGCGCTTGAGCACCTTGCCGGTCGGGTTGCGCGGCAGCTCGTCGAGGAAGGTGACGGTGCGAGGAACCTTGTACCGGGCGAGGTTGTCGCGAACGTAGCCCTTCAGGTCCTCCTCGGTCAGGCCGGCGCCGTCCCTCTGGACCACGAACACGCTCAGCCGCTGGCCGAACTGCTCGTCCGGAACGCCGACGGCCGCGGCCTCAAGCACTCCGGGATGGAGGTGCAGCAGATCCTCGATCTCACGCGGGAAGACGTTCTCTCCGCCGGAGATGATCATCTCGTCATCGCGCCCATCGATGAACAGGCGCCCCGCGGCGTCGAAGTGGCCGACATCACCGGATGAGACCATGCCGCGGATCCGCTCCTTGTCGCCACCGCCGGTGTAACCCTCGAAATGGATCATGTGCCCGACGAAGATGCGCCCGGTCTGACCGGTTGGCAGCTCCTCTCCGTCAGCGCCGAGGATCTTGACGACCGCGCCCCGTACCACGTGCCCGACGCTGGCCGGCTCGGCCTCGAGGTCGGACGGCGTGGCGATCGTCGCGTAGGCGATCTCGGTCGACCCGTAGAGGTTGTAGAGCACGGGACCGAATCGGTCGAGCGCCTCGCGGGCCAGGTGCGCGCCGAGCTGCGACCCGCTCAGGTAGATGATGCGCAGCGCGGACAGGTCGTGGTCCGCCCAGGTGTCCATGTCGAGTGCCAGCACACGCTGAAGCATCACCGGCACGATCACCCAGGTTGTGACGCGGTTCTCAGCGAGGCTGTCGAGCACCCCCTCCGGCGTGAAGCGCCGCTGCAACACCAGCGTCGCGCCGAGGCCGATCTGCAACAGGCCCTGCGTGAAGCCGAGGGCGTGGAACACCGGCGCCGAGACCTGGGCAACATCGCCGGAGCGGAACGGCACCTTGCTCAGAGGCCCACCTACGGGTGAGAGCGTCACGGGCACGTCCCGTCCAGCGCCCTTGGGCGTGCCGGTGGTGCCGCTGGTGAGGATCACCAGCCGCGGCGCGTGGGCCGGCTTCGGCGGCGCGACGGAGGGCGCCGATGCGATCAGCGCCTCGAGCGTGTCGGCGTCCTCGCGGCGACTGTCGCGCCATGCCCGGAAGCGTCCGTGGCGGAGCTCGAGCTCGCCGATCAGGGGCTCGAACTCCTCGTCGTAGACAAACAGATCGACGCCCTCGCGGCCGGCCACCTCCTGCACCTGCGGCGCCGAGAATCCCGTATTCATCAGCACGACACGGGCGCCACACTTGGCGGCCGCAAACAGCGCCTCGAAGAAGCCGCTGTGGTTGCGGGCCATGATCGCGACGCCGTCGCGCGGCTTCAACCCGGCCGCGCGCCAGGCGTTGGCGATCGCATTTACGCGCTGATCGAGCTCACGGTAAGTCGTCTGTCCGGCGTCATCGATCACCGCAACCCGATCGGGATGCCGGATCGCCGCGATGGCCACGGCGCCGCCGAGCATCCCGTAGTCGGCCAGCGCGCGCCCGACCTGGGCCACGCGCCCAGGCGACTCGACTCCGAACATCCCGCTGCGGAAGCAGTAGCCGAGGTAGTAGGCCTCGTTGCCGAAACGACCGGCGAGCCTGCTGGCCCGCCCGAGCCACTCACCGCTCTGCGGGATTGACTTCATGCACGCAACTTATCGGGCGCGCGCGGCAGGCGTCGATCAGCCGGTGGTCGACGTCTTGGTCGTCGTGGTGCCGGTTGTCGTCTTGGTGCCGGTGGTGGTCTTGGTCGTCGTCGTGGCACCCTTCACGGCGCCGTAGGTGACGGTCCCGCGGTTGTCGACCTCGACGCAGATCGTGGAGTTGCAGGCGACCTGGCTGAGCGTCCCCTGGGACTTGCGCTTCAGCGCCTTGGCCGCGCTCCAGGCGCCACGCACCGGCGTCGATGTCGTGTACACGTTGGAGGCACCGTCGACCGCGACACAGAAGTTGCGCTCGGGGCAGGCGACTGAGTCCACCACCTGCGCGTTCTGCGCGGGCGGATCAGAGCCGATCAGGGCGTTGGACCACGTGGTGGTCGTTGGCGCCGAGGAGCCGGTCGACAGTCCCGCACCGGAGTTTCCGTAGCCGACCCCGACACACAGTTTGAGCGAGTTGCAGGAGAGCGACGCGATCACCGAATAGCTGGGGCTGAGCGAAGTCGTCGCCTTCCAGCCGCTCGCTCCGCCGGTCGGGGCGGTCGCGTAGTAGCCATCGGTGCCAGCGATCATGCAGAACGTGGCAGAGGCGCAGGACACGGAATCGAGCGTGACGCCGCTGCCGATCGTGGTAAGCGTCCAGGCGCTGGCCGGACCGGTCGGATCGGTCGTGTACGCGACCTGGCCGTTGGCGGCGTTGTCGACCGCCACGCAGAGTGTGGTGGTGGGACACGAGATCCCCGCAAAGCCGGCATAACCGCCACCGGTCTGGGTCGCCTTGTCGACGCGCACCGGATGGGACCAGGCTTTGGCACCCCCCAGCGGCGTCGTCGTATGCATCACCTGGCCGTGAGCATCGACGGCGACGCAGAGCTGCGCCGAAGGGCAGGAGATGCCGGTGATCGCAAGCTTCGGGTCGATGAACTGGCGGTGCCACTGGGAAGCAGCCTGCGCGGGGTGCTCAGAGACGAAGACATCGCCCCTGACGTCGCCCGCGACGCACAGCAGCGCCGTGCTGGCAGCGGTGTTCGGCGCGCAGCTAACTGCGTCGAAACCCCCACCGTCGTTCGGATTGAGAAGCGAAACGGAACGATTCCACTTCATCGAATATGTGGAGGCGCCGAGACGGCCGGCAGCGCCAGGCAGGCGGCGAGCACGGCGACCAGCGCCAGTACGCGGAGTGGGCGAATCTGTGTTGAGCTCATCGACAGCAAGAAGTGGGTAGTTCTAGCAGCCGAATTAAAGGATTCGGCAGCAAAGCGTGCAGGAATTGTCGCCGCTCAGAGGTTGTGCGCTTGGTTGCGGCTTGATTGGGAACTCAAACCCTCCAGAGCGCTCAAGGTTGCGCTTCGCCGTGCGGACCCGAGGTCAGGCTGCTGACAGTCCGACCGTCAACGCGGCCGTGTCGGTGGCGTCGACCAGTTCGTCCAACGCGGCCCATACCGCCTGATCGAGCAGTTCCGGCTGATCGCGCGCAAGTGTCCGGTAGAGCTCGCGCAGCGGTGGCAGCGAGCCATGCCCGGCATCGCGCGAACCTCGCCGCCAGCAACGACAGCGCGTCGCCGAGGGCGACCTGCAACGGTGCCAGCTCGGGCAGTGGCCGGCCGGCAGGCATCGTCGCCGCGTCCAGGCGCAGAACGTGCACACCGCGGACCACGCGGCGCAGCGCGCTGAGCGTGGCGGCCACCACGTGCGGATCCGGTCCACCTCGGCGCGGCTCGCTGCGCGCCAACCCCAGCGCGGTGTCCGCATCGGTGAACGCGATACGTGCCTGTCGAGCGAGCGACCGCAGTTGCGTCTCCGGCAGGCGCCTGCCGGTCGTCAGTCCGGTCATCACGGCGTCGAGGTAGGCATGTTGCGCGTCGACCAGGGTCGACATCAGCGGACCAGCGGAAACGGCCGACCACGTTGGCCAGAGCGCGTAGGCGATCAGGCCGATGGCGCCGCCGATCGCGGTGTCGATGCCGCGGTCGAGCGCCGTCTGCACGGTGCCCGGCACGACGGCGTGCAGCAGGAACACGACAACCCCGGTGAGCAGCGCGACGCCCACGGTGAAGCTCGCTGGATAGACCGCGTAAGTCGCCCAGGCCAGCACGGCCACGACCGCCACCACCGTCCAGCCGCTGGGGTTCAGCGCGACGGCAACGAGGGTCGCGATCACCACGCCCAGCAGCGTGCCGAGCACGCGCTCGGCACCGCGCGTGAACGTCTGGCCAAAGCCGGGCCGCAGCACCGTGACCGCCGCCACCACCGCCCAGTAGGCGCGTGGCAGCGCCACGCGCTGGATCAGCAGCTCGGTGAGCGACGCCACGACCGCCAGCCGCAACGCGTGACGCCCGGCGGCCGATTGCAGATTCGCGACGCTACGCATGCGGCTGAGGTCTTCCGCAATGCGGCGCCCGACCTTGCGGCTGCCGAAAGTTGGCCGACCGAGCGAGAACGAGACGCCGTCCACTGCCGGGAGCGTGTACGGCGGTGGCCAAGCGGGCCGCCGCCGCGACCTGGCCGATGAGCGCCCCCAGTCGCTGATCGAGCGCCTCCGAGGCCAGCGGCTCGCGTACCGCCCCCCATTCGCCAAGCGCAGCCGCCTGAACCGGAAGGGCTGCGAGCGTGGCGTCGCTGCCCCTGATCGCGACGACCGTCAGCACCAACAGCTGCCGCAGGCGCTCCAGTGCCGAGGAGATTCCGGGCTCCGATGCCTCGGCCAGCGCCGGGTCGGTCCTGCGCAGATGGTCGAGCAACGCACTGAGGCCGATCAGCTCGAGGCGGATGCGCCGCCCTTCGGCCACCAGGTCGGTCAGCGCGTGCCGGTCGGGATCGGCAAACAGCGCCGGCACCGCCAGCACCTGGTCGGCAGCGTCGAGCGCGGTGACGATCGGAATCGACGATGAGCCGAGCTCTCCGGCGAACGTCGCCAGCGAGCCGTAGGCCGCTGCCAGCGCGTCACGCTGGCGGCGCCACGCAAGCGGGACCGCGACCAGCGCGGCGAACGCCGATTGAGCGAGACCCCCCGCCAGAACCAGACCGGTCAGCGCGAGCGCCTGTGGCAGGTCTTCGGGGAAGCGTCCGAACACGATGAAGCCGATCAGCGACTGCGTGCCGACGACCGTGCCGCGGCGACCGAGCGAGGCCGCGGTGCCGGCGATCAGGCAGAAGATCAGGAGCAGCACCAGATGCAGCCAGGGCAAGCGCCCACTGACCATCCCGGCGAACGCGGTCGTGGCGACCGCGGCGGAGGCCCCGAGCATCGTGCCGATCGGCGGAACGACCGGGCCGTCGCCGGCGCGCCATGCGACACCGGCAAGCATCGCGCCGACGCCCATCGTCACGGCCGCGGGGGGTGAGCCGGCGGCGGTGCCGAGCGCCAGCATCGCGGCCACCGGGATGGCAGCGACAAGTCCGGCGCGAACGGACACTCGTGCGCGATCGAAGTTGCCGGCCTGCAGGAACGCCTGCCCTACGGCGAGCGATCTACCGGCACTGGCGCTGGAGTCGCGAGCGCCGCTCACGCAAACGGCGGGCTCGGAATGTACGGGTGGAGCGGGCCGACCGAACCACGCGTTCCGATCGCGCCGTAGGTGCTGAACGACAGCCGCGCGGCCAGGCAGATATCCAGGGCCCATTGCTGGCGCCCGCTGATCCAGCCGATTTCGACCGCTGGTTCGTCCTGCACCTGTTCCAGCCCGTACCAAAACAGCGCCGTGGCAGCCTGCTCGTCGGTGGCGGCGAGCATCCAGATGCCCCTCCCCGGATAGGTCGCGACGAAACCGCGGTCCTCCAGCCGGAAGAACGAGGCGCCGGCGAAGCGCGCCACCTCGAGATCGGGGGTGTGCGCTGCGCCGCGTGCGACGCGGGAGATCGCGTCCAGCGTGCTGAGCTGCTCGGGATCGACGGGTGTGATGCCCGGATCGGGCGGGGGCAGCAGCGACGGGTCGACGGTGCCCGTGGCCTTGAAGGTCGGCTCGAGCGCGAATCCCGACGACGCGTACAGGCGCAGCGCCCGCGGATCGTCGGAGGCGACGATCAGCCCGGCGTCGCAGCCACGGTCGTAGCCAAGCGCGGCCCGCATCAGCGCGCGACCCTCGCCGCCGATGCCGAGCGTCGGACTCACGGCCATCAGCGAGAGGATCCAGAGACGATCCCGGATCACAGCCTGCGCAGCACCGGTCACCCGTCCCGCACGCTCGCTGACGAACGATCCGGCCGGGTCTGACACCAGCGAGCTGCGCAGCCGGTGCTCCCAGATGCTGCGCCGCGCCGGTGAGTTGATCTCCGTCTCAAAGGCCTCCGCGGTGACGGTCGCGACCTGCGCGATGTCGGCATCGACCATCGGCCGCACGAGCACCGCCGTCACTTTGGCCTCATCGCGTTACGGCGCTCACGGAATCAGCACGATCTTTCCTGGCGGGTGGCTGCCCTCGAGCAGCGCATAGGCCTCGCGGACCTGATCGAGCGGAAAGGCGCGCGCGATCGGCAGCTCCAGCTCGCCGCGGTCGATCAGCTGGACGAGCTCCTCGACGACCTCGGTGGTGGCGGCCGCCCCACTCCCGTCCGTCTTGGCGCCGTACTTCGCGGCCGCCTCGTCGTCGACCACCGTATCGATGCGCGCGGGAGCGATTCCGAGCTCAACGCCCAGCGCAACGTAGCCGCTGCCAACGGTGTCGATCAGCGCATCCGGCTGCTTCCCGACCTCCGCAGCGGCTTGCGTGAGACGGTCGCTGAGCCCGTCGCCATAGGCGACCGGGATGATGCCCCGCGAGCGCAGCCAATCGTGGCCGGTCTCGGCCGCCACACCGAGCACGGTCGCGCCACGCTGCCGCGCGAGCTGCGCGGCGACGCCGCCGACGCCGCCTGAGGCCCCGGCCACGACGACCAGATCACCAGCGCTCGCATCGACCGCGTCGACCGTGGCGTACCCGGTCGTCCCCACGGTCCACAGACCGCCCGCCACCTCCCACGGCAGCGCCGCCGGCCGCGGGAGCGTGCGCGCCTGGGAGGCGATCGCCAGCTCGGCCTGGCTCCCGCGTTTGGCGGTCGTGCCCAGCACCTCATCCCCGGGCGCGAAGTCGTCGACGTCCGGCCCAACCTGCTCGACGACACCGGAGAAGTCGTTCCCCTGGGACGCCGGGAAGCTCAGTGGGATCTTCCCCTCGAAGAAGCCCGAGCGGAGCTTTGAGTCAAACGGGTTGATCCCGGTCGCCTTGACCCGTACGAGCATCTGCCCGTCGCCGGGCACAGGCTCCTCGACGTCGACCACGTCCAACACTTCGACTCCTCCGTAGCGCTCGAATCTGACTGCCCGCATGGCGTTCCTCCTGACTGGTGAGAGAGTTACAAACTTCAGTCGTCTGCGTGCTCGGCCGTGAGCAACGTGCGCGCCTCGAGGACCGCGACGCCGGCGATCACAAGCGCGACGACCCGATCGGCCCACCACCAGCCGAAGGCGTGGTAGAGAACCAGACCGATCAACGCCAGCAGCGCGGTGCCCGCCCCGATCGCGCTGAGCGTGCTGTCGCCCTTGAGTGCGTGACTGCCAAGCCGCCCGGCTGTCTGGCGCTTGAGCAACGCAAGCGGCACCAGCACGACAATCGACACCGCGGCGGTGACGACGGTCAGCGGGCTCGAACCCGGATGCGTACCCGCAATCAGCGCGTTGATCGATTCGAACAGCAGCGCCACCGCGATGATGCCCAGCGCACCGGCGACCGCGTAGGCGGCCAGCTCCTCGACGCGCTCGGCGCGATGCGGAGCTGAGCGCTCGGTGCGAAACCGCCAAACCAGCACGCACGAACCGGTCACGTCCGCCAATACCGAGAGCCCGGCCGCGAGCACGCCAAGGCTGTGGTCCGCAATCCCCGACGCGACCGAGACCGAACCCGCGATCAGTCCAAAGCCGATCGAAATCCACGACAGGCGCAGTGCCCGGTCGAGCAGCCGGGAACGATTCAGGTCGGGTTCTGGCGCGGTGCTCGGGCGGGAGCCACCGCCGCGAGCACCGTCACTCATACCAATGCGAGCTCCCGCTGAGCCCCGACCAGCACGCTGCGCATCTTTTCAACGATCTCATCGAGCACATCGTCGTCGGAAACGAGCGGCGGCGCGATCTGCAGGACGGCGTCGCCGCGGTCATCGGCGCGCGCGATCAGACCAGCATCGAGCAGCGCCGGCGCCATATAGCGGCGCAACAGGTGCTCGCGCTCGTCCGCGTCGAAGCGGGTGTTGTCCTCATCCTTGACGAGCTCCACCGCCCAGAAGAAGCCCGCCCCGCGCACGTCGCCGACGATCGGGAGATCATCCTTCAGCTCCTCGAGCCTGGCGCGCAGGCCGTCCTCGAGTGCATGAACGTTGGCCAGCAGGTCCTCGCGCTCGAAGATCTCGAGGTTCTTGAGTGCGATCGCGGCGCACAGCGGGTGGCCGGCGAAGGTGATGCCGTGCATCAGCATGCGCTTGTCCTCGTACAGCGGGGCCGCGACCTTCTCCGAAACCATCACCGCCCCCATCGGCGCGTATGCAGATGTGATGCCCTTGGCGACCGTGATCAGATCGGGCGTGGCGTCGAACCGTGTCACGCCGAAGTACTCGCCGAGTCGCCCGAAGCCGGTGATGACCTCGTCGGCGTGCAGCAGGATCCCGTATCTGTCGGCGAGCCGCCTGAGCCCCTGCCAGTAGCCAGGGGGAGGCAGCAGGCAGCCACCCGCGTTCTGCACCGGCTCGGCAATGATCACCCCGATCGTGTCCGGACCCTCGTCGAGGATCACGTCCTCGATCTCACGGAGGAGCTTCTCGGTCAGCTGCTCGCCCTCGAGGTCAGAGCGGAAGGCGTTGGTGTTGGCGACGTGCCGCGTGTAGATCGCCGGCGGCCCGAATTGCTCCTTGTACGAGGGCACGCCGGTGAAGGAGAGTGCGCCGAGCGTCACGCCGTGGTATGCGATGTTCCGCGCGATCGCCTTGAGCCGTTGCGGCTCGCCGTTGGCGACGTGGTACTGGCGAGCAATCTTCCAGGCGGCCTCGACGGCCTCGGAGCCACCGGAGGTGAAGAACACGCGATCGATGCCTTCGGGCGCAAGCCCTGCGAGCTTGTCGGCAAGCTCGAGCACCGGCGGATGCGCCGTACCCCAGATCGTGTTGAAGGCGAGCTGCTGCAGCTGCTGTGCTGCGACGGCGCCCATCTCCTCACCGTAGGAATAGCCGATCTGCGCGCAGAACAGGCTGGAGAGACCGTCGACGTAACGGTTGCCGTGCGTGTCGAAGACGTACGCGCCCTCGCCTCGTTCCACGACCATCAGCTCCTGGCCACCAGGGCCGAAGTTGCCGTTGCGCGTGAAGTGCAGGAGCGTTGAGCCCTGCGCGAACGTACCTGCATTCGGGGCCATTGGATGCCTCCAGTTCTTCTGGTCTACCGCTGCCGATTTGCGACTCTACAGAGCGGCGCTGCTTCACCCCGAGCTGGGCCGCTCGGCGCGAGCGCTCACCTGCCGCAGCTCGGCCGCGAACTCACTGGCCAGCGCGTCCCAGGTCTGCTCGAACAGCTCGTCGAACTTCGGATCGAGCGCCTGGCAGCGCTCCAGGTTGCCGACCCGCGCCGCCGCCTCGAGCTCCTTGCAGAGGGCGCGAAAGCGCCCGGCACCGACAGCTCCGGCGCCACCGGCCAACCGATGGGCCTCGCGCTCGGCTGCGGCGAGGTTTGCCTCGGCCACGGCCTCATGAACCCCGCTCAGGACCGAGCGCGCGTCGTAGCGGAAGGTCTCGAGCATGTGTCCGATCTGGCCGGGACCAACGGCTGTGTTGGCAGAGAGCACGTGGATTGACGCCACCATCGCCACGTCCAGCACCGCATCCGTGATCTCCGCGGACTCAGCAGAGGGTGGCGGCGTGCCGCGCGTCCTGACAGCGGCCAGGAGCTGATCGATATCGAAGGGCTTGGTCAGGTATCCGTTGGCTCCGGCGGCGAGCAGCCGCTTGGCCTGCACCGGAGACGCGTCGGCGGAGACGATGATCACGGGGGTGGCGGCGATCTCTTCATCGCCGCGAACTGCAGCGAGGACCTGCTCGCCCGGCATGTCCGGAAGGTGCAGGTCGAGCAGGATCAGGTCGGGCCGCAGCTCGCGTGCCAGGGCCACGCCGGCGGAGCCCTCATGCGCGACGCTGAGGCCAAGGTCCCCGGAGAGCCCGAAGATCTTCTCGACAAGCCGCACATTTGACGGGTTGTCCTCGATGTACAGCACCGAGATCGCCGCGCGCAGGCGCTGGTCGCTGACCACAAGCTCCGCGGCGACGCCCTCCACGGCGACCGGGGCCGGCTCTGGTGCGTGTGCAAGCTCGGATGAGCTCGAGAGCGGAAGCTCGAAGGAGACGGTGGTGCCGACCCCCTCCTCGCTGGAGAGCGCAAGAGTGCCGTTCATGGATTCCACCAGGCCGCGGGCCAGCGCCAGGCCCAATCCGGTGCCCTCGATCCCGCGGCTGGCCGCATCCAGGCGTTCGAAGGGCGTGAACAGCCGGCCGATCGCCTCCGCGGAGATCCCCGCCCCGGTATCTGCAACCTCGATCCGCACGTTGCCGTTATCCGTCCGTGCGGCGCTGATCACGACGTTGCCGCCGCGGCGGTTGTACTTGACCGCATTCGAGACCAGGTTGAGCAGCACCTGGATCAGGCGCTGGCGGTCGGCGCGCACATAGAGGTTGACGGCGACCGGCCGCTGCCTGATCCCGACCGCCGCCGCGGAGGCGATCGGGGAGATGAGCGACTTCGTCTCGGTCAGCGCCTCGGTCAGCTGGACCGGCTCGAGCGAAAGCCGTAGGTCACCGCCCTCAATCCGTGAGAGGTCCAGCAGGTCGTCGACGACGGCGAGAAGGTGGCGGCCGGCCGAAAGCATCTGATCGAGCGTTTCCCGCTCACCCTCCTCGATCAGATCGCGTTCCAGCAGCTGACCAAACCCCAGGATCGCGTTGAGTGGCGTACGCAGCTCATGGCTCACGCGTGAGAGAAAGCCCGACTTGGCGAGGTTCAGGCGTTCTGCCTCGAGCTGTGCCAACCGCGATTCACGCCGCGCGGCCTCGGTGACCAGATACGTCCGGAACAGCGCCAGAAGCGCGACGACCAGCAGAGCGGACGCGAGGTATGCGGCGACGCTGGCGCGGCTTGCCCACTGCTGGTCGCTTCGGGCAGCGTCGCGTTCCCGGCGAACGAGCGCCGCCTTGCGCGTGCTCATTGCGGCCACCAGCGACCGGACCTCCGCGGTCGTGTTATTGCCGCGGTTGGTCTTCACGAGCCTCAGAGCCTGCGAGACGGCACCGCGTCTGTAGAGATTCACCGTCGCCACGAGGTCCTGCAGGCGTGCCTCGAGCAGCGCCAGCAGCCGGGGGTAGTCACGGCGCAGAACAGGATCGGCGCGACTACCCTGCCTGATCTGTCGCAGCACCGCCGGCGCCTGCCTGACAGCGACCCTGGCTGGATCCAGGTAGCTCGGCTCGCCCGTCAGCAGATATCCGCGCTGGCCGGTCTCGGCGTCGAGCGTGTACTGCATGATCAGGCCCATGTTCGCCTCGTAACCGAGGCCCGCGTTCACGTCGGCGCGCGCCGAGTCGGTGCGGTCGTTGCTGAGGATCTGCAGGACAGCTGCGCCGACGTCGACCGCCACCACCACGAGCGTCAGGGCGAGCATCCAGCGGATGTAGCTGCGGCCGCGGCGACCTTCTCGCTGAGGGCCTTCAGGCATCGCTCCCGTCCTGATCCGTGACGCCGCCCACCCCCGGGCCCGCCGACTCGAGGATCAGCTCGTAGGGCAGGTGCAGCTCGCGCACCACGTCGGGCAGACCATGCACCCCGGCGGGCTTGATCAGGTAGGCGTCGATGCCGAGGTCGTAGGCGGCCTCGATGTCGGCGTCGTTGCCCGACCCGGTCAACATGATCACCGTCAGCCGCGCCAGTCTGCGGTGTCGAACGAATGTGCCGCAGCACGTCGAGCCCGGACATGTCAGGCAACGAGAGATCGAGCACGCAGAGCACGGGCAAGGCGGCCCGACCGCGCGCGACGCGATCCAGGTACTCGAGCGCGCCCGCGCCCGACTCGAGCAGCTCAACCGGGTTGGTTATGCGCTCTGCGGCCAGCAGCTGCGAGACGAGCACCGCCGTCGCGCGCTCGTCCTCCAGCAACAGGATCGGCGCCATGCTGCCACTGGTCACGCCGGGGCCCTCCCGAGCTGATCGAACTTCAGCGAATCTGCAGGCGCAGGTTTGGCGAAGTAGTAGCCCTGGCCGACATGGCAGCCGAGCGACCGCAGCTGCGCGAGGTGCGCCGCCGTCTCGAGTCCCTCCGCGATCGTCTCGAGCCCGAGCTGGCCGATCATCGTCACGACCGCCCGGGCAAGCGCCCATGCGCCCGCTGACTCAGTCAGGTCGCGCGTGAAGATGCGGTCGAGCTTGACCCCGTCGAGCGGCAGCTCGCGGATGTAGCCGAGCGAGGAGTAGCCGGTTCCAAAGTCATCGAGCAGCACCCCGACCCCCATCTCGCGGATGGCCTCGAGTTGCGGCAGGACGGCGCCGACTCCGTTGGCCAGCACGCTCTCGGTGATTTCGACCTTGAGCCGCGACGGAGCGAGGCCCGAGGTGCTCAGGGCGCGATCGAAGCGCATGATGAAATCGGGATCCTCGAGCTGCCGGATCGAGATGTTGACGTTCACGTGGAGCGGCTCGCCCGGCTGCTCCTCCCACGAGCGGGCCTGCGTACAGGCCTGTGTCAGCACCCACTCGCCGAGCTCCGACATCAGGCCCGCCTCCTCGGCCAGCGGTACGAACCGCAGCGGCGGGATCAGCCCGCGGATTGGGTGGACCCAGCGCACCAGCGCCTCGAAGCCGAGTGCCCTGCGGGTGGCCATGTCGACCAACGGCTGGTAATGGAGCACCAGTTGATCGCGCATCAGCGCGGTGCGCAGGTCCAGCGACAGCGCGAGCGTGTCGAGGATCTCGCCGTGCGTCGAGTCCTCGTAGACGACGATCCGCGGCAGCCGGCCGCGCCGCTTCAGCGGGCGGATCGAGGCGCTGGCGCGACTGACCAGCTCCCAGAGCGTCAGCTCGCCGTGTGCGAGCGCGATGCCGATCCCAGCGTCCAGGAACAACGTGCTGCGGTCGATCGCGATCGGCTCGCGGATCGCTTCGTAGGCGGCGGCCGCGATCTCCTCGCAGACCGCACGCTTGGCCGACGAGACCACCATCGCGAACTCATCACCGCCCAGCCGCAGCGGAACGTGCGGCGCCGCCACATCCCGCAGCCGTCTGGCCACCTCCTGCAGCACCCGATCGCCGTTGGGATGGCCGTAGGTGTCGTTGATGGCCTCGAACTGGTCGATGTCGATCAGGATCACCGAGCGCGGCCCCTGGGCGGCTGAGGAGGATGCCGGTCGATCGAGCACGGAGCGACCGAGCAGACCCGTCAGGGCGTCGAAGGCGTTGCCTTGCAGGGTGGGACTTCTTGGATCGGTAGCCGGAATCGTGCCAACGGTCTCCATCGGCCTCGACGTCCTCCATGACGGATTGGTCCCACGCGGGTTCGTGGTGCTATCTGCCCGTTAGCAGCGGCTTTACACCCTTCTTACGTCGGATCGATGAGTGACAGCGGTCACACAATCCGGCGCGATGTCCCGCTACACGCTTGACGCCGCTTCGCGGTGTGTTGTACGGTTGCCGAACTGGTCTAGACCACTTAGCGTTGTGGTCGGGCTGTCAACGGAGAGATAGGGCATCAGAGAGTAGGCGATGGCAACAATCAGCTACATCAACGCTACCTGCGTGTACCCGGGGGCCAGCGCCCCGTCGGTGGACGATCTCAACCTCGAGGTCCAGGACGGCGAGTTCATGGTGCTCGTTGGGCCTTCAGGCTCCGGGAAGTCGACCGCGCTGCGGATGCTGGCGGGGCTCGAGCAGGTCAGTACTGGTGAGATCCAGATCGACGGGACCGACGTCTCGCAGCGGGCGCCCAAGGATCGCAACATCGCCATGGTGTTTCAGAATTACGCCCTCTACCCGCACATGAGCGTCGCCGAGAACATGGGCTTCGCGCTCAAGCTGAGCGGGGTATCGAAGCCGGACCGGGCCGTCAAGGTCCGCGAGGCGGCCGCGCTGCTCGACCTCGAGCCCTACCTGGAGCGCAAGCCCAAGGCGCTTTCAGGCGGGCAACGCCAGCGCGTGGCGATGGGACGCGCGATCGTGCGCGAACCGAGCGTGTTCCTGATGGACGAGCCGCTGTCGAACCTCGATGCGAAGCTGCGCGTCGAGACCCGTGCGAACATCGCCGGACTGCAGGCGCGGCTCGGGACGACCACGATCTACGTCACGCACGACCAGGTCGAGGCGATGACCATGGGTCACCGCGTCGCCGTGCTGCGCGACGGCCAGCTCCAGCAGGTGGACACCCCACGCAATCTGTATGACCGGCCAGAAAACGTCTTTGTCGCGGGCTTCATCGGCTCGCCGGCGATGAACCTTCGCACGGCCGCGCTCAATGACGGCGCCGCAACGCTCGCCGGCAGCACGATCGGGCTCTCCAGCTCGGCGCTTTCCGCCGCGCGCGGCGCCAACCTAAATGAAGTCGTGATCGGACTACGCCCAGAGGCCACGAGCCTCGCGACGGATGCACAGAGCGCGACTCTGCCGATGACGGTCACGCTGGTCGAGGAGCTTGGCGCCGATGCATACGTGTACGGGCAACTCGAAAGTGACGGCGTTCACGAGAAACCGTGGGTGCTGCGTTGCGACAGCCGCTCGGTGCCAACGATCGGCGAACGCGTGCGGATCGCGGTGGACACGGACACTGCCCATCTCTTCAATCCCGCAACCGGAGTGCGGCTCGACTGATGCCCATCTCCCCGCTGCGCACACGATGACCATCACCGGAGAGCCCGCGGCCACCGAGCCCAAGTACTACGCGGTCAAGCGGCACCTGCTCGAGTTCATCGGCGCGCTCGATCCCGGCGCGCCCGTCCCCACAGAGCGCGAGCTTGCGACGGAGATGCAGACCTCGCGTACAACCGTGCGCCAGGCGCTCACGGAGCTGGTCGTCGAGGGCCGGCTGGTGCGCCGTCAGGGGTCCGGCACCTACGTGGCCGAACCCAAGATCACCTGGCCGCTTTATCTCGCCAGCTTCACCGAGCAGGTCGAGGCGAGCGGCTTCAAGCCGTCCGCCGAGATGATCGCGACACAGCGGATCGCCGCGACCGCCGAGCTCGCGCAGAAACTCGCGCTGCCGGCGCGCGCCCCCGTGTACAAGATCGAGCGGCTCCGCTTCGCCGACGCCTTCCCGATCGCCGTCGAGACCTCGTGGCTGCCGGCCGACCGCTTCCCGGGGCTGACTCGCCAGATTCGCGCACACGGCTCGCTGCACGCGATCCTGGCCGAGGTTTACGACACGAGCCTGCGCACCGGCGAGGAGTGGATCGAGACAGCGCCCGCAACCCCGCGCGAAGCGGGGCCGCTGGGCGTCGACGTAGGCACACCGATGCTGATCGTGAGCCGCCAGAACTTTGATTCCGCCGGCAGCCCGGTTGAGCTCGGGCGCACCTGGTTCCGCAGCGATCGCGTCACGCTGGTGACGCACCTGGCGTCAAGTCAGCGATGACCGTCGCCGACCGCGTCGACACGCCGAAGCAGCTGCTCGGCGGCGGTCGTGTCATCACGCCCGACGGCGTGCTGACTGACGCATGGGTCGAGGTGACCCTTGGCCGCATCACGCACATCGCCAGTGCCCGCCCTGACCTGGACGCTCCGATCGTCGACCTCCAGGGTGCATGGCTCGTGCCCGGCTACATCGATCTTCACGTCCACGGCGGCGGCGGCCACAACGTCACCGATTCGGCGCATGCGATGGAGGAGGCGGTGGCCTACCACCGCCGCCACGGCACGACCGCAACGCTCGTGTCGCTGATGACCGCCCCGGAGGCAGCACTGAGCGAACAGCTCGGCTGGATCGCGACACTGGCTCACCGGGGCCCGACTCCACATGGCCACGTGCTCGGCTCTCACCTCGAGGGGCCGTTCCTGTCGCCCCGCCGTTGCGGCGCCCAGAACGCGACGCACATGGTCGCGCCCGACCGGGCGCTGCTCGAGCGCCTGCAGGACGCCGCCGGCGACACACTGAAGATGATCACGATCGCGCCCGAGCTTCCCGGCGCCCTTCCGCTGATCGAGAATCTCAGCGCTTCCGGGGTGATCGTCGCAATGGGACATTCCGACGCGTCCTACGAGCAGGCGGGCCAGGCGATCCGTGCCGGCGCGCGCCATGCCACGCATCTCTTCAACGCGATGCCGTCGCTGCATCACCGCAAGCCGGGGCTCGTCGGCGCCGTGCTCGAAGCGGGCATCACCTGCGAGCTGATCAACGACGGCATGCACATGCACCCGGCGGTTGTCAGGCTGATCTTCGAGCTGAGCCCGTCGGCCGTGCTCGTGACCGACGCGATCGATGCCGCCGGCGTCGGCGACGGCCACTTCGAGCTCGGCGGCCAGGAGGTGCTCGTGCATGACGGCGAGGCCCGTCTGACAGCCACCGGCTCGCTTGCCGGCAGCACGCTGACGATGGATGAGGCGCTGCGCAACGCCGTCCACGTGAGCGGCGTCAGCATCGAGCGTGCCTCGGCTGCCGCCTCGCTGATGCCTGCCCGTGCACTGGGCCTGGAGCAGGAGCTCGGATCGATCGCGCCTGGACGGCGTGCCGATCTGCTCGTGCTCGACGACGACCTCAACGTCACCGGCGTGATGGCGAACGGCAGATGGTGCGCAAACTAGCCATTCGTCGGTCAAGTAAGCGATGAGCACGCCCACCGTCGTCGCAGTCGACGTCGGCGGCACCACCATCAAGGGTGCTGTCGTCGATCAGGACGGGCAGTTCCTGCGCGAGCTGTCGCGGCCGACGCCGGCGTCGGCGGGCCCGGATGCGGTGATCGGCACGCTGCTCGAGACGATCGCGGAGCTGCGGTCCGGCAGCGACGCGGGGGCCGTCGGGGTGGTGGTGCCCGGCGCAGTGGACGCGAACTCGGGCCGCGCCGTGTTCTCCGCCAACCTCGGTTTCCGTGACGTGCCGCTGCGTGAGATCGTCGGCGAGGCGACGGGTTTGCCGGCGCTGCTCGAACACGACGTCCGCGCCGCAGGCGTGGCTGAGCAGAAGCTGGGCGCGACACGGCGGAGTCGATGACTACCTGCTGGCGGTCATCGGGACGGGCATCGCGGCGGTTGTTGTGTCGGGCGGCCGACAGGTCGTCGGAGCCACGGGCATCAGCGGCGAGCTGGGACACATACCGGTGTGGCCGGGTGGCGAGCAGTGCAGCTGCGGCCAGCGCGGCTGCCTTGAGCGCTACGCCTCTGCCGCGGCGGTCACGCGCCGCTACGCCGAGGGCGGCGGCGAGCCCGGACTCTCGGCCGGCGCGGTGCTGGCGCGGCGCTCTGAGGACGCCAATGCGGCGCGCGTCTGGACCGAGGCGATCGAGGCGCTCGCGCTCGCCTTTACGACGTGCACATATCTGCTCGATCCTGCCCTGATCGTCATTGGCGGGGGCCTGAGCGCTGCCGGTAGCGAGCTGCTCATGCCCGTACAGGAGGAGCTCGCCAAGCTCGTCCTCTGGCGCCCGGTGCCGGCCGTCAAGCTCTCACCTCTGGGCGCACGCGCCGGCCTGGTCGGCGCCGCCCTGCTCGCCCACCGATTGGTATAGTCCATTTCGTGACCAGCGACGCAAGCACCCTGCCCGGCGAGCTGATGGCGGCCGAGGTCGCCGAGCAGCCCGCGGTACTGGCCCAGATCCTCGCCGCCCGCGCCGAGCTCAGCGCCGCCGCCGAGCGCATCGCCGCAGCCCATCCCCGGTTTGTGCTGATCGCCGCGCGCGGCACGAGCGACCACGCCGGCCTCTACGCCAAGTACCTCGCCGAGGTGCAGATGCAGCTTCCGGCCGGGCTCGTCTCGCCCTCGGCCTTGACGATCTACGGGGCAAGGCCCGACATGCACGACGTGCTGTTTGTGGCCGTCAGCCAGTCCGGCCGCTCCCCGGACCTGGTCGACTCGCTCACCGCCGCACGCGAGCGCGGGGCTCTGACGGTGGCGGTCACCAACGCGATCGACTCCCCGCTCGCGGAGGCGGCCGAACTGGCCGTCGACGTGCGCGCCGGGACCGAGCGCGCCGTGGCCGCGACCAAGTCGCTATACCGCCGAGCTGCTTTCGCTCTACCTGCTGTTCGCTCAGGACCGGGCAGCCGAAGCAGCGGCGAGGCTGCCCGAGGCAGCCGCTCGCACCCTTGCGCTCACCTCCGACGAGCAGCTGGCGGCGATCGCGGCGCCGTTCCAGTTCGCCGAGCGGCTGGTGCTGACCGCGCGCGGCTATTCGTATCCGACCGCGCGCGAAGGTGCGCTGAAGCTGATGGAAACCAGCTACGTGAGCGCGATGGCCTTCTCGGGCGCGGATCTGCTGCACGGACCAATGGCGATGATCGACCGCTCGGTGCCGGTGATCGCCATAACCACCGGCGGGCGTGGCGCACAGGCGATGGAGCCGGTGATCGAGCGCGTGTCGGCGCTCGGTGCCCACCTGCTGCGGGTTGGTGACGCCGACGGCCTGCCTGTGGCGTCCGACGGCCTCCCGGAGGAGCTCCTGCCGATCATCGAGATCCTGCCGCTGCAACGACTGGCGTGGCAGGTCGCGATCGACCGCGGGTTCGATCCCGATCGGCCGCGCGGGCTCTCCAAGGTCACGCAGACGTTCTAGTGTCGTGATCCGTCCGCCCGGGCCTCCGGTCACACTTCGTGACCGATGAGCACGGGCCGGCTCGAGGCGTTCTCGGACGGCGTGATCGCGGTGGCGATCACGCTGCTCGCGCTGAACCTGCCCCTCCCAACGACCACGCCGCAGCTGGCGCCCTACCTGGGACAGCACTGGCCGAGCTTCGCCGCGTTCGTAGTGTCGTTCCTGACCATCGGGATCATCTGGATGAACCATCACGCGATGGTGCGTCGCCTCCGATCCGCCGACTCGGAGATCCTCTTCCTGAACATCTTGTTGCTGATGACGGTCTGCCTGCTGCCGTTCACGACGGCCCTGATGGCGCACTACCTGCTCAACCCCCACGGTGATCGACTTGCTGCCGCCATCTGGGGAGGTTCGTTCCTGCTGATGGGATCGATGTTCCTCACGGTTCAGTGGCATCTGATGGTCATCAAGCCACAGTTGCTCGACAAGCGCCTGACCTCGAAGATGCGCCGCGCGGTGCTGCGCCGCAACGCGGTCGGCGTGATCCCGTACGCCATCGCGACGGCCGGTGCCGCGATCACGCCGTACATCACGTTGGTGATCTGCGGGCTGGTCGCGGTCTTCTACGCGTTGCCCACCACGACCGATTTCGACCTCCGCACCGACGACTGACCTGCTGCGCGCCCCGTCAACGTCTGCTGAAGCAGCCCTGCCAAGGCTTCAGCAGGGGACGCTGCCGGCCGATTACTCGAATTACGGACATTATGGAGAGCGGAACCTTCGGCCTCGAGGGGCGTCGTGCAGACGGCGCCGACGTTTCGGCTGCCAGTTCGGAGCTTGAGTCGCTGACGCCCTCAGACAGGCGACGCAGCCCGCCTCCGTCAGCGCAGATGAGCGGTCCGCTGAAGGTTGTCTACCTGGTGATGGCGGTGCTGCTGGTCGCCTACGTGATCTCGGCAGTCGTGCGGCGAAACGTGGACAGCTGGCCGATCGTCGACAACTGGGGCGTCGCCGTTTTCGAGCTCGTCGGGAGCCTGCTGTGCATCGCGCGCGCGTTCGTAGGGCGGGAGCGCACACTCGGCGCACGGCTGGTGCCGCTCTTGCTCGGTACCGCGGTGCTCGCGTGGTCGCTGGGCGACTTTGTGATCGCCGCCAACCCCGACGCCTCGACGGTGCCGATGCTGGCGAACGTCATCTACCTGTGCTTCTACCCGCTCGCCTACATCGGCGTGATGCTGCTGCTGCAGCTGAACCTCCGGGAGTTCTCCAGGGAGGCGTGGCTGGACGGCCTTATCGCCGGCCTGGGCGCGGCGGCCTTCTGCGCCGTCTTCCTGTTCCACAGCGTCCTCCAATCCACAGGTGGGCCGACGGACGTCGTCGCCACGAACTTGGTTTACCCGATCGGTGACCTGCTGCTGCTGGCGCTGGTCATCGCCGGCACCACCGTGCTCCCGGGACGCCGGCGGTTGCCATGGATGCTGCTCGCCGTCGGCCTGGGGCTGAACACGCTCGGTGACACCGCCAACCTATTTGCGTCCGGCCTCGGTGCCACGCATGTGGGCGCGGTCGCCGACGCGATCGCATGGCCCTGCTCGATCCTGCTCGTGTCGGTCTCGGTGTGGGTCAGCCCACGTTCCTCGGGACTGCTCGTGGGGACACCGGGCCCGAGCTTCACGCTGCCGGTCCTGGCCTGCGTGGGCAGCATGGCGATGCTGTTCGTCGGGGCGGTTCACCACATCAGCCTGCCGGCACTCATCCTCGCACTGGCGACCTTGGCCGCGGCCGGGGTCCGCGCCGCACTGTCGGTCAAGAACCTTCAGCAGCTGACGGCGGACAAGCACCGCCAGGCGATCACCGACCAGCTGACGACGCTCGCGAATCGCCGGGCGCTGTTCGAGCTGCTGGACGCGCTCGAGCAGGAGCACAAGAACACCGGTGAGCGGCGCCAGCTGGCCTGCCTGTTCGTGGACCTGAACCGCTTCAAGGAGGTCAACGATTCCTTCGGTCACTCGGTTGGCGATGATCTGCTGCACCAGCTCGGTGAGCGCCTGAAGGGCACGCTGCGCGAAGACGACATGCTCGCGCGCCTGGGCGGGGATGAGTTCGTGGTGACGCTGCTCGACGCCGACGGCGAGCTTGGCGCGATGACGGCTCAGCGGATCGGCGCACGACTGCAGGAACCGTTCCAGCTCGGACCGGTGCGTGCGCAGATCGGCGCCAGCATCGGCATCGCCGTGGCCCCGAACGACGCCACCGACGGTTCTGACCTGCTGCGATGCGCCGACCTGGCGATGTACCGCGCGAAGGTCGAAGGTCTGCCGTTCGCGGTTTACAACGAGGAGCTCGACGGTCGTGGCAACCGCATGGGCCTTGTCGAGGATCTGCGGTCGGCGATTATTGGACGCCGGCTCGAGCTGCACTACCAGCCGCAGATCGAGTTCAACACCGGCACGATCGTCGCGCTCGAAGCTCTCGTCCGCTGGAATCACCCACGGCTCGGGTACGTCCCACCGCTCGAGTTCCTGCCGTTGGCCGAGGATGCGGAGTTGATGGATCCCCTGACCGAGCTCGTGCTCGACATGGCCCTCGCGCAGTGCGCCCGCTGGCACTCCGCCGGATCGCGCGTGACGGTTTCGGTGAACCTCTCGAGCACGAACCTCCACAACCCGAAGCTGGCGGAGGTCGTGCAGCAGACACTCGCACGGCACCGGCTTCCGGCGAGCGCTCTGGTCCTCGAGGTGACCGAGACGACCGCGATCACCGACTTCGAACGCTCGCAGCAGACGATCAGACGGCTGCGCGACCTCGGCCTCGTCGTCTCCGTCGACGACTTCGGCGCCGGCTTCACCTCGCTGGCATACCTCTCGAGCCTTGCCGTTGACGAGTTGAAGCTCGACCGCAGCTTCATCCACGGACTGGCCAGCGCCTCCAACGCCCGCAACCAGGCGCTGGTGCGCTCGACGATCGAACTTGCCCACGCGCTCGGATTGCGCGTGGTGGCAGAGGGGATCGAGGACGAGGCATGTTTCGAGCTGCTCAGCACGCTCGGATCCGATCTCGCCCAGGGATACCTGATCAGCAGGCCGCGCCCCGCCGCTGAGATCGACCTGACCTCCGGTCCGGTTCAGCTGCCGGTCCGCACCTCACCGGCCGTCATTTAGCGACTCGCGGCACCGGCGCGGCCGCTCCGGGGGCGGCGTCGGCGGCCCGCGCCCGCGTCGTGTTGCAGGTCGCCGGGTGGACCGGTTGCGGCGACTCTTGCCAAACCCTTGGGTTGGTTTCACACCGTTCCTACAGCCTGTCGGGACGCTCTGGACGAATGCTCTTCCAATCGTCAGAAGGTCTGAGGGCCATGACACCACACACAACGGGCCAGAGCCCCGCGTCCACCCGCCGCCGGCCAAGTCACCCTGCTCCAGCGCCGCAGGTGACGCGCGTAGAAGAATCGATCCCGGACCCACCGCCGCACGCGCTGGACCTGGAGATCGTCGTACCGGTCCACAACGAGGAGCGGACGCTGGCGCTATCCATCCGAACGCTGCACCGCTTCCTGTCGAACTCGATGCCGTGCACCTGGCCGGACTCGATGCCGTTCACCTGGCGCATCGTGATCGCGGACAACGCGAGCACCGACGCCACGCCCGAGATCGCGCAGTCACTGGCGACGACGCTCGGGCGGGTCGGCGTGCTGCGAATCGAGCAGAAGGGCCGCGGCCGCGCGCTGCGCGCGGCCTGGTCGCAGAGCAGAGCCCGGGTTGTCGCGTATATGGATGTCGACCTCTCAACCGACCTGCGCGCGCTGCTGCCGCTGGTCTCCCCGCTTCTATCCGGGCACAGCGAGGTGGCGATCGGCACCCGACTTGCGCCCGGTTCACGGGTCGACAGGCGACCGAAGCGTGAGCTCATCTCGCGCGCCTACAACCATCTCCTGCGGGTGGTCCTGCGCGCCAAGTTCAGCGACGCGCAGTGCGGCTTCAAGGCAGTCCGTGCGGATGTGGTGCCGGAGCTGCTCGACGCCGTGCGCGACCAGGAGTGGTTCTTTGACACCGAGCTCCTGATCGTCGCCCAGCGCCGCGGAATGCGCATCCACGAGGTCGCTGTCGACTGGGTCGACGATCCCGATTCGAGCGTCGAGATCTTCGCCACCGCGCGCGCTGACCTGCGCGGGGTGGCTCGACTGATGCGGCAGACGCGCACAACGCGCGATATGCGGCGCGAGGCAATTCGTCCCCTCTCAACCCAAGGAAGCTAAATGGCAACCACAACGATCCCGCGGCAGCCGGCAGCGGCCGCGCTCACAAGACCAAGCCGTTTGCGCTCGTTGGTTCGCGGGCACGCGGACGAGCCGGCGTGGGCGCGCCCGCTGCTGATCGCGCTGCTGGCGCTCACAGCGATCTCCTACCTGATCGATCTGACCGCCTCGGGCTATGCCAACAGCTTCTACGCGGCCGCCGTTCAGGCCGGCACCAAGAGCTGGAAGGCCTTCTTCTTCGGCTCGATCGATTCCTCGAACTTCATCACCGTGGACAAGCCGCCCGCGTCCCTCTGGGTGATGGAGTTGTCAGGTCGCCTGTTCGGCTTTTCGAGCGGGAGCATGCTGGTGCCACAGGTGCTCGAGGGCGTCGTCTCGGTGGCACTGCTCGCCGCTGCGGTCAAGCGCTGGTTCGGCGCGGGCGCCGGATTGCTCGCGGGCACCGCACTGGCGGTGACGCCCGTGGCCGCGCTGATGTTCCGCTTCAACAACCCGGACGCGCTGATGGTCTGCCTGATGGTGGCCGCGGCGTACTGCCTCGTGCGCGCACTGGAGAACGGCAGGACCCGTTGGCTGCTCGGCGTCGGCGCACTGCTCGGCTTTGCCTTCCTGGCGAAGATGATGGAGGCCTTCCTGGTCGTGCCCGGGTTCGCGCTGGTCTACCTGATCGCAGCTCCGGTCGCTGTGCGGCAGCGGCTGAAGGGGCTGCTGTTCGGCGGCGTGGCGCTGCTCGTGAGCAGCGGCTGGTGGGTGGCGATCGTTGCGCTCTGGCCGGCGTCCTCACGGCCGATGATCGACGGATCGCCGGACAACAGCATCCTCAACCTGATCTTCGGCTACAACGGCTTCGGCCGGCTCAGCGGTGGCACCGGTGGGTGGGAACTTCAGCGGCGCGACCGGGGTCTTCAGGTTGTTCAACGACCTGATGGGCGGCCAGGCCTCCTGGCTGCTGCCGGCGGCGCTGATCGTTCTGATCGGCGGGCTTGTCTGGCGTCGGCGCGCTCCTCGTACCGACCGGCTACGAGCCGCGCTGCTCCTGTGGGGCAGCTGGCTGCTCGTCAGCGGCGCCGTCTTCAGCTTCAGCAGCGGCGTGATCCACACCTACTACACGGTCGAGCTCGCGCCTGCGATTGCTGCCCTGGTGGCGATCGGCGGGACCGTCCTGTGGCGGCGGCGCTCGCTAGCCGCGTCACGAGCTCGGGATGGGTCTGATGGTGGCCGTCACGGCGGCCTGGGCCGTCGTGCTCCTGCAGCGCACGCCGTCCTGGGAGCCGTGGCTGACTGCGCTGGTGATCGTGGCCGCGCTGGTCGCGCTCGCCGGCCTGGCGGCTCCGGCAGACATGCGTCGCCGTTTGGCCGCCGCGACCGCGGTTGCCGCCGTTGTCGCCTGCCTCGCCGCTCCGCTGGCCTACACGGCGCAGACGATCGCGTCCGCGCACAGCGGCTCGGCTGCCGTCGGCCGGACCGACGGTGAGCGGCGCGGCGGGCGGGTTCGGTGGCGGGCCTGGCGCTGGCGCCTCGGCGCCCGGTCGTTCCCGGGTGGTCCGTAGGCGGTGCCGGCGCAGGGGGTGGCGGTGCCGGCGCGGGGTGGCGGTGCTGGCGCAGTGGCGGAGCCGGCGGTGCCGGCGCTGGAGCTGGCGGTGCCGGCGCGGGAGCGGCGGTGCGGCGCGGCTGGCGGTGCCGGCGCGGGAGCTGGCGGTGCCGGAGGCGGGAGCCAGGTGAGCGCTGCGCTCACCAAGGCGCTCAAGTCCGACGCCTCCAAGTACCGCTGGGTGGCGGCCACGTCCGGCTCGCAGACCGCGGCGACGCTCGAGCTGGCCACCGGCGGTGACCCGTGATGGCGATCGGCGGCTTCAGCGGCCTGGGCGGGAACCTCTCGCTCGCGCAGTTCGAGAAGTACGTCAAGGCCGGCGAAATCCACTACTACGTCGTTGGTGGCGGAGGTGGCGGGGGTGGCGGCGCCGGCGGTATCGGTCGCGCCGGTGGCTTCGGCGGTGCGGGCGGCTTCGAGCCGCTTCGGCGGCTCGTCCGCAGCGTCTCGCGCTGCGAGCGAGTCCGGGATCGGAGCGCTGTTCGGCGACTCCGGCTCAGGCACCACCGTGCCCGGACCGGGCTCCGCGAGCGGCGGCTTCGCCGGTGGCGGGCGCGGGCCGTGCCGGCGGACCGGGCGCGAACTCCACGAGCCAATCGATCGCCTCCTGGGTCGAGGCCCACTACAAGTCAGTCACGATCGGCGGTCAGACGGTCTACGACCTGACCCAGCCGAAGAGCTGAACTGCCGGCGGGCGCGATGCTGGGAGCGAAAGTTGCCCTCAGGGCGTCTTTCCTTCCCAGCGTCCAGCGTCTCCAGCGTCCAGCATCCACCCCAGCGTCCCGTGCCCAGCGTCCGGCGCGACGTCGCGCCATACTGGCCGACGCGATGGACCACGCGGAGTCGACATACGCGCGCGAGCTGTTCACGGAGCTGTTCGACGAGCTGAGCGGCATCGGCGTCGACTCGCGCGGCGCGACCACGCGGCTGGCCTGGACGGAGGAGGCGGCGGCGACCGCCGAGTGGTTCGACCGCACCGCTCGCAGGCTCGGCCTCGATCCGCAGACCGACAGGAACGGCAACCGCTGGGCATGGGCCGGCCCGCCGGCCGCCGGCGCGCTCGTCACCGGCAGCCATCTGGACAGCGTGCGCGAGGGCGGTCGCTTCGACGGAGCGCTCGGCGTCGTCAGCGGGCTGATCGCCGTGCACCTGCTCAAGCGCCGTGGCCTCGACCAGCCGATGGCGGTGGTGTCGTTCGCCGACGAGGAGGGCGGACGCTTCGACACGCCCACATTTGGCAGCCGCGCGATGCTTGGCTCGCTCGACGTGCAGGCGATCCTCGAGCGACGCGACCGCGACGGCACAACCTTGCGCGCGGCGCTCAGCGACGCGGGCCTCGAGCCCGAGCGACTGGGCCGCGACCCGGAGCGACTCGCGCAGATCGGCGCGTTCGTCGAGGTCCACATCGAGCAGGACACGCTGCTGACCGAGCGCGACCGCCCGCTCGCCCTCGGAACCGAGATCCTTCCACATGGCCGCTGGCGGATCGACCTCCACGGCGAGGCCAACCACGCCGGCACCACCCCGCTCGCGATCCGCCGAGACCCGATGCTGACGCTGGCCGCCGCCGTCACCGCCGCTCGGCGGGTGGCCACCGAGGAGGGTGTGCTGGCGACGATCGGCAAGGTCGAGGTCTCGCCGAACGCAACCAATGCGATCGCCGAACACGTGTCGCTGTGGCTCGATGTGCGCGCCGCGAGCGAGGCACAGATCGAGCGCGCGGTCGAGCGGATCGTCGCACGCCATGCGCGACGACGCAGCGGCAAACGGGGTCGAGGCGAACGTGAGCCGCGAGTCATTCGTCGGCGCCGTGCAGTTCTCGCCTCAGCTGCGCGCGCGGGTCGCGGCGATCCTCGCTGAGCATCGGGATCGAGGACGTGCCGATGGCCACGGGCGCCGGGCACGATTCGGGCGCACTGGCGAGCGCCGTACCCACCGCGATGCTGTTCGTGCGCAGCGCCACCGGCGCGAGCCACTCACGGCGGGAGCTCGCGACCCTCGAAGACTGCCAATCTGGGATAGAAGCGCTGGCGGAAGTCCTCGCAGCGCTGGCTAAGGATCGACGACATGCTGAAGGTGGATGACGATGGTTGAGAAGACGGTGCTGATCGGCGGCGCGACACTTACGCCCGAGGACGTCGCGCAGGTCGCGCGCGAGAACGCGCGGGTGGAGCTCAGCCCGGACGCCTACCCACGGATCGAGCGCAGCTGGCAGCAGATCCAGAACCTATCTGCGTCCGGAAACCCGGTGTACGGGGTCTCGACCGGCTTCGGCGCGCTTTCGACGACGCGGATCGCCCGCGACCGCTGGACCACCCTGCAGCAGTCGCTGGTGCTCTCACACGCCTCGGGCATGGGCCAGCCGGTCGAGCGCGAGGTCGTGCGAGCGATGATGCTGCTGCGCGCGCGTACGCTCGCGCTCGGCCACTCGGGCGTGCACCAGCACACGATCGAGGCGATCCTGGGGCTGCTCAACGCCGGCATCACCCCCGTGGTACCCGAGCATGGGTCGCTCGGCGCGAGCGGGGACCTGGCGCCGCTTGCCCACTTCTCCCTGGCCCTGCTTGGCCAGGGAGAAGTCACAGACGCCGATGGCCAACTGAAGCCGGCCGGCGAGGCACTGCAGCGGGCCGGGCTCGAGCCGATCACGCTCGGCCCGAAGGAGGGGCTCTCGCTGATCAACGGCACCGACGGAATGCTCGGGATGCTGTCACTGGCCTGTCTCGACCTGTTGAACCTGTGCCGCACCGCGGACATCGCCGCGGCGATGAGCGTCGAGGCCCTGCTCGGCACCGACGCCGCCTTCGATGCGGCGGTCCAGGCACTGCGCCCGCATGCCGGGCAGCAAATCAGCGCCGCCAACCTCATGCGGCTGATGGCCGACTCGGCGATCGTCGCCTCGCACCGCGAAAACGACGATCGCGTGCAGGACGCCTACTCGATGCGCTGCGCACCGCAGGTCGTGGGTGCCGCGCGTGACGTGCTCGAGTACGCGCGCGGTGTCGCACAGATCGAGCTCGGCTCGGCCGTCGACAATCCGAGCGTGCTCGACGACGGCCGGCTGGTGTCCAACGGCAACTTCCACGGCATCCCGCTGGGGTTCGCCGCTGACTTCATGGCGATCGCCGCAGCCGAGGTCGGAGCGATCGCCGAGCGGCGCATCGACCGGCTGCTCGACGTGACGCGCTCGATGGGGCTGCCGGCGTTCCTCGGTGAGAGCCCCGGCCTCGATTCCGGCCTGATGATCGCCCAGTACACGGCGGCGGCGCTTGTGGCCGAGAACCGCCGGCTGGCGGCACCGGCCAGCGTCGACTCGATCCCCACCTCTGGGATGCAGGAGGACCACGTCTCGATGGGCTGGAGCGCCACCCGCAAGCTGCGTCGCACCCTGCACAACCTCAGCCGGATCCTGGCCGTCGAGCTGCTCTGCTCGGCGCGGGCGCTGATGCTGCGCGCGCCGCTGGAGCCAGCTCCGGCGACAGCGGCGGTGACCTCCCTCGTCGACCCGCGACCAGGCCCGGACCGCAGCCTTGCCCCGGAGCTTGCGGCTGTCGAGCGACTGGTGGAATCCGGCGCGATCCTGGCGACGGCGGAGAGAGCGATCGGGGTGCTCGGATGAGCTCGCCCCTGGCGCTCGCGGGCGCCGCCGAGGTGCTGCGGCTGCCCGACGACGGGCTCGAGCTGCTGCCGCAGACAGGCGCCGACGAGCTCACGCTCGAGCCGGGCGACGTCGTGATCGACGACGGGCTGATCGCCGGATTCGATGTTCGACTCGAGCTGCGTGCGGGTGAACTGCGACGGCTGTGCCGTGGTGCCCGGCTTCATCGACTGCCACACACACCTGCCGTTCGCCGGATGGCGCGCGCACGAGTACGCGCTCAAGGTGTCGGGCACCCCCTATGCCGAGATCGCGCGCCAGGGCGGCGGCATCCGCTCGAGCGCGGCGGCGCTCGAGACGACGTCTGACGACGCAATCCTTGCGCAGTCGCGCGCACTCGCCGCGGAGATGCTGCGACATGGAACAACGACATTCGAGTGCAAGAGCGGCTACGGGCTCTCAGCCGACGGCGAGCTGCGGGCGCTGCGGCTGGCGGGCCGGCTGCTCGACGAGGTGCCGCAGTCAGGAACGGTCACCGGGTTGCTCGCCCATGCTGTGCCGGACGGCTACAGCTCGGCGAGCTGGATGGACGAGGTCGAGGGCATGCTCGCCCGCGTGCAGTCCGAGACGCGAGCGACGGCGCTCGACATCTTCGTCGAGTCGATCGCCTTCTCGAACCATGACCTCAGCGCATGGGACTGCTCGCGCAAGAGCGCGGGATGACGCTGCGCGCCCATGTCGAGCAGCTGAGCTCGCACGGCTCGGTGCCGGTCGCGATCGCCGCCGGCGCGCGCTCGGTCGACCACCTCTCGTGCATGCCCGTGGACCACATCCCTGGGCTTGCAGCCTCTGATTGCGCGGCGGTGCTGCTGCCCGGGGCGGAGTTCATCGGCGCCGAGCATCTGGCGCCGGCGCGCGAACTCGCAGACAGCGGTGCCATCTGCGTACTCGCCACCGACCTCAACCCTGGCACCTCACCGATCGTCTCGATGCCGCTGGTCGCCGGCCTGGCGGTGCGCCGCTACGGCTGGTCGATCAAGGAGGCGCTGCTGGCGATGACACTGAACGCTGCCTGGGTGCTCGGATGCTCGGCGGATAGAGGCGCGATCAGCGTCGGGCGACGCGCCGACGTCCTGCTGCTGGACTCATCCGTGAGCCACATCCCCTACCGGTTCGGACACAACCCGGTGGCGGCCGTGCTGATCGGCGGCCGGCCGGTCTGGGTGCGCGAGGATCATGCCTGGCGCTTTGCAGAGGCCCTCGCGTGAGCAACCGTTCATGGCCGGAGATCCCGGCGATGGTCAACGTTCACTCGCACGCCTTCCAGCGCAACATGCGTGGTGCCGCCGAGCGGGTCAGCGCTTCCTCGGTGACGGACGACTTCTGGAGCTGGCGCAAGGCGATGTTCGACGCGGTCGCCGAACTCGATCCCGACGCGATGTACCGGGTGGCTTTGGCCGTCTACACGGAGATGGTCACAGCGGGCTACGGCACGGTCGGTGAGTTCCACTACGTCCACCACCAGCCCGATGGCACGCCCTACCCGGAGCCGAACGCGATGGCGTTCGCAGTCGCCGAGGCTGCGCAGGCGGCAGGGCTCGAGATCGTGCTGCTTCCCGCTGCCTACAACCGCAACGGCTGGCGCGATGGAGCCGACGTGCCGCCCGAGTCCGGCCAGCGACGCTTCTGCGACCCGGACGTCGAGACCTTCCTCGCTCGCGTCGACGAATTGCGCGGCTGGGCGTCCACTCGCCCGAGCGTGAGCGTCGGCGTAGCGGCCCATTCGGTGCGCGCGGTGCCGGCGCCGTGGCTGTCCGCAATCGCGCAATACGCAGACGCGCACGAACTGGTGCGGCACGTCCACGCACAGGAGCAGCCACGTGAGCTCGAACAGTGCCAGGCCGAACACGGCTGCTCTCCGCTCGAGCTGCTCGAACGCCACGGCTTCCTCGGGCGCCAGACGACGCTCGTTCATGCGATCCACGTGAGCGACCACGACGTCGAGCTGCTGGCGGGCACGCAAACCATCGTCGCCGCCTGCCCCACGACCGAGGCCAACCTGGGCGACGGCTTCCTGCCGGCGCTGCGCTACCGCGACGCCGGCGTGCGGCTGACGATCGGATCGGACTCGAACGTGCGCGTCGATCCGTTCGAGGAGGTCCGCGAGCTCGAGACGCTGGCGCGGCGCGAGGGCGTCTCCCGCAACGCGCTGCTCGCCCGCACCGGCGATCTCTGGGGCGAGCTGCAGCGCAACGGCGCGGCTAGCCTCGACGCCGCCGGAGAGCGGCGACTCGAGATCGACATGGACCACCCCGCCATCAGGGGCGTGACCGAAGCCGACCTGCCGTACGCGCTCGCGACCTGCGCCGAGCCCGGCATCATCGCCCGCTAAGACGCGAGCTCGCCCGGCAACAGGCCGTAGACGAACGAGTCGCGGCGCTGGCCGCTGTGCAGAACCAGCATGCTCGAGCGCAGGTGGCCCTCTCGGTGAAAGCCACAGCGCTCCGCGACCCCCTGGGAGGCGACGTTCTCGGGATCGGTCCGGAGCTCGAGGCGGGCGAACCGCAGCTCGTTGAAGACCCAACCCGCCAGCAACCGAACGGCGCGGCTCATGTAGCCGTTGCCACGGGCCCCGTGCGCCAGCCAGTAGCCGGTCTCGGCGGTCAGCAAACGGCGGTTGACCTGGTGCAGGCCGATCGCTCCGACCGGCCTACCCGTGAGCGCGTCAGTGACGGCCAGGTCGATCGCGTCTCCGGCAAGTCGCGCGGGCTCCTGGCTCTCGAACCAGCCGACGGCGTCCGCCTCCACATACGGGAACTGGATTGCCGGCGAGTAGCGCGAGACCTCCGGGTCCTGGCACGCCTGCACGACGAAGTCCAGGTCGTCGGCGCGCCACTGGCGCAGCAGCACGACGCCATCGGTCAGCAGCGGATCGGGGAAGCGCAGCTCGGCATTCCCAGTGGAGCCGAGCGCCGATGACAGCGCCACGGCGTGCTCGACGAGCAGCAGGCCGTAGCGATCGACGTCGTACTCGCCGGTGCGGTAGCTCGGCGCGATGATGCTGAGAGCCGCCACGATCTTGTCGTGGTAGTCGCGCACGGGGACGGCGATCGCCGTGATGTCGGGCTCGAGTGTTCCGCGGCTGACGGCATAGCCGTGCGGCTCGAGCTCGCCCGCGAGCGCCGCTCCCATGGCTGTCCCGTGGCGCGGGATCGTGCGTCCGGTCCACGAGGCAGTCTGAACGCGGTGGTCTCCCGCCACCTGGCGCAGGTAGAGCGCACGGTCGGCGTCCACCGCGATCCCGAGGTTGGCGGTCTCGTTGGTGGCCTCTGCGAGCGCCGCGAGATGGGCGCCCGCGAGCTCGTAGAGCGGCTCGCCGCGCAGAACCAGCGCGGCCATCTGCATCAGGCCGAGTCCCGCCCGGTAGGTTCCCTGTTCGTCGCGGCGCACGAGTCCGCGCTTGGCCAGCGTGCCGAGCAGCCGCGACGCGGTCGCCGGGGAGAGCCCGTCGCCCGCGCAAGCTCGCTCAGCGAGGCACCGGTCGGGCTCTCCGTCACCGCCGCGAGCAGATCGAAGGCGCGATCAACGGTTCGCGTTGAGCCGTTTTCTGCTTGGGAGTGCGGATCTGGGGGACGGGGAGACATAAAGCGGGCGGCGGCAATTGACGATAAGGAACGGCGAATCTACCATTTACTGAAATAGGTTTTCAACAGGTGAAAGACCCTAGGTGACTTTTGATGGCTCAAAGGGAATCAGGTGCGCCGGTGGTGCCCGAGGAAAGTGCGCCGGTGGTGCCCGAAGAAACTGCGCCGGCGGCGCCCGAGGAAGCTGCGCCGGCGGTACCCGAGGAAAGAGCGCCGGCGGCGCCCGAGAGAGATGCGCCAGCGGCGCCGCACGAGAACGCTGTGGCGCCCGGCCGAGCAGCGGCGTGGCCGGGCGACCCCCGGCCCGACGATGTGCCCTTCGGCGAGGAGTGGCATTCGCCGCTCTACGCGATGGCCTGCCGGCAGTTCGCACGCGCCGCGGACGTGCTCGCGCTCGAGGACGAGGTCCGCACCCGACTGCTCGAGCCGAGGCGGTCGCTGGTCGTCAACTTTCCGGTACGAATGGACTCGGGCGACGTGGTCAACTACACCGGCTACCGCGTTCAGCACACGCTGACAATGGGCCCGACCAAGGGTGGGCTGCGGTTCGCGCCCGACCTCGGCTTCGGTGAGTGCGCGGCGCTGGCGATGTGGATGACCTGGAAGTGCGCGCTCGTCGGGTTGCCGTACGGCGGCGCCAAGGGCGGCGTGCGCTGCGACCCGCACGCACTCTCGGTCGGTGAGCTCGAGCGAATTACGCGCCGCTACGCGACGGAGTTGATCCCGGTCGTTGGCCCCGACGTGGACATCCCCGCGCCGGACATGGGAACCGGCGAGCGCGAGATGGCCTGGTTCTACGACACCTATTCGCAGTCCGTCGGCAACTCGGTGCCCGCGATCGTCACCGGCAAGCCGGTGGTGCTGGGCGGGACCGTGGGGCGCCGTAGCGCCACCGGGCTCGGGGTTGTCTTCGCGATCGAGAGCACGTTCGAGGAGTTCGACTGGTCGCTGCCCGAGTGCAGCTTCGTCGTGCAGGGCTTCGGCAACGTCGGCTCGGTGGTCGCGCAGGAGCTACACGCGCGTGGCGCCAAGGTGATCGCCGTCAGCGACATCCGCGGCGCGATCACCAACCCGCACGGGCTCGACATCCCCGCCGTGCAGCACTGGGTGGCCGAGAACCAGTACCTCCAGGGCTTCCCGGAGGCTGAACCGATCGACCCCGAGGCGATGCTCGAGCTCGAATGCGACGTGCTCGTGCCCGCCGCCCGTGAGGAGCAGATCGTCGAGGCCAACGCGAGCCGGCTGCGGTGCAGGCTGGTCGTCGAAGGCGCCAACGGCCCGACGACACCGGCCGCCGACCGGATCCTCGCCGAGCGCGGGATCACCGTGATCCCCGACATCCTCGCCAACGCCGGCGGTGTCGTCGTCAGCTACTTCGAGTGGGTGCAGAGCTACCAGAAGTACAGCTGGGACGCGCCTGAGGTGCGGGAGCGACTGCGCGCGCACATCCGCGACGCGTTCACACAGGTGCGGACAACCGCGCAGCAGCTTGAGATCGATAACCGCACGGCGGCGCTGGCCTGCGCGATCAGCCACGTGTCTGAGGCCGCCAAGCTGCGGTCGATCTACCCATGAGCGTGCCGACACCGCCGCGCTGCCGTGGCTGGCAGCAGGAAGCAGCGCTCAGCATGCTCGAGAACAATCTGCATCCGGACGTGGCCGAGAACCCGGCGGAGCTGATCGTCTACGGCGGCATCGGCAAGGCGGCTCGCAACCAGGAATCGCTGGCGGCGATCAAGCGCGAGCTCATGCAGCTCGCCGACGACCAGACACTGCTGCGTGCAGTCGGGCAAGCCGGTTGCGGTCTTCGAGACGCACGAGCAGGCGCCGCGGGTGCTGATCGCCAACTCGAACCTGGTCGGCGAGTGGGCCAACTGGGAGACCTTCCGCAAGCTCGACGCGGCCGGGCTGATGATGTACGGCCAGATGACCGCGGGCTCATGGATCTACATCGGCTCGCAGGGGATCCTGCAAGGCACCTATGAGACCTTTGCCGCCGCCGCTCGTAAGCGCTTCGGCGGCGACCTGAAGGGCCGCCTGGTGGTGACCGCGGGACTCGGCGGCATGGGCGGCGCTCAGCCGCTCGCGATCACGATGTGCGGCGGCACCGCGCTCTGCATCGAGACCGACCTGCAGCGCATCGAGCGCCGGATCCAGACCGGCTACCTGGATGGCCGCGCGGGCGATCTGGACGATGCGCTGCGGCGGCTGGCTGCAGCGGCGAAGGAGGGACAGCCGCTCTCAATCGGCCTGCTCGGTAACGCCGCCGAGGTGCTGCCTGAACTTGTGCGGCGCGGCGTCCACGTGGACGTTGTGACCGATCAGACCTCCGCGCACGACCCGCTGAACGGCTACATCCCGGCCGGGCTGACGATGGAGCAGGCGGAGGTGCTGCGCGCCTCCGATCCCGATGAGTACCTGCGCCGCGTTGGTGAGAGCGCGGTCACGCACGTCGGCGCGATCCGCGCGCTGCAACAGGCGGGCGCCGAGGCGTTCGACTACGGCAACGCGCTGCGCGGCCTCGCATTCGAGCACGGCGACAAGGACGCCTTCTCGTATCCGGGGTTCGTCCCGGCCTACATCCGCCCGCTTTTCTGTGAGGGCAAGGGCCCGTTCCGCTGGGCAGCCCTGTCGGGTGACCCCGAGGACATCTACCGGACCGACGCGGCGATCCTCGAGCTGTTCGGCGATCAGGAGCACGTCGCCCGCTGGATCAGGCTCGCCCGCGAGAAGGTGCAGTTCCAGGGGCTGCCGTCGCGGATCTGCTGGCTCGGCTACGGCGAGCGCCACCTCGCGGGCCTGCGCTTCAACGAGATGGTCGCCTCAGGCGAGCTCAAGGCCCCGATCGTGATCGGGCGCGACCACCTGGACACTGGCTCCGTGGCCTCCCCCCAGCGGGAGACCGAGTCGATGCTCGACGGCTCCGATGCCGTTGCGGACTGGCCGATCCTGAACGCGCTCCTGAACACCGCCTGCGGCGCCAGCTGGGTGTCGTTGCACCAGGGCGGCGGCGTCGGCATGGGCAAGTCGATCCACGCCGGCCAGGTGATCGTCGCCGACGGCAGCGCGGCGGCGGCCGAGCGCCTGCGGCGGGTCCTGACCGCCGACCCTGGGATCGGCGTGGTGCGACACGCGGACGCCGGCTACGAGCGGGCGATCGAGATCGCGCGCGAGACCGGGATCCGGATGCCGATGCTGGACGCTGCTTGAGCCTGAGAGTACGGCCGCTCGCCCCGCTGGGCGGCGGCCTACTCGACGGTACCAGGCGCCGCTCGGCCGCACTCTCGCGCGCAGCCTCGAGCACGCGCAGCATGTCGGCCGCGTCGTGCGCGTCGACCGGCACCGAACCGTCGCCTGACATCGCCCGCTCGAATTCGGCGTAGAAGGTCTGCCAGGCGCCGCGCTCAGAGGGGATCGGAACGCTGCGATCGCCGACGATGAGCCGCGGCCGCGCGTGCTCGGGCTCGACGCCCCAGTCGGCGACCGTGTCCGGCCGCTGGCCGGCGCGCAGGCGATCCTCCTGCGAATCGAGCTCGCGCACGATCAGCGCCGCCTCGCTACCGAGCACCCGTAGCCGCGGGCCCGGCGCGGCGGCCAGCGCAGAGGCGTGCAGGTGGCTGATCACCCCGGAGCGGTGAGCGAGCGCGAGGAAGTCGTCGTCGTCCCCGGGCAGGCCACGGCGGCTCGCGATCTCCGCATATACGGACGTGACTGGGCCGAACAGATGCAGCGCCTGATCGACCAGGTGGCTGCCGAGGTCCAGCAGCAAGCCGCCGCCGTCCGCGGGCGTGTCGCGCTCGCGCCATGCGTCCGGACGGGCCTCCGGGCGCCAGCGCTCGAATCGCGACTCGTAGCGCAGCACGTTGCCCAGGGCGCCGTCTCCGATCAGCTTGACGAGCGTCAGCTGGTCCGAGTCCCAGCGGCGGTTCTGGAACGTGGTCAGCAGCACGCCGCGCCGCTCGGCGTGTGCGATCAACTCATCGGCCTGCGTGGAGTTGAGCGCCAACGGCTTGTCGACGACCACCGCCAGGCCGTGGTCGATCGCCTGCGTGGCGAGCGGCGCATGCGCGTCATTGGCGGTCGCGATCACGACAGCGTCCAGGTCCTGAGCCTGAGCCCAGAGCTCCTCGGGCGAATCGACGAGCTTCGCCTCGGCGTGGTCGCCGCGGGCCTGCTGGCGACGCTCAGCGTTGGAGGTGACGATCGCGGCGACCCCGAGGCCTGGGGTCGCTGCGATCAGCGGCGCGTGGAAGACGCGCCCCGCCAGGCCGTAGCCGATGATCGCAACACGTTTGTCTGACATTGGTCTGAGTTTCTTGGAGTGGCGAGTCTGGGCCTAGGGCAGCGTGTAGCCCGCGGCGGTGAACAGGCGGTACCACTCCTCGCGTGTGAGCGGCAGCTCGCTGCCGGCCGCCGACTCCTTCACGCGTTGGGGAGAGGTGGTGCCGATGACAACCTGGAAGTTCGCCGGATGGCGGGCGATCCAGGCGACGGCGATCCCCGTACCGTTGACGCCGTACTTCGCGCTCAGCTCGTCGACGACGTCGTTCAGCTCGGGAAAGTTCTCCCGATCGCCGAGGAACGTTCCGTCGAACCACTGCTTCTGAAACGGCGACCACGCCTGCAGGGTGATGCCGTTCAGGCGGGCGTAATCGAGAAGCCCGTTGTCGCGGCTGATCGACTGCGGGAGTTGCTGCATGTTCATCGCGATCCCCTGGGCGATGAGCGGTGCGTGCGTGATCGAGAGCTGCACCTGGTTGAAGACCAGCGGCTGCTTCACCGAGGCTTTCAGCAGCTCGATCTGGCCCGGTGTGTGGTTCGAGACACCGAAGTTGCGAACCTTCCCGGCGCTGTACAACTCATCGAAGGCGGCGGCGACCTCATCGGGTTCGACCAGCGTGTCTGGCCGATGCAGCAGCAGGACGTCGATGTAGTCGAGCTTCAGCGCCTTCAGCGAACCCTCGGCCGATTCGACGATGTGCTCCCTCGAAAAGTCGAAGTAGCCGTTACGGATGCCCGTCTTGGTCTGCACGAGCACCCGCTCACGCTCTGCTGGGGTGAACTTCACGGCGTCGCCGAAGCGGGCCTCGCAGACGTGGGGCCCGCCGTAGACATCGGCGTTGTCGAACATCGTGATGCCCTGGTCGAGCGCGGTCTTCACGAGTGTGCGGATCTGCTCGTCTGACAGCTCGGCGATGCGCATCAGACCGAGGATGATGTTGGACGCCGTCAGGTCGGTTTGGGGCAGCGAGAGAGTCTTCATATGCCGAGTATCTCGGACCGGCCGATCCTTCAGCGCAGCTAAGTTCACACGGCGTCTACATCGCGCACACGAGGGCGGCCGTAGCGTGCGGTCAGACGGACGGCGCAATCGACGCCGATCAATCCAGCTGCTGGATCAAGAGGAGGACCTGAGATGCGCAGAACGAGATATGGGCGGCCGCTGGCGGCGCTGTTGGTCTCCGCGTTCGCGGTGCTCGGCACGGCGACCGCTGCGGCGGCGCACGTTCATCACGGCAAGCGGGGTCGCAGTCAGACGAGCGCCTCACAGTTCACCGCGCACGTGTTCGTGCAAGGGGCCACGATCAGCCACCCGCTCGGCACCGGCACCGAGCCCATCAGCAACCCCGACGACATCACGCAGCTCGGCGGCCACATCTTCGTCGCCTTCCAGAACGGGGTCGGCCCGCAGGGGCAGGCGAGTCCGAGCGGCAACCTCGACAGCACGATCGTCGAGTTCACCCGCGGCGGCCGCGAGCTCGCCCAGTGGGACGTCACCGGAAAGTGCGACGGCGTTACCGCCGATCCCGTGATCGGCAAGGTGATCGCGACCGTGAACGAGGATGCGAACTCGAGCGTGTACCTGATCTCTCCCGATGGCGGAGCCCCTGTCCACTACACCTACAGCGAGCCCCTGCCATCCGATGGCGGCACCGACGCGATCTCGATCTTCAATGGGGTGCCGCTGATCAGCGCCTCGGCTCCGGGTACCACCGGCGTCGCCGCTCCGCAGGCGAGCTATCCCGCGATCTACGTCGTGCAATTCGACTCGAGCAACCAGATCGCCTACATCCGTGGTCTGTTCGGTGACGAGGCGTCGGCGATCGTCGCAAACACGAACCTGGACACCTTCGGTTCGACGGTGACACTCGGACTGACCGATCCGGACTCGAATGAGGTGGTTCCCTGGTGGGCACATCGCTTCGCGGGCAAGTTCATGCTCACCAGCCAGGGAGATCAGGAGCAGATCTACTTCGGTGGCGACAAGCCCCTACAGGTGCTGTCGCTGACCAACTCGGTGGACGACTCGGCGTGGCCTACCGGGCCCGGAGGCGAGCTGTACACGACAGATAACTCAAGCGGCGATGTGATCGCGGTCACCGGTCCGTTCGAGCGCGGTTCGGAGATCGCCGCGGTGACCCCGTGCGACTCCAACAACGCGCCGGCCACCTGCCCCGGCCCGGGCTTCCCGCCCAACTACCTCGGCCGGATCAACCCTGACACCGGTGTGATCACGCGGATAGCGGTAAGCGGCCCGGAGTTCCAGCCGCAGGGAATGTTGTTCCTCCCCGACGCAAGGAGCTGATGGGGGCGCTCAGGCATGGCTGCGGGCCAGCGGGCCCGCAGCCGTCCACCTGCCCATGAACCACAGGGCAGGCGCGAGCGACTCAGGCGCTCCGCAGGCGCAGCCGGCGCGGCCGGCGCGTAGGCGAAGGGGTGGTTGAAGACGTCCTGCGGCGACTGACCCTGCTTCACCGGAATCGAGAAGCCCTCACCGGTCCGCTGATCCTCGACGCGCACGAACACCAGGCCATCAGCCTCGCACCAGAGCAGCTGTATCTGGAGACCGTCGCTGACCCTGGTGTCGAGCTCGCGGACGGGGCGGTCAGCCTGCGCCTGCGTTGGCCTTTCAAGTTGTGTCGTCTCCATCGCCGTCACTCCACCTGGTTGAACCAATCTCACCAATGGAATCGGCAGCTGAGCGCAAAAGATGAGTGCAGGTGGTCAGTCGGACGGTTTCAGCCGACGCTGAGCGACGGGTGAGTCAGGTCGACTCGACCTGGATGGTCGGCTGCGGCGCGCCGGGCGCGACGAAGGCGAGCAGGCGCATCCCCTCGTTGGTCAGCTCACCGAGCTGTGCCTTGGACAGGGGGCGTACCGGCTTCAGGGTCAGCGTCCCACGCTTGATCTGCCAGCTGCCGGCGATGAACCCGTCCACGAGGAAGGCCCGCATCAGACGGTCCCTGTAGATGTGATCGCGGTGCGCCGGGTCGATGATCCGCGAGCGTTCGGCGTGGGCGAGCTGGATGTTGTCGAAGGGCGCGAGCAAGCGCGCGGGCGCTGTTGTCTGGGCGTCTGGCAGCAGGCCCTCCGGGACGTCGAACAGCTCGTGACCCTGCTCGTTCCTGAACGTGCGCAGCGTCGGGCGCATCTCGGCGAGGTGCTCACGTAGCCCGGTGAGCCCGCTCCATGCCTGGATGTCCTTGACGCTGGCGGGGCCGTAGGCGGTGAGGTAGCGGCGGATCAGGGCGTCGAGCGCGGCCGGCTCCTCGATGCGCGCGCCGAACCAGGCCTCGGAGGTGATCCAGCGAGCCTGCCCACCCTGACCCCACAACCCGCGCGGCGGAGCCTGCACGACGGGGATCAGAGTGGACGCCTGCGCAAGCGATGGCGGGTCGACGCCGGGCCAGCGTTCGCTGAGAATGGCGGCGAGTTCCGGCCGGCTGAGGGGATGGTCAGTCAGCTGCTGACGCGCCGCATCAAGCAGGTCATCCAGATCGACGTTGGTGAGTTCCCTGGCGAACGGACTCGCGCGAAAGCCGCGCTCGCGCGCGGGAGCTGTCAGCGGCCACAGACGCGCCCAGTCGTCTCGGGTGACGAGATGAACCGTGCAGCGCATCAGCGTCCCGCGTACAGCGCCGCGCCCGGCGATCAGCTCGGACAGGTCGTTCGGGTCAAAGCGCTCGAGCCGCGTCCACAGGCCGATGTAGGGAGCCTGCGGTTCCTGCGCCTGCATGCCGACGAGCCGCTCGAGCGCCTGATCGACTGGCACTTCCTGCCGTGAGAGCAGCATCTGGCGGGCAAGCAGCGCACGGTTGAGCGCGCGGCGGCTGAGTACCTCGGGTTCGTTCACCGGCTCGTGCGCCCGCGCTGAGGTCAGGGTCGCTTGAACTCCGCGCGCGCCGCCTCGACTCCGGCGCGCACATGGCAGCCGGCGACGTGGTCATTGACGAGCCCCATGGCCTGCATGAACGCGTAGACGGTGGTCGGTCCGGTGAATCGCCAGCCGCGGCGCTTCAGTTCCTTTGAGAGCGCCTTGGACTCGGGGGTGGCGGCGGGCAGCTCGCCCAAGCTCGCGGCCGGGGGCGATTCGGCCGGTTCATAGCTCCAGACCAGATGGGCGAGCGAGCCCTCTCCGGCCGTCAGCTCGGCCGCACGCTGGGCGTTGTTGATGACGGCCTCGATCTTGGCGCGGTTGCGCACGATCCGGGCATCCTCCATCAGAACGGCGACCTCGTCCGGACCGAAATCCGCCACCTGGTCGTAGTCGAAGTTGAGGAACACCTCGCGGAAGGCCTCGCGCTTGCGCAGGATCGTCAGCCACGACAGGCCCGCCTGGAAGCCCTCGAGGCACAGCTTCTCGAACAGGCGCCGGTCGTCCGCCACCGGGAAGCCCCATTCCGTGTCGTGGTATGCCCGGTACTCGGGCGTGGAGTCGGCCCACGAGCAGCGGGCGAGGCCATCCTCGCCCACCACGACGCCTGACTGGGACACGACCTCGGCCTCGCTCATTGCACTCGAGACCCTAACGCGCTTCGGGTGCGGCTGAGAGGTCTCTCGTTCGATTTGGGTGATGTGTGTCGGCCGCGCGCCTGATGTGGTGAGGGGGAACTAGCACCGACGGCAGGAGGTCCTGATGGCGGAGTCATTCGGCGGGCGGATCAATGTTGATGTTCGCGACTCTGAACCGGATTGGACACCGTTCGAGCCGCCGACGGCGCCTGAAGGCGCGCCGAATGTTCTCTACATCGTGCTTGACGATGTGGGCTATTCCGCGATGAGCTGCTACGGCGGGCCGATCGATACTCCGAACATCGACCGGATCGCCGCCGCGGGCGTGCGCTACACGCAGTTTCATACGACTGCGTTGTGCTCCCCGACCCGCTCGTGCCTGCTGACCGGGCGCAACCATACGCGCAACAGCATGGCCTGTATCACCGAGGCGGCGATCGGCTTCCCGAACGCGAGTGGCACGGTTCCGGCCGAGAACGGGATGCTGTCGGAGATCCTTGGCGAAGCCGGTTGGAACACCTACATGGTGGGCAAGTGGCATCTGTGCCCGACCGATGAGATGAACCTCGCGTCGACGCGCCGTAACTGGCCAACCGGCCGCGGGTTCGAGCGGTGGTACGGATTCCTCGGAGCCGAGACCAACCAGTGGTATCCCGACCTCGTCTACGACAACCACTCGGTCGATCAGCCGCGCTCCCCCGAGGACGGCTACCACCTGACCGACGACATCACCGACAAGGCGATGGAGTTCATCCGCGACGCGAAGGCGATCGCGCCGCAGAAGCCCTTCTTCCTGTATTACGCGCCGGGCGCGTGTCACGCCCCGCATCACGCCCCGACGAACTGGATCGAGAAGTTCGAGGGCCAGTTCGACGCAGGCTATGAGGCGATCCGCGAGCAGACCTTGGCGCGCCAGAAGCAGCTTGGGCTGGTGCCGGCCGACACCGAGCTCCCGCCGATCAACCCGATCGGCACGCCGGAGACGCGCACCGGGCCCGACGGCCTGTCGTTCCCCGAGCTCGATTACACGCGGCCGTGGGATTCGCTGGGCGAGGACGAGCGGCGCCTGTTCGCGCGGATGGCGGAGGTCTACGCCGGCTTCCTCGCGCACGCCGACCATCACATCGGCCGTCTCCTCGACTACCTCGAGCACACGGACCAGCTCGAGAACACGATGATCGTGGTCGTCTCCGACAACGGCGCCAGCGGCGAGGGCGGCCCGAACGGGTCGGTCAACGAGATGAAGTTCGCCAACGGCATCGCCGACGACCTGGAGCAGAACCTCGCGCAGATCGACCAGCTCGGCAGCCCGCTCACCTACAACCATTACCCCACCGGCTGGGCGATGGCGTTCAACACGCCGTTCAAGATGTGGAAGCGCTACGAGTTCAACGGCGGCACGGCCGACCCATGCATCATCTCCTGGCCGGCCGGGACCAAGGCTCGGGGCGAATTGCGCGAGCAGTACCACCACGCGATCGACGTCGTCCCAACGATCCTCGACGTCCTCGGCGTGGACGCGCCCGAGGCGATCAAGGGCCACACGCAGAGCCGCTTCGACGGGGTCAGCATGCGCGACACGATCGACGACGCGTCCGCCCCATCGAATCGCAAGACACAGTTCTACGCGATGCTCGGCTCGCGATCGATCTGGCACGAGGGCTGGAAGGCCGTGACCACCCACCCGTGCATCGCCGGCTGGGGCCACTACAACGAGGACGAGTGGGAGCTCTACCACACTGACGTCGACCGGGCCGAGGTCAACAACCTCGCCGGCGAGCACCCCGAGAAGGTCAGGGAGCTGGTCAACATCTGGTTCTCGGAGGCCGGCTCCAACCACGCGTTCCCGCTCGACGACCGCACTGTGATCGAGATCCTCAGCGAGCCGCGGCCCCAACTCAGCTCGCCGCGCGACCGCTACGTGTACTTCCCGGGAGACGCGCCGGTCGGGGAGTGGCAGGCGGTCAACACCCGCAACCGATCGTTCGTGATCGAGGCGCTCGCCGATATCGACGACGACTCCGCTGAAGGGGTCCTGTTCGCGATGGGAACGCGCTTCGGGGGCCATGCGCTGTATCTCAAGAACAACCGGCTCCACTACGTCAACAGCTTCGTCGGGGCCGAGGAGCAGATGATCGTCGGCACCGAGGACATCCCGACCGGCGAGAACGTGCTCCTGTCGGCATCGTTTGTGAAAGAAGGGGTCGAGCCCACCTACGCGCACGGCACGCTGTCGCTCTACCACGGCGACAACAAGGTCGCCGAAGCGCAGATCAAGACCCAGCTCGGCTTCTACGCGGTCGCCGGCTCCGCGCTGTACGTCGGCCGCCAGCCCGGCGAGCCGGTTACCGACGACTACCCCGGAGAGGCACCGCACGAGTTCACCGGCGGGACGCTGCGCCTGGTTGCCGTCAACGTGAGCGGGAAGGCATTCACCGACCTCGAGCACCACGGGGAGATGCTGCTCAAACACCAATGATCGTCGGCCAGGATCACGCGTCGGCAGGGTGCGCCCGGGACCAGGGAATCGGACCGAAATCGCTCACGTGCTCGGCACGTGTGAGCTGCGGGCTGTCGCTGTCACCAGGGGCATAAGTCGCGATCAGTCCCGCGTCCTGGACGCAAACGAACGTGCGCTGACCGTCTGAGGCGATCGCCCGCGGGCTGTCACCCGGAAGGCGGACCTCCGCTCCGCGGACCAGACGATCGCCATCCACCGTGAACGCGGCAATCGTGCCGACGAAGCGATTGGCCACGATCACCTCGCCACCGCGTGCGGTGATGCCGGAGGGCAGCGCGCCGTCGAATTCTGTCGCGTGGACGGTGTCGAGCACGCGTGGATGCACGCCCAGATCGATCAGCGCCGAGCTCGGCGCTCAGCTCTCCCACGAGCACCGCCCGATCGTCCCCGATCAATACGAAGTGCCTCGGCCCGAATCCTGGCGCCATGGCCAACTCGATATGTGAGGTGCCATCTGGAGCGAGAGCGATCAGCGCATCGGATCCGAGGTCGGCGACAAGGATCGTTTCGTCGCGCGGCAGCGCCATATGGGCATGTGCCCGCTCCTGTCGGTCCCCCACCGGTCCGCCGCCGGTCAGCTGCCAGACACGGCTGGGCTCCGCGAGCATCCCGTCGGGCGCCAGCGTCAATGCGGCGACGGCCCCATCCTCATAGTTGCTGACGACCAGTCGTTTCCCGGCAGCATCGACGGCGAGGTGGCACGGAAATGCGCCGTGCGAGTCTGCTCGCTGTCGCTCCCGTAGCGAACCATCCGGCTCGACGGCGAGCACGACGACCTCTCCTGGCGCGCTCTCCTGAGCCGCGTAGAGGACCGGCAGCCGCGGATGCGGCTCCACCCAGGAGGGGCTCTGCAGGGCGATCGAGCTGACCTTTTGGAACCCGTCGACGCCGTCACGCCACAACACGACATCGGACAGCCCGCCGTTACCTGCGTCGGATCCGCTGTAGTAGAGCATCACTCCAGGGTGCCACGACGGCCTGATCGTGCGAACGGAGGCGGCCCGGTGATCGACATCGGCACGAAGTCGCTCCTGTCCCGGAGCGCTACCGCCCACGGTTCGCGGACGGGCGGATTTGAGCTGCGATCCAGCACGAGCGATTGCTGAGCGGTCGTGGTTCGAATCCATGGCGCCGGCAGGTCGGCCACCTCGGCTGGCAGAACACGTCCCGCCACGACCGTGGTCTCGCACGTCAGCAGATCTGCGACCCGTCGCTCGTCCAGGTAGGCATCGAATAGTTCGAAACCACCCGTTCGCCGGCGGAGCACCGCGATGTCCGCACGGCGGCCGGCGGCGAGAGACCCGCAGCGATCCTCACGTCCGATGGCGATCGCCGGACGCGAGGTCGCCGCGGCGATGACGTCGGTGAGCGGCATCCCCACGGCGAGCAGCTTGGACATCGCGGTCGGCAGGTCGAAGCCCGGTCCGAGCACGCTCAGCTGATGCAGGTCGCTCGAGATCACATCCGGGATCAAGCCCTGTGTCGCCAGCGCCTCCGCGACCGCGAACGAGAACCCTCCGGAGCCATGACCAACATCGAACAGGACGCCGCGGGCCTGGGCATCGCGCACGCAGGACAGAACCTGGCCCCGGTTATCGACCAACGACATGTTCTGGCCCGTCGTGCAGTGGGTGACGATGTCACCAGGCCCGAGCGCGGCGAGTACCGCGTTCAGCGAGGGCGGCCCCTGCCCGATGTGAACCATCACAGGCACTTCCGCGGCCCGCGCCGCCTCTTGAGCCGCTCCCAGGCCGCGTAGCGAGCCGCCGGCTGTGGCCCTGTGATCGAGCCGGCACTTGACGCCGACGAGTAGCTCGCGGTTGCTGTTGATCGCATCCGCACACAGCGCTGCATCGAGGTGCTCGGGGACGGCAAGCTCGCCGGTCTGCCCCACCAACCCGATGCCGCTGATGTTGAGGAAGCCGTAGACCTCGAGCGGCCGGTAGGCGGATGCGAGCTCGAGGAACTGCGGGAGGTTGTAGATCCCGGCACTGCCGGCGTCCACCCAGGTCGTCACCCCGGTTCGCCAGGCGACAGGTGTTGGCCGGATGCCCCAGAAGCTGCCCCCCGCGAGCAGGTGCGTGTGGATGTCGACGAGCCCCGGGACAACCAGGCAGCCGCCGGCGTCGATGGTCGTGCGGGCAGCTCCCGGCAGTGGCCCCTTCGCGATGACCGCGACTCGCTCGCCGATCACGCCGACGTCGAGCTCGCCATCGGTGCTCGTCGCGGGATCGATCACGCGTCCTCCGGTGATGACCAGGTCGAAATCTTCGGACGCCACGGCCGCTAGTGAAACTCTGTGTGAAGGACTCGAACGACTCGCCGCTCCGGGTCGACGAGCAGCACGTGGCGCCACTTGTCGAACGTGGTGCACGGATGAGAGATGCCGAAGACCAACCGGTCGCCAACACGAAAGCCGGCGGCTGTTGGGTCGACGGCCAGGTAGCCGTGCTGATCGTCGAGCTTCACGAGTCGGCCGGCAACATCCTCGTCGAGCACCTGCTCGTCCCGACCGACAGCCCCCAGCAGCACCGGCAGCCCCGCGTCGAACGCGGCGTCTCGCCGACCGAGTCCGACAATCGCGAGCCCAGGCTCCGGACGCGAGAGCACCTCCGCCCACACCTCGATCGCCGGCCGCAGGCGATCTTCCTCTGGAACGTCATGGCCAAGCGGCGTGTTCACCTCGTAGACACCGTGGTCGTGGACCAGGTAGCAGCCCGAACGCAACACGAGCGAGGACGCACGTCCACCGAAGTCGGCGTCGCGCCCCAGCAGACGGATCACACGATCGAAGAACTTGCTGCCACCGGCGCTCACCAGCACCGGCCGGTCGGGGTCAAAGAATCCCTCGTCGGCAAGCTGCACCGTCAGCGCGCGCAGCTCCTCGAGGTACGCGTCCACGGCCGCCAGCTGGTCCGGAGACCGGTCGGATCCCACCGAGCCCTCGAACCCCTCCACCCCGGCCAGCGTCAGGCTGTCCGCGGCCTGCACGGCCCGGCAGACATCGCGGGCCGTCGCGGAAGTGCGCACGCCGGCGCGTCCGCCCTCGACCCCGAACTCGACGAGCACGCCGACGGGTCGCTCGCAGCCCGCAGCCCGCAGTGCCGCATCCAGCACCTGCACCCCGTCGACCGAATCGACCAGACAGAGAACCTCGACAGAGCCCTCGACAGAGGCGATCCACGCCGCGTCTGGTCGCGCGAGGACCTCGTTGGCGATCAGGACGCGTTCGGCGCCCGCATCGGCGGCGACGTGCGCTTGCGCGACGTTGGCGACCGTAATGCCCCAGGCCCCCACGTCAAGCTGGCGGCGAAACAGCTCCGGGCACATGGTGACCTTGCCGTGCGGCGCCAGCAGGAACCCTTCCCGTCGCGCGAGCGCGGCCATGACTCCGAGGTTGTGCTCGACGGTATCGGCACGCAGCGCCATCGCAGGAAGCGTGACCTCGCCGGCAGCGATGCTGCGACCCACCATCTCTTCCGGAAGCGTGGCCGTCAACAAGAAGCGTCCCCTCGGTGCACGGCGATTGCCGCGTAGTCGTCAAAGCTACGCGATCACCTCTGCCCGCGCGCTCTCGGGCGGCGCCTCAGCCGGCGGCCTGACCCGTCGCCAGCATCGTCCGCAGGTTCTCTCCAAGGATCATCCGCAGGTCATCCCGATCCAAGAACCGGCAGTGTGTGCGCACGACCTCGAGCGTCTGGCGGAACGTGCAGAAGCGCGCTCCGGCTGGGAAATCCGAGCCCCATAACAGCCGGCGTGGACCGTAGACGGCATGGAGCCTCTCCAGTAACGAGACCATGTCCGGCCACGGATAGTCCCATCCGCGCTCGGCCAGATAGTGCATTCCGGCGACCTTCAGGCAGATGTTGGACACCTCTGCTGAGGCAAGCACCTCGGTCATCCCAGGTGAGTCGATCCCCTCGGCGCCGCTCACGGCCCCGAGAACATGGCAGAGGACCGGGACGCTGGGATGGCGGCGCGCCAGGATCCGCAAATCGGCCTGCCATTCCGTGGTTGCGCTCAGGCTCACGATCAGATGACGTTCAGCGGCGAATGCGAACAGCGCGTCCGCATCATCGCTGAGCAGCCAGCCATCGTTGCGTTCTGCCGCATAGTGGGTGATGCCGACCAACGGATGCCGATCGGTAAGTGCGCGCAGGCGGTCCGCGCTTCCGCCCGTGTGGTAGGTGTCGCTCCAGAAGCAGTCCAGGTCGGCGATCATGTGCAGCCGGGTGGGGTGGCGCGCGCAGGCGAAGTGCACGTAGTCGAGGTTGTCGGCGTTGTTCTCGATCGCGGCACAGACAACCGCTGTTCCGCAAGTACGGACTCAGCCAGCAGGCGGTCATCGATGCCGTCTGGAACGGACTCGACCTTGCTGGAACTCCGCCGCGGGCCGATGAGATCGCGGCCACCGAGGGCACCTACGCGCCCGTTTGACCGACCGGCACAACCAAAAAGAACCGCCTTTACGAGCGGTTCTTCCAGCGGGAGCGACGGGACTCGAACCCGCGACCTCCGGCGTGACAGGCCGGCGCTCTAACCAACTGAGCTACGCCCCCGTAGGGAGTCCCAGTATGACAAGCCCGAAACAATTTCGTCCGTGCGCAACTTTGGCCCGGCCGCGCGTGCTTAAGCGCACGAATCGAACTTCGCGGCGCCGGTCTCAACCCGGCCGTGAGGGCGGCGCTAAGAAGAACGGCTGGGTGAGGACCTGAACTGGGTCCTCGCCTGGTTTAAGGGCGCGCCCAGCGGGGCGCGCCCGAACCTCAAACGCTCGATCCGCTATAGCCCCGGCGGCACCCAGCCGCCGAAGACCGCCTCGAGTTCGAGCGCGACGGCGATGGTGAGATGGTCGGCGCCCGGGGCTGCCGCTACCTGAACTCCGAGCGGCAGGCCTGCCGGCGTGAGCCCCAGCGGCACCTCGGTGACCGGTACACCGGCCAGGTTGAAGACAGCGGCCGGGGTGAGGATCCAGGGCCGGCCGTATGTACGCCGATGCGGTGGCGCCACCGTGGGGTGAGCGGGGTGCAGCAGCACGCCATCACCGATCGTCTCAACCAGCTCATCGGCCAGATCCTTGGCGAGGGCCAGCAGGTTCTGACGCGTCGCGCCGCGAGCGGGCAGCGCCTCGGCAAGGACCGTCAGCCGCGTCGGCAATGTGTGACTGCCCTGACCGAAGAGCAGCGACACCAGGCTGGTGTTGGTCTCGCCGGCCTCCCTGAGCAGCGCGGTGATGCGCGTTGAGTCGGTGCCCGTGTTCTGGAGCGCGGCCAGGAACGGCAGCGTCGCCTTGCGCCAGCTGGGCATGCTCACGTAGCGGACCTGCGCTCCGGCTGAGGCGAGCGCGCCCGCGGCACGCTCGCGGGCGTCGCGCAGCTCGCGCGATATCGGCCTGAAAGAGCTGCCTTCGACCAGCGTCACGGGCAGGCCGTCGAGGGATACCGACGCGGGATCGCCGAGCTCCATCGTGACTGCCTGCGGATCGATCCCGTCCGGTCCGGCCATGATCTGAAGCAGCGGGAGCAGATCCTCGGCCCTGCGGGTCAGCGGGCCGAGCGCCAGGAGATGCTCGGCCTCACCGCTTGTATTCGGCCACATGCCGGTGTTGGGAATCAGTCCAGGCGTTGGCTTGTGGCCGAATACGCCGCAGAACAGCGCCGGCACCCGGATCGAGCCGCCGATATCAGCGGCGACGCCAAATGCCGAGCCGCCGGCGCCGACGGCGGCCCCCTCGCCTCCGGACGATCCCCCGGCGGTGTGCCGTGGGTTATAGGGATTGCGGGTGGTGCCGTAGACGGGGTTGTGGGACTCGATCCAGAGCGTCAGTTCTGAGGTGTTGGTGACCCCGAGCGGGATCGCCCCGGCGTCGACCAGGCGCTGCACCGCGGTCGCGCTCCGGGCGGCCCGGTGGTCGCGGCGGGCGAGGACGCCGGCGCTGTGGGGCATGCGCTCGAGGGCGATCGACTCCTTGACCGTGAACGGCACACCGGTGAGCGGCGGGACCTGGTCCAGCGGGACTCCCCGAAGCGCCGCGCCATTGATGGCCTGGTCGATCTCACGGGCCTGGCGCACGGGCCTCGGAGAAGCGATCGGCGACGACCGCGTTCAGCCGCGGACCGGAGCGCTCGAGCAGCGCGATGTGCGCCTCGATGACGTCGGTCGCGCTCAGCTCGCGCCTGCGGATACCAGCGGCCAGCGCCATCGCTGAGCGCTCCGTCAGGGCTGCCGTCCGTTCCTGCCCGATAGAAGGCTGATCCGTGCCAATCATCGAAGCTTTGAGGCTAGCGGCTGAAAGCTTCAATCCCTGCGATTGCGGACGGTTGCGCAGCCGGTTAGCGTCGCGTCAAGAGTCGGCTACGCAGATAGTCAGTTCCTCGGTGCGCAGTAGACTGGCGGGCAAAAGGCGAGCAATCCGACCAGAGTGCTCAGACCTGCTTGTGGCCGGGGAGGGCCTGCGAGACGGTGCTGGAGAGCCGCCACCTAGTAATCAAGAGAGAGGTACAGATTGTCTCTTCGTGCAATGCGGCGATCGTTGATTGCCACGGCCGCCGTCGGCGGTTCGTTGGCGCTCGCGGCGTCCGCGTCCGCTATCCAGATCCCGATGGGCAGTGCCAGCGACGCGCCGTACTCCGGTAGCGGCACCCCGACCAGCGTCTATTCGCTTTACAACGCCTCGAGCGGCGCCCTGGTCCAGGCTCAGGACCTGATCGTGTTGACCAACGGCATCCTGGTCTCTCAGAGCAAGCCCCCCGTTGATGCCAACTTCACAACGGCCTTCACCAGCGCGTCCAGCCTGACCGCTACGAACGTTGCAGAGATCGCAACTGACATCGCTGCATCCGGCAACACAGCTTCGCTGGAGTTCGGGACCTGCGTCTCGGGATTCCTCACCGCTCAGAACCTGCAGCCGACGCCGACGAACGTGTCGGCGGGCTCCACGTACTGCCAGGCAACGCCGTCCGCGATGACTGCGGCCGCGACCGAGTTCACAGGCACGATCCAGCCCGGTGTCGCAAGCGCGGCGGGGAGTTGGTCGCAGCCTCGCGAGCCTCGTCAGCAACCTTGGCTCTGTGACCGGCCTGAACTCCGTCGACACGGCCACGATCTCGTCGTCGGGAACGGTGACGGCGGCAAACAAACCGATCGCCTACAACATCACCGAGACCGCAGCGTCCGGCGGCTACATCCTGCCCGACGCGTTCACATTCACGTTCCCCGCTGGGCTTTCGGTCAACACAGCCCTCGTCGGAGCCGAGGTCAACGCGGCTGCGAACGGAACGACACCTGCTGCGATCGCAGCAGTCGAGGCGAATCCGACCGGCACGCCGATCGGAACCGTCACCCTGACCTCGCCAATCGCCGACTCGTACGGCGGCAGCAACAACAAGTTGGTGGGCAAGATCTATGTGGTGCAGACCGGTGCCAGCAGCGGACAGGGCTCCGTAACTCAGCCCTACCTCGAGCTGTGGTTCGGCCCGTACATCTACACCCTGGGCGCGTTCCCTGGCTCGCTGTCGTTCCCGCTGACCATCCAGTTCGGCAAGGCGTCGACCCCGCTCGGCGCGAACCCGCTGCCGACGACGAGCCTGGCGATGAGCTTCCCGGCGGCGACCTCACCGGTGAAGAGCACGAGCTGCACCACGCTGGGCACCGTCACCGGCACGGCGACCGATGATGTCGCCAACCTCGCGTACCTGTTCGGTGACAAATCGGACGGCGTCAGCAGCGCGAGCGGCACCGCTTCACCGGTCAATCTGACCGCCTCAGCAACGGCCGTCACCAATCACTGTGTCAAGCCGTCTGCCACCGGCAGCGCTGGTGGCCTCACGAGCGGTCATCCGACCCTCACGCTCAAGGCCAAGACCGTCACGGCGTTCACGTCTGTCGACCGTCGGCCTGCCGGGTGGGCTGAAGTTCGAGAAGTCGAAGAAGCTGGCCAAGGAAGTCTCAGCATCCGGCGCCAAGATCAAGTCGGTCAAAATCGCCGGTGGCAAGCTGGTCGTCACGCTGAAGAGCAAGGTCACGTCCATCACGATCAAGACCAAGAACGGTGCCGTGTCGGAGTCGGCCGCACTGATCAAGTCGATCAAGAAGCACAAGACCAAGAAGCTCACTGTGAGCGTCAAGGCCGGCAGCACCTCGCTGAAGGCATCGATCAAGGCCTGATCTCCGCATCAGCCTGAACTGGAGCCCGCCGTCGCCCAACTGGGGCGGCGGCGGGCTTCGTCGTTAATGGGCTGCCTGGGCGCGGGAGATCCAGCGGCCCGGGTGCGCGCAGAGGACGCAGCTGTCGGGGTCGAACCGGAGCGCGGCGAGCCGGCTCAACCGCAGGTCGTTCTCATGCCAGCCGCGGTTGAGATGACGTGCGATGACGATCGCCGCAACGCTCCCCGCCCCGGCGGCACGTAGGGCTGCTGCGGCGCTTTCGGCGCTCGCCCCGCTCGTCCACATATCGTCGATCAGGAGCACGTCCTCGCCGTGGAGCCGCCGCGTGGGCTCGTAGCGCGCTGGGTCGAAGCTCCGCGGGATGGCGGGCGAGCTGGAGCGGATGAGCAGCCGCTCGTAGCGATCCCGAGTTGCTTCGACGCGCTCACCGACGATCCGGCGCAGCGGGTGATGCAGGTCTCGTAGCGGGTCGGCTGACGGCACGGTCGTGACGAGTTGGAACCGGGCGCTGCCGGCCGCGTCGGCAGCACAACGCTCGTGTCGGCAGACGAACTCCTCGCAGAGCCGTGCCACCGTCGCGATCGCGTCGGGCACCCACGGATCGGCGTCGCGCTTATAGGCGGCGATCAGATGGTGGAGCCACTCGCCGCCCACGCTGTAGGAGATCGGTACGACAGCCGCCAGGTGGCGTTCCGTCGCGCGACAGGCACGACAGAGCCCGGCGGCGTCGGTGAGATTCAGGCAATGGGGACAGACACCGGGCCCGTGGCATGGCGACAGCAGGCGCTCAGCGCTTGAACACGTCGACGACATCTGAGGCGTCCTGTGCCGTTACGACCCCTGGCTGCCCTGCCAGCTCCTGTGCCCACTGACACCGCATTGTCGGGGGCATGAGCACCACCACCCTGCCCTGCGCGAGCGCATGGCGTGCCTGGATCCGCGTCCCACTGTGCTCTGAGGCCTCAACGACGACGCTGCCGAGCGTCATGCCTGACATCACCGCATTGCGCGCCGGGAAGCTGTTGCGCGTCGGCGGCGCGTCGGGCCAGAACTGCGAGACGAGCGCTCCCTGCTTTGCGATCTGCTCCTGGAGCTCAGCGTTCTCTGGCGGGTAGACCTGCCCGAGTCCGGTCCCGAGCACCGCGAGCGTGCGCGGTCCGCGAGCCCGCTCGCTCTGAAGTTGCAGGGTCGCGCAATGGGCCTCGGCATCGATTCCCGCAGCGAGTCCGGAGACCACCGTGAACCCCGCACGTGCCAGCGCCTCCGCAGTTGCACGCGCGAGCGCTCGGCCGGTTTCGGATGGTTGGCGCGTACCGATCACCGCCACCGCGCGGCGGTCCGCCTGCGTCAGGCTGCCGGCGACGAACAGCAACGGCGGGCGGTTTTCGACCACCCGCAGGTTCGCCGGGTAGGCGGGATCGGACAGCGCGAGCACCTGATAGCCGCGTGCGCTCCACCTCTCAATGTCTTCCTGCGCGTTCGCCAGCGCCTCATATGAGAGCAGCCCGAGCTCCTGCTCGAGGATCGCCACCGCAGACACGCGCTCCGTGCCCTGCTGGCGTGCCGCCAGCACGTAGTTCATCCACGCGCGCCCGCCCTCACGGAGCAGCGCGACGAGCGCGGCCGCCTCCACCTGGCTTGGCTCTGCCGTCAGTCTGCGTAGTCGGCCGGGTCGGCCTCTAGCGGGGCGACCTTCGTCACCGAGGCGACGGCGGGTACTGGCGGCACCCGCGACGGCTCGGCCACGGGCTGCAGAGGAACGGTCTCGGCCACGGGCTCCTCCGCGAAGGCTGGTGCCACTGGCTCGTGCGCGACCGAGACGGCCGCGGAATCCGTTAGCTCGGTCGGCTGGGTCGGATCGCCCGTGATGTCGCTGAACATTCCGCGAGCCTCGTCCTGGACGCCGGAGATCCCCTGCCGGAAGTGGTGAAGACCCCGACCCAGCGAACGTCCAACCTCCGGCAGCCGCTTGGGACCGAGCACCAGCAGGGCCACCAACAGAATGAGCAGCAGATGGGTTGGCTGGAGAATGTCCGTGCCAAGCATTATGGCTCAGGATATCGGCCAACGGGGTGGGTGTCATCAAGTTGTCCTCCGAGTGCTTCCGGTCAGCCTGGGATATGGGACGGCTCTTGCGCCGCACGAGACGTTCGGGCGACTGCGATCACGGGCGGTCCCGCCCATCACGTGAAGGGCGGGACCGCGTAGTTGACGCGTGTCAGCTCACCTTGCGGGTGAGCGTGCGGCTACGGGCGCTGAGATACGGCCAGCCGGGATTCAGCCTGGACTGAACCGTGAGCCAGAGCCTGTAGGTCAGGCCGCGGGTCGCGCGCGGCAGGGTGATCGAGTACCGATATACGCCCTTCGCGTTGCTGTGCACGGTGCCGAGTTGCTGGCTCCCTGGATACCCGACCAGCTTGCCCTCGACCGTGATGTTCAGGCCGTGAGCCGGAACGTGACCACCGGTGACGCGGCCCGTGAGCGCCAGGGGCTTTCCGGCCGCCGCCTGGGTTGCGCCGATCGTAACCCGACCGCTGAACCGCTCCTTGATCTGGGTAACGGCCGCCCGAAGCTTCCTCGTGCCGGCGTACGTCACGTAGACATTCCGGGTGGCGCCGCTGCGCGCGATGAATCGGTAGGCGCCCGCGGCGCTTGTCTTGGTCCGGCCTATGAGCGACGGCTTGCTGCCCGCGACCTGCGCCCACACGTCGATCGTCGCACCGGCAATCGCGTTCTTGCGGGCCTTGAGGTCGTGGAGCGTGCCGCTGAGCGTCAACTTCTTGCCGTAGCCCACAGTTACGACCGCTGACGAGGCTGTCTTCCCGCAGGCAGCGCGCTTCGCCTTGCCGTTCTTGGCCTTCTTGGTCGAGCTGCACTTGGCTCTCTTGGCAGCCTTCTCGACCGTCGTGCTGGCCGCTGAAGCCGGCGCTCGGCCGGGCCGAGCGCGAGCTCCCCGCGCGACGCCAATGCGCCCACGGATCGAGCCGTGGACGGCTACCGGTTCGAGGATCGAGCCGACACCGGCCAGACTGGTGCTCGTGTTGGGCACGTCCGGCTGAAGAGCGCCGGGCACGGCGTTGTCGACGGCGCCGCTGACACGGTCGGCGGTCATCGTCAGCTCCGTGTTGTCTCGGAGCGGGAGCTCCCAGACGGTCGTTGACCCCTGTGGGCCGGCGGTGAGATCCGATGTGTTGCCGGCGATGTCACTGACCTCGGCGTCGAACTTGTATGTGCCAGCCGGCGCGTCGGCGTCATCGAGGTTCACGTCATAGACATCGGACCGGCTACTCACGGGATGCGCGAGCCCGAGGTCGTAGACGCTCCCACTGGTCGTGTTGGTCGCGTACACATGCACGTAGCCAACCCCGGAAGCGAGGGAGCCACCCGGATCGTCAACGCTGACCTGGATGTCATCGGGAGTGTTTGCCGAGAGTTGGTCGAACTGGCCGCCGGGGGCTGTGTTGTCCTCCTCGAACTGATACGAGCCGAGCTGATACGTGTTCCCGGCAGCGTCAGTTGCCGTACACGTCAGCTGCCCGCCAGGGGGCGGCACGCGGACGGTGATCTCCTCGCCACCGGCCGCATCAGCGTTCAGATTGCTGATCGGCCATGTGCCAGAAAGCGCCCCGGAGCATGCGATCGAGGCGACCGGCGCTTGGCCCGAACCTAGGTTGGCAGTGATCGTCACGGGCTGAGCCGTTCGATACCAGGTGGTCTGGGACGGACCGTTCGAGTACGGATCGGCGCCGTCATCGATCAGCGACGAGCTGCCGTACACGGTGAGGTCACAGCTGCCGGAGCAGACGTTGGCCGGATTGTCGACGTCCACCGTTTCGGTGAATGGCTGTCCGACGGTGCCAGCGACCGTCGTTGGAACGCAGGAGATGTGGTTGGCTCCATTCGCCGTCAGCTCAAACGACGTCGCGTAGCCGCTGTCGAGCGGTGGCGTTGTGACCAGATGGCCGTTCACGCTGCATGTGATCAAGGAGATACCCGAGAGGATCTCCGGTTGGTTCGTGGTCGCGTTCAGCTCACCGCCGGTCACTACCACGGTTGGGGTACCGGAGACCCAGGAGCCGTTTGCCACGGCGCCGCCAAACAGGATCGTCGGCGTGTCGGTGTCGATCGCGACGTCAAAGGTGGCAGGGTTGGCCTGGTTCGTCTCGCCTGTTTGTGACTTTGCGTAGCACCCCAGTACATGGGGTTGGCTCCCGCTCGGACTGTTGCCACTGATCGTCACGGCATCGCCGCCATTAGAGTATCGCTGGCGAGCCGTCCAGCGAACACGAGAGCGACTCAAGCCCGCTTGGCCCGACCGTGGGAACGACGGCCACGACCTGGACTGTATTTGTCCAGGTCCCGGGCGTGTAGCCGGAATCCTGGAAGGTGATCGTGGGGACGACCGCATCAACGTCAAACGTTGCGTTGGCGCTGACTGCCAGACCCCCGTTTACGTCACCGTTTGTCGCCGTGCAACTCACTGCGTTGGTGCCAGTGACCGATGTGGGGATCGTCCACGCAGTCGTGCCGGCCCCGGTAGTGCTGCCTGAACTGAGAGTGGGAGTGATGGCGTTCCCGTTGTCGGTGCAGCTCAGCGACGCGAGCCCGGACGGGCCGACCGTGACGTCCAGGGTCTCTGAGATCTGCGATGTCCACCCGCTCGGAGGGCTCGCCCACGACACCTGTGGGGTGGTGTCATCGATGTTCACGCTCGGCGCGGTTCCGACTGTGGGCGAACCCGACGCGCTGAAGCTCTGGCTCTCGTAGTTGGCCGGATTCGACGCTTGGAGCGAGGTCGAGTAGGTGCCCGAGATCATGCCCGACGGCAATGTCCAGGTCGCGCTATCGGTCGTACCGGTCCAGCACGGATCCGTGCCGTATTGGAACTCGGCACCTATGGGGTTGCCAGGGTTCGTGACGGTCGGGTTCTGATTCCCCAGCGCTGCGCTGACGGTGGCCGGCCCAGAGAGAGTGGCGCGCCATCGAGCACACGCCAGCCGGGTCGCTGGCCGATACGTCAAGTTTCAGGTTGCCGGTATTGGTCTGATACCACTTCGCGCCATCAATCGAGGTGTTCCACGATGCCGAACCTGATGGCTTGTTGGAGGAGTCGTCGAAGGTCCCAGAAAGATTTGTCACCGCGTAGTTTGCGGCGTCACCGGCGCTGCAGTTTGAGTCCCGCGCGCACCAGATCGATAGCGTCAGCGTCTGGAAGTCGGTCGCCGGGCTGATGGCGGTGTCGGTCGACTCCACTTCAGAGTTCGTGTAGTTCCAACCCGAAGCGTTGCCGACCGTGTCGCACGCCCCCGGCGCGACACCGGAGGGCCCGTAGTTGACGTTCGTGACCTGGATTCCGCTCTGGATCCAGGTCCGAGGCGTCGCCTCACTGATCGAGCAATCGGTGGTCCAGGGAAAATTCAGATCCGTGGGTGCGCTACCGCCCGAGCCCTTGAAACCTGCGGATAGCCCGCCAGTGGCGTCCTCGTTCGCCGCCCGAACGTCGCCGACGTGTAGGCAAAGCCGTAGAACTGCACCCCGCTGGGCGCCGACCACGACCGCTGTGCGACGACGCTGTTGGCAGCGTAAGCATTGCTCGACGCGGACGCCGAAGTGGTGCCCCCATCGAGCAGCCCGCTGTATTCGCCGGCAAGGGCGCCAGCCGGGCTGAGCGCGCTCACAAGCGCGACTATGACGACGATTACTGTGGCCGCTCGGCGACACCGGCGGTTGAAAGAGACACTGCACATCTGAGTAGGAGTCCTTTCCCCATGGTTGAGATGAAGCCGTCAGTCCGTGACGGCGAACCGAAAGCCTCAGCAGCTCACGGTGAAAGCGAAGTCGCTTGTGATGACTTGATCCGTCGTAGAGGTGAGCGTGACGTCGAACGTGAGCACGTGATCCCCCGGAGCGTTACCGTCGTCGAAGCTATCGACGTAGGCCGTAGGCTCGCCACTTGTATCGTGGTTCGAGCCGCTCAGCGAGTCCGCACTGTCCTTGTTCGGTGTCACAGTGATGATCGGCTCGGTCGGTGTGGCTGCTGCGCAGTTCGTGACCTTGACGAATGCGCTTCCCGTGCCGCCCGTCACGGTCTGAACACCAGCGCCCGACCCCGGCGCCAGCTCCGCGGTCGACGACCCAACCCAGATCTCGCCATAGGCATTCGGTCCCGTGCTGGCCCCCGCGGCCCCAGTCGATCCGGTTGCGCCCTGCGGGATGCTCAGATTCAGGGTGTCCCGCCCACCCGAGCCCTGCGCGATGGAAGCGCTCGCCGGCGTCGACGGGCTCACCTCGGTCACGTTGACACCGGAGTTCAGCGTCGCCGACGTTCCGTTGCTGCCGTTTTTGCCGCTGGCACCGGCGCGCCCGGCTGGTCCGGCTGGGCCGCGCACGCTCCACACGACCGCCCGTGAACCGCGCGGGCACTTCGCCTCCAGCACGAGCACGTGCGACTTGTTATTTGCACAGGCATGGATCTGATTGCTGGTCGATGCCGCCAGTGCATAGCCGCCGCCCGCGAGGGCGATGCCTGCGCCCACCCCAAGGGCAATCTGTAGAGGTCGAGCTCTGATCATGTGGGCCTTTCCCATTTGTGCTGTGAGATCGTCAGAGACTGCAGGCGCCGCCGTTGGTGACGCTCGGCGCGCAGCTCGGCTTTGAGCTACCCGCGGTCGAGGAAGTACTGCCGCTGCCCGCGGACGCGTGACATCGCCGCTCGCGGGATTGCTCGACGGAGCCGACGCCGCCGGCGACGGAACCGAGCCGCTTGCGACTGAACGTGGCTGGTCGCTGGGGACAGCCGTTCTGCTTCCGGTAATCCGGGTCGGGTGGTCGGTGGCTGTCCCGCTCCGTCGACCGCTGCCGTGCCAACTCGCTGCCATCCGTGCTGACGGTCTGCACGACCGTGGTGGTCTGAGGAACTGTCTGCGTCACGGTCAACACTGGCTTTCGAGTGGGCGCCCTCGTACCGACCTGGTTCGGGGCGCCGCGTCCGCTCAGTGTTCCAATCGCCGCCACGGCGCCCAGCGCCAGCAGAGCAAGTGCCAATGCGGTGGCCGGCAGCCCCCACCGCCCGCCCGCTGCACCTCCGGCTTCGCGTCGGAAGGCCCCGACACCGCCGGGCCCGCGGCGGGGTCGTCCGTCACCCGGGTTGGGGAAATCGATCGCACCCGCCTCGGAGCGCCCGGCCTCCACACCTCCGGGGCGCTCATCGTCGCCTCCCCAAAACGCACTCGCGCCCGTCAACGAGGTGCGACGATCAGATCCCGGAGGTGGCCCCGGGTCGATCGGAACGAGTTCGTCGACGGAGCCGTACCAGCTACGCGGCAAGGGCACGACGTTCGCGCCTGCGCCACCAACTCCACCGTCTTCTGCCTGGTCCTTGGCTCCAGAATTGTGGTCCTTCATTGTCTCCTCCTCACACGCCGGGACATCCCGTCCGGACGCAATGAGATTATTTCGGTTCGTCTTAGGTTCAGTTAGGCTCAATTAGAGATAGCGCATCGATGGCATAGAATCAATGACAAATGACAGGTAGCGAATATGAGGAGTCGTTCCTGACCGTTGCGGAGGTCGCCGAACTGCTGAAGCTGAACCAGCAGACGGTGCGCAACTGGATTGACGCCGGCACGCTTCCCGCGGTCCGGATTGGACGGCGTGTGCGGATCAAGCGATCCGAGCTGGATCGCATATTGGAGAGCAGCTACCAAGGGTCATCGCCCGCAGCGTCCAAAATTTCAGGGCCTAATGCAACCGATTTCTGGAGTGGTGAGCCGGTCGGTGCCGCGGAGCCAACGCCGGGTGAGCAAACTGCCCGCAAAGGCCCCGAATCGGGCTTGGCAACGTCGGTTGACGGCGGCCCTGACGATCACTCTTAATTGACGCCGCGGGAGGACTGACGATGAGTTTCGGAGACGAGCTGGAGCAAGAACGCGAACGAGCGGCGCGGCTGGTTCGGCACGCGAGCGTCAGCTGGGCGGAAGCGATGCGGGCACACAAGCTCGCACCGCCAGATGAAGGCTTCGCGGGACGGCTGCAGAGGCTCTGCGAGGCAGCGGCGGCCGAACAGCTCGCGTGGCAGCAGGCGGATGAAGCGGGGATGCAATGGCGACCCGTTCCCGGCGCTGCCGAGGCCGAGCCCCCGTACGAGCTGCGCCCGGGCAGTGGCCGGCGTGGCCCGGAGGATCTCTGGCTGCACTTCGACAGCGCGGTGCTGGAGATGAACCACACGATTGGCGGCACGAACGCACTGAAAGTGGCGGCAGCCTTTGGTGCCATCGCCGACGCCGCAGCAAGGCTCTCTCAGGCCGTGGCCGACGAGGATGCGATCACGCGCGAGGCAAGAGACCTGGCCCGCGCCCGCAACGCGGCCTGAAGTCATCGCGGTCAATCGTGATCGCGATCAGGACCCGAAAGCGATAGCCCAGCGGTCAGAAGGCCGGCCAGGTTCTCACCAGCGCTTGGTCTGGGTCCTTGTGCCGGGACGAGCCGGCAGACATGTGCCAGCACGGGCGATCTGAGCTTTCGCCACCTCTTGGTTGAGCTGTTGCACGAGGGATGTCGCTGTCGCTTTTGCTCGCGCGAATAGGCCAGCGCCCGTAAGGCCGATGCCGCTCAAGAACACGGCTAGGGTGCTCCCCCAGGAACTGCTTCCCTGGGCGACGGCCGTTCCGGCGACGGCCAGGACCGCGGCGGCGATGGTGGCGATGATGATCTCGGTGCGAAAGCTCTTCAGCACCGACGGAAGCACCGCGATGCGCGCGACTTCACCTCGTGTCTGCGCGAGATCAGACGGGCGTTGCTCGCCACGGATCAAGTCCCGCCAGAGGACTCCTTGCTCATATAGGCGTGAGCGGGCGTCTGGCTGATCACGCCACGCCCGTTCGGTCGCGACCTGGTGCCAGGCATCCAACGATGTCCATACGACGAGTGGAGTCAGCGGATCAGTGAACGCCGAGATACGCGCGACGAGTTGCCTCAGCCGTTGGCACCGACGTGGCCCGAGGAGAAAGCCCAGCTCCGCCAATCGTTTTGATCATCGATGGTTGGGTCCAACGCCCAGGTATGTCTCGGCTAGTCCTCTGCCCAGCTGATACGCGGCGGCGCGCGCCGGCAGCATCAGAAGCGCGTCCTGGATGCTGGCATCCCACTGGTAGAACGTCTCCGAGATCTGGTTCCAAGCGCCGGCCTCGGCGGACTCACCGGTGTTTCCCCATGAGGCTCGCCGCAGATCCGATATCGCCACGAGCGGTGGTGTCGCTTTGCTGCCTGGATTTGCGAGCTCAAGCCGCGCCGCGAGTTCTTCGAGCTCCTGGACCAGTTGCAGCTCCTGCTCGTGCTCGCTTCGTTCGTTGGCCAACGGCAGAGCGTGAGCAACCCGCGGCGCGGACGGGGGCGGGTTGACTGGAACGAGAAGTCGGGACGGCACCGACCGCGAAGCTCGGCTACGTCCCAGCCCAACCAGAACATCCCGACCGCCATCTCCTGATCCGTGGGATGGTGGTCGCCGCCACTGTTCGCCTCATTTGGCGGCACCAACCAATCTTCTCGCCATTACCGGATGGACCCACCGTCTGTCGCCAAAGGGCAATCCAGCCGGGAATCTGCCTCCCAGTGGAAGCGATAGCGCGGATGATGCCGCCTGGTCGCCGACCGGTCGCCCGGCCGGCGCTCCTCCTGACGATCAGCGCGACCGTCACGGCGACCGCCGAACTCCTCAGCGAGGTAGCCGCGATACCGGTCAAATGACGTGGAAGGGCTCTGAAGCAGATGGGACAGTGCAGGCTGCCAGCCGATCGGAACCGCCTCCGCATCAACCCGAGCCGCGAGCCGACTCATCTGTCAGGAGAACCACATGTCCTTCACACATGACCTCACCCACAGTTTCCCGACGAGTGCGGGCCGTAGCGACCGCCACTGCCACCCTTGCCGTGCTGGCCGCTCTCGTGATCCTCGTCGCCGCGTTCGGATTCAGCACTCGCTCGGTTGCGGCTAGCCACACAACCGGCGCCGCCGCCAGAACGACCTTGGCGGCCGGGGAGCATCAGATCGCAAAGCTCCGGCACATTGGCTTTCTCGAGGCCGCGTGCACCGCGCGCGGCACGCTCCTGATCAACCGCCACACCAACCAGACGAGGATCGTCAAGATCTGACCGCCGGCACATAGCGCCCAGCGGCGCTCCACGAGGCGATCCACCTGATCGTGGGTCGCCTCGGCGCGGTTGCGGCGATGATCGCTGACCCTGAGAGAGCGCAACGACCTCCCGATTGTCGGGTGCGGTTGTGGAAGCAGCGCTACCAGGTAACCGACGAAAGGGCTGAGGTAATGGGCCCGCGACAAACGCCTGATTGCCGTTTGCGAGGTACGCGAACTCTCCGATGAGCTCCACGGGCGTTCAATTCTGCGCTCGCGCGATCGCGACCAAGATTGACAGCGACGCAATGTGCCATCTAGAGTAGTACATAACGATGGTCGTCACCGCCCCTCCGCCACTGCATGAACCTGACCCGGCGGTTGAAGGTGGGGTCATCGACGATGCGCGCGATCGCCAGCGTAGGCATCGCCGCGTCGGGCGGCGCTGACAGCCGCCACGCTCGCACTTCGAGCGCTTGTCGTGGGTCTTGTTGGTGGCGGAGGCAGCGGCGCATCTCAGCTTCGACACGACCACGCAGCAAGCGCCACGCCTGGAGCTCATGCGTCAGCGAAGACCCCGCCGATGGGGTGCCTTGACCGGGTCGCTGGGTTCCGTTCGTGCTCGCACGGTCGGTTGGGTCGGAGTTCCCGTGTACCTGACCCGGAACGGCAGGCGCTCCTGGGCATCGTCTCGCCGAAAACCCTCGGCTCGCAGGGCATGGGTTGGACAAGTTCACCGAGCGCGCGCGGCTCACACCATCGTTTACAGACGGTCGGGCGCCGACAATTCCGACATACCGGCAGCGCAATCGGTCACACAGCATGTCCTCGGACATCATGATCGCCGCGAACACGGGTCGCACATCGAGCTCCCACGCGTTCGTGCCGCGCAAATCACCAGGCGCGATCAGCTTCCTGAACGGCCGCGTGGCTTCGTCCTCGGGTACACGGCCGCCAGGCATCACGATCCGAGGGCGAGCCTCTACAAGACGCGTGACAGCGCTCGCACATGGACACGCGTTGCCGCGCTCCCATTCACGGGGATGCTCAGTTTCGCCAACGCCCGAGACGGTCTCGGGGGCGGTTGGGGGCTCGGAGCCGGTCTGGTTGACGGCGCCGCGATCTACCGCACCAGCGATGGCGGACGCTCATGGAAGAGAACCCCTCTGTGCGGGATGTACGGCCCCACGTGCGAAGCCCCATACCTGTTCCGGTCGGGACGTGGCGTCGTAATGGCGACAGTGTCCGATCCCGGCACCGCCCGAATAACCCGAGTCGAGGTCTACACAACCCGTGACAACGGCGTCAGATGGACGCGACACACCCTCCCTGACACCCCAACACTGCCCGCCGAGCCTGAACTACATTCCGTTCTCAGCTCCGACGCAAATGACCTGTTCGCCTGGGTGACTCCCTACCTATACGCGAGCCACGACGGCGGCAGGAGTTGGTCGCGCTATGCCCAGCCCGAGCTGAACCCACCGGGACTGCAACCAGTCTTCTCCAGATATCGCGTTTGCGAGCCGCACCTACGGCTGGTACGCGACGCTCTCAGTCTTCGCCTACACCACCGACGGCGGACAGCACTGGACCAAGTTCCGACAGACGCGTTAGCCGTGCGAGTCGCGGCTACGCCGCGCGACTCGGCGAGCGTCGTCATCACGGCCTCGTAAACCCCTGCGCCGTGACCAGCCTCGGACACCCGCACGTTTGGTCGGCCGGCGATGTCCTCGGCCAGCGTCGGGTCCTGCTGAATCGCGTTGGCCATCAGCCAGAAGGTCTCGACCACGTCCGCGGCCTCCATGTCCTCGCGTGAGTCGCCACAGGCGATGACCTCCTCGGGGAGGTAGCCGCGGACCTGCATGTGCCGCGCGACCCCGCGGGCCTTGGAGGCCGGCTTGGGGATCAGGTGGTAGCAGTGGACGCGCTCGACGTCGATCGTCCAGTCCGGCGCGTTCATGGGACCACCGTGGCCCGAGATGACGCCGTTGTCCACCAGCCGCAGCCAACCGAGGCCGGCAGCCTCCAGCAGCGCGCTGGCCTCGTCGGCCGGCGCGAGGCCGCGGAAGACGTGGGAGACCTCGCGACCCTCGGACCAGGGCGTGTGGTACTCGAGCCTGCCCGGGAAAGCCTCGAGCAGCAGCTTCGGCGCGCCGGTCGCCTCGATCTGCTCGAAGATCGTGCCGCGGTCCTGCGAGGGGACGAGGTCGCCGGTCAGCCACTCGTGCTCGCCGTCGATGACGATGCCGCAGCCCAGCTCGAAGATGTAGGAGCGCTGCCCGAGGACGCGCATCAACTCGTCGACTCCGTTCTCCGCGCGGCCGGTGAACATCACGACCTCCACGTCAGCGCGGTGGCAGACCTGCAAGCAATCGTGCGCCCTCCATGCTGAAGCTGCCATCGGAGGCGCGGAAGAGCGACCCGCCCGGGCCGAGCAGGGTTCCGTCAAGGTCGGTGTAGAGCGCGCGAAGCACGGCTGCTGAGCGTAGCCACGAGACCGCAAACACCGAGGAGTGCGTCCGGGCGCGAGCCCTGAGGCACTCCGCAGCGCCGCCATACTCAGAAGGTGGCCCCGACCAGAACCACAACCGAGCCCTGGGACGCCCTGCTCGAAGCAGGGCGCGCCGACGAGCGCCTGGTGCACGAGCATCACACGCTCTCCCAGCAGCCGTTCCTGGTGCCGATCCCGGACGAGCTCGACCCGCGCGTCCACGACGCGCTCCAGCACGCCGGCATCGACCAGCTCTACCTGCACCAGCGCGAGGCGCTGCTGAGCGCCTTCGAGGCGCCGACGATCGTCACGACCGGCACCGCATCGGGCAAGTCGCTCTGCTTCCAGCTGCCGACGCTCGAGGTGCTGGTCACCGATCCCGCTGCGCGCGCCCTGTACCTCTACCCGACCAAGGCGCTCGCCCAGGACCAGGCCCGCAGAATTCCACGACTTCGGCCTGAGCAAGCAGATCCGGCCCGCGATCTACGACGGCGACACGCCCTCACAGGAGCGCCCGGCGATCCGCCGTCGCTCGAACCTCGTGATCACCAACCCCGACATGCTGCACATCGGGATCCTGCCCCACCACGCCGCCTGGGGCGACCTGTTCGCGAACCTCGCGTTCGTCGTCGTCGACGAGGCCCACGTCTACCGCGGCGTCTTCGGCTCGCACGTCGCCAACGTGCTGCAGGAGGCTCAGGCGCGCGGCCGCCTACTACGGCTCGAGCCCGCGCTTCCTGCTCGCGAGCGCGACGATCGCCAACCCCGTCGACCTCGCCAAGGGCCTCACGGGCCTGCCGGAGATCAACCTCGTCGACAACGACACGGCGCCGTTGCCCTCCCGCCGCACGGCGATCTGGAACCCGCCGCTGCTCGACGAGGAGCTCGGCCAGCGAGCCTCCGCGCTGGCCGAGGCCGCCGAGCTGCTCGCCGAGCTGGTCACCGCCGGCGCCCGCACGATCTGCTTCATGAAGTCGCGCAAGGGCGTCGAGCTGATCCTGCGCATGGCCTCCGACCGGCTGCCGCCGGAGCTGGCCGAGCGGATCGCCCCCTACCGCGCCGGCTACACCCCGCAGCAGCGCCACGAGATCGAGGCGCGCCTGGTCAGCGGGCAGCTGCTCGGCGTGGTCGCGACCGACGCGCTCGAGCTCGGGATCGACATCGGCGAGCTCGACGCCGCGATCTGCGTCACCTTCCCCGGCACCGTCGCCAGCCTGCGCCAGATGTGGGGCCGCGCCGGGCGCCGCGGACGCGGCCTGGCCATCTACGTCGCCGGCGAGGACGCGCTCGACCAGTTCTTCGCGCGCCACCCCGATGAGTTTCTGAGCCGCCCGGTGGAGGCCGCGATCATCGACCCGTCAGAGCCCGCAGATCCTCGGCGAGCACCTGCTCTGCGCCGCCCACGAGGCGCCGCTGACCGAGGCCGACGCGGAGTTCTTCGGCGACGACGTGATCGACCGCGCCCGGGCGCTCGCCGAGGCGGGCTTCCTGCGCGAGCGCGCCACCGGCTTCGTGCCCGCGCGCGCCGAGGACTACCCCGCCGGCCGCGTCGCGCTGCGTTCGGCGAGCCTCGACAACTTCGCGCTGATCGACTCATCGTCGGGGGAGATCCTCGGCACGATCGAGGCGGCGCGCGCCTACTCCACCGTGCACGAGGGCGCGATCTACCTGCACCTGGGCCGCTCCTACAACGTGCTCGAGCTCGACTTCGCCGCCCGCCGCGCGATCCTCGAGCCGTTCAACGGCAACTACTTCACCCAGGCCAAGAGCGAGAGCATGACCTACATCGAGCGCATGCTCGAGACGCGCGAGACCCACGGCGTGCGGCTCTCCTACGGTGAGGTCGTCTACTCGGAGACGGTGCTCGGCTACCAGCGCAAGCACCTCCAGGACCACACGGTGATCGACTTCCAGGGCCTCGACATGCCGACCACCGAGTTCTCGACCCGGGCGCTCTGGTACGAGCTCGACGACGTCGTAGGTGGTCCCGGGGCCGGTGGGTCGGCTGGACGTCCCCAGGCCCCGCTGAAGCGTTTCCCGCCGACCTCCTGCTCGGATCGCTGCACGCGCTCGAGCACGCCCAGATCGCGGTGCTGCCGCTGATCGCGATGTGCGACCGCTGGGACATCGGCGGGCTCTCCACCAACGCGCACCCGCAGACCGGCGGGCCGACGATCTTCATCTACGACGGCCACCCGGGCGGGATCGGCATCACGCGCCGCGGCTACGACGCCTTCGACCGGCTGGTGCTGGACGCGCAGCGGCTGATCGGCGAGTGCCCGTGCACGGACGGCTGCCCCTCCTGCGTGCAGTCGCCCAAGTGCGGCAACCTCAACGAGCCGCTCTCCAAGCGCGGCTCGCTCGAGCTGCTCGCCCGCATGCAGCGACCGTGAACCCGATGCGGGGAGCGAAGGTTGCCCTGGAGGCACCTTTCCTTCCCCGCATCGCGTCCATGTCTGGACAGCTGGCGGGTGAAGAACTGTAGATTGCGGCGCCGTGATCCGGCTCGGCATCAACCTGCCCACCTTCGACCCACTGCTCGTGGGCGGGCCGCCCAGGTTCGTCAAAGCCGCGGAGCTGGCGGAGGAGGCGGGATTTGACGCCGTGTGGGTCGGTGACCACCTGCACATGCCCGCGCCGGTCTACGACTCGACCGTCGCGCTGTCCGCGGTGGCAGCCACGACAAAGCGCGTCAAGCTCGGCTTCGGCGTGATGCTGCTCGGCCTGCGCCAGCCGGCCTGGGTCGCCAAGCAGCTGACCACGATCGACGCGCTGGCGCCCGGTCGCCTGCTGCTCGGCGTCGGTGTCGGCGGAGACTTCCCGGAGGAGTTCGAGGCGCTGGGTCTGAGCGTCAAGCGCCGCGGACGTCTGCTCGACGAGGCGCTCGCCCAGCTGCCTGACTGGCTGCAGGGCCACTCGACGCCCGCGCTCGCGCCGAAGATCAGCGCGCTGCCGCCGATCTGGGTGGGTGGGCGCAGCGACGCCGCCCTACAACGGGCCGCGCGGGTGGCCGACGGATGGCTCTCGACGTGGATGAGTCCCGAGCGGATGCGGAGCAGGGAGACGCGCTCGCCGAGCTGGCCGAGGCCGCCGGCCGGCCGCGGCCGGCACTCGGCCTGGCGCTAGCGTCCACGTCGACGCCAACGAGGGCCGCGCCCGTGAAGCGGCCGAGGATTACACCCAGGCGATGTATGGGATGCCGTTCGAGCGGGTCGCCCGCTACACGCCCGTCGGCAGCGCCGAAAGGGTGGTCGAGCGGATCGCCGCCTACGCCGCGGCCGGAGTCGAAGAGTTCGTCCTCACCCCCCTGACGGGGGAGCCACTGCACAGATTCAACGCCTGGCCGAGGTTCGCGAGATAATCTCGCGCCAATGACTTTGGGGAGAACGCCGGATGCGCCTTCTCGTAGCGGGTGCGCAGGCCCCGCTTGAGGGGGAGATCATCATCCCGCCGTCCAAGTACCACGCCCACCGGGCGCTGATGCTGGCCGCGCTTGCGCCGGGCGAGAGCACGATCGCCGATCGCACCGATGCGCGGCACGTGACCTTCACCGTGCAGGCCCTGCGCGAGCTCGGCGTTGACATCAGGGCGAACGGGCGCCACTGGAAGGTCAAGGGTCAGGCCGGCTTCTCGCCGCTCCACGACCAGGTCTCCGTCGGCAGCTCCGGCACGACGCTCTACTTCCTGATCGGCTTGGCAGCGCTCGGCGACCGCCCCGTCACGATCGTCGGCCAGCGCTACTTCCGCCGCCGCCCGATCGGACCGCTGCTGCGCGCGCTTCAGCGCCTGGGTGTGCAGCTCGACTACGAGGGCCAGACGCTGCCTGTGACCGTCCACCCAGGGCGGCCGCGCGGCGGCAACGTGCGCATCGACGGGACGCTCTCACAGTGGATCTCCGGCCTGCTGATGCTGGCGCCGTTCGCCACCGAGGAGGAGACGCGGATCGAGGTCGTGGGCGAGCTCAACGAGCGGCCCTACCTCGAGCTGACTGTCGAGATGATGCGCGACTTCGGCCTCGAGGTCGAGGTTGGTGAGGACTGGCGCCACTTCACCGTCGCCCCGAATCAGACACCGAAACCGCGGCAGAATTACCTGCTGCCGCCGGACATCGGTTCGGCGGCCTTCGGCTTCGCCGCTTGTGCGCTGCACCCGTCCAAGGTCGTTTTCCGTAGCCGTGTCCCGATCCACGGCCATCCTGAGGCATCCGTGCTCAACGAGCTCCAGAGCGTCGGCGTCCCGATGAAGTTCGCGCCGGACGGGCTTTCGATCTCAATCGAGCACGACGGCACCCCGCCCGTCGCCGGCCGGCTCGACTGCCGCGACATCCCCGACATGGTGCCGATCCTGGCCACGCTCGCGAGCCGTGCCCGCGGACGCACCGTGCTCTCGCACGTCTCGCACGTGCGGCTCAAGGAGTCAGACCGCGTGACCTCGATGATGCAGCTGCGCAAGATGGGCGCGCGCGTGGAGTTCGACGGCAACGACATGGAGTTCGAGGGCGTCGAGCAACTGCACGGGGCCGAGCTCTCCTCGTACAACGACCACCGTGTGCTGATGGCGCTGGCGGTGGCCGGGTCGACCGCCACGGGTGTCACCGAGCTCTCCTACCCGCACGCTTACAAGATCTCCTATCCCGAGTTTGCCGACCACATGACCACACTCGGGATCCCGATCGCCGTCACGGCCGAGGTACCAAGCTCGTCGGGAGAGCCGACATAGCCGAAGGCTTGATCACCAAGCTGGTGGGGCAGTACGCCCGCGAGCGGCCTGACGATCGTGCCGTGGTGGAGGTCGGTGAGGGCGGTGCCGTCCGCGAGTGGAGCTTCCGCGAGCTCGAAGACGCCGCCGCGCGCTGGGCAGCGCTGCTGCTCGAGCTGGGTGTCGAACCGGGCGAGCCGGTTGCCTACCAGCTGCCGAACGTGCTCGAGTTCGTCGCGATCTCACTCGGCGTGCTGCGGATCGGCGCGGTCTGCGAGCCGTTGATGCCGATCTTCCGCGAGCACGAGCTCGAGTTCATGCTGCGTGCCGGCGACAGCCGCGTGCTGATCGTGCCGCGCGAGTTCCGCGGCCACGACCACGCGGCGATGGCGCGGGGGCTGATGAAGCGGGTACCCCCACTCGAGTACGTCATGGTCCTTGAGGAGACCGGTTTGCCACCCGCTGAGCTGAGCGCGCCGGGACCGACGCCGGACACCACCGCCCAGCTGCTCTTCACCTCGGGCTCGACCGGCGAGCCCAAGGGCGTGCTGCAGACCCACGCCACGCTCAACCTTGCGGCGGAGATGCACACACGTCACTTCGGGCTCAGCGCAGAGGACGTCATCTACATCCCCTCGCCGCTCGCCCATCAGACCGGCTTCCTCTACGGCATGTGGATCGCCCTCCAGCTCGGCGCGCCGCAGGTCATCCAAACGACCTGGGATGCCGAGGTCGGGTTTGAGGCGATGCAGCAAACGGGCGTCACCTTCGTGCAGGCGGCGACGCCGTTCCTCGCGGACCTGGTGAGGGTCGCATCGGAGCGCGACGAGACGCTCGAGGAGCTGACGACGTTCGTCGCCACCGGTGCCGCAATCCCGCGCGAGCTCGCCCGCCACGCGCGCGCGGCGCTCGGGGCCGATGTGGGCGGCGCCTTCGGCACGACCGAGAGTTGCCTTGGCGCAGCGTTCGTCCCCGGAGAGGATCCGGATCGAGCCTGGAGCACCGACGGACGCGCGCTCAAGGGAATCACGTTGCGGATCACCGACGAAGGCGGCAACGACGATGGCGGCCGGCGAGGAGGGCAACTTCGAGGTGCTCACGCCGACGCTGTTCGAGGGCTATCTGAACCGCCCGGAGCTGACGGCGCAGGCGCTGACCGACGACGGCTACTACCGCACCGGCGACCTCGCTCGGATCGACGCCGACGGCTACCTGAAGATCACCGGTCGCGTCAAGGACGTGATCAATCGCGGTGGTGAGAAGGTGCCTGTGGTGGAGGTTGAGCAGGTGCTCTACGGACACCCGGCGGTGCGTGAGGTGGCGATCGTGGCGATGCCTGACGAGCGTCTGGGCGAGCGCGCCTGCGCCTTCATCGTGCTACAGCCCGGAGGCGAGCTCGACTTCCAGGCGATGCAGCGCCATCTCGACGATCAACGCGTCTCGAAGCCCTATTGGCCAGAGCGGCTGGAGATCGTCGAACAGCTCCCCTACACGCCTTCCGGCAAGATTCAGAAATTCGTGCTGCGCGAACAGATCGCAGCCCAGTTGGAGAGAAAGGCAGTTTCCCGATGACCATAGCCCCGCTGATAGACGCCGATCCGACGCCGGTCGACGAGGCCGAGTTCGCGGCGCTCAAAGCCGAGATCCGCGAGTACGTCGACACCGAAGGCGAGCGCTGGACCGAGCTGATCGAGGCCGAACGCCAGGTCCCGTTGGAGCTGTGGGATGAGCTGCGTGAGCGCGGCTACCTGCGCCTCGCGGCGCCGCAGTCACTGGGTGGCCGCGGGCTGCCGTTCAACCGCTACCTCGAGCTGATCGAGCTGTTCTCGCGCCCGCACGCCTCGTTGCGGATGATCGTGCACGTGATGAATGGCCTCTGGCGGGCGATGCTGCCGTTTGCCAACGAGGAGCAGATAGAGCGATTCGTCAGACCGCAGGTGACAACCGACATCAGGGTTGCCTTCACGCTGACAGAGCCCAACGCCGGCACCGGCGCGGACATCAAGTCCTCGGTGGTGCGCGAGGGCGACACCTACTACCTGAGCGGCCAGAAACACCTGATCACGTTCGGCTGCATCTCCGATTACCTGCTGCTGTTCGCCCGCCTGGAAGGCACGACCGGCGCAGACGGCACGGTGGCACTGATGGTGCCCGCTCACGGCGAGGGCATCGAGAACAACCCGATGCCCGAGTCGATGGGGGTGCTCGGCACCGACCATGCTCACCTGATCTTCGATCGCGCGCCGGTCCCGGTCGCCAACCGCTTGGGCGAGGAGGGCAAGGGCCTCGACGTCGCGCTCGGCGGCTTCCTGGTGCCGAGCCGGATCTCGGTGGCGATGACCTGCGTCGGCCTGGCCGGCAAGGCGCTTGACCTGGCCGTCGAGCACTCCAAGCAACGCGTGACCTTCGGCAAGCCGATCGCGGCGCGCCAGGCGATCGCCTTCCGCCTGGCGGAGATGGCTGCCGACCTCGAGGCCGCACGGCAGCTCACGCTCTACGCGGCACAGACGTGGGAGGCCACCCACGAGGCGGCCGCCGAGTCAGCGATGGCGAAACTGTTCGCATCCGAGATGCTCCAGCGCGTGACCGACAGCGGCCTTCAGGTGTTCGGAGGCCTCGGTTACTTCAAGAGCCCGATCGAACGGGTCTACCGCGACGCCCGCGCACAGCGCTTCGAGGAGGGCACGGTCGAGGTGCAGAAGCAGACAATCGCCCGCGAACTGCTGCGGTAGGACTTGCTCGAGCACGTCTGGCAGCCGGGGCGGATCGGGGCGCTCGAGCTGCCGCATCGGATCGTGATGGGCTCGATGCACCTCGGGCTCGAGTCGATCGACCCCGACGGTGAGATGCTCGCGGCCTTCTACGCGGAACGCGCCGCCGGTGGCGCCGGGCTGATCGTCACCGGCGGCTCGGCGATCAGCCGTGTCGGCGCCGGCGGTGTCAGCTACAGCTTCATCAACGAGGACGGTGAGGGGGCCAAGCTCGCCGCGATCCCGCGCGCCGTGCACGCCGCCGGCGGCCGGGTGCTGCTCCAGCTCTTCCACGCCGGTCGCTACGCCTTCGAGAAGTCGTTCGGCCTGCAGCCGGTGGCGCCATCGGCCGTGTTCTCTTCCTACAGCCGTTGCGAGCCAAGGGCGCTCAGCGAAGAGGAGATCCTCGAGACGATCGAGGACTTCGCCAACGGTGCCGCGCGGGCGCGCGAGCTCGGCTTCGACGGCGTCGAGCTGATGGGCTCCGAGGGTTATCTCCTCAGTCAGTTCATGGCGCCGGCGACAAACCAGCGCGAGGACGACTGGGGCGGTGACCTCGAGCGGCGGATGCGCTTCCCGCTGGCGGTGGCCGCCGCGGTGCGCGAGGCAATCGGACCCAAGGGTGCGGTGGTGTACCGGATCTCAGGTGCCGACCTCGTGCCGGGCGGGGCGTCGGTCGAGGACGTGGTCGCGCTGGCAAGTCGGCTGGCCAGCGGGCCAGCCGACGCACTGAACGTCGGCATTGGATGGCACGAGTCGCGCGTGCCGACGGTCCAGTCGGGCGTGCCCCACGGAGCCTGGGCGCCGTGGGCTGCGGCGGTGCGGGCGGCGGTGAGCGTGCCGGTGATCGCCTCAAACCGGGTCAACACGGCTGCGCTGGCGGATGCGCTCGTGCGCGACGGGCTTGCGGACTTCGTGTCGATGGCCCGACCGTTCCTGGCCGACCCGCTGTTCGTAGAGAAGAGCCGCGGGAGGTCGGAGCGCCGCGTGAACGTCTGCATCGCCTGCAACCAATGCATCGACCAGTCGATCTTCGACAGGCGTGTCTCCTGCGCTGTGAACCCTCGTGCCGGCTATGAGCTCGAGCGGGCAGTGGACGGCGCCGGCGCGCGTGTGGCTGTGGTGGGCGGCGGCCCGGCGGGGATGGAGGCGGCGCGGTCACTGGTCGCGAGCGGGTTCGCGGTCACGCTGTTCGAGACGGCCGAGGAGCTCGGCGGCCAGTTCCGGATGGCCCACCGGATTCCGGGAAAGGAGGACTTCGCGCTGACCGGCCGCTACTTCGAGGATGAGCTGGCGCGGCTGGGGGTCGAACTCGAGCTCGGCCGGCGGGTCGATGCAGACGAGCTGGCGTCGTATGACGCGGTCGTCGTGGCGACCGGCGTGACGCCGCGCAGGGTGCCGATCGACGGGGCCGAACTGCCGCACGTGCTGTCCTACGCCGAGCTGCTGCTGGCCGAAGACCCGCTGGCGCTGGTGGGTGAGCGGGTGGCGATCATCGGCGCGGGGGGGATCGGGACCGATGTCGCGCACATGCTCTCCGAGCGCGACGGGTTCTACGAGCGGTATGGCCTCGAGCTGCCGGTCGCGATTCCAGAAGCTCGGGGCGAAATGTGCAGATTCCCGCACAGAATCAACGCGACTTCCCAGCGACAGATCACGCTGATGCGGCGCGCGGGCCGGATCGGCGACGGTGTGGGCGCGTCCACGCGCTGGGTCGTCGTGCAGGAGCTGCAGCGGGCGGGCGTCGAGTTGCTGACGGGCGTCGAGTACGAGCGCATCGAGCCGGACGCGGTCACGGTGCGCCTCGACGGGGCGAGGCGGCGGATCGCGGCGGACACTGTCGTGATCGCCGCCGGGCAGGAGCCGGAACGCTCGCTGGCCGACGTGTTGGCGGCCCGCGGCCGAGCGCACGTCGTGATCGGCGGCGCTGCCGGCGCCGAGCACCTGGACGCCGGGCGCGCATTCCGTGACGGTTTTGGCGCGCCGACGGCGGTGGCGCGAATACTCGCGCTGGTCTAGCTGGTTACTTTTTGCTGGCTACTTCTTGCGGCCGACGATCGGTCGGTGGCCGCGGCCGAAGAGCGGCAGACGGCTGCGATCGAGCGACGGCTGGCCTGCGGGATCCCGACTCGGACGAAGGGCGGCGACCTCCTGCGCCAACCGACGCCCGGCGCCGTCGAGACGCCTGCGTTCCGCGACGATGCGATCGCGGAGATTTCCTGCAGGCAGGCCTTGGGAACTGCTGCGAGCAGACATGTCTCCGGTTTACCACCGGACCGAACGCTGGGGTAAAGATGGTCGTCGCGCCAAGACATGGCGGGCACGTTCGGGCGGCGGCGCGGCCTCGCGAATCGAGCCGCTTTCGCTAGCATCGGATGCCGCGGCGGGATAGCTCAGCTGGTAGAGCACACGACTGAAAATCGTGGTGTCCCCGGTTCAAGTCCGGGTCTCGCCATAGGCAGAAATGCCTGCAAATGATTCTCTCTCGTTGAGCGCGCAAGTCAGCGAAGGAGGCTCTGAGCG
>CAWFRF010000012.1:0-169761 GCA_963818135.1 uncultured Actinomycetota bacterium
CGTGTTCACTCGCTACAAGCGCTGACGGTCAGTCGAGCACCCAGGCCGAGTCGGTGAGCGCGACTGCCTCGGCGAGGATCGCGAGCGCCTGATCGAGCGTCCGGCGTGAGACGTTGAGTGGCGGCAGCAAACGCACGACAGCGTCGTCACGCCCGCCGAGCTCGACGATCAGGCCACGCTCGAGCGCCAGCCGCTGGACGCGGTGAGCGGCGTCGCCGTTGGGATCGCCGGTCAGCGGATCGACCATCTCGAACCCGAGCATCAAGCCGCTGCCGCGGGCTTCCGCCACGATCGCGTGGCGGTCCGCGAGTTCCTGCAGCGACGCGAGCGCGTACGCGCCGGTCTCGCGAACGTGGTCGAGGAGCCCGTCGCGGTTGAGGATCTCCATGAACTTCAGGCCGGCAGCGAAAGCCACCTGATTGCCGCGGAACGTGCCGGTGTGGGCTCCGGCCTCCCACTTGTCGAGGCGCTCGTCGTACATGATCAGCGCCACCGGCATGCCCAGACCGCCGGCGGCCTTGGAGGCGACGATCACGTCGGGGATGATCCCGTGCTGCTCAAAGCCGAACCAGCTGCCGGTGCGCCCGCAGCCCGACTGCACCTCGTCAACGATCAGCGGGATGTCGAGCTCACGCGTCACCGCGCGGATGCCCCGGATGAAGTCGGTGGACGCCGGGATCACGCCGCCCTCGCCCTGTACGACCTCTACGAGAACGGCTGCCGGGAGCGGCACGCCGCCGAGCGGATCGCGCAGCGACGCGCCCAGGTACTCGGCGCAACGGGTGCCGAGCGACACGCCGTCATCGGACCTCAGCGCGCTACGCAGCTCGTACGGGTAGGGGAAGAAGTGAACCCCGGGCATCTGGCCGCCCACGGGCGCCTTCTGACCCACGAGCCCTGAGACCGCCATCGCCCCGTGCGAGCCTCCGTGATAGCCGCCGTGGAAGGAGATCACGTCCGAGCGGCCAGTCGCCGTCTTGCACAGCTTCAGGGCCGCCTCGATCGCGTTTGCGCCGGTCGGGCCGCAGAACCCGATCTTGGTCCGTCCCTGCATCTCCGCCGGCAGCATCGACATGTGCATCGAGATGTACTCGTCGCGGACCTCTGTCGGGAAGTCCAGGCCGTGCTGGAACTTCATCAGCTGCTCCTGGATCGCCTCCAGCAGCTCCGGGTGCGAGTGCCCGAGCGGCAGCGACCCGGCGCCGTTCAGGAAGTCGATGAAGACGTTGCCGTCGAGGTCCTCGACGTAGGAGCCCTGCGCCTGGCCGATCGCGATCTGAAGCCGCCGCGGATACGTGCGCGCGCTCGACTCGCGCGCATCCTGGCGCGCGAGCAGCTCCGCCGAGCGAGGCCCGGGGATCGATCCGTTCACCAGCGGCTCATCGAACATCCGGTCCCCGTCGTCTGCGTGAGAGAAAGCTGACCCCTGCCGTTCCAACACTCATTGTTGACCCCCCGTTTGGTCAGATTGGTCCGATGTGCGCGGAGTCGATCCATCGGCTCCGCGCCCACGGCGATTCCTCGGGCGCTCAGGCCGCCGCGCCCTCGAGTTCGTCGGCGTTGATCATGTGGCCCATCGCAACAAGCAGCTTCCGCGGGCCGCTGAACGGCCGGCGGGCGTGCGAGATGATCATGTTGTCCACCGCGATCAGGTCGTGCTCCTGCCACGGGAACTCGACACAGATCTCCTCGAACAGCTCACCGATCTGATCGACGACCTCGTCCGGGATCGGCGTGCCGTCACCGAAGTAGACGTTGCGCGGCAGATCCTCGTCATCGAACAGGCTGCGCAACGCACTGCGCGTCTCCTCGTCCAGGCACGAGATGTGGTGCAGCTGGATCTGGTTGAAGAACAGCGGCTCGCCGGTGCGGACGTGATTGCGCACGGCCTTGGCGTCCTGGCTGATCCGCAGCCCGGCCTCGGTCCACTCGCAGGTCATGCCGCCCTCGGCGCACATGCGCTCTACCTCTGCCTTGTCGTCGGTCTTGAAGAAGTCCTGCCACGGCACGTCGATGCCCTCGGAGAAGTTGCGGACGTACTTGAGCCCCTTGGTCGCGAACTGCTCGCGCACCTCCGGGTCGAGACGCTCGAGGATCAGCCGGCAGTCGATCAGCGGCGTCGTGCCGCGATCCTGCGACGGGATCACGCAGTAGAAGAACTGACGCAGCGGCCAGGTGGGTAGATGCGCGCTCTCGTTGTGCCAGAGGATCATCTTGTCCGCCGGGTAAGGCGTCGAGCCGTAGACCTTCTCCCCCGCGCTCTCCGGCGGCAGGTCGCCGTAATCGGCGAACAGGTCTCCGGCGATGTTGGTTGCCACGGCCTCGAAAGAGGCGGCGTCCGGCAGGTCGAACCCACGGAACAGAATCGATCCGTACTTGTCGAAGTAGCCATCGATGTCCTCGGCATGGCTCGCGCACCACGCGGCCAGGTCGACGCCCGCCATGGCGGGCGTGATCACCAGCTGGGAACGCATCCTCGCGCCCTGGCAAGAACCCGATGTTCACGAGCTCCTCGCTCACGGCGCGCCTGCGCATCGCTCGCGGGCCGCCACCGATCGTGCTTCCGGCTTCCATTAACTGCCCCCTCTTTATTGCTTCCAGTTGCTCTGGAATGGGCTGGCGCGATAACGAACCACGCTCCATCCCTCAGTCTTCGCAGCGACCGCTGCGATGAATTCGCCATCCTTGTCCGAGAGGTCGAGCAAACTCCACTGGTTCGGCTCGCTTTGAGACCAACCGGTGCGAACGAGGCTCGCCCTATCCTCGCCAAGCGTAACGGAAAAGCTGTCCAGCGCAAGCGAAAGACCGTCTCCGCGGGCCTTGATGAAAGCTTCCTTGCGAGTCCACAACTCCAGGAATCCGCGCGGCTGAAGATCCTCTGGAAGCGCCCGCAGCGCGCGCACCTCATCGGGCGCGAAGAAACGCTCCGGAATGCGCTCACCGCCGAAGTCTGGGTCGTACAGCTCGACGTCGATGCCGACCTCCGCGTCGGCGGTGATCGCGAACAGAGCGAGCGCGCCGGAGTTCGAGAGGTTGAAGTGCGGGCCGGGGTCGCGAGCGCCGGCTTGCCGTTCTCGCCATAGCGGAACGCGAGCTCTTCCGGTTCCGCGTCGACGTATTCGGCGAGCAGCATCCGCAGTTGTGCGCGCCCGGCGATATAACGCACGCGGTCGCGCTCGAAGTGAAAGCGCGCGGCGCGCGCACGCTCGTCCTCGCTGAGCAGTTCGGGACAGCGTTCGGCCTGGTCGCTGCCGACGTCGAGCGTCGCCTGCCAGATGTGAATTTCCTCAGCTGCAAGTGGCTCTGCGGTCAACATGCGGCAGCGTACCGTCCGTATGATCCTGATCCCGGGGCAAACGGAAATGGGGCACAACGGAATGGGGCAGCCCACTCACGGGCATTCACACCGGCGCCTTGGAGCGGCTGGCGGCGCTGGCGGTCGTCATCCAACGCTTCACCGAGCGCAGCGAGCTGACGCTTGAACTGACGAGTGACGGGATCGCGTCCCGGGTCGCCGTCCCGCTGGACGACGACCCGACCTTCATCGCGCTGGTCGACCGGATTGCCGAAGCGCTGCGACGCAGGCGCAGGACGCTGACGGCGAGCTGGACGGGACCGTGTCAGTCGACGCCGATGGAGACTTCACCGTCGCGGGCGCCCCCGATCTGCCCGCCGACCTCGAGCAGCGGGTCGTGCTCGCGCTGCGAGCCGGAAGCGCCGAAGCGCCGAGACGCCCGTCAGCCTGCTGTCGCTGCTCGAGCCGGGCGAGCGCGAGCAGCTGTTGGTGGGTTGGAACCAGACTTCGGCGCCGTATCCGAGTCAGTGCCTGCATGAGCTGGTGAGTGCCCAGGCGGTCGCGACGCCGCATCGCGTTGCGGTGGTGTGTGGGTCTGAGCGGTTGACGTTCGCTGAGTTGGACGCGCGATCCAACCAGCTTGCGCATCATCTCGTCGCGCTCGGCGTGGAATCCGAGCAGCTGGTGGCGATCGCGGTTGAGCGCTCGGTGGAGATGCTGGTCGGCCTGCTGGGGATCATGAAGGCGGGTGGGGTGTACGTGCCCGTCGATCCGGGCTATCCGGCGGAGCGGGTGTCGTTCATGTTGGAGAACTCGCGGGCGCGGGTGGTCGTGACGCAGGAGCGGCTGGTGGCGGGCCTGCCGCTCGAGGGTCTGAGCGTGGTGTGTCTGGATCGCGACTGGCCGCAGATCGCGGCGCTCTCTTCTGGGTCGCCTGCGGTGAGCGTTACGCCAGAGCAGCTGGCGTACGTGATTTACACGTCGGGCTCGACCGGACAGCCGAAGGGCGTCCAGATCCCGCACCGCGCGCTGATGAACTTCCTGACCACGATGGCTCAGCGGCCCGGACTCGGCGCCGACGATGTGCTTGTCGCGGTCACGACGCTGTCCTTCGACATCGCCGGGCCTGGAGTTGTACCTGCCGCTGCTACAGGGCGCGCAGCTCGTGGTCGCGACGGCGCAGACAGCGGGCGACCCGAAGGCGCTCGCCGAGCTGCTGTCGCAGTCTGGCGCCACCGTGATGCAGGCGACGCCGACCACATGGCGCATGCTGCTCGACTCGGGTTGGCGCCCCGTCGACTCGTTGAAGGCGTTGTGCGGCGGTGAGCCTCTGCCGGTTGCGCTCGCGGACCGGCTACTGGATGCCGGGGTGGAGCTGTGGAACATGTACGGCCCGACCGAGACGACGATCTGGTCGACTTGCAAGCAGGTCACGACCCAGGGTGAGACGCTCACGATCGGACGGCCGATCGCGAACACCACGATCTACATCCTCGATCGCCATCGTCAGCCGGTGCCTGTGGGCGCTGCCGGCGAGCTCTGGATCGGCGGTCACGGTCTGGCGCGCGGGTACCGCGGCCGTGATGATCTGACGGCCGAGCGTTTCATACCTGATCCGTTCGAATCGACGCCAGGCGCGAGGATCTATCTGACCGGTGACCTGGCGCGCTATCGGCCGGATGGGGAGATCGAGTTCCTTGGCCGCATCGATAACCAGGTCAAGGTTCGCGGGTTCCGGATCGAGCTTGGTGAGATCGAGACCGTGCTCACCCGTCACCCTCAGGTGACCGAGGCCGTTGTGACCGCGCGCGGTGAGGACGCCGAGGCGGAGCTCGCCGCGTATGTGATCGTCACCGAGCCGGTGCCGAGCGCGAAGGAGCTACGCGACCACGCTGGCGCCAGCCTGACGCCGTACATGGTGCCGTCGACCGTGACATTCCTTGACGCGTTCCCCCTGACCCCGAACGGCAAGGTCGACCGCAAGGCGCTGCCGGAGCCGGATCGCAGCCGCGCCGCCGACCACGAGCTGGTCGAGCCGCGCACAGAGATCGAGCGGCGGCTCGCGGAGATCTGGGAGCGGCAGCTGCAGATCAGCCCGATCGGCGTGACCGATGATTTCTTCGACCTGGGTGTGTCGTCGCTCACGGCGGCGAATCTGTTCGGCGCGATCGAGCACGAGCTCGGGGGCTCGCTGCCGCTCGGCGCGATCTTCCGCGCGCCGACGATCGAGTCGCTCGCCAACCTGCTCGAGGGCGAGATCCGGCGACTCGCGCTGGAGCTCGCTGGTTCCGATCCAGCCAGCGGGAACGCAACCCCCGATCTTCTGCATCCATGGCGGCGCGGGCACGATCCTGCACCTGGCCGCGCTGGCTCGTCGCCTCGGGAACGACCAGCCGTTCTACGGCCTCCAGTCACGCGGGCTCTACGGCGGCGCGGCGCCGCTCAAGTCGGTGGAGGAGATGGCCACGCATCTACCTCGAGGAGATGCGCCAGGTGCATCCCGGAGGCCCATGGAGGCTCGGCGGGTACTGCTTCGGATCACTCGTGGCGTTCGAACTGGCCGAGCGCCTCTCGGCCGCGGGTGAGGATGTGGAACTGCTGGCGGTTTTCAACGGGCCAAGCCCCACCTGGATTCGCGATAGTTGGCCACTTCGCCAATCAGCCGCTCTGGCGGGAGCGCCATGGCCACAAGCCGATCACCAACATCACCGATGAGCGCCGGCGCCGGCGGCGCCGGCGCCGGATCGAAGCTGTACCGAGAATCGCGCGGCGTGCCCCGCGGGCGCTGTTCCAGCCCAAGAAGATCGCGGGCTACGTGAACTGGGTCACCCGCAAGCCGCGGACCGCGCTGGCGCTGCGGCGCGGCCGGCCGATCCCGGAGCAACTGCGTGAGGCTTACTTCCTGGAGCTCCACGGGCGCGCCGAAAGGGCCTACAGGCCCGAGCCCTGGGACGGAGACATGATCGTGTTCTACGGCCAGCAGCTCTACGAGGATCCGACCCTCGGCTGGAGCGAGCTTCATCCGCGGCGAGATCGAAACGATCGAGGTTCCCGGCGACCATCGCGGCAACCGTCAGGTGATGACGGAACCGGCCGTCGCGTACACCGCAACCGCGCTGTCCGAGCGGCTGGCGAAGCTGGGGATGGAACCAATCGGAGGGCTCGTCGAACAGGCCGGCTGACCGTACATCGTCGACGGCGGTGAGCAGCGATTGGCATATGCAGAGGCCTGGTTCGATGCTCGTTCGCAGCTTGCAGGACGGATTACAGGGGGTCGCCGTGCATGAGGTACCTTGTGCAAGCAGCTCCACAAGTCACGGACAAGCAAGCGCGGAGCGGTAGGGGGACATGTGAATACAACAGCTGACCGATTTGAGTCGTCGCCGCTGCAAGAGGCACTCTGGCTGGCGCAGCCTGACGGTCCGACCGGCGCCACTCAAGTGGTGCTCACCAGGCGCGGTGACCTCGACGCAAACGCCGTACAGACTGCACTGCAGAGCAGTGTCGAGCGCCATGAGGTTCTGCGCACGACCTTCACTCGCCAGCCTGGGATTCGGGTTCCCTTTCAGGCGGTTAGGCCAGTACTGGCTCCGGCATGGTCGATCGACCCCGGCTCGGTGCAGCAGGTCGCCGAGCGCGAGCTCGCGACGGGATTCGATTTTGAGCAGGGCCCGCTCCTCCGGGGCGTGTTGGCCGGGTCCGGCGACGATCTCGCGCTGGTCCTTACGGCCTCGGCGTTGGTCGCCGACGCCAGCTCGATGGCGCTGCTCGCACAGGAGCTGAGTGCCGCGCTGGGTGCCGGCGGGACGCTCGTCGAGGAGCCGCTCCAGTACGCCGATTACGCCGCCTGGCAGAACGAGTTGGCAGAGGGCACTGACCCTGAGCGCCAAAGCGCGGCGGACTTCTGGAGAGAGGCCGCTGCGGCCAGCGCGCCGGACGTGGCGTTCGCCGACGCCGCGTGCGCGCCCGGCGCTCCACAGTGGGCGCACGTCTCGGTCAGCGAGTCGGTTGCACAGGGGCTGGGATCTGCGGCCACCCGCTACGGAACCACGGTCTCAGCGGTCGCGTTCGCCGCCTGGCTTGCACTGCTCGGACGGAGTACCGGCGAGGAGGCTGTGACGGTCAGCTGGACCACCTCGGCACGCCGCCACGCGGACCTCGACGGCGCCGTCGGCGCATTCTCCCGCCCCGTACCCGTCAGCGCGCGAGTGGCCGGCGTGACCTTCGCCGAACTGCTGCAGGAGGTGCAGCGTGCCACGCAGCGCGCGCTCATCGTCCAGGACTATGCGCCGACCGATGGAACCGGCAACCTGGCCGTCGGGTTCATCTCCGAGGCCGCCGTCGCCGGCGAGTTCTCTGGCCGGACCCGAACCCGCCCGGGGACGCGGCCACGCGTGTGGGTCGCGTCCGCAGACGCGGCCGCTGATGACGGCGCGGTGGGCGTCGAGATCTCGATCGGCTTCGACTCAGCCTTCCTCGCAGCCGAGCAGGCTGAACAGCTCGCGTCCCGGCTGGCGACGTTGCTGGCCGGCGTCGCGTCAGACCCGAACGCCGCCGTCGCATCGCTGCCACAGCTTGACGAGGCGGCACGCGCGCAGGTTCTCTCTCACTTCGGCGAGGGGCCTGCGGCCTCCGACAACGCCGATCAGCTGATCCATCAGCGTGTGGCCGCGTGGGCTGTGAGCGAGCCCGGCCGCGTGGCGGTCGTCGATGAGCACGGCAGCCTGTCCTACGCCGAGCTCGACGAACGGGCCGGCAAGCTGGCGGCCCGGTTGGCAAAGGCCGGAGTGGCAGCAGGTGACACGGTCGGGCTGTGCACCGACCGCTCGCGGGACATGGTGGTCGCGCTGCTCGGCATTCTCAAGGCAGGCGCGGCCTACGTGCCGCTGCATCACGAGCACCCCAAAGCGCGGCTTGCGCACCAGCTCACCACAGCGGGAGCCAAAGCCATCGTCACGCAGGAGCGCGCTACTTGAGCAACTGCCGGAGTTCTCGGGCGAGCTGATCTGCCTCGATCGGGACGCTGCGTCACTGGCAGCTGAAGAGCCCGCGACCGGCCCAGACGCTGAGCGGCGACCAGCTCGCGTACGTGATCTACACCTCTGGTTCGACTGGCACTCCCAAGGGTGTGGGAGTTACGCACGCGAACCTCGCTAACTATGCGTCCGCCATCGCCGACCGCCTGGGCGCCAACAGCGAGCCACTGTCGTTCGGTCTCGTGACCGCGATCTCAACGGACCTCGGCAACACCTCGGTGTTCGGCGCACTGGCCAGCGGCGGGACGCTGGTGCTGATCAGCCAGCTGGCTGCCGCTGACGCCGGCGCACTGGCGCAAGCGTTCAAGGCCACGCCCGTCGACGTGCTGAAGATCACGCCGTCGCACATCGGCTCGTTGTTGAGCGGCGGTGACGCCGCCGTGCTGCCTCGCCGCTGGCTGGTGATCGGCGGCGAGCGCGCTGCATGGGACACGGTCGAGCGAGTGCATGCGCTCGCTCCGGAGCTGCGCATTCTCAACCACTACGGCCCCACAGAGGCGACGGTGGGTGCGGTGTCACACGAGCTGAGCGACGCCAGCGTCGAATACCGCCCGGCCACCGTCCCGATCGGCAGGCCGCTCGCAGGCGCTGCGGTCTACGTGCTCGACGAGGAGCGCCAACCGGTTCCTGTGGGGGTTTCCGGCACGCTGTTCGTCGCCGGAGCCGGCGTCGCCTCCGGCTACGTCGGACGCCCGGAGCTCACCGCCGAGAGATTCTCGGAAGATCCGTTCAAGCCCGGGCGCCGTATGTATGACACGGGGGACCTGGTTCGCTGGTTGCCGAGCGGCGAGCTGGAGTTCATCGGACGCGTCGACGAGCAGGTCAAGATCCGTGGCTACCGCGGTGGAGCCCGCCGAGGTCGAGACTGCACTGCGTTCCCATCCTGGCGTGCACGACGCGATCGTGGTCGCCCAGCAGAGCCCTGCGGGTGATGCCCGCCTGGTGGCCTACGTCGGCGCTGACGGCGTCGGTGCCGAGCGGCCGTCCAGCGAAGGTCTGTCGGCACATGTCGGCGAGTGGGTCCCAGAGTTCATGGTGCCCTCTGCGATCGTCGTACTCGACTCGTTGCCGCGCACTCCGAGCGGGAAGATCGATATCCAGTCGCTGCCCGATCCCGAGGACGTGGCGGCACCGGTCGGAGAGTTCGTCGCCCCGCGATCCCCGATGGAAGAGGCCGTGGCCGAAATCTGGACGCGAGTGCTGGGGGTCCCGGAGGTGGGCGTCACGGACGACTTCTTCAACATCGGCGGACACTCGCTGCTGGCGACCCAGGTCGTCGCGCACGTCCGTACCGACTTCGCGATCGATCTACCGCTCCACAGCCTGTTCACACACCCGACTGTCGAGACGCTGACGGCCGAGATCGTGCAGACGATGGGCGACTCTGAGGGAGACGCGACGGCGACGCTGCTCGCCGAGCTCGAGGGTCTCTCGGAGGAGGACGCCGAGCGCCTGCTGGCCGGCGACGACTCCGCCGAGTAACACCATGAGGTGCAACGTAACGTGATGCAAGCGCAACTAGGGTTGTGAGTCCGGGTTTAGACGTGGACACTGTCGCAGAGGGATGTCACGGATGCGGATGAGATTTGGGCGGTCTGTGGGCGCAACGATCGTGGCGATCGTGGCGATGCTCGCCTGCGGGGTGGCGCTCGCCGCAGGCTCAGGCCGTGCCGGTGGTGGTCGGAGCCGTTCAGAATCCCGCCTCGGGCCCCTTCGAGGACTCGCTGTCGGGCACCATCGCCGTCGCGACAGAGGACACCGCGCAGGGATGGTACGCATACGCGCCCTCCTACTACGACGGCGACCTCGCTGCGATCAGCATGGCGGACCCGACCAATCCCACGATCGTGGGCGAGGGCATCGCCCCTCGGCGGGCTCCAGGTCGTACGGATCGCTCGACGGTGAACATCTTCAACGGGGTCGCCTACGTCGCCAGCAAGAACATGAACGGGCATGTACTGGCGCCACGATCACCGTCCACCTGCGATGCAAAATGACAACGGCAAGGCAACGCGCTGACGCTGTTCGACGTCTCGGCGAACCCCGCCGCGCCGCAGTATCATCGGCTCGATCTCGGACTCCGCGACCCCCAGCAACAACCTGTTCGGCGCCTACGGGGTGACGGTCACGACGATCGGCGGCACTCAATACGCCGCTGTCGCGGCGCAGGGATGCCTGAACGGGCAGCCCTGCCCGGATAGCACGGTCGGGAACGACCTGGCGATGATCAGTCTCGCCAAACCGAGATCGCCGCAGTACGTCGGCAGCGTCTCGAACACGAACACCGGCTTTTACCAGCAACGCGCTGTACCACCCCACTGCGGTGGCCGTCTCAGGGAACTACGCGTTCGTCGACCTCGTTCTACGGGCAGGCGCTCACGATCGTCGACATCTCCAACCCGGCCAGTCCCAAGGTGGTGGCGTCGATCCGGAATTCAACTGACTTCCCGGCGCCCAACGATGTCGTGATCCAGGGTAACTACGCCTACGTCGCCAACCAGAACAACAACTCCTCTGGTCAGGGCACGTTCACCGTGGTCGACATCTCGAACCCGCTCTCTCCGAAGGTGGTCGGCACCGCGAACGCGGTTGGGCTGTCCGGGAGCTACCGCGTCCGCGTGTCCGGGAACACCGCATACGTGGCCGCGGTCAACTCGAGCGCCATCACGACGATCGACATCACCGTTCCTGCCGCCCCGATCGTGACGGCCTATACCGTGAACCGAACAGATCTGTTCGAGCACGAGCGGTCTGGACCTGATGAACCTCGCGGGCAATCAGTACGTAGTCGCATCGTCGCCCAAACTCTCATCGGAGTCGAACTCCAACTACCCGCCGTTCCCGAGCTTCGGCAACACGACGCAGACGGCAACGGGCACGATCATCAGCGCTGGAGATCGAGACTCCTCCAGCGAACACCGCTCTGCCCACCGTGACCGGATCAACTGTGCTGGGCGGGACGCTCACGGCCAACTTCGGTACCTGGACCGGAACCGCACCGTTCTCCTACGCGTACCAGTGGCAGCGCTGCGACGCGCACGGCGCGAATTGCGCCGTGCTCAGGACGTCCACGCGGACCTATCCGATCAGCTCCGCCGATCTCGGGCGCGACGCTGCGTGTCGTGGTCAAGGCCAGCAACGGCGCCGGCTCGTTGACCGAGACATCTGCGACGACGGCGGTGGTAACTGCGTGCCCGTCGAAGGGCAAGCTCCCGGCGTACTGCGTCAAGCCGAAGGCCCAGACCCGCCCGGTCGTGACAGGAACGATGAAGGTCGGGGAGCTCCTGGTGGCTAACCCTGGCACGTGGGCAACGCTGCCGGGGTCGGCTTATACCAGCGCGCAGATGCCGACGACGAAGGTTCAGTGGCTTCGCTGCAACACGCACGGTGCACGCTGCAAGGCGATCGCCGGCGCGACCAAGGTGACCTACAGGTCCACCAACAAGGATCTGAAACAGCGCTTGAAGCTGGAGGTGATCGCCACGAACCGCAACGGCTCGAGCAGCGCCAGGTCCTCCCCGTCCGCGTCGATCGTTTCGGCGAACGACCGCGATCCATGCTGACGATCAAGGTCACGCCGCAGCCGCAGCTCGCGAGGAAGGGCTACGTGGACGCGTCGCTTCGATCCAACGTCGGCGCGCTGCTCGACGTGTTCGTCGTCACGCAGGTTGGTAAGGGCGCGCACTGGACCACCGGGACTCCGGCCGAGGCGCGCCCAGGCTCGAGCCCTCAAGTTCAAGGTCGTCCTGGGCCCGTCCGTGCGTAGGCGCCTACGTCAAGCGTTGGCAGCGCACAAGAAGGTGACGGCCGAGGTGATCGGCATCCGCTTCATCACCCCTGGGCACAGCGCGCTCCAGCAGATCAGCCCGCACGAGTTCCAAGTCACGGGCTGACGCCTGCGCGATCGCTCAGCCGCGCTGGCGGATAGCTTCGGCCAGCGAGGCGATCGTCGGAGCGTTGAACATCGCGGCCAGCGGCACGTTTCCATAGCGGCGGCGAACCCGCATGATTGCCTGAGTCGCGAGCAGCGAGTGGCCGCCGAGCGCGAAGAAGTCGTCCATCACCCCGACCTCGCGGATGCCGAGCAGCTCGCACCAGATGTCGGCTATCTGCTGCTCGAGCTCGTCACGGGGAGCGACGAAGCTCGCCGTCCGCTCTGCCTCCACCTCGGCAGGGTCGGGGAGTGCCCGGCGGTCGACCTTCCCGCTCGGGGTCAGCGGCATGGCTTCGACGGGGATGAATCGCGACGGGATCATGTGCTCGGGCAGGGTCTGGCCCAGGAACGCCTGGAGCTCGCCGCCCTCCGGGGCGGGCGAGCCGACGACGTAAGCGATCAGCGATAGCTCACCGTCGGCGGGGTGCGGCCACGCCACGACCGCTGCGTGGCGGACGCCCGGATGGCTCGCGAGCCGCGCCTCGATCTCGCCGGGCTCGACGCGGAAGCCGCGAATCTTGATCTGGTCGTCGACGCGGCCGAGGAACTCGACGTCGCCGGAGGCGAGGAACCGGACCCGATCGCCGGTGCGGTACATGCGTCCGTCGCCGTCCACGGCGGGAACGAACCTTTCCGCCGTCTCCTCGTCGCGTCCGACGTAGCCGCGGGCGACCCCAGCGCCCGCCACAGACAACTCTCCGGGCACGCCTGGCGGCTGCGGCTCGAGGCGGGTGTCGAGCACGTATAGGCGCTCCCCGGCGAGGGGCCGGCCGATCGGCACGGTCGCGGACGAGGAGCGAATTGAAGCGTCGTCCGCGGGAACTTCGAACGTGCAGCAGCCGACGGTCGTCTCGGTCGGCCCGTAGTGGTTGAGGATCCGGCAGGGCGCGCCGGCGGCGCGGATCCGGTCGACAAGGTCCCAGCTGAACGCTTCGCCTCCGACGATCAGCCATCGCCCGGGCAGGACCCCAGCGTCGGCGTCCAGCAGTGCGCGCAGATGCGTCGGGGTGATCTTGATGACATCGATCGGGTGCGCGGCGGCGCGAGCGGCCAGAGCGTTGCCGTCCATCGCGGTCTCGGCGTCGATCAGGTGCACGACGCCACCGGTTGTCAGCGGCGTGAAGATCGCAGTGTTGCCCAGGTCGGTGCTGACCTCGGACACCGAGGCGAAGGCCAGGCCTGGGGCCGCGCCGATCCGTTCGGCAATCGCCGCTGCGTACGCGGCCAGGTTCGCGTGGGTGACGGCGACGCCCTTCGGGGTTCCGGTCGATCCCGAGGTGTACATGATGTACGCAAGCTCATCGGCGTCCGGCACCGCGGCCGCGCCGGCCGGAGCGCGACGCGTCAGCCCCGATTCGGAGACGAGCAGCTCGGCGCCGGCCTCAGCCAGCTGGAGCTCGACTCGATCCGCCGGGTGGCCCGGGTTGAGCGGGACGTAGGGCGAACCGCTCTTGAGGATGGCGAGCAGGCCGACGAGTAGCTCCGAGGTGCGAGGGAGGCACAGCCCGACAGGCGCGCCGGGGGCGATGCCGGCGGCGGCGATTTCGGCGGCGAGGAGGTCGGCACGCTCGTTCAGCTCCGCGTAGCTGAGGATGCCGTCGGTGGCGACGACGGCAGGAGCGCCCGGGGTCTGTGCGGCCTGCGCCTCGAACGCACGGTGGACCGGAACGGTGGCCTTGGGCCGGTCTTCACCCGCGCCCAGGGCGATCGCGCGTGCGCGCGTATCGCCCTCCAGCAACGTCAGGGCGTGAGCGACCGCTGACGTGTCGGCTGCGGCTGCGGCGAGCATCGTCGTCAGCCAGTCGCTCAGCTCGCTGAGACCGGTGGGCCCGGTTAGATCGGGTGCGGCCCAGAGACCGCCCTGGCCGTTGCTCCACGCCAGCCCGAGGCGGGTGCTTGGCACCGCCGAGCGCAGCGCCAACACACCGGGTGCGCCGTCGGGCAGGGCGGCGAATCCAGCGGCGGCACGATCCAGGAGCAGCCGAAGCTGGGTCTCCGTGCCGTAGTCCTGCCGCCGGGCACCCTCGGCTCGGGCGCGGCGGACCTGGTCGACGACCTCCGCGAATCGGGTCTCCGGTCCCACGCGCACAGTTACCGGCACGGCTTGGGCGTAGGGACCGATCGCCCCGGCAAGGTCCGGGATTGCGCGCCCGTCGGCCATCACCGCGATTAGCACCTCCTCCGTGCCGAGTATCCGGGTCAGCAACGTCGCCCAGGCAGCCTCGGCCACCAGGCTCGCGTCGGCTCCGAGGGCATCCGCGACGGCGGTGACGGCGTCCGTGGGCGGCACGAACGGAACCTCGACGAGGCCGGTCATCTCCGCCGGAGCGGCGGCGAGCGGGAATGACGGGGCGGCCGCCGTGGTGTCGACGGCCTCGGCCCAGAACTCGCGGCCGCGCACCGCCTCGGCGTCGTCACCGGCGATCAGTTCGGCGCGCCACTCGGCATAGTCGGCGTGTTGGAGCGGCTCCTCATCGCCGGCCTGCTGACCGGCGGTCGCCGTGCCCTTGCCGGCCAGCGGGCCGGCAATCGTGATCGCGATCTCAATCAGGGACTGGACGTCCGCGGCGGCCGCGAGGGCGGTGAGAACAAGCAGCTGGCGTCCGTCGGCCTCGGTCCTGCATGCCACCCGCAGCGGCGGTCCGGTGTCGGGCGCGGCCAGCGCGGCGGCCTCCGCGCGCAGGAGGCCGGCGAGGTCGCCATCGCCCACCGGTAGCGTGGCCCAGGCGGCCGGCAACCGCTCGTGCACAACCTGACCGACGGGAACGCGCGCGCCCGGCGGCGTCGGGAAGGTGCTGCGCAGGATCTCGTGTGTGGCGACGAGCCCGTCGAGCGCCGCGCGGAGCGCGGGCTCCTCACCCTCGACGACGATCGCACACTGGCTCACGAGCGGAATGGGCGCGCTGAGCAGGCACCCCTGCTGGGGGGACAGGCGGAAGGTCGAGCCGGGGCTGGCGGCCGGGGTCGTGGTCATTCGATGATTGTCCTCTGCCGGGGACCGCGCAGGCTTGGCCGCGCTGGGCCTGTCCAGTCCTCGGTGAGGCCGAACGAGAGCAGTCGGGTGTCGGGTTCGGCCAGGGCGCGCTGCAGGAGGGCGCGGAACTCGGCGGCGAGCCTGGCGATCGTGTCCGGCTCGAAGATGTCGCGGTTGTAACGGAAGTACCCCTCGATCGCGTCCGCCAGCACGTCGAGGTCTAGCGCGAGGTCGAACCGTGCGTAGCCGCTGTCCATCTTCATCGGGGTGATCTCCGTGCCGCGCAGGTCGAGCACGGCGCGCCGGCTGCCGCTGACGCGGAGGTTGACCTGAAACAGCGGGTTGACGCCCGGCTCGCGCTCAGGGCGCACGGCCTCGACAACCTTCTCGAGCGGGACGCCCTGATGGGAGTAGACGTCCAGCGCCATGTCGCGGATGTGGTGGAGCAGCTCACGGAACGTCGGATTGCCGGCGAGACGAACGCGGAAGGTGAGCGTGTTCGAGACGAACCCCATCACGGTCTCGAGCTCGACGCTGGAGCGGTTGGCCGCAGGGCTCCCGATGAGGATGTCGTCCTGTCCGGTGATCCGGTAGAGGAGCGTGCTCAGGGCGGCGAGGCCGAGCATGTACGGCGTCACCGACTCCTGGAGCATGAGCGCAGCGGCCGCCACGGCGTCGGCGCGGTCGAGGGTGAGGTCGAGGCTCTCACCCCGGAAGCGGCGGCCCTCCGGGCGCGGGTTGTCCGCGGGCAGCTCGATCGATGTCTTCGCGCCGGCCAGGTGGCGGCGCCAGAAGTCGAGCTCGTGATCGAGCGCGAGGCCGCTCAGCCACTCCCGCTGCCACACCGCGAAGTCCGCGAACTGGATCGGGAGGTCGGGCACGGGCTCGCCCCGGTAGAGGGTCGCCAGCTCGTCGAGCAGCAGCCGCTCAGACCAGCCGTCGAACGCGATGTGGTGAGTCTCCAGACCGACGAGCGCGTCGTCGGTGCCCAGCAGTACGACGGTCGCCCTCAGCAGCGGGTCCCGCGTGAAGTCGAATGGTCGTCGAGACGCCTCAGTCGCCAGCCGAATGCCTTCGGCCTCGGCGTCGGCCTGCGGCAGGTGGCGCAGGTCGATCGTCTGGAGGTCGAGCGCCGGGCGCTCGAGCACCACCGGGAACGGCTCGTCGTCGCGAACCTCGATCACCGTGCGCAGCACCTCGTGGCGGTCGATCAGACGGCGCAGCGCACTCGCCAGGGCGTCGAGGTCAAGGGGCCCTCGGACGCGGAAGGGCAGCGCCACGTTGTACGTCGGCGTGCCCGGGTCCCACTGGTCGATCAGCCAGAGCTGCTGCTGGGAGTAGGACAGGGCGGCCCGGCCGTGGCGTCGGCGCGGGATGCTCTCCGGCGCGGCAGCGGCCGGCAGCGGCGGGTCGGCCTCCGCGGCGGACGCGCCGAGCTTGAGGTCGACGGCGCGCGCGAGCTCGGCGATCGTCGGCGACTCGAACGCTGCCCGGACCGGGAGCGGCACCTCGAAGCGGGCCCGTACGCGGGCGATGAGCTGGGCGGCGAGTAGCGAGTGGCCACCGATCGCGAAGAAGTCGTCGTCGACCGAGAACTCGTGGTCGCCGAGCAGCTCGGCGAAGATCTCGGCAAGCGCCCGCTCGGTCGGGGACGCCGGGGCGGCCCCGCCGGCCACTTCGGTTGTCGGCTCGGGGAGAGCGCGGCGGTCGAGCTTGCCGTTGGTCGTAAGCGGCAGCTCGGGGATCAGGGTGAACGTCGCCGGGACCATGTACTCGGGCAGCTTCTCGCGTAGCCACTCCCGCAGGGGGCCGGCGATGAAGCCGTCGGCGCCGGTCGCTGGGACGACGTACGCGGCAAGCTGGGCGCCGCCTCCGTCGTCGCGCGTGATGACCGCGCACTCGTCGACGTCCGGATGCTCGCTCAGCACCGATTGGATCTCACCGAGCTCGATCCGGAAGCCGCGGATCTTGACCTGGTCGTCCAGGCGACCCCCGTAGAGCAGGTTGCCGTCGGCGCTCCACCGCCCCTGGTCGCTCGTCCGGTAGAGGCGGCCGCTTCCGAACGGGTTGGCGATGAAGCGCTCGGCGGTCAGCTCGGGGCGGTTGAGGTAGCCGCGCGTGACGCCCGCGCCTCCGACGTAGAGCTCGCCGGGGATGCCGACCGGCACCGGTGCCAACTGGTCGTCGAGCAGGTACAGCTGGAGGTCGGGCAGCGGGTCCCCGATCGGGCTGCCGTCCCGGTCTGCATCGGCGGCGGTGAGCGGACGATAGGTGACGTGAACGGTCGTCTCGGTGATCCCGTACATGTTGACCAGCGTCGGCTTGGCGTCGCCGAAGCGGTCGAACCACTCTCGGAGCAGCCGCGGCTGGAGCGCCTCGCCGCCGAAGATGACGTAGCGCAGTGCGAGGTCGTCCCCGACCGCGATCAGGTCGTCGACCGCCGTCAGGAACAGGCTGGGGGTCGCGTTGAAGATCGTGACGCCCTGCGCGGTGATGAGGCGAGCGAGGGCGTCCGGCGTGCGTGCCGTCATCGCCGGGACGACGACCAGCCGGCCACCGTGGAGCAGCGCTCCCCACAATTCCCACACGGAGAAGTCGAAGGCGTAGGAGTGCAGGAGCGTCCACGTGTCCTCCGGCCCCGGGCGCAGCCACGACTCGGTAGCGGCGAACAGCCGGGAGACTTGCCGGTGCTCAACCTCCACTCCCTTCGGCTGACCCGTCGAGCCCGAGGTGTAGATCACGTAGGCCAGGCGATCCGGCGTGGCGACTGGTGCGAGGTTGTCCGGGCTCTCCGCCTCGACCGCAGCCGCGTCGCGGTCGAGACAGACGATGCGGGCCTCGAGTGGCGGGAGCCGGTCGAGCAGGGTCGCGGTGGTGACCAGAACCGGGGCGTTGGAGTCACGCGAGGATGAAGTCGACACGGTCGGCCGGCTGCTCCGGGTCGAGCGGCAGGTAGGCGCCACCGGCCTTGAGCACGGCGAGGATCGCGACGACCAGATCGAGCGAGCGCTCGAGCGACAGCGCGACCAGGGTGTCCGGCTCGACCCCGGCGCCGCGCAGCAGGTGGGCGAGCCGGTTGGCGCGGGCGTTCAGCTCGCCGTACGAGAGCGAGCGTTCTTCGTAAGTAACGGCGACCGCGTCCGGCGTCGTTCGCGCCTGCGCTTCGAAGCGCTCGTGCAGGCAGCTCGTCTCGAACTCGCGGGCCCCTCGCGTCGAACGGGCGATCAACTCCGTGCGCTCGGTCTCGGTGACGAGGGCGAGCGACTGCACTGACGTCTCCGGGTCGGCCACGATCGAGCGCAGGACGGCGACGAACTGCTCGGCCATCTGCTCGACTACGCCTGGGTCGAACAGGTCGGTGCTGTACTCCCAGACGGTGTCGAGCCCGCCCGGCTGGGGCTGGAGCAGGAGCGTGAGGTCGACCCGCGAGGTCGTCTTCGCCGTGTCCAGCTCCTCCACCGCGAGACCGGCGAGGGCGATCGGCGGCTCGGGCGGGTTGAGAGCAATCTGCGCTTGGAAGATCGGGTGGCGGCTGAGGTCGCGGTCGGGGGCGAGCGTTTCCACGAGCCGCTCGAACGGCAGCTCCTGATGCTCAATCGCATCGAGCGTTCGGTCGCGGGCCTGCATCAGGAGATCGCGCGCGCTGGTGGTTGGGTCGATCCGGCTGCGTACGACGACCGAGTTGACGAAGGGGCCGATGAGGGCCTCGAGCTCCGAGCGACTGCGGGTGTCGACCGGGGTCCCGACGAGCAGGTCGGTCTGGCGGCTGTAGCGGTGGAGCAGCACCTCGAAGCCGCCGAGCAAAACCATGAACAGCGTCAGGCCGTGAGCCTGGGCGAAGGCCTGGAGGTCCGCCAGCAGGTCCGGCGGCAGCGATTGGCGATGCCAAGCCCCGCGCAGACTGGCCACCGGCGGGCGCGGACGGTCGGCGGGGAGCTCGAGCGCTGTGGGGGCGCCGGCCAGCACGTCGGTCCAGTGGGAGAGCTCGCGGTCGAGCCGCTCGCCCTCGAGCCACGACACCTGCCACTCGGCGAAGTCGCCGTACTGCAGCAGCGGCTCGGCGAGCGTCGAGGGCCGGTTCTCGATCGCGGTCTCATAGAGCTCCGCCAGCTCGGCAAAGAAGATCGCCTTCGACCCGCCGTCGGCGACGATGTGGTGGACGACGACCTGGAGGACGTGATCCTGCTCGCCCAGGCGGAAGAGTTCGGCCCGCAGCAGGGGACCGGCGGCAATGTCGAACGAAGCGGCGGTGGCTGCGTCGAGCGCGGTCCGGAGCGCCAACTCAGGTTCGGTCGAGCCCGTGAGGTCGGTGAGGGCGAGAGCGACAGCGGCCGGTGGATCGACCAGCGCAACCGGACGCCCGTCCTGCTCGACGAAGCGGGTCCGGAGCACCTCGTGGCGGCGGATGATCTCCGTGAGGGCTCGCTGAAGCGCCTGCACGTCGAGCCGGCCGCGGAGCCGCAGCGGCCATGCGATGTTGTAGGCGGAGCTTCCGCCAGAGACCTGCTCGATGAACCAGAACCGCTCCTGCGCATAGGACGCGCGACGGGTGCGGACGGCCGCGGTGAGGGCGGGAAGCGCCTCCCGCGGCGGTGCCGTGCGGGGCGCCGCGACCATCTCGATGACGACCGGGTCGGGTGCGCCCGTCTGCGCAGCGATGTGGTGGGAGAGTCCTGCCACGGTCGGATCCTCGAACAGTCGGCGGACCGAGAGGTCGATCTCGAAGCGGGCCTCGATGCGACGGATGAGTCGCACCGCGAGCAGTGACTGGCCACCGAGGTCGAAGAAGTCGTCGGTCACGCCGACACTTTCGATCCCAAGGACCTCACGCCAGATGTCGGCGACCGCCTCCTCGGTGGGCGTGCGGGGCGCCACGTGGTCGCGGCCCGGCGCGGAGGCGTCCTCGGGCTTGGGCAGCGCGTTGCGGTCGACCTTCCCATTCGGGGTGAGCGGCAGCGAGTCGAGCGCCATCAGACTCGGACGGCATCATGTATGACGGCAGGGTCTCGGCAAGCGCGCGCCGTAACGCGTCAAGATCGACGGCCGCTCCGGAGGGCACGACGTACGCGGACAGCGCGGGTTCGCCCGCGGACGAGGTGTGGACCGTGGCGGCCGCCGCCGAGACCGACGGCTGCTCGGCCAAACGCGACTCGATCTCACCGAGCTCGATCCTGAAGCCCCGCAGCTTGATCTGGTGGTCGAGCCGGCCGAGGTACTCGACGTTGCCGTCGGGTCGGTAGCGCGCCAGGTCTCCGGTCCGGTACAGGCGGGCGCCCGGCTCGCTGGAGAAGGGATCCGCGATGAACCGCTCTTCAGTGAGCTCCGGGCGGTTGCGGTACCCGCGGGCCAGCCCGGCGCCGCCGATCAGCAGCTCGCCCGGGCACGCCGATCGGCGCGGGAGCGCCGCGACGATCGAGGATGTACAGGCTCGTGTTGCCGATCGGCCGACCGATGGTCAACGGCTGGTGCGGCTCGGCCAGATGTGCGCACGTCGACCAGATCGTCGTCTCGGTCGGGCCATACATGTTCCAGAGATCGATGCCCCGCAGCGATCAGCTCATCGGCCAGCCCGGGCGGGAGCGCCTCGCCTCCGCAGAGCGCCTTCAGCCCCGGCGCGCCGTTCCAGCCCGAGTCGACCAGCATCCGCCACGTCGTCGGTGTCGCCTGCATGGCGGTGGCACCGGACTCCCGCATCAAGGCCGCGAGCGCGGCGGGATCAGCCGCCGTCTCGGCTGACGCGATCACGACCCGGGCGCCAGTGACCAGCGGCAGGTACAGCTCGAGCCCGGCAATGTCGAACGACAGCGTGGTGACCGCGACGAGGCGGTCCTCGGCGGTCAGTCCCGGGCGCTGGGCCATCGTCGTCAGGAAGTTGACGAGCGCGCGGTGCGGGATCTCGACGCCCTTCGGCCGCCCGGTCGAGCCCGAGGTGTAGATCACGTAGGCGAGGTCGTCGGGATCACCCTCGAGAGTGGGCGGCGTCGGTGGCCGGCTTTCGAGGTCGGCCGCCTCGGCATCGAGCGTGAGCACGTACGGTCCGGCCGGCACGTCGCTGATCACGCCGGACTCGGTGATCAGCACCGCGACGTCGGCATCCTCGAGCATGTACCGCTGCCGCTCCGCGGGATAGGCCGGATCGATCGGCACGTAGGCTGCGCCCGCCTTCAGCGTGCCGAGCAGCGCGACGAGCATCCGCTCGGACCTCGGCAGGCAGATGCCGACGAGTTCGCCGCCGTCAACGCCGAGCTCGCGGAGGCGGTGGGCGAGCTGGTTGGCGCGCACGTCCAGCTCGGCATAGGTGAGGCTGCGGCCGTCGAACACAACGGCCGTCGCGTCTGGCGTCCGTGCCGCCTGCGCTGCGATCAGCGTCTCCAGCCGCTCGCGCGGGAACTCCATGGCGGTTCGGTTCCACTCGCCGGTCAGCCGCTCGCGCTCGGCCGCGCTCAGCAGCTCGAGCTCGTCGACGGGTCGGTCGGGATCGTCCACGATCGCTTGCGAGCAGCGTGGTGAAGTGGCTCGCCATCCGATCGACGGTCTCCGGGTCGAACAGGTCGGTCGAGTACTCCCAGATCGCCTCCATGCCGGTCGGCAGATCGTCGAGGACGAGGAACAGGTCGACGCGGGAGGACGCCCACGGCGGGTCGATGTCCTCGACGGTGAGTCCGCCCAGGGCGAGTGCCTGTTCGGGCGGGTTGAGCGCCAACAGCGCCTGGAAGATCGGGTGGCGGCTCAGGTCGCGCTCGGGGGCGAGTGCCTCGACGAGCCGCTCGAAAGGGAGCGCCTGGTGTTCGATCGCGTCGAGCGTGGTCAGCTGGACGCGGCGCAGGAGCTCGCGGAAGCTGGGGGATCCCGACAGGTCGGTCCGGAGCACGACCGTGTTGATGAACGGCCCGACGACGCGCGCAAGCTCCGGTTGGCTGCGCGTGTCGACCGGCGCGCCGACGACGAGTTCCTGCTGGCCGCTGTAGCGCGCGAGCAGCACGGCGTATGCGGCCAGCGCCGCCGTGAAGAACGTGGCACCCTGGGCGCGCGCGAGATTCTCGAGCGCCGAGCGAAGCTCCGTCGGCAGCGGTGCACGCAGCCGGGCTCCGCGCAGCGTCGCGACCGCTGGCCGCGACCGGTCGCCGGGAATCTCCAGCGTCGTCGGCGCATCGGCGAGCTGCTCGCGCCAATGCTCGAGCTCGTCGGCGAGGCGCTCAGTGGTCAGCCAATCTCGCTGCCACTCGGCGAAGTCGGCGTATTGCACCACCGGCGGTTCGAGACCGGGCTCGGTTCCCGCGGCGTAGGCGTCGTACAGCCGCCCGAGCTCTTCATAGAGCACGACCTTTGAGACGCCGTCGAAAACAGCATGGTGGACGACAACCTGGAACACGTGGTGTTGCGGTGCGATCCGGATCAGGCTGAAGCGGTAGAGGGGCCCGGTGGCCAGGTCGAACGGTGCCGCCGTCGCGTCGGCTACGTGCCTGAGCGCCGCCGACTCCGGATCCCGTTCGGTGCTCAGGTCGGCGACCGTCAGCGCTGACCGGCTGCGGGGCATCGATCGCCTCGGCGAGTTGCTCGTCCTCGGACCACGAGCCGTGTCCGCATCGCCTCGTGGCGGTGCACAAACTCGGTCAGTGCGCGCTCGAGCGCGGGCACGTCGAGCGCGCCGCGGACGTGCATCGGCCAGGAGAAGTTGTACGCGGCGTTGTCGGGGGTGAGCTGGTCGACCAGCCACAGCTGCTCCTGGATGAACGAGCTGCGCAGCGGCCGGTCACGGGGCACGCGGGTGATCGGCGGCGCCTCTCCGGGGGCCGGCTCCGGCTCGGCGGCGAGCGGGCCCTGGCTCTGGCTCGGGTGGTGGAGCGGGCGCCGGCAGCTTCGGCGGGCGCGGGCGCTGCAGCGCTCTGTTTGGCCTCGATCGCCTCCGCAAGGAGCCGGATCGTCGGCGCCTCGATCAGCGCCTTGAGGCTGAGCTTCACGCCCATGTCGCCGCGAACGCGGGCGACGAGACGGATGGCCAGCAGCGAGTGGCCACCCGCTTCGAAGAAGTTGTCGTCGGGTCCGACCTGGTGCTCGAGCAGCTCCTGCCAGATGTCAGCGAGGTCGGCCTCCAAGCCGGTCAGCTCCTCACCTGCGCCCGCGGCGGCGGATCCGCTCGGCGTCGCGTCGGGGGCCTGAAGCGCGAGCAGCCGCGCCCGGTCGAGCTTGCCGCTGGGAGTCAGGGGCAGCTCGGCCACCCGCACGACGGCCGACGGGATCATGTAGGCGGGCAACTCCTGCGCGAGCTCGGTACGCACCGCCTCGGCGTCGATGTCGCTGCCGCTCGGGTCGCTGACGACGAAGGCGACCAGGCGCCTGGCCTCACCGTCGCCGACCGCGAGCACGGCAGCATGCGCGATCTCGGCGCGGCGCTCGAGGACGGCCGCGACCTCAGCCGGCTCAACGCGGTAGCCGCGGATCTTGACCTGCTGGTCGGCGCGACCGAGGAACTCCAGCTCCCCGGCCGGAAGGCGGCGCGCAAGGTCACCGGTGTGGTACCGGCGCTCGTCGTCGGTGTCCTCGAACACGGCGCGCCGTCTTTTCGAGGTCGCCGACGTACCCGCGCGCGACCCCGGCGCCACCGATCACGAGCTCTCCTGGGACGCCGACGGGCACCGGCTCGCCGCGCGTGTCGAGGACGTGGGCCGTGTCCCCGATGATCGGGTGGCCGATCGGCACGGTCGCCGATGGCGGGCGCTCGTCGGCGGCTCGCAGCTCGTAGGTACAGCAGCCGACCGTCGTCTCGGTTGGGCCGTAATGGTTGAGCACGCGCGGTCCGCTGCCGTCAGCGACGGCGCAGCCGAGCGCGAGCAGCCGTTCGGCCAACGACCAGCTGAACGCTTCACCGCCGACGATCAGCCACCGTCGCGGGAGGATCGGCTCAGCACCGGCCGCATCCAGCAGCGTCGCGAGGTGGGAGGGCGTGATCTTGACGACGTCGAGCGGGTGCTCGGCGACGTAAGCCGCGAACTGGGCCGCGTCGCTGGCGACCTCGGCCGGCACGAGGTGCAGGCAGCCGCCCCCTGCCAGTGCCGGAAAGATCGCTGTGTTTCCAAGGTCGGTGCTGACCGCCGAAACCGAGCCGAACTGAAGGCCCTCAGCGCCTAGGCGCTCGATCATGTCCTCGGTGTAGTTGGCGAGGTTGCCGTGGGTGACGGCGACGCCCTTGGGAACGCCCGTCGACCCGGAGGTGAAGAGGATGTACGCCGTCGCAGACAATGGGGACTGCGCCAGCGGACCCACGTCGTCCATCAGGTCGAGCTGGGGATCGTCGGGCGCGATCTACGGTGCCTGCAAACCCGTCGACTGAAGCGTCGGAGACGAGCACCTCAGCGCCCGCGAGCTCGAGCTGGGCGAGCAGGCGAGCCGGTGGGTGATCCGGGTTGAGCGGCACGTACGCCGCGCCCGCCTTGAGGATGCCGAGCATCGCTGCGATCAGGTCACCGCTGCGTGGCAGGCTGATCCCGACGGCGTCGCCCGGGCCGGCGCCGAGCGCCCGCAGCCGGTGGGCGTACTGGTTGGCCCGCCGGTCCAGCTCGCCGTAGCTCCAGCTCATCCCCGCGGCGACGAGCGCCGGATCGCCTGGACGGCGCGCCGCGATCGACGCGAACCGCTCGTGGACCGGCAGCTCTCCGACCATCTCACCCGTCTGGTTCCACTCATCGAGCGCGGCATGCTCGGCGGCGCTCAGCAGCGGCAGCTCGTCGATGGGGCGGTCCGGGTCCGCGGCGATTCCCGCCAGCAGGGCCAGGAAATGTGCGGCCAGACCGATCGATCGTGTCGTCGTGATAGAGATCGGTCGCGTACTCCCACACAGCGTCGAGGCCACCGCGCTGCTCGTCCATGTACAGGCCAAGGTCGAACTCCGCCGTCAGCTTGGGAACATCGAACGCCTCTACCGAGACGCCCGGCAATGGAAGCTCCATGGGAGCCAGGCACGATGAACTCATAGAAGGCCTGGAAGACCGGGTGGCGGCTCGGATCGCGCTCTGGCGCCACCGCTGCCAGGCGATCGAACGGAAGCTCCTGGTGGGCGATCGCGTCGAGGGTGGCCTCGCGCGCGCCGAATGAGCAGCTGCCGGAACGTCGGACGGCCGGAGATGTCGCAGCGGAGCGCGAGCACATTTGTGTAGAGGCCGATCGCCTGCTCGAGCTCGACGAGCCCGCGGTTGTCGACCGCGGTGCCGATGACCAGATCCTCCTGGGCCGTGTACCGCAGGAGCAGGACCTCCAGCGCGGCGAGCAGCGTCATGAAGAAGGTCGCGCCCTCGGCCCGTCCGAGCGAGCGCAGCGAATCGGCGACATCCGCCGGGACGGACGTCCGCAGCCGCGCGCCACGCAGCGACGGGGTGCCCGGACGGGGCGCGTCGGTGGGCAGCTCCAAGGCCGGCGAAGCACCGGCGAGCCGGCCCTGCCAGTGCGCCAACTCCTGCGCAAGCTCGGCCTCGCCGATCCGCGCCCGCTGCCAGCGCGAGTAGGCCGGGTACTGGACCGGTTCCGCGTCGAGCGATCCGCCGCCCGCCAGCGTCCCGAGCTCGGCCATCAGGATGCGCTTCGACCAGTCGTCGCAGACGATGTGGTGGGCGACGAAGTGCAGAACGTGATCATCGGCGCCGAGGCCGATCAGCTGAGCTCGCAGCAGCGGGCCCGCACCGAGGTCGAATGGCACGCGCGCGGCGTCGGCGGCCAGCTCGGCGGCCGCGGCCGCATCAGCGGCGGTCAGGCGTTCGAGCGGGATGGCAGCCGGCAGGTCAACGACCTGCACCGGCACTCCGTCGTGCTCCACAAACCGCGTGCGCAGGCTCTCGTGGCGCGCTGCCACCGCGTCGAGCGCCGCGTCAAGGGCGTCCGCATCGAGCGGGCCGCGCAGCCGTACTGCCCAGCTGACGTTGGAGACGGTATTGCTGCCGCTCGCCTGGTCGATGAACCAGAAGCGCTCCTGCGCGTAGGAGGCGCGCTCGCCGGTGGCCTGCGCGGTGAGGTCGGGGATTCCTGCGGACGGCATGTCGCGGACAACGAGCGCAGCAAGCCCGGACACGGTCGGGGCCGCGACGAACTCCTCGAGCGTGACGCTCGAGGCTTTCCGTGCGCAGACGCGCGCAACGAGCGCTGCCGCCTGGATCGAGTCGCCCCCCGCTGCGAAGAAGTCGGTTGCGACGCTCTGCGGTGGAGATCCCAGAACCTCGCCCCAGAGCTCGGCGACCGCGTCCTCGGCCGGGGTTCGCGGCGGCAGGGTGAGGTCCGAATCCGACACGGTCACCGACTCAGACGTCCCGGCCGAACATGACGACCTGCCAGCTCGCGCAACTTTTGTTGCGGGCGGCGCTTGAGTCGGTGCGCGCCGTTGCGGGCGTCACGAGACGGCACGAGATAGTCGTCCAGAGTACTAGGCATCGACTCCGAGCCCCAAGAATCGGATGAGAACAAGACATTCGCCCCTGTGCGCTCCAGCGCAGCGGCCAGCGTACCACCGCAGAGATTGCCTGCAAACTCTGGGAGCGGACGTTCGCGCAGGCACTCTTTCGTCGTCCGGGAGGGGCTCGGTGGATCATCTCGACAGCGGGAGTAATATCGCGGGCCACACGTCGCAGCCAAGGGCGGCTGGACAGGGGCACTCCGGGGGTACGGCAGTGGAGAAGATAAACCGGCACACCATCGACCGGCGGCTGAGGGACACGCTCGGCCTTTCGAGGTATGACTCTGTGAAGGGCGCGTACTACGGCGCCCGCCGGCTCGTCCGGCGCAACCCAGGACGCGGTCATGTGCTTCCCGATTTCCTCGTCATCGGCGCTGCAAAATCTGGCACGACCAGCCTTCATGGCTGGCTCGTCGATCACCCGCTTGTCGCCCCGACGAAGAAGGAGATCCACTTCTTCAACATGAACTACTACCGGGGCGAGGACTGGTATCGCTGCTACTTCCCGCACGAGCGCGAGCGCGAGCAATTCGCCCGTGAGCACGGCCGCCCGTTCCTGGTCGGAGAGGCGACGGCCTCGTACCTGGCTCACTATTGGACTCCCGAGCGCGCGGCCAAGGTCGTTCCCGAGGCTCGCCTCGTCGTTTGTCTGCGCGACCCAATCGATCGCGCTTACTCCGGGTACCACTACTTCCGCCGCCGTGGATCCGAACCGCTGGAGACCTTCGAGGAGGCAATCGCAAGTGAGCCCGAGCGCCTCAACGGCGAGGAGGCGCGAGAGATCGCCGACAAGCACTATCACAGCTGGCGCGTCTACCGCTGGGGTTATCTGCGCTCCAGCCGCTACGCCGAGCACCTCGAGCGCTGGTTCGATGCCTTCCCGCGCGAGCAGTTCCTGTTTCTGCGGTTCGATGAGGTCGTGGCCGACCCGCAACGCGCGCTCGAGCGCGTCCAGGCGCACGTCGGACTCCCCACCCATCGCAACGAGGAATTGCCCACGCTCAACTCTGGGTCCTACGAGCCCATGGCGCCCGACACTCGGGCCCGACTCGAGGAGTACTTCATGCCCCACAACGAGCGCCTGTTCGAGCTCACCGGCATCGACTTTCGCCAAGTCCCGGAGGCGGAGCGGCCGCTCGTCGCCGAACCGCCCCAGGGCTGACCGAGGAGGCGACGATGTCGGATTACGCTGAAGGGCACGCCATCACAAGGCACGAGGGCACCGGCCCGCGCCGGCTGTCCTTTCCCCAGGAGCGGCTCTTCCTCCTCGACCGGGTGATGCCGGGTCTGGGCGCGTACAACGTGCCCACGCTCGTACGGATCGGGACCAACCTCGACGCCGCGCGCCTCCGAAGCGCGTTGGAGACCGTTGTGAGCAGGCATGAGATTCTTCGCACGCGGCTCGACCTGCGCGACGGCATCCCCGTTCAAGAGGTCTTCGACGCGGGGGAGTTCGAGCTGACGGTGGCCGATCTTCGGTCGCTGCCGCCCGCCGAGGCCCGCGCCCAGGCCGACGACCTCCTGGGCGAACTGGCGGGACGGGGGTTTGACCTCGGCGGCGACATCCTGCTGCGTGCCGGGCTGGTGCATCTCGGCGTCAACGAGGACCTGCTGCTCGTCGTCTTCCATCACATGGGCTCAGACCATGTCGCGGCGGGGCTGCTGTTCGCCGAGCTCGACGAGATCTATAGGGCCCTACGGGAGGGGACCGAGCCACAGCTGCCGGTTCTTCCGATCCAGTACGCGGACTTCGCCGAGTGGCAGCGCACTCATCAAGACGGCGCCTTCCTCGACGAGCTGCTCGAGTACTGGACGGAGCAGCTTCGCGGCGCTCCCGACCGGCTCGAGCTTCCCGGCGACAGGCCGCGTCCCAGTGTCGCCAGCTATCGCGGGGGCTGGAAGGAGTTTCACATCCCGGCTGAGGTCGTGCGTCCGCTTCGCGAGCTGGCGCAGGCTCGCGGCGTGTCCCTGTTCACGGTTCTGACGGCGGCCTTCCAGACACTGCTGCACCGCTACAGCGCGGCCGAGGACATCGTCATCGGCACCCCGGTGTCCGGGCGCCATTACGAAGAGACGGAGAAGCTGCTCGGCTTCTTCTCCAACACGCTCGCCCTGCGCACCGACCTGTCGGGGGATCCCACCTTCGCCGAGCTCATCGACCGCGTCAAGGTGACCGTGCTCGGCGCCCTGGCATACCAAGAGCTGCCGTTCGAGAAGCTTGTCGAGGTCATCAATCCGGATCGCTCGCGCAGCCATTCGCCGCTCTTCCAGGTCCTGTTCGGCTACGACATCGTCTCGGCCGACGCCCAGCGGCTGGACGGATCACGAGCTGGAGCCGCTCCCGATCCCGGGGTGGAACTGGTCGCGCTTCGACTTCTCGATGATTCTCCGCGATACGCCGGAGGGCTCGCTCCATGCGCACGTCGGCTACGCCAGCGACCTGTTCGACGCGAGCACCATCGACCGGTTCCTCGCCAACTACCAGCAGGTACTTGTCTCGGCGGCCGATCCGGACCGGCCGATCTCCCGGCTGCCCATGCTCGCCGAGGCCGAGCGCCGACTGACGCTCGAGGAGTGGAACGACACCGCCCACGAGTACGACCCCCGGCCCGTGTTCGTGCAGATCGGCGAGCAGGTGGCACGCACGCCGGACGCGCTCGCCGTGATCGACGCGACGGAACGCCTCACATACGCCGAACTCCAGGGCCGCGCCAACCAGCTCGCCCACGCACTCGTCGAGGCCGGGGTGACGCCGGGGAGCCTCGTCGGGATCCTGATGGACCGTCAGTCTCTCCTGCTCGTCTCGATGCTGGCCGTGATGCAGACGGGGGCCGCGTATCTGCCGATCGACCCGACCTTCCCGACCGATCGCCAGGAATTCATGTTCGCCGACGCTGAGGCTCCGATCCTCCTGACCCAGGATCGCTACCTCGGCGCGATCGACTCCGGGACGGCGACGGTGATCTGCGTAGACCGCGACTGGCCACGGATCGCCGAGCATTCGGCTGAGCCGCTCGGCATCGAAGTCGACCCGGACGATCGCGCCTACATCATCTACACGTCTGGCTCGACCGGGCGGCCAAAGGGGGTCGAGACCATCCACCGGGGCGTGGCCAACCTCCTGGCGTACATGCGCCATTGGCCCGGCGTGGGAGCTGACGACGTCGTCGTCAGCGTCGCCACCCATGCGGTCGACCTCCCGGTGCCCGACTTCTACCTGACCCTGATGGTCGGTGGGCGCCTGGTGATGGTCCCGCGCGACGCAACAATGGACGGCGTTGCACTGGCCGACTGGATGGCCCGGGCCGGCGGCACTTCGATCGCCGCGACGGCGACGACGCTGCAGTTGCTTGTCGATGCCGGCTGGAAGGGGAGCCCGGCGCTCAAGATCTCGGCGGGAGGCGAGGCGCTGCCGCGCGCGCTTGCCGAGGAGCTGCGCTCGCGCTGCGCCTCGCTGTGGAACGTGTACGGACCGACAGAGACGACCGTGTGGTCCTCGGTGCTCCGGCTGGAGCCCGGCGAGGGCTCGCCCCCGATCGGCGGGCCGCTGTGGAACACGACCTTCTACGTGCTCGACGCCCATCAGCAGCCGCAGCCGATCGGCGTGCCCGGCGAGCTCTACATCGGCGGCGACGGGCTCGCCCGCGGTTACCTGCGGCGCCCCGAGCTGACTGCGGAGAAGTTTGTCAGCGATCCGTTCTCGGATGCGCCGGATGCCCGGCTGTATCGCACCGGGGACCTCGTCCGTTGGCGCGAGGACGGCACGCTCGAGTACACCGGGCGCGTCGACCTCCAGGTCAAGCTGCGCGGGTTCCGGATCGAGCTGGAGGAGATCGAGGCGGTGCTGGCGGATCAGCCGGACGTCGCCGGAGCGGCGGCGGTCGTCCACGAACGCGGGCCGGGCGACCAGTGGCTGGTCGCATATGTCGTCCCTGCAGAGGGACGCTCGGTCGATATTGAGGGGCTCCGCGCGGCTTGCAAGATCCGCCTGGCGCCGTACATGGTGCCGGGGACGTTCATGGTGCTCGACGCCTTCCCGACGACGCCGAACCGCAAGCTCGACCGGCGCGCACTTCCGGTACCGGACGGGATCCGGCCGGACTTCGAGCGCACGTATGTCCCGCCCGAGACGCCGGTCGAGGAGTCGCTGGCGGCGATCTGGTCGGAGGTGCTGGGACTCGACCGCGTTGGCATGAACGACGACTTCTTCGACCTCGGCGGCCACTCATTGCTGGCGGTCAGGATGCTGGCCCGGGTCCAGGACCAGCTTGGGATCGGCGTCACGCTCGGTACCGTGTTCGAGCAATCGACAGTCCGCGAGCTGGCCACTGCCGTGACGAACGAGATGCTGGCCGAAGCGGAGGGCGACGACCTCGCCGCGTTGCTGGCCGAGGCGGAAGCCTCGGAGCCATAGAGATGGCCACGGCGCCGCCGCCGAATGCAGCGCGCGCTGCAAGATGCCTCACAGCCTCCGCTAGTATGCGCAAGCAAGGCTGGAAGGTCTCAGATCGGTGTAGCGGAATGGAGAAAACCGGACCGGTCGAAACTGTCCCCAGGGGCAGGGGGGAAGATTGTCAGGAGAAGTGGCGAGGCGCGGAGCGTCTCGGGAGCACGGATGAGCTCGGGTGAGAGCCTAGAGAGCCGGTTGGCGAACCTGTCGCCGGGGCAGCGAGCGCTGCTCGAACAGCGGCTGCTCCAGCGCCAGACCAAAACGGCCCAGCGCAACCTGATCGACCGGCGCGACACTGACGGCCCGGCTCCGCTCTCCTACGCCCAGGAGCTCCTATGGCTGCTGAGCCAGGTCTTTGACGGCGGCGTTGCCTACAACTCGCCCGGCTCGTTCCAGCTCATCGGCCCGCTCGATCTCGAACTGCTCGGCAAGGCGCTCACCGGCCTGCTCGAGCGTCACTCGATCCTGCGCACGACGTACGCCGTCGTCGGCGATCATCCGGTGCAGATCATCGGCGATGCCCAGCCGCTTGACATCAATGTCGTCGATCTACAGGGACTGGCTCCTGACCAGCGCGAGATGGAATCGCAGCGGATCCTGCGCGAGGAGTCCCAGTTCCGCTTCGACCTGGTCAATGGTCCCGTGGTCCGTGCGACGGTGATCCGGCTGGGTGATCAGGAGCACATCCTGATGTTGAACATGCACCACATCGCGACCGACGGCTACTCCCGCGCCGCGATCTACCGCGATCTCACGGCCTTGTACGACGCCTACGGCAAGGGCCTTCCCTCTCCGCTGACGCCGCTGCATATCCAGTACGCCGACTATGCCGACTGGCAGCGCAGGTGGCTCGACGGTGGCGTCGCCGACGCGCAGCTCAAGTACTGGACCGGCAGGCTCCACGGTGCTCCGTCGCGGCTCGACCTGCCCACCGACTTTCCCCGGCCGCCGGTGCGCTCGTGGGTTGGCGCCAACATGAGCGTGATGCTCGATCTGGAAAGCCGTGAAGGTCTCCGCGGTGCAGCGCGCGGTGCGGATGCCACGCTGTTCGTCGGGCTGTTCGCGACCTTTGCGCTCCTGCTCTCGCGTTACAGCGGGCAGGAGGATGTCGTCATCGGGACGCCGTTCGCCGGCCGCAACCGAACCGAGCTCGAGTCGATGGTCGGATACTTCATCAATCCGCTCGCGTTGCGGCTGGACCTGTCGGGCGACCCCACCTTCAACGAGCTGATGGGGCGCGCGAGAGAGACAGTGCTCGATGCATTCGCCCACGCCGATGTTCCCTACGAAAACGTCGTGCGCGAGATCAATCCCCAGCGCGACCTCAGCCAGACTCCGGTCTTCCAGGCGATGATGGTGCTGCATAACCCTGCATGGCAGACGCAGCGACCGAAGTTCGAGCCTGAAGGCATCCGCTGCACCGAGATCACACATGAGAAGGGGTGGTCGAAGTTCGACGTCCTGCTCGGCATGAGCGAGCGGACCACGGGCCTGAACACGACCTGGGAATACAGCACCGAATTGTTCCGGCCGCCCACGATCGGGCGGATGATGGAGCACTTCCGGACGCTCGTCGGGAGCGCGGGAGCATCTCCGGACCGGCCCATCTCAAAGCTGTCGATGCTGTCCGAGAGCGAGCGCGGGCAGGTCGTTCGCGCCTGGAACTCGCCGTCCGCGCAGTTTGATGACGCTGGGTCGATCAAGGAGCTGTTCGAGGCGCAGGTGGCAAAGACGCCGGACGCACCGGCCGTGTCCTTCCAGGGCGCCACGATCAGCTACTCGGAGCTCAACAGCCGCGCCAACCGCATCGCTTGGATGCTGCGCGACCGCGGCGCGGCCCCTGGCGACCTGGTCGGGATCATGATGGAGAAGTCGTTGGATCTCCTGCCTGCGGTGCTCGGGGTGGTCAAGTCGGGCGCGGCCTACGTGCCGATCGACCCGCTCTACCCGTCGGATCGGATCGAGTTCATGGTCTCCGACGCCGCCCCGAAGCTGCTGTTGACCCAGTCCAAGCACGTACAGTCCGCGCCGCTCGCGGGCGAGCGTGTGGTGGCGGTTGACGTCCCAGGGACGCTGGACGGCTTCGCAGACAGCGACCCGCCGCAGATCCACGACGGAGATGACCTCGCCTACGTGATCTTCACCAGCGGATCGACAGGCAAGCCGAAGGGCGCGATGATCGCGCATCGCAGCCTGGCTAGCGCGTTCTTCGCCTACGAGCGCGCCTACAAGCTGCGAGAGCTCCACGCGCACGCGCAGATGGCGAGCTTCTCCTTCGATGTCTTCACCGGCGACATGATCCGCTCGCTGCTGGTCGGCGCAAAGCTGGTGCTCTGCCCTATCGAGACGATCGTCAATGCCGGCGCCCTTCATGCGCTGATGCTGGCCGAGGGCATCGACATGGCCGAGTTCGTCCCTGCGACGGCGTCGCTGATGTTCGACTGGTGCGAGCGCGAGGGCAAGACGATGGACCACATGCGCCTCATCGTTGTCTCCAGTGAGGCGTGGCGCACCGAGCAGTACGACTCTTTCAAGCGGTTCTGCGGGCCCAACACCCGCCTGGTCAACTCCTATGGCCTGACTGAGGCGACGATCGACAGCACTTGGTTTGAGCCGGATGAAGACACAGACCTGCTGCCCGGCCGTTTCGTACCGATCGGGCGCGCGCTCGACAACACCAAGGTGTACGTGCTCGACGCCAACCTCGAGCCGCTGCCGATCGGCATTCCCGGCGAGCTGTGCGTCGGCGGCGTGGCGGTTGCGCGCGGGTACCTGAATCGCCCGGAGCTGTCTGCCGAGAGGTTCGTGCCAGATCCGTTCGAACCGGACCGTGCCGGCGCGCTGCTCTACCGCACGGGCGACCTGGCCCGATGGCTGCCCGACGGTCAGATCGACTTCCTCGGCCGCGCCGATCGGCAGGTCAAGATCCGCGGCTTCCGAATCGAACTCGGAGAGATCGAGTCTGTGCTGGAAGCTCAGGCAGGTGTGCGCTCGGCAGCGGTCATCGACCGCGTCGACCCAAATGGAGAGACACGCCTCGTCGCTTACCTCGTTGCCAGCGACCCCGAGAATGAGCCGGCACCCGACCAGCTGCGTCGCGCGCTCGAGCAGCGCCTACCCGGGTACATGATTCCGGCCGCGTGGATGTACCTCGATGAGCTGCCACGCAGCAGCAACGGCAAGCTCGACATCAACGAGCTGCCTGAGCCCTCGTACGACCGTTCTGCCACCGATGTCGAGTTTGTCGGTGCCACCGACGAGATCGAAGAACGGCTGATGGCGATCTGGAGCGAGGTCCTTGGCGTGTCTCGGCGTCGGGCTCGACGACGACTTCTTCGAGCTCGGCGGCCACTCACTGCTCGCGGTGGCGCTGTTCGCCGCGATCGAGAAGGAGTTCGACATCCCGTTGCCGATGACCGTGCTGTTCCGCATGGGCACGGTACGCAACCTCGCGGCCGAGCTCCGCGCCGGCGGCGAGGGTGGCGAGGAGCCGGTCACGCTTGCGCTGCAGCCCCAGGGCCAGCGCACGCCTCTGTTCTGTATCTGCGGCGTCCATGTTTACCAGGCGCTGGCGAACGAGCTGGGACCGGATATCCCGGTCTACGGAGTTTTCCTGCCTGCCGAGCAGGAACTGCTTGGAGACGGCGGCAAGGCGACCAGCGGCCGCGTGCCAACAATTCAGGCGATGGCGGCGTCCTACATCGACGCGATTCGCGCCGAGCAGCCCGAGGGTCCTTACCAGCTCCTCGGGTTCTGCTTCGGCGGGGTGATTGCATACGAGATGGCTCGCCAACTCGAGGCGGCAGGTGAGACTGCGAGCCTGGTCGTGATGCTCGACACCGTCCTGCCGGGTGCCTTCGTGCTGCATCGCATCGGCAAGGTGCGGCGACGTGCCATTCGTGCGCGCAACGCGATCCGCATGCGGCTCAGGCCCGTATCCAGGTTGGGGACATATGACGAGAAGGCCAAGCGTCTGTGGGAGATGCGCAGCCGGATCTACCGCAATTCGGTCGCCGGCTACCAACCCGCCGAGCGGGAAGGAGCGACGATGCTCGTCCAGTGCCAGGTGACGCTCGACCGCCCGCACGGCCGCATGGTCGATCAGACGTTCGGCTGGGGGCGGCTGGCTCCACAGTTGACGACCATGATCGTGCCCGACAGCCACACGAAGACGTTGCACAAGCCTGGCGTCGAGAACCTGGCCCGCGCGTTGCGCGAGCAGATCGAGAGCGTCGAGGGCCGGCCCAGCGTGTCGTCGGGCGCCGGCGCGAGCTAACGGTCAGCGAACTCCCACTCGGTGTCGACGTGCAGCGGTGACAACCGCACGACGGCTTTCGGCGCTGCATCGAGCTCAGGCCCGTAGGCATCGAAGCGGGCCATCGGCTGCCAGTCGATCAGCGGCACACCGTTGGTCCAGTTCTTGTAGATCCCGCCCCACAGGTAGTAACGGCCCGCCGGCAGCGGCAGCGAGGAGATCTGCATCTTGAGCTCGGTGGTGCCCGGTTTCAGTATGTGTTCGCGACCAGGGTTGACGAGGAAGATCGGGGTCGCGGCGCCCTGGGTCACGCCGAGGTAGATCCATGCTCGGTGCTCGTCGGGCGACTCGATCGTCATCGTCACGTCGAGCGGGCCGCCGGTCTTCGCGAGCCTCGCCTCCGGGGCCGGAGGCGGTGACGTCCCTGACCTTGATCAGTGCCTGAGATCTCCGGTTTGGCTTCGGCCGCGTCTCCCTCGACGGCGGCCCGGTAGGCGGCGAGTACCTCGCGGATCGGGCCGCTCTTCTGAACGGTCCCCGCGGAAAGCCAGGCACCGTGTTCGCAGGTGGCCTCAACCGCGGCCAGGTCATGGGAGACGAACACCAGCGTCGAGCCTTCCGACAGCACCGTCCTGATCCGTTCGAGGCAGCGCTGCTGGAAGGTCGCGTCGCCGACGGCGAGCACCTCATCGACGAGCAGCACGTCGGGGGAGAGGAACGCGGCCACGCCGAAGCCGAGCCGCATCTGCATGCCGCTCGAGTAGTACTTGACCTGACGGTCGACCGCAGCCTCGAGATTCGCGAAACGCACGATGTCATCGAAGCGTTTGGCGACCTCGGCTCGCTTCAGCCCCATGATCGATCCGGTCAGGAAGATGTTCTCGCGTCCCGTCAGCAGCGGCGAGATGCCTGCGCGAACCTCGATCAGCGCACCGACGCGGCCCTGAACGCTGACTTTGCCGGCGGTCGGGTACATCACGCGCGTGAGCACCTTCAGAAGCGTCGACTTGCCGGCGCCGTTGGCGCCGATCAGTCCCCAGGACTGCCCGGGCTCGGCCCGGAAGTCCACGTCGGACAGGACCCAGCGCCAGCGCGCCTGGGATCCGCGGTAAGGCGGTCCTTGACGGCCGAGATCTGGTCCTGGAGGTACGTCGGCCGGTCGTCGGCTCGGAACCGCTTCCAGATCTCGGTGGCCTCGACGGTTCCCTTAGGCAACGTCGGCAATGCCCGTCTCCAGCCGTTTGAAGATCACGTAGCCCACCGTCATCATCAGGAACGCTGATGCTCCACCGAGGGCCAACGCCGGCCATTCAGGAGCCTGCCCCAGCAGCACGGTGTTCCTCAGCGACTCCAGCACCGGCGCGATCGGGTTGATCGCCGAGTAGACGAGTTGCAGCGTGTGGTTGTGGATCAGCTGATCCAGGGGATACGCGACGGGGGTCGCAAACAACCCGATCTGGATCACCATCGGCACGATCTGCTGAAAGTCACGCACGTATACGGTGATCACAGAACTGACCAGCGCGACACCGAGCGAAGCCATGAACAGTGGCAGCAGGACGACCGGCAACCACAGACGTCTCGACCTTCGGCGCAAAACCGCAGATCGGGAACAGAACCAGCAGGATTGCCGACGCGATCAGCGCGTCAAAGCTCGCGTCGCCCATGCGGAGAGCGGGAACACCTCGCGCGGGCAATACAGCTTGTTCAGCAACGCCACGTTGCCGGTGAGGCTGGAGCGCCGCCGCTGACCGCCGAGGAGAAGAAGGCCCACGGAATCAGTCCGAGATAGGAGAACAGCACGTACGGAACGCCGGCGGGATCCCCTTTATGTGGGTGACCTTCGTGAACAGCACGGTGAAGGCGATCATCTCCACGACCGGTGAGATCACCGCCCACGCGATGCCGAGCGCGGCCTGCTTGTAGCGCACGCGAAGATCCCGCTCGATCAGCGTGATCAGCAGTTCGCGGAACGCCCAGACCTCGCGCACAGCGGCGGGCAGGCTCACGCGTCGCTTGAACAGATCTCCGGCCGAGGCTCCGTCGTAGCCTCCACCGAATATGCGTCCGCGGAGATCGCCCCGTCTCCGCGCTTTTCACCCGTCCCTAGGTCAAGCACAGAGTGGAATCGTACCTGGCTGCGGCGAACTTGCCACTCCTGGCAGAAAAATATCCAGCGGCAGGTTTGCGTTCGGTACCGGCTACACTCGCGTCTGCAAGAGACGACGCCCAAGACCTCCGGCAGCCTCCGCGCATAAGTCCTGAGCAGGTGGAGCCTCGAACAGCAGGATGACCTCACCTCGGTCGCTTGCTCTCGACGCCCGCCTGTGTAGCGGGCGTTCTTCGTAGAGAGCGAGACAATGAACCGAGAAGAAAAAGCAGCTGTGATCGATCAGATCGCCGACGACCTCGGTAGTTCTGAGGCGATCTTCGCGCTGGACTACCGAGGCATCACGGTTGCCCAGATCGCAGAGCTGCGCGAGAAGCTGCGGGCCACGGACACCAAGCTGCGGGTCGCCAAGAACTCGCTGTCCGAGCGTGCGGCCGACCAGGCAGGCGTCGCCGACATCAAGCCGATGCTGCTCGGCCCCACCGCGCTCGCGCTGGTCAAGGGCGACGCGGCAGCGGCAGCCAAGGTCCTGAGCGATACGGCGCGCGCGCTGCGCGGGCCGCTTGAGTTCAAGGGTGGCTTGATGAGCGGTTCGGTGCTGAGCGCGCGCCGACGTCGAGGCGATTGCCAAGTTGCCGTCGCGAGACGTCCTCAACGCCCAGCTGGTCGGCACCCTCGCCGCCCCGCTGACAGGCCTGGCCCGTACCCTGAACGCCCTCATCGTGGGCATCGCGGTCCAGCTTGGCCAGATACGCGACCAGGGGTTGGTGTCTGGTACTTCGGCAGCCGCTGAGGAAGCACCGGTCGCCGCGGAACCTGAAGCTGGCGAAGCCGAGAAAGCTCCCGCAGTCAACGAGGACATCGAGGCCGCCGAAGAGCCGGAAGCGGCCAATGAGCCTGCAGCCGAGGCTGCGGCCGAAGCTGCTCCGGAAGCAACTGAGACCGACGCCGCGGCAGCGGCCGATGACTCTGAGGCTGACTCGTCGTCAGCCGAAGAGGCGCCGGCTGCTGATGCGGCTCCCGAGAACTAAGACCTAGCAACACCCAGGAGAAACGACATGCCTACCACCACTGAACAATGGATTGACGAGCTGAAGGGGATTTCGGTCCTCGAGCTGTCCGAGCGCATCAAGGCGCTCGAGGAGGCCTTCGGCGTCTCGGCCGCGGCCGTTGCTGCTGCCGCCCCGGCTGCCGCTGCCCCTGCGGGTGGCGATGCCGGCGCTGACGAGGGCCCGAGCACGGTCGACGTGATCCTCACGGGCGCCGGCGACAAGAAGATCCAGGTCATCAAGGTCGTTCGCGCCGCCACGGGCCTCGGCCTGAAGGAGGCCAAGGATCTGGTCGACAACGCGCCGAAGGCCGTCAAGGAGGGCATCGAGAAGGACGAGGCCGACAAGCTCAAGGCTGAGCTCGAGGAGGCCGGCGCCTCCGTCGAGTACAAGTAGCCCGGCGCGTCAACCGATTCGGTTTGGTAGTGGGGGCGGCCCAGCGGGGCCGCCCCCACTCGCTTTAAGCTCAGCGGCCGCTCAGCGTTTGACCGCGATCAGCGCCTTTGGCAGCCCGAGCGCGGTTTCGGTCACGATCTCGGCGTCGGGGAAGTAACTGCTCATCTCCGCGCGGCCCAGCAGCTCGATGTTCTGGACGTGGCCGATCGCGGCGTCGAGGTCATGCAACCCGGCGTAGTTGCCGAGCGGCCAAAGTACCGCCAGCCGCGCCTGCAGGGATCGCGGAAGGTGCTGAAAGAACGGAAACACGAAGTGGGGTTCGATCGGGAAATAGCGGTAGGGCGTCTGCACCCAATAACGCGGCGCGATGCCCCGAATCTCCTCGGCGAACCGTTTGCGCCGCCAGTGACCGCCGACGTGCTCGATCACTGAGTTTGACAAGGCGAGGTCAAACTCACCCAGGTCGGGCGGGAGGCTGCAGGCATCAGCAACGATGCTGTGCAGCCAGTCCGGGCCGGCAGACTTCTGTGGGCGCAGGTTGACCAGCGTAACGTCGGCTGGGTGCTCTTCGTGTCGGGTCCAGAAGCCCTGCGTGCCGCCAATGTCAATGACGCGCAACGACGGAAGGTCCGGGAACGTCGCGAGCAGTCTCTGCCAGCGCCGCTCGCGCAATCGCGCGCTTACCGAGTTGCCCTCCATCCCGACCAGGCGCCGTGACAGACGCGCGGATGTCCTCATAAGCCGACTTTAACCAACGTACTGGTTTACAGGGTCCTAAAGTGCTCGGCGGTGGACGCGCACCCCAACCTGCCGGCCGCACCCATACTCGATTCGATCGTTCCGCTCGGTGCGGTCCCGGGCCGGCTGCGTGCCGCTGCCGTCCGGCTGCTGAGGGACTGGAACTACGACTGGGAGGATGTGACATTCGCCGGCACCGCCACGCTGCCCTCCGGCGAGTACTGGCAGCTTGCGCCAGGTGCTGATCAGGTCTGGGTGCTTGCCATCGCGACCGCACCGTTGGCCGTTGGTGACGAGCTCGAATCGGCCGCGGGCCGCGCCGGTTGCGTCAGGGTCTCGGCTTTCTCCGGTGGCGTGATCCCGGTGATCCCGTACCAAGCGCGCGTCTACGAGTACCTCGGCCGTTGGGGTGGTGGCCGTCAGGCGGACGAGCGTGGACCGGGGCCGCACGAGCAGCACCCGATTCCGACTTCCACAGGCCGCTCGCGAAGGTAATGCGTTCGTGGGCGTGGACGTGGCCACGGCCGTGGGCAGCGGGGAGCGCCGAGTCGGCTCGCTTAGGTCAGGCGCGAGCCGGCTCGCCGGCAACGGGGGCGTCGCCGTTCGTCATCAGGTCGTCGTGACGGATCCTCCGCGGTCGCAGCAGCAACTCGCCACCGGTCCGGTTGCGCTCGGGTGCTACCAGGTACATGCTGGCGAGGATCAACCACGACATCCCCAGCATGTAGCCGCCGAGCGCATCGCTTGGCAGATGCTGGCCGCCGAGCACGCGCGCGGGGCCGGCGCCCAGGATTGCAAGCAGCAGGATCGACGCCAGGGTCCTCCGACCCTGCCGGAACGCCACTAGGGCGACGTAGCCGAAGGCCGCGGTCACGAACGTCACCACTCCGCTCGGAAAGTTCGTGCCGACGTGGTAGAGCGAGACCCAGAACGGCGTCGGTCCGCAGATGATCTTGATCAGGCCGCATGTGGCCGAAGCCAGCAGGACGATGAGCAGTCCCTGAGCAGCATGCCGTCCCGCCGAGCGCCACAGCCAAATGCCCATCGCCAACACCTCACCGACGGCGATGAGCGGACGACCGATCTGCTGGTACACGCGGGTGATCTCCCACAGGATCCACGGTCTGTGCGACATCATCAGCTCGGTTCCGAGGTGCGCTCCCCGGATGTCGCCGGGGAAGGTGTACCGCGACACCAGCCAGCGCTCCGCGATCACGAGCAGCAGCAGCGTTGCGCTGGATACCGCACCAAGCGCATACAGGCTACGAGCGCGCGCCTCGTGCGCGCGCGAAGTAGAGGTCGTCACCACCACGCGGGCACGATAGCCGGTGGATAAGCGAACTGACAGTGTGCGCGCACGTGTGACTACTGACATCGCGTCGTCTGGGATCAATAGGATCGCGCGGTCATGAGTCTGGGGCGCTTCTTGGTGGGGTGCGTGGCGTTGCTCGCCTGCGTGGGGCCGCTCACGTGGGGCGCTGTGCGCGTACGCGCGCGGTTTACGCCTCAGCTACTGGGACCGGTCGCACGCCTCGCGGAGGCGGTGATCACGCTTGTCTTGCTGATCGTGATCTGCGAAGTACTCGGCTCGGTCGGTCTGTTCCGGATGTGGGCGGTCGTCGCGGCGTGCGTGCTCATCGGCCTGGGACTCACTTTCCTTGGGACACCCGCGGACGACGCGCGGACCGCGACCCAGACGCCTCGCACGAAGTTCGAGCCGATCGAGCTCGGGCTGCTGTTCGTCGCCGTTGCCGGCGTGGCCGGCGCCAGCTCGTTTCGGCTGATCTCGGCGCTCAACAACGGCATCGTCGACACCGACTCGATCTGGTACCACCTTCCGTTCGCGGCGGGGTTCGTGCAGCAGCACTCCGTCACCGCGCTGCATCACGTCAGCACCGAGGATCTGCACCAGTTCTTCCCCGCCAACGTCGAGCTCCTGCATGCGGTTGGGATGCTGGCCTTCGGACGCGACATCGTCTCGCTGGTGCTCAACATCGGCTTTGTGGCGATGGCGCTGCTCGCCGGCTGGTGCATTGGTAAGCCGCGCGGAGCGCAGGTTCTGACGACGTTGTGCGTCGCTGCTGTGCTCGTCGCGCGAGAGGTCTTGTTCGTGGGGGTCGGAACTGCGAGCGATGACATCGCTGCGCTCGCCTTTGCGCTTGCCGCGGTCGCGCTCACGGCCTACGCCTCCTCGGGCGGGGCGGTGGTGCTCATCGCTGCGTGCGCCGCAGGGCTGGCGGCAGGTAGCCGTGCGACGATGATCGCGTTCGCCGTGGTACTTGCCATCGGCTCGGTCATCGCTGCCGAGCGCGGGCGGCGACGGCACGCGGCGGGTCTGTGGGTGGTCGGCCTGGCCGCCGGTGGCGGGTTCTGGTATCTGCGCAACCTCATCGCTGTGGGCAACCCCGTGCCTGGGTCACTGTCGTTCCTTCCGAGTCCGCATTTCGTTGATCCGTGGGGGAAGCTCGCGTCACAGCTGTTCAGCGGCAAGCTCTCGGTTCATTATTTCTCTGCGGCATTGAGCTTCGGGCTCGGCCCTGGGTGGTGGTTGCTTTGTGCGCTGGCAGCCGTCGGCCTCGTACTGGGCATCACTCGCTCGCGTCAGGGCTGGGAGCGAGCGGCTGCGGTCGCCGCAGCCGCGAATGTCGTCGCATATGCCTTCGCGCCGCTTTCGGGAGGAACCGCGCTACAGGTCAACGTGCGCTTCTTCGCGGCCACCCTGGCGATCGGGCTGTGCCTGCTCGTCACCTTTCCGGCCTTGGTCTCGCGGAGGCTTGCTCGTGTGGGGGCGGCGGTGGTGCTGCTTGCCCTGATCGCCGTGGGCGCCCATCACTTCGGACTTTCGATTCATAGCCACGAGGAGCTGTTGGTCGGTCTCGTTGTCGCTCTGCTCTGTGTGGGTGTCGTCTTGCTGGCCTGGCGAATCGGCGTGCGCGGCGCGACCTTGATCGCGACGGGCTGCGCCGTGATCGCGCTACCCACCGCCGGCTATGCCCTGACGGTGCATTACCTGCATCATCGTTATCGATTGTCGAAAGCGGTGACCGCAGATGCATCCGCCCGTTCGATCGCGCTTGATCGGGTGTACGCCTGGATTCAGCCCAAGCACAACACGCGAGTCGGCATCTTCGGCGTCGACGGCCAGTACCCGCTGTACGGCTCGGAACTCTCGAACGTCGTGACGCCTGTCGGCATTCCCACGCCACACGGCGGGCTGAAAGCGCCCGCCTCCTGCGCGGCTTGGCGGCGCGCCGTCAACCGTGACCGCTTCCAGTTCCTCGTGATCGCCGGACCCAACGAGCTCGCCAAGTCGCCGCCACCGACCGCCTGGACGCGGTCCGACACAGCGGCGAGGGTTGCGCTGAGTCCAGGCTCCGGCGTGACGGTCTATCGCATCACCGGGTCAATGCATCCGGCGACTTGCGGCGCCGGCAGCCCGTGACGTGAGCCCAAGTGGTGCGCGCCGCGTGAGTTGCTAGTTGGCGCGCGACCTCCTACACTTCCCGCGTCGGCCAATAGTCGTAGCCGTCCGATTTTTCGGCGCCGCGCCACATACGCGGCAGCCGCGGACGGGGTCCGTGAGAGCCGACAGCCCCTGCGCAGGGCGTCGATACCCTGTGCTATGTTTACTAGTCCGCGCGTATTGGGCCTCGATAGGCCGCAATCGCGCCCTCTCCCGTCTTCCCATCGGCCCGAGGAGTCGCCGTCTTGGCAACCGCTGAAGCCCCCCGGACGCGCCGGAGTTTTGCGCGTCTGAACCAGGTTCTCGAAGTCCCCAACCTCATTGACATCCAGCGCCGCTCCTTCGAGTGGCTCACAGACCCCGAAAGCGGGGGTCTGCGCGAGACGATCGACGATGTTTCGCCGATCGAGGATTACACCGGCAACCTCGCCGTTCAGTTCGGCGAGTTCCAGTTCGACGCGCCGATCGCGAGCATCGACCAGTGCCGCGAGAAGGACCTCACCTACGCGCGCCCGCTTACCGTCACCGTCGCCTTCATCAACCGCGAGACCGGCGAGATCCGCGAGCAGTCGGTCTTCATGGGCGACTTCCCGTGGATGACCGAGCGCGGCACGTTCATCATCAACGGCACTGAGCGCGTCGTCGTGACGCAGCTCGTGCGTTCCCCGGGCGCCTATGTGATGGAGCCCAAGGACCGCGAGAAGCAGGTCTTCATCGCCAACCTGATGCCGGCCCGCGGCTCCTGGCTGGAGCTCGAGATCGACAAGAAGGGCCGCGTCTACGTCCGCATCGACCGCAAGCGCAAGCTGCCGATCACGGTCCTGCTTCGTGCGATGGGCTATGCGTCCGACGAAGAGATCCTCAACCTGTTTGACAACTCGCTCTACATCCGCCTGACGCTGGAGGCCGACACCGAGGTCACCCGCACCGAGGAGGGCGCGCTGATCGAGCTGTTCAAGAAGCAGCGCCCGGGCGAGCCGCCGTCGATCGACGCCGCGCGCTCGCTGCTCAACCAGCTGTTCTTCGATCCCAAGCGCTACGACCTCACGCGCGTCGGCCGTTACAAGCTGAACAGCCGTCTGGGCCTGGACATCGACCTCGACACTCGCACCCTGACCCACGACGACATCGTCGCCCTGGTCAAGGAGCTCGTCAGCCTGCCCCGTCTGCTGGGCATGTCCGAGAACCCGGAGAACGAGACCAAGGACTACGCCGCTGAGGCGTCCGATCATGCCGCGCGACCCGCTCGTCGACCACCTCGACGAGTACGAGCACTTCGGCAACCGCCGTCTGCGCACCGTCGGTGAGCTGATCCAGGAGGCATTCCGGATCGGCCTGTACCGCATGGAGCGCGTCGTGCGCGAGCGCCTCACCACCGAGGACGCCGACACGATCACGCCGCAGACGATCGTCAACATCCGTCCGGTCGTGGCCGCGCTCAAGGAGTTCTTCGGGAGCTCCCAGCTCAGCCAGTTCATGGACCAGACCAACTCGCTGTCCGGGTCTGACCCACCGCCGCCGCCTGTCGGCACTCGGTGCCGGCGGACTCACGCGCGAGCGCGCCCCGATCGAGGTGCGCGACGTGCACCCCACGCACTATGGCCGCATGTGCCCGATCGAGACCCCCGAGGGTCCGAACATCGGCCTGATCGGCTCGCTCTCGGCGTTCGCCGAGATCTCCGAGCACGGGTTCGTCACGAGCCCCTACCGGGTCGTCAAGAACGGCGTCCTCACCGACGAGGTCGTGCACATCGACGCGACCCAGGAGGAGGACCTCAAGATCGCGCAGGCCAACACGCCTGTCGACGGCAAGGGCAAGCTCCAGGGCGATGAGATCCTCTGCCGCACGCAGGCGGGTCAGTACGTGACGGTCACCCCCAAGGAGGTCGACCTGATCGACGTCTCGCCGCAGCAGGTCTGGTCGGTGGCGACGGCGATGATCCCGTTCCTCGAGCATGACGACGCCAACCGCGCGCTGATGGGTTCGAACATGCAGCGCCAGGCCGTGCCGCTGCTCGTCGCCGACGCGCCGCTGGTCGGCACCGGCATGGAGTACCGCGCCGCGATCGACACCGGTGACGTGGTGCTGGCCAAGACGCGACGGCGTGGTCTCCTACGTCGACGCCGAGAAGATCGTCATCGACAAGAAGGACGGCGGCCAGGACGAGTACGCGCTCAACAAGTTCATGCGCTCCAACCAGGCCACGCTGATCCATCAGAAGCCGATCATCGACGTCGGCACGAACGTCGTCGAGGGCACCGTGCTCGCCGACGGCGCGGCCAGCGATCAGGGTGAGATGGCGCTCGGCAAGAACCTGATGGTCGCCTTCATGTCCTGGGAGGGTTACAACTTCGAGGACGCGATCATCCTCTCCAAGCGCCTCGTGCAGGACGACGAGCTCACCTCGATCCACATCGAGGAGTACGAGATCGACGCCCGCACGACCAAGCTCGGCGACGAGGAGATCACCCGCGACATCCCGAACCGCTCCGAGGAGTCGCTGCGCAACCTCGACGACCGCGGCATCGTCCGCATCGGCGCCGAGGTTCAGTCCGGCGACCTGCTCGTCGGCAAGGTCACGCCCAAGGGCGAGACCGAGCTGACGGCCGAGGAGAAGCTGATCCGCGCGATCTTCAAGGAGAAGGCGCGTGAGGTCCGCGACACTAGCCTCAAGGTTCCGCACGGTGAGGGCGGCGTCGTGATCGACGTCAAGACCTTCAGCCGCGACGACGGCGACGACCTGCCGCCGGGCGTCAACGACCTGGTGCGCGTGTTCGTCGCCAAGAAGCGCAAGATCTCCGAGGGCGACAAGCTCGCCGGCCGTCACGGCAACAAGGGCGTGATCTCGAAGATCGTCGACATCCAGGACATGCCGTTCCTCGAGGACGGCACGCCCGGTCGACGTGATCCTCAACCCGCTCGGCGTGCCGAGCCGTATGAACCTCGGCCAGATCCTGGAGACACACCTCGGCTGGGTGGCGCTCAACGGCTGGTACGACTCCGACAACGAGCGTGGCAAGAACGCCACGCGCCGTCAGGTCGCCCGCAACGGCGTCGACGGCGCCAAGCCGAAGGTCTACGTCTCGACGCCGGTGTTCGACGGCGCCGCGGTCGAACGACGTCGACCACGCGCTCGTGCGAGTGGGAGAAGGAGCACATCGCCAGCGGTGGCCGCGTCCGCATGGACGTCGACGAGAAGCGTCGCGTCGGTGAGCAGGCGACCGGCAAGGTGCAGCTGTTCAACGGCCGCACCGGCCAGCCGTTCGCTCAGCCGGTGACCGTCGGCTGCATGTACATCCTCAAGCTCCACCACCTGGTCGACGACAAGATCCACGCGCGTTCGACCGGCCCCTACAGCCTCGTCACCCAGCAGCCGCTGGGCGGTAAGGCGCAGTTCGGCGGCCAGCGCTTCGGCGAGATGGAGGTGTGGGCGCTCGAGGCCTACGGTGCCGCCTACACGCTGCAGGAGATGCTCACGATCAAGTCCGACGACACGGTCGGGCGCGTCAAGGCATACGAGGCGATCGTCAAGGGCGAGAACATCGCCGAGCCGTCGATCCCCGAGTCGTTCAAGGTCCTGCTCAAGGAGATGCAGTCGCTGGCGCTCGACGTCAACGTCGTCTCCGAGGAGGGCGAGCGGGCTGAGATGCGCGAGGAGGACGACGACCTCCTGCGGGCCGCCGAGGAGCTCGGTATCGACCTCAGCGGCGTGCGCTAGCACTGACGGTGCCGCCGCCGACGAGACGATCGAGCACGAGGGCGAGACCGTCGAGGCCTCGGCCGATGAGGTCGAGGAGGAGGACCCGGACCTGGAGTCGGGCGAGGACCTCGAGGCCGAGGACTTCGCCTCCGACACCGATCCGATGCTCGACGGCGACGTCGGGCCCGGCGAGGCTGAAGGTGTTCTGGAAGAAGACGAGGCGTAGGGCGCAGGCAAGCGTCCGATCGCCGCTAGGGGCCAGCGGGCCCCTGAGACGCGCTAGGAGCGGGCCCTGCGCAGACAAGAGGAACCACTTTGATCGACATCAATAACTTCGACGCAATCGAGATCGGCCTCGCCTCCAGCAAGCAGATTCGCTCCTGGAGCTCAGGCGAGGTCACAAAGCCGGAGACAATCAACTACCGCACCCTGAAGCCCGAGAAGGACGGCCTCTTCTGCGAGCGCATCTTCGGTCCGACCAAGGACTGGGAGTGCTACTGCGGCAAGTACAAGCGTGTCCGCTACAAGGGCATCGTCTGCGAGCGCTGCGGCGTTGAGGTCACGCGCTCGAAGGTTCGCCGTGAGCGCATGGGCCACATCGACCTGGCGGCTCCCGTCAGCCATATCTGGTTCTTCAAGGGCGTCCCGAGCCGCATCGGCTACCTGCTGGACATGGCCCCGAAGGAGCTGGAGAAGGTCCTGTACTTCGCCGCCTCGATGGTGACCTGGGTCGACGACGAGGCGCGTGCGCGCGACCTCGACACGCCTCGAGGTCGAGGTCAACAAGACCCTCGACAGCTACGCGGCCGAGAAGGAAGAGCGCATGCTCGAGCTCAAGGAGTCGCTCGAGCGTCGCGTCGAGTTCCTGCAGAGCGCCAAGACGTCGCGGGACTTCTCCGACGATGACCACCTGTGGGCCGACTCGCTGGACGTCAACGTGGCGAAGCTCTCCGAGGAGGAGCGCGAGAAGCTGCTCAAGGACGTCCGCAAGAGCATGCAGGCCGACATCGACGACACCGAGGCCTACATGGAGGATGCCGCTGAGCGCATGCGCCAGGTCTGGGACCTGTTCAAGTCGATGAAGCCCAAGGACGTCGTCAACGACGAGACGCTCTTCCGTGAGCTCAAGGATCGCTTCGGCTCGCCGTTCGGTTTCGGCGAGTACTTCCGTGGCGGCATGGGCGCCGAGGCCGTTCGCGACCTGCTCCAGCAGGTCGACCTGGAGGCCGAGGCGGATGACCTGCAGGATCAGGTCAAGACCGCCAAGGGTCAGAAGCAGGCTCGCGCGGTCAAGCGCCTGAAGGTCGTCACCGCGTTCCTGAACTCCGGCAACAAGCCGGAGATGATGGTCCTCGAGGCCGTCCCGGTGATCCCGCCGGAACTGCGCCCGATGGTGCAGCTCGACGGTGGCCGCTTTGCGACCTCCGACCTCAACGACCTCTACCGCCGTGTGATCAACCGCAACAACCGCCTCAAGCGGCTGCTCGACCTCGGCGCGCCGGAGATCATCGTCAACAACGAGAAGCGCATGCTGCAGGAGGCCGTCGACGCACTGTTCGACAACGGTCGTCGCGGCCGGCCGGTCACCGGCCCGGGCAACCGCCCGCTGAAGTCCCTGAGCGACATGCTCAAGGGCAAGCAGGGGCGCTTCCGCCAGAACCTGCTCGGCAAGCGCGTCGACTACTCGGGCCGCTCGGTGATCGTGTCGGGCCCGTGGCTGAAGCTGCACCAGTGCGGTCTGCCGAAGCTGATGGCGCTCGAGCTGTTCAAGCCGTTCATCATGGCCCGCCTGGTCGAGCGCAAGTCCGCGCAGAACATCAAGGCGGCCAAGAAGATGGTCGACTCGATGATCCCCGAGGTCTGGGACGTGCTCGAGGAGGTCATCCACGAGCATCCCGTGCTGCTCAACCGCGCGCCGACGCTTCACCGTCTGGGCATCCAGGCGTTCGAGCCGGTGCTGGTCGAGGGCAAGGCGATCCAGGTCCACCCGCTCGTCTGCCACGCGTTCAACGCGGACTTCGACGGCGACCAGATGGCGGTCCACCTGCCGCTGAGCGCAGAGGCCCAGGCCGAGGCCCGGATCCTGATGCTGTCGGCGAACAACATCCTCTCGCCGGCGCACGGCGCGCCGCTGGCGGTCCCGGCTCAGGACATGGTGCTCGGCGCCTATTACCTGACATACGGTCCCGACGGCGAGGAGCTGGCCAAGATCGACCCGGCGAAGCACGAGCCGCGCCCGCACGTGTTCCGCACCGCCCAGGAGGCGGAGTGGTCCTACGAGCACGGCGTGGTGGGCCTGCACGACATCGCCGAGTACCGTCCGCGCGAATCTGATCGCGGGCACGTGCTCACGACCGTCGGCCGGATCATCTACAACGACAAGATCGAGCGCGCGGTCGAGGCCGCGATGGGCGACGACTTCGATCCGTCGAAGTACGAGTTCGTCAACCGCTCGATGAAGAAGAAGGACACGACCCGGCTGGTCGACGACCTCGTGCAGAACTACGGGGCCGCCTCGATCAGCCAGGTGCTGGACGCCTTCAAGGAGATCGGCTTCCACTACGCCACCCAGGCCGGTGTGACCGTCTCCAAGAACGACGTGCAGACGCCGCCGACCAAGCCGGAGATCCTGGCCCGCTACGACGAGCGCCTGGCCGAGATCGACGCAGCAGTACTACAACGGCGAGATGGATCAGGAGGAGCGCCACGAGGCGGTCATCGGCCTGTGGAACGAGGCGACCGACGAGGTCGCCAAGGCCATGGTCGACCACCTCGACGAGCTCAACCCGATCTTCATGATGGCCAACTCGGGTGCGCGTGGCTCGTTCCAGCAGATCCGTCAGCTGGCCGGCATGCGCGGCCTCATGGCCAACCCGAAGGGCGAGATCATCGAGCGCCCGATCAAGTCCAACTTCATGGAAGGCCTTGACGTGCTCGAGTACTTCATCTCGACCCACGGTGCCCGCAAGGGTCTCGCCGACACGGCACTGCGCACCGCCGACTCGGGTTACCTGACGCGGCGTCTGGTCGACGTCTCACAGGACGTGATCATCCGCCAGGAGGACTGCGGCACCAGCGAGTACATCGCCTCCCCGGTCTTCAAGACGGAGATCGACCCTGAGACCCGGCGCCTGCGTCCGACCTCGGAGCCCAACGACAACCTGATCGGCCGGATCGCGGCTGAGCAGATCACCGCCCCCAAGGGCGCAGTGATCGTCGAGAAGGGCGTCGAGATCGACCGCGCCGAGCTGGCCACACTGGTCGAGGTCTTCACGGCCGCGTCCGCAAAGGGTGAGGTCGTGCGCGTTCCGGTCCGCTCCGTGCTCAAGTGCGAGGCGCCGACCGGCGTGTGCCAGGCCTGCTACGGCCGCTCGATGGCGACCGGCAAGACCGCTCAGATCGGTGACGCGGTGGGCATCATCGCGGCCCAGTCGATCGGGGAGCCGGGCACGCAGCTGACGATGCGGACGTTCCACACCGGCGGTGTCGCCGGCGCGGACATCACGCACGGTCTACCGCGTGTCGTCGAGCTGTTCGAGGCTCGCAAGCCCAAGGGTCTTGCGCGTATGGCCGAGGTCTCGGGCACGGTGTCGATGGAGGAGGCCGACAAGTCGGTCACGGTCGTGATCACCGACTCGGGCGGCGAGGAGCACCGCTATACGTTCCCGCGCCGCACCCTGCTTTACGTCCGTGACGGCGAGCACGTGGAGGTCGGTAAGCCGCTGAACGAGGGCTCGCTGTACCCACACGAGATCCTCGCCCACGGCGGCAAGGATCAGGTGGAGCGGCGGACGGAGACCGAGCTGTACCTCGTTCGCGAGGTCCAGGAGGTCTACAAGTCGCAGGGCGTGGACATCAACGACAAGCACATCGAGCTGATCGTCCGCCAGATGATGAAGAAGGTCCGCGTCGACCAGAAGGGCGATACGGAGCTCCTGCCCGGCCAGTTCGTCGACCGTCATGACTACGCACGGATCAACGCGCAGGTGGCTGAGAACGGCGGCGAGCAGGCCCAGGCCGAGGAGATCATCCTCGGTATCACCAAGGCCTCGCTCAACACCGACTCGTTCCTGTCGGCGGCCTCCTTCCAGGAGACCACCAAGGTGCTGACCGACGCAGCCCTCGAGGGCAAGGTCGACCGCCTGAACGGCCTCAAGGAGAACGTGATCATCGGCAAGCTGATCCCGGCGGCGACCGGTCTCAAGCGCTACCGGCGCATCGAGATCGAGCCGAGCGAGCCGCTGCCCCGCGGAATCGACGAGGTCGGCCTGCTCGATCACGACGATCTGGCTGCCGAGCTCGGGCTCTCCGACGGCGAGACGCTGGGCGACTTCGGTGGCCTGCACGCCGACCTCTCCGACCTGGAGGAGATCGGCAGCGTCGACTCGTCGTTCGGGTTCGCCGACGAGTTCGCCGACCTCGGACTGCCGACGGATGAGCCGAGCAGCAACGGCGACCAGAGCTAAGACCTCAGGAGTTCGAGCGTTTGCTTTCAGTGGGGGTGGCCAGCGGGCCACCCCCACTGAGCATTAAGGGCCTCATAGTCGGTGTAACGGCTCGCCCATTCGTCTAGGGAGCCTCCGGGTGCATCAGAACTGGCGTAACGGGCCGATGAGAGGAGATGCCCAAGGCATGGATGCCTACTGCTCTCGCGTTGCTTCTCGTCTCGGCCTTTGCGCTGTTCAGCCTGGGCAGCACGCCGGCGCGCGCCGCCCAGGGAGTGATCGCGGAAAACACCTGCTCGAGGCCGGCGCTCGGCCAGTTCAGTTGTGATGCCCAGATCCTCGTCTCCAAGCGCGGGCACAAACCGGTGCACCCGAAGATCAGGCGGCGCAAGGCGCCGCGGGGACTTGCTTTCACCGGTCAATTGGCGCCACAGCAAATGACCCCTGCCTATCTGCAGGAGGCCTACGACCTCAGCGCCCTGTCGGCCACACGCGGTGTGGGTGACACGGTGGCAGTGGTTGGCGTGTTCAACGATCCCAGCGCCGCGAACGACCTCAACACATTTCGCTCCACCTACGGTCTGCCGGCCTGCACCGTCGCGAATGGATGCTTCCGGCAGCTCAATGAGCAGGGGCAGTCGGCTCCGTTGCCGGGGTTCGAGACCAGCTGGGCTGAGGAGGAGTCGATGGATGTTGAGGCGGTCTCATCGCTCTGCCCAAACTGCAGGATCGACCTGGTGGAGGCAAACGCACCTGATGCGCAGGACGTGCAGACGGCGGCCACCAGTGCCGCAGACGCCGGTGCCAACCAGATCTCGATCAGCGGCGACGGCCTCTACGCGGAGGACCCGTTCACCGACTTCAGCGTGCCTGGCGTCGCGATCGTCGCGGCGACGGGGGACAACGGCGCGCTGCCCAGTGGCGAGGACGCATATCCCGCTGCCCTACCGTATGTGACTGCCGTCGGCGGCACGACGCTCGCGCCGAACAACTCGACCGCGCCGACCCCGCGCGGGGTGAGCGAGTCCGCTTGGAACGGCGCCGCTGCCGGCTGTGACACGCAGGAACAACCACTTCCCTATCAGCCCGACGATGGCTGCAGCGGTCGCATGTACGCGGATGTCTCCGCCGACGCCGATCCGCTCCACCGGCCTTACGGTTTACGACTCGCCGGCAGGTGGGTGGTTCGACGGCGGCGGCACGAGCCTCGCCGCTCCGCTGGTGGCGGCCTTCGAGGCAGTCGCCGGTGTCGACGGCACCACGCCGCAGTGGGCCTATACGGACGCGGCCGAGCTGAACGATCCCACCACCGGGAGCACCGGCAGCTGCGCTGGCGAGCCGACGATCCTCTGCGATGCCGGCCGGGGCTACGACGGCCCAACGGGGGCCGGTTCGATCTCTGGGCAGATCGTCACCGGTGCTCCCGGCATCGGTCTGCCAGCCTTCGGGCCGGCTTCCAACAAGACCTACACGCGTCGCACTTCCGCCAGCGCCGCATGGCTACAGGGCGGCGTCTACCCCAACGGCGAGGCGACGACCTACTACTGGCAGTTCGGCACCACAACCTCCTACGGTTCACGCACGAGGGCCGTCAGCGCCGGCTCGGGGACGAGCCCCGTGACCGCCGTGGCGCACCTTGGGCACCTTCTGTCCGGTGCCCGCTATCACTACCGGCTTGTTGCGACCAACAGGACGGGGACGACGTACGGATACGACGCGAGCTTCAGCACCCGCTCGTAGAACGCAAGTCGGCCGTCGGAACTGGCTGGCGGCGACCAAGCCAGTCATATAGAGCCACCGTCTTGTCAGCGGGGCGAGAGAGCGAGAACTTCTGCTCCGCGCGCTTCCGCCCAGCCGCGCCCATCCTGACGCGCATCTCAGCTGATTCGATGAGTGGCACCAACGCGTTGGCAAGCCCTCTTGGAGTCTGGTCCGTAACGGAAACGCCGCTGATGCCATCCTCATACACTTCCGGCGTCCCTCCATTCGGGGTAGCCACGAGAGGCAATCCGCAGGCAAGAGCTTCAATGCCGCTTCCCGGAAGTCCTTCGGCAGTGCTCGGCAGTGCGGCAATATCGGAAGCTGCGTAGATCGCCGCGACGTCGTTGTCTCCGGTCAGAACGATGACCCGGTCGGCGAGTCGGAGTCGGCCGACGAGCTCCTCGATGCTCGCCCGATCTGGCCCATTGCCCGCGATCACGGCTCTTGCGGACGGCAGCACCGAGGAAAGCTCAGCCATGGCTTCGACAAGCATCCACTGACGTTTGGCTGGGCCCATCTGTGCAGCCAATGTGATGAGGACGTCGTCTGGCTGCACCCGCGAACCGAAGAGCTCTCGCCTCAGCGCCAGCTTGTCGTCCGGTCTGGGCTGAAACCGCTCAATGTCCGTCCCATTGAGAATCACAGTGATCTTTCGACGCGGAACTAGAAAGTCGATGACGATCTGCCGCGCGATGAATTCCGACACGGCCACAAAGTGATCAACAGCTCGCGTACGGTGATGTCGAACGATCGATCTAAGGATCCTCGTAGGCGGCGTAGCGCGGGGCCCGTGCTCGGTCCTCACCACGATCACACCCTCGGCAGCGACCTCAGACATCCCGGCATGAGGGCCGTGGTGAAAGTGCACAATGTCCGGCTTGACAACCCTGCGTGCGTGCAGGACGGAGGCCGCCCATTCGCCCTCCAGCACTCCCAGGTCAATGCCGGCATCGGCCATCTCGCTCGAGTACCAATCTGGGGCCGCGCTCGTGAACCAGCACGCAAACCCACCACCGCGGGCGACAACGCGGCGGCCCGTCTCCAGGAGCTGAAGCTCGACGGGACCCCTCTTGTTCGGGTTCATGTCGACGACGTTGAGGATCTTCATTCTGTCGTCATCCGCGACAGCACACGCGCTCTTCAGACCACCTACTTCAGTTAGCGCAACGACCCTGCTCCCGTCGGGAGTTCAGTGCCCGTGGTGGGTCAGGACCCTGGCCGCCGTACTCAGCAGGATGTCGATGTCTGCCCAGATGCTCCAGTTCGATGCGTACATGTAGTCGAGCTTGACAAGCTCTGAGAGGCTTGCGTTCATCGGTCCGCGCAGCTGCCAGGGCCCGGTCATACCCGGGGTCAGTCGCGACCGATGCCGGTCATAGCCCTCGAGCAGCGCGTCCTCGGACTCGACCAGTGGCCGCGGCCCGACGAGGCTCATGTCGCCCTTCAGAACGTTAAACAGCTGAGGGAGTTCGTCGAGGTACGTCCTGCGCATCAATCTGCCGAGCCGTGTCACTCGCGGGTCGTCGGTCATCTTGAACAGGCCGTCGGTCTCGTTCATGGAATGCAGATCGGATTGCATGGTTTCCGCACCGCTGATCATCGATCGGAATTTGTAGATCGTGAACGGCAACCCGTTGCGACCGATCCGCTTCTGGCGGAACAGAACCGGACCGTCGCTGTCTATCTTGACCGCGACAGCGATCGCTGCCAGCACCGGGGACACGAACACCAAAGTGATTGAGCCGACGACCAGGTCGAGCGCCCGCTTCAGCGCAGCGGAGGAACGGGACAGGCCAAACCGCGGCACCCCGAGCAGGATCATGCTGTCGAACTCATCGACGGTCGTCCAGGCACCCACCACCGTCATCACCGTCGGCATCAGACTCACTCGGATCCCGAGCCACTTGGCACTCTGGATCAGCTTTAGGCTGCCGCGCTCGCCCCACCCGGGATGGGGCACGACAACGATGCGCTCTACATTCAACCGCTCGACCAGTTCGTGGACACCCGCCACCGAGCAGTCAACATCGTCGTCTGGGACGGTGCCGAGAAGATTGAGCCCGGGTACCTGCCGGAGTTGCTTTGCCAGCCGCACGCAATGCGCGGTCTTGCCGACGATCAGGCACCGTTCCGGGGTGGTGAATTCGCGTGCCACGCGCCGGGCGACCGTGCGAGCGATGAGCGTCAGCACGAAGAGATTGCCAAGCATGAACGCAAACACGCGGATCCCGTGATCCGTGCGCTCGGTTGTTGAAACCCACCAGACCAGATACATCGCGCTGGTGATCAGCGCGTCGGTCCGGAAGATGGCGCGCCATTCATGGACGGTGGACTTCCGCAGCACCATGTCGTCGCGGTCGTACAGCCCCTGAATTTTGGAAATGAGCACGGCCGCCAGGGGCACGAGCAGAAACAGCCAGTCGAGCGGCCTGCCCCACTGGAGAGCAGTGAGGACGATCGCCAAGATTGCGGCGAAGCTATCGGCGACGCTAAGGCTGCGCCGATAGAACTTCTCGCGCTTCAGCGCGGCGTCGACCGACTTCAGTCGCTCGACATGATCGCTGTCGCGGATGTCAAGCGTCGCGGCGAAGCGCCGGTTTGCCCAGTGCGCCCCGCCCCTGACAGGAAGCTCAAGTACCTGTGCCTGCCTGCGCAGGCGATCCCGCCTAGCTTCGATGCGCTCAGACTCCCGGCCCAGAGACACGTCGAATCCACCCTGATCTATGGTCACCGCGACGGCTCTCCTTGCAATCCGCAGTCGTGACTTCCCCAATGGGCCCTGCCCCGGCCCATTAGGAAACAACCCCTACCGTTTAAACCCCTTGCCCGGCACGACGAATATACGTCATGCGGCCAGTCATGCCAACCGGCCCTTTTTCCCAAAAACGGAAGACTAAACAGATCATTTGGCGGCGCGGGGATTTATTGCGTCGCCTCTGCTGCTCGGATCGAGGCGCTCGGTCTCAGCCGTCCTGTGCGATCAGCCGCTCGTACTCGGTGAAGGCCGGCTTTGGCGCCCATTGATCGGTCATCAGTCCGTACTGGTCCTGGAAGTTCGGGTTGTCGGTGATGGCGTCGCGTAGGTCGAAGAACTGCAGGGCGCTGACATTGTCGGCGGCTCGCACGCTCACGGCCGCTGACACCTCGGACTGAAGTGCGGCCTGCTGCGCGGCGTACGTGCGACCGGGGCCGGTGGGGTATCCGGTCTCGGTGATCTGAATCGGCACGGTGGCTGGGAGTGCGGCAAGTGGCATGTACGTGCTGCGAGTCGACGCGATCGCCTGGGTCACGACCTGTGAGACACCCGCACTGAAGCCCACCGACGTCGGGAGTGACTGCCAGGTGCCGGGGTAGACGTCGATACCGATCCAGTCGACATCCTTCTCGAAGGTCGCGCCACCGGTCTTGGCGAGGTAGCTCCAGAAAGTGGTGGAGGCGACACCGGCGACATAGCTCCAGTTGAAGCCCACCTTGATTGCCAGACCGTGTGAGGCGATATAGCTCTTCGTCCCTTCGACACCCTGGATGAGAGCGTTCTCGGCCCCGGGGTAGGAGCCGTCGTTTGAGCTCGCGCTGCCGGATACGTTGGCCTCGTTCGTGACCTGCAGGTAGCTCAGATAGGTCCCGAGCGAAGCCAGCGCCGACTTCGCCCAGGTCACGAAACCTGGCACGTCGGTCGCAGGAACCTTGTCGGTCGGACGGTAGGCCAGAACGAGCTCCACCTTGATCCCTGCCTTGGCGAACGTCTGCACCTCGGCCCCTACCTCCTGCGTGGCGGTGTAGCTCCCCGGTCCGTAGTACTCCGCGTAGAGGTGCACAACGAACGGGGCCCCCGACGAATCCAGCTGCTTGACGGCGGCGAGATCCTTGGCCACGTTGTCCGGAACTGACCCGGTCGCGCCGCCCGCGGGCCCGCCTGGATAGATCCCGAACAGCAGTGCGCTCGAGGCTGTTGTGCGTGCCTTAGCTGCGCCGGCGCTGGTGGTGACCGCAAAGGCGGCGGTGAGCGCGAAAAGTGAGGCCGCCCCGAGCGCCGCGAAGCAAGCCCGGCGCGTGCGTGAGGACAGCAGGGAGGCGAGGGGCGTCGATCGCATTCAAACGCTTCGACGCGCCAGCAACGCCGAAGTTAGGCAACGAACGACGTTCTAGACGTCTGTACGGTCTGAACCCACGCGCGGACGCGACCACAGTCAGGCTTCAGAGGCGGCGAGGGCAGTTGCTTCCGCCAGCATGGAACGCAGCGCATTCAGGTAGTCGTCTCTCGTCCACTTGAGTGCATCCTCTGTAGCCGACCGCCGGAGACTTGCCCGGAGGTTCTCATCGCCGAGCAGGGCTGCCACGGCTGCGCGGGCCTGCTCGGCATCCCCTGGAGGAAACACAAGCGAGTTATGGCGATCGGCCAGGTAGCCGTCTAAGCCCCTCACCCCTGATGCAACGACCGGTGTGGTGGCCTGCCAAGCGTCCGACAGCCGCACTTGTCCGGAGCTGACCTCGGCGTTGCGCAGGGCCAGCAGGTACACGAGACAGGAAGCAACCTCCGTGCTATGTGCCTCCTTCGGGATCTCGCAGAGCACGCGAGCCGTGTTGTCGTTATTCAGGCGAGAAACCAACTCGAGGTCTCGCTTGCTGCATACCACCGTCAGGGGCCAGTTCTGGCCCCGGGCGGCGGCGAAAACGGTCTCCCAGTCGCAGGCAGCCCGTCCGGAGGCGAGCACTCCCGCCCTGTTCTGACCGTGCTGCTCATTCGGAGCTTCTGCGCATCTGAACCAGGGTATGAAGCGGAACCGGCCCGGAGAGACGTCGAGCTCAGCAGCGCTCCTACGTGTCTCCCACTCCGTCAGGCACTGTGCCACGAGCAATGAACGGCGCAGCGTCGGAACGGTCATCCACCGCCAGATCAGGCGGACGAGCAGGCGCCGGGCTCGTCCGCCGCGAGCTCCCCATAGAACCTGCGCGTCGCTGCCGATCACCGGAATGAACTCGAGGATCACGATGTAACGGGTGCGCCGCGGAAACAGTCTCTCGAGTAGCAGGAAGGACCGTGGCAGTTCGGCGAGCGTCGTGACCACAAATTCGTGGCGGCGACCCAGCATCCACAGCAGCACACCGCGGCTCCGTCGGTAGCGGGCGAGAGCCTTGCCAAGCTTTCCGCCCACAGCGCTGTCAATTGATGCGAGGCCGAGTGGCTCGGCATACCAGGAATCGCCAATCCCTCGAGATTCGCCCATCGTGCCCGCTGCTATCGCAGCAACCTGCGTCGCCCGGTCTTGAGGTGAATCGGCGGCAGCTCGTTCGGAATCCCGATATGGACCTGACTGGCTTCAAGCAGATCCTCTGTGCTCAGACTCTCTGGAGTTCGCACCAGCGCCAAGTCGCGCCGACTCAGTTCACTGGCGATCTGGGTCTGATGGTCGTCGACATGCTCGCGCCGGGCGGCCTCACGAGGCACCAGGATAGGGCGCTTCCCGCACCGGAGCGCGGTCAGTGCCGAACCGACGCCCGCATGTGAGATCACGACATCTGCGGCAGCCGTGGCGCTTTCCAGCTCAGCCGACGAGATGGTGGGACGCGCGTCGATCGCGAGGCCGGTCACGTCTGTGGAGCCGGTCTGCCAGAGCACCTGGCTTCCTTCTGGTATCACGCGAATGCAGGCTTCGAGCAGCCGCCTGAAATGCCAGCGCGGCAACATGCCGAGTGTGACGACCACACGGGGGGTCTGATTCGGCACGGCGGGCTTCAGCGGCGTAGCCTCGAATCCGTCGAACACTGAACCCACATACGTCCAGGTCCGATTCTCCCAGGCGCGGTACTGCGAGTACATATGCATTCCCGGCAGGTGCCTGGCCATGCGCGCGGAGAGCGAAGGCCCGTCACTTCGTGCGGCGCTCTCGATGAAATGGCAGGGCTTGCCGGATGCGCGGCCGACGACCAGGAAGGGCAAGGCGATCTGCGAGCCGGTGGTCACGACGGCGCTGACATCGCGTCTGCGGATCAGCCGGGTGGCAAAGTCGAAATTCCTCGACACTCCGATGGGGTCCCTGGGCCGCGTCGGGTGCACGAAGACCACCTGCTCAGCGGCCAGCAGCGATTCGCTCTGCGGCGAACGCCAGGTTACCCACAGGAACTGGTCGTCGACGCCTCTCAACCTTGGTGCCAGCTCCACAAGCTGCTTGAGGTGGCCCCCACCCGACGCGACAAGAAGCGTCGTCATCGCCGCTTCCTCCATGTCGGACGGTCCATGCGCTCTGCAGGATACATACCCACCGCCCGGCTATTCTTGCCCGCTCCGATGCGGGTTCTTCTCGTCCTCAACTGGTTCATGAAGTACGCAACCGAGCAGGCGAATGGTCTCACCGAGGCCGGGGCCGAGGTCCAAGTGGTCTGTCGCGACCATCTTGCGGAGTTCGGAGGCTCTGAAGAGGAGTGGCAGCACTGCATTGACCGCGTGACTGCGGTGACGGGAAACCCGCCCTGGGTGATAAGGGGATCCGGCACGGGACGTCATGCCCTCGAGGGGGCAGTGAGGGGCAGTCGGCTCGCTCGGCGGTGGAAGCCGGACGTTGTGCACGCCCACCCGAACGTCTCGCCGGCCCTGTTTGCGATTGTCCCGCGATCGCCACTGGTGCTCACCATCCACGACGTTGTGCCACATCCTGGCCAACCTCACCCGGGCGCTGTCAAGCAACAGGTGGAGCGGGCGTGGGAACGGCGTGCGGCAGCATTCGTAGTGCACGGCGAGGATCTGCGCGTGCTGCTCAGAGCACGAGCCGGCGGCCGGCCGGTCGCCGTCGTCCCGCACGGTGTGCGGCCCGCGGAGGAGCCGGATCCGATTCCGGACAAGCCGAGCATCCTCTTCTTCGGACGACTCGAGCCATACAAGGGGTTGGGGGTTCTGATGGAAGCGATGCGCCTTGTCTGGGCCGTACGTCCGGACGTTGAGCTGGTCGTGGCGGGGCAGGGTCCGTCCGAGTCCGAGCTCCTGGATGATCGGCGAATCCGACGTATCACCCGATACGTGTCAGAGGCTGAGGTGCCCGGCCTGTTCCGAGGCGCGCGGCTGCTCGTGGCGCCCTATACCGAGGGGAGCCAGAGTGGTGTCGTCTCGCTCGCTTGCGCGCAGGGAGTGCCGTCCGTCGTGAGCGCTGTCGGCGCTCTGCCCTCGTTGGTCGTGGATCCGAGTCAGGTCGTTCCCCCAGGCGAGCCGGAGCTGCTCGCTGGAGCCCTCATCGCCAACCTCGATCATGACGCGGGGATGCGCCGTAAGGTGCTTGTCAAAGCGCAGCAGGAGCTCAGTTGGCGATCGGCTGCCGAACTGACCATCGATTTGTATCAGGAGGTGCTGGGTAACTGACGCGGGCGCTGCAAGGGAACTGGCCCAGTCCAGGGAAAGCGCCGCTACAGTCGTTGAGCGTGGTGGCTTGCGCGAAACTCCGCCTCCTTGCGCCAGTGCTGGTTGGACTGGCACTCTGCTTCCCGGCGACCACGCACGCGGAGCTCCACTCTGGGCGTTCGCCGGGCCTGATGTTCAACGGCTCGAAGAAGAGCTCCTGGTGGCTCGATCAGTCTGCCACGCTATCGCGGATCCAAGAGGTCACGGACCCCGCGACCGGGGTCGGCAAGGTGCTGCGTTTCAGGACTTATAACTCGGATGTGTTTCCGCTCACACCGACTATGAATCCCCGCTCACAGCTCATCACGCCACTCCATCTGAGTCCGGGTGGACGGTTCTGGGAGAGCTACGAGGTCTACGTCCCCAAGGGCTTCCCGGTGGCGCAGACTTATCATGCCTGGATATCCCTGGGCAGTCCGGCTTTCGGGGAACCATACGCGGGTAGTCCGACCGCCGAAGTCGAGATCATCGACGGACATTTCCGCTTCCAACGCAACGGCTTCGCCAGCCATCCGTGGCAGATCGCCTGGCAGACGCCCTTGGTGCTCGGGCGCTGGGTGCGATTCACGTGGCACGTAGGATTTTCGAGCGCTGGGTTCACGCAGCTCTATTACAACAACGCGCCGGTCGAGCTGGCGAACGGCAGCTCACGCTCGACGACCCTCTCCATGCCGGTGATCGACGCGAGTGACAGCACTGGACCGTGGATCTCGCAGCTGTGTTTGTACTACCAGCACAACGCCTTCCCGGACCTCACCGTGTACTTCAAGGACTTCCGCCTCGCCAAGACCGAGGCCGCCGCGGTACAAGCACCCGCGTACCCGACTTGAGGCGTGGACCTCTCGCGCGCTGAGCGCAGGAAGCAGTGCTTTTCGCTTCCTGAGGGTTCGCTTATCTCGTTGTCTTATCGTGCCGATACAGGGTCAGGCTTCCCTCCTCATGGGGTAACGTTCTGCTTCCAAACGGCGTGACCGGGGCCTGTCTTGCCGCCAAATACGACCCATTCTCGCTTGACCGAGCCGACAGACACATCAACCGACACGCTGCTCACGCGCGTCCAGAGGAGACTCTGGATTGTGGTGCTATGTGCGCTGGTGGGGGGCGCTTTCGCGTACCACCATGCGAGTTCTTCCGCGCAGAAATACGAGGCAAGCTCGCAGTTGCTGTTCGGCACCAACCTGAGCGTCCTGAACGCGCTCGGGGTGCCGACCAACACCAACAATGGCTCCACCACAGGTCAGGCCACCAACGTCGGCCTGACGAGCCTCCCGATCATCAGCACTCGCACCCAGCAGGCGCTCGGTACCCGCACACCTCCGGATGGCGTCAACGTCGCGACGTCGTCGGTTGGGTCGACGAATCTGGTCAACGTGACGGCGACCTCGTCGACACCGGCAGCGGCAGAGCTTGTCGCGAACACATACGCGAACCAGTTTGTGCTTTACACCCAGCAGCAGCAACAGCAGCAGCTCAACCAGGCCATCAGTCAGATCCAGCACGAGCTATCTGTGCGACGGCTGTCTGGCCTCGGCCAGAACGCCAACCTGCAGGCGACACTGGCGAACCTCGAGGTCATTGACGCAGCGAATCCAGTCGGCGTATCCGTTGCCCAACCTGCCGGCGGGGCAAGTGCTGTGAGCCGCAAGACCAAGACGAGGGCCGTCGAAGGGATCGTCCTCGGCGCGATCGTGGGAGTCCTCATCATCGTGCTCCTCGACTGGTTCGATCCCAGGCTGCGCGACGTGACCGACGATGAGTTCTATGGGCTCCAGGTGATCGCGCTAAAGGACCTGCGGAAGCGGGGCGGGCCCGAGGCCACCACCGCCATCACGCGGCGGCTGCTGAGCGAGGCGGCCCGTCGGGGCGGTACTCCGCCTCGAGCTCATCGCCATCACTTCGACCGGCGCGCAGCGGGATCTTCAATCGGCTCGGCACCTGGCGGCTGCGTTGGCGCAGACCGCAGCGGCAAATGGCTTGACCGCTGGGATCGTTCGCCTCACAAACGCCGCCGACAGACTCACCGGCCGCGAGCAACTCGACCGACGGTGACTTTCCCGCTGAGGAGATCACTCGCACGAAGCTCGCAGACGGCGTGGAGGCGGTTGATGTTCCGTCGCAGGCGCTGTTCCATGGGGCCGCCGCGCGTGACTTCGAGGCAGAGCTGCGGGATTGGTACCGGGTGATCATCGTGATCGACGAAAAGCCAAGCGAGTTTTCCGCTCTGGCCCCATTGGTAAAGCTGGCCGATCTGAGCGTGTTGGTGGTCGCCATCGGCAGGACGAAGCGGCGCGACGCTGCCTCGGCCGCGCAGGCTCTCGCCCAGATGGCGCCAACCAATGCGGCGTTCGTGGCTGTCCCGAGTGGATTCCGCGCGGCGCTCCAGAAGGGGCTGGCCCTTCAGCCTGTGAGTTAGCAGTGGTGGATTTCTCCCGCGACGCCGGTCGACTGCGCGGGCTTCCCACCGAGGTGGCAGTCACCGGCGCGGCGATTTGTGTCGTAGCGTTCTTGGCCGCTACCGCGTTGCACAGTGCTCTTGTCTACATCAGCCTGCTTGCTGCGATCGCCTTTGCAATAAGCCTGGTCCCTCGGAGATATCGATCAGGAGCGCTTATCGCGGTGGCGGTGGCTGCTGCGGTTGACGGGCTGCCTGGCCGTGACCTCACTCTGCACATCGTCAGGTTCGGTCTCTACGAGCAGGACTTCGCCGTCTTCCTCCTGATCGGGCTCCTGGCTTGGGAAATACATAGTCAGAGACTCTGGGGTTTCTACTCATATGGGCTCGGGCGACTCCTCCTGATCTTCGCGTTGCTCAACATCGGATGGTGGGTCTTCACCCTCTACCGCACAACAGGGATTCCGGGCATAGCGGTCAACCATGCGGCGAACTTTGGCCGTCAGTTCCTGTATGTGGCGGTGCTCACCCCTCTGTTCGCGGGCGCCATGCACCGGTCGGAGACGCGGCGGGCCATGTTCGTCGTGCTCGGCGCCTGGTCGATCGTGCTTTCGGGCGTCAGCATCTATGCCGCACTGCATCAGACCTCGCTGGCCAACACGATTCTGCACGTCAGATACGTGATTCAAACGGGATCCGTGGCACGCCTCTACGTCTATTCCGAAGATCTGCTGGCCGTCGCGCTCGTGTTCAGCTGGGCGTTCTTTCTTATGGCCAAAGTGAAATGGCAGCGCCGCTTCGCCGTGGTCGTCTTGATCTTCACGTCGGTCGCGGTGGGGGTGCTGCAAACACGCGCGGATTACTTCGGGTGCGGGGGCGGCGCGATCGTCGGGGCGTTGTGCTACCTGCGGGTCACCGATTGGGGCAGAGTCCTGCGGCGACTCGCGTTGGTCATTGCCGCTGTCGGTGTCGTGATCCTGGCGTTGTACGCCGTTGCGCCGCAGGTGAGGGTGACTCATGCGATCGGGGAGGTCGCCACTCGCGCCGCGTCCTCGGTCGGAGCAGCCGAGCTCATCGAACCAGGCGACCTCGACGGTCGCAGTGCGTGAGCAGGAGTTGCAGGTGCTCGAGCAGAGGCTGGGCAGCTCCTACATGCTCGGGCTGGGTTTCATCGACCCGCGCGACCAGTTCGACTTGAACCTGCCATTCGGGACCATCGAGAACAGCGACGTCGGGCTCTTCAATGTCGTGATGACCATGGGTGTTGTTGGGACGGTCCTTTACTATCTGTCCCTGCTTACGACGATGCTCCTGTTAGTCGTCAGAGCACGCGTGGTGCCGGACGATGCGCGCGGCTACGCGTCGGGCGCGCTGGCTGCATGCGTCATGACGCTGATCACTTCGCTCACGTTGGTGACTTTCTTCGACCCGACCGGTGTCGCTACGGTTGCAGCGGCCATCGGCGTCGGGGCAGCGGTAGTGGCCCGGAAGCCCTCGCCCCAAGGCCGGACCAGCCGGAGCTTCGCGCCCGTGGCCTCGCCTGCGTCCGGCACGTTCAACGCCTGAGCTGGGCTACGCATCCCCGCAGAAGCCCCCGGGCCGCTGCGGAATGCTCATGGAGATATGGTCCGCCATCTCCGTATCGTCCGACAACTGGTGACAGAGCCCAGTTGAGGAAAAGGCAAGCGCCGATGAGTCCCGAGGCCAAGAGCCCACTCATCCAGCCCCAGCGCTTGCGGTAGAAGATGATGCGGCTGCGGTAGAAGTGGTATACGGCAAATGCGCTTACCTGGCTTGTCGAGGTGCCGCCAACATGCTCGATCACAGCGGCTGGCACGTAAATGGAGGTGCCGCCAGCCGCTCGCACCGCATCGCAGAGTGTCTCCTCCTCGGAGTAGAGGAAGAAATCCTCGTCAAAGCCACCCAGCCGATGGAAGAGCTCGATGGTCGATCGCGAGACAGGCGCCCTGTAGGTAGTCCACCTGCCGCCGCTGGTGTAGCGGCTGTCACTCTCGGGGAGGTCGCGGCGAAGACGTCGGGGCGTCCATCGCCTGGCGGACGGCAGCAGCTCCAGGGCCTCGTGATAAGGCTGCGACCGGCGGCGCACATCATGCCGCGGGCTTCCATCCTCATGCAGAAACGCCGGACCAAACATGGAGCGCCGGTCTGCAGAGGCGAGCGCCGCAAGCGAGCCGAGGGCATCGTCGACCACTCTTCCGTCGGGATTGAGGAACACCAATACGTCCCCCGCAGCCACACCCGCGCCAACGTTGCAACCGTGCCCGAACCCGTTGTTGTTCGGGAGCTCGACCACGACGGCTCCCGGCCTGGCCGCCCGAGCTATCGCAGCGCTGCCATCCGCGGACGCGTTGTCAACGACGATCGCCTCGACGTCCAAAGGGAGGGACTGCAGCATGCCCGCGACGACGTCCCCGGAGTTGTGAGTGACAGTTATGACTGAGGTCGCCATCGATGCCCTTCCTGCTGCGTTGCGTCTCGGTGCGCCCGCCGTGAACCTCGCCAGAGTTGGATCCGGCGAGCCGCCTTGAGCGACAGCAGCTCGGCGCTGCGCAGCGCACCGTCAGCCATCCGATCGCGGCGACTTTCGGTGCCGGAGCCTGTCCCTCGCACGAACCACTCCGATCCGGGTTCATTTTGCCTGAGCAACGCGCGCTCGTAGCCCTGCGCCCGGGCGTCGCGCAGGAACGCGCTACGGGACCGTCGGTAGTGATGCGTCGCCCGGAGCTCGCGATCGAACACGCCGGCGAGACCCGCCGCCGCGCAGCGAAGGCCGAAATCCTGATCCTCATGGCGACGTCCCGGGTGCGCGTCGTTCTCGACGCCGACGCGCAGTGCGTCGCGTCGACTGAGCGAGACGTTGCCACCCCAGAGGTTCCGCAGGATCGAGCCTGGATCGTCGTCGTAGCTCGTAACGCGCCGCTCGTATTCCAGTCCGTAGAGCTCGGCTGTGGCAGTTGCATAGCGACCGTCCGCACCGCGGACCACCGGCATATACCCGACCACCACGAGGCCCTCCGTGCGGGCGTGATGTGCCGAGTGAGCGGCCGCAAGGCCGGGATCCGGAAGGACATCGTCGTCGAGGAAGAGCACGACCTCTTTACTCGCCGCCTCGAGGCCGGCCTGGCGCGATGAGTTCGGGCAGCCTGCCGTGGGAAGCGACGAATGACACTGTCTCCTGATCGTTCTCGACGCAGCGAACCCTTGATCGCCGAAACTGCCGACCACGATTATCTGCCCGACACAGGGCTCGTCCGAGAGCCGCTCGATCGTAACGCCGAGAATGTCCGGCCGCGTCCCCTGTGTCGGGATCACCACCGACACCGGAGCGGCGCCGTCAGACTCCGGGTGCCATTGGGAGCTGCCACGGCGCTGATACTGACGAGTCCAGCGAGGATCCAGATGACCTCTGGTAGACCGCTGGTGGTGAAGTAGGTGGCCAACAGCTGCAGCGGAATCAGGACGATGACAAGCGTCAGCAGCGCCGCGGCCAGCGCCGTGGCCGGCCGGGAGCCTCGCGTGACAGGTCGAGCGATCGACACAAACCCTGCCATCAAAGTGGCATAAATACCCAGCAGCACGAGTCCGCCTCGAAGCACGATCGTGACGTAGACCGAATCGGTGAACTGCCAGGTGACATTGGACGGAATGCCCGGTCCGAAGCCTGTGACCCAGCGACCGGCAAGCGCTGGTAGATATTGCCGCGTCCAATTGTGGATGCGATCAATGACGGTGTTCGGAATGATGCCGTTGCTGGCATGGCCGGCCTCGGCGGGTGAACTCCTGGTGGTAGCGGGCCGCCAGGACCAGCGCCACGGCCGCGAGCCCGGCACCGCAGAGGATCGAGACGCGTTTTGCCGTGAGCACGACGTGGCCACTCATCATCAGAAGTGCGCCGCTGGCGATGAGCCACCCGACAAATGCGCCGATGGTCAGGGTCCTGGCCAATGAGCAGCCCGATGATGACCGCGAGCCAGGTGGCTCGCCGGGTGGGCAGGATCGAGCGAGCGCCATACGCGGCCACAGCCACCGCGATGAGGCCAACCGATATCAGGTAGCCCGCGAGCACCTGCCAGTTGGTGAAGAGACCGATCGCGCGATCCAGGTGACCCTCATCCACGCCGGTGACCGTGTGGGCGAGGTTCTGCGCCCAGGTGACGCCGAACCCTTGCATCAGCGCGAGCGCACAGACAGGGAGGGCCGTGAGTAGCAGCGCCCTCACGACCAGGCAGAGCTCACGCTCGGTTCGCACTCCGACGCGGGTGGCACGAAGCAGGAGCAGGTATTGGAAGGGCCCGAGTAGTGCGTCGATGTTCGATGAGCTGAACGGGAAACTCTGGCGCCAGAGATCAAAGCTGCCCAGTACCAGCGTGCCGAGCGCGTAAGCAAGGCCGAGCCACTCGAGCAGGCTCCAACCCCTCACCGGGCGCCGGGCGCAGAGGATCACAAGCGGCGCAAGCCAGATGATCAGCGCCTGGCTCGGACGCAGGTGCGGAATCAGAAGCCCACTCTTCATCGCCGAGGTGACAGGCGTGAGAATGGCAAGGGCCATGACGCCGTAGAACGGCCTCGCCACCACCAGACATGTTCCGGCGACGAGGATCAGCGCCACCAGCGCGAGAACGGGGTGCAATCCGGCAGCGACCCCCAACGCGATGGACGCGGCCACGGCTCCGGCGGGCCACGCGACTCGCTCGAAACCGGCTTCGGCGGTTACCGGGAGCCGTAAACGACAGGCTTGTCACGGGACTCATCCCACGAGGAGCGCCCAGCGGGGCTCCACGCCGAGCCTCCTGAGTGTGAGGATGCTCTGGCGGATCTCGCGGACTTGCTCGCCGCGGGCCACCACCAGGACCGCGAGCTCGGCGGTCATGGCTTCAACGTCGTCCTCCTCGGACTCGCCGGGTACGTTCGACAGGATATATGTGCTCGTGAGGCCGGACCCTGATTCGGAGAACGTCCTGCTCAGATCGCGGTTGGCTGTGTGCGATCCACGCGTGGCGTCAACTAGCACGATCTTGGCGCCGGATCGGATTGCCGGCGAGTGCGGCCCAACGATGCGGGAGCGCCGAAATCGCGCCGAGATCGCTCGCGAGCCGGAGCTCACTTACCGGCAGGCCCAGCTCACGCTCCAGCGACGTGCCGTCATCCGCACGCGGATCGGCCCGCTCCCAGGCCAGGAACACGCCAATCCCAAGAAACAGTCCGAGGACGATGCCGATCGGAACCGGGCCGCTCTGGAAGCTTGCTCGATTGCTTTGAGGGCGATCCCGGTCCGCTCACAACTCTGAGCAGATGCGGGGGTACGCCAGCGGCCTTGGGATGCGCGCCCGTCACCGCGTGAACCGCGGCCCAAACACCGAGCCAGGACTTCTGCGGGCTCGGGTTGGCGTACGTGATCGTGACGATCGCCGTCTTCGGAGTGGCCGCTGCCGAAAGGTGGCTTGCGGCCACTGCCGTCGGGACGTGGATGACCCGAGCAACGGCGCTGGCCACCCCGTCGTCTTTCTGGATCAAGCCTGCATAGATGACAGCCAGATCCCACGGGGGACTGACTGTCGTGCCCTGGCCGTAGACCACCAGTGACGCCTGGGTGCGGTAAACCGAAGGCCGGCTACCCGCGACGATGACGGCTGTCACCGTGACGAGCACGACACACAGGGGCACCACCCAGCCACGACGGGTTAGACTCGCGCGTGAAACGGTCATAGCCTGCGGAGACCAGGGGGCGTAGGGGTGGTTAACGGCTTTGATAGCTGAGACACGGGGCGGTGTAGAGGCCGTCATGTCCGCGCAAGGCTACCGGGCGCCGAGAGCAGCCCATGAGCACGGCTGAAGATTTGCAGGCCCCGCTGCGGCTGGCGTATCTGGTCTCGCGGTTCCCAAGGACCACAGAGACATTCGTGGTTCGCGAGCTCAACGAGGTCGCCGCAAACCCCGAGATCGAAGCGCGGCTCTACTCGTTGTTCCCGCCACAGGAGGGTACAGCGATGGTCCATCCGAGTGCGAGGACGTGGGCCGATCGCGTGCGGCGCCCACGCCCAGTTCCCTCACTGGTGGCGGCACTGAGATGGACGTGGCGGCGGCCGCTGCAGATGACGGCAATCGTTGCCATGCTGGTGGGCGCCCTGGGGCGCCAGCCGCGGAAGCTGATCGGCTCGCTGGCGGCGATGGTGATCGGCTGTGCACTCGCGGAGGAGATGCAGCGAGACGGCATCGAGCACGTCCACGCACACTTCGTCGGCCACCCCGCCACCGCTGCCTGGGTGATCCAGCGGCTCACGGGCATCAGATACAGCGTCACCGCTCATGCGTACGAGCTCTTCCAGGACAGCGAGTTCCTGAGAACGCGCGTGCGGGCGGCTCGATTCGTCGTCACGATCTCCCAGTTCAATGCCGACTTTCTGTTTCGCTTCTGTAGCGGTTTGACGCCGCCGATCGCCGTGATCAGGGCCGGAATCGTCCTCGAGGACTTTGCGTACAGGGAGCGCCGTTTGCCGGAGACGCGACCCATCCACGCGTTGGCCGTGGGCAGTCTGATCGAGCACAAGGGGCACAGGATCCTGCTCGAGGCACTGGCAGACCCCTCGCTCGAGCCGCGTGCATCTGACGCTGGTCGGCGACGGTCCCGAGCGCGCGAGCCTCGAGGCGGCGGTGCGCACCGCCGGTCTGTCTGATCGGGTGCGGTTCGTCGGGCCCAAGGCGCGAGGACGAGGTCGCAGAGCTGATGCGACACCTGCGACCTGTTCGTGCTCCCGAGCCTGATCGCGACGACGGGCCGGATGGAGGGCGTACCGGTCGTGCTCATGGAGGCCATGGCGAGCGGCGCACCGGTCGTGGCGACACGCCTTTCGGGGATCCCGGAGCTCGTCATCGACGGCGAGACCGGGCGCCTCGCTGAGCAGGGCGACGTTGCCAACCTTCGCGCCAAGATCGCCGCGACGCTCGCGGATCCGGACTCCGCGAGCCGCATGGCTCGAGCCGGCGAGGAAAAAGGTCGAGCGCGAGTTCGACGTGCGCCGCTCAGCGGCCAGGCTCGCCGAGCGGTTCCTCGCGATGCGCGCGACGGCGCGCAGTCTCGACAACCCGCGCCGTCCGGCGTTCATCGCCTGGAGCCAGAGCGCTCGACCGCGCGAACTGGCGTCTGCCACCGGGGCGAGCTACAGCGTTGTCTACATCACGGCCCTCGGTCGCGTGCTCGTTGGCGCCACTGCGTTATGCGCTGAGCGCCGTTCCCACCGCATGGTTCCTGCTCCGGCGTCGACCGTCAGTGGTGGTGGCGACCAATCCTCCGGTGTTCCCCGCATTGATCGCCCACCTGCTCGCGCCCTGACTGGCTCGGAGCTGATTCTCGACAGTCATCCGCGTGGGTTCGGATACAAGGGGAGTGTGGCGGGGCGGCTGATGGCACCGATCCATCATTACCTGATGCGCGAGAGCGCGGGCCACTCTCGTGGCGAGTCCCGAGCTCGCCCAGCATGTGATCGCGCACGGCGGCACGCCACTGATCCTCCACGAGGCCCGCCCCGAATGGGATGATGCACGCCGAGGCGTCGCTGGGCGAGACGCCCACGGTGCTCTGGGTCACGATCTTCGCGTCGGACGAGCCGCTCGAGGCGGTGTTGACTGCGGCCGGCGAGCTCGAGGATGTGCACTTCCTGATCACCGGAGACCGGCGCCGCGCACCTCGCGCGCTGATCGAAAGCGCCCCCGCCAACGTCGAGTTCACGGGCTTCTGGGCCGACGAGGGCTACGCCCGACTGATCGCGCGGGCTGACATCATGCTGGTGCTCACCACGGAGCCAGCGTCGGTCCCACGAGCGGCATTCGAGGCTGTCGAGGGAATGCGCCCGCTCGTACTCACCGAGCTCCCGGGACTGCATGAGCTGTTCCCGGCGGCTGTGTTCGTCGACAACACGCCCCACGGAATAGCCGCAGGCATCCGGAAAGCCGTGGCCCGCCACGCCGAGCTCGTGGCGAGCGCGTCTAGCGCACGCGGTGCTCAGCGGCGACGCTGGCGTCACCAGCAGCGTCAGCTGGAGCAGCTGCTGGCGAGCGATCCGGACCAGGCCTGTCGAGCTGGTCGCGGGGATCTCTCCGCAGGCTGGCGTACACACCCTGAAGCGAGCCGAGCGCCTCACCGACGATCCGCCTACGCGGGATCTCGGGTTTGCGCAGCTCCGTTATCGCTCTTGTCACCACTTTTGCGGTCGTGCGAGCGGCGCGGAACGAGCGTCGCTCAGTCACCGTGAACAGCTCAGCGATCGTCGCTGCCTTGCCGATCGTTGTCGCTCCGATGTGCTCTGAGGGGAGCAGTCCGTGGACGTCCCTCCAGGCGACCGTCCACTCCTGCTGGAGCAGCGCGCTTATCAGCGCGAACGCGAATGTCAGCGGATCGTCGGGGCCGTTCGCCAGGAGTTCCGGATCTAATTTCCGCAGTGCGCTTGTGCGGAAGCAGACATATGCGGGGCATGCTGCCGCGCGGATGCTGGGCAGATAGGTTCTCCTGAATAGCAGCACCGGTTGTGGGGGGAGGCCGCCGAACGAACCGCCGCCCGTCGTCGCCGCCACCACGTCTCCGTCGAAGGGCAGCAGTGCCTGATCGCGCCATTTGCGTGGATCGAGCTCATCACCGACGACGATCGCCAGGAACTGCTCGCGGGTGCTCTCGATCAGCTCGATCCAGGCTGCTCGGTCCCTGATGGTCGGGAGGTGATGCACCGCCATCGTCGGTCTGCGCCTGCGCTCGCTGGGAAGGTCCTCGGCTCTGAGCCAGCCCCGTTCGAGCGCCAGGCTGAAGAGCGTCTCAGCCGTTACACGCTCGGAGATCGTCCGTGCCACGGACTCGTTCCAGAATGCCTCCTCACGCCTGAATCGGAACAGCTCGCGGCCGCGATGGAGGACGCGCACGGTCGGCGGGACGTTGCCGATCCCGGTGAGAGGCCGAGTCTCGGTCAGCTCACAATCGATCAACGCCTCCTTGAGTTCGTGCGGCGCGAACGCGGCTCGCTCCATGCCCTGCTTGTACTTGGTGCTGCTCTGCTTCGAAAGCAGCCACGTCCACCGGCGCCTGAGCTTCAACCGTTCAAGAGCGTTCAGCGTGAACACGACCAGTCGCTCCGTCGGCGGCGTCCGCATCACTCTGTGCCACAGCGTTCTGGGGTTCGCTGCAGCGCCGAGCGGCCGGTGGCCCATCAATGGCAGGACGCCAGACGTTCCCGGATGGATGCGGTTGATCATCACGTCGCCGAAGCCCTCCAGTTCGACCCCACGGAGCCGCGCGGCCGTCGAGAGCGTGAACTCGTGGCGGACTGCCGCATCGGGTGCGTAGACGACGTCGTACCCGGCACCCATCCACCTCAGCCCGAGCTCGTAGTCCTCTCGCCTGAACGGGATGTGCACCGGGAACCCGCCGACGTCGGCGAACGCGCCGCGAGGCATCGACAGGTTGCCGCTCAGCATCCACGCGAAGGTGTGGTGAGCGCCGTGACGCATCGTCTCGAAATGCTGCGCCCACCAGAGACCAACCGCCTTCGCGGCCAACCCCGGCTCGACCGGATACGGCAGGTAACTGCCCACCACGGCTACCGGATGCTCGCCGCGGTGGTGGGCCAGGTGAGCTTCGAGCAGCATGGGCCCGGCGACCATGTCGTCGTCCAGAAACAGGACGATCTCGGCGCGGGCGTATTCAGCGCCCAAGTTGCGGGCGGCGGAGGCGCCGCGTCCGCGACTCTGCAGCACGCGGAAGCTGCCTCCGGGCTGCGGCAGCGTCCCGTAGCTCTTTCAGGGGGCGACGGCCGGTCGTCCACGACCAGGACCTCATACCGGTCCGGGCCGAGGGTCTGTTGGCGGAGCGACTCCAGGCACTTGCGCAGGGCATCGCCAAAGCCACCGCTGGGGATGACGACGCTGATGCGCAAGCCCTGTCCCGCCCTCGGGATCGTGCGGCGGCGCCGGGGTCGGACCCGCGGGGATCGTGTCCTCCGGTGTCGAGGGTCCGAGTGGGCGGCGCTCAGCGATGCGCGAACGCAACCATCGCCATGGCCCGATCGCCGCCCCGACTACGTATTCAAAGCTCAGCTCCACCTGCCGCCGGTCTGCCCGGCCCGAGACCCAGTGCCAGGTGGAGTGCAGGAACTGCTTGACCAGCCATGCCCATCCCCGCCAGCTCTCGAACTCCCCATCCTTGACGAGCAGCCTCGTCATCGCGGCCGAGATCCCGGTTCCGTAACCCCGGACGGCGCGGATCAGAGCCGCGTCGTCCTTGCGGTGGTCATGAAACCCGTAGAGCTCGGGCGAGTAGATCACCTGATGGTTCGCGGCCAGGATACGGCCGAAGACGTACGTGTCACCGCCGGATTCGGTGGGGGTTCCCGCGTCCAGTTCCGGCGGGAAGGGCTCGGGACCGAATGCCTCCAGCGCTGACTTGCGGAACGCCATGTTCGCCCCGACCCCTACCGCGCTGCCATGCGCGACGGACAGCGTCATCCAGTCGAACGCGAACTCCTCATAACCGCGGCTCATGCCTGCGACCGCCTCCATGCGCTGCTGCGAACGGCTCTCGAGCTCATACGGGAACATCGGGCCGGTCGACCGCTCCGACATACGGGTTCTCGAACAGCCTCGGCATCGCCCGCAGCCAGCCGGGAGATGGCACACAGTCATCGTCGGTGAACGCGATCAGATCTCCGCGCGCCTGGCGTATCGCTGCGTTCCGCGCGTTGTCGAGGCCCTTCCTGTCCTCGCGCACGTAGGTGAACCCACGGTCCTCGACCTCCAGCGCGGCAGTCGTTCTCGCCGGGCGCGTTGTCGACGATGATCACCTCGAGCGGCGCTGGGTCGAGTTCGGCGAGCGCGGCGAACAGGCGCGGTAGATAGGCTGAGCGCCCGTGGGTACAGACGACGACGGAGATCGTCGGCGCCGATAGCTGCGGCTCCGGCGTGCGCAGCCCCAGCCGGCCGCAGAGCTCCTCGTAGAGGCGCGCACGCGCGACCCAGTAGTCGACCCGCCGCATCAACAGCGCATCAACCAGACGCGGTGTTGCGGTGCCCGGAGTTGCCAGATCGACCCGATGGATCGGGGCTCCGTCCAGCAACATCGTCGCCTGCCAGAAGGATGCCGACGAGAAGTCGATCGCCTCGGCTGGCTCAGTCGCCTCGACGATCCGGAGACCAACCCGCACCCCGGGAGTGCCACGGACCGCGGCTCAACCACTCCTCCCCACGGTCCAGCGGCGGTTTTCCGGGCGGTACACCGGCTCCTCCGGATCGTCGCTGGGCCCGGTCACCTGCAGCGGGTAGGCGTGGAAGTGGTAGTCGTAGGCGTGGGACCAGTCGAGCGGGAACACGCCGACGTCGAGCCAGTACCGGCCGGGCCGCAGCTCGAGCCCGGGCAGTTGCAGATCGACTGTCGACCTCCGTCCCAGGCGACACGTCGACGCGGATCTCGTCGAGGTCGGTGTTGATGTCCAGGCACTTCACGTCGTCGGCGTCACGTTCGACGGCCACAGTGAATGCCACGGCGCCCGTTTTGGTGACGGGTCGCACCACTGCTCTCACCGCGAGCGTGCCACCGGATCGCACCCGGCCACTACCGCGGCGCCCCCCGATCTCGACCTGGTCGATCTGCATCTCCTGCGAGCCAAAGCGATTGGTCTGCAGCTCGAGCTCCGTGTCCTCGGACTCTTCATCGGCTTCGGGAGTGACGTCCAGCGTGCGGCTCTGCATCTGCTCGCGGTAGGTGGTCACCACCGTCTCGACGTCGCCATAGGCCAGCGCCTCGCCTCGCGAGAGCAACAGTGCGCGGTCGCATTGCTCCTCGATCTGCTCCATGTCGTGGGACGCGAGCACGATCGCGGTGCCGTGTTCACGCAAGTGGGTCAGATGGTTCATGCACTTCTCCTGGAATGCGAGGTCGCCCACGGCGAGGATCTCGTCGACGATCAGCAGCTCCGGCGTCAGCAGCGTCATGACTCCAAAGGCAAGGCGCAGCTTCATGCCGTCGCTGTAGGAGCGCACCGGTGCATCCTCGAACTCCTCGAGCTCCGCAAACTCGATCGCTCGGGGGAGAGCGGCGCGAGCTTCTGACGGGGTGAGCCCGCCGATCACCGCGGCCGTAACCGCATTTGACGCACCCGAGAGGTCGGCGTTGAAGGTGTCGCCCAATGAGAGCACGGACGCGGTTGAACGGGCAACGCGGATATCTCCTCGCGTCGGGCGGCTGATCCCAGAAGCCAGACGCAGCAGCGTCGACTTCCCGGCTCCGTTGTGACCGATGACGCCCAGCACCTCTCCCGATTCGAGGCTGAAGCTCACATCACTCAGTGCCCAGCGGGTGTTCGTCGAGCGCCGCTGGGAGCGCAGTCCGGGCGAGAGCACGCTTCTCAGGCTGCGCGTGCCCGGCTGCCAGCGCGGATACGACTTCCAGACCTGGTCGGCGACGAGGACATTCACAGGCTGTCCACCAGGAGGTTCTGATTGCGCCGGAAGAACAGCCGGCCGAGTACACCACGACAGCGGCGAAGATCACCACGTACAGCCACCGACTCAGGTCCGGCATGTGCTCGGCGTGTCCGCCGAGCAGCAGCGCGCGGTAGCCCTGCACGATCGTTGTCAGCGGGTTCAGGTCGAGGATCACGGTGTACTTCGTCGGGATGTTGTGCAGCCGGTAGAAGACCGGCGTCATGTAGAAGAGCGCCTGGAGCAGCACAGCGACGATGTTCGGGACATCCCGGAAGAAGACCGTTGCTGCTGACACGAACCACGCCATCCCGGCCATCAGCACGAACTGCAGGACCACAACCAGCGGGACCAGGAGCGCGGTCCAGCGCAGCCCCGTCTCGAGCACCGCCAGCAGCAGCAGCAGCGGCAGCGCCACCACCATGTCGACCAGCGGCACGGCGATCGCCACCATGGGGATCACCGCTGAGGGGAAGCGAGGCTGGAACAGCAGATGACGCTCATCCAGCAGACACGTTGCGGCAGTCCCGATGCCCGTGGAGAACCATGTCCAGGCGAGCAGCCCGGAGAACACGTACACCGGGAAGTGCGGGATGTGGAGGTTGATCACGTAGCCGAAGATGAAGACCAGGATCACGAGCTGCAGCGCCTGCTTCAGCACGGGCCAGGCCCAGCCCAGAGCCGTGAGCTTGTGGGTCGAGTCGAGCTCGCGCTTGACGAGATGCCGCACCACCGCAGCGAACTGCCGTGACGACAGTCGGGTGCTTCCCGGCTGAATCAGAGTTGCGTTCGGTACAGCTGTTTCAGCCAACGTGGCCGCGATCGTAGCCTGCGAGGTGGATGAGCTTCGACAAATGGGCGGGACAGACTGCAGGAATCATGAGAAACGCAACTTTCGGCGCTGGACACAGCATTTTCACGTAATAGCCTGCCGTCTGTGCCTGCAGTCAGCGTCGTAGTGCCGGCGTTCAATCGCGCCGAGACAATTGCCGTCACCCTGGATTCGCTGGTCGCTCAGTCCTTCACGGACTGGGAGGCGATCGTGGTCGACGACGGCTCCACCGACTCCACCGCAGCGGTGGTCGAGCGCTACGCGGTCAGCGACGCCCGAATCAGGCTGCTGCGTCAGGCGAACGCGGGCGTGGGCGCGGCTCGCAATGTCGGCGATCGAGCAGAGCCAGGGACGCTGGGTCTTCTTCCTGGACGCCGACGACTGGGTGAGCCCTGACGCGCTCGCGCTGCTCGTGGGCGCGGTCGATCACGAGCCTGAAGGCACGGTCGCGATCGCTCGCTCGGTGCTGGTGATGCCGAATGGGGCCGAGGTGTTGGAGGAGGCTCCGCCACCTCAGGACGAGATGTTCCGGGAGCTTGCCAGGCGCTGCGTGTATTCGATTCATGCAGCGATCCAGCCGACGGAGCTGGTCCGAGCCGTGGGCGGATTCGATGCCCGGCTGATCGCCGGAGAGGACTGGGATCTGTGGCAGCGCATCGCCCGCACGGGGCCGGCTTACGTGTATCTCCCTGAGAAGATCGCCTATTACCGCGTCCGCCCGACCTCGGCTTCGCGCGCGAGCGCTCCGTCTGCTGCAAGACGGCGGCAGGGTGATCGAGCGCGGACATGCGGAGGACCCGCGGCTTGCCGGGTGGCCAGGCCGGCTGTATCCGCCGCCGGAGCGCTCGGGAGTTGCCTCCTCGATGGTCTATCTGAGCGCTTACTGCGCCGGTCTGGCCATCGGCGCGGGCGAGGATCCCACGTACCTCCTGGAGCATGTGCCGTCGATCAGCCGCCACGAGGTCGACGGAAGATGGCTTGCTGAGACCCTCTTCGACTCGGTCGCAGTGGGTATGTGCGACACGGTCTCCGCCTGGCCGAGCTTCCCGCCTGAGGTCCATGAGCGGGTCATGGCCTACATCGACGGACTGGCGGCCCGGGACAGCGACAACATCCTTGCGATGACGACAGCGCGCGCCTTCGAGGGGCTGCTCGCGCAGCAGCTGCTCGAATCGAGCGGTGCCCCGAGCGCGAACGTCGGCGCAACCCACGTCGTGCGCGCCGTTCTCGGCGAGCCCGTAGCCGACATAGCGCTACCCCCGTTGACCGAGCGCGTCCTCGTGGAGCTTCGCGAGCCGGAGGGCGCGCCCACGGGCCCGGTGGACTCCCCGGGGGCGATAGTGAGGTGACCGGCGTCACCCTGCCGGCCACCGGCACGGTACTGCCCGCGCTCGTCGTCGCTGACGCGCTCGCCGATGACGTTGCCTGGGACCTGTTGGGCCGCCTGCTCGACGAGACGGTTCAGGACTCGCTTGCTCTCGCTCGGAGCAACGACAGCCTCGTCGTCCGTCGCGGACCGCTGGAGCTCGGCAGCACGCCGCTCATCACGGAAGCTTCCACGACAGAGCTGATCCTCGAGGCGGCTGGTTGGGCGCTGTTCCTGCAGGAGCTCTGGGGTCTCCCGGATCTCGGCATCGACGAGTTCTACGAGGATGCCGAAGTCGCCGGCGACCCCGAGGCGCCGGTACTCGTCGTTGCTCCGGAAACGGTCGCCCGGGTCGAGGTGGCAGAGCAGCTGCCGCTCATCAGCACCGAAGCCGAAACCGTCGTTGTTCAGGTCGGTCTCGCCGGTCTGCCGTTCATGGCGCTTCGTATTCCGTCCGCTGAGGGCAAGATCACCCCCCAACAGATCAGGCGTGCCATCAACCTCGAGGGGAAATTCGAGCTGTGCCAGGTCGCGGTGCGGGAGGCTGTTCTCCAGAGCCAATGGCCGGTCGGCACGCCGCTGCGAAGCCGGCTGAGCGAGTTGGCGTCGCGCCGCAGGCAGGCCGCGGCGTCGAGGCAGGCAGCAGGCATGGCCAAGCTCGATGCCGAGCGCGACGCTCTGTTCGCGGAGTTCGTTCCGGCAAGGCACCGGGCCATCATCTTCGGCCGCAGGCCGAGTCCCAACTTCGTGTCAGCTGCCTGCCGGCCGGTGGCGCTTCCGCTGGAGAGTCGCGAACTCATGGAAGAGATGGCGCAGCGTTCGAGCCAGGTCGTCGCCGCGTACGGAGATCCTGAGCTTCCACCGGTGGCGATGTACCTGCCGTACCTGTTCGACCCGCAACGCGCCGCCCTCGATGTCGACCCTGATATCGAACCGCGACTGGCCGAGTTCGAAGAGGTCTTTGCAGTGGACGACCCCTGGGAGTACGGAAGCGCATATGAGCAGCGCAAGTACAAGGAGACGCTCGCGCTGCTGCCGAGGCGCATTCGGTCCGCCCTGGAGGTCGGTTGCGCCGAGGGCGTGTTCACGCAGATGCTGGCCGAGCGAGCCGATCGGCTGCTGGCGGTGGACATCTCGCCGACTGCCATCGCTCGGGCGCGCGCCCGGTCCGCGCAGCGGAGCAACGTCGAGTTCCGTCAGCTTGATCTGTTCGCGACGGACCCCGTTGATGGTGATGAGCTCGCGAGCAGCTTCGACGTGGTGGTGTGCGGTGAGGTCCTCGTATTACGCCCCTGACCTCGAGTCGTTGCGGCGCGGGCTGCGGCGAGTGATCGCGGCGCTCAAGCCCGGTGGATCGCTGGTCGTAGTTCACGCGAACCTCGTCGTCGACCAACCTGATCAGCCGGGCTTCGACTGGGACCATCTGATCGGCGCCGCCGGGATCGAACAGGAGCTGGCTGCAAGCGGCGAGTTGTCGCTGAGCGATGACAGGCGGTCGGTGTACTACCGGGCGCAGCGCTGGCGCCGCGCCGGCAGTGAAGGGCCGTCGCGAATCCTCCGGCGAGGCCTCCGGACCAGGGTGCTGAGCGATGTGCCCACGCCCGAGCCGAGCGCAGCGCGGAGCTGGCTCGCGACCGGTGGCGCGGTCGACAGAACAGCAGACCTCTACGGCACCGCCAACCTACCGGTTCTGATGTATCACCGGGTCGCGCCTGAGACCCCTGACGACGGCGCTCGCTGGGCAACTACGCCATGGGCATTCGAGGAGCAGCTCGCCTGGCTTGGTGACCAGAAGTACGAGTCGGTGTCGATCGACGAGTGGGCAGTCGCCTGCGCCAATGACGTCGTCCTTCCCGGCCGCCGTGTTCTGATCACCTTCGACGACGGATTCCAGGACTTTGTCGATCACGCGCTGCCACTGCTGACCGCATACGGGTTTCGCGCCGACATGCACATCGTGACCGGGTACGTGGGAGCAAAGAACGGGTGGGAGGCTCCAGGGTTTCCCAGTTATCCGTTGATGGACTGGCAGACGATCCTCGATCTTCCCCGGCGCACCGTCACGATCGGCTCCCATACGGCTAGCCATGCGGCTTTGGTCGCGCTGGACCCGGTGACCGCCATGAGACGAGATGCTGCGCAGCCGGGCTGAGTTAGAGGACCGCCTGGGGCGGCCCGTGACAAGGATCGCCTACCCGTATGGGTCGATGGACGAATCCACGCCGATTCTGGCCGAAGCCGCTGGGTATGACTACGCCTATACCACCGACGAGTGGCTCGCCGACAGAGATCGCAACCTGCTGCGCATCCCACGACTCGAGATTCGTGGCGGGCTCAGCATCGAAGGGTTCGCGCGGCTCCTCACGACCGGCGAGCTCAATCAGCGTGCCAAGCTGGAGTCAGATGACGACGACCTGGCCGTGGTCGCGTTGGAAGAGGCATAACGAACCCGTGAGCAATGACACCTCCACGCTGGAGCAACAGGATCCTGCGCGCGCGGTCTTGAATCAGGCTCCACCGCTCGAGCCTGTCAACCTGTTCGACCTCGACCTCGCGCTGAGGGAGGCACTCGATCGTGAGGGCGGGGGCTGGGGCGCTGATCGCGTGCGCGAAGTCGGCGCCGTCGCCGGCGGCGCCGAGGCGCGCGAGCATGCCCGGCGCGCCGAGCGCAATGTGCCGGTGCTCCACACCCACGATCGCTACGGCAACCGAATCGATGCGGTCGAGCTCGATTCGAGCTGGCATTGGCTGCTGCGCGGGGCGGTCGAGCGTGGAATGTCGGGCCTCCCCTGGCGCGAGCCGCGCCATGGCGCGCACGTGGTGCGGGCGGCGATGTTCACGATCTGGGGGCAGCTCGATGGCGGTGTCATGTGCCCCGTCTCGATGACCTATGCGGCGGTGCCCGCACTGCGTGACGGCTCGGTGGATCTTGCCGCGCAGTGGGAGCCGCGACTCACCGCATTCGACTACGACGCGGGAGCACTCGCAGGTATGGCGATGACCGAGCGCCAGGGGGGATCCGACGTACGCGCCAACATCACCCGCGCACAGGATGCCGGCGACGGCTGGTACGAGCTGCACGGTCACAAGTGGTTCTGCTCCTACCCGCCATGCGACGTCTTCCTGGTGCTCGCTCAGGCCCCGGCCGGTCTCTCCTGCTTCCTCGTGGAGCGTGGAGCCGGCATGGAGTTTCAGCGGCTCAAGGACAAGCTCGGGACGCGCTCGCTGCCGAGCGCCGAGTTGGAGTTCCGTGGCGCACGCGCACGGCTGCTGGGCGAGGAGGGCCGCGGCGTGCAGACGATCATCCGCATGGTCAACCACACGCGTCTCGACTGCATGCTCGGCTCGGTGAGTGTGTACCGGCGCGGGGTCACCGAGGCGATTCACCACGCCCGCCATCGCATGGCGTTCGGCGCACGGCTCGTCGAACAGCCGGCGATGCAGAACGTGCTCGCCGACCTGGCGCTCGACTCGGAGGCCGCGACCGCTGCCGCCATGCGGGTCGCGCGGGCATACGACGAGGGCGAGGACGGACGCGCCTTCCGGCGCCTGGCGACGGCGGTCATGAAGTACTGGATCTGCAAGCGTGCGCCGGTCCACGCGGCCGAGGCGCTCGAGTGCCTTGGCGGTAACGGCTTCGTCGAGGACTCAGGCCTCCCGGCGCTGTATCGCGGCGCGCCGATCAACTCGATCTGGGAGGGCTCGGGCAACGTCGCGGCACTCGACGTGCTGCGCGCGCTGACGCGTGAGCCCGACGCCGTTGCCGCCTTCCAGGCGGAGTGCGAGCTCGCTCGCGGTGCCGATCGCAGCCTGGATGCGCACCTCGACAAGCTGCACAGCCTCGAGCCCAGCGAGTTCGGCGCGCGCCGCACGGTCGAGGATCTGGCGCTCGCGCTGCAGGCTTCGTTGCTGGTGCGTCACGCGCCGTCAACGGTCGCTGACTCGTTCTGCGCCTCGCGGCTTGGGCAGCACGGCTGCGCTTACGGCACGCTGCCTCTGGGGGTTGACGCCGTGGCGATCATCGATCGCGCGCTGCCGCCAGTCTGAACCGCACTTGCCGCCAACCTGATTCCTACGGCTCGCTTAGGCGGTATTTAAGGCTGGGCCGCCACCCTCGCTTGCAGGATGAGCAGGAGCCGCGCGGAAAAGTGTCCAGCGCACTCAAGCCGGCACTCCTGGATGCCGAAGCTCACGTAACGATCCGGCACGGGTAGCCGGATCGGCACCGGGAAACCCAAAAACCACCCTCCTGCTCAATGACACTGATCCTGGGCATTGCCCTCGCGCTCGGCTGCGCGCTCACGACGAATCTCGGCTTCCTCTACAAGCATCGGGGAGCGTGCGCCGCGCCGGCCGTTGACTTCCGCCGGCCGTTCTGGTCGACGCGCCAGCTGTTCTCGTCGCGGATGTTCGCGCTGGGCATGCTCGTGGCCTGCGGCTCGTGGATCTTCCACATCGCGGCGATGGCCCTGGTTCCGCTCTCGGTCGTGCAGGTTGTGCTCGCGGGCGGCATCGTGCTGCTGGCGATCATGGCTGAGCGCTGCTACGGCGCCTGCGTCGGAGGGCGTCAGTGGGCGGGGCTTGCAATGACGGCCCTCGGTCTGATCCTGCTCGGGATCTCGCTACCGGTGGTGCACGGCGCGCACTCGCGCTATTCGGTGCCGGGGATGATCTGCTTCGAGGCCGGTCTGATCGCAATCGGCACGCTGCTGATCATCGGCCCTCGGATCGGCGCTCCAAGTCATCACCACGGCGTCATGTTGGGCGCGGCCTCGGGGATCCTGTTCGGAGTCTCGGATATGGGCATCAAGGCGCTCACCGGCACGATCGGCGCGCACGGCCTCCTCGGCCTTGCCGACCCGTGGCTTGCGGTCACGGTGCTGGCGTCGATCGTCGCATTCTTCACCTCGGCAAAGGCGCTGCAGGACGGCGCGGCCGTTCCGGTGATCGCCGTCACCAGCACCGCGGCCAATGTTTCCGGGATCGTCGGCGGGCTGGTCGTCTTCGGTGACCCGTTCCCCACGACTGGCGTGGGGATCGGCTTCCAGGTCGCCGCGTTCGCGCTGGTGATCGTCGCCGCCTGGTTCACACCGGCACCGACGCGCGCCGTCGCCGTCGCCACCGCCTGATCCCGCCGTTCGACGGCGGATAAGATCACTCGGGCCGTGGGGGATCAGGCGACACCATCGGAGCCGAGCCGCGCGGGCCACACGCATCGCATTCGCTCGCTGGATGGACTGCGCGGAGTCGCGGCGCTGATCGTTGTTATCCACCACACACTGTTGGCCGCCAGTCCAGCGCTGGCGAACACCTATCTGCCCAATAACGGGTTCCACGGCCCCACTTGGGCATGGCTGCTTAGCGAGACGCCACTCCACATTCTTTGGGCCGGCCCGGAGATGGTTCTCATCTTCTTCGTTCTGAGCGGCTACGTACTGGCGATCCCGGCAGTCAGGCTGGCCAGTCGGTGGTTCGACAGCTCGTACTACCCACGCCGCATCGCACGACTCTACGTGCCGGCCTGGTTTGCGATCGCGCTCGGAGGGCTCCTGCACGAGCTTCACCGGCACCGAGTCCCCGGCGCCTCCTGGTGGCTGAACGCCCATGTTCAGCAGCTAACGATCTACGATGGCGTACGCGACGCCACACTCGTTCACGGCGGCACCCTCTGGCCTTTCACCTCGGTGCTGTGGTCGCTCAAGTACGAGGTCTGGTTCTCGCTGCTGCTGCCGCTGTTCTTGGCACTCGCGATCGCTACCCGACAAAGACGGCTGGCCGCGCTGGTGCTGGCGATCGGATGTGTGCTGGTCGCCGTGGTCGGAGCTGACCGCGGCGCCGCCACGCTGCGGTTCATGCCCGTGTTCATCCTCGGCGTGCTGCTCGCGTTCCACATTGAGAGGCTGCAGCCCCCACGTTCCAGACTCGTGTTTCCGATCGCGAGCATCGCGTGCGTCTGTCTGCTGACCCTTGATTACATGGCCGGTGGCCAGGGGTCCAGTAATTCGACGGGGCTGCCATACATAGCGGCGGTCCTCGGGGCGGTGCTGGCCGTCTGGCTCGCGATCGTCTTCTCGGCGAGCCGCGAGTTGCTGTCGCGCCCGCGTTTTCAGTGGCTCGGCAGCCGGTCCTACAGCCTCTACCTTGTTCATGAGCCGATCATCGTCGCCATCGCGTTCCTGCTTGGTGGTCGGCCGGACGCGTGGCTGCTCTTGATCATCGCGGTACCGGCTGCACTCATAGCCTCGGACCTTTTCTGGCGGCTCGTCGAATCGCCATCGGTTCGTCTCGCGCGCCGACTCGGTGATTGGACGCGTGCTCTAACGGGACGTGCGCAGGCAGCCTCCAGCACTTGAGCCAGACCCCCACGCTGCCGGCCTGTATAACCGCCGAACGTGATATCTGCCACTTGGACGTGCACAACGGCCCATCCGGCGGCTACCTTTGTACAAACCGGCATCACGTTTTCACAGGAGAGGCAATGTCGACCACTACCAGCGAACCTGGCAGCAAACTGACCGCCGACGCCACGCTTCAAGAGCAGGCGCGTCGGCATTTATGGATGCACTTCACCCGGATGGGTGAGTACGACGCTGAGCACGAGATCCCGATCATCGTGCGCGGCGACGGCTGCTACGTCTACGACGAGCACGGCAAGCGCTACCTCGACGGTCTCGCTTCGCTGTTCTGCTCGCAGCTGGGCCACGGTCGTTACGACCTGGTCGAGGCCGGCGCACTGCAGGCCAAGGACCTCGGCTACTTCTCCAGCTGGTCCTACGCCCACCCCCGCGCGATCGAGCTCGCCACCCGGGTCGCCGACCTGGCGCCGGGCGATCTCAACCGCGTCTTCTTCACCAACAGCGGAAGCGAGGCGGTCGAGACCGCGCTGAAGCTCGCGCGCCAGTACCACCGTCTGACGGGCAAGCCCAACAAGTACAAGCTCATCGCGCGTGAGATCGCCTACCACGGCACCACCTTCGGGGCGCTGTCCGCCACCGGCGTGACGGAGTACCGCACGCCGTTCGAGCCGCTTCCGGCTGGGGCGCGCCACGTGTCGAACACCAACATGTATCGCTTCCCGCAAGGTCGCGATCCGCTCGAGCTGGCCGAGGAGGTCGCCAAGCGGATCGAGTTCGAGGGACCCGACACCGTCGCCGCCGTGATCATGGAGCCTGTGCAGAACGCGGGCGGGTGCCTGCTGCCGCCCGACGGCTACTTCGACCGGATCCGGGAGATCTGCGACGAGTACGACGTCCTGCTCATCTCCGACGAGGTGATCTGCTCCTGGGGCCGGCTCGGCACGTACTTCGGCTCGGAGGCCATCGGCTATCAGCCGGACATCATCACCACGGCCAAGGGCATCACGAGCGCGTATGCGCCGATGGGCGCCGCGATCGCAACAGACCGCGTCGCTGAGCCGTTCATGAAAGGGGACAACTCCTTCCTGCACGGCGCCACCTGGGGCGGGCATCCGGTGGCGGCTGCTATCGCGCTGGCCAACCTCGACGCGTTCGAGAACGAGCGCGTGCTCGACCACGTCAACGCCAACGCCGGCAAGTTCCTGGCCATGCTGCAGTCGCTCAGCGACCTGCCGATCGTCGGGGACGTACGCGGGATGGGCTACTTCTACGCGATCGAGCTGGTCAAGGACAAGGAAACCAAGGAGTCCTTCAGCGAAGAGGAGTCCGAGACGCTGCTGCGCGGCTACCTCTCTGGTGAGATGTTCCGTCGCGGACTCATCTGCCGCTCCGATGACCGCGGTGATCCGGTGATCCAGCTGTCGCCGCCGCTGATCGCCGGTCAGCAGCAGTTCGACGAGATCGAAGCGGTACTGCGTCCGGTGCTCGAGGAGGCCGGGCGTCGCATGCAGGTTCACGGCCAGTAGCCCAGGGCTCGCAACAGGACCGGATAGCAGTGCTGAGCGTTCGAGAGCTGATCGGTGACCTGGACGTCAGTGTGCTCGCGGGGGAGAGCAATCTCGATCTCCCGATCCGCTGGGTCCACATGACCGAGCTGCTCGACCCGACGCAGTGGCTGTCCGGTGGTGAGGTGCTGCTCACCACCGGCATGCAGCTCGACACGCCCGCGCGCCAGCGCGAGTTCATCGAGCTGCTGGCCGACCATCAGATCGCCGGCCTCGGCTTCGGCACCGGGTTCGGGCACGCGCAGGTGCCCGAACCGCTCGTCGAGGCCGCCCGCGAGCGCGAGTTCCCGGTGTTCGAGGTCCCGTATGAGACGCCGTTCATCGCGATCACCGAGGCGGCCTTCTCGAAGCTGGTGAACGAGCAGTACGCCGTGCTGCGCCGCGCGCTCTCGGCCCAGGAGCGCCTCGAGCGGGTGGTCCTGTCGGAGCGCGGCCTCGAGGCCCTCGCGGGGACGCTCGCGACGATCGTCGGGGCGAGCGTGCTCGTGTTCGACGCGCGTGGCGAGCTGCTTGTGCAGCACGCCTTCCGGCGCCGGCTCGGGCCTGAGGAGCTGACTGTCCTGAGCGACGGCGTGCGCGAACGCGTCGGCCGCCGCGACCACGTCCAGTTCATGCCGGGACTCGAGGATCCAAGCCGTGGCCTGGCGATCCCGGTCGCGTCGGAGGCAGCCGCCGGCAGCGGCGTGCCCGCGCCCGAGGCCTGGCTGGTGGCCGTCAAGGACGACGCGCCGCTGTCTGACTTCGACCGCCTCGCGCTGCGCCAGGCGGTCACGATCGTCGCGCTCGAGCTGCTGCGTGAGCGTGTCGCCGGCGACACCGAGCGCCGGTTGGCTGGGGACGTGCTCGCCGGCTTGCTTGCCGGCGAGTTATCAGGCACCGACCTTCAGCGGCGACTGGAGCCGTTCGGCCTCCCCGGCAGCGTCGCAGTGCTGGCGCTGCCAAAGCCCGGCAGCGCCAGCAACGGAAACGGCCGCGGCTCGAGCTTCCAACTGGCTGAGGCGGCACTCGCCTCCGCGCTGCGAGCCGAGGCCACACCTGGGCTTGTCGCCACCAACGGGCAGGTCGTCGCGCTGATCCCCGGCATGGACGAGGAGGCGCTGTTCGCGCTTGCCGAGCGCGTGGCCGATCGGGTCAGCGGCGAGCTCCCGGGCCAGCAGCGTGCGTGTCGGGGTCGGCCGTGCGGTCGCCGGGGCGGAGGCGCGACGCAGCTACCACGAGGCGCGCTGCACGCTCGAGGCCTTGGCACTCGGCCTCGGCGGACGCGAGGCCAAGATCGCCACCTACCGTGACCTCGGCTCGTTCCAGCTGCTGCTGTCGCTGCAGGACGACGAAGCGCTCAAGCTCTTCTGTGACTCGATCCTCGGCCCGATCGAGCAAAGCGAGGGGTACTACGGCGGCGAGTTGATGCGCTCGCTGGAGGCGTTCATCGAGGAGAACGGGCAGTGGGAGCGGGCGGCCAAGCGGCTCTTCTGCCACCGGCACACGTTGCGCTACCGGATCAGGCGCGTCGAGGAGCTGACCGGCCGGGACCTGGCATCGGCCAGGGACCGGATTGAGTTCTGGCTTGCTCTGCGCGGGCGCGAGCTGACCTCTTAGCGTCTCTGAGCCGCGCGTCAGGCGATCGTCCCGAGCCCCCTGCGGGACCTCAGGATGATGCGCGTCTCGGTGCGCGCGACACCCTGCTCGCGGATCGCGCGGACCGTGTGGTCGAGGTCGTCGGCGCTGCGGCACGCGACGCGCACGTGATAGTCGAAGCGCCCGGTCACGAACGCGATCTCCTGGACCGCGGGGATCGCGAGCACGTTCTTCTCGAACTTCTCGGACGGCGTCGTCGGCAGCAGCGCGACGTCGATGAAGGCGTCGAGCGACGTGCCGACGTTGGCCAGGTTGACGAGCACCGTGAAGCCGCTGATCACGCCCGCGCGCTCCAGGCGGCGCACGCGGTCGGCGGCGCCGTGCGGGCTCAGGCCCACCTCCTTGCCGAGATCCGCGAAGGACATCCTTCCGTTAGCGACCAGGGCGTTGAGGATTCGGAAGTCAGTGTCGTCTAGAGATGATGAATCCACAGAGTTACCCCGAGTTCCTTGGCTGATCCTCGAAACATCACCATGATTGACCCAGAAACTACTACGTGGAGGGCTGGGGTATGAAGGTTGGGGTGCCGACCGAGATCAAGGTCGACGAGTACCGGGTTGCGATGACGCCCGCGGGCGTGCGCGAGCTCGTCGAGGCGGGCCACGAGGTATTCGTCCAGCAGGGCGCGGGGCTGGGGTCGGCGATCTCAGACGATGCCTACGTCAAGCAGGGAGCGAACATCCTTCCCGACGCCGCGGCGGTGTTCGCCGAGGCTGAGATGATCGTCAAGGTCAAGGAGCCGCAGCCGGTCGAGGTCGCGATGCTCGAGCCGCGCCACCTGCTGTTCACCTACCTGCACCTCGCCGCCAACGTCGAGCTCGACGCTCGGGCTTGCCAAGACCGGCGCCACCTGCATCGCATACGAGACGGTCGAGGACCGCAACGGCCGCCTGCCGCTGCTCGCCCCGATGTCAGAGGTCGCCGGCAAGATCGCGACGCAGGCCGGCGCCTTCATGCTCGAAAAGCCGCTCGGCGGCCGCGGGATCCTGCTCGGCGGCGTGCCCGGCGTTGCCGCCGCCAACGTGCTCGTGATCGGCGGTGGGGTTGTGGGTTACCACGCTGCTCAGGTTGCGATCGGCATGGGCGCAACGGTGACCGTGTTCGACCGCAACCTCGATCGCCTTCGCGACCTCGACGTCGCCTTTGGTGGCCGTGCCGACACGCTCTACGCCTCGACGCTGGCAGTCGAGGAGATGCTGCCGGAGGCCGATCTCGTCGTCGGCGCCGTGCTGGTCGTCGGCGCCAAGGCACCGCACGTCGTAACCCGCAAGCAGCTCTCGATCATGAAGCAGCAGGCGGTGCTGGTCGATGTCTCGATTGACCAGGGCGGATGCTTCGAGACCTCGCGTCCGACCACGCACACCAACCCGACCTACGAGGTCGACGGCATCACCCACTACTGCGTCGCCAACATGCCGGGCGCTGTGCCGATCACCTCGACCTACGCACTGACCAACGCCACGCTGCCCTACACGATCGACCTGGCCAACGAGGGCGCCGCGGCCTTCATCGCCCAGAGCCCGGGCCACCGCCTCGGTCTGAACGTCGCCAACGGCGCCGTCACCTACGAGGCTGTGGCTGGGGTCGCCGGCGTTCCCTACGTCACGCCGGAGGAGGCGCTCGGCCTCTCCCCCGTCGCGGCGTAGGTTCGTCTTATCTGACTGAAGAGAGAGGGGCGGCCGCGCTTGGCCGCCCCTTTTCAGACGAGCACTAGGCTGCGACGACGCCCGTCTGCGCGCTGACCTTGGTGACTGACCCGTCGACGTTGGTGCCGATCACCTGCACTCGATGGTGTCGCCAACCTGAGCAGCGGTCAGCGTGAAGGTCAGTCCGGTTGCCCCGGAGATCGCCGCGCACGAACCGCCGGAGCATGCCTTCCACTGGAGTGGTTCGTCTCGTCGCTGGGTCCCCAGCCCCCGGGATGCGCGGTCAGTGTGTCGCCTTCAACCACGGTTCCCGTGATCGACGGATTGGCCGCCGAAGTCGGCGGGCTCGCCGCGATCGCCGCCGTGGACGCAGTCGTCACTGACGCATGCCCATACGAGTTGGTCATGGTGACCACGAGCTCGAGCGTGTCTCCTTCGTCGGCCAGCACCGGGGTGTACGTCGACGAGGTCGCGCCGCTGATCGCGCTGCAGCTCGAGTTCGCACAGCGCTCCCACTGGTAGCTCGGCGTGCCCGTCGGTGACCACGAGCCTCCGCTGACGCTGAGAACGTCGAGACGCGCGGGCGTGCCGGTGATCGTCGGGGTCGAGATGTTCACGGGTGTTCCCGTAGCGACCGTGCCTGAGATCGAGGCGGTGGCGGTACCGGTGCCGTAGGCGTTGTGGCCGGTGACCTGGACCTGCAAATGGACGCCGAGGTCGGCTGTGCCGGGCGTGTAGGAGTTGCCGGTGGCGCCGGTGATGTCGACCCAACCGCTGCCGGTGTTGCGCTGCCACTGATAGCTGTAGCTGGTTGCTGCAGGGCTCCAGCTGCCGACGGCGACGCTGAGTGCTACGCCCTGCTTGGGAGCGCTGCCGGTGATCGTGGGAGGCTGTGGTGTTGACCGGGGCGCCCGAGAGCACTGCGGAGGTGGCGGCGCTTGTTGCCGAAGCCGTGCCGGCAGCATCGGTCGCGCTCACGATCACATCCAGCGTCGCCGCCAGGTCAGCGGCGCCGGGCCTGTACGTCTGCCCCGTTGCGCCGCTGATGTTCGACCAGCCGCTGCCGGTGTTGCGCTGCCACTGGTAGGAGTACTTGGTCGGCTTAGGCGTCCACGTGCCTGTGTTGGCGATCAGCAGCACACCCTGCTGGGCCGTGCCGCTCACGCTCGGGCTGACCGTGTTCGCCGGAGGCGCCGCGGTCGTGAGTGAGAAGGTGTAGCCGTATACGGTGCCATCGGCGTTGGTCGCGACCAGTCGGTAGTAGTACGTGGTGGAAGCCGACAGCCCCTGCAGCGTGCTCTTGATCGCGACCCCGCCCGAGGAGCCGGTGGTGGTAGCGGTGCCCGTCTGGTTGCCGAAGCCGGTCGATGTGCCGTACTGCCAGTAGTAGCTGGTCGCCAGCCCGTTCGGGTAGAGGGCTGCCTCAAGCGTCGCCGAGCTCGCGGTGAGGGCCGATGAGGCATAGCCACTCGAGCCGCTGCCGCAACTGCTCGCGGCGCAGTCGGGGCCGCCCATGCCCGGGCCACCAGCGACCACGTCGCCGTCGATCGAACCGTTGCCGGTTGGGCCGTCGTAGCCGGCGCGCGCGTTGCAGAGGTAGACAAGGAGAGTGGAGCAGGTGCCGTACAGATCCTCTGACGGCGTGGCGTCGTTCTTTCCGACGGTGATGTCGTCGAGCAGGGGCGCGTCGCTGTACGCCCACTGGCCGGTCTTGGCCGTTGGTTGGACCAGCGCCTCGAACGCGGCCACGAGCGGAGACGAGAGGCTCGTGCCACCGGCCTGGAGCCAGCCGCCGCCGGCAGTGTCGTAGAGCCGAAGTCCGGTGTTCGGGTCGGCGTCAGCCGAGACATCCGAGGAGGCGCGACCCGTGCAGGCGCCGTGCTGCCAGCTCGGCTTGGATACATATGTGTCGCAGGTCGAGCCCGCTCCAGCCCAGGTCGTTTCGGTGAACCCTCGGTAGCCGCTGACGCTCCCGGTGGTAAGGGTGGTGCCCCCGGCGGAGACGACGTTCGGCTCGGACGCGGGGTACTGGGGTCCGGCGCTGAGCTGATAGCCGGTGTCGCCGGAAGAGGCCACGATCGAGACGTTCGGATAGCCGAACGCCAGCGGGGAAGGTGCCGCCGGCACCATCATCCCCCAGCTGTCTGAGACCTGATCCACGCCCGGGTAGTTCGCCGCCGTGCCCTCGGCGGTGACGAGGTCGCTCCAGCCGTCGGTGGTGGCCTCGACCAGCACGATGTGGCAGTTCGGGCAGATCGCGGACACGGCGTCCAGGTCCATCGAGGTCTCCAGGTTCCAATCGCCGTTGGCTGTCGGCCAGCTGGATGCCTGGGCCTGGGTCTTGCCGCTCTGGTTCACGACCGTGAAGCAGCCGCTGGCCTGGGTACAGGCCGGCAGGCCGAAGTGCGAGCGGTAGGTGGCCAGATCGCTTGCCGCGGTCGGATCGTCGTAGGCGTCGACGATCGCGACGGTGTCGTTTGTCCCCTGATTCGCTGACAGCCAGGTCGTGTCGTAGGCCTGCTGCAGCCACGCGGGCGTGCCCGATGAAGGTTCCGGCGTCGACGCCGGGGCGATATCCGCACCGGCGCTCGAGTGCGGGCGCCGTCCGCGCCTTGTCGCCCGTGTCAGCTTGGTGTGCTGCCGCGCCACGCGCGGATGAACGAACCTGTGCGTTCTGCGAACGGCGAGCACTTCGAGGTTGCAGGTCGCGTGGTCCTTGCTCGGTTTGTCGCAGAGCCCCTCGGTGGTCAGCTGGCCGCGCTTCAGCCGAGTGCTGTGCAGCAGCGCGCTCGAAATTGCGCTCGACTGCGCCTTGGTCACGCGGCGCGCGTAGCTTGCCGGGATGCGGCGGTGGCGGTGCGACTTGGCGTAGGCGGGGGCCACGAAGGTCACCAGCGCCAGGAGCACGACGGCGGCGCGCGCGGAGAGTGTGCAGGCACGACGGCTGAAGGTCATATGCCACGCCTCATCGGCAATCTGGCCCGAAAATCCAGAAACCGGACGTAAGTTTCAGCCTGGCTCGACAGAGGTACGAGCCGCGAGGCGGTGCGTGCCGCATGGAGCGCGACCCTGCTACATTGGCACGCCGAATGCCGACAACCAGCCAGCTAATTAACAAGGGCCGTAAGAAGCCCGCCAAAAAGCTTGCCACCCCGGGTCTCAAGTCCGGCAAGGGCCGCAAGAAGAAGGTCGCTGCGCCTCAGCGCCGCGGCGTCTGCACGCGCGTTTACACCACCACGCCGAAGAAGCCGAACTCGGCGCTGCGCAAGGTCGCGCGCGTGAGGCTCACCAATGGCATGGAGGTCGGTGCGTACATCCCGGGCGAGGGTCACAACCTTCAGGAGCACTCGGTCGTGCTCGTTCGTGGCGGCCGCGTCAAGGACCTCCCGGGCTTCCGTTACAAGGTTATCCGCGGGACGCTCGACGCCGCTGGTGTGTCGGACCGCAAGAAGGCCCGCTCGCAGTACGGCGTGAAGGCCAAGTAAGGAGTCCTGAGTGCCGCGTCGCGCAGCCGCACAGGTCCGGGCCGTTGAGCCGGACGCCGTGTATCGCAATCGTCTGGTCCAGCAGGTCATCAACAAGGTGATGCTGGACGGTAAGAAGTCCGTCGCCGAGTCGATCGTCTATGACGCGCTCGCGATCATGGAGGAGCGCACCGGGAAGCCGGCGCTCGAGGCGCTCGAGGCCGGCGTCAAGGCGCTCACCCCGGTGCTGGAGGTTCGCTCCCGCCGCGTCGGCGGCGCGACCTATCAGGTGCCGGTGGAGGTCCCGCCGCGGCGCTCTCGCACCCTGGCCGTCCGCTGGCTCGTCACCTTCGCCCGCCAGCGCCGTGAGCGCACCATGGCCCAGCGGCTCGCCAACGAGCTGCTGGACGCGCAGCAGCAGCAGGGCAACGCGTTCAAGCGCAAGGACGACATCTACCGCATGGCGCAGGCCAACAAGGCCTTCGCCCACTACCGCTGGTAGACGCGATCCGCGGCCGCCTCGGCACCCGCCGGGCGCACTGCTTCAGTAGAGCTTCACAGAGGGCGCCCCGATCTCCGGGCGCCCTCTCGTTCGTTTGCAGGCGAGCTCAGAGGCTGGCGGCCAACCGGCGCCCTCGTCATTCGCGGGTAGAAACTCAGAGCAGATGACCACAACGTCATGCGTCATCTGCAGGTTGCCTGTACACTCTGTTCACGCGAGGGTTGTTCCACTGCAGCCCCCGGTCCCGTGCGGTGGGCGACCCTCGCGTTTCCTCTGTTTCGCCCGCGGTGGGCGGGGCTGGAGCGGGCATCGATCTCCGGCAGGACCAAGGGCCTGCTATATTCCTTGGCCGCTCCGGATGAGGCCTGCGCGAACGCGCGCCACGGTCCGGGCGAACCACCTGCCTTATGGAGACGCTGCAGAACTAGACGAACTGCCCCTGGCGACAATCCGCGTCGTGTCAGGGCCCCTGGGGCCCTTTTTCACGCCCGCAGCCGTCCGGGTGAAGCACCGCCTCCGCACCAGAAGCCAGCTCAAAAGACGAAGCGAAGAAGAAAGAATGCCCCGCAAGTTCAGCCTCGAGAACACCCGCAACATCGGGATCATGGCCCACATCGACGCCGGTAAGACGACGACGACTGAGCGGATCCTGTTCTACACCGGGCGCACCTACAAGATCGGTGAGGTGCACGAGGGCGCTGCCGTCATGGACTGGATGGAGCAGGAGCAGGAGCGCGGCATCACGATCACCTCGGCCGCGACCACCTGCGAGTGGAACGGCACGCGCATCAACATCATCGACACGCCCGGCCACGTCGACTTCACCGCCGAGGTCGAGCGCTCGCTGCGTGTGCTCGACGGCGCCGTCGCGCTGTTCGACTCCGTCGCCGGCGTACAGCCGCAGTCCGAGACCGTGTGGCGCCAGGCCGACAAGTACCACGTCCCGCGCATCGCGTTCATCAACAAGATGGACCGCATCGGCGCCGATTTCCAGCACGCCGTGCAGACGATGATCGATCGCCTCGGCGCCCACCCGGTGCCGATCCAGCTGCCGATCGGCGCGGAGGCCGACCTCAAGGGCATCATCGACCTGGTCGAGAACCACGCGATCATCTACAAGGACGACCTCGGCAAGGAGCAGGAGGTCACCGAGATCCCCGCCGAGCTGCAGGCCGAGGCTGCCGCCGCCCGCGAGCACCTGCTCGAGGAGGTTTCCCACTACGACGACGAGCTCGTCGAGATGATCCTCGAGGATCAGGAGATCCCGGTCGCGACGCTCAAGGCCGCGATCCGCAAGGCGACGCTCTCCAGCCAGCTGACTCCGGTGCTCTGTGGCTCCGCCTTCAAGAACAAGGGCGTGCAGCCGCTGCTCGACGCGATCCTCGACTACCTGCCGACGCCGCTCGACGTGCCCGCGATCGACGGCGTCCTGCCCGGCAAGACCGATGAGGACGGCAACGAGATCCCGGCCGAGCGCCACGCCTCCGACGAGGAGCCGTTCAGCGCCCTGGCCTTCAAGATCATGGCCGACCCGTTCGTCGGCAAGCTCACCTACTTCCGTGTCTACTCGGGCAAGCTCGAGGCCGGCGGCCGTGTGCTCAACGTCTCCACCGGCAAGTCCGAGCGCATCGGCCGCCTGCTGATGATGCACGCCAACGAGCGCGAGGAGCTGCAGCAGGTCTACGCGGGCGACATCGCCGCCGGCGTCGGCATCAAGCAGGTCGTCACCGGTGACACGCTGTGCGCCGTCGACGCGCCGATCAAGCTCGAGTCGATCGACTTCCCCGAGCCCGTGATCAAGGTTGCGATCGAGCCGAAGACCAAGATCGACCAGGAGAAGATGGGCGTCGCCCTCCAGCGCCTGGCCGAGGAGGACCCGACCTTCCAGGTCGCGACCAACGAGGAGACCGGCCAGACCGAGATCTCCGGCATGGGCGAACTGCACCTGGAGATCCTCGTCGATCGGATGATGCGCGAGTTCAAGGTCGACGCCAACGTCGGCCGTCCGCAGGTCTCATACCGCGAGACCATCCGCGGCACCGCGCAAAAGGTCGAGGGCCGCTTCGTGCGCCAGACCGGTGGCTCGGGCCAGTACGGCATCGTCTACATCGACATCGAGCCGAACCCGGGCGAGGGCTTTGACTTCGTCAACAAGATCAAGGGCGGCTCGATTCCGACCGAGTTCATCCCCGCCGTCGAGAAGGGCGTCGAGGAGGCGCTGAGCCAATGGCCCGAGGGCCGGTTACCAGATGGTTGACGTCAAGGTAACGCTGGTCGACGGCAAGTACCACGACACGGACTCGTCGGAGATCGCGTTCAAGGTGGCCGGTTCGCTGGCCTTCAAGGAGGCCGCGCAGCGCGCCAAGCCGGTGCTGCTCGAGCCCGTGTTCTCCGTCGAGGTCGTAACTCCTGAGGAGTTCATGGGCGACGTGATCGGCGACCTGAACCGCCGTCGCGGGCAGGTGCTGGGCATGGAGCCGCGCGGCAACGCGCAGGTGGTCACGGCAGTCGTGCCTCTCGCCGAGATGTTCGGATACGCAACTGATGTACGCTCAAACACGCAGGGCCGAGCTACGTTCACGATGCAGTTCGAGCGCTACGACGAGGTTCCGCCGAACATCGCCGAGAAGGTCATCGGCGAACTGCAGGGCAAGTAGCACCCCGATCGGACGGAAGTCCGATAGATTCTTGAGGTTCGCCCAATGGGCGAACGGAATTCATCTGAGAAGAAGGAGCACCAAAAAGTGGCTAAGGCCAAGTTCGAGCGCGATAAGCCCCATGTGAACGTCGGGACCATCGGTCACATCGACCATGGCAAGACGACGCTGACGGCCGCCATCACCAAGGTGCTGCATGATCATTTCGGCACCGGCGAGGTTCGCGCTTTCGATCAGATCGATAACGCACCCGAGGAGAAGGCGCGAGGAATAACCATCGCCGCCTCCCACGTCGAGTACGAGACGAGCAACCGTCACTACGCGCACGTGGACTGCCCGGGTCACGCCGATTACGTCAAGAACATGATCACCGGCGCCGCCCAGATGGACGGAGCGATCCTGGTCGTGTCGGCAGCTGACGGCGCGATGCCGCAGACCCGGGAGCACATCCTGCTCGCGCGCCAGGTCGGCGTCCCGTACATCGTCGTCTTCCTCAACAAGGCAGACATGGTCGACGATCCCGAGCTCCTCGAGCTCGTCGAGGTCGAGATCCGTGACCTGCTGTCCGAGTACGACTTCCCGGGCGACGACATCCCGTTCGTCGTCGGTTCGGCGCTGAAGGCGCTCGAGGGCGACAAGGAGTACGAGGCCAAGATCCTCGAGCTCGCTGAGCAGCTCGACTCCTACATCCCGCAGCCGGTCCGCGATCTGGATAAGCCGTTCCTGATGCCGGTCGAGGACGTCTTCTCGATCACCGGCCGCGGCACCGTCGCGACCGGTCGCGTCGAGCAGGGCGTCATCCACACGGGCGACACCGTCGAGATCGTGGGCGTCAAGGCGACCACCTCGACCGTCGTCACCGGCGTCGAGATGTTCAAGAAGATCCTCGACGAGGGCCAGGCGGGCGACAACGTAGGTTGCCTCCTGCGCGGCACCAAGCGCGAGGAGATCGAGCGCGGGCAGGTTCTCTGCAAGCCGGGATCGATCACGCCGCACACGAAGTTCAAGGCCGAGGTCTACATCCTCAAGAAGGAAGAGGGTGGCCGCCACACGCCGTTCTTCACCGGCTACCGTCCGCAGTTCTACTTCCGCACCACTGACGTCACCGGCGTTGCCAACCTGCCCGAGGGCACGGAGATGGTCATGCCCGGCGACAACGTCCAGATGGAGATCGAGCTGATCCAGCCGATCGCCATGGACCAGGGCCTGCGGTTCGCGATCCGCGAGGGCGGCCGTACGGTCGGCTCCGGGGTCGTTTCCGAAATCATCGAGTAGTACGCAAGGGTGAGGGGCGGTTCCGCTGGACCGCCCCCTTTCTAACCCAGCACCGAAGTACCGATCGCAGCACATACGAAGAGGGGCGGGCTGAAGCCTTCGGGGCCGGCCCGCTCTGAACACGAGAAGAGTCAAGAGTCAGAAGTGGCAACCATCGCCCAAAACAAAATTCGAATCCGTCTCAAGAGCTACGACCATTCGGCCATCGAGACGGCGGCGAAGGAGATCGTCGAAACGGCGACGCGCACCGGCGCGACCGTTTCCGGTCCCGTGCCGCTCCCGACGGAGAAGAACGTGTACTGCGTGATCCGTTCGCCGTTCAAGGACAAGGACTCGCGCGAGCACTTCGAGATCCGGACGCACAAGCGTCTCATCGATATCCACCAGCCGACCCCGAAGACGGTCGATTCGCTCCAGCGCCTGGACCACCTTCCGGCCGGCGTCGACATCGAGATCCGTCTCGCCTCCTAGAGCCATGGCCGCGATTCTCGCCAAGAAGATCGGGATGACCCAGGTGTTCCAGGAGGACGGCAAGGTCGAGCGCGTCACCGTGCTCGAGGCCGGCCCGTGCCCCGTTACCGCGATCCGCAACGAGGAGCGCGACGGGTACAGCGCCGTGCAGCTCGCCTTCGGTCAGACCAAGGAGAAGCATCTCTCCAAGCCGGAGCTCGGCCACCTGAAGAAGGCGGGCGCCTCGGCACACAAGCACCTCGTGGAGTTCCGCGACGAGGGCGCCGAGCTGCAGATGGGTGACACCGTCACCGTCGAGACCTTCAACGCCGGCGACAAGGTGAAGATCTCCGGCACCTCCAAGGGCAAGGGCTTCCAGGGCACGATCAAGCGCCACAACTTCCACCGCGGTCCCAAGACCCACGGCTCGCACAACTACCGCGCGCCGGGTTCGATCGGCGCGTCCGCCTGGCCGGCACGCGTGATGAAGGGCATCCGCGGCCCGGGCCACATGGGCGACGCGCGCGTGACTCAGCGCGGCGTGACCGTCGTCGACGTGATCGCCAGCCAGAACCTGCTGCTCGTGCGCGGGGCCGTTCCCGGCGCCAAGGGCGGGATCGTGGAGGTTCGCACCGATGCCTAGTACCGCAAAGAAGCTCGGTGCCACGGGCACCGTCAAGCTCGACGCCAAGGCGTTCGAGGCAGAGTTCAACATGGCCCTCGTGCACGAGACCGTGCGCGCGGAGCAGGCTGCACGCCGTCGGGGCACACACGCGACCAAGACGCGCGGCAAGGTCCGCGGCGGCGGCGCCAAGCCGTGGAAGCAGAAGGGCACGGGCCGCGCCCGCGCCGGCTCCTCGCGTAGCCCGATCTGGACGGGCGGCGGCACCGTGTTTGGTCCGCAGCCGCGCCACTACACCTTCAAGGTCAACCGCAAGGCCCGCCGGGTCGCGCTGCGCAGCGCGCTCTCGGTTCACGCCAAGCGCGGTTCCGTGGCCGTCTTCGATGCAGGTCTGTTCACCGCACCGGCCACGAAGCAGGCCAATGAGCTGCTCACCGGCTGGGGCAAGGATGCCTCAACGCTGGTGCTGCTGGCCGAAAGCGAGCGCGACGCCGGTCTGTCGTTCCGCAACCTCGAGCGCGTGGTCGTGCTGCCGGTGCAGGACGCCGGGGTCGCCAACATCATCGGCGCTGCGCGCCTGCTCGTTTCCGAGGCGGCGCTGCCGGCTCTCGTCGCGCGCGCCAACGGAACCTCCGAGGACGGTGAGAACTAATGGACGCAACCCAGGTCATCATCCGTCCGGTCGTCTCTGAGAAGACCTACGTGCTGGCCGAGCTCGGCAAGTACACCTTCCGGGTCGCCGACACGGCACACAAGACCCAGATCCGCCAGGCGGTCGAGGAGCTCTTCGACGTCAAGGTCGTCGCGGTCCGCACCTCGTCGGTCAAGTCGAAGCCCAAGCGCCGCGGTCAGACATCCGGTCGCACCCGTCAGTGGAAGAAGGCAATCGTGCAGGTGCGCGAGGGCGACACGATCCCGATCTTCCGCGGCCTGGAAGGGGCTGAGTAAATGCCGATTCGTAAGCCGAAGCCGACCTCTCCGGGGATGCGATTCGTCAGCTATCCCGACTTCGCCGAGATCACTCGCTCGGAGCCGGAGAAGTCGCTGACGGAGGGCCTGAAGAAGTCTGGCGGGCGCAACGCCCGCGGCCGCAAGACCTCGCGCCATCGCGGCGGCGGGGCCAAGCGCCTGTACCGCAAGATCGACTTCAAGCGGACCAAGGACGCATCCCAGCCAAGGTCGCGCACATCGAGTACGACCCGAACCGCTCCGCCTACATCGCGCTGCTGCACTATGCCGATGGCGAGAAGCGCTACATCATCGCGCCGGCCCGCCTGAACGTCGGCATGACTGTGGAGTCCGGGCCGAGTGCTGATATCCGCGTCGGGAACGCCCTGCCGCTGGCCAACATGCCGGCCGGTACGGTCGTGCACAACGTCGAGCTGACCGCCGGTCGCGGCGCCCAACTGGGTCGCTCAGCCGGGATTGGCATCCAGCTGTTGGCAAAGGACGGCGACTACGTCACGCTGCGCCTCCCCTCGGGAGAGATGCGTCAGGTGCGTGCCGAGTGCCGCGCCACCATCGGCACGGTCGGTAACTCCGACCATCAGAACGTCAAGATCGGTAAGGCCGGACGCAAACGTCACATGGGCGTGCGTCCGCAAACCCGCGGTGTTGCGATGAACCCGGTTGACCACCCCCACGGTGGCGGCGAGGGATCGACGACCGCAGGCCGTCACCCAGTGACGCCCTGGGGTGTGCCGACCCTCGGGTACCGCACCCGTAAGAAGGGCAAGGCCTCCGACAAGTACATCGTCCGCGGCCGTAAGAGGGGTAAGAAGCGTTGAGTCGTTCCAGCAAGAAGGGCCCGTTCGTCCAGGAGCGCCTGATGGCGCGTGTCGAGGCGATGAACGCGTCGGGCGAGAAGCGGATGCTCAAGACCTGGTCGCGTACGTCCACGATCTTCCCGGACATGGTGGGCCACACGATCGCCGTCCACGACGGCCGTAAGCACGTGCCAGTTTTCATCTCCGAGTCGATGGTCGGTCACAAGCTTGGCGAGTTCGCGCCCACGCGGCTCTACCGCGGCCACGCAGGTACAGGTAAGAAGCGATGAGTGACGAGACTGAAACAGCCTGAAGAGCGCTCCGGAGAGATAGACGCCCGGCATCCGCGCCGACGTCTGCTCCGGCCGAGCTCGTCGAAGGCCGGAGAAGCCGAAGCCGGCGCGCAAGCCGCGTGCCGCGAAGCCGAAGGCTGATGAGGCCGCCGCTGAGGCTGCGACCGAGAGGCTGAGGGAGCCCGTAGCCGAGGAGAAGCCGAAGCCGGCGCGCAAGCCGCGTGCCGCCAAGCCGAAGGCTGAGGCGACCGAGGCTGCCGAGGCGCCGAAGGCCGAGAAGCGGCCAAGCCGACGAAGCGCCGCCAAGGCGGAGAAGCCCGCGCCCGCCGCAAAGCCGAAGGCGGCGCCAGACGACGCGGCGCGCCAAGGAGCCGGAGCAGCCCGTCGCTGCCCAGGTGGTTCGTGCGCAGGCCAAGTACGTTCGCTCCTCTGCCCGCAAGGCGCGGCTCGTCTGCGACAACATCCGCGGGAAGAGCGTTACGGACGCACGCGCTATCCTCGCGCATACGCCACGTGCGGTCGCTCGCGACTGGAGCAAGTTGCTCGAGTCAGCGGTCGCCAACGCCGAGAACAATCACGATCTCGACGGCGAGGATCTGGTCATCAAGGCGGTGCACGCCGATGAGGGTCCGACCATCAAGCGGTTCCGTCCGCGCGCCATGGGTCGCGCGACCAAGATCCGCAAGCGCACCGCGCACCTGACCATCCTCCTTACTCCGAAGAACTAGAGAAACATCCATGGGTCAAAAAGTTCATCCTGAATCGATCCGCGTGGGTTACATCCACGACTGGAAGTCGAACTGGTTCAACGAGAAGAACTTCGCGGACTATCTGCATGAGGACACGCAGATCCGCGAGCACATCGTCGGGCGCCTCTCGCATGCCGGCCTGTCCGACATCACGATCCGCAAGAACGCCAACGAGGTGGAGGTCAACATCCACACCGCGCGTCCGGGCATCGTGATCGGCAAGTCCGGTTCCGAGGTCGATCAGCTGCGCCGCGACCTGCATCGCATCACCAACAAGCAGGTCAAGGTCAACATCCTCGAGATCAAGCGTCCGGAGCTCGACGCGCGCCTGGTGGCGCAGTCGATCGCCGAGCAGCTGCAGAACCGCGTCGCCTTCCGCCGCGCGATGAAGCGCGCGCTCACCAGCGCGATGCGCTCGGGCGCCAAGGGCGTCAAGGTTCAGGTCTCCGGCCGCCTGGGTGGCGCCGAGATGGCACGCACCGAGGGTTACTCCGATGGTCGCGTGCCGCTGCACACGCTGCGCGCCGACATCGACTACGGCTTCCATGAGGCCAAGACGACCTTCGGTCGCATCGGCGTCAAGTGCTGGATCAACAAGGGCGAGATCATGCCCGAGGGTTACAGCGGCGCCGACCTGACGATCATGGACGCACCTTCCCCGCAGCAGTCAGACCGTGGCGGCCGTGATGGTCGCGACCGCCGCGACAACCGTGGCCGTGGTGGTGGCGCCGGTGGTCCCGGGGCGGCGGTCGTGGTCGTGGGCGTGGTCCCGGCCAGGGCGGTCCGGGTGGTACCGGCGGCCCCGGCGGGCCCGGCGGGCCCGGACGGGTCAGCGTGGTCGTGGGCGTGGCCCCGGTCAGGGTGGTCCCGGTCGTGGTCCGGGTGGTCCCGGTCAGGGCGGTGGCGGTCGTGGTCCGGGGTCCCGGTCGTGGTCCGGGTGGTCCCGGTCAGGGCGGCGGCGGTCGTGGTCCGGGTGGTCCGGGTCAGGGCGGCGGCGGTCGTGGTCCGGGTGGTCCGGGTCAGGGCGGCGGCGGTCGTGGTCCGGGTGGTCCCGGTCAGGGCGGCGGCGGTCGTGGTCCGGGTGGTCCCGGCGGCAGCCGTGGTCCGCGGTCCGCGGTGGCGGCGGCGGTCAGCAGAACCGTGGTCCGCGCCCGCAGGGCGGCGGCCAGGGTGGCGGTAACCAGGGCGGCGGAAACGCCGGCGGTGGTACCGCGCCCGCTGGAGGTAACAGCTGATGCTCGCCCCCAAGCGTGTCAAGCACCGTAAGCAGCATCGCGGCCGTCGCGCCGGGCTGTCGCGCGGGCAGGTCAAGGTTCAGTTCGGCGAGTACGGGCTGAAGGCACTCGACGCCGGTTGGATCACCAACCGCCAGATCGAGGCTGCCCGTATCGCGATGACCCGCAAGATCCGTCGTGGCGGCAAGGTGTGGATCAACGTCTACCCTGACAAGCCCTTCACCAAGAAGCCCGCCGAGACCCGCATGGGCTCCGGCAAGGGTTCGCCTGAGGGCTGGGTGGCCGTGGTCAAGCCGGGCCGAGTGATGTTCGAGCTGGCCGGTGTGCCGGAGGAGCTCGCCCGTGAGGCGATGCGCCTGGCGGGGCACAAGCTGCCGGTCCGTACGAAGTTCGTTGTGCGGGAAGAGGGCTGACCATGAAGCCGACTGAATTGCGTGATCTGAACGAGCGGGAGCTCGTCGAGCACATCAAGACAGCGCGCCGGGACCTGCTCGGCCTGCGCTTCCAGCACGCCACCGGCGAGCTGGAGAACACGGCGGGGATGCGTCGTGCGAAGAAGGAGATCGCCAGGGCACTGACGATCGCCAATGAACGTGGAATTGAGACCAATGGCTGACGAAGAGAAAACTGAAGAGACGCCGGCTGCCGAGCCGGCGGACGGAGTCCGCCGCTCCGGCAGAGATGAACGAACAGACTGCCTCCGCGGCGGACCCCACGCCCGAGGCTGCTCCTGCCGACGACTGAGCGGTGGCCGAGCAGGCCGACTGCCCAGGCTGAAGCTGAGCCGAAGCCGCTGCTCCGGCCGAGGCTGCTGCTGCCGGCCGAGCCGCTGCTCCCTCTGAGCCGCAGGTGCTGCTGACGCCGAAGGAGCGCAAGGTCGCGATCAAGGCCCGCAAGGCAGCCAAGGTTGGTCCGCGTCGCTGCGCTGACCCCGGAGGAGCGTCATGCCGAGCGCGACGCGGAGCGTGCCAAGAAGGCCGCCGCGCGTCGTACCGGTCGCGCGTCCGAGCGTGCCAAGTGGAAGGCCGGCGCGCATGAGCGCACCGCCACCCCGGCGCGTGAGCACGAGACCGGTCAGCAGAAGACGCGTCAGGGCGTGGTCGTCTCCGACAAGGCGGACAAGACCATCACCGTGCGCATCGACGTGGCCCGCCGTCACCGCAAGTACCAGAAGATCGTCCGTACCTCCAACACGTTGCACGCCCACGATGAGAGCAACGACGCGCACATCGGCGACACCGTCGTGGTGCGTGAGGCGCGGCCGCTGTCGCGCTCCAAGCGCTGGCGCCTGGTCCAGGTCGTTGAGAGGGCCAAGTAATGGTTCAGAACGAGACAAGACTGCGCGTCGCCGACAACACCGGCGCCCGTGAGATCCTCGTGATCCGCGTAAAGGGCGGCAGCCGCCGTCGTTACGCGGGCGTTGGCGACGTCGTCAAGGCGACCGTCAAGCAGGCCAGCCCCGGCGGTGCGGTCAAGAAGGGCGATGTCGTCGACGCGGTGGTCGTGCGCACCAAGAAGGCGCACGGCCGCGAGGACGGCACCTACATCGCCTTCGATGAGAACGCCGCAGTGATCATCGACAACAACAACAACCCCCGCGGCACCCGCATCTTCGGGCCGGTCGCGCGTGAGTTGCGCGAGCGCAACTTCATGAAGATCGTCTCGCTCGCGCCGGAGGTGCTCTAGCCATGCCCGCGCGCATCAAGACCGACGATCAGGTGATCGTGACCAGCGGCAAGGACCGTGGCAAGCAGGGCCGTGTCCTGCGTGTCGATCCCAAGCACGAGCGCGTGTTCGTCGAGGGACTGAACATGATCAAGCGGCACCAGAAGGCCAACCCGGATGTCACCGACCGCGCAGCAGACCAGCGGCGTGATCGAGAAGGAGGGCGGGATCCACGTCTCCAACGTGGCGCTCGTCGATCCGAAGGACGGCAAGCCGACCCGGGTTGGAGTCGAGGTTGTGGACGGCAAGCGCGTTCGCGTCGCCCGCCGCAGTGGAACGAGGATCGACTGATGGCTGCACGTATGAAGACCAGGTACGAGAACGAGATTCGCCCGGCGCTGATCGAGCGCTTCGGCTACGACACGCCGATGCAGGCTCCGAAGATCCTGAAGGTCACCGTCAACATGGGCGTTGGCGATGGCAAGCAGGACTCGAAGCTGTTCGAGGCGGCTGCCGACCAGCTCGCGCAGATCACCGGCCAGAAGCCGAACGTGCGTCGTGCGCGCAAGTCGATCGCCCAGTTCAAGCTGCGCGAGGGCATGCCCGTCGGCCTGGCCGTGACGCTGCGTGGTGACCGTCAGTACGAGTTCCTGGATCGCCTGTTTTCGGTGGCGATGCCGCGGATCCGTGACTTCCAGGGTGTCAGCCCGCGCTCGTTCGATGGACGCGGCAATTACACGCTCGGTATCCGCGAGCAGATCATCTTCCCCGAGATCGACTACGACGAGGTCGACCAGACCCGTGGCCTCGACGTGACGATCACGACCAACCGTTGCACTGACGAGGAGTCCTTCGCTCTGCTCGAAGCCCTCGGCATGCCATTCGCCAAGAGCGGCCGGCCTCAAGGCCGGCACAGAGTTAGGAAGCACAACAGTGGCCAAGACATCACAGCGAGTCCGCCAGCAGCGGACCCCCAAGTTCAAGACCCGAGGCTATACCCGCTGCCGTCGTTGCGGCCGGGCGCGCTCCGTGTACCGCAAGTTCGGCGTGTGCCGGATCTGCCTGCGCGAGCTGGCGCACAACGGGTACATCCCCGGGATGACGAAGTCGAGCTGGTGATCGAATGTCGATGACCGATCCCGTGGCCGACTTCCTGACGCGCCTGCGCAACGGCGCCAAGGCCCAGCACCACGATGTCTCGATCCCCTCCTCGAAGCTCAAGCGCGAGCTCGCGCGGATCCTCAAGGAGCAGGGCTACATCGAGGCGTACGACGTGGTGCCGCCGAGCGCCGAGCGTCCGGGTGAGTCGATCACCGTCACGCTGAAGTACACAAAGGACCGCAAGCCCGTGATCAGCGGCATCCAGCGCGTTTCGCGTCCGGGCCAGCGCCATTACGTCGATCACACACACATCCCCAAGATCCAGGGCGGCATGGGCACCGCGATCATCTCCACCTCGCGTGGCGTGATGACCGGTCACGATGCCCGCCAGCTCGGTATCGGTGGGGAGGTAGTGGCCAAGGTCTGGTAGACCTGAGGACCAAGCAGCAATGTCGAGAATTGGTAGACAACCCATCCCCGTGCCCAGCGGCGTGACCGTCACGATCGAGCCTGAGCTCGTGACCGTGAAGGGCCCCAACGGCGAGCTTTCGGAGCGGATCTCGCGCGACATCACCGTCGAGCAGACCGCGGCGACGGCGGCGACCAGCTGGTCGTTTCCCGTCCGACCGATCGTGGCGAGCATCGTGCCCTGCACGGCCTGACGCGCACGCTCGTGGCCAACATGGTCACCGGTGTCACCGCCGGCTACCAGAAGAATCTGGAGATCCAGGGCGTCGGCTACCGAGCCGCGCTCAAGGGCCGCGACCTGGAGCTTGCCCTGGGCTATTCGCACCCGGTTGAGGTCAAGGCGCCGGACGGGATCACGTTCGAGGTCCCGCAGCCGACCCGGATCACCGTCAGGGGTGCGTCCAAGCAGATGGTCGGTGAGATCGCTGCACAGATCCGTAAGCAGCGCAAGCCGGAGCCCTACAAGGGCAAGGGCATCCGCTACGAGGGCGAGTACGTCGCGAGGAAGGTCGGTAAGCGAGCATGAGCGTCAAGACGAAGGAAGCACTGCGCCTCAAGCGGCGCCGTCGGGTACGCGCGAAGGTTCGCGGCACGGCCGAGCGTCCCGCGGATCGCGGTGTTCCGTTCAAACCGCGGCATCGCCGCACAGCTGATCGACGACGATGCCGGCCGCACGCTGGCTGCCGTCAACTGGATCGAGGCACCACTGCGCGACCTCAAGGGCAGCGAGCAGGCCAAGAAGGCCGGCGAACTGCTGGCGCAGCGCGCCCAAACGGCCGGCGTCCAGTCCGCGGTCTTCGACCGCGGCGGCTATCAATACCACGGGCGCGTGCAGGCGCTCGCCGACGGTGCCCGCGAGGGCGGGCTCATCTTCTAAGCGCCCTCCGGACGCTACTCTGGACTGAATTCATGGCACGAGATCGCACAGTTTCCGCAGCAGGGCTCGACCTTCAGGAGCGAGTCGTAGAGATCAACCGCGTCGCAAAGGTCGTCAAGGGCGGCCGTCGCTTCTCGTTCACCGCGCTGGTCGTGGTCGGCGATGAGCGCGAGGTGGTCGGTGTGGGGTACGGCAAGGCCAACGAGGTTCCCGTTGCAATCCAGAAGGGTGTCGAGAGGGCGAAGAAGAACCTCTACCGGGTTCCCAAGCACGGCTCGACGATCACCCACCAGACGACCGGCATCTTCGGAGCCGGTCGCGTGTTCCTCAAGCCGGCTGCGCCCGGTACCGGCGTGATCGCCGGTGGCGGCGTGCGCGCCGTGCTGGAGCTGGCGGGAATCCACGACATCCTTTCCAAGTCGCTGGGCTCGCAGAACCCGATCAACCTCGTCAAGGCGACGATGGCCGGGCTCGAGTCGCTGCGCACTCCCGAGGAGGTCGCGGACCTGCGCGGCCTTTCGATCAACGCCGTCCTCGGCCTCAGCGCCGAGGAGCCGGTCAATGGAAAGGTCGAGGCTGCTGACGGTGACGCGGAGGCAGCGGCATGAGCGCCACGCTGAAGGTCAAGCAGCTGAAGTCCAAGAATGGCTCGGACAAGCGGCAGATCGACACGCTCCGCTCGATCGGGCTGCGTCGCATCGGCCAGACGGTCGAGGTCGACGACACGCCCCAGATGCGGGGCATGCTGCACAAGGTCCGACATCTGGTCGAGGTTGACGAAGCATGAGTGACAAGACTGAAGAGACTCCCCGCCGAGGAGATCGGCCTGCACAATCTGAAGCCGGCCCCGGGCTCGCGCAAGCCGCGTAAGCGCATCGGGCGTGGCGAGGGATCCGGCACCGGCAAGACCTCCGGCCGCGGCCAGAAGGGCGCTGGTTCCCGCACCGGCTCCAAGTCGCGCGCGAACTTCGAGGGCGGCCAGATGCCGATTCACATGCGGATGCGCAAGCTGCGCGGCCCGCACATGAAGAAGTCGATGCCGTTCGAGCCGTTCCGCACGCACACGCAGGCGGTCAACCTCCAGGACCTCGAGGCGCGCTTCGATGCCGGCGCCGTGGTCGACGTGGAGTCGCTGAAGCAGAAGGGCCTCGCGACCCGCAGAGACATCCCGGTCAAGGTCCTCGCCAAGGGCGAGCTGAGCAAGGCGCTCACGGTAAACGTGCACGGCGTCAGCGCCAGCGCGCGTGAGGCGATCGAGAAGGCCGGCGGCACGGTTCAGCTCATCGAGAGCACCCCTTCCGAGTCCTGAACGCCGGTGGCCCCCGCCACACGCAGCACTGCTACCGTCGCCGCGGTGACCCCAAGAGCGAGCAGATGATCTCGACGATCCTCGGAGCCTTCCGAGTCCCGGAGATCCGCAAGAAGGTGCTGATCACCTTCGCGCTGCTGGGCCTCTATCGGCTGGGCGCCTACATCCCGGCGCCGGCTGTCAACACGGGCGCGCTGAAGTCGATCCAGCAGGCGGTCGGCGGCAGCGGCGTGCTCGGCCTGCTCAACACGTTCTCCGGCGGCGCGCTCTCACGCGTGGCGATCTTCGGTCTGGGGATCACGCCGTACATCACGGCGTCGATCGTCCTGCAGATCCTACCGTCGTCGTGCCGTCGCTCGAGAAGCTCTCCAAGGAGGGCGAGGTGGGGCAGGCGCGGATCACGCAGTACACGCGCTACCTGACCGTCGGGCTGGCGTTTGCGCAGTCGATCGGCTACGTCTTCCTGTTCAAGAGCCTGGAGACGCAGGCCGGGGTCAACCTGATCCCGAACTTCAACATCGGCAAGGTCTTCCTGATCGCGATCACCCTGACCGCCGGCACGATGCTGGTCATGTGGATGGGGGAGCTGATCACCCAGCGCGGGATCGGCAACGGCATATCGCTGATGATCTTCGCGTCGATCGTGTCGCGAATCCCGAGCGGCGTGCAGTCCTGGTGGAACAGCCCGGACCAGTCGTTCAAGGTGATGATGCCGTTCATCGTCTTCGCGCGTCGTCGCCGGCATCGTGTTCGTGCAGACCGGCCAGCGCCGCATCCCGGTGCAGTACGCCAAACGGGTGATCGGCCAACGAATGACCCAGGGCGGGCAGACCTACATCCCGCTGACCGTCAACATGGCGAACGTCATCCCCGTGATCTTCGCCGCGACGGTCATGTCGATCCCGCCGACGATCGGCCAGCTGATCGGCAAGAACCAGGTCAACAACTGGGGCACCAGCCTCGCCACCTTCCTCTCGCCCGGGAGCTGGCACTACGTCGTCGGCGAGTGCATCCTGATCATCCTCTTCACGTACTTCTACACGGCCATCGTCTTCAACCCGGTAGACCAGGCCGAGAACCTGAAGAAGTACGGGGGCTTCATCCCCGGCATCAGACCCGGGCGACCTACCGCCGAATTCCTGGACCGAGTATCTGGCCAGGCTCGACTTTCCTGGGGCGCCTTATTCCTGGCGTTCATCGCCGCGCTGCCTACGATCCTGATCGCCCAGACGGGCGCCAACTTCGCCTTCGGCGGCACCTCGATCCTGATCGTCATCGGCGTCGCGCTGGACACGATGAGACAGCTGGAGGCGCAGCTGATGATGCGCAACTACGAGGGCTTCCTGAAGTAGACTTTGGGTCGTGCGCCTTTCGGCGCACGGCCGTTCGGCCCGAAGCGGCCACCACGCGATCCTGCGGTGGCCCTGCCGCAGGTCGCCTGCTGCGTCCCGAAAATCGCACGCTCCTCAGCAACCTGCGAATCGAAGCTGCAGTTCGCGTGTTCTGACTGGTAACCCCACCGGAATCTGCGCCGACTCCGCAGTTCTGCGTCCAGACGGGTGTACGCCTGCCGTCGATGAGCTAAAGAGAGGATAAGCGTCAGCTAAGCACTGGCTTAGCATGTCACACACCTGACGCTAGCCTGATCTCAATATGGGTAACCATGAAGCGATGGATACGAGAAGCGAGAGCCCACGGCGGCTCGGGCGTCGTCCGGTCCTAGACGGCATGCGCGGGATCGCGATTCTGCTCGTGATGCTCACCCACACAGGCGTCCTGCCCAACGGCTACGTCGGCGTCGACCTGTTCTTCGCGCTCTCCGGGTTCCTGATCACGACCCTCCTCTACGAGGAGTGGGACCGGGCCGGACGCATCTCGCTCCGCGCTTCTACGGGCGCCGCGCGCGACGCCTGCTGCCGGCGCTGGGGTTGCTGATCGTCGTCGCGCTGATCGTCGACATGCTCTGCTACCCGATGACCGGCTGGCCGTTTGCGGAGAAGGCGCTGACCTCGCTGCTGTTCGTCAACAACTGGCTGGCCGCCACCGGCCACGCCAGGGACCTCGGCAGCCTGAACCCGACCTGGTCACTCGCCCAGGAGGAGCAGTTCTACCTCGTCTGGCCGCTGGTGCTGATGGTGCTGCTGCGCTCCGGGTGCGGCCGAATTCGTGGCCGCGCTGCTGCTCGACGCGATCGGCCTGCTGCTCGCCGCCGCGCCGATCGGCGCCGGCACACGGCTACGCGGTCTACTACTCGCCCGCGGCGCGAGCCGCAGAGCTGCTGTTCGGTTGCCTGGGCGCGGTGATCTGGCGTCACCGGCTGATCAGCATTCCCGCCGGGCTCTCCCGCAGGCTTCCCGTCAGCATGCAGGTCGCGCTCGAGAAGCGGACGCCTGTGGCGCGCGCTGTCGGCGGTCGTCCTCGCGTATCTGTTCGTCACGCTGCTCTTCAACTACCAGCTCACCACCGAGCAGGTCTACCTGCGCGCCTGCCTGCTCGCGGTTCCGCTGATCGTGAACCTCGTCGGAACCCCTGGCAGCCTGCTCGCCCGCGCCATCGCCTGCGCGCCGCTCCGCTTCCTCGGACGCATCAGCTACGCGCTCTATCTCTTCCACCTGCTGATGCGCAACGTCGTCTACCACTACATGCCGAACAACTCGATCTACCTGAACGCGCTGCTGACGATCGCGCTGAGCGTCGCCGTTGCCGCTGCCAGCTGGCGAGTTGTCGAGTCGCGCATCCTGGGGTGGGGCCGTCGCCCCGAGCCGGCGAGCGCGCGCGGCGCCAGACCCGAGCAGTGGCCGCGACTCGCGCCGGTGCGAACCTGAGGCCGCGTCTCGGCTGGGGGCTTGCGCAGCGCCGGATCTGACTGCTGCGGACGGCATGATCACTGCGTACGCTCGGGCCTGCACCGTCCCCGATAACATCACGACCCCATGCCGCCCCAGCTGAACCTGATTTTGATTGGGCCGCCGGGTGCCGGAAAGGGAACCCAGGCCGAACGCTTGCGGGAGGACTTCCGCCTGCCGTTCATCTCGACCGGCGAGATGTTGCGAGCCAACGTCAAGGACGGAACCGAGCTCGGCAAGGCGGCCAAGGCGCATATGGACGCGGGCGGCCTGGTCCCGGATGACCTGATCGTGGCGATGGCGGCGGAGCGCCTGGACGAGGACGACACCCAGGACGGGTTCATCCTCGATGGCTTCCCGCGCACGACGGCGCAGGCCGAGGCGCTCGAGCAGCAGCTCGATCCAGAGGGCCGGCGGATAACTGCGGCGCTGCTGCTCGAGGTGCCCGATGCGGAGATCATCAAGCGCATCGCCGGCCGCCGCGTGTGCGTCAAGGCGGGCCACAACTACCACGTGGATTACGACCCGCCCAAGAACCCCGACATCTGTGACCAGGACGGCTCGCGCCTGATCCAGCGCGACGACGATCGGCCAGAGGTCGTGCAGAAGCGGCTCGCCGTCTACCACGACCAGACCGCGCCGCTGGTCGACTTCTATGACGAGCGCGGACTGCTTCGCCGTGTCGACGGGACCCGCGCGCCGGCCGAGGTCCACGATCACATCCGCGCCGTGATCGCCACGCTCCTGCTGGAGGAGTCGATCTAGCGCAGTCGCGGCGTAGCCGATCGCCTCGCCCGCAGAGAGACCGACTGGACGTTTGTACGGGTCAAGCATTACTTGATCCTGGACGTTTGTCCAAGTCCGGCGGCGCGTGTTCAAAGGCGCAACCAGCCTCCCCGATGAGGGGGTATGCAGTCAGCTACGCAGTTCCCCCCCCCCAACGACTCAGAGTCGAATCAATCATCGGCGAGCACGAAATTTGCTCGCTCTCATATTCTGCCCTCGCCCTCTCGCTGCTGTTCGCGGTAAACCACGCGACAGCCGCCGTCCACGCGAAGTCGCGGCCACACAAGGCCGCTTCCGCACAGGACAGATGCCAAGAGCAAGTCCAAGAAGCACTCAACGAAGCATTCGAAGAAGACCAAGAAGCATTCAACGAAGCGCACCAAGAAGACCGGCCGAGGTCGACCGGCACCAAGAAGGGCACGACCTCCTTCAACCATCAAGACTCGACCACCCCATCGACCTCCCAGTCGCCAACTCGACCATCCGACCTCTTCCACCATCGCACGACCATCCCCACCACGACCGGTCACCAGCCTCGACCCCGGGTTCCACGTCGACGGGCACGATCCTCTTCAACGGCACGCGCTCTCAACCTGGTGGATGAACCAGTCGGCACCCCCGACCCGCGTCCAGCTCGTGCCCGATCCCGCCGGCGCCGGCGACATCGTGCAGCAGTTCACGACCTACAACACCGACGTCGCGCCGCTCACCCCCACCGTCAATCCGCGCTCGCAGCTCGACACACCCGAGACGTGCTCAAGCCTGGCAGCAGTACTGGCAGAGCTTCGAGGTCTACATCCCCCAGAGCCTCACGCTCGCGCCAGGGCTGGATCGGTCTCGTTGGAGACGGCGGTCTTTGGTACCCCTTCGGCGGAACGCCGCCGCGCGAACATCTCGATCGAGAACGGTGACTTCCGCTTCCAGCGCAACGGCGTCGCACCAACTCCATGCCAGATCGCCTGGACCACCCCGGTCGTCAAGGGCCAGTGGTACCGCTTCACCTGGCACTTCCTGTTCGCAGCAACGGTTGGGTCGAGCTCTACGTCAACGATGTTCAGCAGAAGCTGAAGTCGGGCACGACCACAGTACACCCAGATGCCGATGTCGCTGATCGATAAGTCCGATGCCAAGGGCCCATGGATCTCGCACGAGCAGCTGTACTACCAGCTCGGTATTATCAGAGCACGTCGGTCTACTTCAAGAACTTCCAGATCGGCCAGCACCCAGGCCGTCGCAGAGTCCTGAGATAGCACCTGAGGACCCCGTCGCACGGACGGGGTCCTCAAGTACACCAAGCTGGACGGCCCCGTCTCGTCGACGGGGCCGTCCGCTTTTGTCATTTCGGAGGGCCGGCCGGCTCCGCGTCACCACACACCTGAGCTCTTGATCTACGCTTCACTGAAGCGATGGCGATCATCAAGAAGAGCCCCGAGCAGATCGAGCAGATGGCCGCGGCCGGCGACGTCCTGGTCAAGACCATGAACCTGCTCGCCTCGAAGATCAGGCCGGGCGTGACCACGCTCGAGCTCGATCAGGCGGCGGAGAAGTTCATCCGCTCGCAGGGCTGCGAACCCGCCTTCAAGGGTTACCGCGGATTCCCGGGCTCGATCTGCGCATCGCCCAACTCGATGGTCGTGCACGGCATCCCGGGTGCCTACCGGCTCGAGCGCGGGGACATCCTGTCGGTCGACATCGGCGTGGTCAAGGACGGCTGGGTGGCCGACGCCGCGCGCACCTTCCCGGTCGGGCCGGTCTCGCCGATCGCCCAGAAGCTGCTCGCGGTGACCGAGGAGGCGTTGCTCCTGGCGGTGCCGCAGTGTGTTGCCGGCAACCACCTCGGCGACATCGGCCATGCGATCCAGCACTACGTCGAGGATGAGAACGGCTTCTCGATCGTGCGCACCCTGGTCGGTCACGGAATCGGCCGCGAGATGCACGAGGATCCGCAGATTCCGAACTACGGCAAGCCTGGCACCGGTGCACTGCTGGAGGTTGGCATGGTGCTCGCGGTAGAGCCGATGGTCAACGTCGGCAAGCACCAGGTGCGGCTGGCGGATGACAACTGGTCGATCTTCTCCGAGGACGGCTCGCTGGCAGCGCACTTCGAGTTCACGATCGCCATCACCGCCGACGGTCCGCGTATCCTGACACCCTGGCACGAGGCCAAGGGCGGCCGGGCGGCTGCCTGAGCCCAGCATCAGCAGAATCGGTCGGCCGGGCTCAACGCGATACCGCGCGTTGTTGCTACTATCCGCTTTTGCGCCTGCAGCGCATCGCTTGTGCTGCGCGCGACTCCCGCCTCGGTAGCGGCGACCGTACCGGTCTCCAGAGCCGCAGGCGAGGACCCAGAGCTAATAACTCACGACGAGAGCGAAGCGACGTGAAAGTACGACCGTCGGTCAGGCCGATGTGCGAAAAATGCAAGATTATCCGCCGGCACGGACGAGTGCTGGTGATCTGCTCTAACCCGCGACACAAGCAGCGGCAGGGCTGATGGCGCGTATCTCCGGGGTCAACATCCCCCTGAACAAGCGTGTCGAGATCGGACTGACCTATATCTATGGGATCGGCCGTTCGAAGTCCAACAAGCTGCTTACCGAGACTGGGATCGAGCCGGACCGCAAGGTTCGCGATCTCACCGAGGAAGAGGTCGTCAAGCTCCGTGATTTGATCGACAACTCCGTTGTCGTCGAGGGTGACCTGCGGCGCGAGCGCTCGCAGGCCATCAAGCGCCTGCAGGAGATCGGCTCCTATCGCGGCCTGCGCCACCGGCGCGGCCTGCCCGTGCGCGGCCAGAACACCAAGACCAACGCGCGCACGCGTAAGGGCCCCAAGCGCATGCAAGTGGCCGGGAAGAAGAAGGCAGGTAAGAAGTAATCCATGAGCCCCGCTCCTCGTAGGCCTCAGCGTGGCCGCCGCCGGGTCCGCAAGAACATCCCCATCGGCCAGGCGCACATCAAAACTTCGTTCAACAACACGATCGTTTCGCTCACCGACCGAGAAGGCAACGTGATCGCCTGGGAGTCCGCCGGCGGCGCCGGCTTCAAGGGTTCCCGCAAGTCGACTCCGTTCGCCGCGCAGGTGACGGCCGACGCGGCCGCGCGCAAGGGCATCGAGCATGGCCTTCAGAAGGTGGAGGTGTTCGTCAAGGGCCCCGGTTCCGGTCGTGAGACCGCGATCCGCTCGCTTCAGGCCGCCGGCCTCGAGGTGACGGGCGTCAAGGACGTAACCCCGCAGGCGCACAACGGCTGCCGCCCGCGCAAGCGGAGGAGGGTCTAACCATGGCTCGAGACACTGGACCACAGTGCAAGCAGTGCCGCCGCGAGGGTCAGAAGCTGTTCCTCAAGGGCGAGCGCTGCCTGACCGACAAGTGCGGCGTCGAGCGCCGCGGCTACCCGCCCGGCGAGCATGGGCGCGGCCGCCAGAAGCAGAGCGAGTACCGCCTGCAGCTGCGCGAGAAGCAGAAGGCCAAGCGCTATTACGGCGTGCTGGAGCGGCAGTTCCGGATCTATTACGAGAAGGCTTCGCGCCAGCCCGGGATCACCGGTGAGAACCTGCTGCGCACGCTCGAGTGCCGTTTTGACAACGTGCTTGTCCGGCTCGGCTTCGCCGCCTCGCGCCGCCAGGCCCGGCAGCTGATCCTGCACGGCCATTGGACCGTCAACGGGCGCCGCGTCAACATCCCCAGCTACCAGCTGCGGGACAACGACGTGATCGCGATCTCATCGAAGTCCACCGCGACCCAGGTGATCCGCGACGCGACCGAGCTGACGGGCCAGGTTCCCGCCTGGCTGCAGGCCGACCACGACTCGCTTACGGCGAAGGTGCTCCGCAAGCCGGAGCGGCGAGAGATCGCCGCCCCGGTGCAAGAGCAGCTCATCGTCGAGCTTTACTCGAAGTAGACCAATTTGCTCGCCGCGCGCGGGTGGGCTGTCCCATCGCGCGCGGCCTTGAAACGCCGATGGGGCCCGCCCATCCGGCGACCGAAACCACGATGTTAGGAACGCGCGATGCTTGACTTCCAAGTCCCCCGAATCACCAGCGAGTCCGTGGAGGAGAACCGCGGCTCCTTCACGATCGAGCCTCTCGATCGCGGTTTCGGCTACACGTTCGGCAACTCGCTGCGCCGTGTGCTGCTCTCCTCGCTGGCGGGCGCCGCGGTCACCAGCGTCCGCATCGAGGGCGTCGCGCACGAGTTCTCCACGATCAAGGGTGTCAAGGAGGACGTCACCGACATCGTCCTGAACCTCAAGGGCATCGTCTGCCGCATGCACTCGGACGCCACCGAGGTCGAGGCGCCGCTGGTCGTCAGCGGCCCGGGTGAGATCACCGCCAAGGACATCGACCTGCCCTCCGGCGTCGAGATCCTCAACCCGGACGCGCACATCGCGACGCTCGAGAAGCAGACCAAGCTCGAGGTCTACCTGACGATCGGCCGCGGCCGTGGCTATCGCCCCGCCGAGGAGAACAAGTCGGCCGACCAGCCGATCGGCGTGATCCCGATCGACTCGATCTTCTCGCCGGTCCGCCGTGTCGCCTACAACGTCGAGCAGGCCCGTGTCGGCCAGAAGACCGACTACGACAAGCTCACGCTCGACATCGAGACCGACGGCTCGATCGACCCGCACGCCGCGCTGCGTGAGGCCGCCGAGATCCTGATCTCGCAGCTGGCGATCTTCACCGACGCCGACCGCGTGATCGAGCTGCGCGACACCCACACCGGCGGCATCCTCGATGCCGGCCTGGTCGGTGCCGATGCCGGCCGCGGACCCGGCGGCCGCGCGCCGAACGCGATGGACGACATCCTGATCGAGGAGCTCGAGCTCGGTGTCCGCTCCTACAACTGCCTCAAGCGCGCCGGCATCCAGACCGTCGGCGACCTCGTGTCCAAGAGCGAGGGTGAGCTCAACGCGATCCCGAACTTCGGCAAGAAGTCGATCGACGAGGTGATCGAAACCTTGCACGCGCGTGGCCTTGCGCTCCGCGAGGGCTAAGCTTCTGCAGGTAAAGGACTCATCCCATGCGCCATCAACGTAACCGTTATCAGCTCTCCCGCAGCGCTTCGCACCGCAAGGCGCTGCTCATGAACCTCTCCAAGGAGGTCATCGAGCATGAGCGCATCCAGACGACCGAGGCCAAGGCCAAGGCCGTCAAGCCCGAGCTGGAGAAGCTGATCACGCTCGCCAAGCGCGGTGACCTGCACGCCCGGCGCCAGGCGCTCTCCGCCCTGGGCCAGGACAAGTTCGCGGTCTACAAGCTGTTCGAGGAGGTTGCTCCCCGCTACAGCGCGCGTGAGGGCGGCTACACCCGCATCCTGAAGCTCGGTCCGCGTCGCAGCGATTCGACCGAGATGGTCCTGCTCGAGCTCGTCTAAAGGTCCCACCACCCGCCCCCAACACCGTCGTCACAGGTGACGGCGCGCCTGACGATCGAGTACGACGGAACCGCCTTCTCCGGCTGGGCGCTACAGCCGGGGGAGCGCACGATCCAGGGCGAGCTCGAGGCTGCCCTGGCGACCGTACTGCGCCGTCGGGTGGCGGCTCACGGTCGCGGGCCGCACGGACGCAGGCGTCCACGCCTGGGCACAGGTGGCCTCGCATGAAGGTGAGGCTGCCCCGCTGGGCAGCCTCAATGCCCTGCTCCCGCCGGATGTCGCGGTCCTTGCCTCCGACGATGTGGCCGACGGCTTCGACGCGCGACGCGACTGCACGTCGCGCGCCTACTGCTACCGGGTTCTGGCACGCGCCGGGCGCTCGGCGCTCGAGCGCGGGCACGCGCTGCAGTGGAGCTACCCGGTCGACGTCGCAGAAGCTGCACGAGTGCGCCGCGCTACTGGTCGGCACGCACGACTTCACCGCCTTCACCCCGACCGACACCTACCACGTGCGCTTCGAGCGCGACGTGCGCGCGGCCTTCTGGCGGGCGCGCGATGCTGACGTGCTCGAGTTCTGGATCGAGGCCGACACGTTCATGCGCCACATGAACCGCACGCTCGTCGGGACGATGCTCGACGTCGCCCGCGGCCGCTGCTCCGCCGGCGACTTCGCCCAGCTGCTCGAGGGCGCGCACCGTTCCGCAGCCGGTCCCACCGCGCCCGCGCACGGGCTCTACTTCGCCGGGGCGGGGTACGGCGGTGAGCGGCTGCTCAGCCAGCCGGACTGAGCGCGATCAGCATCCGTTTCAGCTCGGCCGCATGCGAGCCGTCGATCGAGACAAGGCAGTTGGCGTAGGCGATCGGCTGGATACTGCCTCCGCTGTAGATCGACGCTTCGGTCGTGCATGCCGCGTCGCGGTATGACAACCAGTCCGCGTTGGACTTGACGAAGGCGCCTTGGCCGGCGCTTCTCAGCCTCGCAAACACCTTCGCGTTGAGCGAGTCGATCGTCTTGTCGGTGGCGATCACCCTGTGCTCGGCGCAGCCCTCGAGCTGCAGCGTCGTCCGCGGCTTGCTCGGGCACGGCAGCAGGGTGAACTTCTCATGGATCACGGGGCCTGACAGCGATGCGGCGGCGCTTCTGGGAGGCAGCGCCCGCGCAGAGCGCCAAGCTCGCCGCACCGCAGGCAAGGAGGATTCGATGAAGTCGCATCCTCCTCGTATATCAACTGGCCGTGGCGGGCTGCGGGTCGGGACGCACGACGACCGTCGTCGGCGATCGGGATGATCTCGTCGACCGGCAGCGCCGCGCGCGACGCGTGCTCCCGGATCGCCTCCGGGCTCGCCGCCTCATAGATGCAGAGCGTGCCGAGCTTGCCGTCGTCCTCGCTCAGGACGTAGCTGCGGATCCACCGGATCTGATCCGCATCTCCTCATCCCCGACCTTCGTCGATCGGGCTGCTGCCTCCTGGAGATCGGTTCCATCGGTGAATCCGCCCCGGCGCAGGATCGCGTACAGCTCCATGTGGCCCCCTCTATTTGTATGACTCGTTGTCCCGCGATCGCGATCCTAACTCCCTGGGACTGGCGGGTGGCTCATTCCGGGACGATCTCTAGCATCACGCAGGTGCGCGTCCTGCTGACCAACGACGACGGAATCGAGGCCCAGGGTCTGCAGACGCTGCGCAGCGCACTGCTCGATGTGCCGGGGATCGAGTTGCGGGTGGTCGCGCCCGATGGGAACCGTTCCGCGATGGCTCGGATGATCACCACACGCCGTCCGCTGTGGGTGCAGGAGGTCGACTTCGGCGATGGGACGACCGGTTTCGCAACCGATGGGACTCCCGTCGACTGCGTCCGGCTGGCGCACCTTGGTCTCATCGACGAGTGGTATCCGGAGATGGTCGTCTCCGGCATCAACCACGGGACGAACATCGGTGATGACATCACCTACTCGGGCACGGTCGCGGCAGCACTCGAGGCGGTTGTGCTCGGCTTGCCGGGCATCGCCGTCTCGCAGCAGTCGCAATCACTCGAACTCGATTTTCGTCGAGTGTCGGCCTACGACTTCAACGCGGCAGCCGATTTCACGGCGCGGCTCGTCGCCGATCTCGAGCGCGCCCCGCTGCCCCAAGGCACGTTGCTCAACGTCAACTTTCCCGGCTGCCCGCCGGAGGGTGTCGAGGTCGCGCGACTGGGCAAGCGCTTCTACCGAGACCAGCTGGAGCTTGTCGAAGCGGACCCGAGTCTTCCCACTCGCCGGCTGTACCGCGTCTACGGTGAAGAGGCCAGAGGCGATGAAGACGAGCTCGACACCGACATCACCGCTGTCGAGTCACGGCGTGTGGCGCTCACACCGCTGCACTTCGACCTGACCCACCACGACGGCGTTCAGGCACTGATCGAGCGCGACCTCAGACGGCTCTTGGAGGAGCCGGTGGACAGCGGCCATGAGCTCCTCTGATTCGCTCCAGCGCACCCCGGCGGAGCGCGCGGCGGAGCTGCGGAAGGTGATCGACTACCACTCGCACCGCTACCACGTCCTCGATGACCCGGAGATCGGGGACGCCGAGTACGACGCGCTGTACAACGAGCTGAAGGCGATCGAGGCGGCCAACCCGGAGCTGGTCACGCCCGACTCGCCGACCCAGCGAGTGGGCGAGGAGCCCGTCTCCGACCTGGTCAAGGTCAGACACCTGCAGCGCATGCTGTCGCTGGCCAACGCGCGTTCCGCCGATGAGCTGCGCGCGTGGATTCAGCGGATGCGCAACTTCCTCGCGCGCGAGGGCATCGAGGACCCCACCTTCGAGTTCGTCGCCGAGCCCAAGATCGACGGCCTGGCGATGTCGCTGATCTACGAGGACGGCCTGCTCGCACGCGGTGTCACTCGCGGCAACGGCGAGGTCGGCGAGGACGTCACCCACAACCTGCGCACGATCGGCTCCATCCCGCTGCGGTTGAACGTGGAGCAGCCGCCGCCGCTGCTCGAGGTGCGCGGCGAGGTCTACATGTCCCTGCGTGACTTCGAGCAGCTCAACGAGCGTCGTGCAGCGGCCGGCGAGTCGACCTTCATGAATCCGCGTAACTCGGCCGCCGGAACGGTGCGACAGCTCGATCCGAGACTCGCCGCGGGCCGGCCGCTGTCGTTCTGGGCCTACCAGGTCGGCGTCGCCTCCGAGGGCGTCGAGTTCCAGACGCACTATCAGGGGCTCGAATGGCTGCGCGAGCTGGGCTTCCCCGTGAATCCGGATATCCGGGTGCTCGAGACAGAGGACGCGGTCGTCGCACAGTGCGAGGGCTGGGAGCAGCGGCGCGGGTCGCTCGACTTCGAGATCGACGGCGTCGTGGTCAAGGTCAACGACCTGGAGCTCCAGCGTCGGCTTGGCGTCGTCGGCCGCGAGCCGCGTTGGGCGATTGCCTGGAAGTTCCCGCCTACGACGGCCGTCACGACGCTGCTCGACATCGGCTGGAACCCCGGCAAGTTCGGGGACCTGCACCCGTTTGCGATGCTCGAGCCCGTGCACGTCGGCGGCGTGACCGTCAAGCAGGCCACGCTGCACAACGAGGAGGACCTCGCGCGCAAGGACCTGCGCATCGGTGAGCAGGTCATCGTGCTCCGCGCCGGCGACGTGATCCCGCAGGTCGTGGCACCCGCTCCGCACGTGGCCGAGCGCTCCGACCGCCCGCCCAAGCCGCACCCGCCGGAGCGCTGTCCGATCTGCGACACACCAACCGTGAAGCCCGAGGGCTCGGTCTTCACGATATGCCCGAACCTGGCCTGCCCGGGACGCCGGATCCAGCTGCTCACGCACTTCGTCGGCGCGATGGACATCGACGGTCTCGGTGAGAAGCAGGTCTTCCTCTTCATGGAACTCGGCTGGCTGGAGACTGCCGCCGACATCTATCGCCTGCGCGACCGTGAGGACGAGCTGCTCGCACTCGACGGCTTTGGCGAGGTCTCGATCGGCAAGTTGCTGACCGCCATCGAGGCGTCCAAGGCACAACCGTTCGGCCGGGTGCTGTTCGCGATCGGCATTCCCGAGGTCGGCGACGTCACCGGGCGTGCGCTCGCCCAACAGTTCCGAACGGTCGACGCGCTGCTCGACGCCGAGCCGGAGGCGCTCGAGCAGACCCAGGGCGTCGGCCCGAAGATGGCCAAGATCATCCACGCTCAGCTTGCCGACGCTTCGATGCGCGAGCTGATCCACGAGCTCCGCGAGTCGGGCCTGACCTTCGAGGAGGAGGGACCACCGCCCGGCGAGGGACCACTGGCCGGTCAGACCTTCGTGCTCACGGGCACGCTGCCAGACCTGACGCGCGAGCAGGCGACGGCGATGATCATGGCGGCCGGCGGCAAGGTGACCGGCTCGGTCTCGCGCAAGACCGATTACGTCGTCGCCGGCGAGAGCGCCGGCTCAAAGCTCGCCAACGCCGAGCGTCTCGGCGTGCCGGTGCTCGACGAGGCCGGGCTCCGAGCACTCCTCGACGCGGCAGGTGCGAGCTAGCCGCGCCAAACCGTGGAGTAGTCCCGGTGATGAGGCGGCTAATGACTAGGTACCTAATCGTTTGCTACCCTGCGATCCATGAACTCCACAGCAAGCGGAGCCGCCGAGCTGGCGGCCGACCCAAACAAGATTCCGCGCCACGTGTGGATCATCTCCGGCGTCGCCATGCTCGGCGCCGTGATGTCGATCCTCGATACGACGATCGTCAACGTCGCGCTCGCGACGCTCAGCTCGGACCTCCATTCGACGCTCACCCAGATCCAGTGGGTGATCACGGGCTACATGCTTGCGCTTGCCGCGGTGATCCCGGTCACCGGCTGGGCCTCACGGCGCTTCGGGGCCAAGCCCGTATTCCTTATCTCGCTGTCGCTCTTCACGGTCGGGTCGCTGTTGTGCGGTCTCGCGACCTCCACCACCGAGCTGATCTTCTTCCGGGTGCTGCAGGGCTGTGGCGGTGGCATGATCATGCCGCTCGCGCAGATCATCATGGCCGATGCCGCCGGACCCAAGCGCATGGGCCGCGTGATGGCACTTGTCGCGGTGCCGATGATGCTCGCTCCGACGCTCGGACCGCTGGTCGGCGGCGTGCTCATCCAGTCGCTGAGCTGGCACTGGATCTTCTTCGTCAACATCGTGGTCGGCGCCTTCGCGATCCCGCTCGCGTTCAGGTTGCTGCCCTCGCCGGCCAAGGGCCAGGACCGGACGGAGGCACTCGACTTCCTCGGCCTGGCGCTGATGTCGACCGGCCTCGTCGGAATCACCTACGGCCTTGCGGAGGCCGGGACCTACGACAGCTTCACCAACGCGCACGTTTGGGTGCCGGTTCTCGTTGGTGCGGTGCTGGTCGCCGCGTTCGCCGTGCACGCTCTGCGGATCAAGAACCCACTGCTCGATCTTCGCCTTTACCGCAGGTCGCACTTCTCGGCCGCATCACTCGTGATGTTCGCACTCGGAGCCGCGGTCTTCGGCGCGATGATCCTGATGCCGCTCTACTGGCAGGAGCTGCGTGGCTATAGCGTTATCGACACCGGCCTGCTGACCGGTCCGCAGGGACTCGGCATGGCGATCACGATGCCGCTGGCCGGGCGCATGACCGACCGCTACGGTGGTGGTCCGGTCGCGCTCGTCGGGGTCATCGCGACGGCGATATTCACCATTCCTTTTGCCCTCATCGGCGCTCACACCTCGGTCGCTTTCCTGTGCGTTGCGATGTTGCTGCGGGGCGCGGCGATGGGCTCGAGCTTCATGCCGGCGATGACCGCGGCATTCGCGGCGCTCAAACGCAGCGAGGTGTCCCACGCGACCCCGCAGCTCAACGTCCTCAACCGGGTCGGCGGATCTGTGGGCACAACGATCCTCGCGGTCGTCCTGGCCAACGCCCTGCGCGGTACACACACCGCAAGCGCGGCGGCCGGAGCCTACGGGACGGCGTTCGGGTGGTCAGCTGCAATTGCTGCGCTGGCGGTCATCCCATGCCTCGTGTTGTTGCGCGCCGAGAGGACCGTCCGTGCCGCGGCGGCCCGTGCCGGTGAGCCGGATCCCGATGTGGTTGCAGTCGAGAGCGGCGCCGTTGCGGAGGCCCTCGCATGAGCACGGTCGAGCAGGCAGCGGCCGGACACCAGTCCAAGGCGGAGCAGCTTGCCGGTGGCCCAGCGGGGCCGCCGGCAGGGGACAGCTCCTTCTACGACTCCTCCACCCCGACTGGTCAGGTGGGCCTGGCGTTCAAGCGCGCGATGGTTGCTGTACGCAAGCTGCGCGGCCGCGAGACGCAGCGGGCGGGGCAGCTCAGCTACGCGCAGTACGGCCTGCTCCACGGGCTGGCGGGGCGCTACGACTGCTCAGCCCGTGAATTGGCCGAGCACACCGACCTCTCGCCGGCGACGGTGGCCCAGATGCTGGAGCACCTCGAGGCGGCCGGACTGATCACGCGTACGCGCTCCGAGTTGGATCGGCGCGTGGTTTTGTCGGCCCTGACCGAGCGCGGCGCGGCGGTCGTCGCCGAGCGCCAAAAGCGCATGGAGGATCGCTGGAACAGCGCCCTCGAAGAGTTCTCGACCAAGGAGCTGGCAGCTGCCGCAAAGGTGCTCCACAGAGCGGCGGACGTCTTTGAGTCGCTTTCGCGGGAGGACCCTGACGAGCAGGGTGCCGCGACCGGCGGACCGATGGCCGGCGATCAGCCGCGATAGTTGGCGAGTGCCTCGGCGTCGAGGTCCTCGAGCTCGTGCCCTGCCGTCGAGTCGGTCAGGCCGTTCATCATGAACGCAAACACGATCCGGTCGCCGTTGGCGGCGCGGCAGTACCCGACGAGGTTGGCGACGTCATGCAGCGTGCCCGTCTTGCCGCGGCAGTTATCAGCGCCGCGCGTGTGACGCAGCTCGTCGATCATCGTGCCGCGGACGCCGGCGATCGCAAGCGAGTTCCAGAACGGGCGCTGGTTCTGCATCTCGCGGAGCAGGAGGACGATCTGGCGGACATTTGTGCGGTCATAGCGCGAGAGGCCCGACCCGTCGTCGAGCCGCGGATGAAGATTGAAGGCTTGGCCGATCACGCTGCGGACAACCGCTGCGCCGCGGGCGGTGCTTCCGCGACCGCCGAAGCGCGCCCCCAGGTCCTTCAGCAGGGTCTCGGCGAAGAAGTTGTCGGAGGGGCTGTTGGTCAGCAGCATGAGCTTGGCCAGCGTGGGTGAGTTCTCGCTGGTGAGCAGCGTGGCTGACCGCGGCGTGATTCCGGTCGTGATCGGCGTGCTCGTCGGGACGTTGATCCCGGCGGCTCGAAGAGCGGTCGTGAACGCCTGGGTGGCAACGAGTGGGGGGTTCGCATCCAGCTGGTCCTCGTGGAGGTCGGTGAAGCCGGCATCGAAGGACAGTGCGCTCAGCGAGCCCTCGGTCTCCAGGTTGGCTTGATAGCCGGTATCGGGACCGCCGCGCAGGGAGTCGAAGTAGGACTCGTCGCCGACGATTCGTCCCTGTACCCGCCTGATGCCGGCCTCCCTGAGGTTGGCGGCCAGCTTCTGCACGGTCGCGCCGGCGCCGTACACGATGTGATCGAAGGTTCCGGAGCCGAAAGTCGGATCGCCGCCGCCGCGTAGGTAGATCGTCCCGGCGAACGTGCCGCTTCGCTCGAGCTTGCCGACGCCGAAGACCCTGGTCTGGAGGGTCGCGTCGGGCCCGAGTTCGAGCAGCGCGGTCGTCGTCGTCCACAACTTCTCGACCGACGCCGGCAGTCGGTCGGCTGCGTCGTTGTACGCCCACAGCGTTCGGTCGGTGGTCGCATCGACCACGAGCGCACTGTTGTCGCCGCCCTGGCGGTTGAGATCCGAGTACAGCGTTCGCTGCAGCGCGGTGAGTGCCTTTGTGTGGGGCGCCGTCGGTGGTGGCACGTCGGACATCGGTCGGATCCCGTAGGGCAGTTGCAGCTTGGCGGCCGTCGCCGCGCGGGTGCCGAAGACGGCGGGGGCGGTGCTGACAAGGGCCAGTACCGCTCCTGAGCAGGCGAGTGCTGCGATCCGTCGGCGCGTGTGGCTGGGGAGGCGGGACACGTCGCTATAAAAACACCGGCGGCATCAAAGATGCGCCGCCGGTGAGGGATCTTTCTGATGATCCGTCGCAGAACATCATGCGCCGCCTGGGAGGAAGCCTGCGTCCACAGACGCTGTTGTGACGGCTTCCTGCTGTCCAGGCGGCGCTGCACCCCTGGCTGGGGCGCCTAGGTCGTGGGGCCGCGCTAGCCGATCGCGCGTGAGCTCGGCGGCGATCGCGCTCGGTCGGCGGACCCCTCAGTTCATGGGCGAAACCCCCTCAGTTCACCTCAGACGCTGACGGTGTGCACGGAGCTCACCTGCGTGAACTCCTGCATCGTGAAGTTGAACAGGGTCTTGTCGATCTTGCCGTTGAAGATCGGGACACCCCACTCGACGCACTTAGCGATGACGTCCCTGCGTTCGAGTCCGGACTCTTTCGCAAGCTCGCTAGGCGTCAGGTGATTTCCCATTGGTCCCTGCCTCCTCGTGACGATCAGTACATGAGCGACAGTATTGCGCTGCCCCCCGACAGACGCAAATCAACATAAACGCAACATGACGCCGACAACGGAAACTGCGCTTGTTCGCGAAGGGACCGCTTTCCGGAGCCTCGCACGACGCCTTGAACCGCGAATTCCCAGAGCGCGTGCGACAATGGTGCGACTCGGGGCGTGGCGCAGCTTGGTAGCGCGCACCGTTCGGGTCGGTGAGGTCCCCGGTTCAAATCCGGGCGCCCCGATACTGCCGTTCCGGCCCGCAGCGCTCATCTCCACCAGGCGGAGAGTTCTTCGGCGCTGCGGGCCGGCGCGCGGCTGCCGAGGAACGCCCTGTAGGGCGCGGGAGACGCCGTGCGGGGCGCTCGGCAAGCCGACGAAGGTGCCAGCCGGTGACGCGGGCCGGCAGGACCCTCTTAGGACAGCGGTCGCACCATCGACACGTGGTCGAGTCCGAACATCGTCTCGCCCGGCCCGATTATCACCCAGCCGAGACGTTCGAAGTACTGCACGTTGTGCTCGCGAACGTTGCCGACGATCTCAACTGCGCCGATCTCCCGGGCGCGCGCCTCCACGTGCCTCGTCATCTCGCTGCCGATGCCGCGGCCCTCGTACTCGGGATCCACGGCCATCTGACGGAACCGCACGAACAGACGCCGCTGACCCGTCTCCGGGTCCTGGCGCATGCCCACGGCCCAACACCCGGCAGCGATCACCCGCCCATCTTCCTTGACGATGATGTGAGTTGACCCCGCCTCGGCGGCCTCGCGCTCGCTGCCGGGAGGTTGTCCGAGTGGCTTGCGGAGCCGCTCGTAACGCAGCCGGTAGTACTCCTCCCATTCCAAATCGGTCTTCGGTTCGATGAACTCGAATCCGCTCGCGTCGGTCATGCTCTGTCCTCCACTCGGCCTCGATCTCTGATTGCGGCGAAAGCCTCGAGCAGGCCGAGGCGGTGGTCTGGCGCCATGGTGCACCCTTCGAGCAGCGCCAGGAAGTCCCGGGCGTAGCGGACAGCCGTCGGCTGGTCGAAGAGCGCCGCGTCGTACTCGAGGTAGCCGGCCAACCCATTGTCGGTCGTTCCCAGTTCGATCGCGAGGTCGAACCGCGCAATCCCAGGATCGACAGGAATCGCCTGCGTACCGATCCCTTCCAGCCGCAGTTCTGGCTCGCGCCCCTCGATGCGCATATTGACCTGCACGAGCGGACTGCGGCTGACGTCCCGTGGCGGCCGTACCGCCTCGACGATCTTCTCGAACGGCAGATCCTGGTGCGCGTAGACGCCGACGGCGGTCTCGCGCACTCGGCGGATGACTTGCCTGAAGCTCGGCCCGCCGGCCAGGCTCGTCCTGTACACGAGCGTGTTGGCGAACATCCCGATGATCCGCTCGAGCTCGGGGTGGGTCCGCATCGCCGCCGGCGACCCGATCAGCAACTCCTCGGCGCCGCTGTACGCGTGCAGCAGCACGGTAAAGGCCGCCATCATGGTCATAAACGGCGTCGCCCGCTCCTCGCGACCTATGGCTATCGCGCCGTCCACCAGCGGCGCCGGCACCTCGAGCCATTCAACCGCCCCCACAAACGCCTGGCGTGGCGGTCGCGGATGGTCGGTCGGCAGCTCGAGCGCTGTCGGTGCCCCGGTGAGGCACTCCTGCCAATAGGCCGTGAGCCGATCGAGCGTCGGCCCCGTCAGGTGGCGCCGCTGCCAGGTGGCGAAGTCGGCGTATTCGATCGGCAGCTCCGGCAGCTCGGGTTCAGTGCCTGCGCAAAGGGCGTCGTAGGCGGTGCCCAGCTCCTCGAGCAACAGGCCCTTGGACCAGCCGTCGCAGGCAATGTGGTGGGCCACCAGCACAAAGACATGCTCCTGCGGCGCGGTGCGGAGCAGTCGCGCGCGGAGCAACAGCTCCGAGTCAATACGGAAGGGCCGGGCCACCTCCTCTCCGACGAACTCGCCGATGCTGCGCGCCAGCACCTCGCCCTGGCTGGTCGAGATGTCGACCACCGGAAGCTCGATCCGGGCGTCCTCGAGCGTGTCCGGCACCGGCTGCCCAGCGGCTGTCCTGATCAAGGTCCGCAGTGTCGAGTGGCGCTCGACCAGGAGTTGGAGCGCACGCTGCAGTGCGTCTACATCGAGCGGGCCCCGCAGAGTCACTGCCACCGGCGTGTTCCACGCGTTGGTTCCCGGCCGGAGCTGTTCGAGGAACCAGAGCCGCCACTGCGCGAACGACAGCTGCACCGGCTCGGCCGGGTCACGCTGGGGGATGACACGGTCATCACTGTCGCCTCGCGGTGCCTGCTCGCCGTCACCGGATCTCCTGTCCGCAAGGCGACGCTTGAGTAGCGCTCGGGCCTCGGGTGAGAGTGCGGCGAGCCGCTCGGCAAGCGCCTCGTCGCTCGTGCCCGTTCGACGGTCGTCAGGGGGTGCCATCGGCTGGATCGAGCTGGGTGGAGTACGGCTGGGTGGCGCTCAAGGTCAAGGGAGTTTCGCAGCCGAACACCCACAGGCAACGTCGGCCAGCCCGAGTAGGTCGAACAACTTAGTGCTCGGTCTGTCCACCGTCAACCAGGGGAGTGGTCACCTGCTGAGCGGCGATCTCACGCCGGCACACTGCGCAGCCGGCCCGGCGTGGAGCCGAATGCCGTGTTGAACGCGTCGATGAAGGCGCTCGTACTGCGGTAGCCGCAGGCGTGCGCGGTGCTCGTCACGGTCTCGCCTCCGGCGAGCAGCAGTTGTGCCTGCTGCAGACGGAGCTGCGAACGCCACTGCGGAAACGACATCCCGGTCTCGCGGCGGAACAGCCGGCTTAGCGTGCGCTCGCTGGCGCCCACCTCGCGGCCGAGTTGGGCGAGCGTACTTTGGTCGGCGGGATCGGCGGACAGCTGATCGACGATCCGCACCAGACGATCGTCGCGCGGCCGTGGGAGCGCCAACGGCAGTACCGGCAGGCTCACGCAGTTGGTCCAGCGCAACACGGCGCAACAGTGCTCGCGACTGTGATGGCATCGCTGTGCCACCTGTGAGCGCAAGGATCACCTCGCGCAACAGGGGTGAGACGTCGACCACGGTGGGGCCGCTTTCACCCAGCGGATCCGCCGACGCGGCGAAGGCCACCGACAGGAGATCCGTGCGGCCACGCGCGCGGTGTGCGTGGGAAACGCCCGCGGGGATCCAGACACCGCGCAGCGGCGGCACGATCCAGGATCCCGCCTCGGTGAAGACCTGGAGCACGCCGCGACCGGGGTAGATGGAGCTGCGCGCGATCGTGGAAGTGCCACTCGATTCGCTCATCGGCTTGCAGCGGCCGTCTGATCTCTGCAGGGAGCACATGGCGGACTGCCGACATAACACGGCAGATTAGCGGTAGCCGGACGTCGGCTACACGTCTAGCGTGCGGGTGGTGCCTTCGACGACCTCCATGCGGGTGGTGCCTTCGACGACCTCCAACTGGTCGCGAATGCGGCTGTGGGCCATCGCTCACGCTGCGATCGACTTCTTCCAGGGCGCTGTGCCTGCGGCGATCCCGTACTTCGTTCTGGACAGCCACTACAGCTATGTCCAGGCGGCTGGGCTGAGCCTGGCGGCGACACTCGGTGCCGCTGTCCCGCAGCCGCTGTTCGGTCTGCTCGTCGACCGTCGCGATCGGCCCTGGTGCGTGTACGGGGGAATCGCACTGGCTGCGGCGGCAGCCGCTGGAGCCGGACTCGCGCAGGCGTATGCCCTGACCTGGATGCTGCTGCTGGTGACGGGAATCGGGGTGGCGATGTTCCACCCCGCGGCGGGCCGCCTGGCTCGGCGCAGCGCAGGGAACAGCGCCTCGGCGATGAGCGTCTTCGCGACTGGCGGAAACGTCGGCTTCGTACTGGCGCCGGTGCTGCTCACGCCCGTGCTCGCCGGCTTCGGCCTTTCCGGTCTCGTTTGGTTCGTGATACCGGCGTGGCTGGTGGCGATCGTCACGCGGCGCAGCGGACGCAGGCTGGCAGCCCGTCACGGCCATTCAGCCGCGACAACCTCCGGCACGGACCGCTGGCGGCCGTTCATGTGGCTTGCCACGGTCGAGGTCTCGCGCTCTGTCATGTTCTTCGGAGCGAGCACGTTCATCGAGCTCTACTGGTTGCGTGACCTGCACGCGAGCCGCGCTCTGGCCGGAGTCTCGCTCGGTTGCCTGCTCGGCGGTGGGGTGGCGGGCACGATGCTCGGCGGCCGCATCGCGGACCGCCTGGGGATGGTGCGGACGACGCAGATCGGCGCGCTTGTCTGCTTTCCGCCATTGGTTCTGCTGCGGGTCTGCTCCGACCCGTACCTGGGGCTGCTCTGGGCTCTGAGCGCCGGTCTGGCGCTGCGGATCCCGTTCTCGGTCCTGGTCAAGCTCGGGCAGGACTACCTTCCAAGCCGGCCCGGCACCGCCTCGGCAGTGACGCTCGGCCTCTCGGTCAGTGCCGGCGGCGCAACGGCCCCACTGTTCGGACTGCTGGCCGAGGCGCGCGGCCCGGCGGCGGTCTTCAGCGTGCTCTGCGCGCTTCCGCTGGTGAGCTATGCGTTGGGCGCTCGGCTCACCGAGCCCCGCGCACCGGCGCCGCTGCCGGCGCCCGACACGGTGCCCGTCACAGCACGTTGAAGCAGCCGTAGACCACGTACAGCGGGTTGGTGACCTGCTTACCCGCCTTGTCGGCCATCGTCTGACCGCCCACGAACGACGGCGGCGACGACGCTTTCCAGCAGCCGTTGTACTGGACGCTCACGTCGTACTCGACGTTGATCTGCTGGAACGGGACCGACCTGGGCTGCGGCACGTAGACGTAGAGGTTGCACAGCCAGTCCCCCGGCCCGGCGTCGGCAGCCCCTCGCTTGTTGCAGTTCGGCAGCACGCGCAGACGCGCGCTCGGTGGCGCATAGCGACCGATCAGCGCCTGCTGCAGCAACGTCACTTTGTTGAATGTGGCTCCGACCGAGCCCGCCACTCTGTTGCCGGTCACCGCACCGGGCCCCAGCCCCGCCGTCAACGCAAGCACCGCGATGACTGCGACGGTCACCGCGACCACCCTGAGCGGCAGTGCCCAGCTCACCCCGCCCGTTCCAGTGACGAAGTCGCGTCGCCGCAGCACACGCCAGGACAGCGCAAGGCAGACCCCGATCCATATCAGCGAGACCAGCGCCGACACGGCCATCGGGCCGAAGAACGGATGCGCGACAAACAGCCCGTGCCAGCCGTCGAAGCCCGAGCCGATCAGCAACATGTGGACGACGACGCCGCGACCGACCAGGTCGAGCAGCTGCGTGACGAGCGCCAGCATCAGTGGAGCGAGCACGCCGAGGATGCCGTTGCGGGTCGTGACCGAGACCAGGATCGCGACGCTCATGTACGCGAACACCGGCAGCAGGCAATACAACCAGCTGACTAGCGTGAGCGCGAGCAGGCGCCCGCTCGATGTCAGCTGACCGCTCAGATTCACGACCGGATGCAGCCCGACGAAGGCTGCGCCGGCGACGAGACTGGACACCGCCAGCAGGGCGGCCATCGCAGCGATCAGCGTCCCCACTGCCAGGACCTTTCCGACGAAGACATCCTCGCGGCTGCACGAACGGGTAAGGATCGTCTTCCACGTGCCGTAGCGGTCCTCCGAGGAGAAGAGGTCACCGGCGAGCGCACCGACGATGATCGGGAAGCCCCAGCTTCCCGCGAAGCCAAGGGTCACGAGCGAGACCGCAAACCCGGAGGTGTGCACCCAGGCGCCGAACAGCGCGTCGGCGGGAGTGCCGCTCTGCACCTTCAGCAGCGCGGCGAACGCAAACGGTCCGAGCACCGCCAGCAGCGCGAGCAGTCGCGTCGGCAGTTGTGCGCGCAGCTTCTGCAGCTCGGTGACATACACGTCGCTCACGCCAAGGCGCGAGCGCTCCAGGCCACCGGAGATCGGTGCTGCGGTGGTGGTCGTCATGCGCTTGCCAGGATCCGCTCGGCGTACTCGTGCGGCTCGAGTTCGTCGAGCCCCGGCAGGTCTGATGTCAGCGCGAAGAACATGCTTTCCAGCGGACTGACGCGCAGCTCCAGTCGCCGGATCGCGATCCGCGCATCGCCCAACGCGAGCACGTAGCCATCGAGCCGGCCGTGCCGGGCCGTGAGCGCGATGCCGCCGCGCGGGGAGCGCTGGGCGCGCAATCCCTCGTGCTCGAGCGCCAGCCGGTAGGCGCGATCGTCGTCGCTGGTGGTCAGCTCGAAGGCCGACACGGGCGCCTGGGCGTCGAGCTCGGCGGCAGTTCCGTCCCATACGATCTGACCGTCTCGCAGGAACGTGAAGCTTGAGCAGACCCGCTCGAGCTCGCCAATCTGGTGGCTGGAGAGCAGGATCGCGACGCCCTCGGCCGCGAGCTCGCGAACGAGTGTCGCGACCGCCCGCGCGCCGGCGGGATCGAGGCCGCTTGTCGGCTCGTCGAGCAGCAGCAGCTTGGGCGAGCGCAACAGCGCTGCCGCAATCCCGAGTCGCTGACGCATCCCGGTCGAGTAACCGCCGACGCGGTCATCAGCCCGCTTCTCCAGCCCGACACGCGCCAGCGCCTCGTCAATCGCAGATCCCATCTCGCGTTCGGTCGCTGCCGCAGCGCCACCGTCGAGCCGTGCGAGCAGGCCCAGGTTCACGCGCCCGCTGAGGTACGGGTAGAAGGCAGGGTCCTCGACGAAGCCGGCCGACGTCATGCAGTGCTTGGATCCCGGAACCGCTCAGTGGCTGGCCGAGAAGCTCGATGGCGCCTGCGTCCGGCTGGACCAGCCCGAGCAGCATCCGCAACAGCGTGGTCTTGCCGGCGCCGTTGGGTCCGAGCAGGCCGCGAACCTCGCCTGCTTCGACCGCCAAATCCACCCCACCGATCGCAACGGTGGTGTCGAAGCGCTTGACCACTCCAGTCGTGCGTACCGCTGCCACGTCGCCAATATATGGCCGATCGTCCGGCCGTGGTCAATGAGTTGTGAACGCGCGGCCCACGCGAGCAGCAGCGGTGCGGCCCCGCGGACCCAGGAGCGACGCGGTCTCCAGGCCCGGCAGCGGCGAGCCTGCCACTGCCCGATGGGCGAAGCTGCGGCGAGCCCGCCGCGTCAACTTCCCGTGCCAAAGCCGACCAAATTCCGTCCCCGATACCGATTCGTTCACAACGGCGCCTCCAAACCCGGTAAGAATTTCCGAAGAGCCCGCAGGCCATAGGCTCGCCCGACGGGGCCATCAATACGAAGCGGAGGTTTCAAGTGAGCATTCTCCCCTTGCCGTACGGCAGGAGGCGGCGTGAGGACCGGATGTCGCGTCCGCGGCGCGCCAGCCGAGTGCTGTTGATTGTTGCCCTCGCGTGTTTGGCCACGGTCGGCGCCGCAACGGCTGCCGTACTGGCGTTCAGCCCGTTCGGCAGCGAGCAGGTTGGGGGCACATACGCGAACGGGGTGCTGCTGCCGACCAACCAGTGGATATCGCCACTTGGAAAGCGGCTGTTCCTGGACAACGCCCGAATCGTCACGAGCTCGATCAGCCCGGACGGTCACACGCTCGCCGCGCTCACGTGGAACAACTACGACACCACGCTGACGCTCGTCAATCTCACGAACGGCACGAGCCAGGCGTATCCGCTGTTCAACGGCTACTACCTCTCAGGCGCCTCCGATCCGTATGCGAACGAGGACGGCACCGTCGGAACCGACGGTCCGCTGTGGTCACCTGACGGCAACACGATCTGGGTTCCCCAGACGGATTACGTCGACAAGTACACGTTCGACTCGACAACCGGTACCTGGTCGCAGGCCGATGCGATCTGGCTCTGCAACAGCGGCACTCAGGCCACGGCTCAGCCTGCATGCGACACGTACGGCCCCGGTGTCACCGCTGGTTCCGACATCCCGGCGGGCATGGCTCTGTCCTCGGATGGCACGAAGCTCTATGTGGCCCTCAACGGCTCCAATGCACTCGGCGTCATCGATACCTCGACCGACCAGCTGACAGCCCAGATCCCGGTCGGAAACGCACCGCGCCAGGTTGTGATCTCCGCGGACGGCTCGACAGCCTATGTCTCAAACGAGGGCGGTCGTCCGGCCAACAGCACCGACTTCACGAACCTCTCAGACGGAACGCCGATCGTCTCCAGCCCGTCCACGGGCGCGGCGATCACGGGAACGGTGTCAGTCGTGAACCTCGCGACAGACACTGAGACCAAGGAGATCCCGGTCGGATTGCAGCCCACCGCGCTGTACCAGGACGGCCGCGCGCTGTTCGTCGCCAACTCCAATGACGACAGTCTCTCCGTGATCAACGAGGAGACCAACAAGGTCACCCAGACGGTGCACACCAATCCTGTTCCGGGCGCGACCGTCGGCAGTTACGCCAACGCGATCAGCATGCCGGATCCCAACCATGTGCTCGTGAGCATCGGCCGCGACAACGCGATCGCCGAGTACAGCTACGACGGCGTCTCCACGCCGATGCACATGCTGGGCCTGCTGCCAACCGATTGGTACCCCGTGCAGGTTCAGCCAGATCCCGCACTCGGTGCCGGCACCGTGGTTGTGACCAACGACAAGGGCATCGGCGCCCGGGGACCGGAGTCGACCATCAACAAGGGCGCGGACACCTCCGACGCCACCGGGCACAACACCTACGACGACACTGGCAGCGTGACGCTGTTCACCCTGCCGACGAGTAGCGGTGACCTCGCCAAGGACACTCAGACGGTCTTCCGTGACAACGACTGGAACCAGATCAAGCCGATCAATTCCGGTGCCTACGACACGGTCCCGAAGGTGATCCCGAAGCGTCTGGGCGGACCGTCCGCGATCAAGCACATCGTCGTGATCATCAAGGAGAACCGCACGTACGACCAGCTCTTCGGTGATCTGCCCGAGGGCAATGGCGATCCCGCGGACGCCCAGTTCGGTGCCGAGGTGACGCCGAACGAGCACGCGCTGGCCGAACGCTTCGGTGACCTCGACAACTTCTACGACGAGGGCACGCTCTCGGCCGACGGTCACAACTGGATCGTTCAGGCTGAGGCCAACGACTACGTCGAGAAGGAGTTCGGGGCCTTCTACCGCTCGTACCCGTCGCAGGGCGGCGACGCGCTCGCCTATCAGCGGGACGGGTTCCTCTGGAACGCTGCCGAGAGGGCCGGCGTCAGCGTCCAGAACTTCGGCGAGTACATATTCAACCCCTACAACCTCCCGTCAAACGCGCCCGATTGGGATACGTGGTACGCGCAGTCTCAGTGGATGGAGGACGGGCATCAGGGTGCGGAGCCGATCAGCGAACCGTGCTCGTACACACGGGTGCAGTCCGACATTCCGTCGCTGCAGGCGATCTCGGCGCCATGCTTCCCGAACTTCCAGCTGTCGATCCCGGACCAGTACCGGGTCGACCAGTGGCTCCCGTACTTCCAGCATGATGAGAAGACGGGCACGATGCCGCAGCTGACGTTCATGTGGCTGATGACCGACCACACGACCGGAACCAACACTCCCGACCCGGTCGCCCAGGTCGCCGACAACGACCTCGCCGTCGGGCGCGTCGTCGACCAGATCTCCCACAGCAAGTTCTGGAAGAGCACGGCGATCTTCGTCGACGAGGACGACACGCAGAACGGCGTTGACCACGTCGACGGGCACCGCGCCCCGACGCTGGTGATCAGTCCGTACTCGAAGCCCGGCGTCGACGAGCAGTACTACACCCAGCTCAACATGGTCAAGACGGTCGAGCAGGTGCTCGGCATCCACGCGATGAACCAGGAGGACTACGCGGCCGAGCCGATGTACGGAGCGTTCACCGACAAGGGCAACTTCGCCCCGTACAACCTCGATCCGAACATCGTCCCGCTGAACCTCGGGGCTCCCGGCGGGCCGACGACGTTCACGCCGTCCACGAAGCAGGCGGCCGCGATCAAGAGGGTCGACTCGAAGGCGACGGTCACCACGGAGGGTGTCGTCCCCAAGAGCGCCAGGTCGCTGTACGACGCGTGGAAGACGTGGATCGGTCAGCAGGCGGCGAAGGGCCACTTCAATGGTCCGGATCGCGTCAACTCCGAGCAGTTGAACCGGTACGACTGGTACTCGGCACACGATTGGAAGATCGCCTATCCGGGTGATCCCAAGATCTACCGGCCCGACCAGGTGCCGGGGCGCAAGCTGCCCGCGATGTTCATCGGCGGCTGACCTAGGCAGTACATAGGTGGATGGCTGACGGCCGCGCCCCGCTGGGCGCGGCCGTTGCCGTTCCGTAGCGGGGGATGCGCACGGCCGCTCGAAGCGGGTTGCAGGGCGCAAATGGGTGATCAGCGCTCAAGCCTTTAGACCGCGAGGCCGATGACAACGGCAGTTTCCGGAGTGATGACCGGATCTGACGGATGGAGCATGGATATGAACTGGGAAGAAATCGGCCGCAGGGCTCACATAACTGAGTCGCTGCCGGCCAAGACATGGACATTGGCGTTGCTGCAGGCCACCTCTGCCGTGGGTCTCGCTGCGATCGCAGCGGCCCCACTCGGTGGTCACGCTCCCACCAAGGTCTACGCGGTCTGCGGCGTGGTACTGATCCTGATCGCCGCGGGGCTGATGGCATACGGACAACATGTCGGCGACCGAGCGCTGCTCGCGCTCGCGGGCGTGCGGGTTGTCGTTGTCGGCGTCGTCCTCGCCGCATCTCAAAGTGCTGGGGCGACGCTGTTCGGTGGCGCCGGCCTGATTTGGATCTCGCTCTGGGTGACCGGCTTCTTCCCGCGGCGCGTGGCTCTCGCCTTCGGTTTGGAGGTTGTCGTGATCGGCGCCGCGATTGCGATCAACGACCAGCACGTGCGGACGCTGATCGACGCGCTCCCGATGCTGTCGGGTGCGGCGCTGCTCTCGATAATGCTGTCGCAGGTGCTGAACAACCTGCGCCACGAGGCCAGGCATGATCAGCTCACCGGCCTGATGAATCGTCGTGGTCTCGACATGGCGCTTGGCGATCTCTGGAGTGCGCGGCGCTTCGCGGGAACCTCGAGCCTTGTGGTGATCGACCTCGATGGGCTCAAGCTCGTCAACGACCACGCTGGACACCTGGCGGGCGATCAGATGCTCGTTACCTTCGCCACCGAACTGCAGACCTCCGTGCGTGGCGTCGATCTGGTTGCGCGTATCGGTGGTGACGAGTTCATTGCGATCCTCCCGGGGCTTTCGGCTGTGGAGGCGACGCGGTGGGTCGCTCAGATGCACGATGAGAGCGGCGTGGCCTGGTCATTCGGCGTTGCCGAGCGTCGAGAGGACGAGCAGCTCGAAACCTGGCTGGGACGGGCCGACAAGCTCATGTACGTCGCCAAGGCGGCGACGCGGTCGGCCCGCATGCGACACCTGCCTGCGGTCGCCTAGCGCCCTGAGTCGGGCCGCTCGCGCTCGGCAGTGTGAGCCAGGATCGCCTGGAGGATCTCGGGCCATAGCGGCGCGCGGCCGGTCGTGGCCCATGTCCTCGACCAGCAGCAGGCTCGCTCCCGGAACGAGCTCAGCGGTGCGCCGGCCACCACTCGGAGTGATGAGCGTGTCGTCGAGCCCGTGGATCACGAGCGTCGGTGTGCGCAGCTTCGACAGTCCGTCCGCGCGCGGTCCGCTGGCCAGCATCGCCGCCAGCTGTCGGCTCGTGCCATGCGGATGCTGGCCACGGTCATAACTCTCGGCGGCGACCTCACGCGTTTGCTCGAGTTCCGGATAGCGCTGTGAGTGCCACAGCATCCACGTCTCGGCCGACTCGACGTAATCCTCGCGGCTGGTCGCCGCGGGGGCGAGCAACGCCTCCAGCGCCTCCGGTGTCGACTGCCCGAACTCCGGCTCGCCCGTCGTCGACATCATCGACGTCAGTGTCAGCACGCGCTCCGGCTGCTCGATCGCCATCGTCTGCGCGATCATCCCGCCCATCGAAGCGCCGACCACGTGCGCGCGCTCGATGCCCAGCGCCGTGAGCAGTCCGAAGCCGTCTCGAGCCATATCGCTCAGGGTGTACGGAGCCAGCTCACGCGCGCGCTCAAGGTCGCCGGACGCGGCGGCGAACTGCACCTCCGCCACCCGGGCATCGACTCCGTCGAGCTTGGTCGAGAGCCCACAGTCGCGGTTGTCGAAGCCGATCACGTAGCGGCCGCCGGCGGCAAGCTGCCGGCAAAACTCGCGCGGCCACGACACGAGCTGCGAGGCGAAGCCCATCACCATCAGCACCGGCGGGTCGACGCTCGAACCATACGTCTCGTACTCCAGCGCCATGCCGTTGGGGATCGCGATCTGTGCCATCGGACCGGCGATCCTACGTCATCGCGTCCGGGCGCCGCGACCAGCTCTCACGCGATGCTCACGGCCCGGAGGCTCACCGCTCGCATGCTCGGCTCGCCGCGAACGTCGTCGCGGATTGCCTGCTCTACCAGTACTCGGGAGCGAAGTGCACGAAGGTGTTGCCGCGCTGGAGCGTCCAGAGTTGGAAAGCCTGGGCGTCGCTCATCGTCACGCGGTTCAGGGTGCCGCAGTGAGGGCAGCGTGAGGTTCCCAGGCGCTCTCCCGGAAGCCCCTTGAGTGTGATCAGCTCGGGCCCGGTCAGACACATCCTGCACGCGAAACTCGCGAGTACGACCGCCGCGCAGTCGTCCTCACAGAACCGTGCCTGATCCTGAATCGTCGTGCTCATCCCTCTCCTCGCACACTAACACCAAACACTGGCATATCTCAGAAAACTTTTGATGCTTGACAAGCATAACTGCTGTTAGATATAGCTCGGAACATGCACAACTGGCCGACACCGCGACCGTCGCGCGACGTGCACCTTGCCGTCGCCGAGGTCACCGATCAGATCGCTCGGCGCAGCCGCGAGACCCGCCGCGCATATCTCGATCGCGTTAATCGGCGCATCGAGCAAGATCAGCGCGAGGGGCGCCCGCGCGCCCACGCCGGCTGCGCCAACCTCGCCCACGGCGTCGCCGCCTGCGGAACCGAGGAGAAGGATCTGTTGGCGCGCGACCAGGTCCCGAACGTCGCCATCGTTTCGGCCTACAACGACATGCTCTCGGCCCATCAGCCGCTCGACCGCTATCCGACTCTGCTCAAGAAGGAGATTCTGCGCGCCGGCGGCGTGGCCCAGTTCGCGGGCGGCGTGCCGGCCATGTGCGACGGCGTTACCCAGGGGCGCCCGGGCATGGAGCTATCGCTCTTCAGCCGTGATGTCGTGGCGCTCGCCACCGCCGTGGCGCTGGCGCACGACATGTTCGACGCGGCGCTGCTGCTCGGCGTCTGCGACAAGATCGTCCCCGGCTTGGTCGCCGGGGCACTCAGCTTCGGGCACCTGCCCTGCATCTTCGTCCCCGGCGGTCCGATGCCCTCGGGCATCCCCAACTCCGACAAGGCGCGCGTGCGTGAGCTCCACGCCGAGGGCCACGTGGACGGTGACGAGCTGCTCGAGTCGGAGCTGAGTTCGTATCACTCTCCCGGGACCTGCACCTTCTACGGAACCGCGAACACCAACCAGCTGGTGATGGAGGCGCTCGGCCTGCACCTGCCGGGTGCAAGCTTCGTGACCTCGGGCACGACCCTGCGGCGGGCCCTAACCGAGGCAGCCGGCCGCCGAATCGTCGAGCTCACTGGTCCCGAGCAGCACGCGCCGATCGGACGCGTCGTCGATGAGCGCGCGATTGTCAACGCGGTTGTCGCGCTGCTCGCCACGGGTGGTTCGACCAACCACACGATGCATCTGGTCGCGATGGCCGCTGCCGCTGGGATCGCTCTGACCTGGCGCGACTTCGCCGAGCTGTCGCAGGTCGTGCCGCTGCTCGCCCGGATCTACCCCAATGGCAGCGCGGACATCAACCAATTCCACGAAGCCGGCGGGACCGCGAGCCTGTTCGGCGCGCTGCTCGACGTGGGGCTGTTGCACGAGGATGTGCTCACGGTCGTCGGGCCAGGCCTCAGCCGCTATTGCCAGGCGCCCCAGTTGGCCGAGGGCAAGCTCGAGTGGAGTGCGGCGCCGGCGGCGGGGACGGTCGATCCCACGGTGCTGCGCTCACCGGATCACGCGTTCGCCGATGACGGCGGCATCCGCGTGCTCGAGGGATCATTGGGTCGCGGCGTCATCAAGGTCTCCGCGGTCTCTGGCGAGAACCGCATCATCGAGGCGCCGGCTCGTGTCTTCGACGATCAACAGGCAGTTCCTTGACGCGTTTGCGGGCGGGGAGTTCGAGACCGACGTCGTGATCGTCGTTCGCTTTCAGGGTCCCAAGGCCAACGGGATGCCGGAGCTGCACCGCCTGACGCCGGGGCTCGGCGTCCTCCAGGGACGCGGCCTACGCGTCGCACTGGTCACCGACGGTCGCATGTCGGGAGCATCGGGGAAGGTGCCCGCTGCGATCCACTGCGCGCCGGAGGCGGCTGACGGCGGCCCGCTGGCTCGGATTCAGGACGGGGATCTGATCCGTATCGACACCCGCGCAGGCAGCTTCGACGTGGTCGGGGTCGACCTCGACCAACGACAGGCCGTGCCCGCCCCTCACGTCGGCGACCATGGCACCGGGCGCGAGCTGTTCCGGCTGTTCCGGGACGCGGTCTCGAGCGCCGACTCTGGAGCGACGATCTTCGGCGCACTCGGCGCGTCACCGGGTGTGTCGGACGAGCCTCCAGCTGTGGCGGCGTTCGCCCGCGCGTGACACATTGAGTTGGCGATGACCACCAGCTTCGAGAGCCTGCTCGGTGCCACCCGTGTGGTGCCTGTGATCACGATCAAAGACGCCGAAACGGCGGTGCCGCTTGCCGAGGCGCTGGTCGCGGGCGGCCTGCACGTGCTCGAGATCACGCTGCGGACTGAAGCGGGCATCGAGTCGATCCGCCAGATCGCCGCCGAGGTGCCGGGCGCCGTCGTCGGCGCAGGCACCGTGATCACGCCCCAACAGCTGCTTGATGCGCGCAACGCGGGCGCACAGTTCATCGTCTCGCCCGGCTGCACCGACACGCTCAGCCGAGCCGCTGCCGACGCCGGTGGCGCCTTCCTCCCCGGAGCCGTGACTGCCAGTGAGGTTCTGCGCCTGCTCGAGCTCGGGATACCGCTGATGAAGTTCTTCCCTGCCGAGACCAGCGGCGGGGTGCCAGCGCTCAAGGCGCTCGGTGGCCCGTTCCCGCAGGTGCGCTTCTGCCCGACTGGAGGCATCGACCTGGAGCGCGCTGCGAGCTATCTGGCGCTACCCAACGTCGTTTGTATCGGCGGCTCCTGGATGGTTCCGGGCGATCTGATCGCCGCCGGCGACTGGGACGCGATCCGGACACTGGCCGCCGAGGCCTCGGCGGCCACCAGCGCTCCGGCTCCGGCCGCGGCCTAACTCGGCCAGTCGGCCCAAGCGCCGCTCGAGCAGCCCTTCGACCCGGTCGGGCTCCAACACGTGGTCGATGACCATGTGCGCGGCGCCGATGACCCCGGCCATGTGGCCGAGTTCGGTGATCGCGATCTCCAGATGACGCGAGGCGACCGGGGTGGCGTGTCGGTAGACCACTTCGCGCACCGCGGCGAACACCTGCTCGTCGGCCTCGGCGAGCTTGCCGCCGATGATCACCGAGGTTGGGTTGAGCAGGTTCACCGCGTTGGCCACGGCGGCGCCGACCATCCGGCCACTGCGGCGCACCTGGCCGGTCGCCTCGGGATGCCCTTCCCGTGCCAGACGCACGACGTCCGGCGGCGTCGGCGCGAGATCGCCCATACGCCGAGCGATCGCCCACCCGCCCGCGACAGCGTCCAGGCAGCCGACGTTGCCGCAGCGGCACACCTCGGACGCATCCGGATCGACGACTATGTGGCCGATGTCGCCGGCGGCGCCGCGCTCACCGCGCAGAACGTTGCCGTACGCGATCAGCCCGGCGCCGATGCCGCTGCCGATCTTCACGAAGATCATGTGTTGGTCGTCGCGGCGTGCGGCGCGATGCTCGCCGAGCGCCATGATCCGCGCGTCGTTGTCGACGAGTACGGGGCAGTCGCTGATGTCGTGGAACATGCTCGGCACATCGACGCCGTCCCAGCCGGGCATCGCCGGCGGGCTCACCGGCCGACCGGTCTCGAAGTCCACGGGACCAGGCAGTCCGATGCCGACGCCGAGCACATGGCTCCAGTCGCGCCCGACCTCGGCGAGCAACTCGGTGAACCGTGACTTGACCCAGTCGAGTACGACCTCGGGCCCCTGGTCGATCTCCAGCGATGCCGTGAGCTCGGCCAGTGGTTGCGCGCCCAGGTCACAGACGGCGAGGTGGCAGCCGGTCTGTCCCAGGTCACCGACCAGCACGAGCGCGGCGTTGTCGTCGAACGCGAAGATCGAGGCTGGGCGGCCGCCGCTGGACTGGGCGTCGCCGGCCACCAGTACCAGGCCGGCGTCCGTCAACACACCCAGGCGTTGCACTACGGTCGACCGAGCGACGCCGAGGCGCTCGGCAAGTTCGTTCCGGGTGTTCGCCTGCCCTGAACGAATCAGAGCGAGGACGGATCCAGGTGAAGCTGGCTCTGCGATTCGGGACACCATAGCTGGGTGGCCGCCTGAAACGCGGCCGGCCTGCCGCCCGAAACGGCCGGGGACGATCGGTTTACGGCGACGCCCAGCGTCAGGCCGACCTGCGGCGAACCCTCGGCGGCAGCCAGATGACCGGCTGGTTGCGGGTGCGGCGCAGCAGCAGGAAGGCGATCGTTCCCCACGTCGCCGGCACCCACAGGGAGATTGCGTGGTAGACGATGATCGCGGACGTGGCGCGCGTGTCGTTGACCCCGTAGAGCACGAACATGCCGACGAGGCTGCCGTCCAGGACGCCGATACCACCGGGGATCGGGATCAGATTCGAGAGGTAACCGATCTGGTAGGCCAGCACCAGGCTCGCGATGGGCGGGGTGTGGCCCAGTGCCTTGAAGCAGACCCAGAGGACGGCGATGTCGAACCACAGGTAGCCGACGGCGCCGAGCAGGCGCCAGTCGAAGCTGAACAGCAACCGCGCTGTCTCGCGGATCGTGTCGGATATCGCGCAGGCCCAGCTGGCGATGCGCCCGTGGTGGCGGTCGACGATCAGACGTTCCGCGATGAACGGCAATGCCAGGAACCCGAAGAACACGATCACGCCGACGAGCCCGGGCACGAGGCTGAGCCACGCGTTCGACGGGCCGGGCAGCACGCCAAACCAAAGCCCAAGACCGACGACGGCCAGCGTGATCACGTTGATGGCACTCGTCAGCAGGAACAGCACCGCGGAGCGCTCCGCCACCAGCCCGGGCTTCGCCCCCTTCTCGATCAGCAGCCATGCACCCACCGCGACGCTGCCCGCGCCGCCGAGCGCAACGGCCGCCCCGAATGCGAGCTCAGTGAGCGCAACACGTGCGCCGAAACGCGCCGGCGCGCGATCGAACACGAACAGGAAGCAGATCACATAGCTGACGCAGGACAGGACCTCGAGGCCGATCGCGATCAGCACGTAGCCGATCGGCATGTGCAGGATCGCCTCTGCCACGTCGTGCAGGCCCGGCACCGCGAGGAGCAGCCCGACCACGATCGCGACCAGAACCGCCAGCGAGATCAGGCCGTGCTTGAGGTTGCGGGTTGCCTTGGCGTCGTCGAGAGGCAGATCCGGGGGCTTCTCCTCGGGCTTCGTGTCAGCTGTCACGTGAGCATCACTTCCTCATCGTGTCATCCTGCGCCCATGTCCCGATTGCAGCTTCCGGATCACGACGCCGTGGGTCTGCGCGCTGACAACCCCGGACCACTCACCCTGACCGGCACAAACACCTGGATCTACGGCCGCGAGCCGGCCTGGTTGATCGACCCGGGTCCGGCATTACCTGAGCATCTGGACGCAATCAGCCACGAGCTCGACGAACGTGGCGGGCTCGGTGCCGTGCTACTGACCCACGATCACCCCGACCACGCGGAGGCCGTTCCGGAGATCGTCAGACGCTTTTCACCGGTGCCGCTCGCCGCTGCTCGCGGCACGGTCTCGGCGCTGCTCGAGGACGGGGACGAGGTCGGGCCGTTCGAGGTGGTCGCGACGCCGGGGCACGCGCCGGATCACGTCGCGTTCGTGGTGGACGGGGTCGCCTTCACCGGCGACGCCGTGCTGGGCGAGGGCAGCGTGTTCGTCGTGGGGCAGCTCGCGGAGTATCTGGATGGACTGCGGCGGCTGCAGCAGATGCATCTGTCGTTGATTGCTCCCGGTCACGGGCCGCTGGTGGAGGACCCTGATTCGAAGCTCACGCAGTACATCGACCATCGCCTCGCGCGCGAGGCGGCTCTGATTACCGCGCTTGCCGATGGCAAGCGCACGATTCACGATCTTCTCGATGCGGTGTGGTGGGACACTCCCGAGGTCTTGCGCCCGGCCGCGGCGATCACGCTCGAGGCGCACCTCGAGAAGCTCTCGGAAGAGGGCCGGCTTCCGCCGGACGTCGAGCGCGGCCGTCCAGTATCCCTTTGAGCTTGGCCGCGGTCTCGCTGTGCAAGCGCTTTGTCTGGTCGCTTGTGAAGCGGATCGTTGGGATTCCGGTCTTCGCCATGACGTCGACCACCCTGGCGCGGTCACCTTCGAATGCCGGCCGCCAGTTGTCGGCGTGTGCCGGGCCGCCATCCAGCTCCACGATCAGTTCGTGGTCTGGGAAATAGGCGTCGACACGCTCGCCGCCGACGTGCACGTTGATCAGCGGTGTCGGCAGCTCGTAGCGCTTGATGAGCCTTCGAAAGGCGTTCTCGAGCTCCGACCGCGTCGGCTCCTTCTGGCTGTCGCCCATCAACTCCTTGATTCGCGCCGCGCCCGGATGACGGACGTTGCGCGCGAGGACGTCCCGCAGCTGATGGACCTTGAGCTTGTTCACCACGCGCAGGTCGTTGACGACCCGAGTCAGCTCTTCAATGCTCAGTCGCGGGGCGAGATCCAGCGCCGTCCGCGCGGGGCTCGTGACCCTGAGCCCCTGCACACGGCGGATGTCACGTGTCAGCAGCGTCTGCGACCGGCGCACGGTCAGTGTCGAGACGCGGATGTCGCACGGGCTGATCAGCTCGAACGGCTCCGGCCAGGTACGTTCGGCGCGCCAGAGCGCGAGCGCAGTGAAACCCGCGAGCGCGGACCGCGAACCGGCCGCGAGCAGCGCCCCGTGAGCTTTGTCCAGCGGGTTCGTCGGGATGTGGCCAACCGCGTAGACGCCGTGGTACACGCGGATCAGCGCGCCTCGCTTCGCCCGATGGCGGATCGCGTCTCGCGACAGGCCCAGCTCGTACAACTGCCCCGCCGTAAGGTGCCCACCCTGCCACGCCGCGACTTCTCCGATCCGGTGGGCCAAATACGCGCTATAGCCCGCATTTGGCCCCTCGCTTCCGGGTTTGTGGCGACGCGTGCACACTTAATAGAGGCGTTGAGGGGCTCGAATTAACCCCCCCGAACCACACATTTAGACCCCGAGGTACTCTGATCCAGCGATGGATCCTGCGGCAGGTATCGGTATCCCGGTTGCGTTTGGCGCCGGTTTGATCAGTTTTCTGTCGCCGTGCGTGCTTCCGCTGGTCCCCGGCTACATCTCCGCCGTCTCGGGCGTGCGCGACACCGCCGAGCTCAACGCCCGGCGCGTGATCGGCCCGACGTTGGCGTTCATCGGCAGCTTCTCCGCGATCTACATCGCGCTCGGGCTGCTCGGGCAGCAGGCGCTCAGGGGCGCGCTCACCGGCTCCACCGCGCGCCAGGTCTGCGGCGCGCTCATCATCGTGATGGGGGTGCTCTTCGTCCTCAGCCCGCTCGTCCCGAGGCTCGCCCGCGAGTGGCACGTCCAGTCGCTGGCAAATCGCGCCGGCCGCTCCGGGCCGGTTCTGACCGGAGCCGCCTTTGCGATTGCCTGGACCCCGTGCAGTGGGCCCACGCTCGGGGCGATCATCAGCGCCACCGGCACCTCATCGAGCGCCTTCAAGGGAGCCTTCCTGCTCGCGGTCTACTGCGCAGGCCTGGGGGTGCCGTTCCTGGTCACCGGGCTCGCCTTCGGCAAGGCGACCGCCGCCCTGAATGTTGTCAAGCGCCACTACCCGATCGTGATCGGCGTCGGCGGCGCCGTCCTGATCGGCATGGGCATCCTCATCTGGACCGACCAGTTCTCCGTGCTCAACCAGCACGTGAGCAACTGGCTGAGCGCGCTCGGTCTGCCGAACTTCAATCCCGACACCTAGCGCCGAGCCGCCGGGTTTGGGGGTCGTTGCCTTGACACCTAGCAACCCGAGGTATAGGATCGCTAGGCATGAAGGCGGAAGAGCTCAAAGGACACCTCGACGGGTTGATCCTCTCCGTCGTCTCGCGTGAGCCGCTCCACGGTTACGCGGTGATCGAGGCGCTGAAGGCTCGGAGTGGCGGCCAGCTTGCACTCCCTGAGGGGACGGTCTACCCGGCACTCCACCGGCTCGAGGACGACGGGATGCTCAAGAGCGAATGGTCGACGGCCAGCGGCCGGCGCCGGCGCATCTACAGCATCACCAAGCGCGGGGTAAAAGAACTCGGCGCCAGCCGTGAGCGCTGGCGCCTCTTCTCCACCACGATCGAGGCGGTGCTCGCATGACCTACCTCGACGCCTTGGACCGCGAGCTGACCGCGGCCGGGATCCCGGCACGCCGCCGCCGCCGGATCCTCGCTGAGTTTGCCGACCATCTGCATGAGGACGCGAACGCCAAGCTCGGTGCGCCGCGCGAGCTGGCGCGCCAGTTCGCCGACGAGTTGGGAACCAGGCTCGCGCGCGCTGCCGCGTTTCGCGCCTTCGCGGCGCTCGCCTTCATCGGCATCGGGCTCGGCATCATGTTCCTGGCGGTTGGCCGCATGCGCGGACTCACGATTCAGGGCGGCACCCACACGCCGACGCCGAGCTGGTCGGCGCCGATCCTGCTTGTCGCGGCGCTCGCCGCGCAGGTGGCATTGGCGGCCGGAGGGCTGGCGTTGCTGCGCGCGTGGCGTCTGCGCCGCGATCCACGATCAGCCGTGCCGACGCGACCATCCTGGCTCGGCGCTCCGCGCTCGGTTTGCTCGCGGGCGCCGTGACGCTGGCGGCTCTGCCAACGGCAGCCGTCGCGTTCTCGCACGCCGCTGGATCGACCTGGACCACCTTCTCCTGGGTCCTGGCCGGGGTCGGGCTCGTGGCGCTTGCGGCGGCGCTGCCGCCGCTGCTCGATGTGGTGCGACTGCGGCCGGACGTCGATGGACGACCGGGTGACCTGATCGACGATCTCGGCTCCTGGGCGCCGGCGGGCCTCACTCCGGCCCGCTGTGCGCTGCTGCTGTCGGTGGTCATCGTGGTCGTCGCGACCGTCGCCGGGGTTCTCACCGACGATCCCTACGACGGCGCGCTGCGAGGGATCACCGATGCGATCGCCTGCATGACCGGCTTCATCGTGCTCGGTCGCTACCTGGGTCTACGCACCAGCCACTAGTCTTTTGCGGCGACACGTGTCGCCGACGATCCCGATCCCACCGCATGACACGCCGCTGACGGGCGGGTCGCCGTTTCCCGCGATCGCCGACTACGGGTTCCTGTCGAACTGCCACACGGGCGCATTGGTGGCGCCCGACGGCAGCGTCGAGTGGATGGGGACGCCGCGCTTCGACGCGCCATCGATCTTCGGTGCGCTGCTCGATCGTCGCGCCGGTTCGTTTCGCGTTGGCCCCTACGGGATGGTCGTACCGCTGACCGTGCGCTACGTCCCGGGCACGATGATTCTGGAGACCACCTGGCTGACTCCCTCCGGCTGGATGGTCGTGCACGATGGCCTCACGATCGGGCCCTGGCGCGACGGCGACTCCGGCGGCGAGGAGATCGCACGCGACCGCCCACCGACCAGGACGCCGACCACATGCTCGTGCGCCTGATCGAGTGCGTCCAGGGCAGCGTTCAGGTCGAGGTGATCTGCGAGCCGATCTTCGACTATGGGCGCCAACCGGCCGAGTGGACCGTTCAGGACGGCAACTGGGGCGCCGCCGGGGCGACCTGTTCGACCGGGGAGCGAGCTGGCGATGCACTCCGACCTGCACCTTGGCATCGAGGGCAGCCGCTGCCGCGCGCGTCACACGCTCGTTGAAGGTGAGAAGCGCTACGTCGCGCTCGGCTGGGCGGGCGGCATCGACGGTCCGCGCGATCTCCAGGACGCTGAGGAGCGACTCCTCTACACCGAGCACTACTGGCGCGACTGGCTCGCCGGTGGGCGCTTCCCGGACCATCGCTGGCGCGGCCACCTGCATCGCTCGGCGCTGACGCTGAAGGGCCTCACCTACGCACCGACCGGTGCCACGGTAGCCGCGCTCACGACGTCGCTGCCCGAGACCCCTCAGGGCGAGCGCAACTGGGACTACCGCTACTGCTGGATGCGCGATGCCACCTTCACGCTGTGGGGGTTGCACGCGCTCGGCTTCGACTGGGAGGCCGACGACTTCATGCAGTTCGTGGCCGACCTGGCCCGTGATGACGACGGCGGGTTGCAGATCATGTACGGAGTCGGGGGCGAGCGCGACCTGCACGAGTCGACGCTTGACAACCTCGGCGGCTATGAGGGCGCGCGGCCAGTGCGGATCGGCAACGGCGCCTACAACCAGAAGCAGAACGATGTGTTCGGGGCCGTGCTTGACTCGATCTACCTGCACACCAAGACCGGGGGACACATCCCGCAACGGCTGTGGGGCGTGATCCAGGACCAGGTCAAGTGCGCGCTTGATTGCTGGGACAAGCCCGACCAGGGCATCTGGGAGGCGCGCGGTGAACCCAAGCACTACGTCTCCTCAAAGCTGATGTGCTGGGTGGCGGCCGATCGCGGCGCGCGACTTGCCGAGCGCGAGGGCGAGACGGACCTTGCCACAGGAATGGCAGGCGGCTGCGGATCGAGATCCGCGAGGACATCCTCAGCAAGGGCGTCTCCGAGCGCGGAGTCTTCCGCCAGCACTACGGCACCGATGCGCTCGACGCGTCGACTCTGCTGATCCCGTTGATTCGCTTCCTGCCGGCGGACGACGAGCGCGTGCGCAATACGGTGCTTGCGATCGCCGACGAGCTCAAGGAGCAGGGGCTCGTGCTCCGCTACCGCACCGAGGAGACCGACGATGGCCTCTCCGGTGAGGAGGGCACGTTCCTGATCTGCTCCTTCTGGTTGGTCTCGGCGCTCTCTGAGATCGGCGAGGGCGAGCGCGCCACGATGCTGTGCGAGCGATTGCTCTCGCACGCCTCACCGCTCGGGCTGTTCGCCGAGGAGCTCGATGCGCGCAGCGGGCGTCACCTCGGCAACTACCCGCAGGCGTTCACGCACCTGGCGCTGATCAACTCGGTTCTGCACGTGATCGCCGACGAAGAGTCGGACTGACCGTCCCTGGTGCTAAACCCCCAGGCTGGGGGTGAACACCTGTGACGAGTCTGTAACGCGGGTGTGCTCGACTCTGTCACGGCAGCACGATGCGGGCGGTTTCGCCCTCGCCCACGATCCGCGGCTGAACCGGCCGGATCGAGTTCTCGTGCGCGCGTGAGTGTTCGAGAAGCTCCTCGGCCGAGCCGAACGCGCTCAGCTGCTCGATCTGCCTCAGCGTCGGGAAGGCCAGCTCAAGCCGCGCCGGCCGCTCGCTCGGCCAACGCCGCGACCGGCGTAAGCCAGCGGAAGTCGACGATCTCAACGCCGTCGACCCGCGGGCTCGTCTCGGCGGGCGCGGTGGCCAGGTAGAACCACGTGTCGAAGCGGATCGGAGACTGTTCGGGCGTGATCCAGCGGGCGAACGGAACGAGCTCGGTGTCCGGTGCCAGGATCACCGCGGCCTCCTCCTCGAGCTCGCGCACCGCCGCCGCGTCGCAGGCCAAGCTGGCCCTCACCATCCGCGGCGTCGACGGCGCCCCCGGGGAACACCCAGTGACCGGCCATGAACCGCGCCGCGGGGGTCCGGCGGACGAGCAGCAGTTCGAGCCGCTCGTCTCCTCCGCGCAGCAGGATCACGGTCGCGGATGGTCGCGGAGTCACGCTCCGACCCTAGCGCCCGCGGAGACACGGCCCGGTGGCAGGCGGTCAGCTAACCTCGGCCCGGTGAAGTACATCTGCGAATCCTGCGGGTACGTCTACGACCCCGACGGAGGGCGACCTGGATGGCGGCATCCCAGCCGGGACCGCCTTCGAGGACATCCCGGAGACCTGGTTCTGCCCCGTCTGCGGCGCCCGCAAGGTCGACTTCACGCCCTGGGACGAGTAGCGGCGACGGGATCGGCGGATAGGAGCTGTCGCCGCGCGCTACTCGAGCACGACCAGCACGTCGCCCTCGGAGACCGCCTGCCCTTCCACGCAGAGGATCTCCTTGACGACGCCCGAGTCCTCGGCCTCCACCGGCATCTCCATCTTCATCGACTCGAGGATGACCACCGCGTCGCCTTCCTCGACGGTGTCGCCGACCTCGACCTCGATCTTCCAGACGGTCCCGGTGATGTGCGCTTCGACGTCAGGCAACTGGCTCTCCTAGGTTCTGATCCAAATTAGCCGAGGGAATTGACGAGCTGCTGGGCGTGGCTGCCGCCCGGGACTCGCAACGAGAATACCGGCCGCATTTGACGGCAAGTCGCGGGCGTCAGGCGCGGAATCAGACGCCTTGAAAACCTCGGCTAATTCCGCAAATTGCGGGTTTCCGTCCGAGCATTGTTATTGACTACCGGCGACGGATCCCGTCGTTCGTTCGATATTGGGGACCAACTATGGATGGCTCAGGGCTGTTCGTGAGTTCGTGTAGTCGTCGGGAGCTTGCCCGGCGACGGTCCGCAGGTCGCTTCTGGAGCAGGCCGAACCTGTTCTGGATGCTTGGCCGGCTTGTCGGGCCAGCACGGCGCTCGCCACGGTGACATTCACCGCACCCGGTGTCGTACGATCCTGGGTGTGACATCGGATGAGAGTTCTTCCTCCGACCTGGAGCGGCGCTTCGTCCACGGACCTGGACCTGGTCGCTGCGGCGCTGCGCGCCGACCTCAGCGACATAGCCGCGTTCGTCGAGGGCCTCGCGACCCGGCTCGAGCTGACGTTGCCGGGGATCGCCCAGGTCAAGCGGACAAAAGCCGGGTTCCGGGGCCCGAAGCTCGTCAGCGAGATCGTCGTCCAGACCGGTGACGACCGCCTCGAGCTCCATCGCAACGGCAGTCAGATCACCACCACCCGCTGCCGCGTCTCCGGAGGGATCGTGATCAAGAACGAGACGCTCGATGTCGACACCTGGTTGTCGGCTCTATCTGCCGCGGTCGCCGCCCAGGCGCAGCACAGCGAGCGCACGCGTCTGGCGCTCCAGCAACTCGTGCTCGACAACTAGAGTCGCGACACTAAGGTGATGGGCCACCTCGAGAGCAGCAGACACGCGGATGGCTGAAGACGTCAAGCTCCGCGCCCAGGTCTACAAGGACCCGCGCCCGGCTGAGCTGTTCGACCGCTACCACGCCCGCGTGCGTCGCCACGGCCCCGAGTGGCCCTACGAGCTCGTGCGTTCGATCACAGTCTGGATCGCGGTCGCGTTGTTCCGGGCCGAGGGCTACGGCGCTGAGAACGTGCCGAACGGGCCGCTGATCCTGGCCCCGAACCACGCCTCCTTCATGGACCATTTCTTCGGGGGTGCGTTCATCCGCCGTCACATCCAGTTCATGGCGAAATCGCAGCTCTTCGGCAAGCATCCGCTGAGCTGGATCTACAACCACGGCGGCGTGTTCCCGGTGCGACGTGGCTTCGCCGACGAGGAGGCGTTCACCACCGCGTTCACGATTCTCCGCCGCGGCGGAGCGATCGGCATGTACGTGGAGGGCGGGCGCTCGCGCACAGGGCAGGTCGGTGACGAGGCAAGGCGCGGGATCGGACGGCTTGCGCTCGAGTCCGGCGCAGCGGTCGTGCCGGTCGCGATCCTCGGATCCCATCAGGTCCGGAACTGGAAGCGTCTGCGCTTCCCCAAAGTGGTGGTCCGCTACGGCAAACCGATCCGCTTCGAGCCGATCGAGAGCCCCACACGCGAGCAGCAACAGGCGGCGGCCGACGAGATCCTGCGGCGCATCCGCGTGATGCACGCCGAGCTCGAGCAGGCCGGCCCGAAGCGGGCGGCCGCGGCCGCGCGTGAGAGCGTCATCGCAGAGCGCGCTAGGTGAGCCGGCGGCGAAGCGTGCCGCCGGCGAAAGATCAACGATTGCCGTCGCCCACGTGGCCGTCGAGCCAGGCGACCAGATCGTCGAGGACCTGATCGCGCTCGGGCTCGTTCATGATCTCGTGGAACAGCCCCTCGTAGGGCTTGACGGTCAGGTCCTTGCTGCCGATGTTCGCCGCCACCAGTTCGCTGCCGGCGGGCAGGCACAGCCGGTCGGACGTGCCCCACATCAACAGCGTCGGGAGCGTGATCCGTTTGACATCGGCGCGCGAGCGTTCCCACGTGAACGATGAAGTCACGCGCCACGGCAGCGGGGATCGGTCCGTGATGGTTGAGGGGATCTGCGATGTAGTCCTTGACGACGGCATGATCGCGGCTCACCAGGCGCGGATCGATCCGCGACACCGGTGCAGCTGGGAGCAGCGTGCCGAGGACCCGGCCGAGCCCGTGCAGCGCCGGACCGCCCTCCACGGCGGCCAGCGGCGCTGACAGCGCGAGCCCCGTGAGCCGGTTCTGGTGAACCATCGCGTAGCGCAGCGCGATCGCGCCGCCCATGCTGTGCCCGAGCAGGAACTGCGGGAGGTCCGCGGTTTTTCGCCCGCGACACCGTGACGATCAGCTGGTCGAGGTCGTCGACCGCTCGTCGCAGCGACACCCGCCCGCGTTTGCCGGCGGAGCGCCCGTGCCCATGATGGTCGAGCGCGTAAACGGCGAATCGCGCCTCGTTCAGCCGCGCGACCACATGCTGGTAGCGGCCCATGTGCTCCCCATAGCCGTGTGCGATCGTGACCACGCCCTTGGGCTGCTGGTCGCCCGCTGGCGACCAGCTTTGCCAGACGATGCGACGGGCGCGGAATCCCCGGAAGCTCCCCTCCTCGGAGGCGCCCACCGGATCAGTTGCCGCTGCCATGGGCGGCCACCTCGATCTGCATCGGCGGCTGCGGGGCGCGGGCGTGCTCGACCTGCAGGGTCGAGTGTGCGAGCTCGAAGCGGTCTCGCAACAGCGTCGAGAGCGCGCGGCGGACCTCGTGGCAGTCGTGGCCGGCGTCGACGACGACGTGCGCCGATATCGCCGGGAAGCCCGAGGTGACCTCCCAGATGTGCAGGTCATGGACCTCGGCCACGCCTGGGTAGCGCGGCGAGTTCTCGGCCGATCGCATCGGGATCGATTCCCTCGGGTGCGGCCTCCATCATGACCCGCGCCGACGCCCGGATCAGTCCGTAAGCGGCGTAAAGCATGACCGCGGCGATCAACAGTGAGGCGATCGCATCGGCGCGATGGAACCCGGTCAGCAGGATCACGATCGCGGCTATGGCGGTCGCGGCAAAGCCGAAGAGATCTGTGAGCAGGTGCTGGTAGGAGCCTTCGATGTTGAGGCTGCGGCGGGGTCGATCGTGGTCGTGGTCGTGCGCATCGTCGTGGTCGTGCGCATCCTCGTGGCCGTGTCCATGGTCATGGCCCGATCGGTGCGCGTGTCCGTGCCCGCCGAGCACGCGCGTGGCGATCAGGTTCACGACGATCCCGACCAGGGCGACGATCAGTACCGGCAGCGCCTGGACATCGACAGGCGTTATCAGGCGGCGGATCGCGCCGTAGACGATCAGCAGCCCCAGTACCAGGAGCGTCATGCCGTTGGCGTTGGCGCTGATGATCTCGGCGCGGCCGAGCCCAAACGTCATCGCGCCACGAGCGGGCCGTGCCGCAAGCCGGGCGGCGAGCAGCGCCACCGCCAGAGCCGCCGCGTCGATCAGCATGTGCGCCGCGTCCGACAGCAGCGCCAGCGATGACGCGAGCAGCGCGACCACGATCTCGGCCGCCATGAACAGCACGATCAGCGCCAGCGCGATCTTCAACCTGCCTGCATCGGAGTCGGCGCGCATCACATACCTAGTTGAGAGAAGGGTCGTCCGGCATGCGCGCCACCAGCGCATAGCTGCCGCCCTTGCGCTCGAGCACGGTCGACCACAGGCCCATCGGAGCCTCGGTGAAGGCGTCGCTGTAGCGAGCGGGCTCGAGTATCCAGTCGCCGCGCTCGACCTCGTCGTCGAGCTGGCCGGGACCCCAGCCGGAGTGGCCGGCAAAGACCCGCGCGCGGCGCACGCCGGCGCCGAGCTGATCGGTCGGCGCGCCGCCGGCCAGCACCCCGATCGTGTCGAACGCGATCAGCGCTGCCTCGTCGGGATCCTCAAAGTCAGCAAGCACGATCACGGCCGACTGGCCCACCGGCCCGCCGACCAGCACCTCGTCCTCTGGATCGGTGAGCTCGATCAGCTGTGGCACCGCCTCGCCGACGCTCGACTCCGAGGGCCGGTTCAGCACCAGCCCGAGCGCCCCCTCATCACTGTGTTCGACAACGAGTACGACCGTCCGCCAGAAGTTCGGGTCCTGAAGTGCCGGACCCGCGATCAGCAGCTGGCCGCGAACTGAATCCACAGGTAGATGTTGCCACGTGCAGCCCGCGTCGCCACGTGCTTGCCGTCAGAGGTCATACGAGCGCCCTATCACTTCCAACATGACCTCGTCGGTGCCCGCGCCGATCCGGTTCAGCCGCAGGTCGCGCCACGCCCGCTCGATCCCGTACTCGCGCATGTAGCCGGCGCCGCCGTGAATCTGCAGGCAGTCGTCGGCCACCTCGCACGCGATCCGCGCCGCGTAGAGCTTCGCCATCGAGATCTCGCGCACTGGATATTCGCCGTTCTGGAAGCGCCACGCCGTCGTGTAGACGAGCTGGCGCGCCGTCTCGATCTTGGTTCCCATCTCCGCGAACTTGTGCCGGGTCGCCTGGAACTTGCCGATCGGCCGGCCGAAGGCGACGCGCTGCTTGGCGTACTCGAGTGTTCGATCGAAGAGCTCCTGGGCCGAGGCGACCGCCGCCGCTGAGCTGATCAGCCGTTCGCCCTGGAGCTCCCACATGATCTGGTAGAAGCCCTTGCCGACATCGCCGAGCACTGCGCTCGCCGGCACGCGCACGTCCTGAAAGGCCAGCAGCGCGGTATCCGAGGCGTGCATCCCGAGCTTCTCGAGCCGCTTCTCGCGGATCACGCCGGGCAGGTCCATCGGAACCAGAAACAGGGTGAAGCCGTCGTAGGTTGATTCGGTCCCGTCCGCCCCGGTTTTGGTCACGAGCACGATCAGGTCGGCGCGATGGCCATTTGTGATGTAGGTCTTGGAGCCGTTGATCACGTACTCGTCTGTCACCGCGTCGTAGACGGCCCGGGTTCTGATGCCCGCCACATCCGACCCTGCGTCGGGCTCGGTGATCCCAAGGCAGAGGATCTTCTGGCCCGCGATCGCGCTCGCCGCCCACTGCTGCTTCTGCTCCTCGGTGCCGAACTTCAGGATCGGCGGCAGCGCCATATCGGTCTGCACGGCGACGCCCATCGTGAGCCCGCCGGAGCGGCCGCGCACCAGCTCTTCGGCCAGCACCAACGCGCAGTAGTAGTCGCCGCCCTGGCCGCCGTACTCGACCGGCTTGTCCAGGCCGAGGAAGCCGAGCTCGCCCATGCGCCTGAGGATCGAATCGGGGAAGGTGGTCTCCTCCCATTCGTCCGCATGCGGCAGCACCTCGGCCGCGACGAACCGCCGGATCGATTCGCGCAGCTGATCGTGCTCGTCGGAGAAGATGAAGTGACGGCGCGGTGCGGCTTGCTCGGCGCGGATGGCGTCTGCGGTGCTCATGTTGCGGAGCGTACTTACGCGCGCGGCCGTAGGCTTCCAGCCGAGGAGCGAGATGCCCGCCTACGAGACGCTCATCTACGAAGCTGCCGAAAGCGGCGTCGCCACGATCGCGCTGAATCAGCCGGAGACACGCAACGCGCTCTCTCCGCAACTGCTGGCCGAGCTGCTGCAGGCGCTGCAGCACGCGCGCGACGACGAGCAGGTTCGCGTGGTGGTACTGGCCTCCACCCACGCCAGCGTCTTCTCCAGCGGCGGCAACCTCGCCGCCTTCAGCTCCGAGGTCTCACAGCTCGACAAGCATCGTGAGAACGAGCGCTTCCCGGAGCTCTTCGCGTTGCTCGGCAGAGCTCGGCAAGCCCTCGATCTGCGCCGCCGGCGGCCATGTGCTCGCCGGTGCGCTCGGGTTGGCGCTCGCCTGCGACCTGATCGTCGCGCGCGAGAGCGCCCGCTTCGGCACGCCGGAGATCAACGTCGGCCTGTTCCCGTTCATGGTCGCGGCGCTGCTCTACCGCAACGTCCCGCGCAAGAAGGCGGCCGAACTGCTGCTGCTGGGCGAGCAGATCTCGGCCACGGAGGCCGAGCGCATCGGCATCGTCAACCGCGTCGTCCCCGACGACGACTTCGATCAGGCCGTCGGCGACTGGGCGCTCAAGCTCGCCGGCAAGTCGCCGCTGATGCTGAGGCTTGGCAAGGATGCGATGTTCAGCCCAGCAGGACATGGCCTTCGCCGAGGCGCTCGAGCACCTGCGCTCGCAGCTCACGCTGGCGCTTGCAACCGAGGACCTGCAGGAGGGCGTCGCCGCGTTCTTCGAGAAGCGCGAGCCGCAGTGGAAGGGCCGCTGATGCCCCGGCCGTGCGGGTTCTGCGGCGCGAGGTCGATGATGCGCTCGTTGGTCGAGGACCTCCACGCCCAGCGCGAACGCATCAAGCTCGGGGGCGGCGAGGAGAAGATCGCCCGCCAGCACGCCGCCGAGAAGCTGACCGCCCGCGAGCGGCTCGCGCTGCTGATCGACGAGGGCACCTGGGTCGAGCTCGGGATCCACGCCCAGCCGCACTTCTCTCAGGTCGCGATGGCCGGTCGCGACGCTCCTGCCGACGGGGTCGTGACCGGGTACGGCAAGGTCAACGGCCGCCTGGTCGCGGTCGTCGGCCTACGACTTCACGGTGATGGCGGGCGCGATGGGCATGACCGGCGAGCTCAAGGTCACGCGCCTGCGCGAGCTGGCGCTGACCAAGCGCATACCGCTGATCTGGCTGCTGGATTCCGCCGGCGCCCGCATCCAGGAGGCGGTCGGGTCATTGTTCGCGGGCACCGGCCAGCTGTTTCGCGACGAGGTCGTGATGAGCGGCGTCGTGCCGCAGATCGCGGCCGTGATGGGGCCGTGCGCGGCCGGCACCGCCTATATCCCGGGCCTTGCCGACTTCGTGCTGATGGTCAAGGGCCGCGGCTCGATGGCGCTGGCCGGCCCGCACCTGGTGCGTGCCGCCGTCGGCGAGGACGTCACGCCGGAGGAGCTCGGCGGGAGCCGCGTGCACACGCGCAAGTCGGGTGTCGCGGACCTGGAGGTCGCCGACGATCCCGAGTGCATCGAGCGCATCAAGCAGTACCTCGCCTACTTCCCCCAGAACTGCGACGAGCCTGCTCCGATCGTCTCGACCGACGACCCGGTCGAGCGCGCCGACGAGGAGTTGCTCGAGGTCCTGCCGGAATCCAATCGCCAGGCCTACGACATCTATGAGGTGATCCGGCGGATCGTCGACGACGGCGTCTACTTCGACCTGAAGGGCCACTGGGGCCGCTCGATCGTCACATGCCTGGCGCGTTTCGGCGGGCGCCCGGCGGGGATCGTCGCGAGCCAACCCAAGCACCTGGGCGGGATCCTCGACAACGATGCCGCCGACAAGGCGGCGCGCTTCATCAACCTCTGCAACGCCTACGGGCTGCCGCTCGTCTACCTGGTCGACGTGCCCGGCTTCATGGTCGGCACCAAGGTCGAGGAGGCGGGGATCATCCGCCACGGCGCCAAGATGCTGCACGCGACGGCCAGCGCGACGGTCCCGAAGGTCACGGTGATCCTGCGCAAGGCCTACGGTGCCGGTTACTACGTGATGTGCGGGCGCGCCTTCGAGCCCGACCTGATCGTCGCCTGGCCGACCGCGGAGATCAGCGTCATGGGCGCCGAGGGCGCTGTGGAGATCGTCTTCCGCAAGCAGGTCGAGGAGGCCGAGGACCCCGCCGCCAAGCGCGCCGAGCTGATCGACAACTACCGCCAGATCATCGACGTCTACATCGCCGCCCGCAACGCGATGATCGACGACGTGATCGACCCGCGCGAGACGCGCGCGCAGATCTGCCGCGCGCTCGAGCTGGCGGCCGGCAAGCGGGTGGAGCGCCCCGCAAAGCGCGGCTCCGTGGTGCCAGTATGAGCCTCGCCGATCCGGCGGTGATCACCTGCGCGATCTCGGGCGCGCTGGCCGACCGGTCCCAGTGCCCCGCGATCCCCTACACACCGGCCGACTACGCGGCCGAGGCGCGCCGCGCCGTCGATGAGGGCGCCGTCCACATCCACATCCACGCGCGCCGTCCCGACGGTACGCCGTCGAGCGCGGTGGAGGACTTCGTCGCGATCCGCGACGCGATCGCGGGCGAGGTCGGCGACGCCGCAATCATCAACTTCTCGACCGGCACGATCGGCGTGAGCGTGGCCGATCGCGTCGCCTACCTCGAGGCCGGCCGCCCGGATGTCGCGGCGCTCAACATGGGCTCGCTGAACTACGCCAAGTACTCGCGCTCACGCAAGGCGTTCGTCTTCCAGTTCGTCTTCCAGAATCCGTTCGATGAGATCGTCGAGCTGCTGGAGGCGATGCGGCGGCTCGGCATCAAGCCTGAGCACGAGTGCTTCGACATCGGGCATGTCGCCTCGCTGGAGCCGCTGCTCGACATGGGGCTGCTCGAGTCTCCACTGCATGCCGACTTCATCATGGGCGTGCTCGGCGGTGTCCCGGCGACGGCGCGCAACCTCGCCGCGATGGCCGACAACATGCCGGTTGCCGGGGGTGGGGGGCGGAGCAATTCGAAACCACTGGGGCGTGATCGGCATCGGCCGCGACCAATGGTCGATGATCGCCGCCGCGCTCTCGCTGGGCGGCTCGGTGCGCGCCGGGCTCGAGGACAACTTCTATCTGCCCGACGGCACGATGGCCCGCTCCAACGGCGAGCTGATCGCCAAGGCGCGGCAGATGGCCGAGGATTCCGGTCGCCGCGCGGCCACGGTCGACGAGGCCCGCGCTTTGCTCGGGCTGGCCGACGGCCGCCCCGCGCTGACCGGGCCCACGCACGTTCTTCGTCCACTCGCGTAGGTCATAGACCACGATTCGGTCGCAAAGAAACGCTGCTCAGGCAACCATTGCTTGCTCGGGTGCTCGTGGGTCGTAGATGGCTAGCGCGGACACAGACTCGACGCCCTGCGCGACACAACGGTCGAACTCCCACTGACTGACCAGTCAATCAGTATCCTCTGGGGATGGAGCCCGCCACCACGTTACGCGCAGCCGCGGTTCAGCTCAACGCCACCGAGGATGTGGACCGCAACCTCGAGACCGCCGATCGTCTCACCAGGCATGCCGTCAGCGAGGGCGCACAGCTGGTCCTGCTGCCTGAGAAGTGGACGGTGCTCGGCCGCTCGGACGTCATGGAGGAGCAGGCCCAGACGCTCGATGGCCCAGCGGTGCAGTGGGCGAAGCGGACGGCCAAAGAGCTCGGGATAGACCTGATAGCCGGCTCCTTCGTCGAGCGGCGCGAGGACCAGGCAGAAGACCGCCAACACCAGCCTGCACATCGGTCCAGACGGCACGATCCAAGCGGCCTACCGCAAGCTGCACATGTTCGACGTCGAGGTCGACGGCACCGTCTACGCCGAGTCCGCTCGCGAGCAGGCGGGCGACGAGGTCGTGGTCACCGACGCGGACGATCCACGGCCGACCGAACCGCCACGCGACGCGCACACGCTCGGGATGAGCATCTGTTACGACGTCCGCTTCCCCGAGCTGTACCGCGCCTTCAGCGAGCGCGGCGCCGAGCTGCTCACGGTGCCCGCGGCCTTCACGCTCGCGACCACGCGCGACCACTGGGAGGTCCTGCTGCGTGCGCGCGCGATCGAGAATCAGTGCTTCGTGATCGCCGCAAATCAGATCGGTGCGCACCCGCCGGGAAATCGCTCCGGCGGCCGCTCGACGATCATCGATCCCTGGGGGCTTGTGCTCGCCACCGCTCCGGACAGCGAATGCGCGATCGTCGCCGAGCTCGACTTCAGCCTGCTCGCCGACGTGCGCGAGCGGCTGCCGGCGCTGACGCACCGGCGTGACCCCGAGCTCTACGAGTCGCCGACCACCGCGTCAAGCCGCATGAGCACGGCCGCCGTCGACAAGCGCCGCGTGATCCTCGACGCCGCCGTCCGCGTCTTTGCTCGGCAGGGCTTCCACACCTGCCGCGTGTCCGACATCGCCGACGAGGCGGGCGTCGCCTACGGCCTCGTCTACCACTACTTCCCCTCCAAGGAGACGATTCTGGACACGCTGTTCCTCGAGCGCTGGGACGTGATGCTCGCGACGATCGCGGAGGCCAAGGCCAGCGACTCCGCCCCGCGTGAGCAGCTGCGTCGGATCGCCTCGTTCATCGTCGACTCGTACCGCCACGATCCCGATGTGATGAAGGTGATCGTGGTCGAGGTCACGCGCGCCGCGAACACCTTCGGCCGCACCCATGTCGACAAGATCATGCAGGCCTACGAGGGGATCGCAGGGATCGTCAAGCAGGCCCAGGAGGACGGCATCTTCCGGACCGACGTCGATGCGCTGTTTGCGGCGCAGGCTTTCTACGGACTGATCGAGCAGGTGCTGACGCAGTGGATCTTCAGCGGCCTGCCGGTTCCCGCCGAGGAGTTCGAGCGCGTGAAGACGGAGATCGTCGAGATGATCTGCGGCGGCCTGGATGGTTGACCTGCGGCCGCCTGGATGGCTGATCCGCCGCGGCTTGGATGGCTGATCCTCGCGGCCTCGGTGGTTGATTCCGTGGCGGCCGGCACAGCCGGGGCCGTGGAATCAACCACCGCGATGGGTAGCGACTCTCTCATCTGGTTGAATCCGCTGTGATGAAGGAGAGTCCATTGGTCAAACGTCTCATGTGGTCCGGCCTACTGGCCGGCGTCGGCGCGCTTTCGAGCATCGTGGCAACGCGCGCGGCCGCCATCATCTGGAAAAAAGTCTTCGACGAAGATCCGCCTGAGTGAGCGATCAAGCTGAGGATCGGGACGGCGCCGGCGACGAAGTGACCGAATCCACAGGCGAGCAGCAGGCGGGCGCTTGGTCTGAGCCCGCCGCTGGGCCCGCGGTGGTCGGAAATCGCCTCCGAAGCGGATCCTCCAGGCTCCGCGGGGCCTGGTCCGGTCAGAGCATGCGCCCGAGCAGCCTGCCACGGAAGCGGGCCGTGCGCGCCGTCCTAGCTCGCTGCGCTCCGGTCCCGCGGCGTCCGGTGACGTGCCGCGGCGCAGGCTGCGCGCCGCCCTCGTTTCCGAGCGCACCGTCGCTCCCCGAGCCCCGCGGCGGCCACTCCGATCCGGACCCGTCGGTTTCCGAGCCGGCACGGACGGGAAGGTCCGGGCAGGTGTCGAGCTCCGCCGCATCACTGGTCGAGAGACTCCCGCTCGGGCAGCTCCAGGCGCTGGTCAAGGAGCGGCCCGAGCTCGGGCTCGGCCTAGCCTTTGCCGGCGGCCTCGTAATCGCAACCATCCTGAAGCGCCTTGGCCGTCGATAACCGACAAGACGACAACATCGCCTCGGCGATCACGCAGGTCTCGGAGAACCTGAGCAACCTCGTTCACGACGAGATCGAGCTCGCCAAGGCCGAGGTCAAGAAGAAGAGCCTGAGCGTGCTGCGCGGCGTGGGCGCGGTCGCCGCGGGAGCGGTATTCGGGATCTTCGCCGTCGGCATGAGCCTCGTGACGATCGCTTGGGCGCTGGACGCCGTTTTGGTCAACGGCGTGGGCGACATCTGGATCGGCTTCGCGATCGTCACAGTTGCCCTGATGCTCCTGTCCGCCATCGCGTTCATCGTGGCGTGGAAGCATGCTCCAGGTCGGGCCACCGACGCCGACGATGGCGATCGAAGAGGCCAAGAAGATCCGCGACACGGTTTCGGACTCGGCGGGCGACGAGTCTGATGCGCCGGTCGCACGCCTGAGGAGATCCGCGCCTCGATCGAGCAGAACCGCAAGGAGCTCGGGACGTCGCTGGTGTTGCTGCGCGATGAGGTCGGTCAGCTGACCGACTGGCGCTCACAGGTCAAGCGCAACGAGAAGAACCTTCAGATAGCGGCAGTGGCAGCGGGCTTCGTCGTTGCCGGCGGCATAGGAGGCACGCTCAACGTGCTCTTCGGCCGCAAGAACAAACGCCGTAAGTAGCGCATACCACGCCGCTCGGCTCGCGTAGCCGGGCTACTCGAGGAACGAGCGGCGCGTCCCGCCGGTCCCGAGCAGGCCGGGCCCGATGTGCGTGCCGATCACCGGCCCGATCTCGGAGACGAACATCGGCTCGGTCCCGAAGATCTCGCGTCCGCGCGCGACCAGCGCCTGCGCCTGATCGGGGATCTGCGTGTGCTGCACGACCCATCCGTCGCAACCGTCCGCCTTCATCTGCTCGAGCAATGACACCAGGCGCTCGAAGGCCCTGCGGCTGGTGCGGACGCGTTCAACGGCGCCGATCTCCGACTCGAGCGACAGGATCGGCTTGATCTTCAAGGCGGAGCCGAGCCATGCCTGAGCGCCGCCGATGCGCCCGCCCTTGCGCAGGTACTCGAGCGTGTCGAGCGAGAACAGGAACTCGAGCTCGGCACGCGCGGCCTGAGCCTGGCTGCGACGACCGCCGGCGGCGTCCGTGCCGGCCCGTACGGCCGCGGCCGCCGCCAGCAGCATCAGACCCTCAGCGCCGCAGGCGGTCGCGGAGTCGACCACGTGCACGCGTTGCGGCCGCCTCCCCAAGCTGCTCCCGCGCCTGTTCGGCCGAGCGCACGGTTCCGGACAGGCCACCCGACAGGTGGATCGAGACGATCTCATGGCCGGAATCGATCAGCGGCTTGATAGACCGCCAGGAAGTCACCGATAGACGGCTGCGACGTCGTCGGCAGCTCGCTGGACGTCGCGAGCATCCCGAAAAAGGCGTCATAGTCGCGGATCTCGCTCTCGCGCCTGTCCTCTCCGTTGCCATGCACGTAGAGGCTGACCTCGTGCAGCTGACAGCGGTCCGCCAGTTCGCGCGGCAGGTAGTGGCAGGTGTCGGTGACCAGAGCTACGGGCATCAGCGTCGGGCGCTGACCCTGACCGACCCGACGAAGAAGCTGCCTAGAGCAGGTTCTCGATGCTGAGTGGCGCGGGCTCGGCTGCCGTCTCGGAGACGGTCACGTCCTCAGCCGGCTGGGAATCGACCCCGAGCAGCTTCTGCAGCTCGCCGGTCTGGTACATCTCCGTGACGATGTCGCAGCCGCCGACCAGCTCGCCGTCGACGAACAGCTGCGGGATCGTCGGCCAGCCGGAGACCGCCGCGAGCTCCTGGCGGATCACCGGATCAGGGAGGATGTTCACGGCCGCGAAGGGCTGATCGAGCGCCTCGAGCACCGCCACCGTGCGTGCCGAGAAGCCGCATGCGGGCGCTTCGGGTGTCCCCTTCATGAACAGGATCACGGGGTTCTCGGAGATCGCGCTCTGGATCGCCTCGCGCATCGGGTTGCTGGACGTGTCGCTCATCGAAGCCTCCGTTGGGGTGATCTTGAGGGAGAGGGCGTGGATCCGGCCGCCGAGCTCGGGGCCGAACACGTCGTAAACGAGCTTGTGCTGGGCGATGCGAGTCAGACCCGTGAACGCCGGGCCTTCGACAGCCGCTTCGAAGTGGTGCCCGTCGCCGGTCACGTCGGCGCGGGCCCCGGGGATCGCAGCCTCGATGCGATCCTTCAACTCGTCGGGTGAAACAGTCACGCCAAGAAGCGTAGCGAGTGGACCTCCGAAGCTATACTGAATGAAGCATGATCACTCTCACTGACAAGGGCGCCCAGAAGGTCCAGGAATTTCTCGCCTCACAGGCCGCTGTCGCCGAGACCGCAGGGTTGCGCGTGGGTGTGCGCGGAGGCGGTTGCTCGGGCTTCCAGTACGCGCTCGCGTTCGACGAGCAGCGCGACGATGACACGGTCATCGAAGACAAGGGCATTCGCCTACTGGTGGACCGCGCGAGCCTGCCGTACGTGCAGGGCTCGGTGATCGACTTCGTCGAGGGTCTCCAGGGCGCCGGCTTCAAGGTCGAGAACCCCAACGTGATCGCGGCCTGCGGCTGCGGCTCCTCCTTCCGCGTCGCGGAAGAGGAAGAGGTCTCGGCAGTCTGAGTCCTTGCGGCGCCTGACGGCGCCGCTCGCGTTATGTGCCGGCGCGACAACCGCGCCGGTCTCGGTCGCCGGCGCGACAACCGCGCCCGTCCCGCCGCCAAAACGGCTGCAGCTTCTGAGAGGCTGTCCATCTGGCGCGTTCGCGTTCGTCGTACGTGCATGAACGCAAAACCACGGAGGTGGGCACGATGAAGTACCTGCAGCTCGTCTGTATCGAAAGGGAGACCGACACGCCGGAGGCGGCCGCCGCCATGCGTGAGCAGATCGGCCCCTGGGTCGAGGAGACGATCGCGCGCCGCATCAACGTTGTCGGCAAACCGCTCGACGCCCCGGCGAGCGCAAAGACGGTGCGGGTCCAGGACGGCGAGACGCTGGTCAGCGACGGGCCGTTCGCGGACACCAAGGAGTTCATCGGCGGGCTCGACATCCTCGAGTGCGAGAACCTCGACGAGGCGATCGAGGTCGCCGCCAAGCACCCGGTGTCGTGGTTCCACGCGATCGAACTCCGACCCTTCGACGACGGCATGGATGGCGTGCGCATCCCCGATTTCATCGACTCGTCGGACCTGCAGCACATGCTGCTGGTGCGCGTCGATGGGATTCCGGAAGCCCCCGAGGTCGAGGCTCAGCTCGCGCGTGACTGCAAGGCCTGGCGCAATGATCTTCGTGAGAGTGGGGTCGGAGTGCTGAGCCAGCCTCTGGCCGGGGGCCAGGACAACGCCACCACCGTGCGTGTTCGCGATGGCGAGACGCTGGTCACAGACGGCCCCTTCATCGAGACCAAGGAGTTCCTCGCCGGGATCGACATCCTGAAGTGCGACACGATCGAGGAGGCGGCGGGCTGGGCTGCGACGCATCCGATCGCGCGCTTTCACAACATCGAGGTCCGGCGCTTCGTCGATCTCTCTGAGATCCAGTGAGGAACCTGAGATGAACTACCTACTGCTGATCTGCACAGACGGAGTCTCGACGCCGGAGATCGCCGCGGCGATGCAGGAGCACACGCCCGGATGGGTCGAGGAGATGGATGGCCGCGGGGTACGCCTGCTGGGCAACGGCCTGGAGGGCCGTGAGACTGCCAGGACAGTACGCGTCCGCGAAGGGCAGACGCTGATCTCCGACGGCCCGTTCACCGACACCAAGGAGTTCATCGGTGGACTCGACATCATCGAGGCCGAGAGCCTCGATGAGGCGATCGAGGTCGCCGCTAAGCACCCGGTCTCGTGGTACTTCGCGATCGAGGTGCGGCCGTTCACGTCCGCGGTCAAAGTGCCCGAGAACTGGAGCTACGAGCAGCTGCGCTACCTGCTGATGCCCTGCCACGATGGGATTCCCGAAGCCGACGACGTCGAGGAGCAGCTGCGGCGCGAGGTGGAAGCCTGGGCTGAGATGGTCGATGCGCGCGGAGTGCGCGTGCTCGGCGCCCCGCTTGCGCCGGCCAGCGCCGCGACGACCGTGCGCGTCCGTGATGGCGAGACGCTGCTCACGGACGGGCCCTTCGTGGAAACCAAGGAGTATCTGGCCGGTATCGACATCCTCAGCTGCGAGACGCTGGAAGACGCGGTCGAACTGGCGCAGTCGCATCCGCTGGCGCGCTTCCACATGGTCGAGGTGCGGCCGTTCTGGGGGCATGAGCGCGACAGCCGAACAGGCCGTTCAGGCGGCATTCAAGGACGAGTGGGGCCGCATCGTCGCGGCACTGATCCGCCGCACCGGCAACTGGGATCTGGCCGAGGAATGCGCACAGGAGGCATTCGCGCAGGCGCTCACGAGCTGGGCGCGGGACGGCGTGCCGGCGAAGCCAGGCGCCTGGCTGACGACGGTGGCCGGCAACCGCGCGCTGGATCGCCTGCGACGCAGCGCGCGGGGCGCGGAGCTGATCGAGCAGATCGCCCACGATCCGCTCAGCATCCCGAGTGCCGATGAGGACGACCAGGAGGACGAGACCGAAGTGATCGAGGACGATCGTCTGCGCCTGATGTTCACCTGCTGCCATCCGGCGCTTGCGCTGGAGGCTCGGGTGGCGCTCACGCTGCGCACGCTCGCCGGTCTCACGACGGCCGAGATCGCCCGCGCCTTCTTCGTGGCTGAGCCGACGATGGCCAAGCGCCTGGTGCGCGCCAAGGCCAAGATCGCATCGGCCGGGATCCCGTACCGCGTGCCGCCGCCCGAGCTGCTGCCCGAGCGCACCACCGGCGTTCTGGCGGTGCTCTACCTGCTGTTCAACGAGGGCTACTCCGCCTCCTCGGGTGACGCGCTGATCCGCGCCGGGCTCTGCGACGAGGCGATCCGGCTCGCGCGGCTGCTGCGCCGGCTGCTGCCCGACGAGCCGGAGGCGGACGCACTGCTGGCGCTGATGCTCGCTGCAGCACTCGCGCCGCGACGCCCGCGTCGATTCAGCCGGCGATCTGATCACGCTCCGAGGACCAGGACCGCATGCGCTGGCACAGCGATGAGATCGAGGAGGCCGAGCGCATTCTCGCCGCGTGATCGGTGTTCAAGGGTTCGCACGGCTGCTGGTCCGCTGGCCAGCAGCGGTGCCTACCGCCTCCAGGCCGAGATCGCCCTCTGCCACACGCGCGAGCTGACGGACTGGCCGCGGATCGTGGCTCTCTACGGTGCGCTCGCGGAGGCGACGTCCTCACCGGTCGTGGAGCTGAACCGCGCCGTGGCCGTGGCGATGGCCGGAGACCTCGACGGCGGGCTCGCGCTGGTCGGCGAGCTCGTCCAGCGGGACGAGCTGGCCGGGTATCACCTGCTCCACGCCACCCGCGCCGACCTGCTGCGGCGCCGCGGCGATGTGCCTGAGGCCCGGGCCGAGTACGAGCGTGCACTCGCGTTGGCGCCATCGGAGGCGGAGCGCCGCTTTCTGCGCGGCCGGATCGGCGAGCTCTCAGCCTGAGCGTGTGGTCTTGTTGCAGGCTTGGGTTGCTGCCAGGACCTTCGGATCACCCCTGTTGTAGGGGCCGCCGCCCTGAACGATCCCGCCACTGGGAGGGAAGGTCGGATCGCCCCACTGCGTGAGGCCGTGGCGGCGCATGCACTCGGCGAAGGCGATCAGCTGCCGCTTCTGGTGCTCGCTGATCGCGCGGGCGGCCGGATGCCGAGGCCGAGCGGATCGCAGAGCTTTTCGGCAGCCTCGAATGCCGGCCCGCTGAAGGGGATGCCCGCGATGGTGATCGTGGAGCTGCCCGGCATTTGACTGACCGAGTTCCCACCGAACGAATCGGGATCGGGAAAGTTCTGTATGCCGTGGGCGCGCATGCAGCGGGCGGCCGCGTACTGCTTGCTCGCTCCGCTGGTCTTGCGCGCGGCCGGCTTCGAGCCGGCCGCATGCCGCCACGGCCGATGGAGCAGGCCATGACAAGCGCGCATAGTGCTTGGAGCCGTTTCATCGCGACGGAAGCTCGCACGGGCCCGGTTACACGGCGGGAACAGGTACCCCGGGGTCGGGCTCATTGTCCAGCGAGCGCCACAGGTAGCGGCAGGCGAGCGATCGGTACGGGCGCCAGGGCTCGGCGATCCGCTCCATCTCCGGAGGGAGCGGCAGCGCGTCGAGTCCGTAGGCGACCATCATCGCCTTGCGGATCCCGAGGTCGCCGACGGCGAGGACGTCGGGTCGACCGAGGTGGAACATCAGGAACACGTGCGCGCTCCAGGCGCCGATGCCCTTGACCGCGGTCAACTCGGCGATCACCTGCTCGTCGGGGAGCGTGTCGAGCCGCTCGAGCTCCAGCGACCCGTCGAGCACGTGCTCGGCCAGCGAGCGCAGGTACGCGACCTTCGCATGCGAGAGCCCGACCGAGCGCAGCTCGTCGGGATCGTCGTCAAGGATCTCCTGCGGGGTCGGCTCGCGTCCGCCGAAGCGGTCGACCAGCCGCCGGTAGATCGCAGCGGCCGCCTTGGTCGAGAGCTGCTGGCCGACGATCGCGCGCACGAGCGCGCCGTAGTGCTCGCGTTGCCCGCCTGCGGCGTTCGTTCAGCCCGTCAGGGCCGTAGCGGTCGATCAGCTCGCGGAGGACCGGGTCCGCGGCCCGTAAGTGCTCCAGTGCCCATAGTGGCGCTCACGCCGAGGCGCGCAGGGCGGTCCCGTCGAGCGCGCCCAGCGCCCGCTCGACCGACATCGTCAGGCAGGTGAAGGTCGGGGTGTCGCGCAGTGTGTACATGCTCGACTCGGTGGTCCGAAGACTCTGCACGAGGTCGAGGAAGTCGGCCGGATTGTCGGCCTCGAACGCGACCACGAACTCCTGATCGTCGAGGCCGAAGGAGTAGCGTCGTGTTGAGGTCCACGCTCGGAAACTCCTTACCGCCGCGCGATGTGCTCCTGCATTATCCGCCAGCGTTCCTTGGGATCGAGGTTGTACCAGGCGCGCGTCTTGACGAACGGGATAGACGAACAGGTACTTGCCGTGCGCGGGCCGCACCTCGAGGCGCGACTCGTCCGAGTACTCCGATGGCTTTGTCATCGCCAGGAACGAGTACGGGATCGTCGACCACTTCATCAGCCCGCTCTGCTGCAGCACGACGTGGAACTCGTGGATCCGCTCGAGGTTCTCGGCCTGCGAGAGAACCATCATGTCGGCATCGCCGCGCGTACCGACCAGCGAGAAGGCGCGGAGCAGATGGTCCTCGCCGAAGTCCTCGCAGGCGGCGATGAACTCGCGCTTGTGCTCCTCCCGCTCCTCGTCGGGCAGGCGCCGCCACGCGGGATCGACGTGCAGGAACGTGTACTTGACGAAGTGACGAGTCGGCATAGCCCAATGATGCCAGCTGCCGGAATCCGCGGCGGAACATCGATCGGCGCGCATGTGACACGGATCACAGAGTCGCTATAGTCGCCGACCGTCGTGGCTAAGTCGCCGCCCGTCGCGGGTAGCCTAGGGCGATTCCACGCTGGCGTTCTGAGGAGAGAGAGATGTTCGGTTGTACCCGTCGCGGACCGGCCGCCGCATTGAGGGATGCGCTGCCGGTCCGCGTTGCGGCCCTTGCGGTCGCTTGCCTGGTCGGTCTGTCGCTGCTGTCGGTCTCCGCCGCACAGGCAGCGGGGACTTCGACCACGTGCCAGCCGTACAGCAGCACGCCGTGCCTGTTCCCGTTCCCGGATAACCGGCTGACCAAGCCGGACCACGGCAGCGCGACCGGTCTGCAGCTGAACCTGCCGCAGGCGGCGATGCCCGTGAACGTCCTCAACACGCAGGTCAGCGCCGCGCCCTACAACCAGAACGACGGCTTCAGCCCCGGCAGCGCGATCCTCCTGCGCATCCCGCAACTCGAGACGCAGGCGGCGCTGAACAAAACCCACGCGGTCGGCCTGCTGAACCTGAGCGCCTACAAGGCCAAGAACGCGCCGATCATGGTGATCGATGAGAAGACCGGCCAGCGTCAGATGATCTACTCGCAGCTCGACGCCAACGCCACGTCGGCGGCGACACGCAACCTGATGGTGCTGCCGGCCTCCAACTGGCAGGACGGACACACCTACGTCGTGGTGCTGCGCGACCTTCGCAACGCCGGCGGTCACCTGATCAGTGCTCCTGCCTGGTTTGAGAAGCTTCGCGACGGCAAGCGCCTCCCCGCATCCGAGCGCCAGCAGTCGAAGCGCTACGCGAAGATCTTCAAGGTGCTCGGGCGCGCGAAGGTCGCCCGGGACAAGACCCTGTACGCCGCCTGGGACTTCACGGTGGCCTCGACCAAGGAGCTCACCGGCCAGCTGCTCGCGATCCGCAACGCCGCCTTCAGCCAGCTCGGCGACACCGACCTCGGCGACGGCCAGGTCCAGGGGACAGCGCCCGCCTTCACCTTCGTCCCCAATGCCAGCGACACCCCGACCGTCGCCGGCGTCCGGTTCGTGACTGGCACCTTCCAGGTTCCGTGCTACCTGCAGACCTGCGGCGACACCGCGACGACCGGCTTCACTACACCTCGACGGGCCTGTACGCGACGCCGACGCAGACCCCGGGTAACGTCGGGACGGCGGACTTCGAATGCGCGATCCCATCGACGGCCACGCCGTCGGACCCCGCGCGGATCGTGCTCTACGGACACGGCCTGCTCGGCAGCATGAGCGAGGTGACGACGCGCCGGCGACAGACCTGGCGACCGGCTACAACATGGTGATCTGCGCCACCAACTGGTGGGGGCTCGCAGCGCCTGACCAGGACTTCGACACGCAGGCGGTCTCGAATCTGAACCTGTTCCCGGTCATGCTCGATCGCCTCCAGCAGGGGGTGCTGAACGCGATGTTCCTCGGCAGGCTGATGGACAACTCAAGGGATTTGCGTCCGATCCGCACTTCGAGCAGGACGGGCAGTCGATCCTGAACACCGGCGAGCTCTACTACGACGGCAACAGCCAGGGCGGGATCTTCGGCGGGATCACCACCGCCGTCTCACCTGACATCCGCCGTGCCGTGCTCGGCGTGACCGGCGAGGACTACGCCAACGCCCTGGTTCAGCGCTCGACTGATTTCGGCTCCCCAGCACGGTCGGTTCCTTCTCGTGGCTGCTGTGGAACCAGTACGCCGACAACAACTCCGCCCGCTACACGATGACGCTCGACTGATGGACCAGCTCTGGGATCGCGCCGATCCGGTCGGCTACACGGAGGGGCTCGGATCGCATCCGTTCGCGGAGCACGCCGTCCACTCGGTGCTGATGGACATCGCCTACGGCGATCACCAGGTCAGCATGTATGCCGGCGCCGCGGAGGCGCGTTCGATCGGCGCTGACGCTTACGAGCCCGGTGGCACACCGGCCTCGGCGTTGACCCCGGGAGGCGGTCGTACTGCCAATGCCAACCTGTTCTACGGGCTGGCGCCCGTGCCGACCAGCGGCAGCTACACCGGCTCGGCGATCGAGGTCTGGGACAGCGGTCCGGGACATACGCTCAACCCGC
>CAWFRF010000013.1:0-142307 GCA_963818135.1 uncultured Actinomycetota bacterium
CCGCCCGGGCGCTCGGACGACGGCGCGGCTGTCGAGGGAGCTCAACCGGCGCCACCGAGGAGGCGCTCGCTGATTCGGCGAGGAGGCTCGCGAGCTGCTCGACGGCTGGGACGCGCGGATCGAGGCGATCACCGCCGAGACCTACAGCTACAAGGTGCGCGAGCGCGAGGTCACGGGCGACAACTACCGCCGCTCGCTCAGCCAGCAGCAGATCCCGAAGATCGCGCCGCCGCGGCTGGACGGCTGGGGCGACCGGCTGCGCTTCCTGATGAAGGAGAACCTGCCAGGCTCCTATCCGTACACGGGCGGGGTGTTCCCGTACCGGCGCCAGGGTGAGGACCCGACGCGGATGTTCGCGGGCGAGGGGACTCCGGAGCGCACGAACCGCCGTTTCCATTACCTGTCGGCGGGCCAGCCGGCGGCGCGCCTCTCGACGGCCTTCGACTCGGTCACGCTGTACGGCGCGGACCCGCACGAGCGTCCGGACATCTACGGCAAGGTCGGCAACTCCGGCGTCTCGATCGCGACGCTCGACGACGCCAAGAAGCTCTACTCAGGCTTCGACCTGTGCGCCCCGACGACGTCGGTCTCGATGACGATCAACGGCCCCGCGCCGATCATCCTGGCGTTCTTCATGAACGCGGCGATCGACCAGCAGGTCGAGCGATATCTGCAGCAGAGCGGCGGCTCGAGGCCGCGCAGGCGCGGCTCGATGCGTACTTCGCGCGACCGGCCGCGGCCGCGTACGCCGGCGAGCTGCCCGAGCACACCGACGGGCTTGGGCTCGGGCTGCTCGGCGTCTCAGGCGACATGGTCGTCGAGCCCGACGTCTACGAGCGGATCAAGGCCGAGACGCTGCGCACGCGTCCGCGGCACCGTGCAGGCGGACATCCTCAAGGAGGATCAGGCGCAGAACACCTGCATCTTCTCGACCGAGTTCGCGATGAAGATGATGGGCGACGTGCAGGAGTACTTCGTCGCCAAGGCGGTGCGCAACTTCTACAGCGTCTCGATCAGCGGGTACCACATCGCCGAGGCCGGAGCCAACCCGATCAGCCAGCTGGCGTTCACGCTCGCCAACGGGTTCACGATCGTCGAGTACTACCTCGCCCGCGGCATGGCAATCGACGACTTCGCGCCGAACCTGAGCTTCTTCTTCTCCAACGGGATGGATCCCGAGTACGCGGTGATCGGGCGTGTGGCGCGCCGGATCTGGGCGCGCGCGATGCGCGAGCGCTACGGCGCGTCGGCCCGCAGCCAGATGCTCAAGTACCACATCCAGACCTCCGGCCGCAGCCTGCACGCGCAGGAGATCAGCTTCAACGACATCCGCACGACGCTGCAGGCGCTGTACGCGATCCTCGACAACTGCAACAGCCTTCACACCAACGCCTACGACGAGGCGATCACCACTCCGACCGAGGAGTCGGTCCGGCGGGCGGTGGCGATCCAGCTGATCATCAACCGCGAGCTCGGCCTGAACTTCAACGAGAACCCGCTGCAGGGCTCGTTCATCATCAACGAGCTGACCGACCTGGTCGAGGAAGCCGTGTACGCCGAGTTCGAGCGGCTCTCCGAGCGCGGCGGCGTGCTCGGGGCGATGGACACGATGTACCAGCGCTCGAGGATCCAGGAGGAGAGCCTGCTGTACGAGCGCCTCAAGCACACGGGCGAGCTGCCGCTGATCGGCGTCAACACCTTCCTGCCCAGCGAGGGTCAGGGCGAGCACATCGACAAGCTCGAACTGATCCGCTCCAACGAGGCTGAAAAGCAACGGCAGATCGCAAACCTGCGCGCCTTCCAGGACCGCGGAGCAGACCGCCGCCCGGCGGCGCTCGCGCAACTCCAGGACGTCGCCCGCGCGCGCGGCAACGTCTTCGACGCGCTGATGGAGGCTGTCAAATACGCGTCACTCGGCCAGATCTCTGACGCCCTCTACGACGTCGGCGGCGAGTACCGGCGAAACATGCTGATTGGGTCCCTTCCCGACCTGTTCAAGGTGACAAATCACACCCTGTAACTGAGCTCTGTCTCCAGAACGCGCGGATTCGCGCACCTCGGAGCAAAGCGCCAAAGTTGCGCGCGATTTGTCACTTTGAACAGGGCTACGAGGGCGTGAACGCAGCGTCTTACTGGCCGACTCGTGTGGCGCCGAGCACCGCCATCGCGGCGTTGTGTCCGGGAATCCCGCTGACGCCGCCACCGCGCCGGGCGCCCGCTCCGCACACGAACACGTTCGGCCGCTCGGTCTCGACGCCCCAGCGCCCGACCTCCTCAGGCGTCTCGGCAAACGGCCAGCTGAGGTCGCGGTGGAAGATGTTGCCGCCGGGGAGGCCGAGCTCGGCCTCGAGCTCGAGGGGCGTGCGTGCCTCGAGGCAGGCGCGGCCCTCCGAGTCGAACATCAGGCAGTCCTCGATCGGTTCGGCCAGCACCGAGTTCAGCGACCGCAGGGTCGCCTGCGACAGCCTCTGCCTTCGCCGTCCGATTCGTGAACACCCGCGCCGGCATGTGCAGCGCGAACACGGTCAGCGTCTGAGCGCCCGCTGCGGCCAGCTCGGCGGAGAGGATCGACGGGTCGGTGAGCGAGTGGCAGTAGGCCTCGGCAGGGACCAGTCGAGGGAATCCGGCCCGCGGCCGCCTCGGCATAGGCCGCCTGCAGTTGGGAGTAGCTCTCGTTCACGTGAAAGGTTCCGGCAAACGCGTCCTCGGGCGGCACGGCGGAGTCGCGCAGACGCGGCAGCCGCCGCAGCACCATGTTCAGCTTCAGCTGCGAGCCCTCCGGCGCGGGCTGCGGCGGTCGGTCGCCGAGCAGCCGCGCCAGCACCGCCGGAGCCACGTTCGCCAGGACGTGCCGCGCGACGAACGTCTCGCCGGTCGTAGTCTCGACGCGCGCCTCGTCTGGTCCGGCGTCGGCGTCCACCGATACGACCTCGGCACCGGTCCGCAGCTCCGCGCCGGCCCGGCGGGCCGCCGCCTCGAGCGCACCGGTCAGTGCGCCCATCCCGCCGACCGGGATGTCCCAGTCGCCGGTTCCGTTTCCGATCACGTGGTAGAGGAAGCAGCGGTTCTGGCGAAGGCTCGGGATCGTCCAGTGACGCAAATGTGCCGATCAGCGCGTCGGTTGCGACCACGCCGCGGGTCAGGTCATCGGGAACCAAGCGCTCGAGCAGCTCCGACAGCGGCCGCTCGAAGATCGCCTCCCAGGCCACCGGGTCGCCAATCAGCGTGCGCATCTCATCGCGCGAGCGCAGCGGCTCAAGCAGCGTCGGCGCTATCGCTCGCGCGAGCTTTGCGGTGAGCGCATAGACCCCGGGGGCGTCGTTCAGCGGATACGCCGGGATCCGGCGGCGCCGCAGCTCGATTTCGACCCCCAGGTCCCGAAGCAGCTCGCGCGGGAACAGGCTGACCAGATACGAGTAGCGCGACAGCCGCACATCGACGCCGTCAAACGGCGCCTCCGAGACAGCGGCGCCGCCCAGGTGCTCGAGCCGCTCGAGCACCACGACCCGCCGGCCGGCTCGCGCCAGCAGCGTCGCCGCGACCAGCCCGTTGTGGCCGCCGCCGACGATCACCGCGTCGTATCCCTGTCTTGCATCGCTCATACGTCGATTCTGACTACCATCGGGCGCCCATGCCGCGACGTGTGAACAGCAAGATGCTGCTGGTGGGCAGCCTGCCGGCGGAATCGGCCGAGCACGCATTCAGGGCCGGCGCCGAGCTGTTCGGCGACATGGTGTTCTCGCTCCCCGACGGCGAGACCGGTCCCATGGGTGGCTGGGTCAGCTACGAGCGCGAGCGCCTGATCCGCCCGAGCCCGGACGTCGTCGTCGTGTCCGAGACCGAATCGCCGACCGGCTTGCCGCGCCACGCCTATGAGACGCCGGTGTTCACGGTCAGGGAAGGGATCGAAAGGGTCCACTTCGATTCCTGGCCGCGGATCGACGTCGCGATCGAGTCCTACGGCCTCTTCAAGGGAGCTGCGTGACGCGGGCGTGATCCCGTCTCAGCCTGCGCTTCCAGATCGGGCTGCCGTTCCCATCGAGCGCGATGAACGCCTTCAAGGCTGACTTCGCGTCCGACTACCCCAGGGCCGAGGCAGGCTACGAAGACCTGATCAGGCGCGAGCTTCCGCGCCTGTTCGACGCGATTCCGCCCGAGGACCTCGCGATCCAGTGGGACTGCGCCTATGAGACGCAGGACATCGAGCGCGTGCTCGCCTGGACCAACGAGGGCGCCTGGGAGCGATTCGCCCGCCCGGTCACCACGCCTCACCCGGCTGATTCCCGAGGAGACGCTCGTCGGCTACCACCTCTGCTACGGCACCTTCCCCGAGTGGCCGATGTACGAGGCGCGCGACTACCAGGTGCTCGTGCGCATGGCCAACTTCGCCGTCGCCGAGTCCGGCCGCACGGTCGACTGGCTGCACCTCGCCGGACCCCGTTACCTACGCAGCGAGGACAGGAGCTTCTTCCGCCCGCTCGTCGACCTCGAGCCGCGCACGGCCCGCGTCTTCCTCGGGATCGTGCTTCCGCTCGACGGCGCGCCGGGGCTTCGCCGTCGGCACCAGACCGCGTCGCGCTACCTCCCCGACTTCGGCGTCGCCATGTACTGCGGCTTCGGGCGCCAGCCCGGCCAGGACGGGGACGAGACAATGCGCGAGCACTCCGACGTCATCCGCTCCCTGGCATGAGTTGACAAGCGAGATGGTGCTAGTCAAACTAGTGCCATCATGCATGCGGGATCACTGGTCTCACGGCTGCCTCGCTGGGCTGTAATACGGGACGCGCGTCGCCGGCAACGGCGTCGGCTGAGACGGCGAGCGTTGGCCCTGGCGGCGCTCGCGGCAATCGGCGTCGGCTTCCTGACGCAGCGTTCCGACGCCGGCCTCCAGAACGCACGTCCGGCCACAGCTCCGCGTCTGAGTTCGGCCGATCTCGGGGGTTACGTGTTGGCGGCACAGGCCGCGGGCGATCGGGTCTGGGTTCTGACATGTGTGCAACTCTGCGGTGCCGCGGACACGGGTCTTGACCGCGAGCGACTGGTCGAGCTCGATGCCAGGAGCGGCGCAGTCATCACTCGGCTTCCGCCGCTCAGCAATGTGAGTGCCTTCGCGACCGCCGGGCACAGCGTCTGGGTCGCACGCGCCCTCAGCGGGGAGATCACCCGCATCAACCCGGCGGATGGGCGGACCACCGCTCGGATCGACCTGCGTCTGCCGGTCCCGGTCGCCCGTCACGACCGCCGATTCCTGCCGGAGAATCTCAGCTACGCAGGCGGCTACGTGTGGGCATCCACCGCGCGCGGGTGGATCGCCCAGATCGACGCGCGGACGGGCAAGCTCGTGCACATGGTTCGCACGCCGAGCGAGGACAACAGCACGACGACGGACCGCTATGGCACCTGGGTAGCCGAGGACCTCGACGGGGTCGGGCTACTGGCGCCGCACAGAGCGCGTCTGAGGATCCGCGCCATCATGCAGGCCGGGCTGCCGCTGGACGTGGGCAGCGTGCTCAGCAGTGGCCGGTCCGTCTGGGCTATCGCGACCACGGCTGTGTTGGACGAGCCGACCCGGACGATGATCCTCGTGATCGACCCGCGGCACAGATCGTGTCTTCCGCCGCGTGCGGGTTCCAGAAGTCAGCGGCGCGGTGGCCGCCGCCGGCGCGCTCTACGTCGGTGACCTGTTTCACGGCCGCATCTACCGCGTCAGCCGCGGCGGACGCTCCAGACTTTCAGCACGCCGCCACACCTCGCCTGGCTGGCGACCGCATCGCCCGGAGCGCTCTGGGCGGCGCGGCAACGTCACGCCCCGTCAAAAGCGGGGGCGGTTGCTTCGGATCGGGCTGCCGGGCTAGTCGTCTTCCTCGCCGGTGTCGTGATCGGAGTGGTTGGCGACATCCCGCTTCCAGTACGCCCGTGTGTGCAGGGAGCGGGGGCTGACCCGCAACTCACCGAGCATGTGCGCGCGGATCTGGCGCATCGACGCAGCTTCGCAGCCGACCCAGACCTCGCCGCTACCGGATGGCAACCGCAGCTCGCGGGCGGCTTTGACCAGCTGCTCGCAGGTGGCGCCCGACTCGGTCAGCCAGCGGATCTCGAGCTCGGCCGCCGAATCGAGCTCGAGCGCATCCTGCGGATCCTGAAGCTCGACGATTACCAGCGCCCGCAGTCCTGCGGGTAGCGATTCGAGGATCGCGGCGACGGCCGGCAGCGCGGCGTGGTCTGCGACGAACATGCACCACCGGCTTGCCGGATCGGCAGTGAAGCCGGAGCGCGCCATCCCGGAGATCTGGAAGCCCGCGCCGGCCTCCGCCGTTTGCGCCCAGACGGTCGCGGGCCCGTCAGTGTGCTGCGCAAAGTCGATCGTCAGCGCGTCTGGCTCGAAGCGGCGCACGGTGTAGGTGCGCATGGCCGGCTCGTCGGCGCCGTCCTGCGGCACAAAGACCTTGAAGTGCGCCCCGGACTTGGCCGGGTCCCATCCCTCGAGCTCGCCGGCGGCGACGATGCGGCGCAGGTGTGGCGTGAGCTGGATGGCAGACTGGACCGCCACGTCACGGCGCGGAGGCCGCTGACGCGGCTCAGGCATGAGAATCTCCGGCTTCGCTCGTCATTCGTCGCGCGAGGTTACGGGGAATCCGCGTTTGCGGGTCTGCCGGGCGGCTTGACTGTCGGGGTAGATTGGTGGCCTGCCCACGCCACCCGCGCATACGTTCTCCCCGCGACGGCCCGGCGAGTGGCTGCGCGCGCACGACCTCAACTACGGCGCCCTGCGCCGAGCGACACGCGCCGCGATCCTGATGCCGGCGCTGTTCGCGCTCGGGGACAAGGTGATCGCCAACCCGACGATCTCCTACTTCATTGCGTTCGGGGCGTTCGCGATGCTGCTGCTCGTCGACTTCAGCGGGACGCGCATCGACCGGCTCCGTTCGCAGACGCTGCTCGGCATCGCCTGCATAGTGATGATCTGCCTGGGCACGCTGTTGTCGCGCTCGACGGTGCTGGCCACGCTGGGCATGTTCGTCGCTGCGTTCGTGGTGCTCTTCGGCGGGGTGGTGAGTTCGGTGGTCAGCCAGCGCGACCACGCCACTCTTGCTCTCGTTCGTGCTCCCGGTGACGGTTCCGGGACCGGTGTCGGAGATTCCGGACCGCGTCGCCGGCTGGGGAATCTCGGCGGCGGTCTCGCTCGTGGCGATCACGATCCTGTGGCCGTCGCCGGTCGCCTTCCCGGTCGAAGCACGGGTGATCGCCGCCTGTCAGGCGCTGGCAGCGAGGATCCGGGCGGAGATCGCCTGGGTCCTCGGAGACGGGGATGGCTTGGACGAGCTTGAGCGTGCCTACGAGACGGCGCGCGCACGGTCGGATGACGCAGTGGCCGCGCTCGACAAGCTGTTCCTCGCCACGCCCTACAGGCCGACCGGGCTCAGCACCAGGGCCAGGGCCGAGATCAGGCTGGTCGACGAGCTGCGCTGGCTGAGCACGGCCGTCCTCAGATCCGGGCTGAGGCGGCGGCCCGTCCATGCGGACGAGTCGATCTGCACGGTCAAGATGGCGGGCGGCCGATGTGCTCGACCGAGCCGCGGTCGCACTCAACCCGACCGACGTCTCGCCGGCGGTCGCCGCCGCGGAGCTCGAGGCAGCGCGCCAACGCCTGCGGGACTCGCTACACGCCCTTACGCAGCACGCCACCACGTTGCCGGTCGGCCGCGCGGCCGCAGCCGGGAGGCGAGCCGGCGGCCGCCGCGGCGATGGTCTCGGCGCTGGATCCCAGCTTCCGTACGCAGGAACTCGCCTACGTGATCGAGCAGATCGCCGCCAACGTCGACTACGCGGCCGCCGCCGGCCGGCGTAGTTGGGTGCGACCGGCTGCTCGGGCGTCAGCCATCGGGATTCACGGGGCCGCTCAGCTCCGCAAAGGAGCGGGCGCTCGCCCACGCCCAGCCGAACTCCTCATGGCTTCACAACAGCCTGCGCGGCGCCACCGGCCTCGCGCTGGCGGTACTCGTCGCCGACCTGACGTCCGTGCAGCACGCGCTTCTGGGTCGTTTTCGGGACGCTGGCGGTGCTGCGCTCGAACGCGCTCAGCACCGGGCAGACCGTGGCTCGCGCGCTCGCAGGCACCGCATTCGGTTTCATCGTCGGCGGAGCGCTCGTGGCGCTGATCGGCACCAACACGGTCGTGCTCTGGGTGCTGCTGCCGATTGTCGGTGCTGTTCGCGGGCCTCGCGCCGGCGGCGATCTCGTTCGTGGCCGGCCAGGCGGCCTTCACGCTCGCGCTGCTGGTGCTCTTCAACCTGCTGGTGCCGGTCGGATGGAAGCTCGGACTGGTGCGGATCGAGGACGTCGCGATCGGTGGCGCGGTGAGCCTCGCGGTCGGCATGCTGTTCTGGCCGCGCGGCGCGACCAACGAGCTCAGTCGCGCGCTCGGCAGTGCCTACGTCGACAGCAGCGGCTACCTGGCGGAGGCCGTCGCACACGCCGTCGCCTGCTGCGACTCCGACAGCACCCGCGCCGCCCGTCGGCCCGCGAGCTCGGCGCTGCAGGGCTGCCGCATCGGCGCGGCGCCTCGACGACACCTTCCGCGGCTACCTCGCCGAGCGCGGCGCGAAGACGGTCCCGCTCGCCGAGGTCACGGCGCTGGTCACCGGCGTGGCCGGGCTGCGGCTCGCGGCGGATGCGGTGCTGGATCTCTGGAACGGTGACGGTGCAGGCGCCGGTTCCGACCAGCGATCGGGCAGCCGCGCGGCGCGAGCTGCGTGACGAGCGCCGAGCATCTCACCGCCTGGTATGACCGCTTCGCGGCCAGCCTCGCCGGCGTCGGCGGCGTTCCGGACCCGCTTCCCGCCGACGAGGTCGCCGACGGCCGGCTGATCGACGCGGTCGCCGCCGACCTCCAGGACGGTGACGGCCACGCCACCGCCACCGGCGTGCGCGTAATCTGGACCGGCGACCACCTTGACGCCGCCCGCCGGCTTCAGGAAGGTCTGGTCGGACCGGCGCGAGTCGCCGTGGCGGCCGAGTAACCAAAGATGTCGCCCAGCAACGCCGAGATCGCAAGGCAGGGATTTGCCGCAATCGCGCGCGGTGACTTCGACGCGATCGCCGAGTTCCTGGACCCTGACGTCAAATGGCACGCCGGCGACCCGGAGGCCGGGTGTCAGAACCGCGCGCAGGCACTCGCGTGGATGCGCGGTCGCGGCCAGCGGGGAGCAGGTCCGGTGCCGGAGTTGGTCGACGTCGTCGAGGCAGGCGAGCGGGTCGTCGTGGTCATGCAGCCACCGGCCAGCGACGAGGATCCGCGCGCCGCAGCGCACGGCCAACCTCACGACCTTCCGCGACGGCAAGGTCGTGGAGATGGTCCACTACGACGACGCGGCCGCGGCGCTCGAGGCGCTCGGGCCGGCGAACTAGGCGCTCGCGGCGGCGCCCACCAGTCGCCGTCGGTGCAGCAGCTCGAGCAGCTGCGCAACCGCGATCGAGCCCCCGATCGCAAGCAGCGGCACCGCCGGCAGCAGGTAGCGCAGCGCGAAGCCGCCGGTCGCCGCGGTACCGAGCAGGATCATCACCGCGCTGCCCGCGAGCAGGAAGATCTCGCGCCGCGCCGGGCACGCGCAGGCAGACCGCCAGCAGCGCCGCCAGCGCGAGCAGCGCCAACACCGGTCGCGGCACGTGCACGCACGCTGCGGTAGGAGCGAATGAAGCCGGCAGGGGAGCGAACCGACGGACTCAGACCGGGCAGGTCGCGCCGCTGCGTGGCGGCGCTCGTCGCCTCGGCCGCCGCGGAGCGCGGCAGCGAGGTCGCACTCACCGCATCGTTGTAGGGCACGGCGCCGGGCGTGAAATAGCGCACGAAATCAGACAGGGTCGCGCCGACGAAGTCCAGCGGGTGATGCACGATCATCGTGCGCGAGAACGACTCGAGCACGCTGGTTGGTCGGCGCGACGTCGGCGATCGACTGCGGTCGCGGGGTGGAAGAGCCGCTGCGCCGGCGACGGGCCCCAGATGTACCAGTCGGGTGCGTCAGGATGGCTCGCCCGCTGGGCGCTGGTCTCGCAGAGCTTGTGCGCAGCCGGCTCGAGCTTCACGCCCGTGCAGTCGGCGAAGCCCGCGACGCGCCCGTACAGCGTCCAGCCCGGCGTGGCCGTCATCCCGAACACGTGGAAGCGGTGGTCGATCAGCGCGCTGTAAACGAGCAGCGGCAGCGCGGCCGCGACGACGAAGCGCGACCAGCGGGCGCCAGCCGGCGCGCATCCACAGCAGGTACACGAGCACCACCGGGATCGTGAACGGGGCAACCTCGCGCACCAGCGCGGTCAGCGCGATCAGCAGCCCGGCGATGAGCCGCGCGCGCGAGCATCGGCGGTCGCGGACGGTCGGACCCGAGCTGCGGCCACGCGAGCACGAGCAGCGCCAGCCACCATCCCGACCGTGAAGAAGGTGTCGGACATCACGTACTGCTCGAGCGTCATCGAGTAGCCGTCGAGCAGCACCAGCGCTGCGGCTGCCGCGGCTGCCCAGCGGGGCAGCCGCGCGCGGATCAAGCGCCACGTAGATCGCGACCCCGATGCCGATGCGCGGCCAGGTGCTGGAACGCGACCAGCTCGGCGAGGCTGCGGTCGGGCAGCGTCAGCAACCTGATCAGCACCGGGTAGCCGACCGGGTGAACGGTCGGCAGCCCCACGAACGAGCCGGTCAGCCCGGTCGCGATGTAGCCCCACGAGTCGGGGAAGAACAGTGCCGGCGGGTAGGCGACCATCGTCAGGACCCGCATCGAGCGCGCCTGCCAGCACCAGCCCGACGATCAGCCAGTGCGCGCGCAGTTGGCGCAGCCGGCGCTCAGATTCGGCTGCGAAAGCCGTGGCGGAGTAAGGCGTTCAGCGGTGGCTATGGCGCCACACTGTAATGGCGCGCGTGCCGCGGCGGCGACAACATCCTCGCGGGTCGCTGCCGGTGCGGCGGCCGCCTGCAGCACCGCGCGCGTGCGTTTGGCCGAGGCCGCGATCTCCGCCGGCGTGCCCATGCACGCGAGCGCCGCGGTGACGTCGCGCCGACCCACGGCACCGCGATGCAGCCGATCTGCGGATGCAGGTCGCCGTGGTCGATTGCGACGCCCTCCTCGCGCACCTGTTCGAGCCGTCGCGTCAGCTGTTCGCGGTCGGTCGGGGACCGACGGCTTGAAGTCGCGTCACCGAGACGAACCTGCCGGAGGCGAAGGCGACGTAGCCGGGATTGGTCAGCAGTTCGGCGAGCGGGTCCGGGAACGGCTCCTCGGGCAGCAGCGCGCTCGAGCGTTGCGGGCTCGAGCTGCGCCGCGATCACCTGACCCGCGGCGGTGGCAACCAGCGAGGTGCTCATCTTGACGCCGACGGAGGGCTGCGACGGGCCCGAGCCCGCGGCGGCGAGGACGGTCGCGCGCTCGCCGACGAGCGCGTAGGCCTGGGCCATCAGCCCGGTCACGCCGGCGACGCTTCGACCAGCGGCTGCGCGCGGCGGATCAGCTCGCCGGCGGCGCTCGAGTGGGCGAGCAGCGCGGCGCGCGGCCCGAGCGTGACGCGCCCGTTCTCGCGGACGATCCAGCCGTCGGGCTCGCAGGCGGTGACGATGCGCGAAACCCACGACTTGTCGAGCCCTGTGACGTTGGCGATCTCGGTGACCGTCAGCGGTCCGTACACGTCGATCGTTTCCAGAAGCTTGAGGCCCCGGAGGGTCGGCATGTTGCGAATATAGCAACGAGGGTTGACGTAACCGCAATGGTCTTGATAGTGTCCTTTACGCCCACGGGACCACGGGGGCTGCAGTACCGCACGGGGTTGGGCGAAGGAAGTGGCCCGTGCTTTTGCGGCGGTGTCGTGGCGCGTCGCAGGTTGCGACCGCCACGGCCCGCCGCAGCTTATCAGTCCTCGAGCAGCGCCGCCGTCTCCAGCCAGCTGGACTCGGCGCTGTCGCGTTCGGCGACGAGCGCATCCAGCTCCGTGCGTGAGCGCTGCCAGCTGCTCGTGATCGGTGGCGCTCGCGGCCATCGCCGTGTGCAGTTCCTGCTCGCGCGCGTTCAGCTTCTCGAGCTCGCGGTCTAGCCGTTGAAGATCCTTTCGGGCCTGCCTGATCTGGCCGCCCGGCTTGGGCTTTGCCGCGGGGGCGCTGGACGCCGACGCCTGGGCGGGCGGGACCGGTCCCCGGCGCCGAAGCGGGGGCTTCAAGCTCCGCGAGGTACTGGTCGATGCCGCCCGGCAGGTGCCTGATCCCGCCGATCGCATCGATCGCGAACACGTTGTCCGCGACCCGCTCGACGAAGTAGCGGTCGTGGCTCACCACGACGAGCGTGCCGGGCCAGTGATCGAGCAGATCCTCGAGCGCGGTCAGCGTCTCGATGTCGAGGTCGTTGGTGGGCTCGTCGAGCAGCAGGACGTTGGGCTCGGACATCAGCAGGCGCATCAGCGTCAGGCGCCGGCGCTCGCCGCCGGAGAGGTCGCGCACCCGCGTGATCGCCTTCTCGCCGCGGAAGCCGAAGCGCTCGGCGAGCTTCCCGGCGGTGAGCTCCTCGCCGCCGGCGAGCGTCGCGCGGCGCTTGATCTCCTCGACCGCCTCGAGCACGGTGCGCTGCTCCGGGATCTCGACGGCGCTCTGGGAGAGGTGCGCGAGCTTCACCGTCTCGCCGCGCTGCACCTGCCCGTGTGCGGGCTCGATCTCACCCGCCAGCAGCCGCAGCAGCGTCGACTTGCCGGAGCCGTTCGCGCCGACCAGCGCGACGCGGTCTCCGGGCCCGAGCCGCCAGGTCACGCGGTCGATCACCTTCCGCTCGCCATAGCCGTAGGAGATGTCCTCTGCCTCGATGACCTTGTTGCCAAGCCGCGAGCTCGCGAACCGCAGCAGCTCTGTTCGGTCGCGCGCCGGCGGCTCGTCGGCGATCAGCGCGTTGGCGGCCTCGATCCGGAACTTGGGCTTGGAGGTGCGTGCCGGGGGACCGCGCCGCAGCCATGCGAGCTCCTTGCGCATCAGCTGCCGGCGGCGATCCTCGCGGGCCGCCTCGACCCGGTCGCGCTCGGCGCGCGCGAGCACGTAGGCCGCGTAGCCGCCCTCGTACTGGTGGATGCTGCGGTCGGCCACCTCCCAGGTCTGAGTGCAGACCGCGTCCAGGAACCAGCGGTCGTGGGTGACGATCAGCATCGCTCCGTCGCGGGCGGCCAGGTGGGCTGCCAGCCACGCGATCGCCTCCACGTCGAGGTGGTTCGTGGGCTCGTCGAGCAGCAGCAGGTCGGGATGGTCGAGCAGTACCCGCGCGAGCGCGATGCGGCGCCGCTCGCCGCCGGACAGCCCGCTGCACGTCGGTCTCGAGCCCGGTCTCGGAAACGCTCGCATGGTGACGCCGCCGAGCAGCCCCTCGAGCACGCCGCGGAACTCGCGGTCGCCCGCCCACTCGTGCTCGAGCCGGTCTCCGACCAGCACCTCACGGATGGTCATGCCCTCGGGCAGGCGGTCGCTCTGGTCGAGCACGCCGATGCCGCAGGCCGCCAAGGCGTGTGAGCTGTCCGCTGTCCGGCGTCTCCGATCCCGCGATCAGCTCGAGCAGCGTCGACTTGCCCTGGCCGTTGCCGCCGACGACGCCGATGCGGTCGCGGTCGGCGATCCCCAGCGTGACGTCCTCGAGGACCGTCCGCGCCGCGTACTCCTTGGCGACCAGATTCAGGCTGACGAGGTTGCGAGGCCCGGTGCTCATGTCCCGTCAATGATGGCTTCGCGCACCGGAACCGTTTCTAAGAGAACTCTCATGTAGTGTGGGCACACGGTGATAACAGGTTGGTAGCTTGGCATTGTCACCATGAAACACGTGACCGTGCAGGATGCACATACTCGATGGATCGAGTTGGACGGGGCAGTCAACGTTCGGGAAGTTGTACCCGGGCGTGCTGCTGCGCTCCGACAATCTCCAGGCAGCTGAGTGCGCGGGACGTCGACTATCTCGTCGACGAGCATCGGCTGGAGGTCGTCGTCGACCTGCGCACCGACGTCGAGGTCGTGCTCGAGGGCCCGGGTCCGATGATCAGGACCCACGGGTACGCGTCGAGCATCACTCGCTCTATCCAGCTCACGGCAACACGGATCTGGATGAGGAGACGATCAAGCCCGGCATGTCGCCCTGGGGTCGCTCCTACCAGGACGAGTTCCTCGGACGAGCCGCCCGTGGTCCGTTCGTATCTGGGTTACATGCTGGCGCGCCCCGATTCGGTCGTCGGCGGCGATCCGGGAGATCGCCTGCGCGGACGGGTCGGTGCTGGTGCACTGCGCGGCGGGCAAGGACCGGACCGGCACCGTCGTCGCTCTTGCGCTCGACGCCGCGGGAGTCCCGCGCGAGTGGATCGCGAATGACTACCTCGCCACGGCCAAGCGGATCGATCAGATCATCGGCCGGCTGCGCAGCTCCGACACCTACCGCGCTGAGCTGATGGGGCACGACCCGCAGGACCATGCGCCGGTGCCGGGAACGATCGAGCGCGTGCTCGAGCTCGTCGACTGGCACCTCGGAGGAGCCGTGGGTTGGCTGCTCGTCAACGGCCTGCACCGCTGGGAACTCGCCCGGCTGCGCGAGCGACTCCGGCCCGCCCTGCAGGCTTAGAGCGCTCCCGCGAAGCATTCCCCCGTTCGACCCGGCGGTGTGAGCTAACGTCAGTACGCCGGGCCGCGGGCAACGCCGTGCGCCGGAAAGGCAGGAGACGGGTATGGACACAATCGAAATGACAGCTGCCGAGCTGAAGCGGCTGCGCGAGGAGCTGGGCGAGCTGGAGAGCGGCGGACGCTCACAGATCGCCGCGCGCATCAAGACCGCTCGCGAGTGGGGAGATCTCAAGGAGAACGGCGAATACCACGCCGCCAAGGAGGCTCAGGCCCACCTCGAAACCCGCATTCTGAGGCTGCGCGAGCAGGTGCGCGCCGCCGTCGTCGTCGAGGGCACCGGCGGTGACGACGTGCGCCATGGCAGCACCGTGGAGGTCACCGACCTCGGTAAGGGGAGCACCCAGACCTTCAAGATCGTCTCCCCGAATGAGGCGAGCCCCAAGGACGGGCTGCTCTCGTCGAGCTCACCGGTGGCGCAGGCCCTGATCGGCAGCCGTCCGGGTGATGAGGTCGAGATCGCGATCCCGGCCGGCGTGCGCAAGCTGCGCGTCGATTCAATCTCCTGAGGAGCGCACAGATGCAGATCGAGGGGACGGCAGCAATCGTGTTCGGCGGCGCCTCCGGCCTCGGCGAGGCCACGGCCCGGCGGCTGGCCGCCGAGGGCGCCAAGGTCACGATCGCCGACCTCAACCGTGAGCGCGCTGAGCAGGTCGCCGGGGAGATCGGTGGGATCGCTCACGGCGTCGACGTCTCCGATCCGGACACGGTGCAGGGAGCGGTGGACGCCGCCGCCGGTTCGAGCTCGAGTGGCCTTCGCATCTCGGTCTGCTGCGCCGGCGTCGGCTGGCCGGCGAAGCTGATCGGCCGCGACGGTCCCACCCCGCTCGAGCACTTCGCCCGCGTAATCAACGTCAACCTGCTCGGCACGATCAACGCGTTGCGCCTGGCCGCGGCCGCGATGATCGGCAACGAACCAAACGCCGAGAACGAGCGCGGTGTCTGCGTCAACACCGCCTCGGTGGCGGCCTATGACGGGCAGATCGGCCAGGTCGCATATTCGGCGTCCAAGGGCGGTGTGGTCGGCCTCACCCTCCCGGTCGCTCGCGAGCTCGCCAGCAAGGGCGTGCGCGTGATGACGATCGCGCCCGGAATCTTCGACACGCCGATGCTCGCCGAGCTCTCCGACGAGGTGCGTCAGTCGCTGGCCGCCTCGATCCCTTCCCCTCGCGCCTTGCGCGCCCCGAGGAGTACGCCGACCTGGTTGAGCACATCGTCACCAACGCGATGCTCAACGGCGAGGTGATCCGCCTCGACGGCGCGATCCGGATGGCGCCCCGTTGAGGCGCCGGGCGTAATAGCTCATTTATGAGCGAAAACTCCCGGAGCTTCCGACCACCGACCCGCTGATGCAGGAGATCAAGATCACAGGCGACATGATCCGCCTCGGCCAGCTGCTCAAGCTGGGCGGCGTCGTCGAGAGCGGCGCCGACGGCAAGGACCTGCTCGCCTCTGAGGCCGTGCTTGTCAACGGCGCCGTCGAGACGCGTCGTGGACGCCAGCTCCACGACGGCGACGTGGTCGAGGTCGAGGACTGGGAGTTCCGGATCAGCGCCCGCTGAGGCACCTGTCAGACGCTCGTCGGAGTCGCACCTCGCGGCTCGCAGCATCGGCTGTCAGCCGGTGCCGGTCGGCGTCAGCACGCTTCGGCTCACCCTCGTCGAGTAGCTCTCGAGCTCGGCGGTCGCGTAGTAGCGTTCCGGTCAGCTGCGCCGGCAACCTGTAGCTGACGATCAGGCCTGAGGCCGCCGTGCAGACCCGCCCGATCGGCGCCTGCGCGGGTTGCCAAAGCTCAGGCAGCGGACACGGCCGACCGTCGACGCTGGCCCGCTCGAGGAAGAGCTCCGGCGTCCGCGCGTCGCGCCCTGCGTGTATCGGCCACGGCGTTGCTCAGTCCGAGCCGTTGAACGCGCTGCGGCACGATCGCTCCGTTCTGCATCGACCACTCGCCACCCATGCCCTCGCCCTTCTCGGAAACGCAGTACCAGTGCGCGTCGCGGCGAGCCTGTGAGCAGCTGATCGCGTAGCGGCCCGAGCCCTCCAGGACCTCGTACGCGTGGGTGGGATGGTATGCGACACCCGAGAACCCGGCGTCTCGCAGGAAGCTCAGCGGCCCGAGCGCACCAGCTGGCGACGGACAAGCGCCGCGCAGGAATCGCGTGACCGCGGTGACTGTGACAGGGAAACGCGAGTAGGTCGGCGGTGAACCGGCTGTGCAGCGGCGCCTGCTGCGTGCGGTTCACGAAGCTCTGCGACGGTCGGCCGCAGCGACGCCGGCACGCGGCGGCTTGGACCGCTCAGCCATCCGCGGCGGCTTGAACCGCCCAGCCGTCGACGCACGGCGTCTCCGCTCCCGCAGCCCGCCACCGCGAGTCCCACCGCCACCATCCCCAGCAAGTCCGCTTCTGCTGGCGCTCATCGTCTCTCCATTGCATGACCTCGCGCCGCCGTGACGCCGAACTCACACGTCCGTACGATCAGATGCGATGACACCCCGCGACAATCTCCGCGCCACGCTCGTGGCCATCATCTGGGGCGCCAACTTCGTCGTCATCGACGAGGGGCTGAAGGGCTTCCCGCCGTTCCTGCTGCTGGCGGCGCGGTTCTCTGCTCGTTTGCGTTCCCGCTGATCTTCTTCATTCCGCGGCCCGGGCCGTGGCGGCAGATCCTGTTGATCGGGACGTTCATGAGCCTCGGGCAGTTCACGCTGCTGTACCTGGCGCTCCACCTGGGGATGCCGACGGGGCTGGCGTCGCTGCTCGTGCAGGCCCAGGTCATCTTCACGATCGGACTCTCGCGCGTCGTGCTCGGTGAGCGTCCCGACACAGCAGCAGCTGATCGGCGTGGGCCTCGGCCTGCCGGCCTGGCCGCGCTCGTCATCGGGCGCGGCTCGCACACGCCGCTCGGGCCGCTGGCGATCACGATCGGCGGCCTGCCTCGCGTGGGCGATCGGCAACGTCCTGTCGCGCCGCGCGCAGATCACGAGCGGCCTCGGGCTGACGATCTGGTCCGGCGATCGTCGTTCCGATCCCGGCGCTCGCGCTCGCGTTCCTGATCAACGGCTCGGCAGGAGATCGGCCACGCCGTCGTCGCACATCGGCTGGCTGACGATCTTCAGCACGCTCTACACCGTGATCGGTGCGTCGCTGTTCGGATACGGGACGTGGAACTCGCTGCTCTCGCGCTACCCGGTCGGTTCGGTCGTGCCGTTCACGCTGATCGTGCCCGGTGGCCGGGATCACATCGGCGTGGATCGTCCTCGGCCAGGCGCCGACGGCGGTCGAGATCCTCGGCGGTCTGGTCCTGCTCGCCGGGGTCGCTACCGCGACGCTTCTCGCGAGCAAACGCTCGCCCAGCCGCGAGTAGCGTCGATCCGTATCCGGCGTCCGCGCCGCACGAGCCACAACCGCTCGACTCCCGACTATCACCGTCGCCAGCTTCGCCCGCGTGATCGCGGTGTAGAGCATCTCCCGCCGCAGGAAGAACGCCCCCGCCTGCTCGTGCGCGACGATCACCGCCACCGGCAGCTCGATCCCCTGGCCGCGGTGCACCGAGCAGGCGTAGCCGAGCCGCAGGCTCTCGGCCTCCTCGGGCGGCAGGCGGAAGAGCTGCTCGTCGCTGCGCAGCAGCAGCGCGGCCTCGTCGCCGTCGGCACCCGGGATCTCGTCCTCGAGATACAGCACGGTCCCGTTCATCAGCCCCTTCTCGTGAAGGTTGCGCCCGGTCATCATCAGCTTGTCGCCGATCCGCAGGCGCCCACCGCCGACAGGCTTGCCCTCCGGGTTGAGCGCGTCGCGCAGCGCGCGGTTCAGCGCGTCGATCCCGAGCTCGCCCTTGTACACGGGCGCGAACACCTGGATGTCCTCGACGGCGTCGACGCCGTAGTGCTTCGGCAACCGCGCGCTCGACGAGCTCGACGATCAGCTCGAGCGCGTCGCGCCCGCTCGCCCGCTCCATCAGGAACAGGTCATGGCGCATACCCTCGGCCGGCTTGAACTCGGGCGCGTCGCCGCGGCGGATCGCGTGCGCTCCCTGCACGATCATGCTGCCCGCCGCCTGCCTGAAGATGTGGCTGAGGCGCGCTGTCGGCACCACCTCGGATGCCGACCAGATCGGCGAACGGCTTCCCCGCCCCGACCGGAGCCAGCTGGTCCGCGTCTCCCACCAGCACCACGTGCGCGCTGGGCGCCACCGCGCGCAGCAGCGTGACCATCAGCTCGAGGTTCGCCATCGAGGACTCGTCGACGATCAGCAGGTCGTAGGGCAGCGGCTCGTCCTCGTCGTGCTCGGGCAGCTCGCCCGGCACCCAGCCGAGCGCCGAGTGGATCGTCTTGGCGTCGACGCCGCTCGCCTCGGTCATGCGCCGCGCCGCGCGGCCCGGTGGGCGCGACCAGCAGCACCTTTGCGCCCTGCGCCCTCGGCGAGCTTGGCGATCGTCCGGATCGAGGCCGTCTTGCCCGTGCCGGGACCACCGGTGATCACCGACAGGCGGTGCTCGAACGCGCGCGCGCACGCCCGCCTCCTGCTCCGGGGTCAGCGTCAGCTCGCCGCCGCTCAGCACCTCATCGCCGACAGCGCCCAGCTTGCCTGTGCCGTCGCCGCCATCACCGAGCATCGTCAGCACGCGCTCGCCCAGTTCCTGCTCGAGCTCCCAGGTCGGCGTGCGGTAGACCCAGTCGCCGTCGCGCACCAGGTCGCCGTCCGCGACCAGCTGCTCGATCGCGTCCTCGTCCGGCAGCTGTCCCAGCAGATCGCGCGCCGCGGCCAGCAGCTGCCCGATGGGCAGGCAGGTGCTGCCGCCCCGGCCCTCGGCCTCGGACAGCGCGTAGACGATCGCGGCGCTGACGCGGCCCGGGATCGCATCCACCGACTCGGCATGTGCCCGCGCGATCCGGTCGGCCACCTTGAAGCCCACGCCGAACACGCGCGTGAGCTCGTAGGGGTTCTCGGTGATCACGCGGTGTGCGGTGTTGGGGTACTCGTCGCTGATCCGCTTGGCCAGGTACGCGAGTCCGTGCGGGGCGAGCAGCAGATGCAGCCGGCGGATCGTGCGCAGCTCGTTCCAGGAGGCCGCCGCCTCCTCCGCGCGGAACGGGTTCAGTCCGACGCGGCGGAACGCCGCGGCCGGCTCCTCATCGATCGCATCCAGCACCTGCTCGGTGCCGAAGCGGTCGATCAGCTTCTTCGCGCGCGCCTCGCCGATGTTCCGGATCCGCCGCAGGTAGGAGATCAGCGCGGCCCGGTCCTCCGGAGGTAGCGGGCGCGCCTCGGTCACCTGGACCTGGTCGCCGTAGCGGCTGTCCGTCACCCAGACACCCGTGACATGGGCGCGTTCACCGGTCTCGAGATGGATCAGCGGCCCGACCAGCACGATCGGGCCCGTCGTCGCATTCGGCGTCGAGCACGGCAAAACCGTTGTCGCCGTTGGCAAAGCGCTGCCGGCGGACGGTCACCTCGGAGTCGAACGGGCTCAGACATGAGGATGAACTTAGAGCCAGTGGAGGCGGGAGCAGCCGATTTGTGCCCAAAATGACACAAGTCATGCGCGCCATCCTCGCTCACAAGTGATCCGATACGTCTTCGCCATGCACGTGCCCGCCTTCGGGCGCAGCCTGAAGCTGCCGCTGACGCTCGACGACCTGGGCAGACCGGGGTTCGCTACACAGCCGCTGGTCGAGCCGGCCCCAGCGCGGAGCCGGCGCGGACCGGCGAGCGGCGGCCTCTTCTGTGGCGATCACCTTCGACGACGGCCCGCACCCCGAGGGCACCCCCAAGATCCTCGAGGTCCTCGCCGAGTTCGACGCCAAGGCGACCTTCTTCCTGGTCGGCGAGCAGGTCGTCAAGCGCCCGGCGCTGGCGCGCCAGATCGTCGACCATGGGCCACACGGTCGGTCTGCACGGCTACCTGCACCGCCCGCACCCGACCCGCAACGCGCGAGCCATGCTCTACGACTTCGAGCGCGGCATCGCCGCGATCGCCGACGCCACCGGCGTCGAGCCGCGGCTGCACCGCCCGCCGTACGGGATCTACAGCCCCGCCAGCCTGCGCATGGCGCGCGAGCGCGGCCTGCAGCCGCTGCTCTGGTCGCAAGTGGGGCAAGGACTGGCGCAAGGTCGCGACGCCCGAGCAGATCACCGTACGCGTGTCGCGACGGGCTGCAGGCGGGCGACGTGATCCTGCTCCACGACGCCGACTACTACAGCGCCAAGCGCTCCCATCGCCGTACCGCCGCAGCGCTGCCGGCGATCATGAAAACGCTGAAGTCCGCAGAACTCGGTACCGTGGCTTTCGCTTAAGCATCGCCTAACGCACTGAAGCTGAACGGCAACAGAACCGAGGGCCCAGGGCGGGGGACGTCGCGCAAAGGACGCAGAGCCCTGGACCGGTCCAAACCAAAGACCTGTGAAGGATTCATGACGACTGTTTCCACAGAGACCCAGATCACGCCTGACTACGGGCGCTTCGCGATCGGGTTCGACCATCGCGATCGGGCGCGGCTGCACGCCCTGATCGACGAGGTGCTCGACTCCAACCGCTGGTCCGAGGCCGAGCATGACCGCCCGCTTCGAGCAGGCGTGGGAGGCGTGGAACGAGCGTTCCCGCCGTTGCGACCTCCAGCTGGTCCGGCGGCGCGCTGGCGGCGCTGCACTTCGCCGGCGTCCAGGGCGAGACCGTGCTCTGCCCGTCCAACACGTTCATGGCGACGCCGCTGGCCGCGATCCGCGCGGGCGCGGACGTGCAGTTCGTCGACTGCAACCGCGACGACCTCTGCATGTCGTTTGCCGACTTCGAGCAGAAGGCGGAGCAGCACAAGCCCAAGGCGGCGATCCTCGTGCACATCGGCGGCCACATCGCGTTCGAGTCCGAGAAGATCGCCGCCTACTGCGCTGAGAACGGGATCTTCCTGCTCGAGGACTGCGCGCACGCGCACGGCGCCTCCTGGAACGGGCGCAAGCCCGGCAGCTACGGCGACGCCGGCGTGTACTCGATGTACGCGACCAAGACGGTCTCGACGGGTGAGGGCGGCGTGCTCGTCTCCAAGCGTCCGGAACTGCTCGAGTTCGCGCGTGGCTTCCGCAATTACGGCAAGCCGACCTACGAGGTTCAGGGCCTCAACTTCCGCATGAACGAGTTCACCGCGGCGCTCGGTCTGATCCAGGTCGAGCGGATGCCGGAGATCGTCGCCTGGAAGAATGAGACCGCGCGGCGAGTTCATGGACCCGCAGTTCCGGGCTCGAAACTCGAACTCCCGGAAGGGATGGTCTCCGGGCTGTACAAATACGTAGTGTTCGACTGGCTCGAGAAGTCGACCGGGCGTGTCTACGACGAGCCATGTCACCGCATCCTCGGCCATCATGTGGAGCTACCGAACAGCGACTGGGTTGCGAAGAACCATTCCTGCCCGCCGCTGTATTACCGTCCGCTCGACCCTGAGGACATGACCGACAGAGGGACCGGAGCATGAGAGTGCTGGTCACGGGCGGAGCCGGTTTCATCGGCTCCCACGTAGTCGACAAGCTGCGCGCGCACGGGCACGAGCCGGTGATCTACGACCTGCGCCCGTCGCCCTGGCCCGAGCACGAGGATGTCGAAACGGTGATCGGTCAGGTCACCGACGCCGTCGCGCTGGCCGCGGCGCTCGAGGGCTGCGACGCGGTCGCGCACCTCGCGGCGGTCGCCGACGTCAACGACGTCCACGCCGAGCCGCACGACGCCGAGCAGGTCAACGCCCGCGGCACCGCCGCGGTGCTCGAGGGCGCACGCCGCGCCGGTGTCACGCGCGTCGTCTACGCATCGACGATCTGGGTGTACAGCGACACCGAGGAGACGACGGTCAGCGAGACGACGCTGCTGCCTCCGCCCGCGCACCTGTACACGGCGACGAAGCTCGCCGGCGAGCTGTACTGCAAGTCCTACCAGGAGCTCTACGGGATCAACTACACGATCCTGCGCTTCGGCATCCCCTACGGGCCGCGTGCGCGCGAGGCCGCGGTGATCCCGGCATTCGTCAACAAGGCGTTCGCCGGTGAGCCGCTGACGCTGAGCGGCGACGGTATGCAGTCGCGCCGCTTCGTCTATGTCGAGGACCTGGCCGAGGGCGTCGTCGCCGGCCTCGGCGACATCGCCGAGAACCGCGTCTACAACCTCTCGAGCGACGAGGACGTGACGATCAGGCAGATCGCCGAGCTCGTCCAGGAGATCGTCGGCAACACGGAGATCGTCTACGGGCCTGCCCGGCCCGGCGACCTCGGCTCGAAGATCGTGCTCTCGGACCGTGCTCGCGAGGAGCTCGGCTGGTCGGCGTCGACGCCGATCGGCGAGGGCATCCGCCGCTACGTCGAGTGGCGGCGCGATCAGGCCGCGAAGAAAACCAGCCAAACGACCGGAGGGCACTCCGACCCTTTAGCAGTAGCGGGCGAGTCTGAAGAAGTAGAGGCTTGCCCGCGGAAGGTCCTCATCATCTCCGCGGATATCGGCGCGGGGCATGATCTCCCTGCCCGCGCAATCGCGCGAGAGTTCAAGCAGGAAGATCCCGACGCATTCGTCGCGGTCGTCAACGGTCTCCCAGCGATGGGGCCGGTGGCGACCGCCGTGCTGCGGGAGAACTCGGCGTTCATGTTCCGCTGGGTACCGTGGCTGTTCGACCTGCAGTACCGGCTGTTCATGGACTTCCCGCCGACGCGCTGGCTCGCGTCGCGGCTGCTGACTCATTTCAGCAAGCGCGGCCTGTCGCGCCTGATCAGGGCGCACAACCCCGACCTGGTCGTCTCCACCTATCCGGGCACCACGCAGGTGCTCGGCGAGCTGCGCCGCAACGGCCACCTGAAGATGCCCTGCTACTCCTCGATCACCGACATCGCCGGACTGCGCTTCTGGGCCCATCCCGGTATCGATCTGCACTTCGTCTCGCACCCCGAGTCGCAGGAGGAGGTCGAGCAGATCGCCGGGCCTGGCAGCGTGCGTTGGTCCAAGCCGCCGACCGCGCCCGGTGTGCTCGAGCCGCGCTCGCGTGAGGATGCCCGTGCCGCGCTCGGGCTTCCGCAGGATCGCCCGGTGATTGCGGTATCCGGCGGCGGCTGGGGCGTGGGCGACGTCATCGGTGCGGTCGAGGTGGCGCTGCGCGTCGCCGATGACGCTGAGGTCCTCTGCCTGTGCGGGCGCAACAGCAAGCTGCGCGAGCGTGTCAGCGAGCGCTTCGCCGGCGATCCGCGCGTGCGCGTGATGGGCTTCACCAACCGTATGGGCGAGGTGCTCGCCTCCGCCAACGTGCTGATCCATTCGAGCGTCGGACTGACCGTGCTCGAGGCGATCATCCGCGGCTGCCCGGTGATCTCCTACGGCTTCGGCTACGGGCACGTGCGCGTCTCCAACCACGCGCTCGAGCGCTTCGAGCTCGCGCAGGTCGCGCGGTCGCCGCGCGAGCTCGGGCCGGCGATCGAGCGTGCGCTCGCGCAGCGCCTCGAGCCCGATACCTACCTTCGCGGCGCGGCCATCGACGGCGGCAATGATCCTCGGCAGCACGCGCCGCGTGCAGCCGCTGCCGGCCTGGCGCGTGCGGACGCGCCGCACGCTGACGACCGCGGCCGCCTCGGCCGGCGTTGTACTGGCGGCGTTCCTGTCGAGCGTGGCCTACGCCGTCGTCTCGACTTCGGCGGCGCGCAGCCCCACGACGGCGGTCGCCACGACTCATGCCGGACGTCGGCGTGATCGTCCATGCGAGCGGCAAGGAGGCGCCGCGCGCTGGCGCGGGAGTTGCGGCGTGATGGCATCCACGTCACCTTCGCGCTCTCGAATGCCTCGGCGTCATCAGTGGAGAAGCTGGTCGACTACGGCGACGACCCGCTGCCGCAGCTCAGCGACAGCGGTCTGCTCGGGTGGGTCAAGACCAAGGGCGAGCTGCACAAGCTCGAGCGCGAGCTCGGCGTGAGCCAGCTTCAGCATCGGCTACGGCTGGGGGCACCATTTCATGTACACCTCCAGCGGTCCGAGCATCGCGCAGGTGCTGCTCGCCAACGGCGCCGGCGGGACCTTCGTCGCGGGCAAGGTCAAGCTCAGCAAGGCCGGTGAGCTTCCGCGCTCGTTCCGCAAGGGCGAGTTCATCGAGGTCAAGATCAAGAACCCGGCGGCCTGCCGCCGCGAGGTGATCGAGCTCGTCCACGAGCTGCACCAGCACCACCTGGATGTCGTACCGCTCGACCCGCTGGTGAAGGACTCGCCGACGACGCCGGTCTAGCGGGATTCCCGGGCCACCGGCCCGCTGGCCGGGTGGCCCGGCTACAGGTCCGCCGTCCGTGGGTCAGCAACTGAGCGCGGGGTGTCTAGCTGGGTGAGCTGGACGTTGCCGCTGGACGCACGAGCCGGTGTCGTTCGTCGGTCGGTCCGTCGCCCTGCATGGTGCCGCTCATCGTGACCGTGATGTCGTTGGCCTCGATGAACGTCGTCAGCGTCTTGTTGCCGCTCATCGTCAGGTCGGCGGTGCCGTTCGGCAGCGAACATATCGCCGTTGAACGTCTGGCCGCCTGAGACCGTGACGGCGGGCGCGTTCGAGCTCGTCCCGGTGGCGTAGAAGATCGGGTAGTTGGTGGTCACCGGCGCCGGGACCGAGGAGGTGCAGTTCGCAGCCTGTACCCGCTGGCGGCGTACCCGCACGGGGACAGCGTGTCGTTGCCGCTGCCGGTGTAGCTGATCGACCCGCCGACAAAGGTGTCGTACAGGACGTTCTTGCCGCTCATGTCGATCGTGATCGTGCCGTTCCAGGTGCTCGGGGTCGGACGGGTGCCGGTTCCGCTGGCGCAGTAGATGTTGTCGTGATCGCGGTGTCACCGTTGGTGCTGCCCGTCAGGGTGATGTTGCTGCCCGCGTTCGTGCAGAAGGACGGATAGCCGTTGGACTGGCAGGCGAAATGGCCGTCCGCCGCAGGCGGGGAAGTCCTTGGTGTAGTCGATCGGGAAGGGGATGTCCGACGGCGACTGTGTCGGTGGTGATGCCCACGGGTTGTGGCCGCTGTAGGTGTTCGAGCTCGAGCAGGTGTAGCTGCCGTTCGGCCCGTAGCTGCCGCCCGACCCGAGTGAGATGTTCCCGCTGGCGATGACGTCCAGATTCCCGTTGCTCTGGATGTTGCCGTCGACCGTGGTGTTGCCGGATGCCGTGATGTCGATCCCGTTCGACATGCTCGAGCAGTTGCTGTTGTCGGCGAACATGAAGTCGCAGCCGCTGGTGCTGCCGGGGTTCGTGCAGACGCTCGAGGTGCTTGTCCAGCTCGCCCCGGCACCTGCGCTCTGGCTGGTGGAGGTGATCCCGGCAACCTTCGAGAAGACTCCGCCGGAGGTCGCCGACGCGTTGACCGTGACGGTGTTGTCGGTGATGGTCACGTTGCTGGCGGTGATCGTCAGCCCGTTTGCCGCTGCGTAATCGATGGCGACCTGGTCTGCGTCCGCTGTGTCGGTACTCGTGGTGCACGCCGGCACCGATGTCTGCGTGCCGTTAGGACGATGGTCTCCGGATGGCCGGGGATTGCCAGGCATTGCGCGGCGGCGAGCGCGGCCGAGTCGGCGACGACCTGCGCCTGATGGTGCTTGGCCATCCAGGTCGCGGCGTCGATGCCGAAGGCCGCGACCCCCAGCAGCACGGTCATCGAGGACACGACGACCACCAGCGACTGACCGGATTCGTCGCTGAGGAGTCTCCGCAGGAGTTTGCAAAGCCCGCTCATGCGTGGGATTTGACATCGACACAGCGCTGCTTCACCTGGAATCTGGAGCGGCGGGATCTAAGCGGATGACCTAGGCGCCCTCCTGCCTCTGGTCAACGTTTGTACTAGTGCAGGACGTCCGCCCGGATTCAGTCGGCCTCCGCGCGGTGCCGATAGAGGCTGGAGATGAAGCCGCTCTCACACATCCGGCGGGGGGGCCCGCGGAGCCAGGCGAGAGGAGGGGCAGGCGCTTGTCGAGTTCGCGCTCGCTATTCCGTTCCTGCTTCTGCTGCTGACCGCGATCCTGCAGTTCGGCTCCGATTTACAACCAGTACGAGGCCCTCACAGACGCGGCCCGTACCGGGGCTCGCGCGCTTGCCCTCGCTTACGCCGGAACCGACCCGTGTGACGCGGGAGTCGATCAGACGGTTGCGAGCGCGGCAGGGGTCGTCAGCCTCCCATATTCTGACGTGACTCCGACTTTCCACAGCCCCACTGGCGGGACCACGACGAAGAGCTACTGCGGCACCAACGGCGGGGGCGGTTGCACGACGACCTGCTACTCCGGCGGCGCCGAGAGCCCGGGCGACGAGGCGACCGTCACCGTCAACTATCCCGCCAGTCGATCTCGGTCTTCGGGATGCGGGTCATGACCATCACCTGTCCACGGAGTCATCGGACGCGGTCGAATGAGCCGGAGGCGACAGGTCTCGGTTGTCTTCGGAGTGAGCGCGGCCAGGTGCTTCCGTTGGTGGTCATCGCCGCGGTGGTACTGATCGGCTTCACCGGCCTCGCCATCGACCTTGGCCGCGTGTGGGTCGCCAAGCAGCAACTTCAGCGAGCCGTCGATGCGGCAACTCTCGCCGCCGGACAGGATCTTCCTGATTCGGCTACGGCATTGAGCGATGCTCAGCTATACGCCGCGAACGGAACCCGCAACCCCCTGAGCGGCTCGGGCGTCACCGCCGGCGCTCCCACCATCACCTTCGAGTGCAACGCCAGCGGGCCCGATTACAGCAAGGGCTCGACGCCGACCTGCCTAACCGACTCGAGCGGCGACAACTGTCATCCCAGCGACACCACGGGCGGCACCAACCAGGTGCTGCCTGCGGGGGCGACCACCTGCAATGAGGTGCACGTCACCGAGCGGCGACGGTCACGACCGGTCTGCTCAGCCTGTTCATTCCGAGCTTCACGGTCACGGCGAACTCGACCGCGGCTGCCCGCGGATCGACGGGCCTGCCCAATCCGACGAACATCTTCGTGATCCTCGACACCACGGGTTCGATGACGAGCTCGTGCAGCGGAACCGTGAGTGGCATCAGCTCCCCCGACAAGCTCGATTGCGCCAAGGCTGGCGTACGGGCATTGCTGCAGTCGATGCCGCTCAGCAACGGTACGGCCGACGACGAAGTCGGTATCGCGGTGTTCCCGGCGATTTCGTCGATTCTGACGGGGAACACGAGTACAGGCACTCTGACGGGCGGTCTCATCCGGTTCTGCCGACCAAGAACTCGATCACCATGAGCGTCTCGGCAAATGAGAGCCAGTACGTCGGCTACACGATCACGGGGACCGGTATTTCCATCGGCACCACGATCAGTACGGCGAAGCCAACGCTCCCCCTACACCGTGACGCTCAGCAGTAAGGCAACGTCTAACACGACCAACGCCAGCTACTCGCTCAGCAAGAGCACCAGCAGCACGACCTACAGCCTGCCCACGACCCCGGCTATGACCCCGCCGGACGACGAGACCGACTGCAACAGCAACGATAGGTTCAGCGTCACCTACCCGCCCTTCGCGCCGTACACGTACACGGCCAGCGGGACCGGTGGGATCCCGTCTTCGGATCTCGGCAACTTCACCAACTACACCAGCCCCGGCTACATCGACAACTATCCCCGGCTATGAGGCCGTGCCGCTCTCGAGCGACTATCAGACCACGGGCGGCAGCCTCAATACGACCTCGAACCTCGTCGAGTCGGTCGACTGGAACCAGTGCTCGGGAACAAGTATCCCGGCGGTGACTACTACGGGATCAAGGACATCGGCGGTCAGGGCAGCTACCTGGCCGGCGCGATCACCGAGGCCCAGTACATGCTTGCGACCACCGCCGACGCGCACGATCGAGGCACGACCTATCCGGTCACGAACGCGATCGTCATCCTGAGCGATGGTGAGCTGAACGACCCGAAGAGCGGCTCGGATGGCGTCGATCCCGGGGCAAGCGGCGGCAACGTCGCTTTACCAGCTCCACGCCCTGCGAGGATGCGATACGACGCCGCGCACGGCGGCGAAGGCTGCCGGCACGCTGATCTTCTCGATCGCGTATGACGACTCAGGTGGGGCCTGCGACGACGGCGGCAACGGCACCGGCCCCTCCTCTCTGACCTCCTGCTCCGATCCCACCGTCGGCACACGGCGCGTACAGCGGCAGCGGTCCTTATGACGGCTCCGCGTGCTCGTTCATGAACTACCTCGCCAGCGGCGCGACGTACTTCGCCAGCCAGTCCACGGCCGGAGATCTCACCACAGACTTCACCACGGCCGCCAACGTGCTGACCGGCAATTCGGTGCTGACGCCGGACTGCTCCGCACGCCCGCCGAACTGCTGACCGCCGCGTGCACGCGTCTCGGCTGATGCTCGTCGCTTGAGCGCGCCCGGCATTGATGCGAACATATGTTCGCCTTGCCTGTTCCGCAAAGCTGATCACCTGCATCCTGCTGCCCCGCTTCGAGCTGGTCGTGGCCGCCGGCGGGCGCACCGAGCTGCTCGGCGTGCCCGTGGCGATCGCGCCTGAGCCCGGGAGCCAGCAGATCGGCGCCGTCTCGGCGGCCGCTGAGGCGTTTGGGGTGAGCCCGAGGATGCGCCTCGGAGAGGCGCTTGCCCGCTGCCAGCAGCTGACGCTGATCCCGCCCGATCCGGCCGGCGTCGAGGAGCGCTGGGAGCAGATGCTGATCGCGCTCGAGTCGATCGGGGCGGCGGTTGAGCCGCTGCGCCCCGGCCTCGTGTGCTTCGACGCGCGGGGGCTGTTGCGGCTCTACGCCGGCTCCCGAGTGGTCTGGCGGGGTCGGCGTCCTCAGAGAGGACATCGAGGCGGTGCTTGCCGCTGCGCGGCGTGCGCTCGACGCGCCCGCGCGCTTCGGCGTGGCGCCGACGCGCTTTGCGGCGCTGGCGGCGGCAACGCGCGCGCGGGCACGACAGCCGCTGATCCTCTCCGGCGACTCACGCCAGACGCGGGAGTTTCTGGCGCCGATGCCGGTCGAGTTGCTGTGCGATGTGGTCGGCGAGCTCGAGCTCGCGATGCTGCCCGAGGCGCTGCAGCGACTCGGCATCAGCACGCTCGGGGAGCTCGCCGCGCTGCCGCGGGCGGCTGTGGCCGATCGCTTCGGGCGTCCGGGACTGCACGCCCAGAGGCTCGCCCTGGGTGGTGACATGCCGCTGCGGCCGCGTGAGGCCGGTGAGATCGTGCGGGAGTCGCTGGAGCTGCCGGAGGCTTCCAGCGGCCAGCAGCTCGAGCGCGCGCTGGGCCTGCTGATTGACAGGCTGCTCGCGCGGCGCGAGCGCCGTGGTCGCACGCTGCGGGCCGTCGTGCTGTCGGCGGTGCTGGTCGAGCACGGCGGCACCTGGCGTCAGTGCGTCAGCTTCCGCGAGTCGCTCAGCGATCCGCTGCGGATGCGGCTGGCGCTCACGCCGCGCCTGCAGCTGCTGCCGGCCCCGGCGCAGACGCTGGGGCTGGCGGTGGAGCGCTTCGGCCCGCCCACCAGCGATCAGCAGGCGCTGCTCCAGGAGCCGGCGCGCGCCCGCTCGGCGCGGCTGCGGGAGGCGATCCGCCAGGTGCGCACCGCCGCCGGCCCCGATGCCGCCCTGCGCGTCCTGCACATCGATCCCGCTCGCGCTTCCCGGAGCGCCGTTCGGTGCTGACGCCGTTCGAGCGATGAGCGGATGGCCGTTCGAGCGATGACCTGGCCGTTCGAGCGATGACCGGCCGTGAGCGATGACCGGCGCGCGCAGACTCGCCGTCCCGCGGCCCACGCGCGTGCTCACCGACGCCGACGGGCAGCCGCGCACCGTCGACGGTCGCCAGGTGGACAGCATCCGCGAGACCTGGCTGCTCGAGGACCGCTGGTGGACCGAGGAGCCGCTGCGGCGCCGCTACTGGGAGGTGGTCACGACCAGCGGGAGCGATCAGGTCGTGTTCCACGACCTGATCGCCGGCGGATGGTGGCGCCAGCGCTGAAGCTGGGGCGAAATGTGCAGTTTCCCGCACATTTCATCCACAGCTACCGGCCCAATGCCGCACCCGAACCTCCACCTCCGATCCCACCTAACATCTGCCGCGATGCCAACCGATCCCACCCGCACCGCGCTCGGCACCTGGAGCGGCGGGCGCTTCATGCACTTCGGCGAGCCGCTGGACGACGAGCGCTTCGTCAAGCTGATCACCCCCGACTCCCAGATCTCAACGGTTCTGACCGCCGACGTCTACGGCGCCGGTGAGGCTGACACCTGGCTCGGCCGCGCGCTCGCGACAGCGAGCTCACGCGCGACGAGATCTGCGTGTCGGTGCCGTCGGCCACGACTTCTATGAGGGCGAGCGCGACGGAGCCAAGGGCTTCCCCCGCTTCACCGACCCGCGCCTGCGCGGCCCCGAGCAGTACGCGAGCTACCTGCGGATGGCGACCGAGCGCAGCCTCGAGCGCTGCGGCATCGACCAGTTCGACGTGCTGCTGCTGCACAACCCCGATCGCATCGGCTACACCAGCGAGACGGTCTGGGACCGGCATGCAGGCGCTGAAGGACGCAAACCTGGCCCGCCGCATCGGCGTTGCCCCCGGCCCCGCCAACGGCTTCACGCTCGACCTGATCGACTGCTTCGAGCGCTTCGGCGACCGCATCGACTGGGCGATGGTGATCCTCAACCCGCTCGAACCCTGGCCGGGAGAGCTATGCCTGGACGCCGCCGCCCGTCACGACATCAACGTGATCACGCGCGTCGTGGACTACGGCGGACTGTTCTACGACGACCTCGTGTCCGGTCTCGAGCTCGGCCCTCGTGACCACCGTGGCTTCCGCCCCGCCGGCTGGATCGAGGCAGGTCGCAGCCGCATGGAGGCGATGCGCCCGTTCGCCGACAGGGCCGGGCTGACGATGATCCAACTCGCCTGCCAGTGGAACCTCGCCCATGATGCCGTCAGGACCGTCGTGCCGACGCTCGTCCAGGAGGCCGGGCCGAACGCGCGGCCGGTCGAGGACAAGCGCGCCGAGCTGGCAGCGCTGCCGACCGACGAACGCCTCACCGCCGACGACGTCGAGACGATCCGCGAGATCGGTGACAACACCGGCTCGATGGCGCTCAAGGGCGCCAACCCCGCGTTCGAGGGCGACGAGCGACCGGACGCCTGGTCGATGAGCGACCGCCTGAGCGAGGTTGCTCGCCGCTGGGAGATCGATCCGGCGCGCGATCTCGCCAAGATCTGATTGCAGCGTGGTCCCGGGTGCGCTGGCCCGCTGGCCCGCGCACCCGCCAGAGGCCGGTCAGGCGTGCTGGTGGTTCAGCACGAAGCGGTCCTGCGAAGCCACCAGTCCGGTGAGCAGCATCGGTACCAGCGAGACCAGCAGCATCACGATCGGCACCGTCCAGCTGCCGGTTGCGCCGTGCAGGGCTCCCATCGCGAACGGCCCGGCTGAGGCGATCAGGTAGCCGACGCTCTGCGCCATCGTCGAGAGCTGTGCGGCGTGGTGACTGTCGGGCGCACGGGCGACGATGTACCCGAGTGCCAGCGCCAGCGGCGCGCCCTGACCGAAGCCGAACAGCACGCACCACACGACGGTCGCCGAGCCCGGGGCGAGCAGCAGCCCGGTGTAGCCGGCGCGCAGAGGCCGATGCAGAGCATGACCGCCGTGCTCTCCCGGCGGATGCGCCGTTCAAACCACGGTGCCGTGAGTGCTCCGAGCATGCCGGAGAAGCTTGCGACCGACAGCAGCAGGCCGGCGTGCGACGCGGACACGCCGTTCGCCCTGGCGATCGTCGGCAACCAGCTCAGCGTGGCGTAGAAGCCAAAGGACTGAAAGCCCATGAACCCGCTCACGCACCAGGCGAGCGGGTCGCGCCAGAGTCCGCGGATCGGCGCACCGTGGGAGGTGTCGCCGCGAGCCGCCTCCTCGCGCACGTGCGGCGCCCACAGCAGGATGGCGAGCAGCGCCATCGCGCCCCAGATGGCGATCGCAATCCGCCAATCGACCCCGAAGGCGTGCTCGAGCGGCACCGTCAGGCCGGCCGCGATCGTGGCACCCCCGGAAAGCGCCACCGAGTAGAGCGTCGTCATCAGCAAGCGTTGCTGTGAAAAGTCGCGCTTGATCAGGCCGGGGATCAGCACGTTGCCCACGGCGATGCCCGAACCCAGTACCGCCGTTCCCAGGAACAGCGGCAGCAGTGACGGCGCCAGCCTGACCGCGCAGCCGGCGAGCACCGTGAGCAGCGTGAGCGTGAGCAGCGGCCCCATGCTGAAGCGCCGAATCAGTCGCGGCGACGCGAGCGCCGCGATTCCGAAACAGAACACGGGCAGGCCGGTCAGCAGCCCGGCACCGGCCGAGCTCAGGCCCGTGGTGGCGCGGATCTGGCTGAGGACCGGCGGTACCGCTGCGACCGTCAGTCGCAGGTTGACGGCCGCGATCAGCAGCGCGGTCGCGAGCGACCGGTTGCGACGCATCGTCGCCAGCTAGCCCGCTGCGGGGCCGACCCCGTGCAGCCTTTGGATCCAGTCACACAGGCCGTCCAGGTCGTCGCTGCGAATCGCCGCCTGGACGTTAAGCCACATGCCGATGCTGAGGAACTCGTTGAGCTGATCCTCGTCGATGCCCGTGAGCGCCTGGACGTCGCGGCCCAGCTGCTCATAGGCGGCGCGCACATGCTGGCGGATGACCTCGTCGTCACACGCCGCGTAGGCGTGCAATTGCAGCATCAGCATCGGTCGGTTGGAGGCGAGCAACTCGGTGTAGCGCACGCCGAACGCCCTCAGGATCTCCTTGTCCTCGTAGTCCGTGCCCGCATGCACGCGCCTGAATTCGGCAGCGGTCTCGGTAAAGACTTCGGTGGTGAGTCTGAAAACCGCGCTCGACCGCGGCGATGAACAGGTCGCGCTTGGTCGGAAACAGGCTGAAGACGTAGGGCTGGGCGACGCCGACCCGGCGCGCGATCCGGTCGACCGGCGTGGCGTGCAGTCCGCCGACGGCGAACTCCTCGACGGCCGCAGCGATCAGCGCGTCCCGACGCTCGGCCGCCGGAACGCGCTGTCTTGCCGGTTTTGAAGTGCTTGTCACACCCCGATCCTACGCCGCGGTGGGGGCGGAGACGCTCACCCGTGCCGGCGCCGACGCACCCGCGGACGTCGCTGCGGCCAGGGCAGCAGCTTGCTTCCGGCTGTCGAACGGCAACGCCAGCGCAACCAGCGCGCCGGCGAACAGCACCCCGGTCGCCGACCCACATCGCCGGCTTCAGGCCGTTGACGAAGTCGATTGCCTGAGGCGTAGCCGCCACTGCTGGTGAAGACGGTCGACAGCACCGCGATCCCGAGGACCCCGCCGAGCTCACGGATCGCATTCGTGGCACCCGACGCCTGCCCCGCCTGATCTGTGCGGACCGACGAGAGCACCGCGTTGGCGGACGGTGCGAACACCAGAGCCATGCCGCTGCCCGCGAAGATGAACGGCACGATCATGCTCGTGTACGACTGCCCGAGTTGCGCCTCGGACGCAAGCCATGCGAGCGCGATCGCCTGCAGTGTCAACCCGGCGACCATGAACAGTCGCGCGCCGAACCGCTCCGAGAAGTAGCCCGCCGCAGGGGCCACCAGCATCGTCGCGCCAGTCCACACGAGCAGCTTCAGGCCGGCCTCGAACGGCGTGTTGCCGACGACGTTCTGCAGGTACTGGCTCATGAAGAACACCGAGCCGAACATCCCGAAGTACATCGACAGCGACACGACGTTGGTCACGGCGAAGCTGCGGCGCTTGAAGAACGCCATCGGCAGCATCGGGTCCTCGGTGCGCAGCTCCTGGACATGAAGCCGATCAGCAACACGACGCCGGCGCCGAGCGAGACCAGGACCTCGGGAGCCGTCCAGCCGAGCGTCTGCGCGCGGATCAGCCCGAAGATCGAGCCCGAACAGCCCGGTCGAGGAGAGTGCGAGACCGGGCAGGTCGAGCTTGCGCTCGGAGCCGTAGCTCTCGTCAGGCGGCGTGCGGCCACCGGTGCCAGCACCAGGCCGACCGGGACGTTGATCCAGAAGATCCAGTGCCACGAGGCGATCTGGATCACGCCCCGCCGACCAGCGGCCCGAGCGCGACGGCGGTGCCGCTGATCCCGGACCAGACGCCGAGCGCGATCCCACGCCTCTCGGGCGGGAACGCGTCGGCCAGCAGCGTCAGCGTCAGCGGCGTGACGATCGCCGCGCCGACGCCCTGCAGCGGCACGGGCCGCGATCAGCGCGCCCATGGTCGGGCGCGAGCGCGGAACCGGCGGAGGCAGCGGTGAAGAGGAGGATTCCGGCGATGAACATGCGCTTGCGGCCGAAGCGGTCGCCGAGCACGGAGCCGGTCAGCAGCAGAACGGCGTAGGCGAGCACGTAGGCGTTGACGATCCATTCCAGCGACTGCATCGAGGCACCGAGGTCGCGGTGGATGCTCGGCAGGGCGACGCTGACCATGAGGTTGTCCAGCACGACCATGAACAGGCCGAGCGAGACGATCACAAGCGTTGCTACGCGTGAACGCTTGGCAAGCACTTCAGAAGTGGGCATGGGCCGGTCTCCTGTTCTTAGTGAGCACTAACTAGGTACAAGTTAGTAGCCGCTAATAACTTTGTCAAGGGCTGGTCCACCTTCGCCCCCGACTCCGCGCCAGACCCTGCCGGACTCCGCCCCGACTCCGCAGACCCTGAGACTCCGCCCGACCGGCGAGCTGCTAGACTCCGCCCCGATCGCGCGAGACGCTCGGCCTCCGCCCAGACCGGACGCTGGCACCCGCCCGGCCGCCGGACTGCCCGGACACGCCCGACCTGGACGCTGGGAAGGAAAGGTGCCTGGGGGAACATTTCCTTCCCGACGTCGCTTCATGCGAACATATGTTCGATGTACGCGGAGCTGCACGCACACTCGGCCTACTCGTTCCTCGACGGCGCCTCGCTGCCCGAGGAACTGGTGATCACCGCGCTCGAACTCGGTTACGAGGCCTTTGCGCTGACCGATCACAACTCGGTCTCGGGCTCGATGGAGTTCGCCCAGAGCGCAGGGGCGCTTGGCCTGCGCGCGCTGCACGGCGCCGAGGTCGATCTGGATGACGGCCGCCATCTGACGCTCCTGGTCCGTGATGCCAGGGGCTGGGCGAACCTCTGCAGGCTGCTCACGCTCGCGTACAAAGACACGCGTGAGAAAAAGCGCGTTGGTGGGAGGGGTGTGGATGCTGGGGTGGGGGGCGGGAGAAAATTCAGCCCTCTTGGCCAGCCGCAGATCTCCGTCGATGACGTCATCGCTCACGCCGAGGGGCTCGTGTGCCTGAGCGGCTGCTGCGCGCGCGGGATCCACGACGAGCCGACGCTGCGGGCCCTGCGCGAACGATTCGGACCTGAGAACCTGCGTGTCGAGCTCCAGCGCCCCTATCTGCCGGGGGACCGTGCGCGCAATCGGCGCCTGGCCTGGTTGGCGCGGCGGCTCGAGTTGCGCTGCGTGGCCACCGGTGACGTGCACGCGCACTCGCGTGCACGCGCCCCGCTACAGGATGCGTTCGTCGCGCTGCGCCTGCACACGACGCTCGATGCCTCGGAGCCCGAACGGCGTGGGAACTTCACCCACGTTCTGGCCGCGCCGGCAGCGATGGCGGCGCGATTCCCCGAGTACCCCGAGGCCGTCGCGGAAACCGCCCGGCTGGCCGAGTCGCTTGAGTTCGACCTCTGCAGCGATCTCACCTACAGCTATCCCGGCGCCGAGGACCCGCTCAAGCTGCGTGAGCTCTCGCAGCTCTGCAACAGTCGTCTGCACGAGCGCTACGAGGATCAGCCTGCGGCGCGGGAGGTGGCGATCGCACGGCTCGAGCAGGAGCTCCGTCTCATCGAGAAGCTCAACCTGGCCGGCTTCTTCGTGCTCCACCATGAGATGCTCGAGCTGGCGCGTGAGGTTGCGGTGGAGGTGCGCGGGCGCGGTTCGGTCTCGCCCGCCCCGCGCGGGACCTCAACTCCGGACGAAGCCGAATCTCCGCGCGCGCTGCTGCCGCCGGGGCGCGGGCGCGGTTCGAGCGTGTCCTCGATCGTCTGCTATCTGACCGGGCTCTCGCACGTGGATCCGGTCGCCAACGAACTCGCGATCGGGCGCTTCCTCAGCGAGGATCTGAAGGCGCTTCCGGATATCGACCTCGACTTCCCGCGCGACATCCGCGAGGTTCTGATCCCGCGCGTGTCCGAACGCTTCGGCAAGGATCGGGCTGCGCTGGTGGCGGCCTTCCCGACCTACCGTTCCCGCGGCGCCATCCGTGAGCTGGGGAAGGTTCTGGGGTTGCCGCCCGGGGAGATCGAGCGGGTCGCCCGCGGTAGCGAGGGCTGGGATGCGCGCGGGGTGGGGCGAGACATCGAGACCGCCAGCGGCGGCGCTCCGCTCGTCGGTCGCTGGGCCTGGCTGGCGCGCCTGGCGGCACAGGCGCATGGACTGCCCCGGCATCTGAGCCAGCACCCGGGCGGGATGATCGTCGCCACGCGGCCGCTGATCGACTGCTGCCCGGTGGTCCCGGCGGCGATGGAGGGGCGCTACATCACGCAGTGGGACAAGGACTCGTGTGCCGACGCCGGCTTCTTGAAGATCGACCTGCTCGGGCTGGGGATGCTCTCAGCGGTCGAGCGCTGCGTCGAGCTGATCGCCAAGACGCGGGGTGAGCGGGTCGACCTCAGCCGCATCCCACATGAGGACCCAGCGACCTACCGTGCGATCCAGCACGCTGAGACCACCGGCGTCTTCCAGATCGAGAGCCGTGCGCAGATGCAGTCGCTGATGCGCACGCGCCCTGAGAACCTCAAGGACATCGCGATCCAGGTGGCGATCGTGCGTCCCGGGCCGATCCAGGGCGGTGCCGTAAACCCCTACATCGAGCGGCGCCAGCGGCTGCGCGTGGATCCGGACTACCAGATCCCCTACGAGCATCCTTCGCTCGAGCCGGCGCTGCGGGAGACCCTGGGGGCGATCATCTTCCAAGATCAGGTGCTGGAGGTGGCCAGCGCCTTTGCCGGATTCAGACCGGGGGAGGCGGAGGATCTGCGTCGTGCGATGAGCCGCAAACGCTCCGAGGCAGCGATCGAAGCTCATCATCAGCGGTTCGTCGACGGTGCGATGCGCCTGCACGGAGTGAATGCCGAGCTCGCCGAGCAGGTGTTCCAGAAGGTCAAGGGCTTCTCGGGCTTCGGCTTCCCCAAGTCGCACGCGGCCGCCTTCGGGCTGCTCGCCTACCAGTCGACCTGGTTGCGCGTGCACTACGGCCCGGAGTTCCTCTGCGCCCTGCTCAACGAGCAGCCGATGGGCTTCTATCCGCCGGACTCGCTCGTGCACGAGGCGCAGCGGCGGGGGCTTGAGATCGTTGCGCCCGACGTGAACGTCTCAGATGTCGAGTGCTCGATCGATACACAGGGGCGGGTCGTGATCGGCCTCGGCTACATCCGGGGAGTGCGCCGCACCGAGATCGAGGCGCTGGTCTCGGAGCGCGACGACCGCGGCCCCTTCACCAGCCTGTCCGAGTTGGCATCACGGGCGGGAGCCGGCGCTCCTGCGCTCGATCTGCTGGCCTGGTCGGGCTCGTGCGACTCGCTGGTGCCGCTCCCCGATGAAACTTCCGCCCGGCGGATTTCGCCCCGCCGGTTCGTGCTTTGGCAGCTCGGCGTGGCTACGGCGGCGCATGGCGTCCGCGGTGGGGGCACCCAGCTGGCTCTGCCGCTGGAGTTGCCGCAGGCACCGGCGTTGCCGGAGCTGTCAGCTTGGGAGACGCTGCTCGCGGACTACGGCACTCTCGGGATGACCGTCGCCTCGCATCCCATGGCGCAGTTGCGCTCGCGTCTACCGGATGGTTGCCGGGACAGCCGTGACCTGGCGCGGCTGGCCCACGGATCGCGGGTCCGGGTTGGGGGCTTGGTGGTTGCGCGCCAGCGTCCCAGCACGGCTGCGGGCGTGGTGTTCGTGCTGCTCGAGGATGAGTTTGGAGTGATCAACCTGATCGTGCCGCCGGCGATCTACGAACGCCATCGGCTGGCGGTGCGCACGGAGCCGCTGATGCTCGTCGAGGGTCGGCTGGAGCGCTACGCCAAGGGCGGTGGCGCGATCAACGTGCTGGTCAACCGGATCGATCCGGTCACCGCCCCCGGCACGCTGGTCGCGCAGGTGCAGGATTTCTCGCCGCTCGACGCGCGAGCCCTGGCCGAGCAGCAGGCTGCCGCCGGCAAGGCCGAAGATGTGGACGATTTCCGCGCGGTGGCGCCTCCGGTGATGAGCTTCGCGGCCGGCCGCAGGCGCTGACGCCACCGGGCCGTAGAGGCTGACGCCACCGGCCACAGACGCTGACGCCAGCGGGCCACAGAGGCCGACGCCAACCCCCGGAAGCTGACGCCACTGGGCGCGACATCGCGCCCGCGCGCGCGATAAGGTCCCGGTCACATGTCGGGCATCGTCGCGGTCATCATCCTCGCCGTTCTCTTCACGGGCATCTCGATCGCCGTTGCGTACGGTGCCTCAAAGGGCTCCTTCAAGGCCGTCGGCAACGCGCTGCAGGCGACCAACCGGGAGCGGATCGCGTCTGTTCAACACGGTGCTCGTGGTGGTCTACGTCGGCGTCGGTATCGCTGTGCCGCTGGTGTTCATCATCGGCAACCGCGACAACTCGAATGCCCAGGTCGGGCGGAGTCAAGCTCACCGCCGCAATGCAGTCGGGGCGCGAGCTGTTCGCCGAGCACTGCGCCGTGTGCCACACGCTCGCGGCCACCAACGCGGTTGGCAAGGTTGGCCCGAACCTGGACCAGCTCAAGCCACCAGCGTCGCTGGTCCTGCACACCATCGCCAACGGCTGCCTCCAGAAGCTGGTCGGCAAGCAATACAACAGCATCTGCCTTGGCTACGGCAACATGCCCGCCGACATCGTCCAGGGGCAGGACGCCGTGGACATCGCCAAGTTCGTGGCAGCCGTCGCCGGCCACGCCTGATCCGCCACTGGGGGAGGGCGGAGATGGCCCGTCGCATGCGAGCCGCAAACCTAAGAGCTTCTAAAGGCAACTAGGCGTTTTCGCAAACTGCGGGGAAGTTTGTAATTACCCGCACTACGTACGTCCGTGTGGCCTTGTTACGCTCGCGCCTACGTCAATGCTGAATTCCCGTTGGCCGTTCTTCTGGGCGGAGGGAAGCGGGGGACCCAAGTTGTTTGGGGCGAGTCGCGTTCAAGGGAACGCGTAGCGCCGCTCTTTCGGTGCGAGCCCGTCAGCTAACCCCGTAAGCGAAGCAAGCGAGAAAGAGGACGCGATCTCTATGCCGCCAACGGGGTCGACATTTACAGACTGGCAGCAGGTGGAAAAAGAAAGCCGCCTGCTGATGAACGAGGATTTCAGCTGGTCTGAGCCGCCTCAGCGCCGGCGCCGGCGAATCACAGACGAACCGATTCGCGCGCGCCGCCGGACTCGCTGTGCTCGAGTATGCGCACTGAGCCGAGTGCGCCGAGCATGAGCCGAGCGCCTACGACGCGTTCGACGAGCCGGCCTTCGACATGGAGGTCGAAGAGGTCGAGGCGTGGGATCAGCCCACCGCTGCGCACAGCCACTTCGACGAGATGATGGCGCAGTGGAATGCTGTGTACGGGGACTCCGCGGACGACGGCGACGGACACTCTGCCGCGCGCGCATTCGATTTCTCCGACCCGGGCGCCGGATCTGGCAGTTCAGGGCGCGCGCCGCACAGTGGTGATCACCGGCCGCGGTGACGAGCGCTACATGCCGGCGCCGCGCCGCCGCCCCTCGGCCGAGCTGCGCTTTCACGAGCGCTCGAGCTTCAGCCCCGACCGAGCCGGTCTCTGGGCGGTGCTGCTCGGCATCGCGCTCGTGATCGGCTGCGTCGCTCACTGAACGCGCCGGCTCCGCGTCGGCCTCGCTCGAGACGCCTGGCGAGCCGGCCTGTCGACGTCGCGGCTGAACGGACGATTCAACGGGTCTTCGGCGGAACCACCGAGATCGGCGCGTTGAACTGGTCGTAGGCGTGGTGCATGAAGTGCGCCGCCGCCGTCATATCGAGTTCGAGTGTCCGATGGTTGCTCTTGTCGACCCAGATCTGGAAGAAGCCCGGGGTTTGTGGAGCGGCGAACGAGACCACCCATACCGGACGACCCTGGACGGTTGCGCTGCCGAGGATCGTGGCGTCCTGCACGATCGGGGTCCAGTACGGGCTTGAGCGGATCGATCGGACTCTGCGCCGACTCGTGCCAGCGGCCATGGAGGCTGCGATCCCACCGCCGCTTGGCGATGATGATTGATTCCCCTTCACCACGAATCCGGAACCGCAAGCGGTTGGGCGCCACCGCGTAGTAGGTCGTGTAGACCACTGCCGTGGGACTCGAAGCCAGGCGCTCATGCGTCACCATCGATCGGAGTCGGTTGTATTCGTTCGCGGCGTCGTGCACGAGGGCGAGGGCCTGGGCCGTCGGGCCGTGCCGGGGCAGCGTGAAGCTGATGTGGCTGCCGTCGTCGAACCGGATCGACGCGTGCGCCGGGCTCACGCGGGTGGGGAACACGGCCTCGTAGCAGCCAGCGCCACACGTTGTGGCGGCCGCGCTTGAGCGGGCGCCGTTACGACCGGTGATGGTCAGCGTTGGCCGCAGGCCCGTAGCTCCGCGGCCGCTTGCGCCGAACACCGTGGCGACCGCCAGCAGCCCGTGGACTCGCGGCGCGACGGCAAGCCCGACGGCAAGTTTCCGATCTTCACCCGCCAGGACGACGGCACCGCCAGGTTGATCGCCCAGAGACTGCGGCGTGAAACGCTGGACCAGGCTGACGGCGCTTGGACTGGCGAACGTGAAGAACGCAACGACGGCCGCCGCAGTGACGATCAGCGCCAGCTGCGCGAAGAGCCAACGGCGTGACGATAAGGCGGTACCCGAACCCTGTGTGTGTGATGCGCTCACCTCTACCTCGCTGCGATGCTCACTGGGATCCGAGCAAGCCATTCGGTCAGGCCGGTTCGTACCGTCAATTCCAGCTCCCAGCGGCCGGCCTGGTGGAGCGGCGCTCGGGCTGCGCGGAAGCGAGTGCCTGAAAGCTGGACGACGTTCAAGTTGACGGGTTTGGCCCCGGTCACGGGCGGCACCGCCGCGAGGTCCACCTCGCCGATCGGAAGGTGACGGGAGCCGCTCGTGACAGTCATCTCAACGGTGTTGGTACCCGTGGTAGCCGGCCGAACCGTGACCAGCGCCCTGAAAGGCCCGGCGGACCGTGTGGCTGTGAAAGCCGATCCGGATGCCGAGCTCGGACTTTTGAGCAGATCCTTGGCCGGTGCCTCGTCGACCAATGCAGCTGTGACCCCGAGCACCGCGACCAGCAATCCAAGCTCGGCCGCGACCGCCTTGATGAAGCGCGTGCGGGTCGACTTGGCAGGTGCGGCGGTCCTCAACGCCGGCACGGAGAAGCGATTGTTGAAGGCACCGAGCGCGAGCAGCGGCAGCACCAAGCCGACCTTGACCAGGATCAGCACGCCATACGTGGTTTCCCACAGTCCGCGCCACGCGTGCACCTCCAGATATGCACTGACGATGCCGGCGACGCCCAGCAACGGCACCGAGATCATCGCCATCAACGAAAACCGCGGTACGCTCACCGCCGCCAGCGGCCAGCGCTTCTCGGGAGGGCTGACTGTGATCGCGCCAAGCACGAAGGCAAGACCGCCGAGCCAGACTGCGGCGGCGGTGATGTGCACCCCGTCGGCGAGAAAGGCGACCGCGCCTGAGACGCTCGCGTGTCCCGAGTCGGTGCTCGTCAGCAGCAGCGCGACGCCGACGACGGCCAGCACCGCGTGTCCGGATGGACGCCAGCTCTTCTCTCCGGCCTGCAGGCTCAAGGCGATCAGTGCGAACCCAAGTGCCAACCAGGCGCGAATCAGCCAGAGCTGGCCGAAGCGCTCGTGACGAACGATCTCGAGTGCAAGCTTGGCGAACCCACCCCCAAGATTGGTCCCCGCCGATTCTGCAGCCTGGAAGGGCAACCCCAGGGCTGCAAGCAGCGCAAGTATCGCGCCGGCCACCGTGAGCGTCTTGAGCAGCCGTCGGCGCACGTCTTCATCGACATCTCGGAGCGCCCACAGCAGCGCGATCGCGCCGCCCGCGCAGGCGAGTAGCAGCGCGAGGTTCAGGAAACGCACCACTCCGAACCCAAGGGCGACGCCCCCTGGCGTGTTCCCGCGGGCCAACAGTTCGGCACCGATGCGGCCGGCGGCGCCGCGCGCCCCGACCGAGAAGTTGTAGACGCCGTGCACGACGTGCGTGTCGGCGGAGGTCACGCGCCAGGCGACGGTGTAGGTGCCGTCTGCCAGGCGTTGTGGGATCGCCACCTCGATCTCGTCTTGCGCTGGTTGCGTAACCGTGCCGCCGGAGACCAACTTTCCGGCTGCGTCGTAGACCGCGAGCGCCGGCACGCTTACCGATTCGTCATAGACGATCGCCACCTTCGGCGGTGAGCTCTTCACGACTCCGCCGATGGCCGGCTTGGTGGTTACCGGGTAGGCGTGGGCCGACGCCCCGGCTGCTAGCAGCAGGAATGTCAGGCAGCTGGCGAGCGCCGCTCTGTAGGTCCGGGATGTCATGGCGATGACGACGACTGACGCGCTCACTTCGCATAGCGGATCGGCCGCGTCGGTCGGACGGGCGCGAATCTTAGCCCCGATCTCTGGGGCCGCGCGGCGCTTCCGCTGGCAGGTCGCGAGTGCTATCGTCGAAACGCCGAGATTGCCCTCGGTATCTTTGTGTAACCGTCCAGTTATTTGGCCTGCGGGGGCGGCCCAACAAGGGAGGAAGAGATGCGTCGAACGAGTTTCCGGCTGCTGACCGCGCTGGCGTCGACCGCGGTGCTAGCGGCAGCTGGGTCGTCGGTGGCTGTCGCGGCCGTGAAGGCACACTCCGCCGCTGTCACCAAGATCAGCGTGAAGGCGACCGAATACCACTTCGCTCTGTCCGCCACTTCGGTATCCAAGCCGGGCACCGTGGCCTTCAAGGTCAAGAACGCAGGCCACATCTCCCACGACTTCGACATCGACGGCAAGAAGACCGCTCTGCTTTCACCCGGCAAGAGCGCGACGCTGACCGTCAAGTTCACCAAGGCGGGTAGCTACAAGTACGAGTGCACCGTGTCCGGCCACGCTGCGCTCGGCATGAAGGGTACCTTCAAGGTTAAGTAGAGCTCAGCTTCAGCCCTTTCGGGCGCGGAGTTTCGACGGGCCCGGTAAATGCCGGGCCCGTCGTCGTTGTATGCCGGGGCCATGCGCCCGTCCCGACGCAGAGGACCCTCGTCAGCGAGCATCAGCTCCACATCGGCGGGCTCCGGGCGGCCGCCTTGGCTACGACTCAGCCGGCTTTCTTGCTGCAGTAGATGCTCGTAACGATCAGCGCCCCGTCGGTGAGCGACTCGCCCACGCTCCCCTTGATGACGGGAAATATGTCACTGATTTGCGTCCAAGGTTTGCCTTTGACGCATCGCTCCGGTCCACTGTGCTCGCGGCAGAGGACGCGTCCCCGCGCAACGCTGCAGTTGACGGTGAATACGGTCGACTGCTTGTAACGGAGGATGTGTTCCTTCTCCTCGGCCTTGGTTTCGACTGCCATGCCCGCCTTCGCTTCGGAGATCAGCTTCGCGTTCGACGTGGCGGTGGCCGCCGCGGGTACGAGCGCTGCGATCGAAGCGAAGCTAACGGCAAGAGCGCAGAGGAGGCGAGCAGGCTGGGAGTTCCGAACGACATTCCCGCCCCCGATGAGTCGCCTGCGAGTCCACTCACCCCCCTCAAATAAGTGGAAAGTAAACATCGCTCGACCATATCAGCGTGAATGAAGAGCGGTCGCACACCGCTGTTATGGGATTCTGAACGCCACCATCTCAGGCCGGTCCCGCGGGTGCGATGGGACGCCCGCCTCCACGATCAGCGTGTCGCCGAGCACCGCCGGACAGCCGTTGATCCCGCCCGGCATCTTGACGCTCCAGAGAACCCGGCCGGTGGCGGTGGCCAGCGCGTACACCGTGCCTGCGTAGGTTGACGTGAACACGACGTCGTTGGACATCGTTGCGCAGCCGAAGTCTGGTGAGGCGAAATGGTCGTCCCAGAGGATGTGCCCCGTGTGCGCGTCGAGCGCGAGCAGCCGGCCGCGCCCATGGGAGGGAACGACCTTGTCGACGTTGATGCTGGTGGTGGCGCTGCCCGGGACACAGAGGTCCACATCTGGCACGAACAGACGACCGCCGCCATATGCCATCGGCGTCTCCACGCCTCCGAAGATTCCCGGGCACACAGTCACCCGGCGCCGGGGCAGTGGCCCCGATGCGTTGCGTCGCAACCCGACCGGGGTGGTCCAGACACGGCGTCTGGTGCGGCGATTCCAGGCGATCACCAATCCTGCCTTCCCCGCGCCGAATACCATCGGCGCGCCGCCGAGCTTGGCGAGTATCGGCGTAGCCGAGAAGTCGTAGTCTCGTACGTCGTGTGGGGTGACCTGGTCGTACCACAGGAGCCGCCCCGTTCGCGCATTGAGCACGACCAGCGAATCGGTGTACCGAACCGGGCCCGGGAAGGCCGCTCCGTTGGGTAGCTTGGGGGTTCCGCCCCACGGCGTGGGGTTCGATGTGCCCGCGTAGAGCCGTCCCTGGGCGTCGATTGAGACGGGGTACCAGATGCCTCCCCCGCCTGCGTCCCACGGGTGCGGCCACGGATGTTCGACCGTCTGGAACCGCCACCGGACGGCCCCGGTGCGAGCGTCGAGCGCGTAGATCACCCCGCGCCCCAGTGGTGCGAAACCGACGGTGCTGACAATCACCAGCCCGTGCCAGTAGACCGGGGCCACGTCAACGAATTGCTGCGACGCGCTCGTCAGATTCCGGGTCCACAGCAGTCGGCCGCCCGATGGTGAGAGGGCAAACGCGGCACCATCCGTCGCGCCGTAGAGACGGCCGGCGCCGAGCGCCAGCCCGTTTGGCCCGTCGTTGATGGCGTTGAAGCGCTTGCTCCAACGCAGTCTGCCGGTCGCCTGGTTTATCGCAAAGACATTGCTGCGCAGGTCCTCGACGTACACGGTGCCGTGATCGATCAGTGGCGTTGTGGCGAACAGGCCGTAGCGCTCGAGCGGCCCGGTCGGCCGGAAGCGCCAGCTCACCCTGAGGCGCCCGACTGTGGCCGCCGAGATGCCGGGGCCAACGACTGCCCGCGTGCCCGAAAGGTTCCCGCCCGGCAACGTCCACGCCGCTCCTGCACTGGGCACGCTCCATGCGAACGCGGCCCACGCGATGGCCGCAAACGTGAGAGCCGTTAGCCGGCGTATACGATCATCTCGCGGGCTATAGTAGTGTGGGGCCGGAGTTATGTCGGAGGAGGTCAGCTCGTGGGTTGCAGAAGGTTTGGAGTCCGCGGATGTCTTGCCATCGTGGCAGCGTCCTCAGTGATCGCAGCTTCAGCGACGGCCACGCAGGCGCAGTCGACCTCGAGATCTCACATGGCGCCTCACACGACCGCGCCGGACCTGTACGTGAGCGTGAAGGTCACGATGACCAACACGAGATTCATCGTCTCGAGGCACAGCGGACCGCGCGGGGCCGACGCGAAATTCGAGCTCCGCAACATCAGTAACAAGCCCCACAACTTCTCAATCGGCAACGAGAAGTTCGGCACAGGCGTTCAGACCGGCTTCACCGCCACGCTCAAGCCCGGACAGAGCAAGATCCTCGTGCTGTTCCTGGATATCCGGGGCACGATCAGATATTTCCCGGGTCTCGCCGCCGACAAGAGCAAGAAAGGGATGCGGGGCACCTTCAAGATCGGTCCGTGCACCGCGTACGAGCAGAACACTGGCGTGGGCGAATGCTGAGTTCGCGCTTCGCTGGCAGTAGCCAGCACGCGTCTGGTTGGAGCGCGGGCACCTCGCCCGCCGCCGACCTCCGCAACAATCCGTGAGGTGGCGCCGGGCCGCCGCATTCGCGGTCACGGCGTTGTTCGTCGCTGGATGCGGCGGCAGCAGTACACACAACTCGATCGTCCTCTACAACGGACAGCATCCGCAGCTCACGGCAGCGATGGTCTCGGCCTTCACCCGAGCGACCGGGATCTCCGTGCGCCAACGCACGAACGACGGCGTCGTCCTGGCCGATCAGATCCTCAGCGAGGGGGGGTCCTCACCCGCTGACGTGTATTTGACGGAGAACTCGCCGGAGCTTGTCGATCTCAGCCAGCATGGGCTGCTGGCGCGGCTGCCCCGGTCGATCCTCGACCAGGTCCCGGCCGTCGACAGGGCGGCCAACGGCACATGGGTTGGCATAGCCCTTCGTGTGAGCTGCCTGGTGTACGACCCGTCGCTCATCTCCCGCTCCCAGCTCCCTGCCTCGATCCTTGATCTCGCCACGCCGAAATGGAAAGGGAAGGTGGCGGTCGCGCCGCTCGATTCGGACTTCCCTCCCGTCGTGGGCGCGGTGATCGCTACGCACGGAAAGAGCGCCGCCTCAAGCTGGCTGGCCGGTATCAAGCGAAACGCAACGGTTTATCAGGACGATGAATCTGTGGTGGCTGCTGTGAACCGCGGTGATGAGGCGGTCGGAGTCATCAACCAGTACTACTGGTACCGCCTCCGACGGGAGGTTGGGGCACAGAACATTCACAGCGCGATCTACTACTTCCCAAGCAGCGACCCGGGCTCCGTCGTCAACGTATCGGGCGCAGCAGTTCTCGCCTCGTCCTCACACCGCAGCCAGGCCCAGCGCCTCATCGCGTTCTTCGTCAGCCGTGCCGGCCAGCGGCTTATCTCTGCGGGTGACGACTACGAGTACCCTGCCCGCCCCGGCGTCGCACCCAACCCTCAGCTGCCCTCATTGGGGACCATCCCGCACGCAAGCATTTCCGTCGGCGCACTGGGGAATGATGTGCCCGCCCGGGAGCTGGTGGCCCAGGCCGGTTTCGGCGGCTGAAGCGGCGTCAGCCCGAGCGACCAGAGGTAGACTCCGGCCCGTGAGCGCAGTGACATGGCCTGTCAGAGCCACCATGTGGCGGCGCTCGGAGAGGGGTCGGATCCCGGTTCCACGGGGCCTGCTCGCGGCCTGCATGGTGGCGGCGCTGCTGGTCGCCGTACCGGTCATCGTCACGATCATCCAGGCGGTTCAGGGGGGTCTTTCCGTCGCCGGGACGTCGATCGGCTCGACCTCGACGCTCACCTTGGTCCTGCATTCGCTCGAGGTTGCGGCCGCGTCAGCGCCGATCTGCGCCGTCATCGGTGTTGCCGGCGCCTGGTTCGTCGAACGCACCACAATGCCCGGCCGGCGCCTGTGGGCGGTGCTCCTGGTGGTGCCGCTGACGATCCCGCCGTTCGTTACGAGCTACGCGTGGGCGAACTTCGGCTCCGCATTCCAGGGATTTGTCGGCGCGGCGGGAATCATCTCGTTCAGCTACTACCCGATCGTGTTTCTGCTTGTCGCGGTGGCGCTTCGCGGCCTCGACCCGGCGCTCGAGGAGACCGGGCGTTCGCTCGGGTTGAGCGGGCCCAAGACGTTCTTCAGAGTCGTCCTGCCGCAGCTGAAGCCTGCGATCTACGGCGGGATGCTGCTGGTTGTGCTCGACTCGCTGGTCGAGTTCGACGCCTTTGTCGGGCTCAAGTTCCAGACCTTCTCCTTCGACGTGTACGCGCAGTACCAGCTCGGGTTCAGTGCTTCGGGCGCGGCCGCACTCTCGTTCGTCTCGATCGCACTGTGCGTGGTACTGCTGCTCGGCGAGGCGCAGCTACGTGGTCACGTGAATTACACGCGCGTCAGCCAAGGAGCCCGCCGGCTGGCGGATCCTTACAGGCTCGGGCGCATGGTGATTCCGGTGCTCGTCGCGATGACGGCGGTGATGGCGATAAGTGTCGCCATCCCGGTCGGCATGCTGGTGCGCTGGTTCGCCGAGAGCAGCAGTTCGGCGCTTTCAGGTGCCGGTGGCAATCTGAGTTATCTGTGGCCCGCCACCCTCACTTCGGTCGAGATCGGCGTGGCGGCCGCGGTCCTGGGTCTCCTGTTCGCGCTTCCGGTGGCGTTCGCTGCCGTGCGCTACCGAGGGCCGGTGGTGACGTTGCTCGAGCGCACGATGTATCTCTCCTTCGCACTTCCAGACCTGGTCGGTGCGATCGCACTCGCGTACCTGGCGAGCCACTGGTTGCACTTCCTCTACGGAAGCTTCGTACTGCTCGTCTTCGCCGAGGCAGTGCTGTTTGCGCCATTCGCCGTCGTGGCGATGCGCGCAAGCTTTGGCCAGCTCGAACCGTCGCTCGAGGAGTCGGCACGCTCGCTCGGTTCGGGACCACTTGTCAGCTTCTGGCGTGTCACGCTGCCGATGGTGCGGCCCGGGCTCGTCGCCGCCCTGGTGCTGGTCTTCGCGTTCACGCTCGGCGATCTCTCCACCACACAGGTGTTGCTGCCCGTGAATCTGTACACCCTTGGCACCGAGTTCTACGCGAACAGCTCGACAGTGGCCTTCGCCGCGGCAGCGCCGTTCGCTGCCGTCCTGATGGCCCTCGCCGCAGTTGCCGCGTACCTGCTGATAAGCCGCTTCGGTCGGGTCCGAGCTCTGTAGGACAGGAGACCGATGGCAGATCTGCAGTGCCGAGACCTCCGCAAGGCGTACGGCGACCGCATCGTCCTCACCGGGGTTGATCTGACAGTGCCGGAGGGCACACTCACAGCGATCCTCGGCTCCTCCGGGAGCGGAAAGACGACGCTGCTTCGAATCATGATCGGTTTCATCGCTCCCGATGGCGGGGTCGTTTCGATCGGTGGCACGGCGGTCACGGACTCGGCGGGCATCAACGTACCTCCCGACAAGCGGGCGATCGGCTACGTCGCTCAGGAGGGGGCGCTCTTCCCACATCTCACCGTCGCAGAGAACGTGGGCTTCGGACTCCCGCGCGCGGAGCGTAAGCGGAGCAGCCGGATCGATCAGGCGCTCGACCTCGTCGGGCTCGCTCCTCGCTACGCCGGTTCGCGGCCACACGAGCTATCGGGCGGCGAGCAGCGCCGCGTCGCGCTCGCCCGCGCACTGGCGCCGCGCCCTGCGCTCGTTCTCCTGGACGAGCCGTTTTCCGGGCTGGACGCGGCACTGCGTGGCGAGACCCGAGCGGCGGTGCTGGACGCTCTGGCCGCAACCGCGTCTACCGCAGTACTTGTCACACACGACCAGGGCGAAGCGCTTTCGATGGGTCGGGAGGTCGCCGTTCTTCGCGATGGCCAGCTGGTCCAGACGGCCGACCCCCAGACGCTCTACCGCACTCCCGCCGACCTCGATCTGGCGCGGTTTGTCGGCGACGCCGTGGTCGTGAGCGGCGAGGCACGCGGCGATACGGTGGTTTGCACGTTTGGGGCGCTCCGCGTCCGAGGAGAGGTCCGCACGGGGAAGGTTGCGGTGATGATCAGGCCGGAGCAGTTCCGTATCACCCCGACGGAGTCCGAGGACGGAGTCGCGGCGAGGGTCATCGGGCAGAGCTTCTATGGAGCTGAGACGGTGCTGCAGCCTCGAGCTCGCCGATGGGTCCGAGACTCGAATCACCGCGCGGACGTTCGACGGTTCGGGCGCCGAAGTGGGCGCCGTGGTCGGACTCCTCGTCGACGGGCCGGTCGCCACCTACGCGGCCCATGGCCAAAGAGGCTTGAGCTGTTTCGACTTTGGCTCTGCTCAGGAATTGGTTGCGACTGCCCACACGGATTTGGTGCCGCGGTTGAGCGAGGCCAGGGGCACGATCTGCGAGGCCGGCGGCAAGGTCCCGGTGTAGGGTCTGGTGAAGCTCGAGAACAAGAACGAGGTTGTTCCGAGATCGGCGCCGGGCACATCCGACTCGATCTTTCCGACGTAGCCGGGCCCGCTCACCAAAACCACGATCGCAAGCCTCGCTGACTTGCTGGTTTGGAGTTCGTGCTCGATGGCCGCGGCCATGCCTTCCTGGCGCCTCTTCTTCGCAGCGGCAAGCGCCGCCGTCAGGTTCACCTGTACCCGGTACTCGGCCATGGGGACGGTTTCGACCACCTTGGTGCCGAGGGACGAGGCGCTTCGGGCGCCCCACGCGACCTCGTCGAGGAGCAGCGCAGGAGCGAGTCCTTCGGCCTGCGCAGCGAGCGTGTGAGCTGCCGCCGGCTTCGACAGCGGGGCAGAGATCCAGCTCTTTCCTGCCGGGAGCACCCCGGCCGGCGCAGGTGAGGGGGCGAGCAGAAAGGATCGCTGGCTCAAGGTCGTAGAACAGCGACTGGTGGGCGCTGCCCGGCAACTGCAACTGGAGGAAGGCATACCCCAGCCCGGTCTTGAAATCGTAGGCCGCCCGTCCACCCTGGACATCGATTGATGCTGAGAACAGGTGCGGCTGCTGGAGCGAGAGCTCGTAGCGCACCCACGGTGCTCGCGAGGGTTTTCCGGACCGCGGTGTTCACCCTCTGCAACGGTGTCCCGCTCGCTCCGCATCCACACAGTGCCGCGGCTACGGTCACGACCAGCGACAAGTCGCGCTGGCCGGCCGCTTCATCCGTCGCTCGCGTAGGCGTTGAGCAGGGAGTGGAGAAAAGCGATGGGCGGGGAAAGATGCCTTTCCCCGCCCACTCTCAACTTCATCGCGGCTTACGCGCTCGGTCGGCTCGCCGACGCTCAGCCCACGTTGGTTGCTCGACGTGCCGCCTAGAGGCAACCGTCGCCGTCGTCTGGACCGCCGGCCTGCTGGTCGCCGTCGTTGTCCACATCCTGGCACTGGGCCGGGGTGGTCGTCGTGCCAGTCGTCGTGGTGCCGGGCGTCGTCGTGGTCGTGGTCGTCGGTCGTGAGCTCTTAGTCGGCTTGTGCTTGATCAGGGCTCCGGTGTAGCTGATCACGTACCAGATATCCACCGGTCACGTTGAGGTCTTGTCCGATGGCCTGACCGGGCTTCTTGTCGCCCGCGAAGAGATACAGAGGCCAGCCCTTGTAGGTGATGACGCGGCCGCCCTTCGGGTCCTTGTCACTGCTCAGAAGCGACTGCTTAGCGCCGCCCGAAGCCTTGGGCTTCGCGCCGGCCGGGAGGAATAGTGGGGGCCAGGCAGACACGCATGCACTGGAGACGCAAGTGACCTTCCGGTCCTTGTCGGGAGCGAACATGTAGAGCGTTCTACCGCTGCTGCTGACCAGGATCTTGCCGAGTCCTGGAATGGTGCGGGTCCCGATCTTGACGGTCTTGCCGCCGGCAGCGCTGCCTTGGACATTCGCCGCCGCTGCGATCCCGCCGGTCACTCCAAGGGCCGCCAGTCCTACCAAGAGTCCTAACCGTATGCGTCGCATGATCCGTGATCCTTTACTCAGTACCCAATCCTTGATCCCACAAGCGAAACTATCACAGCCTCCTTATGACTCGTGTCAGTGGGGCGGGACGACGAGCGTGTTGAGCCCTCTGGGGAACTCCGCCGTGACGTACCTTGGCCAGGTCGTGAGGTCGACCTTGCCGCCGGGCGTAGCGGGGTTCGAGAGCACTTGCCTCTGCTCTTCAAAGAACGTCAGCCTGCGTCCCCGCGCCTTTGCAGGGAGCACCATCGAGAATTGTCCGTTCTTGTCGGACCAAGTCTCAGAAACCGGTTTGATGACATTTTCGCCAGACGCCACCCCAACCATCAGACCTGAGTAGAAGGCGGTCGCGAAAGGCGTTGGCGGACTGATCTTGTAGCTCGTGCCTGTGCCGAGCTGGATGTTGAGCCGCGAGCTCTTCAGCCGTGCAAAATCGATGTTCGTCCCGGTGATCCCACCGTATGACGTACTCCCGGAAGCGACGCCGACGCTGATCAGCACCGGATTGTCAGCTGTCTCATCGGAGGCCGTGAAGAAGGACGTGTAGTAGCCGTTCGAGTTGGAAGGGTTCGAACGCGTCCAGAAGTCGCGATCCTGGGTGCGCGTGATCACGACCGCGCCCACCACGGGCTCTCCGTTCGCGTTCGTGATTCTGCCGGTCAGGTCATAGCTGACCAGACGTACCGTCGGTGGAGCGGCGCCGCTGGAGTCGGCCACCGTACCGGTAACGAGCACGTCGCCGTTACGGCGCACGGAGGTCTTGACTCGGCTGATCGCGAACGCGCTCGAGAAACCGCCCGATGCATGTGAGAGCGCCTTCTTCTCGGCGGAATCGAGTCGATTCCCGGCGATTGTCGCGTGACTGAGACCCGTGACGTGGATCGAGTGGCGGCCGGCAATGGTGTCGTCGATGTCATAGGAGAAGCCGCCCTGCTTGTCGGTCGCATGGGGAAGCTGGAAGCTGCCGACTGTGAGGCTGGCGCCGACGACCGGTTGTCCGTGCCAGAGCAGCCGGCCGTCGAGCGTCTTCACGTTGGAGGAATTCGCCTCCCATGGCACGACCACGGTCGCGGGCGAGGTGATGATCTTCGCTGGATTGGCTGATGCCGAAGATGCCGGGTGCGCCAAGGCGTGATCCTTGCGCGTACGCGCAGCCGCGGACGCCGCGGGCCGTGTGATCGACGGTCGCGACTGCGTCCGCCGCACGAGCGATGTGATCACCGGTGCGGATGATTGCGTCGTCGAGCCGCCGATTCCGAAGACCTGCAGCTGCGTTGCGACGACCTCCGCTCGATGAAGTCGGTGTACCCCCGACCGTGATGGCGACGTACTCCCGGCCGTTGACGGAGTAGATCGACGCCCCGGCGGCGATCTGATGCCCGGTCTGGAACGTCCACAGGATCTTGCCGGTCTTGACGTTGAACACCCGTAACACGCCGTCCCCCCCGCCATCGAAGCCGAGTCCGCCTGCGGTGGTCGTCACGCCGCCGCGCTCGGGCTGCGGGGTGCGATCCTTCCAAACCTGTGCGCCGGTGGCCAGGCTGACCGCGCTGATCGATCCGAAGTCCTGCCAGCCCGGGGGAGTAGAACCGAAGTTGCCGTTACCAAGACCCAGGAAGACGTCACCAAGGGTGAACTTGTCCGTCTTCTGAGTTGGAGTCAGGATCGCCTGCTCTTCCACCGCGGCGGTCTCGGCGGCAGCCTCATAGACGTATTGAGTCTTCGGATCGAACGACGCGGGCGAATAGTTGAACCCGCCGATTGAGCCCGGGTAGACGGTGACCGGCTTTCCCGGCACGAGTCGCGGGTGCTCCGTGTGGTCGAGCAGCTTGACCTGCTGATAGATCGGTCGTCCCGTCCTGGCGTCGTAGGCGAACCAGAGACCCTCCATGGTCGCTACGGAAACCACGCGCTCGGCCCTGCCGTGGATCTTCGCGGTGTAGACGACCGGCGGTTGTGCGGTGTCGTACGACCATTCGTTGAACGACATCTGCTGCTGCCACCAATCCATCCGTCCCGTCTTCAGATTCACAGCGATGATCGAGTCGGCGCGAGGGTCGGAACCCGGACGGATCGACGGCTGGTAGAGCGGAGTCGCCGATCCTGTACCGAAGTAGAGAGTGTCGGTCGTCGGATCGATCGTCACGGGTGTCCAGACGACGCCGCCGCCGGCCAAGGAGTCGAAGCGACGCCACTCGGTTCCCTGCGGGGGAACCGTCCAGAACGGATTCGCCCAAGCCGGCTCGAGGTTGCTCGTGTGGTAGGCCATGACGAATCCGCGAACGCCGTACTCTGAGCCGGCGGCTCCGAAGACCAGCAGGTGGTCGTAACAGATGGGCGCGCTGGTCTCCGAGTAGCCGTAGTCGACCTCGGCATCGGGCACAGCGTCCGAGATCGGCACCTCGCGCTGGAGCTTGCCGGTGGCCGGGTTGAGCGAGACGATCTCCATGTTGAGCGTCAGGACGAAGACATGGCCGTCGCAGAGGGCGACCCCGCGATTCGCCACCTGGCCAAAATCGCTGAAGACCGCAACGTCACTCGGCGACCAGCGCCATTTCACCTGACCCGTCGTGGCGTTGAGGGCCCAGACGTTGTCGTTGTTGGTCGTCATGTACAGCGTGCCGTTCGACTCAACCGGATACGACTGTTCGCCATGCCGGACGGTCGGGTCGATGCTCTGGAAGTCAACCGTGAAGAGGCGTCCGAGGCTGCTCACGTTGCCGGTGTTGATCTGAGTGAGAGGCGAGTAGCGGTTCTCGTCCGGCGTGTTGCCAAAGCCGCCCCAACCAACGTTGGCGGAGGACTGCGAGCTCATCTTGGTGAGGGGCTGCGCGGCCGCCAGCCCTGGACTCAGACCGAGCACGCACGTAAGCAACAGCGCAACGGTCGTTGCGCACAAGGTCCCGACCCTCGTAGCGCTCACGCGACGTCCCTCCATCTCACGTCCCTTCCTCTCCTCAATGCGAGTGTACATCGGCGGACCAGGCTCCGCGGGGATGAGGTCGACCAGTAGGAACAGAATCGCAAGACCCGCGATGTATGGCGCCAGTGCGACGTTGCCCGGGCACGCCACGCGCCCGCCCGACCGGCCCGTGACCGACGACCTGGCGGAGATATGACGCCGCGTCGGCGGTCTGGTTCTCCTCGAAGGAGCGTCCGCCGAGCGCCGCGGCAAGCTGAGCCAGGAGTAACCGGCCGGTGGGATCGGGGTGGTAACTCGGCTCGCGCTGTCCGTCCGCGTCGAACACCGCTTCATTGCGGTTCCAGAAGCGGATCGCGAGGAACCGGTACCCCGCCTGGGCGCTGAGCTGGTGAGCCAGGCGGTCCGGGTTGAACGGGTTGCTTTCGCCATCGGTGAGAAGCACGATCACGCGGCGCGTCACGCGCCGAGTGAAGTAGTTGCCGGTGGCAATGTCGCCAAGCGCGTCATAGCCGGTGGCGACAGTGGACTGGGTAACCGGAGGCGGATCTTCGATCTCAACACCGCGCTGAACAACCGCGTCGAACCCCGGAGTATCGGGCACAGGCAGCAGGTCAGGCAGGACGCGGTCCGTGAGGGTAGCCACCCCGGCCGGGACCTCGGGGATAGTGCCGCGCAGCCGCGCCGCCGCCTGCTTTGCTCGGGATAGTCGCGTCGGCGAGTTAGGCGTGAGCGAGGCGGTCATCGACCGCGAGGTGTCGAGCACGAAAAGAACCGCGACATCCTTTCGAGTCCGAATGACGGCTTGTTCGCTCAGGACTGGTTGGGCCGCCGCGAGCGCAAGTAACAGAACCGCGGCCACCGCGAGAGCAATTCGCGGGCCCACCCACCAACTGGGCGGTGGGTCCAGCCCGAGCCGGCGGGCTGCGGCCGCAACTCGGAGGCGGCTGGATGCCGCGGCGCCGAGCGGGAGGAGCACGGCGAACCCGGCGAGTGCAGCAAGGGGCGTCAGGAAGCTCATCAATAGCCGCTGCCGGGCGCTCCACCCGACGAGCCTGCATGACCGGTGTTGCCGAACGCGTTGACCGGCCCGGACCCCCGCCGGTGTCCCTGAGCGGCGCTGAGGCGCAGCAGCAGCTCCAGGTCGAATTTCGCCGCGGTGTCGCCGGGATCGACACGGACCGCGTCAGTGAAGTCCGCGATCGCGGCGTCTGTCTGCGAGATCCCGCCGCCTTCAGCTGCCTCGCTGAAGGTCAGGATGCCGATGAGCGTCCGCGCCTGAGCGGCCAGCTTCGGGTCTGCTGAGCTTGCGGGACCGGCGAGCGCATTGATCGCCGCCTCGCGCTCTGTCTGGACCTCGAGCGCGTCGTTCAAGTGTTGATGCAGGCCGGCGACCTGGCTGAAGCGCCGCAGAGCGACGCGCGCCGCGAGCTCGTCGGAGACCCCCAGCAGGGTCGCCGCGAAGGTGCCCAGATGCGTCGTCGGCGTCCACCGAGCATGCCTCGGAGCGATCGCGTACGCCGCGTCGCCCCGCTCGAGCGCAGCCGGCCACGCCCGCACATCGGCGGCAAGCAAAGCGGCGACGACCGCAAGCACCAACAGAACCCCTGCCATGCCGAGTCGCAGCGCCCTCAAGGCGACCGCCTCCAGTTGAGGATCGGTGCCCATGCTTCGCGCGACGCGAGCGCAACGGCGGCCGCCACAACGAGCACGATGAGCTCCCATGGGAAGGGTGCTGTCTGCCGCGACAGAGCGGTCTCCCCGAAGGTGGGCGCGTTGATGATCGGCGCGCTGTGACCGAAGATCGCGTGGAAATAGGCGATCGCCCCAGGAGACGGGTTAAGGCCGACGATTCGGATCGGCACGCGATCGTGCCGGGCAACCGCACTCGCCGCCGCAAGCGTTGCAAGATCGCCCGGATCGTCGTCGAGATCACTGATCAGCATCACCTCAGCCGGCCGTCGCTGTGCCGTGGCGATGCTGATTCCCAGCTCCATCCCGGAGGAGATCGCCGTGCCGCCCGTGAACGTCCTCGACCACGGGTTGGTTGGAAACGAGGGCAGGAAGCCGGGCACGCGCTGTCTGGGCAGTTCGAAGTAGCGAACCATCGGCGCCAGGTCGGCAGCGGGCGTTCCTGGCGGGAGCGCCTCATACGCCTCATCGGAGAAGACGACAAGCGCGACGTGGTCATGTGTCTGCGAAAGCGAGGAGAGAGTCGCGCCGATCCGGGAGAAACTGTCGGAGGAGATGCTGGCGGAGAGGTCGAGCACGATTACAACGTTCGCGTTCGCCGGCAGCGACACGAACGACTGCGAGTGCGAGGAGCGGGAGGCGAGCAGCACGGCCACCGCAGCCGCCAGGGCAGCGGTGGCGAGGACCGTGAGGATGATGCGAGTGGCGATTGCCTGCGGGCGGAACTCGGGTGCGTCGGATAGTGGGATGCCGGCGCTCACTCGGACCGCCCTTGTTCGATCTCCACAACGAGCTCTTCGAGCTCATCGGCCTCGGGCTCCGATTCGGACCAAGCGAGTCGTCGGGCTGCGCGTGACCGTCGGTCACCGCCGAGCGCCCGGCTGAGCAGAGAGAGCGCCCGGCGCCGATCCGCTACGGGCCGGCGCTCGGCCTGCCTCGTCAGCATGAGCGCTCGCTCGAGTGCGGCCGGCCGCGGCGCCTGACGCCGTAGCCGCAAATGCGCCTCCCGTGCAATGAGCCCGATTCCCGTCAGCGCTGAGACCACGGCGAGCACGTCGAGCAGAGTGACGAGCGTCGCAGGAGCGATCCGGTAGGTCGGTGGGAGTGGTGCCGCGTCGGCTTTGAACGGCGGTGTACTCGGCGCCAGATCCGCTGCGGTGACTCGCCCTCGTACGTCGAGCGCGGGCCACCGCACTGAGGTATGGGCGCTACGGCCATCTCGCTGCAGGACGGTTGCTTGGACGAATGGCAGGTGTACCTGTGCCCGTCCGCTGCCGGCGATGCATGGAGCGGTCAGGCATGCGACGGGGACGGTGAATGTCACGAGCTCGACGCCGCCCTGCGTCGAGCTGGACGTGCGCGCCGGGCCGAGCTGTGTGAGCGGAGCGAGATCGTCGCTGATCCGCAGCGTCTGGGTTCGAACGAGTCGCGTGTCGAGCGCCACGACCACGCGGGCGACGAAGCGGTCGCCAAACTGGACGAACGGCTGGTCGAAGCCCGCCGCCACCTTGACGGGAGCGGTCAGCCCGATGGCAGGGGCGGAGGCAGAGTGGCTGAGGGTCAGGATGCCGATCACAGAGCCAAGCGCCGCGAGTAGGGAGATGGCGATGATGACCCGGACCGACCTGGCCGCGACCGAGCGTCTCAACGCGCCCATGCCGTACTCCTGCGCTGCTCCGCCCATTCGTTGAACGCCATGTCGATAGCGTCGGCGTCGCTGGTGCCGAGCACGACAGCCTGGAGCCCAAACGACTCAAAATCGGCAAGCAATCGGGCGAGCCGACGCTTATTCGCCTCGGCCCGGCTCGCCGCCTGGCGGCTGCTGAGCCGCACCAGCCTGATCTCACCGCTCCGTGGGTCGGCGATCGGCAGGCCGATACCGCCGACTACAGGGAAGCTCTGCTCCCACACAGGGTCCTGGATCACGACCGGTACCAGGTCCCAGCCGCAACTCAACCCATGCAGCCAGGCCTGGTTCGGCGGCGGCGCGAGGAAGTCGGACAGCACGAACACGAAGGTCCCGGGAGGCAGGACACGGCGATGTGCCAACAGGAACTCGAACGACTGCGCGATCACGTCGGATGGCGCTGCGAACGGAGCGTCCGCGCCGACACGCTCGGCGAGCATCCGGCCCCGGTCGCGCCGCGCCGGGGGTAGCCACCACTCCTCGCCGCCACCGACGTCAAGCCCGGCGATGTCCGCTCGCGCGGCTTCCGCGCTGGCCGCGATGACCGTCACCGCCTCGAGCATCGCGGCCGGCTTATGGAGCCAGGGCAACGGAGCCGGGTAAAGCCCCATCTCCGGTCTGCGGTCTACGACGAGCGCCACTCGCGGTGCCTCGTCGGCGGCATGGTGGCGGACGACGAATGCGTCCTCGCCGCTGGTGGCTGTGAGCCGCGCTGATGCAAACCAATCGATCGTCGCGACCGGATCGCCGGGCTCGTAGCGGTGATACCCGACGATCTCACTGCCTTGACCCCGGCGCCGGCTCGGCGCTTCGCCGAACGGCAGCCCGATCAACCGCCGCCGAGGCACCAGCGGGAACGTGCGCCGGTCCCCTGCTGCCAAGCTCATCGTTCCCAGGCAGGCGCTGGAGGCGGTGCCAGCTCCAGGCAACGCTCGCGGATCCGCTCGAGCGGCTCATCACGAGCGAGAGCGCGCGTCTCAGCGACGTAGGCCGATGTCAGCAGGAGACGGTGACCAAGCACGGGCACGAACAGCCGCTCGACGTCCTCCGTTTCCACGTAGTGTCGTCCCTGCACGAGTGCCCAAGCGCGCGCGGTTCGCTCCAAAGTGATACTGCCACGCACAGATGCGCCGACGGCCACGCCCGTGACCTCACGCGTCGCGCGCGCCAGCTGCACGGTCCAACGGACCAGAAGGTCATCGATATAAACGTCATCCGCCGCGCGCTGGAGCGCTCGGAACTCGTCGGCACTCACGACGGGCGCGAGGCGTTCGATCGGGTGCCCGTGACGCTGCGCGACGACGATCGAGACCTCCTCATCCTCGCGCGGATAGCCGAGCCGAACGCGGATTGCAAAGCGGTCGAGCTGCGCTTCGGGAAGCGGGAAGGTGCCCTTCCTGATCGAGCGGATTCTCCGAAGCGATGACGAGAAAGGGAGCGGCAGCGGGCGCGTGATCCCGTCAACCGTCACCTGACGCTCCGCCATCGCCTCGAGCAGTGCCGACTGGGTGCGCGGGAGAGCGCGGTTGACCTCGTCGACGAGCAATATGTTCGCGAACACCGGCCCGGGCCTGAACTCGAACTCGCGCGTGCGCTGGTCGAAGATCGCCAGGCCGGTGATATCGGTCGGCTGTAGATCCGGCGTGCTTTGGATGCGAGCGAACGTCGTGCCGTCGATCGACAGCGCGATCGCGCGCGCCAAAATTGTCTTGGCGGTGCCCGGTACGTCCTCGAGCAGCACGTGTCCGCCCGAGATCATCGCTGCGAGCACGAGCGCGATCTCATCGTGCTTGCCGAGCACCACCCGTTCCAGGTTGGCAAGGATCCGCTCCGCCAAATCAACCGCTGCCTTCGTATCGGCGCGTGCTGAGGTTTGTTCAGGAGTCACAGCGGCCGAAACTCTACTCGGCCCGTTCGCGCTCCCGACGCACTGCTCCTACTCCGCTCCAAGAGGCGCTCTTCGGAAGGTGGACCGGGCGATATGAACGCCCGCGAAGCGAAGCACGCAGGTAACCTGCACAACCGCTTGAGCAAGGTATATATTCGAGCTAGGGATCTCGTAACAAAGTCGGCTGGAGGAGAGTTCATGGTGAAGTTACGCCCAGCTCGTTTGGCATTTTCGGGGTTCATGGCACTTGTATGCGTGTTCGCGCTGAGTGCCACGACGGCCCTGGCGCGATCGTCGAAGCTCTCGGCGTCGAACGCGGCGCTCACCGCGTACGCAGGTCAGAATTGGGTCGAGAACGGCGGCGACGTCGAGAACGATCGCTACTCGACGCTCACGCAGATCAGCAAGTCCAACGTCGGGTCGCTGGCCCTGGCGTGGTCAAACAACCTCAAGCTTTGTGCAAAGACAACGTCGGCGTGCGGGTCTCAAGAGGCTACGCCCGTCGAGGCCAACGGGGTGTTGTATGAGCAGACGCCCATCAACGGCGTGTTCGCATTGAACGCAACCAACGGGCAGGTGCTCTGGAACTTCGTCCCGCCCTACTCAACATGGGATCCAGGATTCCAGCCTGGCTCAGGCGGCCGCCAGCCTGGCGTGTCGCTCGGCGCAGGCAAGGTGTTCGTGTCGCTCGCGGACGGAAGCCTTGTGGCGCTTAATCAGTCGAATGGTGCGCTTGTCTGGAGGGCGATCACGGGACCCTGGCAGAAGGGCGTTCGCTTGTCCTCAGCACCGCTCTACTACGACGGCTCGGTGTTCGTGCCGACGAGCGGTGGCGACGGCGGCGGCATCAGCGCCCAGGTTCAGGCCTACTCTGCGATTGACGGCGAGCTCCTTTGGAGCTGGGGTGTCATCCCGCAGGCCGGTCAGCCGGGCTCAAAGACCTGGTCAACGCTGAACGGCGGCGCCTACACGACCAACGTGTACGGTGGTGGCGCCGGGTGGCAGACGCCGGCGATCGACGCCGCTGACCATGAGCTGATCATGGGTACCGGCAACCCGGTCCCGTGGAACTCGCGCGGCGCGGGCGAGAACCTTTACACGGACTCGATCGTCGCCCTGGACTACCGGACGGGCCAGCTGAAGTGGTACTACCAGACGGTGCATCACGACCTCTGGGACTCGGACCTGCCGAACAACCCGATCGTCTTCACGACGAAGATGGACCTGCCGAAGGTTGTGAAGAACAAGAAGGGCAAGAAGGTCACGAAGAAGGTCCTTCAGAAGGTCACTGCAGTCGCCGACGTGGCGAAGTACGGCTGGACGTGGATGTTGAACGCCAAGACCGGCAAGCCGCTGAACAAGGTCGACCAGGTCAAGGTGCCTCAGGACACAGCGGTGGGCGTGAACACGTGGCCGACCCAGCCGATTCCGCAGACGCCGAACACGCTGGTGTTCAGCAGCGGCGGCGGATTCCCGCTTCTGAAGAACGGTCAGGGACGTGTGTGCTCGAGCTCGAAGTTCTGGAGCAGCAGTACAACCGACACGGCCAATAACCCGACGGCCGCTCCCGACGGGCATCCGATCGTGTTCGCCTGCGATTTCCAGCCCTACGACACGACGCAGTGGGAGGTGACGCCGTTCGAGAACATGGACTGGCCGTCCAGCTCCTACGACCCCCAGACGCAGGGGTTCATCACCTGCGGCGACATTGGCCGCGAGTTCGGCCACGAGCAGATTCCGGCAGCCTCGGAGACGATCCGGCCGGCAGGCGGAATCGGCGCGGGTGTCCTGAGCCTCGGCGGCAACATTCCGGGCACCAACAGCGGCACCTTCTCGTCGCTCAACCTGGTCACGAACAAGTGGGAATTCCATCAGAACTGGTCAGACATCTGCTTCAGCGGCAGCGTCGACACCGCATCCGGGATCACGTTCGTCGGTCACCTCGGGACCGGGAACGCCAATACCGGAGACGGATACCTGCAGGCGGTCGACAGCAAGACCGGCCAGTCGCTGTGGACATCTCCCACGATGCCCGCGATGGCTGCAGCCCCCCCGATCACCTACATGGTCAACGGCGTCCAGTACGTCGCCGGGATCGCTGGTGGCGAGAGCCACGAGGACCCCGATCCGAACGGTGGCTTCGGGAGCTACGTCTACGCGTTCGCCGTCCCGGGCAGCTGAGCTCGGACACGGCAACACTGAAGTCCGGCGGCGGTCGCATCTTGCGGCCGCCGCCGTTTTTTGTCCCACTCTTCCTGGCTAGGGGAGGAAGGTGTCGTGATGCGCGCGCGCGTCGTCGCGCGCGCTCTCGCTGAGCTTCGACACCTGCGCGGGCGTGACGATCGCCCAGTGGCGTCCGACCGGGCAGCGCTGGACGCGCCACGGTCCCAGGCGCAGTGACTTCACGGAAGCCCCTGGGATCCAGATGGTCGTGAACAGGTGGCCGCGATTGCAGCGCACGATCGTCCGCAGACCCATCAGCGAGCCGCTGCGGCTCTTCAGGACAGCAGCCTCGACCACGGTCATGCCACCGCCGAGTGCCAGCGCTTTGTATCGCTTGGTCAGCTTCATCCTCCCGCCACGCTACTACCCGCTTGACGCTCGGCCAAGTCGGCGTACACTTATCAAGTGTAAGTAGGTCCCGAAAGTAAAGGACCTGTGAAGTTCCCTCGCTTGGTTGACCTGTCGACGCGCGCAAGCGGCTTGCGGCGTGGCGGGATGTCTTCCTCTCTCCAGAACGGTGCCCGACATGAAGACGACGATGAGCAGATTCCAGATCCACGACGAATTGACCGCGCCGGAGCGCTCTGCCCCTGTGCTCCGCGGCGCACTCTCGGGCGGTGGCCAGCTTCCGAACTTCCTCGGAGTCCTCGCCGGCTCGCCGGCGGCGCTGCGCGCCTACGCGCGGTTCCGCTCCGAGCTGCGCCATGGCAGGCTTGGGATGGCGACGCTCGAACGCATCGCACTTGCGGTCTCCGAACACCACGGCTCGCAACAGGGAGTGATCATGCACTCGCGTGCGGCTCGCGCGGCCGGTTTGGGCATCGACGAGATTGCGCTGGCGCGCCAGTTCGACTCGGAGGAACCGGGCGAGGCGGCACTGTTGCGCTATCTGCGAGCGTTGCTGGTCGAGGGCCGTCCGCCGATGTACCTGCACGAGGAGGCGCACGAGGCCGGATGGGACGACGAGCAGCTGCTCGAGGCGATCGCCGCGGTCTCGCTCGATGGCTTCGTGGCGATGGTCAACGTCGCCGGCGAAGTGCCGCTCGATGGCTCCTCCGAGGAGTCGCGGCTGCTGAAGGCCGCGTAGCGTCGAGTTGATGAGGCATGGAAGCAGCCGGTGAAGGTCAGGGCGAGAGCCTGGCTGACGGAATGGACGACGTAGCGCGAGGCGGACCCTGTTGCCCGTTCTACCACGAGGCGATCGAGCTCGTGGGAAGGCGCTGGACGGGCGCGATCCTGGCCGTGCTGATGGACAGGCCGATGCGCTTCTCCGAGGTCGGGCAGGCGGTACCGGAGTTGTCGGACCGCCTGCTCTCAGCCCGGATGAAGGAGCTCGAGGCACGCGGGATCGTGCAGCGCACGGTGCATTCAGGCCCGCCCGTGCGGGTCGAGTACTCGCTCTCGGAGATGGGCAGAGAACTGGGACCGACGCTCAGCCAATTGCAGGAGTGGGCGCAACGCTGGCTCTCACGACCATAACGCTGTTTGAGCAGCGCGCTCGAGGGAGAAGATCTCCGGATGAACGACGAGTCAGAACGCCGCCTCGCGCGCAACGAGGCTCTGTTCCGCGAGACCAACGAGGCAATCGAGCGGGGGCAGTGGCGGGATGATCCCGGCAAGCTGGTGCGCTTCCGCTGTGAATGCTCCCGCTTGGACTGCAACGAAGCCGTGGGGGTCACGCTCGCGCGATATGAGGAGGTGCGCCAGTCTCCGCGACGGTTCATGCTCGCCGTAGGCCATGAGATCCCGGAGATCGAGACCGTTGTCAGCCGCGAGGACGACTACGTGATCGTCGAGAAACGGAGCGCGGCCGGCGAAACAGCCGCCGCCACCGATCCGCGTCAGTGACGATCCGCGTCAGTGGCCGCTGCCGCCGGTGACCGTGGCCGCGTCTGCGGGCAGCCGGAAGACCATCCGCGCCTCTGCTCCGCCCCCGGCGCGCTCGGCCAGCGTGAACTCGTCGCAGGCATCGGTGATGAACGCGAGTCCCCAGCCGAGGCCGGGATCCGCACTGGGGACGCTGAGGCCGCAGCCGTCGTCGGCGACCAGCACCCACAGCTCGTTGTCGACCATGCGGACGGTGAGATGCACCTCGCCGCGCTCGCCTCGATAGGCGTGGCGGACGACGTTGGTGACCGCCTCTGACACGGCAAGGCGGACGCCATCCAGCCGCTCCCCCTGGAGGCCCGGCCTCGCTGGCGTAGTCGGCGACGGCATGGCGCAGGGGCGCGATGACTTCGGGGGTCGCCAGGTGCGACTCGTTGAGGTGCGCGCGAACGGCAACCACAGGCAAATGGTATGGAATGTGGCGGATTACCGGCATTGCCTGAAAAACGGGGACATCACTCGCATCAGTGCTTCCCCGGCGGGCGCCGTCTCACTCCTGCAAGAACAAGTAAGGTTCCGCCGCGATGAGCGATCAGCCGGAACTCACCGCGAAGGACGTGCTCGCTCGCGTCGAGCAGGACCGCATCCGCTTCATCCGCCTCTGGTTCACCGACATCCTCGGCAACCTCAAGGCCTTCAGCATCAACAGCACCGAGCTGGCTGACGCCTTCGACGGCGGCATGGGCTTCGACGGTTCCTCGATCACGGGCTTCAACGCGATCGAGGAGTCCGACATGATCGCGGTTCCGGACCCCCGCACCTTCGCGGTGCTGCCGTGGCGCGGTGGCGAGCACGCCGTAGGCCGGATGTTCTGTGACATCCGCACCCCCGAGGGAACGCCGTATGAGGGTGACCCGCGCCACATCCTGCGACGGGCGATGCAGCGCGCCCAGGCGATGGGGTTCGAGCAGTTCTACGTCGGCCCGGAGCTCGAGTACTTCTACTTCAGGGACTCGCGCTCGACCGAGGTGCTGGACGAGGGCGGCTACTTCGATCTGACCACGCTCGACGCCGGTTCGGATCTGCGTCGCGACACGGTGCTCGGGCTCGAGCAGCTCGGCATCCAGACCGAGTACTCCCACCACGAGGTCGGCCCCAGCCAGCATGAGATCGACATGCGCTACGCCGACGCGCAGACGATGGCCGATCACTGCATGACCTACAAGATCACGGTCAAGGAGTACGCGCTCAAGTACGGCTACCACGCGACCTTCATGCCCAAGCCGCTGTTCGGCAAGAACGGCTCCGGCATGCACACGCACCAATCGCTGTTCCGCGACGGCCGCAACGCGTTCTTCGATGCTGACGACCCTTACCACCTCTCCGACACCGGCAAGGCGTTCATCGCCGGCCAGCTGCGACACGCCCGAGAGATCAGCTCGATCTTCGCCCAGTGGGTGAACTCCTACAAGCGCCTGGTCCCCGGCTACGAGGCTCCGGTCTACGTCGCCTGGTCGCGGCGCAACCGCTCGGCGCTGGTGCGGGTGCCGATGTACCACCCCGGCAAGGAACAGGCGACGCGCATGGAGTTGCGCTGCCCCGACCCGGCGTGCAACCCGTATCTGACCTTCGCCGTGCTGCTGCAGGCCGGCCTCGAGGGGATCGAGCACGGCTACGAGTTGCCGGATCCGATGGAGAAGAACCTCTACCACCTCTCTCCCGAGGATCGCCGCCGGCTGGGGATCGAGCAGCTGCCCGAGTCGCTCGGCGAGGCGATCGAGCTGACGGCGCAGTCCGAGCTGGTGCTGCGCTCGCTCGGCGAGCACACGTTCAATCGCTACATCGAGATCAAGCGCCAGGAGTGGGAGGACTACCGCGTCCAGGTCACTCCCTGGGAGCTCGAGCGGTACCTGCCGGTGCTCTGAATCGCCGCGCGCACTCGCGCGGCGATCGCCCTCGCGAACTCGGCATTCTCCGTGACCTTGCGCACGGCGTCGGCGGCGCCCAGCCCGTGGTTGCGCAGCCGCCAGATGTCGAGGACCAGCGGTCGCGCCGTGATCGCCGCGGCGAGCCGATCCAACTCCTCCGGCTCGAGCGTCACCCGCCGCGTGTATCCGGCCAGCGCGAGATCGACGCGCCGTAGATCCTTGGAGCCCTCGGCCCACAGCAGGAACGCGAGCGACCAGAGCCGCGGGCCGCGGCCGGAGCCGGCCCAGTCGACCAGCACCATCGAGGGCTCGCGGGTTGCCACCACGTTGGCGAGCACAAAGTCGGGATGCGTCATTGCGGCCGGCAGGCCCTCGCAGGGATCGGCGGCCGCCAGGGCGTCCGCCAGCTCTCCGAAGTGCGCGAGCTCGCGGGCCGGAGCCTCGGCCTCCGCAGCGTCGAGCCACTCGCAGCCGCCGACAGCTCGTCCGTCGGTGAGCCCTCGGCGATGTGATGCCAGGCTCCGCCCGGACGCGACGCTGGGGCGGACGGGAGCGGCAGCGTGTGCAGGCGCCCGAGCAGCTCGCCGAGGCCGCGGATGCCGCCAGCGTCTTTGATCGCGGCCCGCCGGTCCGAACGCTGGCACCCAGCCGACCGCCTCGGTGACGAGTACGGCGGAGTCTCCGAGTGCGCTCACCGGTTCGGCGTGGGCGCAGCGTTCGGCGGGATACCCGTGCTCCGCCAGCCACTGCAGGACCGCAGCGTCACCCTCCACCGCCGCCCGCGCGCGTTCTGGACTGAAGACGCGCGCCACCCAGCTCGGACCGTCGTCGCGGCGCAACAAAGTCACGTCCTGGTCGAGCGTGTAGAGGGTATGCGCACGGAAGCCGTAGCGCTCGGCAATGTGCGAGCGCAGCTCTTCCGCCTCGGGCACCTAGTTGCCCCGCCCGCCCGCCATCAGAGCAGCGCCTCCAGTGCCGCCAGCTCGGTGACCGGCAGCTGGCAGGCGAAGCGCTCGCACACGTAGGCGGCCTGGCGGCCGTCGACGGTGGTGCGGTCGCGCAGCAGCGCGACGGCCGTGCCCTCGGTGCTGTCCGCGTCGGTGCCCGCCGAGCGCGACGTGGGGACGGTAACGGGTGCGTAGGGCGCCGGTCAGCGGACCGGCGCCAACGATCGCGACCTCGCGCGGGGTCGCAAGGTAGAGGTCGAGCGCCTGCAGCAGATGGCCGAAGGCGAGCGGGTGGCGCAGCGCCAGCGGTGCGTGCAGCGCCAGCACGCCCGCCGCCCACTGCTCGTAGGACCGGTCGCCGGAGAGCCGCGCAAGTCGAAGCAGGCCCAGCGCCGCGGCCGAGTTGCCGGACGGGATCGGCGTGTCCTCGAGGTCCTTGCGGCGGCCGACCAGGTGCGGCACATCGGCGGCGGTGGTGAAGAAGCCGCCGTGTTCGCGGTCGCCGAAGCGCTCGATCATCGTGTCGGCGAGTGCCACCGCCTCGACGTACCAGCGCTCGTCGAACGTCGCCTCGTAGAGCGCGAGCAGCGCCTGCAGCAGGTAGGCGTGATCCTCGAGGTAGGCCGGCAGTGCCGCTCTGCCCGTCCTTCCAGGTGCGCAGCAGGTTGTTCTCGTCGTCGCGCAGCTCGGAGAGCACGAACTCGGCGCAGTCGCGCGCCGCGGTCAGATAGTCCTCGCGACCGAGTGCGGCTCCCGCGTCGGCGAGCGCGGCGATCATCAGCGCGTTCCACGCGGTGAGCCGCTTGTCGTCGAGGCCGGGCCGGACGCGCTCGGCGCGCGCGCTGAACAGCTTGCGAGCGGATCTCCGGCAGCCGCTCGGGCGGCTCACCGCGGGCCTCGAGCACGTTCGTCCCGTGCTCGAAGTTCCCCTCGACGGTGGCGCCGAAGTGCGCGATCGCGGGCTCGGCCAGCTCGGCGCCGAGCACGTCGCGCAGCTCGTCGACGGTCCAGACGTAGAACTTGCCCTCGACCCCTTCGGAGTCGGCGTCGAGCGCTGAGCAGAAGCCGCCCTCCGGGCCGCGCATCTCGCGCAGCGCCCAGTCGAGCGTCTCCACGCAGACCTCGGCGAAGCGCTGCTCGCGCGTCACCTGCCAGGCGTGCAGGTAGGTGCGGGCCAGGAGCGCGTTGTCGTAGAGCATCTTCTCGAAGTGGGGCACCGTCCAGGTTGCGTCGACCGCATAGCGCGCGAAGCCGCCGCCGACCTGGTCATAGATGCCGCCGGCCGCCATCGCGTGCAGCGTCGCCGGAGCCAGTTCCACGTCGCCCGCCGCCAGCAGGAACTCGAGCGTGCTGTGGGGCGGGAATTTCGGCGCGCCTCCCCAGCCGCCGTGGACGCGATCGAACATCTGCGCGAGCGCGTGCACCGCATCGCTGATTGCGTTCTGTGGTACCCGCGTCTCCTCGGCACGCTGAACCGACGCGCTGGCGGTGATCGCCGCCGCCAGCCGCGCGCCCTGCTCGCGCACCTCGTCAGGGCGCTGGCGACCAGGCGTCGTCGACCGCCTCGATCACCATTCGCCAACTCGGCATGCCCGGCGCGCGGCTCGGGCGGGAAGTAGGTGCCCGCGAAGAACGGCTGCTGATCCGGCGTCAGGAACACGTTCAGCGGCCAGCCGCCCTGGCCCGTCATCGTCTGGCAGGCGGCCATGCAGACGGCGTCGATGTCGGGACGCTCCTCGCGGTCGACCTTGATGCAGACGAATCGCTGGTTCATCGGCCGCGGCCGTCTCCGGGTTCTCGAACGACTCGTGTGCCATCACGTGGCACCAGTGGCAGGCCGAGTAGCCGATCGACACCAGCAGCGGCAGGTTCAGCTCGCGCGCCCGCAGCCAGCGCCTCGTCGCCCCATGGGTACCAGTCGACCGGATTGTCGGCGTGCTGCAGCAGGTAAGGCGACGTCTCCTGCGCGAGCCGGTTCATAGGCTTGAGGCTACCCCTCTGAAACACGTTCACCGTAGGCGCGCCAGCAGGCGAGCGCGACACCGGCAATCACGACGCCGACGCCCGCGTAGGCGACGCGTGGGCCGAACAGGTCCGCGGCGCCGCCGGCGAGCAGCGCGGTGATCGGGATCGTTCCTGGCAGCGCCACGGTCCAGGCTCCCATGACCCGGCCGCGCAGCTCGGGCTCGGCGCGCAGCTGCACAAGCGTGTTGGCGGCGGCGACCATCCAGATCGAGCATGTGCCAGTGGCGAGAATCCCGATGAACAGCACCGGTAGCGCGGGCGCCGTGGCAGAGATCGCAACGCAGGCGCCCGTCAGGATCCCGAGCGCGCGCACCTGCCTGCCGGATGGCCGGCGCCGCGAGGCCAGCAATGCGCCGGGCAGCGCGCCGATGCCGAACAGCGCGAGCAGTAGCCCGTAGCCGCTGCCGCCCATATGAAACACGCGCGTGGCCAGCAGCGGAAAGAAGAGCGCCGGGCTGAACAGGACTCCGCAACTCGCGCCCGTCAACAGACACGCTCGCAGCAGCGGGTGCGACCACGCGTATTTCAGCCCCGCCAACGCGCTTGGACGGCCGGCGCGCTGCGGCCGCGGCCGTCTGCCCTCGGTCGACCGGTAGTGGATCAGCACCGCCAGCGGCGCCATGAAAGTTATGGCGTTGACGAGTACACAGGCGGCAGGCCCGGAGATTGCCAGCAGCACCCCGCCGATCGCGGGGCCGAGCACGCGCGACAGGTTGAGGATCACCTCGTAGAGGCTCACGGCGCCCGCCACCCGCTCGGTACCGACAAGGTCGAGCACGTAGATCTGCCGGGCCGGGCCGTCGAGCGCGTTCACTGAGCCGGACGCGAGTGTGATCGTGATCACCAGCCAGTAGCTGGCCGCCCCGCTGACGATCAGCGCGTAGAGCACCAGGCTCAGCGCCATCAGCAGGCTCTGCGTCCAGATCAGGATCAGCCGCCGTTCGTAGTGGTCGACCAGCGAGCCGGCCCACAGCCCGAGTACGAGCGTTGGCCCGAGCCCCGCCGTTGACAGCAGGCCGAGTTCCACGCCGTTGCCGTGCCAGCTGCAGCACCAGCCAGCCGACGGCCACCATCTGGGTCATCAGGCCCGACGCGGAGAACACCTGGCCGGCGAACCACCACGCAAACGGGCGCACGGCCAGCGCGGCTCTGGGGCCACCGTGGAACTCTGGAGGGCTCATTGCTGTCACGATGTCCAGCCTAGATTTGAAACGCGTTCCACGCGTTCATTCCCATCAACCCATCGAGGAGGCTTCCGTGTATCGAGTTCCCGTCAATTCCGACTCCGCGCCCGCCGCTGCGGGCCCCTACTCACACGCCATTCGGGTGACGGGCGAGCTGCTCTTCATCTCCGGGCAGATCGCGCTCGACGCGGCGAGCGGTGAGCTGGTCGGAAACACGCCCGCGGAGCAGGCGCGCAAGTGCCTCGAGAACCTGCACGACGATCGCCAGCGACGCCGGCAGCTCGCTCGAGGACGCCGTCAAGGTGACCGTCTATCTGACCGACATCAGCGCGTTTGACGCGGTCAATGAGGTCTACTCGAGCTTCTTCCGGAGAAACGGGGAGCCGGCGCGCGTGGCGCTCGCGGTGGCGGCGCTGCCCAAGGGGGCTCAGGTCGAGATCGACGCCGTGGTGGCCGTTGGCGCCTGAACTCGAGTCCGCGAGCCTCGTAACCGAGGCGAGCATCGAGCGCGCGGCCCGGGCGGGGGAGGGTGTCGTGCGCGAGACGCCGATCATCACCACCCGCACGCTCTCAGAGCGTGCGGGTACACACATCGTGCTGAAGGCCGAGAACCTCCAGGGCACCGGCTCCTTCAAGCTGCGCGGAGCGATGTCGAAGCTCTCGGCGCTGGGGGAGAGGAGCGCACGTGGCGTCGTCTGCGGGAGCGCTGGAAACCACGCCCAGGCGGTCGCCTATGCCGCGCGGTCGCGCGGCGTCCCCTGCGAGGTGTTCATGCCGGAGGCGGCACCGATCGCGAAGGCCGAGGCTGTGCAGGCGCTCGGAGCCACCCTGCACCTGGCGGGGCGCTCCGTAGATGACTGCGTGGCCGCCGCCAAGGAACGCGCCGCTAAGGCCGGCATGCAGTTCATCCATCCTTTCGACGACGTCGATGTGATCTCGGGACAGGGCGGAGTGGGGCTCGAGCTGCTGCGTCAGGTGCCGGACCTGGCACGCGTCGTGGTGCCGGTCGGCGGAGGCGGCTTGATAGGCGGGATCTCGGTCGCCATCAGGTCGCAACGCCCCGAGGTCGAGGTGATCGGCATCCAAGCCGAGGCCTGTGCGCCGTTCGTCGCCTCACTCGAGGCCGGTCAGCCGCTGGCGGTCGACTCCGTGCGCACGATTGCCGACGGCATCGCCGTCAAGCGCCCGGGTGAGATCACGCTGAGGCTGATCGACGCTTTGGTGAAGGAGCTCGTCATGGTCAGCGAGGACGAGATCGCCGAGGCGATGGTGTTTCTGATGGAGCGCTCGAAGCTGGTCGTCGAGGGTGCCGGGGCCGTGGGCGTCGCCGCGCTGCTCGCCGGGAAGCTTCCGGGACCGATCGACGGCACCACCGTGCTCGTGCTCTCGGGCGGCAACGTCGGCGCCGGCCTCCTGGCCGAGGTCGCACGCCGCCACGAGACGCAGGCCGGCCGGCGGCTGGTGCTGAGGGTGCGGATCCCTGACCTCCCAGGGAGCCTCGCCGCGCTGCTCAGAATGATCGGCTCGACGGGAGCGAACCTGCTGGACGTCCAGCACCTGCGCGAGGGCCTCGATCTGCACATCCAGGAGACGGCGGTCCAGCTGGTGCTCGAGACGCGCGGGCCTGAGCACGCCGCCGCGGTGCGCGACGCGATCGAGCAGGGCGGCTACGTCGAGGCCACCGAGATCCTGTAGAGCGCGTCAGGAGGTAGTCGACGCTGAGCTGCGCTGGCGCGCCTCTTCGACCAGCGCGCTCATGATCCGGCTCGAGGTGTCGGCCTCAGGGTGCCACTGAACCCCGAGCACGAAGCCCGAGTCGGGAAGCTCGATCGCTTCGGCAAGGTCATCGCCGGCCGAGCGGCCTGTGACGACGAGGCCCTCACCGAGCTCGTCGATCGCCTGGTGGTGGTGTGACTTGGTCATCGTCACCTCGCCGCCGGCTGCCTGTGCGGCGAGCGAGCCGGGGACCAGTTGCACGTCGTGCTCGTTGCCGTCGAAGGTTCCGATGTTGCGGCGGTGCTCGTCGTGATGCAGCACGTCGGGCAGGTGCTGGATCAACGTGCCGCCGCGGATCACGTTCAGCACCTGCATGCCGCGGCAGATGCAGAGTGTCGGCATGTCGCGCTCGATCGCGCGTTCCAGCAGCGCGAACTCGAACTCGTCACGCGGCGGCACCAGCCCAACAGTCTCGAGGTGCTGCTCCTGACCGTAGTGAACGGGGTCGATGTCGCAGCCGCCCGCGAGCACCAGCGCATCGATCCGATCGAGGATCTCGTCCGGGTTCTCGACCAGTGCTGCGTCCGGCGGGAGCATCAGTGCCATCGCGCCGGCCTGCTGGATCGCCTCGATGTAGGAGAACTGCAGCAGCGCACACTCGCCGCCCTGCCAGACCCCGTAGCTCGCGCGCTCGAGCGCGGTTGCTATTCCGATGATTGGCCGGCGCGCGCTTTCGGTCATCCACTGAGCGTACTCAGAGCGTCAAAGTCCGGGCTCAGTTCGGCAACGCCGCGCGGGCGGCCAGCGCCCCGGTCACGTCGTCCGTGATCACCGCGGCAACGCGCGGGTCGGCGAGCAGACCTGAGTCATCGGCTGCCATGAAATCCCAGACGATGAGTTCAAGCCCCGCCTCGGACACCTCCGCGATCAGCAGCTCGTTGGCCAGCTTCATCTCCGGCAGCACCACACTTGCGCCGGCGTCGCGGGCGCGCTGCGACGCGCGCTGTGCGCTCCACATGATCAGTAGCCCCAGCCTCAGTGAGGGGGCAACCTGGGCCAGTCGCGCCAGCAACGGGTCGAGGAACGAGGTCACAAGCAGCTCACCGCCGGCCGCCACGAAGTCGGCGAGCATCGGCGCAACCTGCTCCGCGTAGCCATCCTCCTTGAGCTCGACATCGAGCGCTATCCGTCCGGCCGCCCACCCCAGCACATCGCGCAGCAGCGGAGGGCGGAAGCCGGTGCGGGACTCGAACTCATCCAGCGAACACGAGTCGAGCGCCACGCCCGCGCGGTCGTGATCGTGGAGGATCGCCAGCTGACCGTCGCCGGTGCGCCGCACGTCCAACTCGATCGCGTCGGCGCCCGCCTCGATCGCGAGCTGGAAGGCCTGCATCGTGTTCTCGGTGGCGCCCGTCGTATGGACACCCCGGTGCGCGATCACGCGTGGGTCGGGCGTCATCAGGCGGCGACGCTAGCACGCGGTCCAGCCTATGTGAGCCTTTGATTGGGGCGGAAATGTGAAAAAAATGTTGACGTCCGGACGTCGAAAGGTATATGAAGCAGACCTTGACAAAATCGTCACAATTGGCGCGAGGGTTCCTAATAGGTTCCAGCGAGTCAACGAGACCGCCAGTGCCTGGTAGGTCAAGGAGACGACCAATTACATAGTCCCTGTGAGGAGGGTCATGTCTGTTATGAAACGTCGCGTCAGTGCGTCGGCGGTTGCCGCCATTGCCGCGACCGTGTGTGGGCTGGGCGTGAGCTCGGCTGCCACTGCGAAGGTGAACTGGGCAACGGTCACGTCAGCCAAGGCCGGTGGTGGCATGGCCGCACTGGTCGCTGCAGCCAAGGCTGAGGGCAGCCTCAACGTGATCGCACTGCCGCCCACGTGGGCGAACTATGGCAAGGAGATCTCGGGCTTCAAGAAGAAGTACGGCATCAAGATCAACAGCTTCAACCCGGACGGTACGAGCGCCCAGGAGATCCAGGCGCTGAGCCAGGACAAGGGCCGCAGTTCGGAGCCGGACGTGATCGACGTCGGCGAGTCCTACACCGTCGCCAAGGGCTTCTCGTCGCTGGTCTCGCCGTACAAGGTCGCGACCTGGAGCAGCATCCCGGCGGCCGCCAAGTCGGCCAGTGGTCAGTGGTACAACGACTACGGCGGGTACATCTCGTTCGGCTGCGACATGACCGTCGTGAAGACGTGCCCGACGAGCTGGCATGCGCTGGAGAACTCCCAGTACAAGGGTGATGTCACGCTGAACGGCGCGATCGGTCAGGCCGCGGCCGCGACCGACGCCGTGTACGCAGCAGCGCTGAACACCGGTGGCTCGCTCACCAACGTCCAGCCCGGCATCAACTTCTTCAACACGCTGAAGTCGGACGGTAACTTCAACTCCACCGACTGCAACTCCCCGGCAGAGATCGAGGCGCACTCGTGCCCAATCCTGATCAACTGGGACTACCTGAACAGCGCTAAGTCCTATGGGCTGCCGGCGAACATCGCGGCGCACTGGAAGGTCGTAGATCCGAGCGGCAAGGAGTTCGCCGGCTATTACGTGCAGGCGATCAGCCGTGCAGCGCCGCATCCCGCGGCCGCCCGTCTGTGGGAGGAGTACCTGTACTCGACCACCGGTCAGAACACCTGGCTGGAAGGCGGAGCACGCCCGATCGAGCTCCCGGCGATGGCAAAGGCCGGAACCGAGAACAAGGCGGCCTACTCGGCTCTGCCGAAGGTCACTGGCACGATCGCGCTACCGACCGTCGCTGAGTCGAACAAGGCGCTCACAACGATCGCCGCCGCCTTCCCGGCGTGACGACGGTATCTGACGCAATTGAAGTAACCAACGGTCCCGCGGCGCCTCGGCGCCGCGGGATCACCCGTTCATCGGCGGGCCGCGGCGCCTGGCTCGGAATGGCGCCGTTCACCGTATATGTCCTCATCTTCCTCGGCCTGCCGCTGTATGAGGTGATCCACGGCGCGTTCACGACCGACGCCGGCCAGCTCACGTGGCAGAACTTCAGCACGATCTTCAGCGGGTCGCAGTACTGGATTCCGCTCGAGAACAGTCTCATCCTCTCGGCCTGGACCGCCCTTGTAGGTGGCTTCTTCGGGACCTGGCTGGCCGCTGCCGTGGTCGCCAGTCGCGCCGGCAGCATGCTGCGGAGGGTGATCGCCAGCGCCTCTGGGGTACTCGCCTACTTCGCCGGGGTACCGCTCGCGTTCGCGATGATCGCGGCCTACGGACGTCCTCCCGGCGGCGTCATCACCACCTGGCTGAAGGACATCGGCATCGATCTCTACGCCCACGGCTTCAGCATCTCCTCGCTGTTCGGCGTCGGCCTCTGTTACGTCTTTTTCCAGGTGCCGCTGATGGTGATCCTGATCACTCCCGCGCTTGAGGGCCTGCGTCCGCAGTGGCGGGAGGCGGCTGAGAACCTCGGCGCCTCCAAGTTCGAGTACATGCGCCACGTGGCGATCCCCGTGATGACGCCCGCGTTCGTCGGTTCGCTGCTGATCCTGTTCGGCAACGCGTTCTCCGCGTACGCGACCGTGCTCGCGCTGGTCGGTGCCGCGGTCCCACTGCTGCCTGCCTCGATCAATGAGGCCATCAACGGCAATGTCCTTGTCAACCAGGACCGCATCGCGCTCGCGCTCGGCGTCGAGATGATCGTGATCGTGGCGATCATCATGGTCGCCTACTGGCTGGTCCAGCGACGTGCGCGGAGGTGGCTGCAATGAGCTTCGGTGGTCTGGGCGGTCCGGGTGCCGTCGGTGCCTCGCGGCTCCTGGCCGAGATCGAGGAACCACCGGCGGCACCGGAGGTAAGGCGCCGTCGCAACCGCCCGCGCCTGTGGCGTGTGGCGATCCTGGTTCTCGCGCTGCTGTTCTTCCTGACGCCGATCGTCGCCTCGATCAAGTACAGCCTGCTCCAGATCGACGGTTCCTACGGCTTTGGCAACTACTCGCAGATCATCAGCAACAGCGAGCTGCGCGGCGCGCTTTTCAAGTCGCTCGAGATTGCCGGACTCAGTGCGTTCCTGGTGGTGGTGCTGCTGCTTCCGACCGTCGTGATCGTGCGGCTGAAGTTGCCGCAGCTCACGTTGCTGATGGAGGGGATCACGATCTTGCCGATCGTGGTGCCGCCGATCGTGATCGCGGCCGGGCTTGCGGAGCTCCAGGGAAGCGCACCGCAGTGGTTGATCAGCCTGTGGTTCAACCATCCGCTGACGGGCCTGACGCCGATCTACGTTGTACTGGCTATGCCATTCAGCTACCGCGCGTTTGACACGGGCATCCGAGCGATCGATCTACGCACGCTCGTCGACGCCTCGCGCAGCCTGGGCGCATCGTGGTTTACGACGATGACACGCGTGATTCTTCCGAACGTGGAAACCGCCGTCCTAGGAGCGGTGTTCCTGACCGTGGCGTTCTGCATGGGCGAGGTCGTAATCGCCACGATCCTCCTCTACGTGACGCTGCCGGTCGAGATGATCCAGGTCAGCTCATCGAGCCCTGGAGTCACGGTGGCCCTCTCGGTGCTAAGCCTGGTGCTTGTCTTCCTGCTGCTCTTCTCCCTGTCCTTCCTCGCCGGGCGTAGGCGCGGCTCGACCTCTGTCCGGGTGATCTGATGATTCGTTTCGAAGGAGTCCAACGCCATTACGGCGCGGTCGCCGCGCTCGCCGGACTCGATCTGGAGATCAACGATGGTGAGCTCGTCGCGCTGCTCGGGCCGTCCGGCTGCGGCAAGACCACGGCGCTGCGGATCCTCGGGGGCTTCGACTTCCCGACGGCGGGCCGCGTGCTCGTCGAGGGTAAGGACGTCACGAACGTCCCGCCCAACAAGCGCGACATGGGCATGGTCTTCCAGGCATACAGCCTGTTCCCGAACATGGACGTGCGCAACAACGTCGCCTTCGGCCTGCGGATGCGCCGTCAGGACAAGGAGAGCCGCCTCAAGCGCGCTGACGAGCTGCTCAAGCTGGTCGGCCTGGTCGAGAACGCGGAGCGCTACCCGCACCAGCTCTCGGGCGGGCAGCAGCAGCGCGTCGCGATCGCCCGCGCGCTCGCGATCGAGCCCAAGGTGCTGCTCCTGGACGAACCGCTGTCAGCGCTGGATGCCCGCGTACGCGCACAGCTTCGAATTGAGATCCGGAACCTTCAGCAACGCCTGGGGATCACGACGCTTTTCGTGACTCACGATCAGTCAGAGGCACTCTCCATGGCCGATCGGGTCGGCGTGATGCAGGCTGGCCGTCTCGAGCAGCTCGACACCCCGGAGAACGTCTATCGCCGCCCTGCCACAGCCTTTGCGGCGGAGTTCGTCGGCGCTATGAACCGACTGCCCGGGCGCATCGGCAATGCCGGTGACGTGCAGGTCCTGGGACAACGGCTGACGGTTCTCAACGCTGATGGTCGTGAGCCCGGCGCGGCCGTCGAGGCACTCCTGCGCCCCGAGGCTGTTGCAGTCGTTCCCGACGCCGCTGGGTCTGGCGAGGTGACGCAGCGGACGTTCCTCGGTTCTGCGGTTCGGCTCGAGGTCACGCTCGACGGTGGCCAGAAGGTTCTGGTTGAAGCCTCGAGTCATGATGCCGGTGTGGCCGTCGGCGCCCGCGTTGGAATCCGGATCCTGACCGAATCCGCCGCGGTGGCGGACCCGGGCGTCGTCGCGGACGCCGACTCCCTCTCCGCTGTCGCTTAGAGCGGGCTCTTAAAACAATTCCAACCCAACCGCCGCTCAGGGCCGGTTTTGGCCTAAGCGCAGCGGGATGCGCAACGGACCTTATTCTGGGATCAGGCCTGCATCCCCTCCAAAGTCGGCTTGAGCCGGTCGATTACCGGTGCATGGCTCACGACCCGGCAGCGATTGCGCATTTCAGTCCCTGGTCCTGGGACGTCGAGGCCGACATCGTGTGGTGCCTGCCTGGCCTGTTCGTGATGCACGGTCAGCGCTGGCCGGCACAGGCTGTCGACCAGACGACGGCGATCCCGGTGCCGCGCGAGCAATGGCTCGAGGCGCTGCCGGTGAACCAGCGCGCCCGCGTGAGCGACTTCTGTGAGGCGATTCTCGAGACCGGTATCGGCGGTGAGCTCACCTATCCGGTCACCGCGGGCGACACGATTCGCTGGATGCTGGTGCAGGCGGCTGTCGGTGAGAGCGCTGGTGGCCGTGTCCGGCGGGTGCTCGGCTACGTGCGCAACGTCACCGCCGACAAGCTGCTCGAGCTCCGGTACGACCGCACCCAGCGGGACCTCGAGCAGCAGCAGCAGGTGCTCGAACGAATCGCCGCCGGCGACCCGCTCGAGGAGACTCTGGCGCTGCTCTGCCGCCATATCGAGCGCGTCTATCCGGGCGCCTTCTGCGCGATCATGCTGCACGACCAGGAGGCCGGGGTCCTGCGCACCGGCGCCGCGCCATCGCTCTCGCGCGGATACAGCGCTGCGGCGGACGGGCTCGCCGTGACCGATGGCAACGGCGCCTGCGGCTCAGCCGCCGCCACCGGGCAGGTTGTCGTCATCGAGGATGTCCGCACCGATTCGCGCGCGGCGGCCGGGCTCAAGCTGTTCGAGAGCTTCGGGCTGCGCTCGATGTGGTCCTACCCGATGCGGAGCGTCACTGGCGCAGTACTCGGCACGATCGCGCTTTACCGCACCGAGCCATTCGCGCCGACCGAGGCGGAGATCGCCGTTATCGGCCGGATCGGCCACCTCGCCGCGCTCGCGATCGAGCGCGACGCGATCCACTCCGCGATCCAGATGAGCGCCAACGTGCTTCCGGCGACGGGGTTGCTCAATCGCTCGACCTTCATGGAAGTGCTGGCAGCTCGTCTGGACGAGCGACTGCGCCATACCGCGTTGCTGTTCGTCGAGGTCGACCGGCTCAAGTACCTGGGCGACGACCTGGGCCAGACGGCCAGTGCCGCGCTGCTCGCCGAGGTGGTTCGCAGGCTGCGCGCCGCGGCCGGCATCGACGCCCTGATCGGGCGCTTCAGCAGTGACGAGTTCATGATCGCCGTCTACGGCAGCTCGTCGGCGCAGCTGGAGGATCTGGTCGCGCGCGTGCAGGTCGGCTTCTCTATCCCGGTCAGCGCGAGTGACCTGGAGCTGTTCCTTGTCGCAACCGTGGGCGTGGCCGTGGCCGACCCCGCCGGCGATGCTTACAGCCTGATCCGCGATGCCGCTGCGGCGATGCAGGCGGCGCGCTCCGAGGGTCTCGGTGGCCACCGCGTGTACAGCCAGGCGCTGCGCCCCGCGAGCGTCGACCTGATCGGCCGCGAGTCCGAACTCCGCCGTGCGATCGACTTCGGCGAGCTGGTCCTGCATTACCAGCCGATCCTCGACATCGCCAACCACCGCTGGGATCGGCTCGAGGCGCTCGTGCGCTGGAACCATCCGACCCGCGGACTGCTGCCGCCTGCCGAGTTCATCCCCCTGGCAGAGAAGAGCGGACTGATCGTTCCGCTCGGCCAGCGGGTGCTCGAGCTCGCCGCGAGTGAGAGCGCAAGCTGGGTCGCCGCCATCCCCGGGCTGCGGATCGCGATCAACGTCTCCGTGCTGCAGCTGGACGATCCGCGGTTCCTCGAGGACATGCTCGAGCGGCTCGAGCACTCGGGCCTGCCGGCGCAGAACATCAACCTGGAGATCGCCGAGTCGGGGTTGATCCAGAAGCTGGACCTCGTGGCTCCGGTGCTCGAGCGCCTGCAACAGCACTCGCTGAGCGCGGTCGTCGATGACTTCGGCGCCGGCTACTCATCGCTGGCGCGCCTGGGTGAGCTGCCGATCGCCTCGCTCAAGATCGACCGCAACTTCATCGGCCGCATCACCAGCGACCCAACCTCCTACACCGTGGTGCGCTCGATCGTCGCGATCGCCAAGGCTCACGGTCTCTCGATCGTCGCCGAGGGCGTCGAGGACGCTGAGACCCTGGCAGCAGTCGAGGAACTCGGCTGTGATTACGCCCAGGGCTTCCATGTCGCGATGCCCGCCCCACCCGAACAGGTGTCCGCACTGCTGTTCGAGGCGTCGGTGCCAGTGACGCCGATCACGCTGCAGATCGTCGCGACCGAGCCCGAATAGCCGACACACCCGCAGATGGACGTTTGGCCAGGAATTTGCGCCAAACGGGGCTGCGTCACGATAATCCCTACGCGACCCGTCAAAGGAGAGCGTGAGTGGGTCAAGGACCTGTGGTCAGTGACGACGACCGGGAGCGCCCGCCCCGTGGGCCGCGCGCTGGCTTCGAGGAGTCCACGGACCTGATCGAGGCTGAGTTCGAGTACCAGCAGGGGGTGCTCGCGCGGATCGTGCGCGGCGACCCGCTCGAGCGGACGCTCAACGCGATCTGCCGCCACGTCGAGCAGTGGTACCCCGGTTCGCGCTGCACGGTGCTGCTGCTCGATCGCACACTGGGGGTCCTGCGCCACGCCGCGTCACCCACGCTGCCAAAGGCCTTCGCACGCGAGATCGACGGCCTGCCGGTCGGCGACGGGATGGGGGTCTGCGGGACAGCGGCTGCCCGCGGTGAGGTGGTGATCGCCTCCGACGTCTTGAGCAATCCGCTGACGCAGTCGTTCGTCGATCTGATCGAGCGTTTCAATCTGCGGTCGGTCTGGTCCTACCCGCTGACACACGGGGGCGGCGAGGTGATCGGGACATTCGCCGTTTACCGCGAGGTGCCGCACACGCCGAGCCGCACAGAGCTCAAGTTCGTGGCCGCCGCCGGCAACCTGGCGGCACTCGCCGTCGATCGCGACGGCGCAGACCGCGCCCTGCAGGCGGCCGTCAACCTCGACTCGCTCACGGGGCTGCCCAACCGTGCCCGCTTCCTCGAGCTCGTGAACGCCGAGCTGAGCGTTCCCGGGGGCGGCGTGACGCTGATGATGGTGCAGATCGACCGCTTTCAGCAGATCAACCACAGCGTCGGCCAGATCGCCGGTGATCAGTTGCTGCTCGAAACAAGCCACCGGCTGCGCGAGGCGATCGGTGAAGACGGACTGGTGGCCCGCTTCGCGGGTCACACCTTCATGCTGATGATCGGCGAGCTCAGAGGCCGTGAGGTCGACAGGCTGACCGAGATGGTGGAGGCCGTGATGTCCGAGCCGTTCCACGCCGACGGACTCGAGTTGCTGCTCACGAGCAGCATCGGGATCTCGATGAGCGACCATGCCAGCGACGCCTTCGGTCTTGTGCGCGAGGCTGAAGCAGCGATCCACGCGGCGCGCGCCGGGGGAACAGGACACCACCAGGTCTACGACCGCAAGCTCCGCGTCCAGCAGATCCAGCGCCTGCGCACGGAGTCGCAGCTGCGCCGGGCGATCGATCGCGGGGAGCTGACCATGTACTACCAGCCGATCCTCAATGTCGAGGACCGCAGTTGGAGCGGCGTGGAGGCGCTGGTGCGATGGCAGCACCCCCAGCGCGGGCTGCTCGCTCCTGACGAGTTCATTCCGCTGGCCGAGGAGACCGGCCTGATCGTGCCGCTCGGCAAGTGTGTGCTCGAAATGGTGTGTGCGCAGGCTCATGAGTGGGCCGAGACGCTGCCCGGGATCCAGATCGCCATCAACGCCTCGCCGGTAGAGCTCGCTCACCCCTCGACGGCCATGGAGATCAAGTCGACCGTCGAGCGGTCGCGGCTGCCGCCGAGCGCGCTGATGCTGGAGGTGACCGAGTCAGCGCTGATGGCGGAGCTGGACACGGCGCGGGCCGCGATCGAGGAGCTCCAGGACGCCGGGGTTGAGGTGTTGCTCGATGACTTCGGCACCGGCTATTCATCGCTGGCGCGGCTCGGTGAGCTACCGATCAGCGGCCTCAAGATCGATCGCGCGCTTCGCCCGAGGGCTGGGGCACGATCCGGCCGTGATGCCAGTTGTGCGGGCGATCGCCGATCTAGCCCGCGCCTACGGGTTGCACGTCGTGGTCGAGGGGATCGAGGACGGGGCCGCGCTGGCCAGCGTCGACGAGCTGCACTGCGAGTACGCACAGGGCTTCCACCTTGGGCGGCCGGCGCCGCCCGACCAGGTGGAGCAGCTGCTGGCCATGCCGCTCAGTGCGGGCAATGGCATCGCTTGAGGTTGGTACCGCAGCTGCTCGTCCCGCTGGACGGCAGCTGCGCTGAAGCGTCATTAGACTCCCAGGCCTGTCCGCTCCGACCGACACCAAGTCACTGATCGAGACCGGCATCCGCCGGTTCCTCGAGGAGGTGCCGGGGCTGGCGCCGCTGACGATCATCGCCGGACTCGAACTGCACGGCCGTGGCGATGTGCAGCTCTACCGGATCGAGATGCCGGGACAGACGGTCACCAAGGCGATTCCGAGCGACGCCAAGGTCACCCTGGAGATCCGCCGTGAACGCTTCAACGAGCTGGCGACCAAGGGTCACCTGGCGGACTGGCGCGAAGCGTTCGAGCGCGGTGAGGCACGAGCCACCGGGATCGATCAGTATCTGAAGCTGATCGTGAAGGTGGTTGAGGCGCAGGAAGAGAGGTCGCGCACCCGCCGCGCCCGCCACTAAGTGGTTCAGCGGCCGCCCGCCGCCGTTGGGGACTGATAACACCGCTGGGAAGGTGATTGAAGCGGCGGCCACCCCGGGACGAACGCGCCGGGGTGGCCGCACGCCGCTTTACGCCAGGACGAACTGTCCGACGAGCTTTTCCAGCTCTTCCGCGGTCGAAGCGAGCTGCTGCGCGCTGGCGGCGATCTGCTGGGTTGAGGCGCTTGTCTGCTCCGTGCTGGCCGAGACCTCCTGCGACGATGCGCTTGAGGATTCGGCGACGGAGGCGACCGAGTTCATGCTGTCACGCATGCGGTCACCCGAGGCGGCGATCTGACGGATCGACGCGGCGATCTGCTCGACGCGCGAGCTCATGTCCTCGACGCTCTGGCCGATCTGCACGAACGCCTCGCGGGCCTGCTCGACGGTGGTCACACCACCCTTGGTCTGCTCGGCACCAACCTCGACGACCTGCACCGCGCGCTGGGTCTCCTGCTGGATCTGCTCGATCAGCTCGGCGATCGTCGCAGCGGCCTGTTGCGATTCCTCGGCGAGGTGGCGGACCTCCTCGGCGACGACTGCGAACCCGCGCCCGTGCTCGCCGGCGCGGGCAGCCTCGATCGCTGCGTTCAACGCCAGTAGGTTGGTCTGCGCTGCGATGCCGGTGATCGTCTCGACGATCCCGCCGATCTGGTCTGACTTCTCGCCCAGTGAGCGGATCGCCTCGGAGGTCTGAGTGCTCGAGTCGCGCACTGCCTGCATCGCGACGCTCGCCTCCTCGGCCGCCTGCACACCGTCACGCGCGAGGCTGCGGGCCTGCTCGGCAGCGGCCGCGGTCTCATCGGCGGTCTCCGCCGACATCCGCGAGGCTTCGGCGAGCTCGTCGGTGACGCGCTTGGCGTCGTCGACCTCACGCACCTGCTGCTCGGCGCCAGAAGCAACCGACCCGACGGCCCTGGCGATCTCCTCGATCGCGCGGCCGGTCTCCTCGGATGTCGACGCCATCTGCGTCGAAGCCGCAGACAGGCTCTCAGAGCTCAGTGAGATCTCACCGAGCATTCCGGCGATCTTCGCGCGCATGTTGTTGTAAGAGCTCGACGGCGGACTGGGTGTTCTCCAGCATCTCGTTGAACACCTCGGCGAGGTGACCGACGTTCTCGCCGTCCGCGGCCGCGATCGAGCTTGTCTGCGAGTCGACAGTGATCGTGAGATCGCCGTCGTTCATTGCGCTCATCGCGCTCCGAAGATTCGCGAGCGTCTCACCCGTGAGCGACTCGAGCCGCTCCGTGAGCGCCTCGAGACTCGAATGGTCGCCGAGCTTCTGCCGCAGCGTCTCGCGCATCTGGTTGTAACCCATCGAGCGAGGACTGGGCAGACTCGATCATCGAGTTGTAGCTGTCGGCCACGAAGCCGACGGACTGACCGTCGACCTCCGGGGTGATCGGATCGAGCGCAGCGTCAACCGAGACGGTCAGGTCGCCGCCGTTCATCGAGGTGAGGCCCTGCTCCAGATGCTGAAGCGTGCCGAGCAACTCGCCCATGCCGGACTGCAGCTGACGCGTCGTCGACTGCTCACCGAGCGCCTCCTGCATCTGATCCCGCAGGTCGACGAACGCGTGACCGAGCACGTCGCCATCTGACTTCGGGGTGATCTGGACGTTCAGATGGCCGTTGGCGAACTGGCCGACAACCTCGGACATCGTCTTCAGGTGAGCGATGACCGCGCGGAAGGATTCCGCGACCTTGCTGATCTCATCGCGACCGTGCACGTCGAGCTCGACGTCGACGCGGCCCTCGGCCACCAGGTCGGCAGCGTCTGCGACCTTGGCGAGCGGCTTCGTGATCGAGCGGATGATCAGGAAGGTGATGCCGGCCGCCAGCAGCAGCGCGACGATGCCGATGCACGATCGAGAGCGTCAGCGTGCTGTTCACCGTCGCCGGGATGCGACTGGAGACGACGTTCTCGTCATCACCGATCTGATTGGAGAGCTTGTTGTACAGGTTCCCCATCAGGTTGGAGACGTTCGCGTTGCTGACGCTGATGTCCTTGACGCCCGACATGATCGCGGCCGTCTGTGCAGCGCCCGAAAGGCTGTTGATGTGCTGGAGCGTCGCGTACATCTTGTCCGTCCAGCCGTTGTAGACCGGAAGGTTGGTCGTGATCTCGTGGAAGATCGCCCACTGCTGGGGAGTCAGGTGCCCGTGGGCAAGCAGAGTCAGGTTCCTGTTCTCGATCCGGCGGCCCTGGAGCAGCTGCCTCCAGGTGGCCGCGGCGAGTGCGTTGTACGCCGGGTTGTGAAGCGCCTGGACCGCCGCGTACATGTTCATCTGGTCGTCGGACTGGAGCCAGCCCTCATACGCGGCGTGCGAGACATCCCGGTTGGTGCCGGGGATCTGGTCGGCGTTATAGGCCGACTTGATGTTGCTCACGCCCGTGACCGCGACGATCGCGACCACGGCGAGCAGAATGGACAGGGTTGCGCCGAGCACGATCAGGCGTGCGCGGACTGTGAGGCCACCGACGCGCCCAAGCAAGCTTTGGCCGTCCTTGGCGGGGGTTTGGGGCGCCTCGAATTCCTCTGGCGCAAATGTGCCGGTCGTCATGGCCTCTTATTCGTACCGTTCGACTAATTCCTTGAGTAAGCCGGCACTCGCTCTCAGGTCGCAACGATCGCGCCCAGGCGGGATTCCGCCGCTCACGAGTGGAGATTGCTCGCTTCTAAGCGGAGCAATGCTGGCGGCTCAAGCCGGGCGGCTCAAGCTGGGAAGTAACGCGAGCCGCGAGCGCTTCGGCCTCGATCAGCTGCTCGTCGACCAGCTTCAGCCCTGCGTCCCAGAAGCCCGGATCGGCCAGGTCGATGCCGACGATCTCACCGAGCTGCTCTGGCGCCATCGAACCGCCGGCGCCGAGCATCTCCAGATAGCGCGGGACCAGCGCCTCGCCGACCTCGCGGTAGCGGCCGTAGACAGAGAGCGCGAGCAGCTGGCCGTACGCGTACGCGTAGACGTAGCCAGGCGTGTTGATGAAGTGCGGGATGTAGGACCACCACCAGTGGTAACCCTCGGTGATGTCAACGGAGTCTCCGAGCATCTCACCCTGACTCTCAACCCAAGCCTGAGAGATGTCCTGAACGGAGAGCTCACCCTGACTGCGGCGGCGCGTGTGGACGAGGTGCTCGAAACGGTTCATCGCCATCTGCCGGAAGACGGTCGCGACCGCATCGTCGATCCGGCCGGCGAGCAGCTCGAGCCGCTCGGTGTCGCTGTCGGTCTTCGCCAGCAGCCGTTCGAACACGAGCGTCTCTCCGAAGACCGATGCGGTCTCGGCCACCGTCAGCGGTGTGCTCTGATGGAACACACCCTGCTTCTCCGCCAGCGCCGAGTGCAGGCCGTGCCCGAGCTCGTGAGCGATCGTCAGGACATCGCGTCGGCGCGCCGTGAAGTTGAGCATCACGTAGGGATGCACGCCATAGACCGTCGCGCAGAAGGCGCCGCCGCGCTTGTTCTCGCGCACCGGCGCGTCGATCCAGCTCTCGTCGAAGAAGCGGCGCGTGATCGCGCCGGCCTCGGGGGAGAAGTCGAAGTAGGTGTCGACCACCAGCTCGCGCGCTTCCTCATAGGAGAACAGCGGCTCGCTGCTCGCGATCGTCGCGCTGCGGTCATAGTCGGCGATCCGGTCCAGCCCCAGCAGCTTCGCCTTCAGGCGGTACCAGCGCTGCGGGATGTCGTAGCGGCCGCGGACGGCGTGGATCAGCGCCAGCACCGATTCGTCGGACGCCTCGTTGGCGAGGTTGCGAGCCGCCAGCCAGTTCGGGTAGTGGCGCAGACGATCGTCGACCGACTTGTCGTAGACCAGCGTGTTGTAGATGAACGCGCGCGTACGCAGGCCCGGCTCGAGCGCGGCGGTGATCGCCTCGGCGGTGCTGCGGCGCCGTTCGCGATCGGGGCTGAGCAGGTTGCTGAGGGCGGAGTCCAGCGGGGTCTCCTCGCCATCCAGGTTGACGCGGATCGCCGACACCTGCTCACCGAACAACCTGGTCCAGGCGGCGCTCGGCCGCCAGGCTCTTCTCCGCCATCACCTTTTCCTCGGGCTCCGAGAGCAGGTGCGGGCGGTAGCGGCGCGCGCTGCGCAGGTGGTGGGCGAAGAACTCGACGTCGGCTCCGCTGTCGAGCAGGGCGTTGGCCTGCTGCGTCGTCGAGCGCGGCCCACTCGAGCTCGAAGAACAGCAGCTGCGTCTCGAGCGTGGTGCCGCGCTCCTGCACAAGCTGCAGCAGCGCGCCGCGCGCCGGGTCGGCCGTGTCGGTGGTGAACTGCAGCATCGCGTAGCTGCCGGCGCGATCGACGAGCTCCAGGATCGCTGCGAGCTCGAGCATCGCCTCGCGCAGGCCGGCGCCGTCCAGCGACGCGATCTTGCCCGTGTATTCCTCGGCGAACTTCGCTCCGCGTGCGAGTGCCTCGTCGAGCAGGCGCTCGACGCCGGCGCTGCCCTGGCCGTCGACGATCGGGTCGAGGTCCCAGGCGCTGTTCAGCAGCTCCGGGTCGGACAGCAGCTCGTCGGTGGTGGCCATCGCAGCGAGATTACTGGAGCCGGTCGCTGGTGTCGTGAGTCACGCGAGCGGGTGCAGCTCGAGCCGTCTGCTGCCGCCGACGGCCACGGCCACGCGGCCCGAGAGCAGCGACTCCAGATCCGAGCCGACGAGCTCCCGTCGCCAGCCGGCCAGCGTGCGCACGTCCGGCTCCGGCGCCGAATGGCGCGCCGCGCCGATGATCTGCTCGAGGTCGCTGCGGGAGGCGAGCAGCTCGTAGGCAAGCCCGGCCTCCATCGCGCGGGCTCGGAGCAGCGCCTCCGCCAATGCGATCAGCGGCGTATCGCTCGAATCGGAGTGGCCGCGCCTGGGCTCACGCGGAATCGGCGGGTCGGCCAGGCCGGCCTTGATCGCCGCGAGCAGCTCAGCGCCCCGGCGCTTGATGAACGACGGATGGATCCCGCGGATCTGGCTGAGCGCATCGAGCTGCTGCGGATGGCGCTTGGCCAGCTCCAAGAGCGGCGGATCCTGCAGCACCTGCCCGACCGGGCGGTCCTCGTTGGCGGCGGTCCGCTCGCGCCAGGCCGCCAGGCGCTTTGCCACTGCCCGCGCCTGCGGGTCGAGCTGTCCGACCCGCGGCAGGCGCTCCCACGCGGTATCGGGGTCGCGCTCGTCGGTCGCGGTCTCCAGGCGCCGGCACTCCTCGAGCGCCCACTCGAGCCGGCCCGTCTCGACCAGGCGCCGCTGGAGTTCGTCGGCCAGCTGCAGCAGGTGGGCGACGTCCTCGGCTGCGTAGCTCAGCTGCTCGGCGGTCAGCGGGCGCGCATCCCAGCGCGTGTAGCTCGCGGTCTTGCCGACGCGCAACCCGAGCACGGCGCTGATCAGGTTCCCATAGCCGGACTGAGCACTCTCCCCGACGAAGCCCGCGGCAATCTGCGTGTCGAAGATGTTGGTCAGCTCGGTGGCCCAGGCACGGCGCAGGATCGCCACGTCCTGGCGGCCGGCGTGCAGGACGATTTCAACGTCCGGGTCGGCGAGCAGATCCGCCAGCGGGCGCGTGTCGACGCCCTGGTCCAGCCCGTCGATCAGGATCGTCCTGATGCCCGTCGGCTCGCTCGCGTCCTCGACGGCAACCTGTGTCAGGCAGAGCAGCGCCCGGTAGCGGCCCTCGGACATGAACTCGGTGTCGATGCCCAGCCGGCCCGCCACACGGGCGAGCTGCGCTGATGTCTCGACGTCGGCGCTGTTGGCAAGTCCGTGCATGACCGCACCGTGCATGTCGGCACCCTATCGGCTTTGTGCGCCGACCGCCGCTTCGGCGCGCCAGCCGGCACCGATGCGGCGATCACGACCGCCGCGCGAAAGACCTACCGGTTTGGTAGGATTTAGACCGGATGATCTTCTCCTCGAAAGCCGAGTACGGCGTGCGCCTGATGGTCGAGCTGGGGCGCCAGTCGGCCGAGCAGCCGACCAGCCTCAAGGCCATCGCCGATGCCGAGGGTTTGCCGCTGGCCTACCTCGAGCAGGTCGTGGCGCGGCTGCGTCGGGCCGACCTGGTGATGAGCGCCCGCGGCGCGCATGGCGGCTACTGGCTGGCGCGCGACCCCGGCGAGATCACGATGTATGACGTCGTGGCCGCGCTCGAGGGCCCGATCGCGCCGATGGAGTGCTTCGTCCACGACCAGATGGAGCGCATCGTCTGCTCGCACATGCCACAGACGGGACGAGGCCTCTGGCACGGGCCCGTGCGCGACCAAGCTGCTGTGGACGCGCGTGCAGGGCGGGATCATCCGGTCGCTGCAGACGACGACGCTCGCCGAGCTCGTCGAGTTCTCACGCCGCAGCGAAGCTCAACCTCGAGCCGAGGGTGAGACTGCGGCCGCAGAGCTGCCGATCGCCCTGACGTGACGGCTTGGCGCGCCGCGCGACGCGACTGCGCCCGACGGCAGCACTGAAGACTTCAAAGACACTGAATATCGAGACCTGAGAGACAGATGCCAGACCTAGAGATCCGAAACCTTCATGTGCGCGCGGGTGAGAAGGAGATCCTGCGCGGCGTCGACCTGACCGTCGGCGGCGGTGAGATCCACGCGCTGATGGGGCCGAACGGCTCTGGCAAGTCGACGCTCGCCAACGCGATCATGGGCCATCCCGAGCCTCGAGGTGACCGAGGGCGAGATCATCTGGGGCGGCGAGAACATCACCGAGGCCGCCACCGATGAGCGCGCCCGCATGGGTCTGTTCATGGCCTTCCAGTACCCGGTGGCCGTGCCCGGCGTGACCGTCACCAAGTACCTGCGCACCGTGCTCAACGCCCATCGTACCGCCAAGGGCGAGGAGCCGATCTCGCTCAAGGACTTCCGCCAGACCGTGCAGGCGGCGATGGAGCTGACGAACGTTCCCGAGGAGTTCACCCGCCGTTACCTGAACGACGGGTTCTCCGGCGGCGAGAAGAAGAAGCTCGAGATCCTCCAGCTCGCCGTGCAGAAGCCGTCGCTGGCGATCCTCGACGAGACCGACTCGGGCCTCGACATCGACGCGCTGCGCACCGTCGCCGAGGGCGTCAACACGGTGGCCGGCCAGCAGGGCTCTGATCTGGGCGTGCTGATCATCACCCACTATCAGCGCATCCTGCACCTGGTGCAGCCGAGCCACGTGCACGTGCTCTACAAGGGCCGGATCGTCAAGCAGGGCGGTCCCGAGCTGGTTGGGGAGCTGGAGGCAAAGGGCTACGGCTGGATCACCGACGAGGTGGACGCGGCCGCCGTCTGATGGCCACCGAAGCTGCACAGATCCGCGACCTGACGGCCGAGTTCCCGGTGCTGCGCCGGCAGATCGACGGCTACCCGATCACCTACCTGGACTCGGCCGCGACCTCGCAGACGCCGCAGGTCGTGATCGACGCGATCGTCGACTACTACACGAACCATCCGCGCCTCGGTCCACCGCGGCGTATACCCGTTGACGGTCGAGGCCACGGACCTCTACGAGGGCGCGCGCGAGCGCATCGCCGCATGGCTCGGATCGACCCCGCAGGAGACGATCTTCACGGCCAACGCGACCGCCTCGTTGAACCTCGTCAGCCACTCCTGGGGGCGGACCAACCTCAACGCCGGCGACACGGTGCTCGTGACGGAGATGGAGCACCACTCAGACGTCGTTCCGTGGCAGCTGATCTGCCAGGAGCGCGGCGCCCAGCTCGAGTACATCCCGGTACTCGACGACGGCACGCTGGACCTGGACGCATATGACCGGTTGCTCGAGCGCCGTCCCAAGGCGGTCTGCGTCGCCCATGTCTCCAATGTGCTCGGGCACGATCAACCCGATCCAGGAGATGGCCAGGCGCGCGCACGCCGTCGGTGCGATCGTGGTGGTCGACGGCGCTCAGGCGGTGCCGCAGATCCCGGTGAGCCTGCCGGAGCTCGACGTCGACTTCTACGCCTGGACCGGTCACAAGGCCTACGGACCCACCGGCATCGGCGTGCTGCACGGCCGCCGCGAGCTGCTCGAGGAGATGCCGCCGTTCATCAGCGGCGGCCACATGATCAAGCAGGTGTTCGAGACCAGCTCGACCTGGACCGAGCTGCCCGGCAAGTTCGAGGCCGGCACCTCGCAGATCGCCGAGGCGATCGGCCTCGGCGTCGCGGTCGATTTCATCCAGGAGATCGGGATCGACGCGATCCGCGCGCACGAGCAGGCGCTGACGGCGGAGTTGCTCGAGCGGCTCGCCGAGGTGCCGGGCCTGACGATCCACGGTCCGCTCGACGCCGCCGATCGCGGTGCGCTCGCCTCGTTTGCGATCGACGGCGCCCACCCGCACGACATCGGCGAGATCCTCGGCCGCGAGGGCGTCTGCGTGCGCACCGGCCACCATTGCGCGCAGCCGTTGATGCGCCGCTTCAACCTCGGCTCGACGACGCGCGCCTCGTTCGCCGTCCACAACACGCTCCGCGGACATCGACCGCCTGATCGCGGGTCTCGCATACCGTCCGCTCGACCCTCCAGCTCTGAACGGCACACGTACATGGACGACCAGCTCTACCGCGAGTACATCCTCGAGCACTACAAGCACCCGCACAACCACGGGTCGCTCGGAGCACGCCGACATGGAGGCACACGACCTCAACCCGCTGTGCGGCGACGAGCTCACCTTCCAGATCGCGCTCGACGAGCAGGGCATGGTCAAGGAGGTCGCCTTCGACGGCCACGGCTGCGCGATCTCGCAGGCGTCGGCCTCGATGCTCTCCGACGAGCTCAGGGGCATGACCACCGAGCGAGCTGCTCAAGCTCGACCGCCAGACGGTGCTCGACCTGCTCGGCATCGACATCTCGGCCACGCGCATGAAGTGCGCGATGCTCTCGCTCAAGGTCGTCAAGGCCGCCGCGCTCGGTCACGAGGTCGACTGGGAGCCCGAGGCGGCGTGAGCCTCGCTGCAGCCGGCGCTCGGCCAGCGGGCCGGTGCGCCGGGAAATCCGATTGTTCCGCTAGGATTTGAATCGTGCCCGAAACGATTGACGTCTGCCCGCTGAGCGAGCTCGAACCAGGCCAGATGCGCCTGGTCGAGCACGACAACACTCGAGATCGGCGTGTTCAACTGCGACGGCGAGTTCTACGCGATCGAGGATCGCTGCTCGCACGACGACGGACCGCTCGCGGAGGGCACCCTCGACGCGGAGGCGTGCACGGTCGAGTGCCCGCGCCACGGCGCGATCTTTGACCTGAAGACGGGTAGGCCCAAGACGCTGCCCGCGTATGAACCGGTGGACACCTTCCCGGTGATCATCGACGACGACATGATCAAGCTGGAGGTGGCATAGATGGCTACTACCGACCCGACGCTGACAGGCATCCCAGAGGCTGAGCTGACCGAGAACGAGCAGCTCGCCAACATCAACTCCGACTACGACGAGCGCTACGGCTTCCACGACGCCGAGAACTACCTGTACAAGGCGCCGAAGGGCATCAACCGTGAGATCGTCGAGAAGATCTCCGAGTTCAAGTCAGAGCCGCAGTGGATGCGCGACTTCCGCCTCAAGGCGCTCGAGCACTTCTTCGCCAAGCCGCAGCCGACCTGGGGCTCGCCGATGCTGGCCGAGGTCGACTACGACGACATCCACTACTTCGTGCGTGCCTCCGAGCGCGCCGAGCGCTCCTGGGACGACGTGCCCGAGGACGTCAAGAACACCTTCGATCGCCTGGGGATCCCCGAGGCCGAGCGCAAGTTCCTCTCCGGCGTCGGCGCCCAGTACGAGTCCGAGGTCGTCTACCACCAGATCAACGAGGAGCTCGAGCCAAGCAGGGCGTGATCTTCACCGACATGGACACCGCGCTGCGCGAGCACGAGGACATCGTCAAGGAGTACTTCGCGACGATCATCCCGCCCAACGACAACAAGCTCGCGGCACTGAACTCCGCGGTCTGGTCCGGCGGCTCGTTCGTCTACGTGCCCAAGGGCGTCCACGTCGAGATGCCGCTGCAGGCCTACTTCCGCATCAACACGGAGTCGATGGGCCAGTTCGAGCGCACGCTGATCATCGCCGACGAGGGCTCCTACGTGCACTACGTCGAGGGCTGCACCGCCCCGACCTACAGCGCCTCGCTCGCTGCACTCAGCGGTGGTCGAGCTGATCGCCAAGCCCGGCGCGCGGATCCGTTACACGACCGTGCAGAACTGGTCGGCCAACGTCTTCAACCTGGTGACCAAGCGCGCCGTCGCGCGAGACCGACGCGACCGTCGAGTGGGTCGACTGCAACCTCGGCTCGAAGCTGACGATGAAGTACCCGAGCGTGTACCTGATGGGTGAGCGCGCCCACGGCGAGATCCTCTCGATCGCGTTCGCCGGCAAGGGCCAGCACCAGGACGCCGGCGGCAAGATCATCCACGCGGCGCCGAACACGACCTCGAACATCTTCGCCAAGTCGATCTCCAAGGACGGCGGGCGCGGCTCCTACCGCGGGCTCCTGGAGATCGCCAAGGGCGCGCACGGATCGAAGTCGAAGGTGGTCTGCGACGCGCTGCTGCTCGACGAGGATTCGCGCTCGGACACCTATCCGACCATCCGCATCTCCGAGGACGACGTCAACGTCGGCCACGAGGCGACCGTTTCGAAGGTCGGCGAGGACCAGCTCTTCTACCTGATGTCGCACGGAATCCCCGAGGAGGAGGCCTCCAAGCTGATCGTCAACGGCTTCATCGAGCCGATCACCAAGGAGCTGCCGATGGAGTACGCGGTCGAGATGAACCGCCTGATCGAGCTGCAGATGGAGGGCTCCATTGGTTGATGCGCTCGAGTTCCCGACCTTCAAGGGTCGGCCCGGCTGGGAGTTCACCGATATCTCGGCGCTGGATGTCGACGCCTACGAGCTGACACCGCTGCATCCGACTTTGGGTTCGGACGCGCCGGGCTCGCTCTGGGACCTGCCGAGGCCAGAGCTCCCGGCGGGCGTCGAGGTGACCATCGGTGACGATCAGACCGTCTGCACGATCGGCCGCGGCGTGGTCGTCGCGGAGCCGATCGCGCTCACCGCGGTCGTGCCGAACGGCAGCCTCGCGAACCTTCGCACGCGCATCGTGCTCGAGGAGGGCGCGCACGCCGAGGTCTGGGAGCAGTACGTCTCCGGCGGCGACTGCCTACTCAACGTCGCAACCGAGATCAACGTCGGTGACAACGCGAGCCTGCGCTACGTGAACGGCCAGAACCTCTCTGAGGACGCCTGGATCTTCGGTGCGCAGAACGCCACGATCGGCCGCGATGGCCGACTTGACTGGGTCGCCCTCGGCTTCGGCTCGCGCTCGGGCCACGTGCTGATGCAGACGCGCCTGGTCGGCGAGGGTAGCGAGGCCCGGGTCACCGGTGCCTACGCGACGCACGGCAGCCAGCACATCGACTTCGACACCACCCAGGAGCACGCGGCGCCCAACACGACCTCGGACCTGGCCTTCCGCGGCGTTCTGCAGGACCGCTCGAGCGCCGTCTGGAAGGGCAACATCATCGTCGACCCGGGCGCGCAGAAGACCGACGCGTTCCAGGACTCGCGCAACCTGCTGATCTCCAAGCGGGCGCACGCGGACTCGATCCCTGGCCTCGAGATCCAGGCCAACGATGTCCGCTGCACGCACGCGGCGGCGGTCGCCCAGGTCGATCCGGAGCAGCTCTTCTACCTGCGCTCGCACGGCATCTCCGAGGCGGACGCCAAGCAGCTGGTGATCGAGGGCTTCCTCTCGGCGCTCGTCGAGCGCTTCGAGGAAGGGCCGGTGCGTGAGATCCTCGCCGCCGCGCTCGAGCGCCGTCTTGGCCTGATTCTCACCTAGCGAAAATCCGGCGCATAAAGTTACAGCCCGCGTTTTCGCGGTGGTAGGTTGAGCCCAATTTGTAGGAGGGCAACCACCAGGAGGCTGTACACATGTCTCTTCGTGTTGGGTTGCGGGCGTGGGCGGCATTGCTTGCCGTCGTCGCGCTCGCTTGCTTGAGCTCGGCTGGCACGGCCGCCGCCGGGACGCTGAAACCGTCAGGCTCCGGAGAACTGGACTGTAACGGGCAGAGTACGCAGCAGACCGCGGTCAATATGCGACTCAACTGCACCGACATCCGGGGCTATGACAACGAGTGGAACGCCAACACGTGGAGTGGGCGCTTCTACGACAACGGGTACTACATCGGCCACGACGAGCCCGACATGACGTTCCTGTCGAGCAAGGCGGGCTCTGGTGACAACGTCACCTGGAACGAGACGCTGCCGCGCGACCCAAGTGCCGCGCCCACTGTGAGCACGCCTGGCTCCGACGTTTCACACACTGGTTCGAGCTGACCGTCGCGCCGTGGTTCTCGATGGCGATGTGCGACCCGAACTCCGACCCCAGACGGCGTGCACGCCCGAGAGCGACTCGAACGCTCCGACCTGTGTGGGCACCCAGACCACGGACTGCTCCCCCGGCGGCGGTTCCGCCTTTATGGAGATGCAGCTGTACCCGCCGGGCATGCCGCCGTTCGCCGATTCGACCAGTTGCGACGACACTCACTGGTGCGCCGCACTGACGATTGACAGCCTCGAATGCACTGAGGGGTTCACCACCTGCAACACGGCTTGTGAGGAGCCGATCAACTTCGCCTGGATCCAACGCAACGGCGTACCGACTGGCCCGCCGTCACCACAGAAGTCCAACCTGGCCACGCAGACGCAGAATTCGCAAACGCTGATGATGAATCCAGGCGACAAGATCACCGTTCACATGTTCGATGCGGCTGCCCCCGGAGGTGGGCGCGCCTTCGAGGTTCAGATCCGACGATCTGACAACCGGCCAGATCGGATGGATGCAGGCGTCGGCGGCCAACGGCTTTGCGAACACGTCGATCGACAACTGCTCGGGCACTCCGTTCAACTTCCAACCGGAGTTCTCGACTGCCGCAAAGTCCAACATCATTCCGTGGGCGGCCCTGCAGACCAACATCTCGACTGAGTTCGAGATCGGTCACTTCGAGCCGTGCACCAGCGTGACCGATCCAGGCACCGTCACGTTCGCGGACGGAATCTCGGACACGTTCTGGAACGAGTGCCACGGGCCATATGAAACCGAAGACGACAGTCAGAACGGTCGACTGAGCCGTCCGATGCTTTCTGCTACCCAGCCGGTGACACACACGGGGTCCTCCACTCCGCACCGGACACGATGAGCGGTTGTATGGACGACTACTACCAGAACGGCGATCTCGACTTCGACGGCACCTCGTACTGGCCGGAGTGGCCGACCGGGCCGCAGCCGACGGCGAAGTTCCCGGGCAGCTTCGTCCAGAGTTTGCCAACGACAGGCCGGGCGCAGTACTCGCAGTTCTTCCTCCAGACCGACACCGCGCTCAGCGAGTCGACTTGCGGGCGACAGCGCGGCAGGCTGTGCAGTCCCGCCCGGACTCGCCCGGCAACTTCTACCCGTATTGGACGCGGGTCAGCGGGGGCTCCGGACTGCACATCGAGTTCGGGAACGTCAGCGCCGGTGCCGGCGTGAACGACTTCGGCGGGGATGCGGATACGGCGTCGATATGCAGGGGTCCCTCGGCTATCCGGAGATCGAGGGACCGGTGATGAGCAACGCCTGCAGTTCGACTTGGGCAGAAGATCCGTTGGCGACTGACGCTTCGGCTCGGGGCGCCAACGCAATGTTGTAGCGTCATCGGGCCCGACTAGGATCGGGCTCGATGGCTATCTCCGTCGTGCTGTTGCGCGGGGATCAACCTCGGTCCCGAACAACCGCATGGCGATGCCTGCGTGCGCGAGCTTGCAGAAGCGGGATTTGAGAACGTGCGCACCTATGTGCAGAGCGGCAACATCGTCCTCGACAGTGACCTGGCGCCGGGCGCACTGACGGACAGCGTTTCCCGAGTACTCGTCGACAGCTTCGGCATCGAGGTGTCTGTGATCGCCAGGACCGCCGATCAGCTCGCGCAGGTCGTCTCCCGCAACCCGTTCAGCAAGGAGGCGGCGATCAACCCGAAGGCCTTGCAGGTCACGTTCCGGGGCGACGAGGTCACGCCCGAGATCGTGGGCGCGCTCGAGGCACGCGCCACCGCGAACGAGAAGGTCGCCGGAATCGGATGCGAGATCTACAGCTGGCACCCCGATGGGATCGCCCGCTCCAAGTTGGGGTTGGCGATCACGCCGCGCGGCAGCGCCGCCACCGCCCGCAACTGGGGTACGGTTACGACACTCCTGGAGATGGCCACTGATGCCCGCTGAGCCCGAACATCCCTACACCGTCCTCGACGTATTCACCGATTCGCCGCTGACCGGCAACGCGCTGGCTGTCTTCACCGAGGGCGAGGCGGTCCCCAGTCGCCTGATGCTGTCCGCGGCTCGCGAACTGCACCTTTCGGAGACCGTCTTCGTGCTTCCCGGTGACGAGGAGGCGGACGCTGCCGTGCGGATCTTCACGCCGCACGCGGAGCTTCCGTTCGCCGGACATCCGGTGCTGGGCACCGCTTTCGTCGTCGGCGAGAGCATGAACCTGGAGACGGTCCGCCTGCGCACCGGTGCCGGCGTCGTTCCGATAACGCTGACGCGCGAGCATGGTGAGATCGTCTACGGGGAGATGGAGCAGCCGCTGCCGACGGTGCGCGAGTTCGAGCGCCAGGACGAGCTGCTCGATGCACTCGGGGCGTCGCGCCCGGTGCTGCCCCTCGAGATCTACCGCAACGGGCCTACGCACGTGATGGTCGGGCTCGCCAGCCCCGATCAGCTGACCGCGCTCGATCCTGACATGTCGGCACTGGCACGCCTCGGTCCGATCGGCATCGACTGCTTTGCGGCAGCCGAGCCGGCCGCGGCGGGTGCTCACACGCGCGTGAAATCCCGTGTCTTCTGCCCGGGCATGGGCATCCCGGAGGATCCTGCCACCGGTTCCGCCGCCGGCCCGCTCGTGCTGCACCTTGCCCGACACGGCTGGTACACACCCGGGCGCACGCTGACGATCTCCCAGGGCGTCGAGATGCAGCGCCCCTCCGAGCTCAGGGCACGCGTCGACGGGACCGCGGAGAACCCGATCCGGATCGCGGTGGGTGGCTCCGCCGTGGTGGTGGCGCAGGGACACTTCCGCCTTCAATAGCCTGCCCTCCATGAAGCTCGCAACTTTCAAGCCGGACCCGCTGTCTGAGCCGCTAGCCGGCGTCGTCGAGGGCGAGACCATCCGCGCCTTCGCGCGCGGCACCAACGGGGTACACGATGTGCTCGCAGGCAGTCGCACCGCTGATGCCGACATCGGTAGCTTCGCCGTGGGCGACGTCGAGCTGCTGGCGCCAATCCCACACCCTGGGACGATCTTTGCGATCGGGCTGAACTACCGCGATCACATCGCCGAGATGGGCCACGGCGACGTGCCCGAGTGGCCGACCGTGTTCGTCAAGGTGAACAGCTCGGCGACGTCGCCGGGCGGCCCGATCGTCTGCCCCGAGGTCGTCAAGCGCCTCGACTATGAGGGCGAGCTGATGATGGTCATCGGCGCCCACGGTCGTGCCGCCGGCTACTGCGTCGCCGACGATGTGAGCGCACGTGACCTGCAGAAGCGCGAGCCGCAATGGGTGAGGGCCAAGGGTGCGGACACCTTCTGCCCGTTCGGGCCCTGGATCACCACGGCGGATGAGATCCGCGACCCGCAGAGCCTCGGCATCCGCACGTGGGTCAACGGCGAGCTGCGTCAGGAGTCGAACACATCCAACCTCGTGTTCGGCTGCGAGGAGCTGATCGACTTCATCGGCCAGACCTGCACGCTGCGCCCGGGCGACCTTGTCCTCACCGGCACTCCGGGTGGTGTCGGCCAGGGCATGGACCCGCCGCGCTACCTGCAGTCAGGCGATGTGATCAGGATCGAGATCGAGAGCCTTGGCTCGATCGAGCATCCCGTCGCAGCGGCAGCGCCGCCTGCGAATTAGTCCTCGTCTTCTTCCTCGTCCTCTTCGAATTCGAGGTCGTCAAACGCCTCGGGATCGTCGAACTCCGACTCGGCCTCTGAGTTCTCGTCGTCGAGCTCGGGGTCGTCGTCTTCGAAATCTTCTTCGTGGAGGTTGCTCATGTCGCGCAGAGTAGTGGATCGTGGGACAGGATCAATACTGCTCGGGGACAGGATCAGTGCTTGTCGAGGACCTTGTCGATCAGGCCGTACTCGACCGCCTGATCGGCCTTGAAGAACCGGTCACGCTCCATGTCCGCGTGAACCTTCTCGACCGTCTGGCCGGTGTGGTGGGCATAGATCTCATCGATCCGCCGGCGGATGTTGAGCACCTCGCGGGCGTGGATCTCGATATCGGTCGACTGCCCCTCGAAACCGGAGGACGGCTGGTGGATCAGGATGCGGCTGTTGGGCAGCGAGAACCGCTTGCCCTTGGCGCCCGCCATCAGCAGCAGAGAGCCCATCGACATGGCGATGCCGACACAGATCGTCGAAACCTGGGGCTTGATGAACTGCATCGTGTCGTAGATGGCCAGGCCTGAGTAGATCGAACCGCCGGGGCAGTTGATGTAGATGGAGATGTCCTTGTCGGGATCGGCTGACTCCAGGTGCAGGAGCTGCGCCACGACCAGGTTGGCGACGATGTCGTCGATCGGCGTGCCGAGGAAAATGATCCGCTCGTTGAGCAGTCGGCTGTAGATGTCGAACTCGCGCTCGCCTCGTGCGGTGCGCTCAATGACCATCGGGACTAGAGGCATGGGATAGACGCTAGCGAATGTGCGTCCTGAGGCGGAGCTTCAGCGGAGTTCGGGGCCAGCGGGCCCACGAACTCCAGATCAGACGGTGGCGTCGAGCCAGGCCCGACGGCTCACATGCTCGGTCGAATACTCGCCCGTTTCGAGCTCGCGCCGGATCTCGCCAAGCATGCCGAAACGCTCGGCGATCACGTTGTGCTGGTGGATCGTCTCGAGGTTCTCCTGCTTGGCCGAGACGAAGACCTCGTCGGGCAGCTCGGGCAACCGCTCGACGACGCCCCTGATCATCTCGCGCACGCAGTCCTCGACGAAGCGTGGGCGGCGGTGGGCCTTCTCGACGACGTGGGCCTCATCGGAGCGCTTCATCAGCTCGTAGATCTCGGATGACATCGACTGCTCGACGATCTCGAGCAGGACACGGGCGTCGATCTCGATCTCGGAGCCCTCCGGCAGGCCGATGTGAAGCGTTCCCAGTCCGCGCTGGTTGTGGGTCGCAACCGGCACCGCCTCGAGGATGCGGTCGATCTCGTCGCTGTCGTAGCCGTCCTCGCCAAGCCGCGTGCGCGCGCCGGCGGCCACCAGTTCCTGCGCACAGGGGCAGGCGGTCATGCCCTGGGCGGCTACGCCGATCAGACGCCGCGTCCCGGCCTCGGTGCTGACCGCGCAGCCGTGCAGCGTGTACAGCTCCTGGGTCTCGATCCCGGAGACGGGGGCCGGTTTGTATTCGGGGAACCGAGCCTCGATGGTGACCTCGGCGCGGCGGGCGCCCTGGCGCTCACGCACGAGCTGGGCGATGTGCTCGGCCAGCGTCTCGGCGCGGAACGGCGACTCCTCGAGCACGACCTGGCGGATCGCCTCGTTGACGACCTCCTCGAAGCGCGACATGTGCGCGCCCTTCTGGTTGGGTCCGAGGTCGACGACGCACTCGAAGCGCGCCCAGAAGAGGTGGTCGATGCCGTTGTAATGCAGTCGGATGACCTTCTCGACGTTGGTCACTCCTACCTGCGTAAGGCTCAATTTGACCGGCGGGACCTGCGACTGAACGTCGATCGTCGGTGCCTGGGTGCTCGGGCTTGTTGTCATCTCCAGAATAAGGTTAGAGCAGTGCGCTCGCAGGCTCCCTGGAGCGCTCCGCGCCGCTCGCCGGACCGCTCTGCGCGGCTTGCCGAGCACGGCTCCGCACGGCAAGTTGTGAGGATTGGTACGAAGTCTGGCAATCTGTGGTATCACTCGGCGGTCCCTTGAGGGGGGACGGGAGAGGGAGCCGTGGCAGGCCAGGGCTCTCGATTGTCTGATCCGTGATCCGGAAGGAGTCGGAGGTTGAGCACCAAGGCAACCGCTTTGCTCAGTGACGAGGCACCGATCTCGGAGCTCGATGAGTTCCGTGGTCTCATCGCGGAGGGGCAGGAGCGTGGCTATCTGACCTTTGAGCAGATAGCCACATGCCTCGAGGAATTCGAGGTGACGAAGGAGCAGGTGCAGGAGCTGCATTCGTACCTCGATGAACAGGGGATCGAGGTGGTGGGGTCGGATGGGAAGGTGGCCCGTTCGGAACTGGGGAGCGTCGAGGCGCGAGCCGCGGCGGTGGCGGACCCCGACTCCGACCCGGACGCCGGGCGTGGACGCGGCAAGCGGGTGGAGGTCGATCTCACGGTCGAGCCGAGCCTCGATTCGTTGCGTCTGTATCTGCGATCGATTGGGCGGGTGAGCCTGCTGACCGCAGAGCAGGAGGTGACGCTCGCGAGGCGCATCGAGCGTGGCGACATGGTCGCCAAGCAGCAGATGATCGAGGCGAATCTGCGACTTGTCGTGTCGATCGCCAAGTCCTACCTGGGGCGGGGACTCACCTTCCTCGATCTGATCCAGGAGGGCTCGATGGGACTGATCCGCGCGGTCGAGAAGTTCGACTACCGGCGCGGCTACAAGTTCTCGACCTACGCGACCTGGTGGATTCGCCAGGCGGTGACCCGTGCGATCGCCGACAAAGGGCGCACGATCCGCATCCCCGTGCACATGGTGGAGAAGCTCAACAAGGTGATGCACGTCGAGCGTCAGCTCGTGCAGCAGTTGGGGCGCGAGCCCACGCCGGCGGAGATCGCCACCGAGCTCGGAACCACGGTGCGGGACGTGCGTGACGTGCTGCGCATGGCCCAGCAGCCGATCTCGCTCGAGAAGCCGATCGGTGAGGAGGAGGAGTCGGAGCTCGGCGACTTCGTCGAGGACCAGTCGGCCGAGTCGCCGTTCGAGCTCGCCTCCGAGCGCCTGCGTCGCGAGAACCTGCGTCGCGCGCTGGCGGCACTGCCGGAGCGTGAGCGCGAGGTGATCGAGATGCGATTCGGTCTGAGCGGCGAGCGCCCGTACACGCTCGAGGAGGTCGGCCGTGCGTTCAACGTCACGCGCGAGCGCATCCGCCAGATCGAGAACCACACGCTGAAGAAGCTCGAGGCGCTGCCCGAGGCGCAGCGGCTCCGCGAGGTGGAGTAGGAGCAGTTTGGGGGTTGGGGTGGCCGCCGGCCCGCTGGCCGGCGGCTCTCCCCGCTGGCCGTGGTCGCCGATAGGATCCGCCGCGTGAGCAGCCTCGAGCACCGAGTACGCGAACTGACAGCCCACGCCGTCGCCCGCGACCCGAGCGTGCTCGACGCCACCACCGGCGGCGCCCCGCTCAAGGGCTCCCAGGCGCAGGTCAACCGCATCGTCATGGGCGCCCTCTCGGGCATCCACGAGGCTCTCATCGAGATCGCCCGCGAGATCGACGCGATCCGCGACGAACTCTGATCCGACCTGCTGCGATATCGACAATCTGCGCCGATTGAGCGATTTGCGGTGGAGTCCGCGAAAACGCGCGCTTCGGACAAATTGCCGCCCGTGCAGATGTCGGTTTCGGCTCACTTTGAGCGGTCGCTGAGCGCGCAGTGGTCTCGCGCGAGTCGCGATCGCGCGCGAGCTACTAAACTCGTCGCTCCGCTGGCGGGATTCCCGAGCGGTCAAAGGGGATGGACTGTAAATCCATTGGCTCTGCCTTCGAAGGTTCGAATCCTTCTCCCGCCACTGACGTTTCGACGCGACACGCCCATGCCCAACGCGCCGCTCGCCACACGATGAAGCTCGATCGGCGCGAACTGGCGGCGGTTTACGCCGGCGGCGTCGTCGGCACGCTCGCACGGGTCGGTTTCATCACGGCGTTCCCGACCGCCGCCGGGACCTGGCCCTGGGCGGTCTTCGCGATCAACGTGAGCGGCGCTCTGCTGCTCGGGTATCTGGTGACCGCCCTGCAGGAGCGGCTGCCGCTCTCGACCTACCGGCGCCAGCTGCTGGCCACCGGCTTCTGTGGCGCCTACACCACATTCTCAACAATTCAGCTAGGGTTGCTGCAGATGTGGGACGCACACCGTTACGGACTGGCGGTGGCTTACCTTGGCGCGACCGTGATCTGCGGCTACGCTGCGGTCCACGTTTCGACAGCGCTCACTCGCGGCGTTCGTGTCGGTCGCTGAGCAACGTCAGGGAGCCGGTAGATGATCTTCAGACAGCTGGTGCATGACGATCTTGGGTGTGCGTCGTACCTCATCGGCGACGAACAGGCGGGTCTCGCGGCGGTTGTCGATCCGCGTTTCGAGATCGACGAATACCTGGAACTGGCCCGCTACCTGGGCGTTCGCATCACCGACGTCTTCGAGACCCACAACCACGCCGATCATGTCTCCGGACACGGTCGCCTCGCGGCCGCCACAGGCGCGACGATTCACATCCATCGCCTGGTCGCGCCCGAGTTCGAGCACGAGCCTTTCGACCACGGTGATGAGTTCGAGCTTGGCTCGCTCCGCATCAGGGCCCTGCACACTCCGGGGCACCGGCCCGAGCACACCTGCTTCTTGCTCACCGACCTGCGCCGTGGCGACGAGCCCTGGGCGGTCCTCACGGGGGACAGCCTGTTCGTCGGTGACGTTGCGCGCCCGGACCTTGCCGTCGAGCGAACTGAGGGTGCACGCGACATCTTCCATTCGTTGCGCGACAGGCTCCTCAGCCTGCCCGACTACACCGAGGTCTGGCCTGGCCACCTCGGCGGCTCGATGTGCGGCGGGCCCGGCATGGATCTCAAGGTTGCGTCGACGATCGGCTTTGAGCGCCACCACAACCAGATGCTGGCGATCGACGACGAGCAGGACTTCATCGACGCGTCGGTCTCCAAGCTGGGGGCGCAGCCGCCCAACTTCAAGGCGATCGTCGCGCTCAACCACGGGCCACTGCTGACCGATGACGTGGAGCTTGCGCGCCTCTTCCCGCACGAACTGGAACAGCGCCAGCTCGAGGGTGCACTTGTTGTCGACACGCGCACCGATCAGCAGTTCGCTGAGGGCCACGTGCCGGGTGCGATCTCGATCCCGATCCAGCGTGGCGGCTTCGGCACAAAGCTCGCGTGGCTGGCGGGCGGCGTCGAGCAGATCATCTTTATCTCGAGCGACGAGCACGCCGCGCGGCGTGCGGGCAGCTTGGCGGCTGCGGTGGGCCTCGCTGACCCGGTGCGCCGCGGCGGCCTGCTCGCCGGCGGCTGGACCGGTTGGAACGCCGAGGCGCGCCCGATTGCCAAGCTGGCACGACTCCAGGTGGAGGAGATCGGCCCCTACATCGAGGCGGGCACGCAGGTGCTGGACGTGCGCGAACGGGCCGAGTTCGATGCCGGGCACATACCCGACTCGCTGAACGTGCCGTGGCACGACATCGATGGCATCCCGGTCGGAATCGATCCTGACCAGCAGGTGCTCGTGATCTGCGCCTCCGGCCAGCGCGCGCTCACCGCGGCGAGCCTGCTGCAGCGCCTTGGTGCGGGCGAGGTGCTGCATGTGGTGGGCGGCGGCGTACCCAAATGGGGCACGCTCGGTGGCTCGCTGGCGGGCGGTCCGCACGCGTCGGTCGCGTGAAGCTGCACGTCCTCAGCGACCTGCATCTGGAGCACGCGCCGTTCACGCTCCCCGAGGTTGACGCCGATGTCGTCGTACTCGCCGGGGACATCGCTCCGGGTGCCACAGGGATCGAGTGGATGCGCCGTCATATCGACGGGCGTCCTGTCGTCTACGTGGCCGGCAACCACGAGTTCTACGGCCACGACCTGCCGGGGTTGATCGGCAGGCTGCGCGACGCGGCGGTCGGCTCGCAGATCCACGTGCTCGAGAACGACGAGGTCGTGATCGACGGCGTGCGCTTCCTGGGCTGCTCGCTGTGGAGCGACTTCGACTACGGCGGGCCTGAGAACCGCGCGAGCTCGATGCGCATCTGCGAGCGCCTCGTGAACGACTACCGCCAGATCCGCGCCACCGACCATGACCGGCCGTTGCGTGCCCAGGACACGCGCGATCTTCACGTCGCCAGCCGCGCTTGGCTGGCGACTTACCTCGCCTCGCGCCACGACGGCCCGACGGTGGTGGTCACTCACCACGCCCCGATGGTCCGCCAGCTGGAGGACAGCAACGCGTTGATGAACGCGATCGCCGGCGCCTTTGCGAGCGATCTCAGTGAGCTGATGGACGGCGAAGCCGTGGACCTCTGGATCTTCGGCCACATCCACCGCGCGATCGATACCGATGTCGACGGGACACGGCTGTTGAGCAACCAGCGCGGCTACCCGACCGAGCCGGTCAGCGGCTTCGACCCGGCGCTCGTCATCGACGTCTGAAGGTGGCGGCCGCCCATGGCGCCCGCTACTGCTGAAGATCGATGACGACCTTCCCGACGGCACCTTGCTCGACGGCGTCGTGCGCTTCGGTGATCTGCTCGAGCGTGAAGCGGTGGATCGGCAGGGTGCTCAGCGCTCCCGCGGCGACGGCCTCGGTCGTGCGTTCGATTGCGTCCCGTAGTTGTCGCGGCGGCACCGTGTAGAGCAGCATGAATCGCAGCGTGATGTTCGGTGCCATGAGCTGGCGCACGGGCACCCGCGCGACGCTGTCGTTGCCTGCCGCGTATGAGGTGATCACCGCATGCGGGGCCGCCACCGCCAGGTCCAGGTCGAGGTTCTGGTCAAGCGCCACCTCGACGAACCTGGTCGATTCCGTACGGCACTGCCGCGCGGATCTGGTCGACGACGTCATCGTCGCGATAGTTGACGACCGTCTGCGCACCCGCCTGCCTCGCGAGCTCCGCCTTCTCGGGACTGCTGACTGTGGCAACCACGTGACCGGCATCCTCGAACCGTGCAAGTTCGATCGCCGCATGCCCCACAGCGCCGGCCCCGCCCGATATCAGCACTGTCCGTCCGGCCAGCGGCCCGTCGGCACCGAGGCAGTAGGAGGCCGTCAGAGCGGGCACGCCCAGGGAGGCTCCGAGCTCGAACGAGGCATGATCCGGGAGCGGTATCGCGTGAGCGGCCGGTGCGACCGTGTACTCCGCTGCCGTTCCCCAGGGGCTGTTGTGCGCCGAGAGCAACAACCAGACGCGCTCGCCGATGCGGTCGGGGCTGACGCCGCTGCCGACTGCGTCGATCGTCCCGGCGCCGTCCTGATTCGGAATCTGGAAATCCTGCGGATGCGAGCCGAGGCGGCGCGTGACACCCTTGCGCGACTTCCAGTCCGTCGGGTTGACCCCGGAGATCGCGATCTTGACGCGCACCTCGCCCGGCCCTGGTTCGGGGGTCTCGACCTCTCGCAGCTCGAGCTGCGACGAGTCCCCGGAGTGTCCGTAAACCGCTGCCAGCATTGGGGTGGGTAGCATAGTTCAGCTATCTGCCCCAATGCCAGTTCTCTCGAGTTGGGCGAGCTCGTTGAGCGTGTCGTCAGTGAGCTCTGGTGGCGTGTCAGCTCCGAGCTCCCGAGCGAGCTCAGCCGCACGTCGGCGTCGCTGTTGCGCCATCTGTCCGAACAGGGCCCGCAACGGGTCACGGCACTCGCGACGCGCGAGAAGGTTGCACAGCCGACGATGTCCGTGATCGTCAAACGCCTCGTCGCTCGCGGCCTGGTCGAGCGACGAACGGATCCCGGTGACCGGCGAGCGACGCTCGTGGCCATCACTCCGCTTGGCGCGCAGGCCCTGCGCGAGCGCGCGCAGCTGCGCTCGAGCTGGTTCGCCGAGAGGCTGGATGGTCTCGATGCGGCTGAGCGCCGCGCCTTGAGCGACGCGGTCACCAAGCTGATGGCGACGTTCGGTTAGCCCGACCCGCACGTTCATGTAGGCAGACCTGTACGTTTCACGCGTGACCCGCAAGCGCGAGATTCGCTCCTACCTGATGGACATGGACGGTGTCCTGCTGCGTGAGGAGCATGCGATCCCCGGGGCCGATGCCTTCATCGCACGTTTGCGTGAGCGGGAGATCCCGTTCCTGGTTCTCACCAACAACTCGATCTACACGCCGCGGGATCTGTCGGCACGGCTCCGTGCCCTGGGCATAGACATCGGTGAGGAGAACCTCTGGACCTCGGCGCTTGCCACCGCACGCTTCCTCGATGATCAGCGTCCGGGCGGGAGCGCCTTCGTCCTCGGCGAAGCCGGCCTGATCACAGCGCTCCATCAGGCCGGCTACACGATGACCGACAACAACCCCGAGTACGTGGTGCTGGGCGAGAGCCGGACGCTCAGTTTCGAGCGCATCACGCTCGCGATACGCCTGATCGCATCCGGAGCCCGCTTCATCGCGACCAACCCGGATGCGACGGGGCCATCCGAACGTGGCCCGATCCCGGCGACCGGGTCGGTTGCCGCCCTGATCACCGCCGCGACCGGCGTCAAGCCCTACTTCGTCGGCAAGCCGAATCCGCTGATGATGCGCTCCGCGTTGAACGCCATCGGCGCTCACTCGGAGTCCACGGCGATGGTCGGCGACCGCATGGACACCGACGTGATCTCCGGCATGGAGGCGGGGCTCGAGACCGTGCTCGTGCTCACCGGGCTAACGACTCGCGAGGCCGCAGAGCGCGAGCCCTACCGAGCCTCACGCGTGGTCGACTCGATCGCGGATCTGCTGCCCGACCTGGGCTAAGGGCTAACGCTGAACCTGAGGTCGAGACATGCGCTCTCGACCCCGACAGTCAGCTAGCGGGGAGGTCGGCGGCTCAAGCGGCTCATACCGCTGACCGATTACACGGTTCGTCTTACCCATTCCGTGTTCATTCGGCTGTTCCCGCCATATCCAAGGAAGGCGACCATCATGAAGTCCCCGCTGCGCTTCTCGCTGAAAGCGCGCCTCGTTCTCTCTTTCGGCCTCACGCTGCTGCTTACAGCGGTGCTCGGCATCTACGCCATCACGAGCATCTCGAGCGAGAACTCACACGTCAACAGGGTCGCGACCAAGATCGTCCCGGGTACCTCCTTGGAGGGGCAGGCTGCCGCGCTCTTCAACAAGTACCGCAAGGACCAGCTGCACTACATCCTCTCGACTCCGGCGGAGCGCGCCGGATCGCAGGGCATCGACGGCGACCTCGCGGGCGACCTCACGGGCATGGCACAGGTGCTCGGCGACTACCAGAAGCAGGGCCTCGCGGTCGACGCCCGCGACGCCGCGCTGGTGAACAACTTCAAGACGCTCTTCGACCGGTACGTCCAGCAGTCGAGCGCGTTCAAGCAGCTCGCTGACGCGGGCAAGCTTCAGGAAGCCGGCCAGGTCGTCGGTGCGGGCGCCGCGGACAACACCTTCACCAACATGAAGGCCGCCTCCGCCGCGTGGCTCGCCCACGAGACACAGCTCGCGAATGAGGCGGCGTCCTCGGCGCACTCGACCTACACGACCGCCGTGCTGGTCACGGTGCTCCTGCTGGTGCTGGCGCTGGTGGCAGGCGCCGCAGTCGCCTTCCTGCTGTATCGCCGCGTCGTCGGGGGAGTCCAGAAGGTCAGCGCGGCGGCCGTCGCGATCGCCGCCGGTGAATTCGACCAGGAGCTCACGGTCGGCGGCAACGACGAGCTCTCCGACATGGTCGACGAGTTCGACTCGATGATCACCTACCTAGGCGAGATGGCCGACACCGCGTCGCGCATCGCCGACGGCGACCTCACGAGCGCGGTCGAGCCGAAGTCCGAGCGCGATCAGCTCGGCGGCGCCTTTCAGCGCATGAACTCGAATCTGCGCGTGGCGCTCGGCGACCAGTCGAGCCTGGTGCAGGTGGCGGGCCGCCTGAACGACCTCAACGAGACGCTCGGCGCACTGGAGCAGGCGCTGACGAGCATGCGTAACTCCGACCTGACAGTTCCGGTCGCGTTCAGCCTCACTCCGATCGAGTCGCTGAGCGGCGAGCCGATCGGCGAGCTCGCAGAGCTGTTCAACAGCATGCTCGGCCGCGTCGAGTCCGCGATCTCCGCGTACAACAGCGTCCGCGAGGATCTGCAGGAGAAGCTCGGTGACCAGTCCAGTCTCGACGCATTGACCGACCGGCTCGATTCGCTCGCTGGTCATTGTCTGACGGAGCTCAGAGATGCGCTGCATGCCATGAACGAAGGCGACCTGACGGTAACCGTGGCACCGGTCACCACGCCCATCGATGCCACCGAGGGAGCGCAGCTTGGTCAGCTCGCCGAGGTCTTCAACTCAATGCTCGACAAGACGCAGAGCGCACTCGGCGGGTACAACGACATGCGAGCCAAGGTTGCGGAGATGCTCAACGAGATCTCCCGCAGCTCGGAGACTCTGTCGACGGCGACCAACGAGATGGCGCACACGAGCGAGGAACAGGGCCGCGCGATCGGGGAGATTGCGAGCGCCATCAACACCGTTGCTCAGGGCGCCGAGGAGCAGGTGCGCTCGGTCGATGACGCGCGGCGGATTACCGACGAGCTCGCAGAGGCGTCGCGGCTCTCCGCCGAGAGTGCCGACGAGACCGCCAAGGCCGCGGCCGAGGCGCGTGAACTGGCGCGTGAGGGCGTGGGCGCGGCCGATGGCGCAACGGCCGCGATGCAGGCCGTGCGTGACTCGAGCGCCGAGGCAGGCGACGCGATCCGCCTGCTCGGTGAGAAGTCGAGTCAGATCGGCGGGATCGTGGAGACGATCACCGGCATCGCCTCACAGACGAATCTGTTGGCGCTCAACGCCGCGATCGAGGCTGCCCGTGCGGGTGAGCACGGCCGCGGGTTCGCGGTCGTCGCCGAGGAGGTCCGTCACCTCGCTGAGGAGTCTCAGGAGGCCGCGGCGACGATCAGCCGGCTGATCGAGCAGATCCAGCAGGAGACCAACAGGGCAGTCGAGGTCGTTGAGCTCGGCGTCAGCCAGACCGCCGAGGGTGTCTCCACGGTCGAGCAGACGCGCGAGGTCTTCCTGCGGATCGGTCACAGCGTCGAGGACATGAGCGCTCGCGTCGAGGGGATCGCCGCATCTGTGCGCCAGATCGCCGCGTCGAGCGATGACGTGCGCAGCAGCATGGAGACCGTGGCCTCGGTCGCGGAGGAGTCGAGCGCGTCGACGGAGCAGGTTTCGGCAAGCACCGAGCAGTCGAGCGCATCGACGCAGCAGATCGCCGCAAGCGCACAGCAGCTCGCCGGCACCGCCGAGGAGCTCGATCGCCTCGTGTCGCAGTTCGTCCTGGCTTAGCGCCGGGACGGGCGGACTCCCAACCAGATCGCGAAAACCGGCCAGGCCAGCGGGCCTGGCCGGTCAGCAGCTTAGGCCGCGCCGCCTAAGCTGCGCGACGCTCGGCCGCCCGCTGGCGAACCAGCTTCTTCTCGTCCAGGTCCATGGCCCCTGGGTGCCCGTCGCCGGGCCATGGCGTGAGCAGCAGCATGATGCGCGCGGTGCTGAGGGCGTCGACGCTGTGGCGTTCGTTTGGCTCGAACTGCAACATCAGGCCCGGGTCCGCCACTCACCGACTCGCCGTCTTCGCTCGAGATCGCGACCTCACCGCTGACCACGACCACCCAGGCGCGCTCGTGTACCTGGTGCTCGCGCAGGCTGCCGCCCGCCGGTATCTCAAGCACGATTGCCCGGCCGTCGTCCCCGCTCTCCAGGATCTCCGGAGCGTGCGGACTCAACGACACCGCCTTCAGATCCCAGCTCTTCATACGTTGCCAGCCTCCTCGCGATCGCGTTGTGGTGGTGATGGTCGCCGATCTTCAAGCAGAGGTGTTACCCATTTGCGAGATGATCCAGCTGTGACCGCGTCCGGCCTGCGACTCCGCTCAGCCTTGTACGTGCCGGGCGCCAATGAGCGGGCGCTCGAGAAGGCGCGAGATCTGGCGGCCGATGCCCTGATCCTCGACCTCGAGGATTCGGTTGCGCCCGGAGTCCAAGACTCTGGCTCGCGACCGAGTCTGCGAGCTCGTGCGCAGCGGCGCCTACGGCAAGCGCCGTGTGACGGTCCGGATCAACGCGATCGGGACCAGCTGGCACGCGGACGACCTGGCTGCGGTGGCTTTGGTCGAGCCCGATGCGGTCGTCGTGCCCAAGGTGCAATCGAGTCAGGATGTGCTCGCGGTGGAGCACGCGCTGCAGAGAGCTGGGTCCTCACGGACGCAGATCTGGGTGATGCTCGAGACGCCGCTGGCGGTGCTGCGCGCGCTTGATATCGCCACGGCCAGCGAGCAGCTCAGGGTCCTGGTCATGGGCACCAACGACCTGCTCGCGGCGCTGCGGGCCGCGAACAGCCCCGATCGCAGGGCGCTTGAGACGAGCCTGGGACTGTGTCTGTTGGCGGCCCGCGCGAGCGGTCGCGCTGATCCTGGACGGCGTCTACAACGACGTACGCGATGCCGCCGGGCTTCGAGGCGGAGTGCCTGGAGGCGCGCCGGCTCGGCTTCGACGGCAAGACCTTGATCCATCCGGAGCAGGTCGAGCCCTGCAACCGCGCATTCTCTCCGTCGCGTCAGGAGCTCGAAGACGCGCATCGCGTGATCGAGGCCTTTGAGCAGGCAGGCCGGGCAAGAAAGGCCGTGACCACAGTCGATGGACGCCTGATCGAAAGCCTTGATGTGGACTCGGCCCGGCGTGTTTTGGACAGCGCAGAGCCCGGCATGCGTCAACCTAAGTAGACGCCAATCCCCAGGTACACGCCAATCGGGTGATCAGGAGGTTTGGGGGCGATAACCTTCCGGGTAGGCGTAAAGCTATGGATCTGACCTCTAGCGTCACCGAACCTCGCATGCTGGGCGGCCGCGACGTGCCGACCCAGGAGCTGTTCCGCCGTTGGCAGGAGCGCAAGGACCAGAACGCCCGTGAGGCGCTGGTCAGGCAGTACCTGCCGCTCGCACGCAAGCTTGCGCGCCGGTACCGAGGCGCACGGGAGCCCTTGGACGATCTCGAGCAGGTCGCAAGCCTTGGCCTCGTCAAGGCGATCGATCGTTATGACGCAAGCCGCGGAATCGGATTCCAGCACTTCGCGGTTCCGACGATTCTGGGTGAGCTGAAGCGCTACTTCCGCGATTCCGGCTGGGCCGTGCACATGCCCCGCGGTATCCAGGAGCTCGCCCTCCAGGTTGCTCAGGCCGAGCGGCAGCTGGCCGCCAAGACCGGCCGCGAGCCCACCTACAACGAGGTTGCCGAATTCCTCGAGATCAGCGTCGGAGAGGTGCTCGAGGCGGCCGAGGCCGCCGCCGCACACCACGCCGTGTCGTTTGACACGCCGCACGACGATGGTGATGGCGAGGCCGGCACCCTGGGCGACTCGATCGGTGAGATCGACGAGCACTACTCGCTCGTGACGCTCACAGCGTCGATCGCTCCCGCAGCCAAGCGCCTCTCCGAGCGCGACCGCCGTGTGCTAGCGCTGCGGTTCGTGGAGGACAAGACGCAGAGTGAGATCGCCGATGAAGTCGGCGTCTCGCAGATGCAGATCTCACGAATCCTCAGCAAGGCGCTCCGGCAGCTTTCGGCGGCTGTCGACGGCGAGCGTCCGGTGCGGGCGTAGGGCGCCATCGGATTTTCACCTCGGTTGTGACGTAGAAAAAGGAGCGCGCGTCAAGCGCGCTCCTTTTTCTTGGTTTAGAGAGGGCCGGGATCGAGGAAGCGTGATCTCTGTGAACATCAAGCTTGCGGTAACTTGGGCGAAGGCGTGATTCAAGAACCAGCTTGTGTCCGGCTCGAGCTCGAGAACCGGCCAGAGAATGTGTCTGTTGTGCGTGCGGCGCTCACGGGGGTCGCAGAGGCGGCCGGCTTCGACGAGGAGCTTGCGACGGATATCAAGACTGCCGTCAGCGAGGCCTGTAACAACGTCGTCATTCACGCCTACGAGGGGCGGCGCGGGCCGATGCGAGTGCTGGTGAGCAATTCCGGTGACCGCGTCGACATAGTCGTACGCGACAGCGGCACTGGGATCCGGCGGTTGTCCAGCACCGCCGATCACATGGGGCTGGGTCTGGCGCTGATCAGCGCGCTGGCAGATCAGGCCGAGTTCAGAACGCCGCCAGACGGCGGCACCGAGGTGCGGATGCGCTTCAGGCTTACGGAGGAGGCCAGTGAGGCCGGCTTCCCGAGCGACGACGAGTGGCCGGAGCGGCCCGAGGCTCTGGCAGCGGAGGACTTGGTGATGTGGTGCGAGCCCGTCCCGCTCGTGAGGCACCTGATCGGGCGGGTCGCCCGCGCCGCAGCCGCCGGCGCCCACTTCACGATGAGTGGCGCCTCTGATCTCTACGCGATCAACGATGCGATGGCGGGCTTCGCCGAGGTCGCCGCCGACGGGCATCTCGTCGTCGGGATCTCGAGCTCAGACCACCGCCTGACGATGGATGCCGGGCCGATCGTCGCAATGGTTGGCTCACCCGGCTGACCCGGCTCGGGCACGGAGCCCGAGCCAGCGATCGTGCGCACCAGCGATGAGGTCGAGGCCCGCAGAGCTGCGCTGGCAGAACTTGTCGACCAGCTCAGCTTCGAGTCCTCCGACGAGGGTGAGCTGATGCACCTGCTGCTCGTCGATCGCGGGCGCCAGGCCAACGCGTAGCGCCCGCGGGCGCCGGCACAGGGCGTACGGCCCAGGGGCGGAGCGCGCGGGTCAGTCGGCGTTCATCAGCTGGTCGGCGGAGTCGCCCACCAGCAACTCTTCGTCCAGCCCTGTGAGGCTGAGCAGGCGGCTCACCTGACCGTTACCGCGCACCAAGCCGAAGCGCCGTCCCTGCTCCTGCGCGACCTGGTGTGCGCGAACGAGCACGCCCAGTCCCGTTGAGTCGATGAACGTCAGCCCGCGCAGGTCAACAACGACCAGAGGGGCCTCATCCAGCTTTGCGAGCTCGCGCTCCAACACCTGGCTCGAGGCGACATCGAGCTCGCCTGAGACTGTCACCACAGTCCCGCGAGCCTCTGTTTGTGCTTCAACTAGAAAATCGCGTTCCAACGGTGATCTGAGACTACCGTGCTCGTCCAATCCCCGCGTCCTCGGTCGCAAAACGTTCCAACACTCCCGGTCGGCTCACGTGCGGCGAGCCGACCGGGAGCTGAGGAAGTCACCAGCGGCCGTACCAGCCCCGCCGGCCGCCGGATGACACGCCACCGACGAAGAAGCCGAGGACCCACAGGATCACTGCGGCAATCAGCACGAACCACAGTATGTGTGCGGCAAAGCCAAGCCCGCCGAGCACGGCAAGGATCAGCAGCAATACCAACAAAGCAACCATTTCCATCCTCCTTTTCGCGCCGGCGTTGAGGGCCGGTCACGACGTGGCAATACCCGGTGATCAGGCTCGCCAAGCAACTGCGGTCGCAAGACCCGAGAGTCGGGGGGGCACTGCGTTTGGTCACTCCGAGGCCGGGGAAATACCCCAGATACCACCCGATATGCCGAGAGGTTCTTGGGCTCATGCACACGGCTGAGATACAGACGATCGAACAGGGCACCAGCTCCGAAGAGCTGGCGTACATGCTGCTGGAAGAGGCGCGGCTGCGCTGCGAGTCGCTCGTCGAGGACCGCAGCGAAGCGGACCCGGACCCGGATTGCCTCAGCATGACCGGACTCTACGGCGACATCGGTATAGCCGGCTATTACGCCAGCGCGAGGCTCGATCCGGCTCGCCGCAAAGTACTGCTGGCGCAGGCACATGCACGCTGTCATTGCGGCGGCGGGACGGCTAGCTCGGTGCGCGGCGCTCGCCGAGGTGACAGCAGCGGCGACCCGCACGGTCGAGCGTGCCCTGACCGTGACCGATCTGCTCGATCACATGCACCTGGCGCACATCCACATGATGTCGGCATGCGAGACGCTCGACTCGATGTTCGCGTTGCAACCGTGAGAGCGCCTGTGCTGCATCAACGCTCAGACAACGCCATGCGCGTGCGACTCGAACTGGACAGCGTGGCCGGCTCGGTGACACTGGTGCGGTCGGTGATCCGCACGGTGGCTCGGGCTGCTGAGCCTCGACCAGCACTGGTCGACGATCTGCGCACGGCGGTCAGCGAGGCCTGCAACAACGTCGTGCTGCACGCCTATCCGGCTGGACCGGGCCGCTGATCTTCTCGCTGGCGATCCGCGGCGACACGGTCGAGGCCGTCGTGCGAGACCGTGGCTGCGGCATCACGCCAGGTTCGATCCGCAACCGTGGTCTCGGGTATGGGCGTCGCCGTGATCAACACACTGGCGGACCGGCGCCGAGTTCGAGAGTCGAGCGCGGCAGCGGCACCGAGGTTCGCATGATGTTCGGCGCCCGGTGCTGGTTCCCGAGGCGCTGAGCCGACTCAGCTTTGGGGTCTGGCCGCTGGGGGAGTCTGCGATCGTCAGACGCTCCTCAAGCCCCGTCAAGCTGAGCAGGCGGTGGGCCTGAGCCCGCGGGTTCTGGACGCCGAACTCGAGCCCGCGCTCGGCTGCGTGTTGCTGGGCGCGCACGAGCACGCTCAGCCCCGTCGAGTCGATGAATTCGACGCCCGCGAGGTCGACCACCACCGCCGCCGATGCCTTCGCCAAGACCTCAGCCAGATGACTTTCGAGAATCGGGGCCTCGGCCAGGGAGAGTTCGCCCGCAACGAACACCACCCCGTTCGCTTGTGATTCGACGGTCAGACCTGCCATTGCTGTTCAGCCTACAACGACCATACGTTTGCGCACATTCTCGCTCGACCGATGGATGACAGACAACCTTATGGGAGTTTGAACGCGCTGGGGGCCGGAAAGTATCGCGACGACTGGAAGTATCCTGATCGAGAATCCCCAACCGCAAACCGGTGAGGTCGTCAGCGTGCGCGAGTCCACCAGACCGGCAAGGCAACTCGCGGGAGACCCGAGCCAGCTGCTGCTGATCGAGCATGACCAGTCTGCGGCGGACGACGTGATCCGCCGCCTGGCTGACGCATGGCCAGCAACTCCGCGTCGCTCGCGTGTCGAGCTTCTGCTGAGGCTGAGGCGCGCCTCGGGCCGGGCATCGACTGCGTGCTGCTTGACATCGACCTGCCGGACGTCCTGGGCTTGATGCGGTGCACCGCATCCGCACGCTGTACCCGGACCTGCCGATCGTGGTGCTCGATCGCCGACGGCGACGATGACGCGGTGGCGAGGCCCTGACGAACGGCGCCCAGGACTACATGGTGAAGCGCGGCGGCGAGGGCTACGCGATCGCACGCGCGATCCGCCACTCGGTTCAGCGCAACCGTGCCGAGCGTTATGCGCGCGAATTGGCGGTGCTGCGCTTCCAGAGCGCGGAGAGCGCGCGGGTGCAGCGCGGACTGATGCCGCGGATGCTGATCGAGGATCCGCGGGTCTGGATCGGTCCGGGTACCGCCCGGGCGACCGCCGCCAGGTCCTGGGTGGCGACTTCTTTGACGTGGTACAGAGCTCGCCGACGCGTCTCCAGCTGGTGCTCGGCGATGTCTGCGGACACGGGCCGGACGAGGCAGCGCTCGGCGTGCAGCTGCGCATCGCCTGGCGCACGCTGATGCTGGCGGGCGTTGAGCAGCTGCCGCTGCTGCGCACGCTGGACCGCGTGACCAACCAGGAGCGCCACGCGAGCCACGTCTACGCCACCGTTGCCAGCATCGAGGTCGATCTCAACACCGGTCGAGGCATGGGTGGGGCTCGCGGCGCATCCGCCGCCGCTGGTTTCGGTCGGAGGGGACCTGCGGCTGCTGACAGAGCAGGTCGGTGGGCCACCGCTCGGCATCGGTCTGCCGCCGCGTTGGGAGTTGCATGAGGTCGAGCTCGGTGAGCGCTGGTCAATGCTGCTGTACTCCGACGGGATCTATGAGGGTCGGGTGGTCTCCCGGGGTACGCGCCTCGGGTATCGAGGGGCTGCTGGAGCTGTTGGCGGCGGACTCCCCAACGCGATCTGGGACGCGATTCCGAATCGGCTGCTGGATCAGGTCGAGGCGCTGAACGACGGGCCGCTCGAGGACGACGTGGCCCTGCTCGCTGTGCGCTGCGACCCGCTCGACGGCTTAGCAGCGACCCGCTCGACGGCTGAGTAACGACCGCTGTAGACCGTCGACATCTGAGCAGCGACCCGAGCTAGCGGCGACGGGCGATGGCCACGCCGGCGAGGCAGAGCCCGCCGCCCGCTATCGCCAGCACCGGCGGTACCTGGCCGAGCGCGATCCAGCTGATCACGACCACCAGCGGCGGCACCACGTAGGTGGTCGCGCCCAGCCGTCCGGCATCCATCCGCGACAGCACGTAGGCCCACAGCAGGAAGGCGGCGGCGGTCGGGCCCAAGCCGAGGTAAACCACACCTGCAAGCGTTGCCGCCGACGCGTGCGCGAGCTCATGCACGCTCTGCGGGACGAACCCCAGCAACACCACACCGCCTGCGGTACAGGCAAGCCACGTGATCGGCAGCGCACCCGCGACTCGCAGCGCCGGCTTCTGAATCACCACCGCCAGCGCGTAAGCGAGCGCCGCGACCACGCACAGCCCGGCGCCGATCAGCTTGTGCGAACTGTGCCCGGAGACGCTCAGAGCGATCAGCCCAGCTCCGGCGAGTGCGACCGCGCATCCGGCCAGGAGCGCGCGCGGGAAGCCTTCGTGCAGCAGCCATCCGGCCAGCAGCGCGATGAACAGCGGGCCAGTGTTGACCAGCAGCGAGGATGTGCCGGCGTCGACCCACCGCTCTGCGGCGTTCAGCGACACCATGTACACGCCGAACCAGAGCACGCCGGAGGCGGCAGCGCGGGCGAAAGCGCCGGCGCTCCTGGCAGGCGCTCCCTGCGAGCGACCATCGCCACGCCGAGCGTGATGCTGCCGATCACGATCCGGGTGAGCGCAAGCGGGCCCGGGGAGAGGTGGCGTCCGGCGGAGCGGATCACCACGAACGCCGAGGCCCACATCAGCAGCGTGAGCGCGAGCGCGGCGACGATACGGACGCGCTCGCTCTCACGCATCGATGTCAGTTCTGCAGTGGCGCCCACAACCTCATTAACGCTCACGACACGGCGAAACGTGAGCCACCGGCAGACCGATTCGTATGATCGCGACGCCCATCGACCCAGGGGGACGCATGTCAGACCAACGTCGCAAACGCAGCGGGCATCGTCGTGAAGACGACCGCGTTGTCAGTCGACGTCGCCGTCACGCGCCTCTCGGCCTGATCGCCGAGAAGGGCATGAAGCTCTTCGCGGTGATCGATCACAGCGGCGAGGCTGCGGCCGGCGGACTCGAGCTGCGCGACACCAAGGTCGTGATCTTCGGCAGCCCGGCAGGTGGCACGCCAGTCATGGATGCCGTGCCGCTGGTTGCGCTCGATCTCCCGCTGAAGGTGCTGATCTACGACGACGGAGGCACCACCCGGGTCTGTTACGCGCCGCCGGCGGAGCTCGCGCGCCGCTACGGGCTGAGCGATGAGCTGGCCGCCCACTTCGCCGGTATCAACGCGCTCACCGACGCGCTCTTGGCCACATGACCGGCGTATCGATCCGCGCCACCTCCGTACGATGGAGACGTGACCTACTCGATCGTCGCGCGTGATTCGCAGACCGGTGAGCTCGGCGTCGCCGTCCAGTCCCACTGGTTCGGCGTCGGACCGCTGGTGCCGTGGGCGCGCCCCGGCGTCGGGGCGGTCGGCGACCCAGGCCAACGTGCGCGTCGCCTACGGGCCCGAGGCGCTCGAGCTGCTCGCCTCCGGGGTCGGCGCCGCGGAGACGCTGGCGCGGTTGACCGCAGCGGACCCCGGCGCTGCCGGACGCCAGCTCGCGATCGTCGACGCACACGGCGCGGTCGCCGCCCACACCGGCGCCGCCTGCATGGACTTTGCCGGCCACGTGACTGGAGACCAGGTCTCCTGCCAGGCCAACATCATGGCCAACGCGACGGTCTGGTCACGCATGATGGAAGCGTTTTCTACGGCGGCTGGCCCGCTGGCCAGCCGCCTGCTTGCAGCGCTCGACGCAGCCGAGGCAGCCGGTGGGGATATCCGCGGTCGACAGTCGGCGGCGCTGCTGGTCGTGCCGGCCGAGGGCGAGTCGTGGGAGACGACGCGTCTCGCTCCGGGTCGAGGATCACCCCGAGCCGTTGGTCGAGCTGCGACGGCTCTACGACCTGCACCGTTCCTACGAGCTGGCCGGGACAGGGCGATGACATGACCAGCGAGGGCCGTCACGAAGAGGCGGCGGCGCTCTTCCGGCAGGCGTTCGAGCTCGCTCCCGACAACCACGAGCTGCTGTTCTGGGCCGGGCTCGGCATCGTCCTGTCGGGCGAGGTGGATCGCGGTCTCACGCTGGTGCGCGAGGCGATCGCGCTGCAACCTGGTTGGGCTGAGCTGTTGCCACGCCTGTCTGCCGACGTCGCCCCGGCGGCGCCGGTCGTGTGTGAACACCTGGGCCTGAGCTGACCGCTCGTGCCAGCGAGCGCGATGGAGGTGAAGGCGAGCAACGCAGGAGACCCTGCGCTTCTGCGTGGAGGTCTCACGGCCATATCGCGCGCCTGCTGATCGGGGGCGCGGTGTGCGTGATCCTCGGCGTGCTGGTCGACGGTGTCGCAACGCCGCTCGTCTTCGCCGACGCCCTCGAGCGCATCATCAACCTGAAGCCCGGCGACCAGCTCTGGAATACGTTCGGAACGCTGGTGATCCTCTACGCGGTGCTGCTGCTGATCGGCACCGCGTGCTGGCGGCTCGCCGGATGGATGGAGTGGGAGGGCTGCACCAAGGCGTTTGCGAACTCGGTCGCGGTCGCCTTCGATCGTCTGCTCGACCTCAGCTACCGCTGGCATATCGATCACCCCTCCGGCGAGGTCTCCTCGACGCTCTCCACCTTCTCCTGGGCGTTGATGCAGTCGATCGACGAGCTCACCTGGGGGATGCTGCGGATCGTCGTCGGCGTGCTCGCTGGGATCATCGTGCTGCTGATCGTGGCGTGGCCGGTCGGGCTCACGGTGGCGGTCTGCACCGGGCTGTTCGTCTGGCTGATCGTGATCCGCTCGAAGCCGGTCACCGAGGCATCGGTGCGCTTCTCCGCTGCGCACACCGAGGCCGAGGGTGTTGCCTTCGACGTGATTCGCAACATCGCGACGGTGAAGGCGCAGAGTGGCGAGGCGCTCGAGCGCGCGACGCTCGAGGGGAAGCTGAGCAACTCCGTGGGGGCGGATCTCGGCGCTCGCCGCGTCTTCACGGTCACCCGCACGTGGATGTCCACGATCATCAATGCGATGAGCTGGGGCGCGCTGTTCATCGGCGTGGTGCTGGCCTTTCATCACGACGTCGCGGCGCCGGTCGTGTACCTGATCCTGTTCTACGCCTCGAACATCGCCGATCAGGTGATCCAGAGCTTCCAGACGGTGCGCTCGCTGTCGCGTGCTCTCGGTCGCGGGGCGAAGCTGGTGGGACTGATCAACTCAGACCCGGAGGTGATCGACGCCCCGGCGGCGAGCGAGCTCACGGTGCCGCACGGCGAGGTTTCGTTCGACTCCGTGGACTTCTCCTATGCGCCCGACCAGCCGCTGATCGACAACCTCAATCTCACCGTGGCACCCGGCGAGCACGTCGGCATCGTCGGTCCCTCGGGCGGCGGCAAGTCGACCCTCACCCGGCTGGTCTTGCGCTTCATGGATGTGACCGGTGGCGAGATCCGGATCGACGGCCAGTCGATCCGCGAGGTCACGCAGGAGTCGCTGAGGCGTCAGATCTCCTACGTGCCGCAGGATCCGCAGATGCTGCACCGCACGATCGCCGACAACATCTGGCTCGGCGAGGACGGTCCACCCGACCTCGATCGGATCATCGAGGTCAGCCGTGCCGCGCACGTGCACGAGTTCGTGGCGGAGCTTCCCGACGGCTACGACACGATCGTGGGCGAGCGCGGCCTGAAGCTCTCCGGCGGACAGCGCCAGCGTGTGGCGATCGCCCAGGCAATGCTGAAGCGCGCGCCGATCCTGATCCTTGACGAGGCCACCAGCGCGCTCGACTCGGAGTCGGAGCGTCTGGTGCAGGAGGCGCTGTGGTCGCTGATGGCCGATTGCACGTCTCTGGTGGTGGCCCACCGGCTGTCGACGATCGCGCGTCTTGACCGGATCGTCGTCATCGAGGGCGGTGCGATCACCGACACCGGCACCCACCAGCAGCTGCTCACACACGGCGGCACCTATGCCCGGCTCTGGCAGCACCAGTCGGGCGGCTTCATCGAGTAGCCGTCTCCGGCTCGCGCTGGGCGCTGCTCGTCCTGGCCGCCTCCTGCTGCTCACGCCACTTGGCGACGCTCGAGCGGAGCTGCAGGTAGGCGATCGAGCCGGGGAGGATCGGCAGCCAGAAGGAGATGATCCGGTACGCGAGCACCGCCAGCACGGCGGTGCTGCCGTTGACGCCAAAGGCGATGAACGAGCCGATCATGCCGCCCTCCACGCCCCCGATGCCGCCCGGGATCGGCAGCGCGTTCGCCAGCTGACCGACGTAATAGGCGAGCACAACGACGGCGATCGGCGGCGTGGCGCCAAAGGCGCGGAAGCACGCCCACAGGGTCGCGATGTCAAACGCCCAGTAGACGACGGCTCCGAGCAGGCTGGGCTTCGGTCTGTGCAGGACCTCGATCGTGGCCTCGACGCCGCCGTGCAGCGTGCCGGGCACCGTCGCCAGCTTCTTGAAGAAGGATCCGTGCCTGCGCTGCGACATGCGCGTCAGCCAGCGCGCGGCTTTGTCGGCGGAGAAGCCCATCGCGAGTGCGAGCGCGATCACGGTGGCGCCGAAGATAGCCGGCACCACCGTCAGCGCCCTGCGGCGAGTTTCCCGGGAACAGCTCCGAGCGCCAGGCCGGCGCCGAAGATGACGAGGGACAGCATGAAGACGCCGTAGAGCAGCAGCTCGAAGCTCATCATTCGCCGCGCCACCGATTTCGCCGAGAGCCCGGTCGGCGAGCAGCGCCCACACCGTCAGGGCGATGCCGCCGGCGCCGCCGGCGGCGAACAGCTTCGTCGCGACCGACCCCGCCATCGTGATCTGGTAGCTGGAGCGCCACGCGATCCGCACCCCTCCGCAGGAGAACATCAGCCGCAGCAGCGCCATGTAGCCGAACAGCGAGATGCATTCGAGCCCGACGCCACCCGCAAGCCACCACTTGTTGCCATAGCGAAGGCGGTGCAGGCTCTTTCCGAACCCGGCGATCTGGGGGAGTACCGCAAAGATGAAGGTCAGCACGATGCCGATCGTCAGCAGCGCCAGCAGTGAGCGGTGGTGCTCCCTGATGAACTGACGCAGCCCCGACGGACGTCGCCTGATCGTCCGACGACAGCGGGTCGCGTTCCCAACGTCCGTCAGATCCGGCGCCGCTGTTCTGCTCCTCGATCGCACGATGCGAGTCCTTCGACCTGGACTCGAGCCTATTTGCCATTCGGCTCCTTGCTCGGTGGGCTTACGTGCTCGCCTGTCAGGCCTACCCGAGGTCTGGAGCCCCGAACCAGGCGGGCATGGCCCGTGGGAGACGTAGACGCGAATCCTGACAGGTGGCGAGCCCGTACTCACTCTGTGGTTACTGTGTGCCTGTGATTGCGACATTTTCATGCTGCGTCCGACCGTGCTGAGTGAGGTCGGGCTTCGCTCCAACAATGAGGACGCGGTGTTCGCATCGTCGCGCCTCGTCGCTGTTGCCGACGGTGTGGGCGGCGCAGCTGCGGGCGAGCTCGCCAGCCAGCTCACGATCTTGAAGATGGTCGCGCTCGACAAGCGACGACTGCTGCAACCACTCGATCGCGAGCTCAGTAATGCGGTCGCGGACGCCAATGACCTGATCTCCCTCGCCACCCTCTACGAGCCGCGGAACGCTGGTATGGCCACGACGTTGACAGCTGTCGCGCTTTCAAACGATCGCTGTTACATCGTCGCCAACATCGGCGATTCGCGCACCTATCTGTTACGCGACCAGCGTCTACGACGGCTTACGCGTGACGACAGCCTTGTGCAGGAGCTGATCGATCAGGACCTGGTCAGCGAGTGCGAGGCACATCAGCATCCTCAGCGCTCGGTCGTGCTGCGCGTCTTGAATGGGGCCGAGCGCGAGCCACCGGGTCTGCGTACTTTTCCGGCTCTCGAGGGCGATCGTCTGCTGCTGTGCTCAGACGGTGTCACCGACTACCTCACAGACGCCCAAGTAGCGGAGTACCTCGCGATTGAAGAGTCAGCCGAGGCAGTTCGCTGCCTCGTCGCGGCGGCACTGGCCTCTGGGAGCCGGGACAACGTCAGTGCCGTGGTCGCCGACGTCGATGCCACGCACGGACTCCGACGACGGCTGGTTGGATGCGCTGCCGCTGTCCCTGCGCGCCGGATAGTCACCTTGAGGCTGGCTGTCAGAGCGTGCCGACGCGGCGCGGCGGCCAGTAGGTGAAGAACGCGGTGCCGACGATCCAGCTCTGGGGTACCGGGCCCCAAAAGCGACTGTCGTCTGAGACGCCGCGATTGTCGCCCATCATGTAATAGTCGCCGTGGGGGACCGTGATCTCTCCGGGAAGTAGCAGTAGCTGGGGCCCGTGTTACAGGCCTGGATGTATGAGCCGCTTTCCCGGTGGCCGTTTCGGAAGACCTTGCCGCCGATGATCTGTAGGTGATCGCCTGGCAGGCCGACCACGCGTTTCACGTACGTTTCCGAGGACTCGTGGCCGGAGTCCTTGTCGCACGCCGCGCGCAGCCCGAAGCCCTGCTGGCCGTTACCGCAGACGCCTTCATCCCCGACCGCGGCTCCTGTCGGAGGATGAAATACGACCACGTCGCCGAGACCGGGATGGGTGTCGAGGCGGTTGACGAGGATCCGCTGGCCGATCGCCAGGGTTGGAATCATCGAGCCGCTGGGGATCTTGTACGGCTTGACCAGAACGGCCTGAATCAGCAGGGCGAGCCCGACTGCCACACCAACCGTCGCCAGCATCTCGATCACCGAGCGCGCTCGGTTTACCGGCCGCTTCTCCGCGGCCGGCTGCTGGTCATCCTCGGTCAGCTGGCGCTCATCGCCGTCGGCCTGCATTACCAACTCTGCACCGCCCAGATGTGCGCAGCCGCGTCATGGCCGCTGGCGGTGGCCGGAAACTCGCTGGACAACGACGCGGCCAGCGCGATGGCAAGGACGACGGTCACCGCGGCGCGCCTGATCAGCATCATCAGGCGGCGGCGTTTCTGGCCGGCCGTCTCATCAAGGTGCATGCCGGCGTGTGTGAGGCTGCCGAGCTCAGCCTCCAGCTGGCTGAAGAAGTCGCCGTTCATCTGGTCACCAACGCCGTTCTCAGTCGCGAGAGGCCACGGCTGACACGCTTGCGCACGACCATTTCCGAGCATCCGAGCTCGACGGCGATCTCGGCGTAGTCGCGCTCCTCGATCACGCGGGCACGCACAGCCGCCTGCTCGTGGAACGGCAGCTCATCCAGAAGCTGCCCGGCCACGCCCTCGTCGCTGGCGGCTAGCTCAAGGATGCGTTCGATGTCGTGATCCTCGACCGTCAGCGCCGCGGCGCCGACCCGCTCACGGGCGCGGGCATCCACCTGGCCGCGGCGCACGCTGTGGCCGAGCACGTTCCGAGCGATCCCGATCAGCCAGCCGGCGGAGGAGTCGTTTGTGGGCGTGTACCGTGCCGCAGAGACCAGCACGGCGGCAAACACCTCGGCAGTCAGGTCGGCGGCCAGATCCGGGTCTCGGGTACGCCGTACCGCCCAGCCTACGATCAGCGCCAGGTGCCGCCGATAAAAGACACTGAACGCCCGTTCGTCGCAGGCGGCAATACCGGCCAGCAGCTGCGCATCCGACCACTGAGCACGGTTTCTCATGTGGACCATCTCAGGGAAATACCGGACCGGGCTCCGGTTGTGACCGGATAGCGGACGGCCGGTCCGTACGCGACAGTTAGCTGACGGTCACCGCGACGCCCATATGGGCGAGCTATTGGGCTGAGAAGATGAATCAAGACTGGGAATCGAGCAACATCAGGCGCCGCCGGGATCCGGAGGCAAGAGGCGGAGAATCAGCGGGGCTCCGCGAGCTTCAGCAGGAGATCGGCGAGCTGCGGCGCGCCAACACCAGGCGTGAACCGCGGCAACCGAGGTCCGCTGAACGTCGCAACCCGCGGTATCAGGGTAGCCGGGCTCGCCGGGTTCGCGTTCAACGCTCGCGGCACAGGCGCAGGTTCGTGGCGGTCGCGGGCGCGGCCGTCCTGGTGCTCGTAATCGTCCTGACGGCTGCGCCGGGCCGCACTCAGTCCTTCCGGCTGCCGGGTAGGACGGCACTCGCAGGCATGACGCTGGGGCGGCGCATCGTCGCGATCGCCCACAGTCAGGTCGGCTACGCCACTGATCCGGCCGACTCCTACTGCAACAAATTCAGCGCCTATTGGGGCGCTGGGTCGTCGAGTTGTCCCGGCGGCGAGGCGTCGGAGGAGTGGTGCGCTGACTTTGCTGCCTGGGCGTGGCAGAAGGCGGGGATCGCAGTGCCTTACGGGTACGGCTCCGGCGATCTGAACGCCGGCGCGATCAGCTTCTACGAGTGGGGTGTCGACCATGGCACCTGGCATCCGGCGGACAGCGGCTACCGGGCGGCTGCCGGCGATGTCGCTGTGTACGGATTGAACCTCGGGTCGGATCCGTCGGCCGCGCATGTTGGGATCGTCATCGACGATCCGCCCGGCCAGCGGGGGCCGGACGTCATCAATGGCGACGGTGACCACAGCGGGTTCTCGGTCGTCGAGACCGGCAGCGACCAATTTCGCGCCGACACAGGTCATCACCAGGGCGCGCTGCTCGCCGGATACGTCAGTCCCTGACGGTCGGCGTGGGCAGCCAACCGACCGATTGGGTAAGTTGGCGCCGTGTTCCGTGTCCGCGTCTGCGTAGCGCTGCTGGTGGTGGCGATGGCGATCCCAGCCGCGGCGCTGGCCCATAGGCGGGCGACAAAGGCTGAGCGTGCCGCCGTGGTTGCGGCGGTGGTGCGCCAGGGCAAACTCAGCAGCGCGCAGGCCAGGTGCCAGGTTGTCACGATCTCGACTGTCAATCGCGGCTACGCCGTCCTCGCTTGGCCCGCGAAGCTATCGAGGGCTTGCCTTCGTGTAGCGGCCAACGGTGTCATCGTCGAACATCGAGTGGGAGCGCGGTGGGACTTCCTCACCGAGGGAAGCAGCTTGCAGTGCCCGATCAAGGGACTTCCCACAAGCGTCGCCCACGACCTGGGTATCTGCAGGTAGGCGCTCTCTGAGTGTGTCCGGGCTCTACGGAGGGATCGAGACCGGTGGTACGACCTGCGTCTGCGCCTTGGCCGGCGAATCGGGCGAGGTGCTGGCCCGCTCTGAGATCCCAACCACCGATCCCGACACCACGCTCGGCCTGATCACGTCGTTCTTCCGCGAGCACGAGCTTCCGGAGGCGATCGGGATCGGCTCGTTCGGCCCGGTTGATCTTGACCCCGAGTCATCGACCTGGGGTCACGTGACGACGACCCCGAAGCTCCAGTGGCGCAACGCGAACATCGCTCCGAGGATTCGCGACGAGCTTGGTGTCCCTGTCACGTTCGACCATGACGTCGCCGCCGCTGCCTACGGTGAGTACACCTGGGGCGCGGGCCACGGGCTGCCCAGCGTCGCCTATCTGACTGTCGGGACAGGCATCGGCGTAGGGCTGGTCATCGGCGGCAGCCTCTGGTACGGCGCGCTGCAGCCGGAGGTCGGCCACATCCGCATCCCTAGAGTCGCGGGCGACACCTACGAGGGCTCCTGTCCCTGGCACGGCGACTGCTGGGAAGGGCTGGCGTGCGGCCCGGCGCTGGCCGCGCGCTACGGCTGCGACCCCGTGCGGCTTCCGGACGACCACCCAGCGTGGGAGCTGGAGGCTGAGTACACCGCGGCGGGGATCCTGGCGATCGCGCTCGTGGTCTCGCCCCACCGACTGGTCATGGGCGGCGGTATCGGCCGGCGGGGGCACCTGCTCGATCGTGTCCGCCAACGCGTGCGCGAGCTGTTCAACGACTATCTGCACAGCCCACTGTTCGGCCAGGAGATCGACAGCTACCTGGTCACACCCAGGCTGGGAGCTGATGCCGGCGTGCTCGGAGCGGTGGCGCTGGCGCGTGACGCCCAACGCAGGGCTACGCGATCTGGCCGCTAGCTCACCGCGGGGCCTCCAACTCGAGCGCAAAGGTCACACGCACCGACGCGGTGACCTCGTGCTCACCGGCCTGCACCGGGATCTGCTCGCCACCGGCTGGGTGTGACATCGCCGCGCGAGCCGCGCGCGTGATCATCGGCGCTCTTGGGTCCTCCGGCTCGCTTACTTCCATGAGCTGACCGAGCGTCGCGCCGACACCTTCGGCGTAGGCCCGCGCCCGGCGCTGGCCGTCGGCGGCCGCCTGCCTCGCCGCCTCCAGGTGCGCGGGATTGTCAGGCGCGATCTGCCACTGCGGCCCGGCGACCTGAGCCGCAAGCTCGGCCGCCGCCCGCGAGACGAGCTGGCCGATCAGTGTCGGGTCGGTGAGACGAATGGCGGTCCCGGCGGCTGCGCGGTGGCCGATCGATTGCCGTCCGGCAGGGGTGTGGTCGAACTCCTCCCGCACCGTGATCCCGCTGGTCGAACGATCGGCTGCCACAACGCCGAGCTCATCGAAAAGCATGACCAGCTGGGTGCTGCGAGCCGCGACGTTGGACAGCGCCGCTCCCGGCTCGGGCTCGAGCGCGGAGATCGTCACCCACAGGATCGCTTCATCCGGTTCCGTTCGAACCGTCGCCTCACCGCGGACTGTGATGGTTGCCATGACGCCAATCTATTCGGAGCCGCGGGCCGCGCCGTATTAAGCGCCGAGGTTCAGTGTTTCCGGCGGCGGGTTTGCGGTCAGCGATGTGCCCAACGAAGCGGCGCAGACGAGACCGATGCCGAGCGCGTCGCGGGGTGTGATCGTCTGACCGATGACGACGGCGCCGGCGAGCGCAGCGGCTGCAGGTTCGAGGCTCATCAGAACGCCGAAGGTGGCTGTCGAGAGTCGGCGCAGCGCCTTCAGCTCGAGTGAGTACGGAATCGCTGAGCTGAGCATCCCCACCGCAACCCCGGTGCCCAGGGTGGCGGGAACGAGCAGGTTGCCGGCTCCCGCGTGAACGCCGAACGGCAGCGCCACGAATGCCGCGACGGTCATCGCCACGGCCAGCCCGGAGCTGTCGCTGAACGCCCTACCGAGCTGCGCCTGCAGCAGGATGTAAGCCGCCCACAACAGGCCGGCGACCCCCGCGAGAATCAGACCCGCGGTGTCCGTGCCACTGGCGATGCCGTTGCAGAGCGCCACGATGCCGACGACGGCGAGCGCTGCCCACAGCAGGTCTCGCCGGTGTCGTGAGCCCAGCAGCGCAACCAGCAGTGGTCCGATGAACTCAATCGTCACCGCTGTCCCGAGGGGGATGCGACTGATCGCCTCGTAGAACGTCAGGTTCATTCCGGCAAGGATCAGGCCCAGCGCACACGCCGTGAGCGCCTGCCGTCTCGACAGGCCCCGCAATTTCGGACGGGTCACGGCAAGCATCACCGCGCTGGCCGATGCGAGTCTCAACAGACAGGCGCCGCTGGCGCCCACCGTATTGAAGATCGTCGTCGCCCAGGCCGCACCGACCTGGACAGAGCTGATGCTCGCAATCACCAGCGCGGGAGCCGGAAGCCGCGGCGCCCGCCGAACGGGTTCTTTCGGGGTGGCGTATGAGGCCATCCCCAGATGTTCCCGTATGCGCCGTCAGATCAGCGCGAGCGCAACCAGCCCTTGCGGCGGAAGTAGATCCAGAACCCGATTACTGATGCAAGCAGCAGGCCGAGGCCGAGCACAAAGAACGACCAAGTGTGGTTCTCGATATGTCCGACCAGGAACGCGAAGTTCTGTCCGAAGAATCCGGTCAGGAACGTCAGCGGCAGGAAGATCGTGGCGATGATCGTCAGCTGCTTGGAAACCTCACCCTGGCGGTTGGCCACGGTCGACAGGTACATGTCCGTCGCCCCGCTGAGCAGGTCGCGGTAGGAGTCGATCAGCTCCGAGGTTCGCACCAGGCTGTCGTACACATCGCGGAAGTAGAGCTTGTCGTCGGGCTGCATTCCCGGCAGGTCCGCGATCTCATCGGCGTCGCGGGCGAAGAAGTCGCGCATCGGCGTAACCACTCGGCGCATCGCGATCAGGTCTCGCTTGATCGAGAAGATGCGCTGCAGGCTCGCCTCGCGGGGCTGCTCGAGAATCTCCTGCTCGATCTCATCGATGGCGTCATCGATGCGACTTAGCACCGGCACATAGCTCGACACGATGGTGTCGAGGATCTCGAAGTTCAGTGCCTGTTCGCGTTGCCGTGGCTCGCGGCGGACACGATCGCGGAGCTTGTCGAGCACGTTGAACGGGGTTGGATGCAAAGTCACCACCCAATCACCGGAGATCAGCATGTGCACCTCGCGCAGCAGCCGCTCTCCCTCGGCCGCCTGCTCGTCGACGCCATAGACGACGAGGCTTATGTAGCCCTCGAAGTGCTCGCGCTTTGGTTGCTCGGAGAAGGTGCTGACGTCCTCGATCGTCAGGGGGTGCAGGTGCAGCAACTGGCGCAGCTTGCCGAGTTCGTCGGGCTTCGGGTCATGTAGATCGAGCCAGAAGTACTCCCCGGCCTGGAGGAGACCGCTGATCTCATCGATGTCGCTCGCCTCGAGCACGGGGAACGAGGCTTCGCCGGAGCTCACCTCGCGCAGATTAGATGCGGGTCCGGCGGAGTCGGCGCCCGGCACGGCGCGGGAAGGTCACAGGATTCGGCGTGCCGCAATAGCTCGTTGGATGGGGTCATACCGGCGACTTCTGGCGATCACCGCCGCCGCGATGCTCTTCGCAACCCTGGCCACTGCGGGCACTGCTCAGTCAGCGACCCCGGGCACCGGTCACTCCGTGCAGGAGGCTTGGGTGGTGGGCGCCGCTTCCGTCTGGACGTGGACCCAGGACGAGACCGGGCCCGCATCCGGTGGCGGTTCTCAGGGGATCGAGCTGAGCACCGATGCAGGCAAGAGGTGGGCGGATGTCACCCCGGCTGGTCTCGCTGTCCAGGGCGGCAAGCATTGGATCTCGGGCCTGTTCGCACTGAACGCGTCCGACGCGTGGTTGACGTACGGCGGTTTGGGTGACGCGAGCATTCAGACGATTCTGGGCACCACCGACGGTGGTCGGCATTGGACGCCCGTGGGGTATAAGCCGCACGGCGACTGGTGCAGCCTGCAGTTCGTGTCGCCGAAACTCGGCTGGTGCCCGTTCATCGGCGCCGCCGGCGGAAGTGCGACGGTGACGCTCTACAGAACCGGCGACGGCGGCCAACACTGGCAGGTGGTTTCGAGAACTCCCATCGGCGTGGAACACCGACCCGGCGTACTTCCCTACGGAGGCGACAAGAACATCGAATTCACCAGCGCCGCTATCGGCTGGGCCGGATACGAAACTCCGATCGGCACCGCAGCTCTCTACGAGACCGAGAACGCAGGAGGAACCTGGGTTGCTCGTCAGGTGGCACCGGCCCCCGAGACTCGGTACGGCGGAGACTTTGCCGGCACACCGATGCTCGAGGGCGACTACGGGGCCGTGGGATACAGCGTCGACGGCAGGAACCGCACGAGCACGATCGTCTATGTGACCTCCGATGGTGGCCTCCGCTGGCACGCCGTGATCCCTCCAGGGCCCGCAGAGCCATGGGTGGTGGACACGCTTACACCGCGCAGCTGGCGTCTGGTTCACGGGGACCGCATCCTGGCTACCGATGACGCCGGCCACATCTGGCGGACCATCGTCGCTAACCATCCTTTTGCGCCGCTCTTCTACCCCAACAGCGTGCCCGCAGAGCCTGTGGTCGACTTCATCACCCCCGACATCGGTTGGGTGTTCCAGCAGAACTTCACGACGGGCAGCAGCACCCTGTGGCGGACGGTCGACGGCGGCCGCGACTGGAGGCAGGTGAACGTCCGGGGCGCCTGAGCGTCACCGTGCTCTGCGCGGGGAACTCACGGACGTGGCGGCCACACGGGGATCACCGCCACGTCCGCTCGGGAAGCGAACGTTCTTGGCGCGAACGAACTCGCGCACCGTTTCGGCGGCGTATTCGCGACCGTATCCACTTCCCTTGACGCCTCCGAAGGGCGAGCCGATGAAATTCCGCCGCGTGTAGTTGTTGACAAAGACCATGCCGACTTCGAGCTGTGCGGCAAGGCGCGCGGCGCGCGCTTCATCGCGTGTGCAGATCGCAGCGGTGAGCCCATACTCCGTGCCGTTCACGATCTCGACAGCCTCATCGTCGCTATCAAACGACATCAGAGCGGCCACCGGCCCGAAGATCTCCTCTTGGGCGATCGTCATATCCGGCGTCACATCGGCGAAGATGGTGGGCGCAACGAAGAAGCCGGCGTTGAGCTCCGGGCCGTCTGGCACAACGCCCTGATACAGCAACCGCGCTCCGTCGGAGATACCGCTGCGGATGTACTGCTCGACCCGGCGTTGCTGGTGCTCGTCCACGAGCGGCCCGATGTCGGTAGCCGCGTCCATCGGATCACCCACGACGAGCCGACTGGTCGCATCCACAAACTGCGCAGCGAATTCGTCGTACAGCGAGGAGTGCACCACGAGTCGCGACGTCGAGGTGCACGCTTCGCCCTGGTTGTAGAACATGCCTTCGACCGCTATCCGGACCGCTTCTGGAACGTCTGCGTCGTCGAGCACGAGCATCGCGTTCTTGCCGCCGAGCTCAAGCGTGGTGAAGGTGAGGTTCCTTGCTGCGCTCTCCATCACCTTGCGCCCGGTGGCCGTCGCGCCGGTGAAGGTGATCCGCTCCACTCTTGGGTGCGAAGTCAACGCCGGGCCGGCACCCAGGCCGCTCACCGCGTTGATCACACCCGGGGGCAGGATCTCACTGGCGATCTCAACGAGACGCAACACGGTCAGTGGCGCCTGCTCGCCCGGCTTGATCACCACGGTGTTGCCGGCGGCAAGCGCCGGTGCGCACTTCTTCGAGAAGTGGATCGGCGGCCAATTGAACGGCAAGATCGCAGCCACGACGCCGTACGGCTCGTAGACGACGCGCGCCTCTATCGCGCCTTGGTCGAGGATCTCGCCATGGATCGACTCGGCGACGCCGGCGTAGTAATCGAAGCTGGAGTGGCACGACAAGACGTCGACCCGGAGCGCGTCGCGTACGGGCTTGCCAACTTCACGAGCGCAGATCTCAGCGATTTCATCGGCGTGATCACGGATACGTGCCGCCACCTGACGGAGCAGAGCGCCACGTTCCTTGGGGGAGAGCGCTCGCCACACATCCTCGTATGCACGCCGGGAATCAAGAACCGCGTTGTCGACGATCTCGTCCGACGCGGCAACCACCCTGGCCAGGATCTGCGCTCGCGCGGGCTCGACCACGTCGAACGTGTCCGCAGTCGAGACGTCGACAAACCTGCCACCGATGAACGGACTCCACAGCGGGCGGCTGGCGAACAGAGCGGTTGTCATCTGCGGCTCCTGCAATCGTTTGCACAGGTCACGCTATCAACTGCACGCGCGCGCCATGCGTAGTGTTACCGCGTCATGCGGCACCGGGGACATCAGCTCAGGCACGTCAGTGCTTGGTGCGCTGCCCTCGTATGCGTCGCGGTTCTGGCGAGCTGCGGCAGCCGCTCGGCCATCTTTTCGCCAACTCATCGATCCAGCGCTGCGGGCGGCCCGACGGCTCACGCCGCGGTATGTCCGGACACGGGTGCGAACGTGCGTCAGCGGATACATGCGCTCTATCGCCTGCGCTCTACCCGGGTCCGCGCGGGCCAGCTGGCGCCCGCCGGTGTGCAGCGGACGACGATCTGCTCCGGCCGGTCTCTGTCTCTCAAGGGCGGACCGCTCGACGCCCTGCTCGACAGTGTGCGGTCGTACCAAGGTCAGCCCTGCGCGTCGGTTGCTGTCATCCCGCAGGTCGTGATCCTTCGCTACGCGACCTCGACCCGGCGGTTTGTCATCGATATGAGCGGCTGCCCGGGCGTCGTGCTCAACGACGGCACCAAGCTGATATTCGCCACATCAACGCTCATCCGCGCAACGCCGATCCTCATGGCCACACTGAGGTCTGCCGGCGCACCGACAATTGGCGCACCGACGATTGAGAGCACCGGCGCTCCCGACACGGTGGCCATGAAACCCCCATCGGGTCTCTCGCACTCCCAGCGGGCCACGTTTGTCGCCGGTGAAGCTGTCGCCGCAGAGTCCGGCTGTGAGGGATGCCACGTGATCGGCGCAAGCGGCAACAACGGCCCGGGTCCACCACTGACGCATATCGGCAGGGTTCGCCGACCCACAGCGATTGCCGCTGCACTCTTGAACCCGACCGCCCCGATGCCCTCGTTCGCGGACCTGGCAAAGACTTCACCGAAGAAGTTCCACGAGCTAATTCAGTTTCTCGCGATGCTGAACTAGCTCGAGCCGTCCCTACGATGCGGGTGCGGTGACGAGCCCCAGCGTGAACAGGTGCGTTGGGAAGACTCCCGGGAGTGTCGCGATCGTCGGCAGCGTGACGCTCGAGATCGTCTTCCCGGCTTGCAGCGGAATCGAAACGGCGAAGATGCGCGCTTTGTGGTTGCGCTTGCCGACGACGCCCTGGTTGCCCGACCCTGTGGAGTCATTTATGTACGCCGCGGTCGCGACTGTCGTGTTGGAGGCGCTGTCCGGATTGTTGAACCAGTTGTCAAGCGTGACCGAGTAAGTCTGGGCGGACCCATCGGTGTACTCGATCGTGCCCGTCCCCGACTCGTCGGAGCCGCTCGACGCCCCCAGCAGGACCAGCTGCGTGGCCGTCGGCGAACCCGCGACTGAAATCGTCTGACCGGCGGCAAGCACGCTGTCCGGCGTTCCTGCCGGAACACTCGGCCATTGCAGCGTCGCTCCGTCGACGGTCACGTTTGCCCCCGGAGCAAGCCCGGCTGCGGCCAGCGCCTGCTCCGAGTAGCTGTTGCCGCTTCCGTCGAAGTCCGCTTGCGTGATATTGCCGTCGTCGCTGATCGCGTTCGCGTCATACGCGGCCGATAGCGACGCGTACGGAATGTCGACGGTCAGCACGGCACTGGCCAGCGGATAGCTGTTGCCGCGGTACGTGAAACTCGGGATCAGCGAGATCGGGTCGCTGGCCGGCGGTTGGCCTGCCGCAACCGCCACGGACATCTTGAGGCTTACGGTGTGGTGGGCAGGAACGGAGACCGACGGAGAGGCCGGCGTGATCGTTACCCCTGACGTCAGGGTGGGATTCAGGTGCACGACGACGGCGTGATTCCAATGGCTAGTCACCTTGACGGTTGCAGTGACGGAGAGCGACGGGCTGGCAACGACCGGTGAACTGGCCCCGACCGTGATCGGACCCCGCACCTTGATCGTGGCCGTCGAGCTCGAGGTCGCCCGCGCCGTCGGCCCCCGGCGAGGAAAGTCGCGCCGTCAGGCTCTTGACCTCGCCCTCCGCCTGTGCGGGGGCGGTCACACGGAAGTTGCGTGTCACGCTCTGCCCCGCTGCTAGCGAGAGCACGCGGGTTTGCGCCAGACGCACAACCGTCCAACCGGACGGGAACCCGAGCTGCACGGTGCCCTTCGTGACCGGCATGTTCCCGCGGTTTACGAATTTTGCCTTTGCGATGAACGTCGAGCCCGGATCGACCGCCGCGGGCGCAGTCAGCCCCGCGTAGCGGGCCCCGAGCGTCCGCTTGACGGTCAGCTTCCCGCGCAGCGGCAGCGACGTGAGCGCGGAGGAGTCTCCCACGTACAGCGAGTACCGGCCGTTGGGAATGGTCCATCCGTTCGCCCTGACGTTGAAGTACGAAAGCTCGTGCCCGGTGATCGTGAAGCTCACGGTCTTCGACTGGCCGGGCAGTAGCGTCACCCGATGAAATCCCTCCAGTTGCCGCGGGGGCTCACCGGCAGAGGATGGGTCGCCGACGTATAACTGGGCAACGTCGCTGCCCCGGACCTGTCCGGTATTCGCGATGGTCGCAGTGACCCGCGCCAATCGAGCGTTCTGCCCGCCTGGGTCATCCGGCCCTGACACACGGTTTACGACCGCGCCAGGTGTCACGGTCAGATTGCTGAAGCGGAACGTCGTATACGACAGCCCGAAGCCGAAGGGGAAGAGCGGCGTGACGTGCTCGGCGTCGTACCAGCGGTAGCCGACATCGAGCCCCTCGGAATAGTCGATCTGGCCGTTCACCCCGGGAAACTGAGACGGCGCTGCCGTCGGAATCGCGGACAGACTGGTTGGGAAGGTCTCGGGGAGATGACCGCTCGGATCGGTGTCGCCGAACAGCACAGATGCGATCGCGCTGCCGTCATCCTGCCCCGCGTACCACGCTTCCAACACTCCCTTGACGCTGCTCAGCCACGGCATCAGCACCGGCCCGCCGGTGTTGAGCACGACGATGGTGTTCGGATTGGCCGCCGCGACCGCCTCGATCATCGCGTCCTGACCGTTGGGCAACGCGATGCTCTTGAGATCGGTGCCCTCGGCCTCGTTGTAGCTTGCGAAAACGATCGCCACCTGGGCTTGCTGGGCAGCGGCGGCTGCCAGGGTCGGGTTGGTGCCGGAATACGACGTCACCGTCGCGGCTGAGCCGACGCGGGTGCTGATACCGCTCAGCGGGCTGATCACGGACGAGGCCTTGACGTTGGAGCTGCCACCACCCGCTGTCTGAGGGGCGGTGGTGCCATCGGGGCCGATCACGGCGATCGACTTGGTGGTCGCGGTGCTCAGCGGCAGAATGCGCCCGGTGTTCTGCAACAGCACGGTTCCGCGCTGCGCGACGTTGAGCGCAAAGGAATTGTTGGCGGGCGTGGCTGCGGGGGTGGACAGGTTCCCCGTTGGCGGATTGTTGAACAGGTTGAACTGGAACATCTGGGTCAGGATCCGCCGGGCGGCCTCAGTGATCGCCTCGGACCGCACCTGCCCGTCGGCGACGGCGGCCGCGAGCTGGCCGTTGTCCCAGTAGTAGCTCCCCTTCTCCTGATCGAGCCCGGCGTTTGCGGAATCGACGGTTGAGGTGTTGGCCGCGCCGTCGGAGCGAACGAACCCCGGAAAGCCCCACTGATCATTCAGAAGGCCGGTGAGCAGCGCCGTGTCCTGACACGAGTACTCGCCGTTCAACAATGGGTACGCGCACATGACGGACGCGGCGTGGGCCTGCTCAATCGCGCTGTAGAACGGCGGCAGGTAGATCTCGTGCAATGCCCGGGCATTGACGATCGTGTCGTCGTTGGGAGTCTCGCGGTTCGTCTCCTGGTTGTACGTCACGAAGTGCTTGGGGTCCGCCATCACATCCTGGCTCTGGATACCTTCGATGTTGGCCGCGCCCAGCGCCGAGGTCAGCAACGGGTCCTCGCTGAACATCTCGAAGTTGCGCCCCCAGCGCGGATCGCGCTGGATGTTGATCCCTGGCCCGAGCACCATCGACATCCCCTTTGCGCGGTGCTCCTGCCCGTTGACTACGCCGTACTGGTACGCGAGCGTGGGGTCCCAAGCCGACGCGAGCGAGACCTCCGCCGGTAGCTGAGTCACCCCGGTAGCGCCGGCGGCGACGCCCTGCGAACCATCCTGCTCGATCAGAGCTGGGATGCACAATGCCGGTTGGGCCGGCACGAACCCCTCGTAGCCGGCGTACGGGCCGCTCGGCGCCGCTTCGCTGATGTACATCTCCGCGAGCTTGTTCGTCAGGCTCATGTGCGACAGCAGCATGTTCACCCGCGTCTTGACCGGAAGCGACTGATTCAGCCACGGGCAGCTAGCTGTCGATTGTTTGCTACCGAGGTGCGGGTTGCGGCTGGTCGCCGCGTTCGCCTGCGTGCCGGCGAGCGCGACGAGCGCGACGAGCGCTGCGAGCGCTGCGACCGCCAACTTCGGCGGGTCGTGCGGAAACGGCTGGAAACTGGATTCATTTGGCGCCAGGCATTCGATCGATCACATCCATAACACGCTCACATCGAAATCGATGTGTTCCTTCTGCCCACGCCTGACGACGCGTAACAAGACAAGACCCACGTCCAGCGGTTGTGCGGCGTGAGATCCTAGGCTCATGTTCGAGCGTTTCACGGAGGACGGACGGAACACGGCGCTGGCGAACGCTGGCGGCGAGCGCCGTCGAGCGAGCCTCTGACGTGATCGAGCGACTCGTCATCTTCGGCGGCACCGGCGACCTGACAAGACGCTTTTTGATCCCTGCGCTCGCGGCGTTGCGACGCACGGGTCACCTGCCTGGACGGTTCGAGCTCGTTGCGGCCAGCCCCGCGGATTGGGACGACGAGCAGTTCCGGAGCTGGGCATCCGACTGGCTGGAGCGCGAAGCGCCCGACGCCGACGCGGCTGACACCGCGGAGCTGTTGCGATCGTCGCGCTACCAACGGCTCGACCTCGCGAACGACGCCAGCGTGAGGGCGTCTGTTGCAGGTGACGGGCCAGTCGCCGTCTACCTGGCGCTGCCGCCGGCTGTGTTTCCGATCGCCGTCTCAGCGCTTCGCCGCATCGGGCTACCAGACAACAGTCAGCTGGTTCTCGAGAAGCCGTTCGGGGAAGACCTCGAAAGCGCGCAGGCGCTGAATCGCCTGCTCGTCGGGTTCGTCGATGAACGACACGTGTTCCGCGTCGACCACTTTTTGGCGATGTCCACGGTGCGGAACGTGCTCGGAACACGCCTGGCCAATCGCGTGCTCGAACCGATCTGGAACAGCACCCACATCGGCGAGATCGAGATCATCTGGGAGGAGTCGCTGGCGCTCGAAGGGCGAGCCGGCTACTACGACCAGGTGGAGCGCTCAAGGACATGGTGCAAAACCACCTCCTACAGGTGCTCTGCCTGGTTGCGATGGAGCCGCCGATCACCTTCGGAGAGCGAGACCTGCGCGACCGGAAGGTCGATGTGTTGCGATCGGTGCGTCCGCTCGAGGTCGAGCGCGTCGCGACCCAGACCCGTCGCGCCCGATACCGGGCTGGTCGTGTCGGCGACAGAGCGATCCCCGCGTACGTGGATGAGGACGGAGTGGCTCCGGAGCGCGGCACAGAGACGTTCGCGGAGGTGGCGCTAGAGCTCGACAGTTGGCGCTGGTCGGGCACACGCTTCCTGATGCGGACAGGGAAGGCGATGGCAGCGGCTCGCAAGGAGGTGGTCGTTCACTTCCGGTCCGTGCCCCACCCGCTGCTCCAACAGCAGGGGGCCCTGCCCAACCAGCTGCGGTTCGGACTGGAGCCGGAAGGCCTCAGTCTCGATCTCACCGGGACCGGGCCGGGCGTCGAATCCAGGTTGGTGCCGCTCACGCTCACAGCTGAAATCGAACCGTCAGAGCTACCGCCCTACGCACGGATCCTGCTCGACGTGCTCAGCGGACAGAGCGCCCTGTCGATCCGCGCCGATGAAGCAGAGCAATCGTGGCGCGTCCTCACACCCGTCCTCGACGGCTGGTCGCGCGACCTTGCCCCCATGCAGGAGTACGACGCGGGCTCAACCGGGCCAGCGCCTATCAAGCGCTCTGACTGCCCGGAGCCCCTTTCCGCCTTCTTACGTGCGGTCATTCAGCGCTCTCCCGTTTCTGGGCCTCGGTGTAGAGGGCGCCCTGGGCGGCGGCCGAGCCCGACATGCCGCCGCCCGGCCCTCGGAGCACAAACGCGGCGGCCACTGCGACAGCTGCACCCGCGATCGGCCCGGCGATGTAGACCCAGTAGTCGGTGAACTTCCCGCCGACGAGATCAGGGCCGAACGTGCGTGCCGGGTTCATCGACGCGCCCGAGATCGGGCTGCCCCACAACCCCGCCAGAGCGATATACGCACCCACCCCAAGCGCGGCGATGATGCCGATGTTCTGCGCGCCCGAAGCCGTCCCCAGAATCACGCTGACCAGCCCAAAGGTCAGAAGCAGCTCCATCCAGAACCCCGCACCGGCGCTGTACCCCGACGCCACGTAGTTCGAACCGTGAACGGCCGACACGTTGATCACCACGTGCAAGACCAGGGCAGCCAGTGTCGCGCCGCTCAGCTGGACAATGATGTACCCCGGCACCCGCCACCACGGGAAGTCTCGGCGCAGCGCGAACGCGATACTCACCGCGGGGTTCAGGTGAGCGCCGGAGACCTTCCCCATGAACATGATGATCCCCAACACCATCAGCCCCGGTGCGACCACCGCCGCGGTGCGGCTGATTGTGTCCGGAAAGGCGGCTCCCATCATCCCCCCGCCGGCGGCAACCATCACCAGAAGGAACGTCCCCAGCAGCTCGGAGAAAAGCCGGCGCCACTCCTGATTTGGATTGTTGAAGTCGGCAATCGGCTGGATGACGTTCTGTTGCAGTTCCGCGGAGATCCAGCCGGCGACACCGGCATCCCCGCGAGCGACCTGGTCTGACACGAATCCTCACCTCCATTGGACGATCGTGATGCTCAAAACGAACGGCCTCAGCAGATGGGCCAAGCACCAACCGATTAGGTCGCGAGCAGAACGGCTCCCAAGAGGCAAGTCATCATCCAGATCGGGTGAGCGCATCCCCTCGCCACGAACATGACCCCTTGACCAGGGGCCACCAACGGCTGCTTCGCGTGGCCGCTCAGATCTGCGGCTCGCGGGCGTGCATCGGCAGCTTGAACAGAAGCAGGAAGGTGATGGCGATTGGTGCCAGGCACGCCCAGGCGGTGATCGCGATTGCGTGCGTCGGGAGATGATGGCCGAACGCTGAGAAGAAGATCGTCCCGAGCACCGCCACACCGAGAGCACTCGAGAGTTGCTGGACGGCCTCGAGCACGCCGGAGGCGGATCCGACCTGGTCCATCGAGACGCCGGCGAGGATGAAGTCGAACAGCTGTCCGATGCTTGAGCCGGCGCCGAGACCGATCAGGAAGAGGCCGGGGGCGAGGTCCAGTGTCGACGCCGTACGCGCGCCGGTCGCGGTCAGGGCCAGTACAACGGTTCCCGCTGCGACGATCGCGACGCCGAGGTGGAGCAGGTGGCGGCCGAGGCGTCCGACGAGTGCGAACCCGGCGCCCATCCCGATGATCATGCCGACGACCATCGCCATCAGGGTCAGGCCCGCGTGTATCGGTGACCAGTGCTCGCCGAGCTGCCCGAAGAGCGAGACGCAGAGCAGCAGGCCGCCGAACGCGCCAAAGAAGGCGAGCGCGACGAGGATGCCACTCGTGTAGGTGCGATTGCTCAGTAGTCCGGGCTCGATCAGCGGATCGCCATGAGGCCGGCGGTCCCAGAGCACGAAGGCGCCGAGCAGCACGGTTCCGGCCCCGAGCGAGACGAAGGTCCAGGCCGGCCAGCTATCGGCGCGGCCCTGGATCAGCGGGTAGATGATCACGGTCAGTGCGGCGCCGACCAGCAGCATCCCGATGGCATCCAGGCGGATCCCAGGATGCGCGACGGTCCGGGGCAGCACCTGGACCGCACCGGCGAAGGCGGCGATGCCGATCGGCACGTTGATCAGGAACACCAGCCGCCACCCGATCCCCCCAAAGATTCGCCTCCACCAGGGCACCGGCAAGGATCGGCGCAGCGAGGATCGAGAGACCCATCATCGGCCCAAACGCACCGAACACCTTGCTCATCTCGTCCTCGTCGAAGACCTCCTTGAGCATCCCGAACCCCTGGGGGATCATCAGCGCCCCGAATGACCCCTGTAGCACCCGGAAGGCGATCAGCACCTCCATTGAGGGTGCGACCGCGCAGGCCGCGGACATCACCGTGAAGCCAGCCGAGCCGATCAGGAACAACCGGCGGCGGCCGAACATGTCACCAAGCCGGGCTCCGGTGATGAGGAACACCGCAAACGCGAGCGTGTATCCGGCAGGAAGCCACTGCAGCGTGGAAGCGCCACCGCCGAGCGCCAAACGGATCGACGGTCCGGCGACGTTGACAATCGTCGCGTCCATCAAATCCATGATGTTGGCGGCGATCACGACCGCGAAGACGAACCAGCGCAGCGGGTGGCGGCTGGCCAGTTGCGCGGCAACGGCGACGGGCGTCGTTGGCGCTTTGCTTGTGACCGTCGTCCCTAGGTCTGCACCGGTTCCCATCGCGGCCTCCTTACTGAGTACGCCGTTCGCAGTGGTCGTTGGCACGACGGTAGCACACTGAGTACACTGTTCGCAATGAGTTCAAGTCGTGGGGTCATCTGGGAACGTCCCAGCGGGCAGCCCGCGGTCCCGCGCCCTCGCACTCGCGCGAGGAGATCACGACGGCCGCCGTAAAACTGGCTGACACGCACGGGATCGAAGCGGTCTCGATGCGGGCCATAGCGGTCGAGCTCGGGTTGGAGCGGCATCGCTGTACCGGTACGTCGCCCGCAAAGACGAGCTGATCGAACTGATGGTCGACGCGGTGATGGGCGACGACCTGCAGTTCGAGGTTGGCAGGGGCTGGCGCGAGGACCTGCGCTCGTTCGCTCACGCTCTGCGCACGCTCACCCTGCGCCACCCCTGGATGGCCGCCCCGAGCGCCGGCCTGCGTAATTTCGGACCAAAGACGGCCGGGTGCTACGAGCGAGTGCTCAGCGCGGTCGACGGCCTTGGCCTCGAGATCGACGAGATGCTCGTGATGGTTGAAACGCTCGACGCCTTCGTCCGGGGTCGCGTTCTCGAGGAGCTCTCCGAGCAGGAAGCGGTCCGTCGCTCCGGCCTCAACCAGGAGCAATGGATGCAAACCCAGATCCCCTACATCGAGAGCCTGATCAGGAGCGGCCGCTACCCGCTCCTCACCCGTGTTGTGCTCGACGCCCGCTCGCACACGACCCCGACCGCCTCAAGCACGGCTTCGACCTCGGGCTCGAACGAGTACTCGACGGCCTCGCGACGATGCTCCCCGAGTAGCTCACCGGCGCCCGGCGAGTCAAATCAGCCGCGCAGTCACGGGCGTCTCCTTCTACGAGATCTCCGTCAGTCAGCTACCGTGCCGTCGCCTGTTGCAGGAGTTTGGTCTGCGGGGTGCCGGCGAGGGCTGGGGCGTTGTCCTTTGAGGACCAGACCGTGGTCTTGAGGAAGGTGAGGAAGCTCTGTGCCTCCTCGGTCGTGGTGAAGTCGAGGTCGACGAAGATGTAGTTGGGGTCGTCGACCAGGTGTAGGACGCGCTGCGCGGTGACGCCTGCGTTGGTGCGCGCCTCGGCCATGCGGTCGAAGGCGGCGAGCCAAACGTTGAGGTCGGTGACGGGGTGTTCGATGTGTAGCGTGGTCATGCTGAGCTCCTGGGCCCTAGGCAAGCGGTTCTGCTGGGAAGCGAACCCCGAAGCGTTGTATGAGGTCCGGCACGCTGCCGGGTCCATCTCGAGGGCGAAACGCTGGCAGAGCTCCCCGAGCTGGCCGGGGCTTGCCGTGGCGACGCCGCCAAGGTCGACAAGCTCGGCAAAGAATTGTTCGAAGCCGGCTGGGGAGATGATCTCGAGGATTCTGCAGGGCTCCTCGCCGGCGTTCCAAAAGGTGTGCCACTGTCCGCGCGGTTTGAAAACGAGGTCCCCTGGTCCTGCTTCGAGGTGCTCCTCACCGAGTAGCGCCCCCATGCGTCCCTCGAGAACAAAGCTGTATTCGTCCTCGTTCTGATGGCGGTGCAACGGCGCGGCGAGAGCCCGACCCGACATGGGATGCTCGATCATGGAGAAGCGATCGCCGGCTTCGGCACCGTCGATCATGAAGCGCACTCCGATGCTGCCAAGAAATCCTGCCTTGCCGTCGGTGGGTCTGACGACCTTCGTAGTAGTGACGATCATGGGTCCCTCTTTCGTTGACCAGGTAAATGGGCACCGGCTCCGGGGCGCTGATCCGGAGCCGGGCGAGCTGCGAAGGAGCCTGGTGTTAGGCGGCGGCGCCGATCTGCTGCAGCAAGCTCGTCAGGTCGAAGTAGTGACGCGCCTCGCGGATGTGCTCCCCTTCGATCTCGAACACTTGCG
>CAWFRF010000014.1:0-127545 GCA_963818135.1 uncultured Actinomycetota bacterium
ATTCGTGATAAATCGTATCACTCATCGATGGAATTTAATATTTGACGCGATAATAGACATACTTGATTACTTCGTTCTGGAACTCGACAATCCCCTTCTCATGCCTCCACCAATCGGAAACGCCGTATTCGGCAACATCGAATGCGGGTACCTGAGCCTGGATTCCAGTACCGGCGAGTTCACGCTCGACAGTCCAACGCACGCGACGCGACGCGAAAAGCTCGGTCGGCACGATGATACGGCGAGCATGCGCGCTCACGGCCCATTCCCGCAGGGCGACCGCCTCTTGATGGGTGTTCGACAGCTCGGACCCAAAGATTTCAATAGCTGTCTCAGGCGCGCCCAATTTAAGCAGAACATTGCAATTCGTCACGGTGTGAGACGGTAAAGCGCCGAGCATCTCTGTTTTGTCGCGGGCAACGTCGGAACACCAATATCTTCTGGGATAATCCATTTTTGTAGTATTCGGCAGCGGCGAAGGGTCGGACGTTAAGCCCACCACCGAAGACAGCCACGGCGTCCGCCGGGCCAACCGGATCGGAGACAATCCGAAATCCGGCCGCGCCTTGGAGCAATGCTTCTCGATCGAACCAAGCGGACCAAGACGGCAGCAAGGACCGAGAGCACAGCCAAAGAGGCAACTCGACAGCCGCCGGAAACGGGGAGCATGATGGGTGGCGGGCAAATTTTGTCAGTCACGTTCAGATCACGTCGGCGAAGCTGCGCTCCATGCGGCGGAAATACCAAACGCCGAGAAGCAGCAAAGATAAGCTGACAACAACGGACGTCCCGACTGTCGTTAGGCCCAGCGGGGTCTTGCCACCGAGGATGGACCAACGGAAACCGTCGATAACACCCACCATAGGATTAAGCGCGTAAAGCGCACGCCAACGCTCGGGCACATCTGACGTGCTGAATGCAACGGGCGAAATAAATAACCCAAGTTGTACCATGAACGGCACAACGTAGCGGAAGTCGCGGTACTCGACGTTAAGCGCTGCGAGCAGCAACCCTAGCCCAACAGAAAGGCCGAAAGCCAGCAGCACAAAAAACGGCAGCGCACCGACGTGCCAGCTCGGCACAAAGCCATACCAAAACATCAGAGCCGCCAGGAGTCCGACGGTAATCAGAAAATCAGCGAGACTGGTGACCACCGCCGCGCACGGTATGATGAGGCGCGGAAAATAGACTTTGGAGATCAGGTTAGCGTTACCAACCAGGCTGCCGGCCAATTCCGACAACGCGGTGGAGAAAAACTGCCAAGGCAGGACGGCAGAGAACACCAGGATTGGTTCGGGAACACCACTCGCTGGAAAACCGATCATCCGGCGAAACCCGACAAACACGAGCATGGTCAGCGCGGGCCTAATCAGCGCCCAAGCGACCCCAATAGCGGTTTGTCTGTAACGCACGGCAATATCCCGCCATGCCAAGAAGTACATAGTTCTCGATATTGCCACAGGTCGCGCCAATAGTGCTTGATTGTTCGGCCGGGTTCGATGATGAGCTCATTTTACGACCGCAAGTACCGTTGTGGCCGCGTAAATTTTTCTTTTGGAACGGCAATCGTGTCCCAGACCGGTTCAGTCAAAGGAACTTGCACTTCGGCCGCACCGTCCAATAAGACATAATCGAGCTTTTGAAAAAATGATCCCATTTTTTCCCAGAGCTCTCGCGGGCCTTCGATTAGAATGCCTGGGCGATGAATTGAAATGGTTTCTTCGCCACCTTCCAGCACCCGCATTTCCGCACCCTCGACGTCAATTTTGTAGCTGTGGGGGGGGCGAAAAGGGATCGTGACAGAGTATCGATGCGCATCGTAGGGACTGATCTCGAATTCATCTGTAACTTGCTTGATTGTTTTGCCATTCGCCGACATCTTTGAGCTTGTTGATCCACCGACTAAATTTCGAGATTTGAAATGTCGCGTTGCTGTCCTGGTCTGAGACGGCAAGACAAAGCCAAGAAATATTTAGGTCGTCATTCGGGGGCAGCCTCAGGGTGCGGTGTAATTTGGCGGCAAGCTCAAATCCATACACGCGACCTTCACTCGCTCTAAGGGCGCCGCAGCGCAAATAGCCCGAGGTTAGCACCGATGTCCCAGACGACTGCGGTGGATTCAATCCGGTCGTGAATAAATGGCTCATGGACGGTCGGGGGCTTAAAATCTTGATGCTGGAGTTTGAGGACAGAAAAGCTTCAAACACGCCATCACCGGTTTTGCATTTTCGGCGAAAATAAACGGATCCTGAGTGCATCGACTAATGCCCGACGCCAAAGCGGAGAATGCGCCCCAATGCCCATGGTCAAGGCACCATCAGTTCCTTAACGGGAATTGCTTCGGCGCGTTCTTGCCGATCGGGCGGTTCTGCATCTAAAAGACTTGTAAACGTGCTAGTCTTTTTCCCGCCAATCAGGCGACCTTCAGGGCAACTGTGCGCGACACCAGTCCGTAACGCGAGCCTTGAAATTATGGCTACTGAACACATCAACCGCATCAATGCGTTTGCGAGATGGCGTATGTTCGAGGGCGTGTACAATTGCTTGCAATAATTCATTGGGCTTTCTCGGGTCGACCAGACGGCCAAGACGCCCGTCGAGCAATGCCTCGCGTGAACCATCGGCCCGGCTACCCACCACCGGAACACCACATGCCGCCGCCTCTATGAGCACGATTCCGAACCCCTCACCCATACTTGGCATCACATAAGCGTCTGCCAAATTGTAGTGCGCGACCTTTTCGGACTCGGGAATGTATCCGGTGAAAATTATCCTGTTTGACAGCCTCAAAGCCTGCAACTTTCGCTTCGAGCCGCGGACGATCCGGCCCATCGCCGACGATCAGATATTTGACAGCCGGGAAGCGCTTAAGGAGCTCCGGCATAATTTCAATCACTTCATCAAATCCCTTATAGCGCTCCTCAGATGCCAGACGACCCATGGTCATAATAACCTTGCTCGACTGCAATCCGTACCGTTCGATCAACATCGAATCCCGATCCCGAGGTTGGAACTGGTTAAGATCCACGCAGTTTGGCAAGATGAAAGCCCGATCCATCGGTACCTTGGACCAGTCGTAAACCGTTCCGCCGAGTAACGACTGACAGAAATGAAGGATCACGCGGCGTGCCAGCTGGTTCGCCAAGACTTTGCGCGAGGGACCCAGGCTTCAATGCCATGAATGATCAGCGCCAAACGTGCGCCCCAAGCCGCGCCAACAACCAGGCCGCCGGGAGGAGGTACAGGTGGCCACAGATCACTAGAGTCTGCCCGACTACCGCCCCGCGCATGGTTCGCCAGGCGGCGCATGAAGGCTATCTTTCCACCGGCGGCTCTGCGGTCGTAGACCACGGCTTCCGGGATGATTTCCTCGATCGGCTCGGGAATCAGCCGTGGCTGCGCGTGTACCCGCTCCACCGAGGCACAGCCATCAAGCGCTCGCAGAAAGTCGCGATTGAACTTAGCGATACCGCCCACACCCCCAAAACCGTCGGTCAGGAGCATCAATACGCGCAACGCTTTGGTCATGTCATTCTGCCGCCAAGGATAGAGCAGCTCGGCGGACTTGACGGAGAGATCGTGCGAAAATGTCGATGCACATTTGTCGCCCATCCCCGTAGCCCTCGCGACGAAATCTGCTCGATCACTGATCCACTCCCGTACCGGTGTACTAAACCCGGTCTTGGGTCGCGCAAGAATCAACGGCGGCAACTCTTCAGCGCACGCCGCAAGATCTTGCTTGTTGGGTGGCATTCCGGAACCATGGCCGGAGCAAGGCGGTCAAGCAGACTTATGTCTACAAAGGGCACACGCACTTCCAAGCCATGGGCCATGCTCGACCAATCGGTGTCCCGCAACAACTGGTTGCGCATATACCAACAGGATTCCAGAGGCGGCGATCTCCACATAGGGAGGAGAGCCCGTATGTGCGAAGAGCGCTGACAGTCCCCGTGAGCGTCTGAACAGTTGACAGCCTCTCCAGACCTTCGTTCAACCAGCTTTCATCGAGCAACGCGTCAAGTTCGTCTTCGAGATACAACGCGCGTCGCAGAAGATAGGCGCTGGCGACGTCACCCGAATGCGACACCAGCCACGCAGCCTTGCGCGAAACGCCTGGCATCGGCATCCGCCGAAGCAGCGCCTTCAACTGCAAAGCCAAAAGGTTTGATCTTGGAAAAAGAACGTTGTCCCCACTTCAATAGCTGGGTATTTGCTGGAACGATGGATAGCCACCAAACAATTCGTCTCCACCAAACCAGAGAGCGCCACCTTGAGGCCCTGCATCGCAGCCGCGCGGCTGACGAGGATAGGTATTCAACCCGTCGATGGTAGGTTGGTCCATACACAACAAAAAATCATCGAGCAGCTCTTCAAATTCGTCACGTCCAATCCGCACCGTAACGTGGTCACTTCCCAAGACCTTCGCTGCGGCTTCGGCAAGCGGAGCTTCATCATTGGTGTGCCGGCATACTCATCGAAGGCCAGCGTCACCGTACGCAGCTGCGTGCCAAGCTCGGCAGCCAGCGCCGCAATCACATTGGAATCAATTCCGGCCGAAAGAAATACGCCCACCGGTACGTCCGACACCATATGATCGCGCACACAATCCAACATGAGTTGGCGCAACTCGCCGTGCACCAGCGGCCGAGCTGGACGGCCCAGGTACGCCTCTTCAACGCGAGCAAAAGCCTTTGGTGTAAACGGCGCCTGCCCCGCGCGGATGCGCTGCACATGCCCGGCCGGGAACATGCGGATGCCGGCCCACCACGAGAATGGTTCCGGCACATGACCCCAGAGATAAAATCCCGTAAGCGCGGCTGCATCTCGCCTAGTGTCGATCGGCGCACAACTCGCGAGTGGGCGCGCCTGCGATGCAAACCAAAGAGTGCCTTGGCTCTCCGAGACATAAAGCGGTTTGATGCCGTAAGGGTCGCGGGCAAGCCATAGCTCCTGCTCCAACGCGTCCCACAGGGCAAATGCAAACATCCCGCGCAGCTTCCGAAGTCCCGCCTCCCCCCATTGGGCAATGGCATTGATCAAAACTTCGGTGTCGCTGTTGGTGTGAAAGACACAACCTACCCGCTCGAGCTCAATCTCAACGCACGATAATTATAGATCTCGCCATTGAAGCGTGATCACCCAGCGACCCGTCACATCCGACATTGGCTGGCGACCGCTTGCGCCCGTGTCGATGATGGCGAGACGCCGGTGTCCCAGCACAACGCGATTGTGCTCGGATGACCACAGCGCACTGCCATCAGGTCCGCGACGGCGTTGCAAATCATTCAAACGCAGTACCACTGCGTGGTCGATCGGATCAGCACTAGGACTGAAGGCGAATGCGCCAGCAATGCCACACACGTGATTAGGATCCAAAAGTGAGAGGAGGCGCCGGAAAGGAGGGTATTAGTCTTTAGATGATCGCGGCATGCACCAACCGCCGCCAGCATGAGCGGAGCTAGATCCGTGCTGATCGACGAATTTGGCGGATAAAACGGCGAGCGCGGTCTAGGCGGGCGAGCAACATAGGCGCGCGTACTCATCCCTTCGTAATACTTCTTGTAGCTGCGCGACCCATAATAGTACTGGTAAGCGTATTTTCCGTATTTCTGAGCCGCTTTTTCATTGAGCAGATTAAATACGACGCCGGCGACCTTGTCTTCGGGCAGCCGCTTTATCGACTGTTGAATCAATTCCCGTGCCGTCGCGGCCCAACGAACGACATAAACGACTGAATCTGCAAGTTGCGGCAAGCACGATCGGGTCGATAACCGGCCCAATGGGGGAGAGTCGATCACGATATAATCGAACGCTTGCCTGCAATGTTCCATCAGCGATTTCATCCGATCGGAGCTTAAAAGGTCTGCAGGATTATTGGTCTTGCTGCCCGCCGGAAGGACCCAGAGTTTGGCGTCCTTGCTAAACGCGATAACTTCCTGTGGAGCTACGCTACCAAGCAGCACGTCGACAAGACCTCGTGCTCTGCAACAATCCGAAGAAATTGGTTGCCGAAGTATGTCGCAGATCGGCGTCAATAAACAGAACTTTGAGACCGGAAAAAGCCGCCGATACCGCGAGTGACAATCCCACCGTCGTCTTGCCTTCGTGAGGAATAGTCGACGTCAACTGGATGACTTTCGGAGGATGATCCACGTCGGCCATCTGGATTCCGCTTCGCAAGGTCCGGATAGCTTCGCTGAAGCGTGATAACGGCATGACCGTCGGATAGAGCGGCAGTGGGATGATATTGCCTTTGACTGTAGTCGCGGCTATTCATGACGTTGACCGATGTCAACAAGGGAACCTGCAGCATGTCTTCAATCTGCCGGGGCGTGGCAAACCCACCATTGAGCTTGTCCTTGGCCACCGCGCCACCCACGCCAAGGAACAATCCCATGATAAGCGCAAGAGTCATGAACTGCGTCTTTTTAGGGGAACTCGGGGCACCTGGCGCCATGGCCGGCGTAATCACCCGGGCATCGCGAGCTTCGAAGGTCGACTGCTCCTGCGTAATCTTTGCTCTTTGAAGAAAGTCTTCGAAGAGACTTTTGTTGACCGCTGCCGTTCTCTCGAGTTCGCGCAACGTGATGGCCGTCTTGTCATCGAGGCTGCTCTGGCCCGTCGCTTCGCGCAACGAACGTTCGAAGGAGATCCGATCGTGCCTTGGCCAGCTCATATTCGCTCTCGACGTTGGCGGCGAATTTGGTCGCCAACCGCTGCCTCTCCTCGGCGATCGCGCGCTGGACGTCGGCTAGTTCGCCGCGGACGTTGACGACCAGCGGATGTCCGACATTGTAACGCCTCGCGAGGTCGGATTCTTTCTGCGAAAGGGCGGCTTGTTGCTGGTTAAAGGGTCTCAAGTACTGGCGAGCTAGGGAAATCCGGCAAGCTCTGAACATTGCCGCCTTTTTCCAATATGGAACGCAGCAAATCGACACGAGCCTTTTTCTGCGCAACGTCGGCGCGAGCCGTCAAAACAGCTTGCGTTGAGTTCGGACAATTGTTGCTGACTTAAGGTGACATTAGCTGCGCCGCTTTGGACGAAGCCGTGTTCGGCCCGGAATTCCGCTACCGCCTCTTCCAAGTCCCGCAGTTGCTTTCTCAGCTCGACCAGGCGATCGCTGAGCCATGCTGACGCTCTCTTTGCTGCCTCGAAGCGAGCATCAAGCTTTTCAACCACATAGCCGTCCGCGACGGCGTTGGCGAGCTTCGCCGCCCGTGCCGGATCAACCGAAGTCACAGAGATGGCGAGGACATAACCCTGACCTGCTCTTGCCGCCGTGATTGCACCCTTTAGGCGCTGGACCGCGGACGTGAGCCGAGAAGCGACCGCTTCATCTTTAGGCCGGGGCGGTGCGGACGCTGCCGAGCTGCCGAGAAAAGCCGAGCGGATCCATGCGACCAAACTAGAGCGGGTCTTCGCGTATAACGACGGAGGCTGCGCAGTTCCCGGGACGGCTGAACCAAATTCAGGGTCTGAAACCAGCCCCAATTTTTCAACCACCCGCTGCAGGAACACACTGGATTTTATGATCGCGAGCTGGCTTTCGACGGCATTGAAATCAAGATTGACGCCCGAATAAACAACGTCATCCTTTGCGGCCCTCTCCTGCGGTATTTCAAGGAGAACCTGGGCGCGTCGCCGTATAGCGTGGCGTTTCCGAAAATACGTAAACTGCCGCTACAAAGAGTACTGCGGCGATAATGGATGCGATGAAAATCCATTGGCGCCATAAAAAACCAATCGCTTCCCGCAGGTCGAGACCGTGTTCCGGTTCCGCTGGATGAATTGCGGTTCGAAATTGCGCTTGTCGCAGTAAGTCGGTTCAACATTCGAGCATCCATCGCGAAATTTGCCGCCCGCAGCCGGCCCATGTCATCGGAAAAAGTTGCAGCGAGAGCCACGAGTTCGCCCTCTAATCGCTGACAGCCAACTGAGAGCTCATGGATTGGGCGACGCCCGCGCCCAAGATCGCCATGAACGTCAAGCACACCGCCTGCATCTGCAGACTAAAATCTACCATAGCATGGACACCCAAAAGGAACGCCACCCCGGTTGCGACACAAGGGACAGTTATCTGTTGCCGCGCCATCGCTCCTTTGCAGCATTTTAAAACGAGTAGGACGACGCTGGCCACGAGCATGGATCCAAAAATCAGGCCTAGTCCCTGGAACACCTCCAGATACGTGCTATGCGCCTGCTCCCAAACTCCAAAGATGTCGATGGATCGGTCTCGAAACATCGGGAAAATGTCCGCAAACGTGCCGTATCCATATCCGAGCAGCGGTGCATCAAGGATCGACTTGAGGGTAATGATATAGACGCCGGCGCGATTTGAGTTTGCGAGACCCGCTTCTGCCAATTTGTTAAAAAAGGTGTCGCCAAAGGCCACAAACACTCCCGCAACAATGGCACTTCCAACAATCATAATCATGCGGCGGTCAAGCGAAGCTCTCTCGGCTCGCCAAAAAGTCAGCGCAGCCCAGACAATAACACCCAAGCCTGTGGCGATAATCCCACCGCGCGAATCCGTGAGGATGATAGCGACAAGGACAGAAAAGCACTCCCAAGCGGATCAATGCGTGCCCGGTGGCATCAATAAAGGTAGCAGTCCTGAACCGAAGCGACCCTCCGTCGGTCACCATTTCGCGTTCGTAGATCTTCGCGACAAGGCCGAAGGCGGCAATAAGGCCCATGCCTGCATACGGCGCATAGTGGTTGTGATTATAAAACGTGGACGTCACAAAATGCTAGATGATGAATTTCGACCGCGCCCACACAAATGCAATTAACCCATAAGCTGCATAGCCCGAGCTAATCGCTACAAAAGCTATGATAAATTGGATGGCTCGGGACGTGTTCCTACACAACTGAATGGCCAGCCACAGGACGCTCGCCGCAGTAACCAGTCGCAGCAACGCCAAGGTCGTCAGATCTCGATTTACGCTGATGCTGCCGTCAACCGATGTTTGCAAGTCATCAGCAGCCATGCTCCAAATCGGATGGTGGAACAAGGATGGTGTCCAGGTCGCATTTTGGATAAAAATCCAAATTACGACGGCAAAAAAAAGAGTAGCCGGAACCCCAATTGTCTTGATCGCCACGGGGTGACTTGAGCCGCGCGCCAAGAGTGAGATCTCGTAGAGAATAGCGAGACTGGGAAATAGAACGGCGTTGACGCCCCATGTCGCCAGCGAATTGCTGGCGTACCAATACGGGACCCAAGCCAAACCAGCGAGGAAAGCCCAGAATAGTGCCCACTCAATGATTTCACTGCGGCTGAGTGCCTGTCCACGCCGCTTAGGCTCGAGAGGCTCAACCTGACGCAATATTTCGCGGAGTACGATGTCTTGCTGCCGCTTCGGGAGCTGCATTTTCCTGCTGGTCAAAAACTTTCGATGCTACCGCACTTCGGGTGAAAGCCGATCCTTTCACCCGCGGTTTTGCAATCCCTTCCCCCCAGTCGGGCGGCGCGACAGCCTCTAAATTGAGAGTTTAGCTGTCGCACACGTCACATCTAGATTTCAACAAATTGATCCCACAAGCCCAATGACTTTCGCCGCCAAAATGCGGAAATTTCGCGTTAAGATGAATTACGCGATCGCGATGGACCGGATATGCCGCCCCCATCTCCGCCATGGCCTGCTCGAGCGGTGTTCCTTCTACGAACCGGTGATCCGCACACGCCAACGCCGCGAGCGAAGCCCCTGTGCCGGTATTTCTCTGGTAGACCAGATCCAACGCTGACGAGCCTAGCTTCCGAGCAAGGTAGCTGTCAGAGATCCGCTTATGTCCATAGGCCAAACCTCTCTCCAATTAAAGGATACCTAGGACAATCCAAACTGATTGTCTATAGCCAAAAATGCGCCGCGAACGGACGCTGGGGGTTCCCAACCCCTGTTAACTCGTTATCAGCGCGCCGACTTGAAGAACAGTCGATTTCGAATGCCAAACTTATGCTGACTCTGTCGCTTCGTTAGATTTCGCTAGCGTTGTCGGACTGGCTCATAACGAGACCATAAAACCACCGATCCTGATGCGCCGGTCTTCGCGTATCAGCTAAAAGATCGACCTAAATCAGACATTCGCGGTCACGTCGGATTTGCGTCATAATTAATTCTAAATTTCGCTTTACTCATCTTAAGATTGTGGTGCGAACCGCACTGCGGTAAGATTACCTAATCAGAACGGCGGGACGGGGGAATTGCGCGGGCGCGGGGCCTGCTAAATTCGACATCAGGCGAGCGATCATCAGAGGTTGCGGATGGTCGGCTCGTGAGGGTCTAAGAGAGTTGCTGATGCGTATGTTCTTACCCTCGTCGCGTGGATCATATCGCCCCCGCTTTTCCGCATTCGATGTGTTTTGGGCGGCGGCATCTCCGCTGCTGGCATTGTATTTCCGCGAAGCCTACATCCTGACCTCGCAAGGTGCTCCGCTCGTACGTACTGTATTGCGGCATCTCGTTCGTCCTTCTCCTTGATTGCATTTTTGGCATTCCGCACCAGTGACGGAATTTCGCGCTACTTCTCCGTTCACGATGCATTTAACGTCATAAAGGCGGTTCTTGCCTCTGGCCTGATGACCAGCCTCGTTCTTTTCACCTTCACCCGTCTCGAGGGCATCCCCCGCTCAACTCCGATTTTACACTGTTTGATTCTTGCCGCAGGGCTTCTGACCGCGCGGACTGTGATGATGCTATTGGATCAAAAAGATCAGGCTGCTGGCGAACGCCCTGATCATTTATCGGCCGAGCACATCATCATCATCGGCACCAATCGTTTGTCTTCACTTTACATAAAATTCCTTCGCGCCTACTCGCCCATTCAAAGGCGGATCGTGGCAGTCCTCGACCATAAGCACCATTTAATTGGACGCACCATGTGCGGCGTACCCGTCGTGGCAGCGCCGCAGCAAATTGACTCAGTCATCGAAGAATTTGCCATTCATGGCGTCCGTACCGATCGTATCATCATCGGCGGCGACGAAAACTTCCTGACTGAGAAAATGCTCAATCACGTTCGACGCATTCTGCGCGCAACGTAACATTGCGCTGGATTTCCTGCCAAACCTGATTGGCTTGAATGATCCGCGACGCCTCCCACCGGTCGCGGCACCAGTGACCCGCGCCAGGGTCAGACCGCCTATTGCCACGCTATTTTTTACTTAAGCGTGCGTCGATTTCGTTCTCGCGCTCTCGGCCATCCTGCTTCTGGCGCCCGGTTTTCATCTCGACCACCCTACTGATACTGCTGGACGTGGGGTCGCCCGTGCTGTTCTGGCAACAGCGCGTCGGTAAGGATTACCGGAGCTTCTTGCTGTATAAATTTCGCACTTTGCGGCCGCCGTTTAACAGGCTCGGCCATCCGGTCCCAGAAAATAAACGCCTGTCATTCATTGGCCGATGCCTGCGCAGTTCGCGCGTCGACGAACTCCCCCAATTGTTCAACGTGCTTTTTGGTGACATGTCGTTGATCGGACCACGGCCGCTTTTGCCGCACGATCAGCCAAAAAATTTGGGCCTGCGGCTGACCGTCCGCCCCGGGATCACCGGTTGGGCCCAAATCAATGGCGGCAATCTGTGACACCCGAGGAAAAGGGCGCGCTCGACGAGTGGTATATTCGTCATGCCTCGCTATGGCTCGATTACGCATTGCCCTTTCGACCCTGCGTCTTGATCACCGGCGAGACGTCGATCAGAACAGGCCGTGACTGAGGCTTATGCAGTGCAGCAGGCCGCGGACAAAAATCAGGATAGTATACTCGCATACGGCACTGACCGGCGAAACGATCGAGCGGCGGCTTTGCGGCAGATTAATAGTCGCTGGGCGATTGAGCCAGCGAGCTCCCACTGGGTCCGCCTAAGCTGCTTCAATCATGTCGGTATCAACAATCGTGCGCACCTTCGGCCCAGCAGCTCCAGCAAAATGGTGACACGTTCGGTGGCCGTCATGCCTTCATATAGACCATAACAATCGCAAAATGCCCCGCCAACAACACGGACCTTGTCGCCCGGCAAGAACCTCGGCCGACGGATAAGCTGAACATATCCACGGGCATCCTCGCGACGCCTTAATGCGTCGATGATAAGCTGAGGAACCGGAGCTGGAAGGTCGCGGTTGCGAACAAGCTTGGTAACCCCGATAGTCGAATCAATCGAAAGCCAACGCTGCGTTGCGATATTGATCGCCACAAAGACGTAGATGGGAAACAGCGGCGCCGCGACCTCGTCGACGCGCCGCGCATGTCGGCGTTGCTTTAGGTAGCGCGGTAGATAAATTTCAAAGCCCTGACGGCGCAAATGCTGCGACGCTTTAGTCTCAGCGTGCGGTCGGGTTTGCGCGACGTACCACTGCGAACCAAAATCGACGCTCATGCTACCAGCTTACAACCCACTCAATGTCGCCAGCGACCGATCCGTGCAGCAGGGCAGCACATTCGGACCCTGCTGAAGGCGAATGTGTATCCCGGGTCAACCGTCAGCGTCAAGCGCCATTAATCAGGCCTTGACCATGTAAGGCATTGAACGGTTAAACAAACTCGCTGTAACGATGATGGTCGAAAGTCTTCTCACTTCTAGTCTCGAGGATCCTTTAGCTTCATGTTTTGTGTTACGGCTGAGCTGTCTAAGACGAACCGACGTCTTTGATGAAACGCGTTTTCTTCCTCAATCGCTTTTTTCCGCCTGATCAATCCGCTACGAGCCGGTTGGTCGGCGATCTTGCCACCTACCTCGCGTCGTGCGGACACGATGTGCATGTCATCACCAGTCAGCAGCTTTATGACGACCCGCAAGCCCGTCTGCCACCAGAAGAAACCTTCAGTGGGGTCCAGGTCCACCGCGTAGCCACTACGCATTTCGGGAGATCTAGATTGGTTGGTCGCGCTGTCGATTATCTCTCTTTCTATGCGTCGGCCTGGCGCACACTCCTGACCGTTACGCAGCCTGATGACGTCCTCGTTGCAATGACCGACCCACCCCTGATTTCACTTGTTGCGATGCGAGCTGCCGACCGCCGGCACGCACGTTTAGTCAATTGGCTACAGGATATCTACCCAGAGGTCGCAATCGAGTTGGGCGTGCCGTTCCTAAAAGGTCCGATCGGGCAAGGAATCTCCTACTTGCGCGATCGTAGTTTAAAGACCGCAGCGGCCAATGTCGTCCTTGGGGACGTTATGGCCGACAAGGTCGCCTCGCGGGACATTTTGAAAGATCGCATCCACGTAATTGCGAACTGGAGCGTGGACGACACGATCTTTCCGGTCGCGGCCAGTGACAATCCTTTGCGTCGAGAGTGGGGGCTCGAGAGCAAGTTTGTAGTTGGCTATTCCGGAAACCTCGGTCGGGCGCATGAATTCGACACCGTTCTGGGCGCTGCCGAGCGTTTACAAAGCAATCCCGAAATTATCTTCCTTGTGTATCGGTGGCGGCCACCTAATCAACCTGCTCGCCAAGCGCGTCCAAGAGCGGGGCCTCGGCAATTTTCGATTCTTGAACTATCAGGACCAGGCCGTTCTGAAGTTTTCGCTTTGCGTGCCGGATGTGCACTGGATTTCGTTAAAACCGGAACTCGAAGGCCTAATCGTTCCAAGCAAGGTCTATGGCATTGTGGCCGCAGGCCGCCCGGTGATCGCTATCGGTGCCAAAAACGGGGAGATTGCGCGGATGGTTGAGCAATACCAATGCGGCATCGTCGTTGAACCCGGCAGCGCCGACGCACTGGTTGATCAATCCTTCAGCTTTCCAAGGATATTTCATTGCGAAGTAAAATGGGACAGCGCGCTCGAGCGATGCTCGAAGCCCATTTTAGCCGTCGACAGGCGTTGGAGCGTTGGCAGTGTTTACTCCAACGCGTCGGGCAACCCCACTGACCTCTTTACTCCGTGAATAAGAAGCGGCCTCGACCGCCATCGATAACGAGACAAGTCAGGCGGCCAGTAGCGAAAGCCCCGGTGTCGATGTTGACCCGATTAGGCTTCACCTCCGGCCACTCGTTAGGTGAGTGACCGTGAATAACCATTTTCTCATAAGCGAGGTCGTTCTTCAGAAACTCATACGAATCCACAATAGACCATTGTTTACTCCGGCCTGCTGATGCAATTTTTTTGTCCCGGCGTTGACATTGAGGTCGATGCAAAACCTGCGAAGCCGCGGTGCTGAAATTCGCTCAAGATCTCATCGACACGGGCTCGTTCATGAAGCTGCGGGGCAGTCTGTGAAGGGCTTTAGGGTTGCCAGAAATCGCCGATATGCTTGCGCTATTTCGGGTTGACCTTGCTTTTCATTGTACAATATCCGTACGCTGAGAAGCCCTCGAAGGAGCAGCACTGTGCCCAAGATCCATTTGCGGCAAAAGCCCGAGACAAGTCATGTGACCTATACCGATTTCCGCGCGCGGCTCGCCGCTTATATGGATCAGGTTTGGAACAGTCGCGCACCGCTCCATGTGACGCGGCAGGGTGGCCGGGCCGTCGTCGTTATTTCCGAGGAAGAGTTTGATGGTTGGATGGAGACGCTCCATCTGTTGCGGAGCCCTGCCAATGCGCGGCGACTTTTGGCATCGATTATGTCCGCCAATGCCGGAAAGGTTCGTGAGCGTGGTCTCATTGAGCCGTAGGAATGAAGCTTCTTTGGACCGAAAAGGCCTGGGAGGATTATCTGCACTGGCGGAGCAACGATCCCGCCACACTCAAGAAGATCAACGGGCTTATTGAGGACATCCAGCGCAATCGGTTTCGAGGCCTCGGCAAACCGGAGGCGCTTAAATTCGCACTTTCCGGCTGGTGGTCGCGCCGCATCACTCAGGAGCATCGATTGGTTTATCGCGTATCGGGAAAGCCCGGCGAGCAAGTCTTGGAAATCGCCCAGTGCCGCTATCACTATTGATGGCTGGCCGCGGAATTACGGTGATAAACCGCACCCATCAACAGGCATTGGAGCGTTGGCAATGTCTGCTCCAAGATGTCAGACAACCCCACTGACTTTTTACGCGGTGAACAAGAAACGGCCTAGACCGCCGTCGATAACGAGACAAGTCCGGCGGCAGTAGCGAAAACCCCGGTGTCGATGTTGACCCGATTAGGCTTCACCTCCGGCCACTCGTTAGGTGAGTGACCGTGAATAACCATTTTCTCATAAGCGAGGTCGCTATTCAAAAACTGGTTGCAAATCCACAATAGATCATTGACGTTTTGTCGATCAAGCGGAATGTTCGGTCGAATTCCGGCGTGACACAAGAAGTACTCGCCAATTGTTATGCTATTTTTGAGCGACGACAAAAACGTAAGATGTTCCTTTGGGGGCTGTTCAATGCCCGGGCAGCTTCCTCGTAGCCTTTCCCACGCATCAATTCGTTGATCGCTATTCCATACAGGTGCGATCTTTTCCAGTCCGCCGAGATGTCGCCAATTGTCCGCGACCGATGGCTGTCGCAGAAAATCTGTCAGCACCGCTTCGTGATTGCCTCTGAGTGCGAGTACCTCCTGGAAAAGGATTTCGTGAAAGACGTTCGAGCACACCTCGGGAATCCGGACCGCGATCGACATAGTCACCCAACGTGATCGTAAGACATTCCCGATCCCCGTATTCGTTGAAATCGCGATGAATGTCATCGACGATACGATCTAGAAGATCCGAGCGGCCATGAATGTCGCCAATAATATACAATCTGACATCGTCTATGGAAATTTCGGATTGGTTAAGTCATTTCCGTTTAATTCCGAAGTATGTGAGTTGCGCGCCGGCGCTTAGCAAGGTCCGAATTCACCAAATAATATAAACTTGGGCGGCAAGCATATACCAACGTTCCGAGAAGATATCCGTCATATGCGAAATGCTCACAAACATTTTTACCGCCGCCGCGTATGTCCTACCCCCGCGAAGCCGAAACCGCATTCATTAACTCTGCCGCGCGGATCAACTCGCAAGCCCATTGGTGCTCGGTTGAACTTCTGCAGTGGATGCGGCTCTCACCGACCCAGCGGCAATTCGTCTGCGGTTTATAAAACGCGATCGGTCATTGCGGGCGTCGACACCTTCGGCAAGCAAAGCGCAGTTCCTTTCACTTCTCTCGGGCTATCCGGAAATACGAGGCGGACGCCTGCTAGCGAATACCGTCGCGACATCGGCCATTTCCCCACAGGCGGAGCGCAGATCACTCAGCCCATGGTGAAGTCTTCAGGCTTTGCCTGCTGGACTGTCCAACAAACTCGCCGTCTGCCGTTTCAAACTCTCGTATAGCGCCTTGCCCGGTTTGGTCTTCGCTTCGGCGCGCGCAGATCTTGCGGCGGCGCGGCGCACGCGGCGTGGCGGTAATAGCGATGACAGCGCGGCCTCCACCTCCGCAGCGTACTCGGGCGGGGTTGGCGCCGCCTGGACGCCGCCTTTCCCCTCCGATTTGAACTTGCGCATCGCCTTTCGAGAGCGTGCATCATCCTCCGTGGCTTTGTCGGCTGCAGAGACGGTCAAGCCGGCGTAGAAGGGCTCCACCGACCGCGTGCCCAGCCTGCCGGGACGTTGCAGTCGAGGGGCTCGTTCGCTTCCGGTTCGATCTGCAGAGCCCGACGCGACCACGATGCCACCGGCTGGGGGGACCGCAAACCTGACTCAGGCAAGGGAATAGCTCGCGGCAGCACTGCATCGTCCGCCGGAGGCGCCGCGCGTGCAATGCTTGCCTCGACGACGACGTCACTCGGCCCACCGATGATCAGCAAGTGCTCGACATTGTCGCGCCGGACGAGGATGATCATTGGCGGCTTTCGAGGAGATGCTGGCGCGCCCGACGACCGCTAGCCGAGGCTTTCGCTGGCGCGTGCTTGCGGCTCCTACGCGGCCCCTGCCGAACCGCCGCACCGTCAAAGCGGTCAGCGCCCCCAGAGCAGCCCTGCGACGATGATGAATGCCAGGACGAGCTCCGCCGCCGAGCGGTATTACTGCCTGGAACAAAGTCTCGGACACCAGTCCTTCTTCCCCGGTGGTCGCCGCGGCCAGGCTATGGCGACGCAGCATCCGCCCCACTCATCGTACTGTACCACCTGGGAAATCGAGAGTTGCAAAACTCAATGTAGAAACGAACAAAATCGTCCCCGAAGCACTGGTGCGCCCTTCGGAAAATTATCTAAGCGGGGCCGCACGTAATTCGATCCAAACTAAAAAGCGGCAATCCTGGTAGGCTCTACGCAGGCATTAGATCTAAGCTGGCGTACCCTACCTCCTCAATAGAAGCCTCGTTACTATACCCGCCCTCCAACCATCTTTTGGGCCCTGCGGTCACCATCACCTTTTCAACGCTGTTACTCCCAGTCTCTACTTCCGCTACCGGCATCCCAATTAAATGGGGTATCGTGTGTACGACTTATTACTTTCCGGTGCGGAGGACAGGACTCCGAGCTCGGGGTGGCAAAGCGGGAAGACGAGCCATCCCAAAAGATCGCCGCGTTGAAGGTCGCTACTAGACGCCGGCGTGCCCGGGGCACAAAAATCCGGAACAGTTTTGAAACAAAGCCTCGGGCCAAAGTCGCAATGCAACCTGCGTCAGACTAGACTCGGGCGCGCCCCGGAGCAAAAATCCGAAGTAGTGTTGAACATAGCATTGGGCCAAACTCGCAATGCAATCTGCCACAGAAGCGACGCTTTCGACCCGCTTCGATCCCCTCTCGCCGCAGCAGCGGGAGGATCCGTTTGCTTTGCTGGCGATGGCGCGACGCGAACAGCCGGTATTCTACGCGCCCGGTGTCGATCTTTGGGTCGTCACCCGCTATCACGATGTCCTCGCCGTCCTTAAGGATCACGAAACGTTCTCGTCGAGCGGCGCGCTAAAATCCGCCCCGCTGCCGGAGGCAGTCGCCGCGGTGCTCGCGGACGGCTACCGCGACATGCCTTACATCATCGAGGTTGATCCCCCGTTGCATGATCGAATCCGCGGGCTGGCCACCAAAGCGTTCACGCCACGCAGGATCGCATCGCTTGAGCCGGCGATTCGCCGTATCGTCGATGAACTCCTCAGTCAGCTTCCGCAAGAAGGCGAGGCCGACGTGATCGGCGCTTTCGCTTGGCCGCTGCCTTTGCGTGTTCTTGGCGAATTTCTCGGCCTCCCGCGAGAAGACCTCGCGCAGCTGCATGAGTGGGGCAACGATTGGCTTTTGATGCAGCAGGCCGGGCCGATCGAGAAGCGAATCGCCCACGCTAAAGGCACAGTCGCGCTGCAACGTTACTTTCTCGCAGCCGTCCGAAAGCGCGCACACGACTCGACTGATGATTTGATCGGCGCGCTGGTCGCAGGGCGCTCGCAACTTGATCCGCCGTTGAGTGATGTCGAAATCGCCGGCTTGCCACTCGATCTCATGGTCGCCGGCCATGTTACGGTGACCCGCGCCATTGGCAACGCGCTTAATGCCCTGTTCGCCTGCCCACATTTGCGGGAGCCGCTTCTCGACCCCGCACGCGCCCCACAGATCATTGAGGAAACCCTGCGCCTTGAATCGCCTGCGCAAGGCTTGTTTCGCACCGCGACTCGCGACGTCGATCTGGGCGGCACTACGATACCGGCAGGAGCTCGAGTCATGGTGCATTTCGCGTCCGCCAACCGCGACGAGTGTGTGTTTGCCGAAGCGGCGTCTTTACGGCCCGACCGGGACGATCTCGTTCGCCATGTTGCATTCGGCAAGGGCATCCATTTCTGCATCGGCGCCCCACTCGCGCGGCTCGAACTTGGCATCGCTCTGCCGGCGCTACTCCGGCGCCTGCCGAACTTGCGGCCGAGCGGCCGTCCGCACGTGCGCGAGCCCGTATTCTTCGCTCGCGGTTTCGCTGAACTGCACGTGGCGTGGGGCGGAGCGATTTAGATGGACGTCGTGATCGTGACTGGCGCCGCGGGGGGCATCGGCAGCATTTATGTCAAAGGCCTCGCAAAGGCCGGTTACGCCGTGGTCGCTGCTGACTTGCAGGCGCCGGAGCAACTGGTCGCGCAGATCAACGCGGCAGGCGCGAACGCTCTTGCTATCGCAGTGGATGTCAGCGACCGGGCCTCAACCGAAGCCATGGCGGCAAAAGCGGAGAAGGCATTCGGCCGAATCGATGGCCTCGTCAATAACGCCGCCTATTACAGCGCCATCCTCAAGAAGGACTTCACTGAGCTTACCGATCAGGAATGGGACCATTGCTTCGCCGTAAATGTGCGGGGCGCGTGGCTGTGCGCGCGCGCCGTCGTTTCGTCTATGAGGAGGCGGGGACGCGGCAAGATCGTCAACATCGCCTCCATGACTGTGCCGACTGCTCCACCTGGCTTTGCCCATTACATAGCCTCAAAGGCAGCGATAGTGGGCCTGACACGGGCGCTGGCGCGCGAACTGGGAGCAGATGGTATCTGTGTAAATACGCTTTCGCCGGACTACATCGCATTCGACCGTGATTACGATAATCGGCAGCCGCAAATGCGGCAGATGCTCACCGCGCAGCGCTGCATCCTCCGAGAGGAAACGGCCGACGACCTTCTTGGCACGCTCCTATATTTGCTCGGGCCGGGATCGGACTTCGTCACAGGCCAGGATATTTGGGTCAACGGCGGTCGCGCCTTTGGATGACAATATGCGGCGCCGCCGGCTTGCGCGGCCTCCTTGTTTCAAGCTAAGCGCGCATGTCGGCTCATGGCAGATTGTGTTGCAAAAGTCGTTTCGCACTGATGATCAAAAATTCTAAAGGCTGTAGGCGCTACTTTCGTGTAAGTATGTGAGGGGCCTCGTCGCCTAGGCCGCGAACTCATAAATTTTCTGGGCTGATCGCGTGCCAGAGTCCGCCAGGGCGCCGATGGAGGGATGTTTCTGCATAACAGCGAAACAACGCTATGTGCCGCGGCATGACTATGCGCAGCATGTTAGGCCGGAATGACGAGTGGTTTGCCTTTTTCGACAACCAGCACTGAGCAAACCTTCGCGTCCTTCTCACCTATTTTGACAGTGTGGATGCGGCCTAACGGAACTTGAAAGGCCTCACCTCTCGCAACGACGCGGGTGGCGTCGCCGTCAATCGTCAACTCACCAGACCCTTCTAAAATATAAGTAGTTTCGACGCCGGGATGAGAATGACGACCAACAACTAGGCCAGCAGGGACGTCGATCTCAACAATGACCGTTTCAAAACCCTCGACCGGCCCGTCGATCTTGCTCAGCACCCGCAAATTAACGCCGGGCACGTCGAGTGCCGAATACAGGTTGCCAACTGCCGCGCCACCAAAGCTCAGTCGGTGACGGCGACACCCGCTCGCCCGACCAGCGCCTGCTTCATACGGCGAGCGTTATGTTGGGCGTCGATGCGCATGCGATCGTGAGGTCGGTGAGCCGGGCCGGACGGATGTCAGTCGAGGTGAAACAGTTCCTCTGCCGGCGCCCACCACTCGCCCGGGGCGGCCGTGGGCAGCCGCCGCTGGCACGGGTTCGTCAGCGCCCACCAACGCTGCGTGTCCGGGGTCTCAGCAACGCGCGCCATGTCCGTTTCAAAGTCTTCACCCTCGTACTCCAGGTAACTGAACAGGAAGCCATCTCGAACGAAGATGGAGTAGTTCGAGACGTGGGCCCGTTTGAGCGCTGCGAGCACTTCCAGGCCACGGATCAAGGTGGAGCTCGCGGTATGCGGCTGCCTTCTCAGGACGCAGCTCGATGACCGACGCGTAGCGCTCCATCGCCCTCAAGCCCTCGGACGCAGGCGCAGACCAGCCATTCCACCGTCGATCGCCAGCGCCGTTCCGGTCGTTGAACCCGAAGCCGGAGAGGCCAGGAATGCGATCGCGGCAGCTACCTCGTCCGCTGACACCAGTCGACCCTGCGGCTGCCGCGCTTCGAGCGCGGCTCGCTCCGCAGCAGGATCTTCAGCCCTTGCGAGCAGACGCCCGATCCAGGGTGTGTCGGCCGTTCCGGGGTTGACGGCATTTACACGAATGCCCTCGCGGATCAGGTCAGCAGCCATCGCGAGTGTCAGTGACAGAACGGCACCCTTGGTGGCCGAGTAGAGAACGCGAGCAGGTAGACCGGCCGTGGCAGCTATCGACGACGTGTTCACTATCGCCGCCATGGCGGACTGTCGGAGCGCCGGCAGGGCAGCACGGGTGACGCGCACAATGCCAAAGACGTTCACGTCAAAGACCTGCTGCCACTCGGCGTCGTCGTTGTCCTCGATCCCGCCCTGGGCCCCGATCCCCGCGTTGTTCACAAGGATGTCGAGGCCTCCTAAGCGCTCAATCGCCATCGAGACGCCGCGTCTCACAGCTTCATCGTCGGTCACGTCCGCCTGCGCGTACACGTAACCGTCAGGCCCGCTCGACGCCACGTCGAGGAGCGCGACGTGAGCGCCCTGTTCGCGCATCAGCTGAGCGGTGGCAAGGCCGATGCCCGATGCTCCACCGGTCACGAGCGCGCGCAGGCCGTCCAGTTGTTGTTGCATGCTCATACCTTGCTCCGTGCTCACTCTTCGGCGGCGGCCCTGCCGCCGACGAGGCGGGCCATCACCAGCGCCACCAGAATCACGGTGCCATTGATCGCGTCGATCCAGTAGCTCGACACGCTCCCGAGGTTGAGGATGTTCTGGACGATCCCGAGCAGCAGCACGCCTGTGGCGGCGCCGAGCATGTTCCCGCGGCCGCCCTTCAGGCTGACACCGCCGATCACGGCGGCGGCAAATACCTGGAAGATGATCCCCTCTCCGTACCCCTGGGTGCCGGTCACAGCGGAGACGCGGCCGGCTTCGATCAGACCGCCGACCGCGGCGAGTACGCCACCGATGATGTAACAGCCGATCCGGACCCGATCAACGTTTATTCCCGCCGCGCGCGCGGCGTCGGGGTTGCCGCCGACAGCGTAGATCGCGCGGCCGCTGCGGTGATAACGCAGGAAGATGCCGGCAACGATGAAGAGCACGACGACGAAGATCAGCGAGACCGGGATGGCGCCCCATTGTGCGGACCCGAGATACGCGAACGGCCCGCTCAGCGGGGCGAGGGTCTGACCCTTCACGATCCCGTTCTGCAGCCCCTCGAGGATGATCGTCATCGCGAGCGTCACGATGAAGCCGTTGAGCTTGCCCTTGACGATCACGACGCCGTTGAAGAGACCGACCGCCGCACCAACGGCGAGCAGCACCAGGATCCCTAGGTACGGGCTGATCTGGGCGCCCTGGCCATAGGCGCTGAGCGGCAGGATCAGCCACGCGGCGACCATCGGGGCGAGGCCATAAATCGATTCCAACGAGAGGTCCATGCCGCCCGTGAGCAGGATGAAAGACTCGCCGATCACGATGACGCCCAATGAGGACACCTGCTGCCCGATTCCCGTCAGGTTCGCGACCGTCAGGAAAGCCGGGCTCACGATCGTGCCGACGATCACCAGCAGGACCAGGACCGGGAGTAGCGCGGCCTCGCGTATCCAGCTCACTGCACCGCCCGACCAGCGGCTCCGCCGAGACAATGGTCCGTCGGTGCGCGACGCGGCCACGCCTGCGCCCGATGCAGACATCTCGATCTCCTTCTCCGTCGGGGTTGTTGCGTTCCCCATTTGCTCCTCACTCATTGGAAAATGTCCGCCTCACTCGCCAGCCCCTCGGTCGCAGCGATCAACTGCTCGCGGTCGAACGGAGGATCCTCGAACTCCTTGAATACGGCGCCGCGGACGAGGACGATCACGCGATCGCAGAACACGAGGTCGTCCAGCTCGTCGCTCGCAAGCAACAGCGCGGAACCGCTCTCCGCGGCCGCGTTCGATAGGGCCTCCAGCAACAGCGCCTTGGACGCGACGTCCACGCCGCGGGTGGGTGTGATCGCGACGATAACCCCTGGTTTGTGGATCAGCGCCCGACCGACCGTGACCTTTTGCTGATTGCCGCCGGAGAGTTCTCGCACCTCCTGATCCGGGCCTGAAGCCACCAGCGCCATCGTCTCAGCCATGGGGGCGGCAGCAGCGCGGCGGGCGCGTGGCGTGAGCAGGCCAAACCTGCCGCTCAGCCGGCCCATGATCGTCATCGTCTGGTTCTCCGCGACACCGAGCTGTGGGACGAAACCTTCTACCTGGCGGTCGGCCGGGATATAGCCCACACCGGCGCGCAGCGCCGCCGGAATGTCGCCGGTCCGGAGCTCGCGCCCGTCAACGATCACGCTGCCGGACTCGAGCGGCTCGGCGCCGACTACGACTCGGCCGAGGGTGGCGACACCGGCGCTGAGCAGCCCGGTAACACCGACACGCTCACCTGCCGCCACCTCGAGCGAAACGTCCCGCAGAGATCCCTGCGCGGACTCGCGGTTCGCAGCTTTGATCTGGAGCCGGACGTGGCGATCGCTGCCCGCGAGCCGGCGAGCCGACACCGTATGTCCGGCGGTCGGCGTCCCGACGTCGCCAACCATCGCGGCTACCAGATCCTCCTTGCGCAGCGTCGGCGTCTCCGCGCTCAGCACGACCTCACCATCCCGCAGAACGGTCACATCGCTGCAGATCTCGAACACCTCCTCCAGATGGTGGGAGATGTAGAGGACAGCGACGCCACGGTCGATCAGCTGGTGCACCCTGTCAAACAGCCTCGCGATGCCGGGGCGCTCGAGCGCCGCCGTGGGCTCGTCGAGCACCACGCAGCGGGTGCCGGTGGCGAGCGCCCGCGCGATCTCGACGATCTGGAGCTGATCGACACTCAGATCCTTGCACTTGGTGTTTGGATCGATGTCGAAGCCCCACTCCTGCATAACGCCGGCGGTCCGGTCGCGCATCTCACCCCAGTCCAACAGGCCAGACCGCGTCGGCTGGGCGCCCAGGAAGACGTTCTCGGCGACGGTCAGCCACGGCACGACCATCGAGCGCTGGTAGACCGTCGATATCCGGGACTTCCAGCTCGCCACATCACTGATGCGCGGCGCCGGCCGCCCATCAAACGTGACCGATCCCTCATCGGGCGCGATCAGACCACTGAGAATCGACACCAGCGTGGATTTGCCCGCCCCGTTTCTACCGACAAGGCCAGGCAGCGACCCGCGTCAAGTCTTGCGTCGACCGCCCGCAGCGCGACGGTATTGCCGAACCGCTTGGTTATGCCCTTCGCTTCGAGCGCAGCCGCTTGCTCGTCAGACACCTGCATCCTCTCCACTCCGTCCTCCACCGGTCCGTCGTACCGCCAAGGTAGGGAAGCTGCCGGGGGACAAGCGAGTCCCCCGGCAGTACCGCCACCGTCCTACGATGCCGTGCACACACCCCCGTGGGCCTTGCCGTACACGTTGCCCCAGAGGGAGGCGTTGTGCACGGACGTGGTCGACGTGGATGACGGCAGCCCGTCAACGGGATGGCTGAGCGGTGAGCTTGCTGGACCCGGTGGTGACGAACGGCGCCACGATCGGATCGGCCAGGTTGCTGTCGCCGTGGTAGGTCACGTTCTGGAGCTTCGGCGCACCACCGCCAGCCATGCCCGCGTGCAGCTTCACGCCCTTGGCAGCGTCGAGCGCGTAGGTGAGCGCGTACTTCGCATACAGGTTCGCGGGCTGCGACTGCGACGCTGTCAGCGTGCCCTTGCCGATGTCGCACATCTCGAACGGGACACCGTCATCGCTGATGAGCATCGGATGCAGGCCCTTTGTCTTCAGGATCGGCAGGATGCCGGTATCCGGCGAGGACCACTGCGAGTAGATCGCCTTGAGGGCGCTGCCATGGGCGTTGATTGCATCCTGAGCGTCCGTGACGGCCGTCGAGTCGTTCCATACCGTCGGCTCGCCCAGGACCGTCACAGCGGGATCGTTTTTCTTCATGCACGCGTTGAACGCGTTGGTGCGGTCGGCACCGTTGGAGCTGGTGAGATCGCCCTCGAGGTCGAGCACGTAACCGGACTTGACCTTCGATGAGATCTCGGCACACGCATCCTGGCCGTAAAGCGTGTTGGACGCACGGACAACCATGTACACCTTGCCGACACCGACAATCGTGTCGACCGAGATCAGCTTGACGTTGTGCTTGGCTGCGTAGGTGATCGCCGGGCCGACACTCGTCGCCGTCTCCGGGTTGATGATGATCGCCTTCGCACCCTGATTGACCAGCTCCTCGATCTGCTGGTTCTGCGTGCTCGCGCTGGCGGCAGCCAGATCCGGACCCAGCAGCTTGATGTGCATCTGCTTCGCGTACTGCGACTCGTAATTGATGTACGCCGACCAGAAGTCGGTGTTGTTGTACGTGAGATCAACGCCGATGGTCGTGCTCCGCAGTGGCTCCATGGGCGACCTGGCGCGCCGTCGAACTCCCTGCCTGGACAGCTACCAAGCTGCCGGATGCGACCAGCGCGGCTATCCCGATCCGCCAGTGCTTTCTGAACTGCATGACTTTCTCTCCTCCTCATTGGTTATGACTGACGGCTGAAGGTCCAGCCGAACTCCCTCATGCCCATCTGATGGGCATGTCCTGACTAGCCGGTGAAAGCCTCGCCCGAGACCGCCGGCTCATTCGCGGGTTGATCCTCGAAGAACCGATACCTCGCGATCGCCTCCTCTCGAAGCTCCGCGCCCGACCCTGGAGCTCTTGGGGCCACATAATGTCCGCCCTCGACACGAACCGGCTCTGCGAAGTGCTCGTGGAGATGGTCTACGTACTCGATCCACCGCCCATCGAGGCTTCCGCCCACAGCTACGAAGTCGAACATCGCGAGGTGCTGAACCAGCTCGCACAGCCCCACACCGCCCGCATGCGGACAAATGGGGATCCCGAACTTGGCCGCCATCAACAGCACGGCGATGTTCTCGTTCACGCCGGCCACGCGGCAGGCGTCGATCTGGCAGACGGAGATGGCCCCGGCCGCCAAAAGTTGCTTGAAGATCACTCGGTTGGCGACGTGCTCCCCCGTGGCGATGCGAACCGGACTCGACATCATTTGTGATTCGCATGTGCCCGAGGACGTCATCCGGACTGGTCGGTTCTTCGACCCAATGCAGATCGAACGGCGTAAGCCGCCTGATCGCATCGATCGCTTCGTCGACGTCCCAGCTCTGATTGGCGTCGACGGAAAGCGCGACATCCGGCCCGATCAGGTCGCGGACCATCGCGACTCGCCTGACGTCGTCGTCGAGATCGCGCCCGACCTTGAGCTTGAGATGCCGGAAACCATCGCCCAATGCCGCATCGACGAGGCGCTTGACCTTGTCGTCCGAATAGCCGAGCCAACCTGCGGATGTCGTATAGGCCGGAAAGCCGCGGAGCAGAAGCTCAGCCTCGCGCGCCTCGCGCCCCGCCCGCGCGGCTTGCAGGATCTCGAGCGCTTCCGAAGGCCGTAGGACGTCGGTGAGGTGCCGAAAGTCGACGAGCGAGACAAGCTGCTCGGGCTCCATGTCGGCCAGCAACTTCCAGAGCGGCTTGTCGGCACGTCGCGCGTAGAGATCCCAGACCGCGTTCACGACCGCACCGATCGCCATGTGAACGGCGCCCTTTTCGGGACCGAGCCAGCGAAGATGGCTGTCATGAACCAGCCGGCGGGAGAAGGCACCCATGTCGTCGAGTACCGCGTCGACCTCGAGGCCGGCGACCAGACGCTCGACCGCACGAATCGCCGCCACCTCGATCTCGGTGCCGCGACCGATCGTGAAGACGAACCCGTAGCCGCAGTCGCCGCCCGACGTGCGGACGATCACGTAGGCCATCGAATAGTCCGGGTCGGGATTCAGGGCATCCGAGCCATCCAACTGTTCGGACGTGGGGAACCGCACGTCGTAAACGTCGAAGGCGGTGAATGTCTCAGGCATGCCGCATCACGGAGCGCGTGCCAATCACGTAGGACGTTTCCATGAGTCGCGCGCCAGCATTTCCGGCGCTGGCGACGGGCGCCGACATCGAATCCACCTGAACTCTCCCTCTCCTCTTTGGCCTCCTTGTCGAAGGTCATCCTATGTATATCCAAGCCAGGTCCGTGTTGTCAACACTGTATGTGCATTTTGTGGCGATACCTCCGATGTCTGATCGCCCGCAGCCCCGTTGGCGAAGTCCCGGGTCGACAGTCGCTGAGCTTCCGGGTCCGGGCGCTGAAGTAGGATTGGTCTAGATGCCGAAACATCGGAGCATTGGCCCGGCTGGAGTCTGGAGGGAAGATTGACCGTCACTGATGATGCGATCGAGCAGCTGCGCGCGATGATCCGCTCCGGAGCCGTGAAGCCCGGAGACAAGTTGCCTCGCGAGCCCGACCTCGCCGACACTCTCGGCGTGTCGCGCAACTCGTTGCGCGAGGCGGTCCGAGCGCTATCGCTCCTGCGCATCCTCGACGTCCGTCAGGGCGAGGAACCTACGTCACCGAGCTTGCCGCCGACACGCTGCTTGCCGCGCTCAGCGTGGTGATCGACTTCCACAGCGACGTGACGCTCCTGGAGGTCCTCCAGGTGCGGCGGCTGCTCGAGCCGGCTGCCACCGCGATCGCAGCCACCCGCATCGACGACGCTGCATTGCTTGAACTGGAGACGATCCTCGAGCGCACGACGACCTCATCGACCGTCCAAGAACTGGTGCTGGCGGACTTCGACTTCCATCGGCGAATTGCAGCGGTGGCGTCCAACGCAGCTCTGGCCGCGATCCTCGAGAGCTTCTCTGGTCCGACGCACGCATGCGCGTCTGGCGAGGGACAGTCCAGGAGGGCGCGCTGGAGCGCACCTTCGCCGAGCATCGCGCGATCCTCGACGCGCTTCGCGAGCATGACGCCGACCTGGCGCGTAGCTGGGCGACCGTCCATGTCGCCGGTGTGGAGAACTGGCTGCGCGCCAATCTCGAAACGCGCAGCCAGTCAACTACGGGGTGAGGACGAACCCGTCCCGCGTGCAGGAAACCGTCAGCCGGCAACGACCGGGTTGGTGAGAACGCCGATGCCCTCGACCTCGACCTCGACCCGGTCGCCGGGCTTCATGGTGATCTTGGGGTCGCGGAAGACGCCGACGCCGTCCGGCGTGCCGGTCAGGATCAGGTCGCCGGGTAGCAGCGTCATCACCTGCGATGCATACGAGATCAGCGTTGGGATGTCGAAGATCAGGTTGCTGGTGCGGGAGTCCTGTAGCACCTTGCCGTTCAGCCGCTGGATGACGCGGAGGTCGCTCGGGTCTCCGAGCTCGGAGGCCGGCACGAGGCGCGGACCAAGCGGGCAGAAGGTGTCATAGCCCTTGCCGCGGAACCATTGGCCGTCACCGAACTGAGCGTCCCTGGCACTGACGTCGTTTGCGCATATGTAACCGGCGACGACGTCATAGGCGGACTCAACCGGAACACGGTGAGCGACCTCGCCGATGACGACGGCGAGCTCCGCCTCCGCGTCGACGTGGCCGATGCCCTCCGGGAGCACGATCGCGTCGCCGTCCGAGCAGATCGCGTTGGCGAACTTCGCGAACATCAGCGGTGCCTTGGGCAGCTCCATCGCGCCCTCACTCGCGTGGTCGCGGTAATTGAGTCCGATACACACCAGCTTCGGCTCGGTGCGGCCGAACCGCTCCTGCCACTCAGTCTCGAACTCGGTCACGTCACGAACCTCCGGTGGATGGTGATTACTCCGGCGCTCAGCCGGCTGGTGATGGTTGCAGCGGAGCGAGCGCGGCTGCGCCGGCAAAATCGGCGCGGCGACCAAGCTGCTCCTCGATTCTCAGGAGCTGGTTGTACTTGGCGAGTCGCTCTGACTGGGCAAGGGATCCGATCTTGATCTGCCCGGCACTCGTGCCGACCGCGAGGTCGGCGATGAAGTCGTCAGTGGTCTCGCCAGAGCGCGCCGAGATGACCGGCGCGTAACCGCTCGCCTGTGCCTGAGCTATCACGTCGAGGGTCTCGGTCAGCGTCCCGATCTGGTTCATCTTCACCAGCACGGCATTGGCGACGCCACTGCTGATACCGCGCTGCAGGCGCGTCGTGTTGGTGGTGAAGAGATCGTCCCCGAGCACCTGGATCCTGCCGGCAAGCAGCGTGCTGAGCTCAACCCAACCGTCCCAGTCGTCCTCCGCCAACCCATCTTCGATGGAGACGATCGGGTAGTTGCTCACGAGCTCGACCAGGCGTTCGACGAGCTCGGAGGCGGCGAGCGCTTCGACCTCCTCCGGCAGCCGGTAGCCGGCACCGTCGTAGAAATGGGTCGCCGCGACATCGATCGCAAACGCGACCTGGTCACCGAGCGATAACCCGGCGCGCTCGACCGCAGCAACGAGCAGATCCAGCGCGCTCTTCGCGTCGGCCAGACGCGGGCCAAAGCCACCCTCTGCCGCCTTGAGTGTCGAGAGGGCGCGCTGCTCGAGCAACTCGCCCGTCGCCGTACGCACCGCCGATGACCATTCGAGCGCCTGTCGAATTGACTCGGCGCCGAGCGGCATGATCAGGAAGTCCTGGAAGGCGAGGCCGCCCTCCGCGTGGAGGCCCCCGCTGATGATGTTCACCATCGGCAGCGGCAGCGTGATTCCGCCGCCAAGCTGCTGCCAGAGCGGCCGCCCACTCGAGGTCGCAGCTGCCCGGGCGGCAGCCATCGACACGGCAAGCAGCGCATTCGCGCCCAGGTGCGAGCGGTCCTCAGTTCCGTCGAGCTCGAGCAGTAGATGGTCGAGCTCCCGTTGGTCGTAGGGGCTCCTGCCGAGCACCGCCGGGGCGAGCGTGTCTCCTGATGTTCGCGACGGCCTTGAGCACTCCGTTGCCGTTGAAGCGCGAGCGATCGCCATCGCGCAGCTCGATCGCCTCGTGGCGGCCGGTCGAGGCACCTGACGGAACGCTCGCGCGTGCCGATGTGCCGTCGGTCAGTTCGAGGTCCACCTCAACGGTCGGGCGACCGCCTGAGTCCAGGATCTCCCTGGCGTGCACCGCTGAGATCGTCGGCGTCATAGCGCCGCGAGCCGGATCATCGCCAGCGCCTCGTCCAGTGAGCCCGGCGGGTTCAGCAGCAGCTCCGAGCCCAGCTCGCGAGCGAGATCCTGCTCATCCCGGGTGAGGTACTCGACGGGCGACTTGCCGTCGACGCGCGCGACCATCAGAACGCCGACGTGGCCGAGCAGGTACTGAGTCCCGGGCAGCAACTCCTGCGGCACCCGAGCGGCGTACGCCTCCCAAAACCGGGCCGCGCTCGACTCGAGCGCGGACGCCGAGCCCGGCAGGTGCAGGAGCTTCAACAGCAGGTGGTTGAGCATGTACGCCACGTCGAACACCGGGTCGCCGAAGTGGGCAACCTCAAAGTCGATGACCCACATGCCGTCGCCGACGAGCACGTTCTTCGGTGAGTAGTCGCCGTGCACCAGGCAGACGTGGGTGGCCTGCCATCGGGCCACGAGCGGCGCGATCGCCGCAGCGAACTCTGGGCGGCGCGCGGAGACCGTGCGATGGAATGGATCGACGCGCAGCTGATCGAAGGCCTCATAGTCCGCGAATCGCTCCGCGACGAGCGAATCACCGAAAGGTCGCGCCGTGCCACTCGGCCAGCGTCTCACCCAGGCGCGACCCGATCTCCGCGTCCACATCGCCGGCGAGCAGGCGGCTCTTCCACGTGACCCAACTCGGCGGCGCCGCTTCGATCGTGAGCGCGCAGCGCTCACGATCGACATCGAGCACCGTCGGCACGGCGTCCGGAGTGAGCGTCCTTGCCAGGACGAGAGCATCTGCCTCGCTGATCGCGCGCTCGCGCTTTGCGAGCCACAGGTCCTTCACGCGCAAGCGCGGCAGAGCCTGCTTCAGGACGACGCGCGTAGCTCCGCAATCCGCGGCAAGCACCACATTCGAGACGCCTCCGCTCAGCTGGCTGATCACCGCGTTCTCAGCGCCCGGTACGGCGGCGCGCTGGCCTAAATACGCAATTGCGGTCTCTTTTGAGAGAAGCTCTCCCTCGAGCTCGTCGTCAGGCACGCCGATGCCTGTTGTGACGGGAGTTTTTGAGTGCAGGGTTGTTCTCTGAGCGCCGATGTGCGTATTCTAAGGGAACGTTCCCATGAAATGGTCGAACGGACGGGGAGACGCACATGGCAAGCTCGAAAAATGGAACAAACGACGATGCTCGCAAGCTCACGATCATCGACGTCGCGCGCCATTCGCAGGTTTCGAAATCCACCGTCTCGCGGGTCTTGAACGGGTCGCCCCATGTGGCAAGTGAGACCAGAGCGCGGGTGCTCGAAGCGGTCTCGGACCTCGACTTCAGCGCCAGCGCGGCGGCACGAGGTTTGCGGACGACCAAGAGCTCCCTGGTCGGATACCTCGTGCCGGCGATCAACAACGACATCTTCAGTCGTGTGGCCGAGGTGCTCGAGGAGGATCTCAGGCAGGAGGGCGTCGGCCTCGTGATCGTCAGCTCCGGCTGGGACGCGGAGGGCGAGCGGCATGGGCTTCAGTCGTTGCGCGACCACCGCGTCGACACGCTCGTGCTTTCCACCGTCAACGATCGCGACGCGGAGATGGCGTCGTTGCTGACGGCGATCGGCCGGCCGATCGTGCTGATCGACCGTGAGATCCCCGGCGTAAAGGCCGATGTGGTTCTGACCGACCTCGGCATCGGGGTTCGCAAGGCGCTCGAGCACCTTGCCGAGCTGGGCCATCGACGCGTCGGCATCGCCCATCTGAGCCTCGACGTCCGGCCTGGCCGACAGGTGAGCCAGGCGTTTCAGAGCACCGTGGCGACCCTCGGTCTGGAAGCGGCCGCCGACATGTCGGTCCCCTACAACCGGATGGATCTTGCCTACGGCGGGGAGATCGCCGAGCGGATGCTCGCGGCCGGGGCCACGGCGATCCTCTGCGCGGTACCCAACACGCTGACTGCCGGCGTGCTCGAGTACCTCGATCATCACGGAATCGCGATCCCTGACGACATCTCGATCGTCGCGATGGACGAGAGCGAACTCGCCTCGGTCAAGCGCCCGAAGCTCACGGTGATGTCGCGCCAGATCGACAGCCTGGCGCACCACGCAAGCCGGATGGTGACCTCGAGACTCGCCAACCCGGACCTCGAACCGCGGGTCAAGGTGATCCCGACGAGTCTGCAGACGCGCGCGTCAACGGCACCGCCGAAGATCTCGACCGCGGGCGGCGCATGACCGCCACGGCGGCCCCGGAGGCGCCGGTGTCCGACCCGATCCGGGAGGTCCGGTGCTACGACTGCACGGTGCCGCTGCCGCGGCCACTGATCGTGGGCCAGGCCACGGTGACGAAACGTACATACGCCCTCGTCCGGATCCGGACCGCGAGCGGGCTCGAAGGCGCCGCCTATGCCTTTGGCCGCGGCTTGCCGGTCGCGACGATCATCGAAGAGTCGCTCGCGCCGCTGCTCCTGGGCGCCGATCCCGGCCACCCCGGAGCTGATCCGCGGCAGGCTCGCCGGGGCCTACTGGCCATACGCCGATCGCGGACTGTTCAGCGTCGCGGCGAGTGCCGTCGACCTCGCGCTCTGGGACCTGCTCGGCCAGCGCCTGGGCGTCCCGCTGGCCGACATCCTCGGCCGCTCCAGGAACACGGTTCCGGTGTGCGGCGTCGGCGGATACAAGCTCGAGGGAGTGGACGGGCTCGATCAGCTGCAGGCGGAGATGTCCAACTTCGTCGCCATGGGTTGCCGTGCCGTGAAGCTCACGGTCGGAGCCGATGATCCTGCCACCGACGCGCGACGGCTGGCCGCGGTGCGAGAGGTGGTCGGGGACGAATGCGCACTGGTGCGTCGACGCGTTCCGTTCCTTCACGAGCATCGAGGACGCCCTGCGACGGCTGCGGCTGCTCGAGCCCTTTGACCTCGCCTACCTCGAGGATCCGTTCTCGGAGGAGCTTGCGCCGCTGGTCGCCGATCTGCGCCGCCGCTCCGGGATGCTGATCGGGCTGGGCGAGAATCTCGCCGGACACCGGGCGTTCCGCGAGCTGATCAGCTCTGAGGCGGTCGACGTCGTTCGCTGCGACGCGACGGTGGTGGGCGGCGTGCGCGAGTTCATGGCAAGCGCCGCGCTCGCTTCCGCGCACGGGCTCGAGCTCTCAGCCCACGTTCACGCGAACATCCACGTGCACTTCGGCGCGGCGCTCACGAACCTCCATCGTGCGGGTCTCGAGTACATGCCGCCTGATTCCGGACTCGACGGGCTGGACGATCTCCTCAGAACCAGGCTGGAGGTCCGCAACGGAGAGGCAGTCGTCCCGAACCGGCCCGGCCTGGGCCTCGACTGGGATTGGGAAGCGGTGGAAGGATTCGCCAGTGGCGACTGACTGGCGCGGCGCTCCCGGCCACGATCGCCGGCTCGAGGACGCAGGCTCGGCGGACGGGCCCTTCTCGTTTCCGTGGGACGCGCCGCTGGTACCCCCGTTCCCGATCCAGTTCCGCAACGTCTCGATCCTGACCGCGGCGTGGCGCACCGATCCGGCAGCGATCGCCAGGCTGCTGCCGCCGCCGCTGGAGCCGACCGGCGACGTGGTGCTGGCGCACATCTACTCGATGCCGGACGTCGATTTCGTCGGCACGGCGCACGAGTGCAACGTGATGTTCGGCGCGCGCCTCGAGCGCGACGGCGAGGTGGTCCAGGGGGGCTACTCAAGCGGGCTGTACCTCGACTCCGACGTCGGTGTCGCGCACGGGCGCGAGGTTCACGGCCAGCCGAAGAAGATGGCGGCGTTGAAGCTGGAGACACGCGGCGATCTGATCGTCGCCGAGGTGGAGCGCAACGGGATCACGATCCTCACGGCGACCCTCCCCTACAAGCAGCGAGCCGCCGCGCACGCCGACATCAGCCGCCACTTCGACTTCGCCGAGAACATCAACTACAAGGTGGTGCCGCACATCGACGGCACCCCTGCGATCAGGCAGCTGACGGCGCGCCGCCTCACGGACGTCGTGGTGCACGAGTGCTGGACCGGCCCATCGACGGTCGAGCTTCGCCCCAACGCGCAGGCACCCGTCTGGCGGCTGCCCGTGCTCGAGCCACTGGACGGCTTCTTCTGGCGTGCCGACTTCACGCTGGTTGCAGGGCGGGTTCTGCACGACTACCTAACGGAGGGTTCCTCATGAATCAGCGGCTCGTGGTGCTCGATGCTTCGTTCGGCGATGTGGACATCGAGTCGCGATCAGCCGCGCCGTACGGCGTCGACATCGAAGATGCCGGCGGTGTCTCCGGCGACGCGGTGATCGGCGCGGCCGCCCACGCTGACGGCGTTCTGGTCCAGTACGGCCAGATCACCAAGGAAATCATCGACGAGTGCCCGAACTGGCGCGTCATCGGGCGCTACGGGGTCGGGGTCGACAATGTCGATCTCGATGCCGCCAGCGAGCGTGGGATCGCGGTCGTGAACGTGCCCGACTACTGCGTGGAGGAGGTCGCCACGCACACGGTGGCTTTGCTGCTTGCCGGTTGGAGGCGTGTCGCCCTCTCACGAGAGCTGATTGATTCGGGGCGCTGGGGTGACTGGAAGGCGCTGCGCCCGGTCCAGCCCCTGTCGAGCTCGACGCTGGGACTCGTCGGCATCGGGCGGATCGGCAGTGAGGTGATCCGGCTGGCCGGTCCGTTCTTCGGGCGCGTGATCAGCTTCGACCCGGTGCAGTCACCTCCTGACGGGGTCGAGGCGGTGACACTCGACGAGGTCTTCGAGCAGGCCGACGTGGTGTCACTGCACTGCCCGCTCACAGAACAGACTCACAACCTTGTCAACGCTGAGCGGCTCGAGGCGATGAAGCCAGGATCGCTGCTGGTGAACGTATCGCGCGGGGGCCTGATCGACACGGCGGCGCTGAACGACGCCCTTCGCGCCGGAACCATTGCCGGAGCCGCGCTGGACGTGCTTCCGCAGGAGCCGCCGGATGCCGAGGACCCGCTGCTCGGAGCGCCCAACGTGCTCCTGACCAACCACTCGGCATGGTACTCCGAAGCGTCGCTCGTGAACCTTCGCCGCCTGCTCGCCGAGCGCTGCTGCGCGGCGCTCGCCGGTCAGCCCGTTCCCACCATCGTCAACGCGCGGGCGCTGGCTGCGACTGGCGCGCAATGAACGGAGGCTTCGACCTCACCGACCGCATCGCGGTGGTCACAGGCGCAGGCGGCGGGCTCGGTACCGCGATCTGCTCGGGCCTTGCCGCACATGGCGCCGACGTCGCCCTGATCGACGTGAATCCGGAAACCCTCGAGGCTTCCGCCGCGGGCGTGCGGGAGCACGGCCGTCGCGCGCTGGTGATGGAGTGCGACGCCTCCGAAGAGGCCGCCGTTGCCGATGCCTTCGCACAGGTGGACGCGAACTTCGGGCAGGTCGACATCCTGGTCAACCTCGCCTACACGCCACTGTTCGCCGCACCCGAGGAGCTGACCCTGGAGACCTGGGAGCGGGCGTTTGCGATCAACGTCACCAGCTACTTCCTGACCTGCCGCGAGGCCGGCCGGCGCATGATCGAGCAGGGCCGCGGTGGCGCGATCATGAACATGTGCTCGATCGCGGGCACCTCAGCACTTGGGCGCGGCTCCTTCCCCTACAGCATGGCCAAGGGCGGGATCGCGATGATGACCAAAGAACTCGCGATCGAGTGGGCCAAGCACGGGATCCGCGTCAACGCGATCCAGCCCTGCCAGTTCCTGACACCGGGTCTGCGGATCCGGCTCGAGGATCCGGAGCTGGGTCACATCCGCGACAAATTCCTCTCCGGCATCCCACTCAACCGCCTGGGCGAGCCGGAGGAGATGGTCGGACCCGTGATTTTCCTGGTGTCGGATGCAGCGGCAATGGTCACCGGCGTGCTGCTGCCTGTTGACGGGGGAAACCTTGCACTGAACGCCGGCGGAACAAAGGATTAACCCGATGAAAGTTCTGATTCTGGGCGGCACGCGCTTCGTCGGCCGTCACGTCGCAGAGCAGTTGGTGCACCGCGGCTGCCAGGTGACGATCCTGCACCGCGGTGTCACCGGTGAACCGACACCGGGAACGGTGAGTGTGAGCGGTGACCGCTCCAAGCCGGACGGCCTTGCGGCACTGGGCGATCAGCGCTTCGACGCCGTGGTCGACATGTCCGCCTACTTCTCCGATTGGACCCGCGCCGCTGCTGAGGCTCTGGCCGGGCGCGTATCGCACTACGTGTTCATCTCAAGTGGCGCGGTCTACCGGCCATTGCCGGAACTTCCGTGGTCGGAGTCGACGCCGTTCGGCCCGATCCCGATGTGGGGCGGCTACGGCAACGAGAAGGTCGCCTCGGAGCGCATTCTCTGGGACGCTTACGCGGAAGGCCGCTTTGGCGTGACGACGTTTCGTTTCCCGTTCATCCTCGGTCCCGGCAACTTCGCCGATCGCGAGTCGTTCGTGTTCGGGCGGCTGGCTGCGGGCCGGCCGATCCTGCTTCCCGGCGGCGGTTCGGCACTCAACCAGTTCGTCTACGCCGAGGACGTGGCTCGCGCGATCGTGACGGCGCTCGAGCGGCCCGATGTGGCCGCCGGCCAGGCCTACAACTGCACATACGCGAAGCCGATTACGAATCGTGGCTGGGTGGAGCTCTGCGCAGATGTCCTCGGCACCGAGGCGCTACTCGTCGCGATCGACGAGGCAGAGCTCGGCGTCGCCGCCGAGACAGTCGATCTGACCAACCTCGTCTTCCCCTACCCGGCCGAGCACTACGTGCTCGACGGCACGAAGCTGACGCGCGAGCTGGGAGTCGAGATGACCACTCCGAACAGGCGGATGATCGAGGAGTACGCGGCCTGGTGGGAAACGCTGGCCGAGAAGCCCGCGCTGCGCAGCTACGAGCGTGAAAACGCCGCGCTGACAGCGCTCGGTCTACCGACGATCTGAGCGCAGATGCCGGCCCCCGGGCCAGCGGGCCCGGGGCCGGACTGACCGCGTCAGCTTGACGGCCACCTCTGGATCGAGTCGCGCACCCAGGCCACCACATGCTCGACCTGGGGGATCACGGCCTCCATCAGATTCGGCGCGTGCCCGATCGAGGTGTGCGCTGCGGTCAGTCGGTGCACGGGCGCGTCGAGGTAGTCGAATGCGCTCTCCTGTATCGATGCAGCGATCTCGGAGGCAACGCTCGCATACGGTGGCTCCTCGCTGACCACGATCGCGCGGCCGGTCTTGCGGACCGACTCCATGATCGTGTCGAGGTCGAGCGGGAAGATCGTCCGCAGGTCGATCACGTCGGCCTCGATGCCCTCCTTGGCCAATTCCTCTGCGGCCTTCACCAGCTTGTTCACGACGATGCCGGCGGCAACGAGAGTGACATCGCTCCCCTCGCGGAGCACGCTGGCCTTGCCGATCGGCACGACCTCGTCGGCTCCGCCCACCGTGCCTCGCGAACCCGTAAGACGCTTGTGCATGAAGAAGATCACCGGGTCATCGCCCCGCAGCGCCGACTTGAGCAGGCCCTTGGTGTCGTGGGCGTTCGACGGCATCACCACCACCAGGCCCGGCATGTGCATGAACCATGCCTCCAGGCTGTTGTTGTGCTGCGCGGCGAACAGCGAGACGCCTGAGGAGGCTCGGATCACCATGGGAACCGGCTGGCCCCAGAGGTAGCGTGCCTTTGCGGCTTGATTTGCGATCTCATCCATCGCGCCAAACGCGAAGTCGATGAAGTTCAGGTCGATCACGGGACGCATCCCGTTCATCGCTGCGCCCACGCCGGCGGCGACCATCGCGGCCTCCGAGATCGGGGCGTCAATCACGCGTTCGTGACCGAAGCGCGGCCCGACACCCTTGACCTGGGCGAAGTGTCCACCACGGATGAACAGGTCGGTGCCGAGCACGAACACCGAGTCGTCGCGCTCCATTTCCTCCGTCAGGCCTTGCTGGAATGCCTGGCCGACGGTGAAGATCTCGCTCATCGCGGGCCTCTTGGGTCGAAGGGAAGACCGATCACGCCGTGCGTCGCGGTCTCCGGGTCGGGTAACGGTGATCGTTCGGAGAAGGCGATCGAGTCGGCCACGATCGTGCGCGCCTTCTCGGCCAGTTGCTCATAGCGGTCGCCGTCCAGCAGACCGCCGGCCTCCATGGCGCGGCGCAAAGCGTCGATCGGATCGCGGACCCGCCGCCAATCCTCGACCTCCTCGTCGGTGCGGTATCCGGCTGTCTCACCGGTGTTGTGGCCGTGGTAGCGATAGGTGACCGCCTCGATGAACGTCGGCCCGCCGCCGCTCGCCGCGCGCTCGCGCGCCTCGAGCGTCGCGCGGAAAACGGCGCAGACGTCCTGCCCGTCGACCTGTACGGCCGGCAGCCCGAAACCGGCTGCGCGTTCGGCGATCGACGGGCCGGTGAGCGCGCGCCCGATGTAGGTCTCGACGGCGTACTGGTTGTTCTCGCAGACCGCGATCAGCGGCAGCTTCTGGCTGGCGGCAAAGTTCACCGCTTCCCAGGTCCTGCCTGTGTTCGCGCCACCCTCCCCGAAGAACCCGACGCACACCTGCTGCGATCCGCTGAGCTTCGCGGCCAGGGCGGCACCCATGGCGATTCCGAGTGACGCCCCGACAATCCCGTTCGAGCCGAAGTAGCCGAGCGAGAAGTCGTTGAGATGCATCGTGCCGCCACGACCGCCGGCACAACCGGTCGCCCGGCCCCAGAGCTCGGCCATGACCACGTTGGGGGTCATGCCCTTCGCGAGGGCGTGGTGGTGTGGGCGGTGCGGACTGGCGACGATGTCGCTTGGCGCAAGCCCGCCCATCACACCAACCGCGACGGCCTCCTGGCCGGACGCCTGGTGCACCGAACCGGGTATCTTGCCTGACGCGGTCAACGACTCCAGCGACTCCTCGAACTCGCGGATCAGGAGCATCATCTCCAACCATGCGCTCAGCCGCTCGGCGCCCACGCCGGAAAGGTCGATCTCGAGGAGATCCGGGGGCGCTGTCGCGACTGTCTCCTCGGTGGCCACGGTTCCGTTCTCGTCCATTCAGGTTCCTTTCTCGGTGGTCGGCGTCGTGGCCTCGGACGCCGTTGCGAATGCGACCAACAGTCGCGCCGCCTCGGCTCCGTCGATCGCCCGATGGTCTGCGTTGAGGGTGGCGTCGAACATCATCTGCACGCCGATCTCACCGCTCTCGCCCGCTACGACGCGCGGCCTTACACGTCCCACCGTCAGCAAGCTGGTCTGCCCGACGGCGACGATCCCCGTGAAGCGATCGACACCGAAGCTCCCGAGGTTGGACAGCGTCGACGCCGGAGTGGCGCTGAGGTCCTCCTCGTTGAGCTTGCCGGCCCGGGCACGATCGATCGCGTGCTGGCGAGCGCTGGCGAGCTCGGCGGGTGTCTTTGCCAGAACGTCGCGGATAACCGGGATGACGACGCCGTGGCCCGTCGCGACCGCCAGACCGAGATCTACGGGCTCGCCGTTACCGTCAACGGCACGCGCCAGCGCCACCAGCATCAGGTCGGTCAGCGTGGGAGACGGCTCCAATGCCTGGGCTCGCAGCTCCTGGAGCCGTGCCTTGAGCGCCTGCGCGTTGACCTCGCGAGACACCGTGAAGTGCGGTATCTCGCGCCATGACTCCGAGACCTTGGTGGCGATCAGCTCGCGGAAGCGGCCGCTACCCGTGTCCGGCAGGTTCGCCGGCACTGGAGCGGCGGGGATCGGCGCGGTGTCGACGCCCTGGGCCTGCGCCTCGGCCTCCGCGGCGAGTCGCCTGGCCCGCGGGCTCAGACGGTGCGGCTGTGAAGCGGAATCCTCGCCGGACGGAGCGGACGCCGCATCAGATGCGGCGACAGCTTCGCTGGTCGCGGCTGAATCCGTTTCCGCAGGCGCTGGGGTGGTCTGCTCGCTGCCGTCCAACACCTCGACGATCGACGCACCGACGGGAACGACCTCACCTTCGGCGGCCAGATGCGGACCGAGCGTTCCCGCGTACGGGCTGACGACGTCCATCGTCGCCTTGTCCGTGTCGATCTCGGCGACGATGTCGTCGACGGCGATCGTCTCGCCCGGCTGCTTGAGCCAGCGGACGAGCAGCGCCTCCTCCATCGCGACGCCGACCGCCAGAATCACGATCTCCGGCATTCAGACCGCCTTCGATTCGACGGCGGGCAGCGAGGCGGCGAAGGCGTCGATCTCGTCACCGCCGGCGAGGACGCCGAACTCGAGCTGATAGACCCGCTCCTCGCCCGGTTCCATCATGATCGGGTAGCCGGCTTCGATCATTTCGGGAACGGTCCCAAAGCCGTTCGTCGACGGTTCCATGCCCGACCGCGTAGAGCCCCTCACCCATCATTCGCCACTCGAGATAGACGGGCAACGTCGTGGGGTCGTAACGCAGCGAGACACCGAGTCCGCCATCGATCCCCCTATAGCCACGGTTGACGACCGCAGCCGAAACCCAGCCGTCGTCACCGGTTGCCATGGGGAGCTCGAAACCCTCGGCGATAAAGCCCTGCGTTGGGGCGCTGAACTGCCGATACCGCTGGCTCGGGCCCTGTTCTGTGTCGAAGATCGAGCCGGCGACCTCGGCAGTCACCGACGCCAGCAGCTCGGCACCGTCGTCCACCACGGGATAGCCGATGTTGAAGTGGTACAGCAGCTGGTGTGGTGTCGGGTAGAAGCCGTCGTTACGGACGGTGTCGCGGATCGCGAACTTGCTCGAGCCGATCTCAGTCTCGTAGCGCCTGGTCAGCAACAGATTCTCGCCATAGACGATCTCCTGGCGGACAGTGCCTTCTGCCCAGAGGATGCAGCGCTCGTCCTCCCAGCGCTCGCCGAAGTTGAAGTGGCTTGCGGGCAGGATCGCGACCCGGTCGTGGGTTCCGTAGCGGTCCTCGTGGCGGGAATGGAAGCCGAAGTGCGAGACGTCGACGTCCTGGGGATTGCCGATCGTCACCAGGCCTGCGGTGTTGCATAGCCCGCCGAGGACGAAGCGCACCCAGGCGTGGTCGTCGTTCTCCCAGAACGCTGGTGCCGGAAAGATCTTTGGAGCCAACCACGCGAGCGAGGCACCGTTGAACTCGGCGTACCCCGGGTCCATGCCCCGGTCCACGTTCACCCCGAAGCGAAAGCCGCTGCCCGTCCGGAAGTCGAGGAAGCGGCTGCCGCGGGCGTGACCCTCCTCGTGTGAGAGCAGCGAGACACCACCAACCTGTGCGAGGTTGCCGACGCGTCGCAGCAGATCGCGCTTTGGAATCTCGGAGTTGAACACTCTCACGGCACTACTCTCCTTGTTGGGGGTCACTGAGCACTTGGCACTCCACCCGGTCCGATATAGGCGGTCACGCCACCGTCAGCCAGGATCGTCGTACCGGTGACGAAGCTGCTTGCGTCGGAGGCCAGGAACACCGCGACCTCCGCAATCTCGTCGACCTCTCCGAAGCGCCCGAGCGGAATGCGCTCGCGCAGGGCGTCGAAGTCGAGCACGCCCGGGAACGACTCGTTGTAGCCACGCAGAGCGTCGGTGAGGATCCAGGCCGGCGCAATCGCGTTCACCCGGATCCGCTGCGGTGCCCACTCCACCGCCAACGTCTTGGTCAGATTCACTATCGCGGCCGCACTTGATGTGTAAGCCGCGCGGCGGGGCAGGCCGCCATGGCCGCCAATCGAGCTCATGTTGATGATCGAGCCTGGAGTCCCGAGCGACGATCATCTGTCGCGCGGCGGCCTGGGCGCCTGCGAACTGCCCGAGCACTGTGGCCTCGAAGACCTTGCGGAACTGGGCCAAGGGGAGATCGACAGACGGGGCAAGCACCGTCGTGCTCGTGAGGTTGTGCACCACGTCCAAACGCCCCTCGCGCTCGACCGTCGCCGTGAGCAGCGCGTCGAGTTCGCCCTCGGCGAGGGCATCGACGCGCGCGCTCACCGCGCGACCGCCCTGTGACCGCACCTGCTCGGTCGCGGCGTCGGCCAGGTCAACGTTGAGGTCGGCGATGACAACCGAGGCGCCCTCACGGGCGTAGGCGAGTGCCGTGGCGGCACCTATCCCACCGCCGCCGCCGATGAGCACACAAACCCTGTCAGCCAGGACTCCCACGCCTACCTCTCCTTCCTTGAGAACGCTGTCCGCGCAACGCCCCATAGTGCAATCCAGCGCGTCGACTGCCCCCTGCTCCGCATCCGCACCGTCGCCAGATACACGGTCCCGAGCAGGATTACGCCGTAGGCAACGTCGATCGCGGACGTACCCAGCGAGATCAGGTTCAAGTTCGCGGTGATCAGCGTGAGGATGATCGCGCCTGCGACCGTGCCGATGTAGTGACCCTTGCCGCCGAGGATCGAGGCTCCGCCAACCGCCACCGCGACAGCTGAGGAAAACAGGTAAGTGTCACCCATCGTGATGAACGCCTGGCCGAGATATCCGAGCAGGAGCACGCCGGTCATGGCGGCGCCGGCACCCGAGACCACATACGGCACGACCAGGACGCGCCTGACGTTAACCCCCGCCAGACGGGCGGCACTGGCGTTTGTTCCAACCGCGTAGAGCTTGCGGCCGAACACGCTGAGACTGAGGACGGCGCTCGCCACGATCGTGACCCCCAGCCACAGGAGGAGCATCGTCGAGATGCCGAGCGTGTCGCCGTTTGTGAAGCTCGCCAGCTTGCTGGGTGCCGCAGCCGCCAAGCCTCCGTGGGTGTAGATCAGCATCAATCCCTGGATTGCGCTGTTCATCCCCAGTGTCATGATGATCGGGGGCACCCCCGCGTAGGCGACACCCAGGCCATTGATCAAGCCGATCACTGCGCCCAACCCGATCACCAGCGGGATGATCCACACAAGTGAAGAGTTGCTGCCGTTGGCCAAGAACGCCGTCAAGACTGCGGCCCCGGCGAGGTTCGACGGAATCGAAAGATCGATACCGCCGGTCAGCATGCACAGCGTCTGGCCAACGCCGACGAACCCGATGAACGATGCTGTGATCAGAATCGTGCGGACGTGGTCATAGCTCGCAAACCCGGCTGCTTGAACGGTGCCGATCAGAAACAGCACGATCGCCAGCGCAAACGCCAACACGATCGAGCGGTGCTTACGCAGCGTGTCGGTGACCGCGTCTCTCATCGCTGTGACCTCGTTTGAATTATCGAGTTGAACGTGACCGCAACGATCAGGATCAGGCCCTGGAAGAACGTGCCCCAGAAGGACGTCAGGTTCAACGCGAACACCAGGATCGGGATGAGCAGGAAGGTGATCGCGCCCATGATCGAGCTCGCCGCCGACCCCTTGCCGCCGAAGATGTTCGTGCCGCCGATCACGACCGCCGCGACCGAGGCGAGAATGAACTGATCACCACCATCGGGTGAGCCCGACTGCGTCGCCGCTGTCACCCAAATCGCTGCCAGTGCGGCGAACAGGCCGCAGGCGGCGTATGCCTCGATCTTCCTTCGACCGATCCGAACGCCGAGCAGGCGCGCTCGCGTCTCATCGCTTCCGATCGCGATGATGTCGTCCAAGAAGCGCGTTGCTCGTAGCCACCGCCAGAGCACCAGCAGCAGCGCAACGATCCAGACCGGCTTTGGGATACCAAGGATGTCGCCGGAGATGGCGTTCACGAGTGTTGGGGAAACCGTGCCACCCTCGACCGGGAGCACCCCGAAGGCGACCCCGTCCCAGATCGACCACATGGCGAGGGTGACGATGAACGGCTGGATCGAGGTGTAGGCGATGATCACGCCGTTGAGGACGCCGATGAGTGTGCCGAGGGCGACGATCGCCAGAACCTCAGGGAGGATCAGCCACCCTTTGGCGTTGAGATGCGTCGCAAGCAGAGCCGAACCCACGCTGATGACGCCTCCGACCGAGAGATCGATGCCTCGGGTCAACATCACCAGCGTCTGGCCGAAGCTGACAAGGGCCAGCGGGACGATCAGCGAGAAATTCGCCGTGAGCGCGCCCGGCCCGTCAAGCAGATCGGGCTCCACGAGCAGAATCACGCCGACCATCGCGATGACGTAGACGTAGGCCATCAGGAGCGGCAGGTCGCCGACGCTGACCCGCAGACGGGGGCGGCGGCTGGTCCGCCCCGGCGGTGCGGACGGCGGCGTGAGCACGCCAGGCGAGATGCTCATGTCCGCGGCCTCCCGGCGCCGCCGCCCACAGACTCGGCGACGATCCGGCTCTCTGTGATCTCGGTCCCCTGAAGGTCGGCACGTATCTGACCGTCGTGCAAGACGACCACTCGATCCGCCATGTTCACCAGCTCAGTGACATCGGTCGAATAGAAGAGGATCGACATCCCGCTTTCACACTGCTCACGCATCAGTCGGTAGATCTCGGCCTTGGTGCCGACGTCCACCCCCCTGGTGGCGTCATACATCAACAACAGAGACGGCCGTTGTGCGAGCACGCGGGCAAGGATCACCTTCTGCTGATTGCCGCCGGAGAGGGCCGCGACCTCCTGGCGCAGGTTTCGCATCTTCACGTTCAGTTGCGGCGACCGCGGCCGTGAGCACGTTGCGCTCCTTCGCACGGTTCACAAAGCCCAAATCCGAGATCTGCGGCAGGTTGCCCACCGAGATGTTGTCGCGCACGCTCAGCGTCATGCACAGACCATCCGTCGAGCGATCCTCGGGAATCAGGGCGATGCCGGCATCGAGCGCCGCCCGTGGATGCCGTAGCCGTACGGTCTTGCCTTTGATCCTGACCTTGCCGGATGACCGAATGGCACCGAACAGCGCCATGAAGAGCGCCAGCTGACCCTGGCCCTGGAGCCCCCCGACGCCGACGATCTCACCGCGACGGATGCTCATCGAGACACCGCGCAGACGGGGCGCTGCGGTGAGGTCCGTGATCTCGCAGACGACGTCTTCTTGGGTGACCTGCTCGACCTGGTCGGGGAAGACTCTGTCCACTGGCCGTCCGAGCATCATCTCGACCAGTCGGGCCTCGGACATCTCACCGATTGGTCCGGTGCCGACGTCCGTACCGCCGCGCAGCACGGTCACGCGATCGCTCAGGCTCTGGATCTCATCGAGGCGGTGGGAGATGAACAGGGCGACGCCGCCGCCCCCCACGAAGTCGCGGACCTTCGCGAACAGCCATTGCACCTGGTCAGGGCAGCAGCGCCGAGGTCGGCTCATCCAAGATCAGCACCGACGGCTCACGAATCAGCGCCTTACTGATCTCGAGGATCTGGCGCTGAGCGAGGCTCAGCTCCCTGACATTGCTGCCTGGATCGATCCCTTCGACGTCCAGAGAGTGGAGGACGCTGGCGGCCTCGCGGCGAAGCGCGCGCCTGTCTATGCGTCCGGCACGAACCTTCGGCTCGATTCCATAGAAAAGGTTGCTGGCGACGCTCAGATCGGGGATCACGCTGAGTTCCTGGAACGCCGTCGCGATGCCTGCCTCGCGCGCGTCCAGTGGAGATGAAGCCCGGAGGCGCTCACCGTTGAGGACGATCTCCCCATGGTCGGGCTTAACCGAGCCCGACAGCACCTTGACGAGCGTGCTCTTCCCGGCACCGTTCTCACCAATCAGTGCATGGATCTGGCCGCCAAAGCAGGTGAGGCTCGCCCCGCGGAGCGCCTGCACCCCGCCGAAGGACTTCTCCAGTCCTGAAATCTCAAGCGAAGTTGCGGTCATTCAGTTTCAGTGTCTCCTACACACCATTTGTTGCTCGTACCGGCCGGTCCAATGTCGCTTCATGTTCTGGCTGGCCAGTACGGTGCCGCGACGGCACCGGCGGGGACTTGCTCTGTCCGAGAGCAAGACCCCGCCGGCGGTAATCACCTTTGCCGCAAGCGCCGGACTTACTACCCGGCTGCCTGCTGCGGGGTGATGCTCTTGGCGAACCCGGGAAGGGTGTACGGCAACGACAGACCCGCAGCGAGCTTCGGGAAGTAGTTGACGCCGCTCTTCAGGGTTTGAACCGACGTTATCTCCAGCCCCTTGACGTTGAGGCTCACATGGGGCTTCGCCGAGACGTACAGATACATCGGATAGGGGATGAGCGTCTTGCCATGCTTCGGCGGCTTCCCGCCATGCAGCAGGTTCAGTGCCATCTTCATGGCAAGCTGTACCTGAGCCGGGGTGTTCGTCAGCACCGCGCACTCGTGGCCACCGGTCGCGCAGGCCTGCATCTCACCGTTGTAGCCGTAGCACACGGCGGGCACGGCGGACTTGCCGGCTGCCTTGAGCGCGTTGAACACGGGGGTGCAGTAGCCCTCGGTCATGATGCCGTTGACATCAGGGTGCGACGCGAGCAGGTTCGTGATTCCCGTCTGCTCGGGCCCGGCGGCGTAGTTCCCGACGTAGGTGCCCGCCACCTTGATGTTCGGTCCGTACTTCTTAAGACCGGCGAGGAAGCCGTCCATGATCGAGCCCGATACGTCGACGCCTGCGACGCCCTGGTCGACGAAGATGTTGCCCTGGCCCTTGAGTACCTTTGCCATCCACTGCCCCATCGCTTCATTTCCGTCGTAGAAGCTCTGGTTCAGGTTGTAAACGCATGGCAGCGACACCGGCGTCGAAAGCGTGAACACGATAATTCCGGCGTTGCAGGCGCGCTGGATCGTCGGGTTCTCGGCCGTGGTCGAGCCTGCGATCAGGAGAAGCACGTTGGGCTTCGTCTGAATGATGTTGTTCAGGTCCGAGATTTGCGCCTGAACGGTGTTGGCTGAATTGACAACCTTCAGCGAAATCTGATTCTTGAAGGGAGCGATGGCTGCCGTCAGCTTGGCAAGGCGCTCCACCTGCGGCCGCCAGTCGTTGCCGAGAAAGTTGTTGCTCAGCACGAAGGTGTACTTCTTGCTCGCGGCGTGACCCGCCCGAACGTTCGGTGTTCTGGCACCCGCGCTCGATCCGGCTGCCGAAAACGCGACCGTCGCTGCTACAGCCAATCCTACGCAAACGCTGGCGAGCCTCACGGCACGCCGACGGCTCGGCCGTCCTTTCCTCATTTCTACCTCCCTCGTTGGACCTGAGTCCACTTGGCAATCAGCTCAAAGCTGATTTTTGGGACCGTTCCCAAACCCTCCGGCGCCAGAATACCCGCGTGGCGGCGGAGCTGTCAACAGGAGACCACAGAATGCGTGCGCAATCCCCGTAGTTCATGCACATTGCCGGTCCCTGGCGCGAGGAGGAAGCAGCGCTTATGGCTCGTTTGCGCTGTTTTTGGGATCGATCCCTAACGTCTTCCTAACCTTGTCGTGGCGAGCGCTCAGAGCACGCCCTCGCTGTCGAGCCGGCGGGTGTTCGGCGAGCGGCAAGTCAGACGCCGGCCTATGCCTCGTGCGTCGTGGCTTCGTCGGCTCGACTCGGCTGGCGATCGTGGCGCTGGCGAGGGCTCCGCTGCAGACGATCAGCGCCAGGACGGGCCACAGCCAGACGGTTCCGATTGCCAGCAGGGAGGTGACGACGAGCGGCGCCAGCGCGTCCTGCACGGCGTAGCCAAGACGGTAGATCGACAGGTACTTCCCGCGGTGGGCATCGTCGGCCAGCTCAACGCTGGCGGTCCACTCGCCCGCGGACACGAACATCTCGGTCGCGGTGTGCATCAGCAGCCCGACGACCAGCAGCGCGACAGCCGCCGCTTCGCCGACGTAATGCGCGGAGAGGTAGGCGGCCGCGCACACGCCCATCACCACAGCCCCGCGGCGATACGTCCGGGGGACATCGGCGATCGAGCTCACGCCCGCGGTCGCCTTCACCTGAAAGAGCACGATGACCACCGTGTTGATCGTGAAAAGAATCCCGGCTAACGCCCGTGGCGCCTGAGTGTGCAGCACGACCCACAGCGGCAACGCCACCGCCAGCGCACCGTCCTGAAAGGTCGTCAAAAGGTCGAGCGCCGACAGAGCCAGATAGCGGCGATCGGCCAGCACCAGCCGCAGCCCGCCCGCGCTCCCGCGCTGCTCACTGGCGACCGAAAGCCTGCGCCGCCACAGGCACACCGCAGACAAGCACGATCGCGACCAGAAACGTGAACGCGTCGCCATAAACCACGCACTCGTACGCGACCCCGCCAACCGCGAGTGCCGCCGTTGCGAGCACGCCACCGACGCCGTAGCCCAGATTGCCCAGTGATCGCTGCGAGGCCTGCAGTTTGGCCCGGTCGCCTCCGGTTGCGATTTCGGCCAGCAGCGCCTTGGTCGCCGTCGACGAGACGGCCGTGGCGATCTCGGCGACCGTCACCACCACGAGGAGCTCACCCCAGTTGCCGACGGCACCGTAGCCCGCGTACGCCGCCGCGGCTAAGCCCCAGCAGCCGAGCAGCACCGGCTTGGGGCCGAATGTGTCGATCAGAATGCCGCCGAGCGGCACGAACGCGACAGCGATAAGCCCGCCGATCGTCAACCCCACTCCGACCGATGACGGCGACAGGCCAACGTGGATCGTGAAGTACAGGACCGACAACGGCAGCAGCAGCCCGGTGCCGACGGCATTGATCACCGACGCCGCAGCCCAGCGCCTCGACCCCGGAAAGTCGACGATCCCCAGAACCCGTCGCATGGCTTGGATCACCCGCGACCCTGTCGTCAACCGTTGGCCATTGAGACTCCTGGGCATGGGCGATCCTCCAAGAATCGGACGTATGTGTCTAACTCGCTAAGACACTTACGACTTGATAGCAGGGACGCCACCTTTCGTAAAGGGCTATCGGCTTACGACCATGTTGTAGAGTTTCCTTGTGTCCCGACAGACATCAGACGGTCCCCCGGCCCAGGACGCGGGCACGCCCGTCGAGATGTACGGGCTGATCGACTTCCTCAACTCACGAGCCAGCGCCAAGCGCGCCGAGCGCTTTGACACCCCCGAGCACGCTGAGAGCTTCCTCTCACGCTGCGACCTGGGCTATGACGGCCGGCAGCTGTCCGAAGCGGACACAGCGCGTCTCAGAAAGCTGCGTGACGCGCTCATGAAATCCATTGACGCTCCGGCGGACCCCGAGCCATGGACGGCGATCAACGAGATCGCCGCCACGGCGCCGGCGCACCTGCACACCGCGTCCGGACCCACTGTCGGTCTGCGGGCGGCGCGTGACAACCCGGCAGATTCCGTCATCGTTTCAGTGCTCGACCAGCTGGCCGGCGCGATCGCAGCTGGACGCTGGAATCGGCTTGGAGCCTGTGCTCGATGCCGGCGCGTCTTCTATGACAACACGCGTAGTCACACCCGCCGCTGGTGCTCGTACGCAACCTGTGGAAACCGCGCTAACGTCGCCAGCTACCGTCAACGAGCCCGATCGACATGACCTCCGCGCCTGGGCACCCGTTTCACACCGCCTCGACGCTGTTTATCAACTCACCCAACACCTCAGCGCTGATCGTCGTGGTGTCGCCGGGGAGTAGGGTGACCTCCGGTTCCGGCACTATGCTCGTGCCGGTCATGAGGACCACCCCGCGCTCAAACTCTTGGCATTGAAACAGCCACTGTGCCAGCGTCTCGGGGGACCTTCGCATGGCTGCCAGATCCACCGTCTCCTCATACACGGTGCCGCCGCCGCGGGCGATCGTCAGGGTGATCCGGAGCTCCCGATACGGCTGCAGGTCACCCCAGGCCACGATGCAAGGACCTAACGCGCAGCTGCGACGATAGACCTTGGCCTGTGGCAGATATAGCGGGTTCTCTCCTTCAATACTGCGACTGCTGACATCGTTGCCAAGCATGCCCGCTACGACGTTGCCTGACGAGTTCAGGACGATCGCTAACTCTGGCTCCGGTACGTCCCAGGTTGAGTCATGCCTGACGCCAATGACGCCTTGGTGTCCGACGACCCGCTCGCCGGGTGACTTGAAGAACAGTTCGGGGCGCTCGGCGTCAAACACCCGGTCATAAATGTCACCGCCGTCCTGACTCTCCTCCTTCCTCGCGGAGCGACTTCGCTCAAACGTCACACCCGCTGCCCACACAGGTTGGGTTTCCAGCGGGGGCAGAATGGCCACGTCGCCGAGCCGGACCCGTTCCGTAGACTGCACCGCCTCCCATTCATTGAGGTCCGAGTCCTGGCTGGAAAGCAGAGTCTCCAGCTGTGCTTGGGCGGGCAGCACATCAAGCCAGTCGGAGTTCGTGCTGCGCCTTCCCCAACGGGCTCCCGCCCCCGAAGCAAATCGGTAGAACTGCGTCACGTGCGCCTCTCAGTCAAAAGTCGTTGATTTCGCTCACGGTTTGTGCTCACGTCGCGGAACGCTGGTCAAGCTGACCCCAGGGCCGACCATAAGGCGTCGGGTACCGTCACACGCGTGGCGGCGTCGTAGGCCTCAACTTCAGCGGGCGACCTGACACCCACCACCACGGTGCTCACGGCTGGGTGAGTAAATGCGAAGTGGATCGCCGCCGTCGCGAGGTCGAGATCATGGCCGAGACAAATGCTTCTGAGCCGCTCGACCTTGGTGGACAACTCCGGTGCCGCCGGCGCGTAGTCGTACATCGCCGTCCCCCCGGTGCCCGCGAGGATGCCGCTGTTAAATACGCCACCCGCAATCACGGGCACTCCGATCTCATTGGCGGCATCTAGAAGAGGTAGTCCTGACTGGTCGAGTAGCGTCCAACGCCCGGCGAGCAGGATCACATCGATTGGGAGCGACTGAACAACCTGCAGTGGTAGCTGCCACTGATTCATGCCCAAACCGATTGCGCCAATCAGCCCTTCGGCCCGGAGATCGGCAAGCGTTTCGACAACGCTGGGGATGTACTCGCCATAGTCGTCAGGATCGTGGATCAGCACTAAATCAACGCGATCGCGGCCGAGCCGGTCCAGGCTGCTGGCCACTCCTTCGCGGATAGCAACTGGGGAGAAGTCGAACTGTGCTCGATACCCAGTGCGGCTGCGGTAGATCGAGTCGAGCTCGTCCGACCGCACGAGGCTTCTCCCGCATTTCGTACTGACCACCAGTGCGTCGGATCGCAAGAATTTCCCGATCACAGTTTCGGCTTGGCCGGCCCCGTAGAGAGGCGCCGTGTCGAAGTATCGAAAGCCGCGGTTCCAAGCGTGCTCCAGCGTGAGCCGCGCCGCTTCCTCGTCCACCGGTTCGTACAGGCCGCCGAGTGGCGCCGTACCGATGCCCCAGCGCGGAAGCCGGACGCGCGGCCGCTTCCGGCGGCCAGAATCATTCGCCGCCAGGTCCTCAGAGTCCTCAGTCACGGCTTCGTTTGTCTCGGGCGGTGGATCGATTAGTCCGCGACGGCCGAGATTGCGGTTCGCTCACCGGCCGGCGCGTCCATCACCTGGTGGCGAGCGAGGGCCTCCCGGTCCCACGAGATGCCCAGTCCGGGCTCTGCGGGCGGTGTAGCCAAACCGTCGACTACCGAGAGCCGGCTGCTGGTCACGGCGTCCAGTTGCGGGATCCATTCCACCCACCGGCCGTTCGGAACGGATGCCGCCAAGCTGACGTGCAGTTCCATAAGAAAATGAGGAGCAACATCGACGTTGAATCCTTCGGCCAGGTGAGCGACCTTCAACCATGGCGTTATCCCACCAATGCGAGCGGCGTCGACCTGCACGACTCGGATCGCTCCTCTGGCCAGGTATTCACGAAACTGTGTCAGCGAGTAGATCGTCTCTCCCGCCGCGATCGGGATCGAGGTTGCGCGGGCGAGCTCCACGTGGCCCTGAACGTCGTCCGCCGGCAGCGGTTCCTCGAACCACGCAATGTCGTACGGCTCGAGCAAGTGTGCCCTGCGGATCGCCTCAGCACACGTGAAGGCCTGGTTGGCATCCACCATAAGGGCAAGATCTGGCCCAATGGCCTCGCGAACCGCTGCCACGCGAGCGATGTCATCCCGCACTGCTGGTTTACCGATCTTGATCTTCACACCGCGGAGTCCGCGAGTAACCGCGGCGCTGGCGTTTCTGGCTGCCTCCTCGGGGCTCAAATCCAACCACCCGCCCTCGGTGTCATAGCAGGGCACCTGCTGCTGCGCGCCACCCGCTGCCTGCCAGAGCGGCAGACCGAGCCGCTTACACCGAAGGTCCCAAACCGCCGTATCGATCGCAGCCATCGCCAGGGTGGTGATCGGTCCGGTCATCGTCGCACGGCTCGCGTTCGCCATCCTCGCCCAAATGGCTTCTGGCCGCATGGGGTCTTCGCCGATCACACACGGCAGGAGCTCCCGTTCCACCATCTCGCGCACCGCGGCTCCGCCGGTGCCGATCGTGTACGAGTAACCAAACCCCGGAGTGTCGCCGACGTCGGTCTCGAGTTCGACGAGGATCGTTTCCTGACTCGTAAAGGCTTGCATCGCGTCGATCCGCGGAGACTCGACCGGGAGATTGCATAGGTAGGTCTTGGCCCCTGTGATTCGCGCCATCCCTATTTCCTCGTTTGCGGCGAACTCTCTGGAGGGATGGCCTCACGAGTTAAAGCGCCGTTCACCCGGCGTTGGATCTTCAGTGGATTGGCATTTTGGAGCTCAGCTGGTAACACTGAGTCAGGCGCCGCCTGCCATGCCACCGGACGCACGAACCGTCGCAATGCTGTCATGCCCACAGAGGTAGTCCCCGGCGCCGTCGTCGCGGGGTACGGGCCGCCGTGCTGCATCGCGTAGTTAACCGCGACTCCCGTTGCGTAGCCGTTGAACACAATCCGCCCAACCTTCTCGATCAGGATCGGCAGAAGACCCGCGATGGCCTGCGCCTCTGTGGGTTCGCTCTGTATCGAAGCCGTCAGCTGACCCTCAAGTCCAGAGAGGACAGTGGTCAGCTCATCGGTGTCGTCATAGGTGACGAGGAGCACGAATGGTCCGAAGATCTCATCAAGCAGTTCAGGCCGGTCAGAGAGCGCGCGGGCTTCAGCGCGCGCAACAACTGGTTGGTGGACAAATCCAGGGGAGGTCTCACCCGCGCTCGTGCTCGCGGCAAGATCGTCATCGATCCGGCCGAGTGCCTGTTGAAAGCGGGCGTAGACCGCAGAGTTGAGAAGCACTTCGGGCTGCGCAGCTTCGAACTCGTCGATGAGCTGTGCCGCAAATCTCTCTGCGGCTTCGCCGGCAGGCAGCAGGACCACTCCAGGCTTTGTGCAGAGTTGTCCGCCGGATCCGGTCACGGCCGCAGCGAGGCCTACGCGTATGGTGTCGGCGCGCTCTCGGAGCGCGCCAGCTGTGATGACGACGGGGTTGACGCTTCCCATCTCTGCGAAGACTGGGATCGGGGTTGGGCGTGCTGCCGCGGCTCGAGCGAGTGCGCAGCCTGCTTCTCGGGAGCCGGTGAACGCAATGGCTGCGATCGACGGCTGCTCAACAAGAAGCTGGCCCAGTTCCGGCCCGGATGACTGGAGCAGTGCGAATACGCCTTGTGGGAGGCCAACCTGCGCAACCGCCTTTGTCAGTGCCCGTGCGACCAACTCCGATGTGCCGGGGTGGCTTGGGTGCCCCTTGACGATCACGGGGCAGCCGGCCGCGAGGGCCGAAGCTGTATCTCCGCCTGCTGCGCCAAACGCAAGCGGGAAATTGCTGGCTCCGAAGACCACAACTGGACCGATAGGCACGAGCATCCGTCTGACATCTGGAACTGGCACTGCGGCCTCTGGCACCGCGAGGTCAATCGTCGCATCGACCTCGTCGCCGTTGTCAACGACGTTGGCGAACTTCTCGAACTGGCTCGCGGTGCGTTCTAGTTCGCCAGCCAGTCGTGCCTCGGTCAATCCGGTCTCCGATCGGCACACCGTTTTGATTGCTTCACCGTCGTCGCGCAGACACTGCGCTGCGGCACGGAGCAGCAAGGCCCGCACAGCGGGATCACGCAACTGTCCCTCTGTATGCACGAGGGCTGCAGCGCCCACGGCTGCAGAGATCTGGGTCTCTGTGGCCTCGACGAAGACTGGGCCGATGGCACCAGTGGCTGGGTCGACCGCGCTAAATGTCCGAGGCTCAGATGCCATACACGCGCTCCGCGTTCCCGCCGAATATCGCCGCCCGCTCTGTGTCGTTCAGCGGCGAGGTCAGCTGCTCTGCCAGTTCGACGACCTGAGCGTGCGAAGCCACCTGCAAACACACGGGCCAATCGGTCCCGAACAGGACACGGTCCGGACCGAACGCCTCCAAGACGAAGTCCGCGTGGCGGCGTACATCATCGACGCTCCACCCCGCCCCGACTTCGGTGACCATTCCAGATAACTTGCAATAGGTTCCGGGACGAGCCGACAGGGCCGTCATGTGCTCAGCCCACTTAGCCCACTCACCTCGTTCTGCCGTGTAAACAGGCTTCGAGAGGTGATCGATCACGACCGTGAGCTCGGGTACGGACTCAAGCGCCTGGACCACGTAGGGAAGTTGTCGCGGGAACGAGAGCACCTCGAACACCAACTCACCTTGCGCGACCCGCGCGAGCTGCTCGCGAGGGACGCGCGTGCTGATCCAATCGTCGTCCTCCAGGTCTTGCAGCATCGGGCGCACGCCCACGCAGGCGGGATGGGCTGCCATCAGGTCGAGCGTGGCATGTGTGAGGGTGTCCAATGGCACCCAGCCGACTACCCCGAGTATGTCCGACGCCGGATCGCCAGCGAGTTGCAACAGCCAGTCTGTCTCGGCGACCGTTTGGGCTGCTTGAACGGTGATCGTGCCGTCGATCCCGGCCGCTGCGTTGAGCGGACGCAGATCAGCGGGAAGATAATCGCGATGCAGCGGTCCCTCCGCCGGCATCCAGTGGTAATCGCCGCGCGCCGGCCTCCAATAATGCTGGTGAGCGTCGATGCGGCGTATACGCTCGGTGGCGCTCATCAAGCCGCGCCGATGACGGTGGAGGTGATCGCGAACCGCGCTCGCGCATCCGAGCGGATCCCGCTGGAGGCGCCCGGCGTTTCGGGAAGGTGACAAACGCCGTTCCGAACGTCTATCGGCTCTACAAATATCTCCCGTGCCCAGGGAAGGTACTCGATCATTGCCGGCGTGTCGGCACCGATCCCCGCGATGAGGTGCTGATGAACCTGGCACATGTCGCCGGCATGCGGGCAGACCCACCGGCCGTGGCCCTGGGCAAGATGCGCGATCCGGAGCCACTCGCTCACGCCGGCCACTCGGGTGACGTCCACCTGCACCACGTCGACTGCGTCCGCTTTCAGGAAAGCGTTGAAATGTTCGAGGTTGTAGACGTTCTCGCCCAGCGCGATTGGCACCGTACTGGCTCGCACGAGCCGCGCGTGACCTTCGATGTCGTCGGGGTGAAGTGGCTCTTCTAGCCAGCGCACATCCATCTCAGCGAGAGCTGGCAAAGCCCGGCAGGCGGTGATGAGGTCCCATCGCTGATTCACGTCGACCATCAACGTGACCGCGTCTCCTAGCTCCTCGCGAACCCTCCGGACCCTTTCCAGGTCTCGATCCAGATCTGGTCCGCCGACCTTCATTTTGACCATCGACCAGCCGGAGGTCACGAGCGATTTGATGTCGTCAACCAGTTCGTCGTCCGCAAGGTTGAGCCAGCCGCCGTCCGTGTTATATGTCTTGAGCGTGGCGTGGCGGCCTCCGAGAAGGCGCCAAAGCGGCTCACCAGCACGCTGTGCGGCCAGGTCCCACAAAGCTGTGTCCACCATGCCCTGGGCCATATGGGCAATTCCAGCGCGGCCAACCCAGTGCAATGGGGACCAGTAGACCTCCGCCCAGAGGCGGTGAATCTCACGCGGGTCCCGCCCCAAAAGTGCGGGCCCGATCAACGTTTCGATCGCCTGGAGCAGCAGGTCCCCACCTGTCCACAGGCCGGAGTACCCCGTTCCCTTCAACCCATCGCTCGTGTGGACCTCGACAACGGGCACCTCCCAGTGGGTGCGGTAGTAGATCGAGTCGGCGATCGGCTTCGCCAGCGGCACGTTCAGCAGATAGCAGTCGAGGCGTTCGATCACTGGGCCGCTCATGCTTCTCCTAAACGGCGACTGTCTGTGATGCTGATTTCAAGACCGGGATCGCGAGACCATCGGCGAACCGTTCAGAGCCGGTTACCGAGTAACCAGAGCGTTGGAGGAGTTCCCAGCCGAGTCGTGCTCGTCTGACGCGCTCTCGAGTGAGAGCGGTCGTGGTGGCGGTCAGGTGTGAGCCCGCCGGATACACGTCTGGGGCGTTCCGTAGACCGAACTTCACATGTACCGGTGCGGCGAGACGAATCAGCTCTGGAATGTCGTGATGACGGACAAACCCGCCAAGGTTGTCTGGTGCCTCCACGTACACATCAAGAGGAGCGTCGACGGCGGCGCGAATCTCTGCAATTTGTCCGAGACTCAGGTCGGTGGCCAAGTTCAGGGTGTTGGCGCCAAGGCTCACCAATGTGCGTGCTGTGGCCGGATTGGCGACCGGGAGCATGACCGACACCTTCGCCTGCATGTCAGCCGGCAGCTCGCCCTCAGATCGGGCGTTCCCGAAGTCAGCAAGCAGGCCGACATCTGAGATAAGAACGCTTCGGAAACCGTGGTCTGCGGCACGGTGGATGTCGGCCATTGCTCGTTGCACCCCTTCCGCGCCGTAGCAAGCGGCGGCGAGACCCGCACCGGCGGGCGATCGCGCGGAGGCAGAGAGCTCCCAACCAGCGGTTGGCCGCGCAAAAAGGCTCACCTCCACGCCGGCCTCTGCTGCGAGCCCAGCCATCTCGTCAAGCTCGGCATCGGTATGCAAGAAGACGCCGCTTCCCTGGCTGATGCGTTGGACGGGGACGTCCAGTCGGTGGGCTTCCTCGAGCGCGGCGCGTAGGCATTCGGGTCCCTCCACGCTCGGGATTTCAAAGCGGTACTGGGCTCCGTCCGGGAAACGGAGTGTCGAATCTGGCAGATGTGCGGTTGAGCAGTAGGAGCGGGTCACAGCGAGCTCCACAGGCGGGGAATCGCGAACTCGCGGTGACGTCCGCGTTCCGCGGCTGTCCGCGACCCGTTCGCCACTGAGACGATGGAGTCGAAGATCTCCGCAGCTACGACATCGAGATTTCGACTGCCCGTGACGATGCCGCCTGCATCGATATCAATGTGCTCAGCGAGCACTGTTGCGATGCGTGAGTTGGTGGCGATCTTGATGACGGGCAGCACGGGGCACCCGGTCGGCGTTCCTCGACCGGTGGTGAAGCAGACAATCTGTGCGCCACCGACGGCAAGCCCGGTGACCTGTTCGATGTCCTGTCCGGGGGTGTCCATGAACACCAGTCCGGCACGGGTGGGCCTGGTGCCGTAGTCCACGACCTCAACCAGCGGACTGTGGCCGCCCTTCTGGATCGCCCCCAAGCTCTTCTCTTCGATTGTCGTTAGTCCGCCCTTTTGATTGCCGGGTGTGGGCTGGGCGCCGCGCGCGTCGGCCCCGGTGCGCTGGGCATGTTGCTCCCACCGATCGACGGCCGTAAGCAGGCGCTCGGCCACCGACGGATCGATGGCTCGGTCGGCTAGCAGGTGCTCGCCACCGATGATCTCCGGTGTCTCGGCGAGCACGACGGTTGCGCCTGCGTCCACCAACCGGTCGGCTGCGCGGCCTAGTGCTGGATTGGCTGTGATACCCGACCATGCGTCAGACCCGCCGCATTCCAGGCCGATTACGAGCTCGCGGAAGGCAACCCGCTCTCGTGGTTGCCTCGCAAGGTCTTCTGCATGTCGCTGCGCCGCTCGACTTACGGCCTCGTATGTAGCGCTCACGCCGCCGTACTCCTGTATTCCGAAGATCTCGCAAGGCCTGCCTGTTGCCGCTACTTGCTCGGCGATCGCCTGCGGGGCGTTCGATTCACATCCGAGGCTCACGAGAAGGACAGCGCCAACATTTGGGTTGCAGGCGACGCCGGCGAGCACGGCTTTGGTGAGCGAGAGGTCGTCGCCGACCTGCGCGCAACCGTGCTGGTGTGTAATGAGCGCCAAGTCCAGCTCGTCTCGGTCGAGTCGCTCCACCACGGCGTTTGCGCATATCACTGTCGCGATAACGGCGACATGGTTTCGCACGCCGAAATGTCCGTCACCCCTCGGAAAGAGATCGATCTCCGGTAGCTCGGTCATTTATCCCCTCGCAAGCGCACGCTCTCGACGTTGTGCACGTGTACGTGTGAACCCGCGGCGATTGACCTGGTCGCGAGCCCGATTGTGGAGCCGTATTTTCGCACCCCGTCTCCCGCGCCGATGTCGTGAACCGCAACCTTGTGGCCCCGGGGGATCTCCTCCAGGGCAATGACAGCGCGAGCTTCCCCGATTGCTACGGATTCGCCCGCCTCGGTGTCGTCCAGCAGTACCGCGACGTCGTCGTCCGGTTGCATCATAAGCGCACGCCGTTCGGTCACCGGGCCGATCATACATGATGCATGATTGCTGCGCATGGGGCCCTCCGCTGCTTCGGCTATGTGCCTATGGAGTCTGGATCGGTCAAGAGGCCAACCAGCCTCTGCTCCGCGAGCAAGATGTGTGATCGAGTGGCTTTCATCACCGCCTCCCGGTCCCCGGCCTGGGCCGCGTGCAGGATCGCGGTGTGTTCCTCGATCGCCTCTTTCGAGTCGATGACGCCCTTACCGGCGTATAGGCGAGCGACGTGAAGATGGTGATGCAGGTTGCCCCAGGCCTCCACCGCGAAGGCGTTATCTGACATCTCGACAAGGACGACATGAAACTCACGATCCGCCGAACTGAAGGCTGCGTAGTCCTGATAGGCCGGGCCGTCGCCGCTCGAGCGCATGCGCGTGACAAGGTCCGAGAGTCGCTTGACCTGCGAATCCGCGAGTCGCGCACTGCCCACGGCGCAGAGCTCCAGCATGCGGCGAACCTCGAAGAGGTGACGGTATTCGGTGGTCGTCAACAGAGGCGTGACGCGAAATCCCTTGTTCGACTCCCGCGTGAGGAGCCCTTGAGATTCAGCCCGAAAGAGTGCTTCGCGAACCGGAGTCACACTCACTCCGAGATCAGACGCGAGCTTATCTATGTTTACGGGCCGGCCTGGCGCGAAGGTGCGATCGTAGATCGCCTCGACCACAGCTTTGTAGGCCAAATCGGTCAGGCTCTCATGTTGGACTCGTTGAACCATTCGCTCGACTGATCCTATATCGTGCCCGAAATGAGGCTAGCGTTTGCAGGCTGCGGAATGGTGTCCGAGCTACATCAGCAGGCTCTGAGAGACCTCCCCTCGATGGAGCTTATTGGGGTGTACGACGTCGATCCCGCGGTTCGTGATCACCGTGCGGATAGTTGGGGTGTCCAGGCCTACCCCTCGCTCGAGGTTCTCTTGGCGGACGACTCGGTGGATGCCCTGCTCGTGCTCACGAATCAGGAGAATCACATACCCGTGGCGATGCGCGCCATCGAGGCTGGCAAGCACGTCCTGGTCGAAAAGCCCGTGAGCAGCGACCCACTCGAAGTACTGCGGCTGGTCGAGATGGCCGAGCGGCACGGCGTCGTGGCTATGCCCGGGCACAACTACTGTCATGTACCCGAATTTGCGCGCGCCGTACGACTCGCGCGCGGAGGTAAGCTCGGGCGGATTCGCAGTCTCTTCGTGATCTACGCAATCGCTCATCCTGAGACTGTTGCCGGACCATACGGGGGCGTCATGGGCGCGGTCATGGTGCACCACTCTTATCTCGCGCTCGCCGTGCTTGGGGCTCCGGATTGCGTGCATGCTGGCGTATCCCCAACCGCGTGGGCGGATTACGACGGTGAGGACCAAGCTTGGATGACCTGGTCATACGACAACGGGGCGGTCGCGCACTTATCGGCGTCATTCGCGGTCGGAGACGACAGTGCCGACCCGTGGACGACCGTGGTCAAGGTTCTAGGAACCGAGGGCAGCGCAGCAGTTACCTTCCGAAGCTCGTACATGCAGCGCGCATTTGGCACTCTCAACTTCGGGATCCCTGTGTACGAGGAGAGCTATCGGGAGGAACTGCGGGCCTTCGCCGAGGCAGTCGAGCACGGCACCGCGCCGCTTTCGACGATGAAGGATGCGGCGGTATGCGCCGAGATTCTTCGCGGCGCTTACGAAGCTGCGGAGAGCGGTGTCGCATGGGTCCGGGACCAGAGCGGTGGTCACCGCTCGCGTCGGGCCATCTAGAGCCGAAAAATCCGCTCGGCGTTGGATGAAAACAGAGCCGTCTGCTCATCAAGGGTGAACTCGGCGATGATCTGAGCGTACGCGGTCACAACGTCGCCGTATGAGCTGTACAGCCGGTCAACCGGCCAGTTCGTACCGAAGAAGCTGCGATCGGTGCCGAACATCTCAATGCACGTGAGCACCCAAGGCCTGATGCTTTCGACGGTCCACGAGTTATCGCCCATCCCAAGCCCGGAGATCTTGCAGACCACGTTGGGCGCTTCAGCTACATCGCTCATCTGACGCTTCCAGAACGCGAAATAGTCCTGATCGCGTGATCGTGGAAACCCTGCGTGGTCAATGCACAGCACCACGTCTGGGAACAGTTCTGCGAGTGCCCTGGCCTTACCCAGGTTTTCAGGAACCGGATCCAGGCAGCAGACCAGATTCCGGGCACCGAGTAGCGCGTAACCTCTCCTCCAGCTTGGATCCGTCAGGTAGTCGCCGTGCCCGAAGTCACGGATCCCGCGCAGATTGCGGAAGCTGGCGTGACCGTCCAGCGTCGCCGCGGCCTGCGGCGAGGCCAGGTCGCAGTGCGCGATTATGCCGTGCGGGAAACCGAGGCGGTCGGCCTGCTCTTGGAGCCACCGCGTTTCAGCGATTGGGTCTTGAATGCCGACGGCGGCTTGTACGTGCACGCATTTGGTGACGTTGTGAAACCTGGTCTCGGCCATGTACTCCGCTGCGCCGTAGAGCGGGGCCTTTAGTGCGTCGACATTTGGGAAAACCTCATTCGTCGCGTCCCAAGTGAGCCAGTTGTACTCGAGTTCGGGGTCCTTCAAGTCCCAGAAATGAACGTGCGTATCAACGAATGGCAGTAGCGTCACCGTAGGAACCCTTCACGTGGCGGCCATGCCGTCGGTGCGCGGGCTATGTCCGACCGACCTTGCAGCGCAACGGGGCGCGGTACCGGATCGGGAAGGCTGCCAGGCATCAAGCGCGCAAGCGGTGTAGAAGTCCGTCCAGATCAACTCGCTATCGACGGCCAGACCTTGAGGATGCCTGTAACAGCCGTGGGTGACCGCACCGCGGTCGGCCGCACCTTCTGCTGTGACCAGGCACTCGTCGATGAGTGTGGCGAGCACGTGCTCACCGACGTCGGCAAGGTCGCCGGCCGTGTCGGCTACGGAACTGAGCTGCAGCAGCCCATACGCAACGATGGCCGCAGCGCTTGAGTCGCTTGGCGCGTTGCGGCCGTTGACCGTGAGATCCCAGAGCGGCACGGGACGTGGCTGCGTTTGAGTTAGGTAATAGTCGACCGATTTTCGAAGCACCTCGAGCAGTATCTCGTCACGGGTGGCTACGTACCCGGTAGCTAGGCCCGCAATATTCCATGCTTGTCCGCGCGACCAACAGCCCTCAGGGCCATTGGCTAGGGTGTTGCTCGCGTTTCCTGGCGCTCCAGTGAGCGCATCGTAAGGACGTAGCTGCGTAGTCGAACCGTTGCCTCTGACGTGCCAGCTCATATGACGGCGTGTGTGGGCCGCGGCGACATCGTAGTAGCGGTCGTCTCGTGTCTCTCGATACGCCCTCCATAGCACGGGGACTGACGTGTGAATGGCATCCACGGCGGCGAGGTGCCGCCGGTCCGTGGCGTCCCACGCCGAAACGCTTCCGTCTGTGCTGCTTGGAGAGCCGGGCGCAACTTCGTACCGTCCGACCGGAATCTGCTCAGCGACTGGGTCATACAGTCTCAGCATCGCGTCCGCGCCGCGAATGCCGACGGCGCGTAAGCTCCGGTCACCGGTCACATCGAAGCCTAAGAAGCCGGCGTAGTAGTGGTTCATCCCGGCAAACAGGTTGTCGAGCGGCTGCGTCTCGAATCTGGTGATATAGCCACGCGCGGAGGCGACGAATCGCTCTCGGGCTTGCTTGGAGGGTGCCCAGCGGGAAGCGAGCCAGAGGAGCCCTATCCAGTGCCCTGCACACCAGTTGCCGTCTTCGGTCGTGTACCACCGGCCGTCGGCATCCACATACATAGGGAACTGTGGTGCACATTCGTCGAGCGTTCCAATGACACGGTCGACGATCAGAGAGAGTGCTTCCCTTCGACGGCGCTCGGTGAGCTGCGTGTCCTCCACCATCTCGGATCAATCAGGGAGCGGTCGCAGAAAACGGCGCTCAAGTTCGATACCGAACCCAGGATCGTCGGTCAGGGTTATATGGCCGTCCTCTGGAGCAGGCTCGCCAATGATCACATGTCGTTTCGGGACTATCTTGGTGGCGTCCCCGGGTGCCATATATTCGGCGAATGGCGCCTCGACGTGTGCCATGGTGAAGTGATAGGAATAAGCGCCACACGTGTGAGGGATAATTGGAATTCCTGCTCCTCTGGCGACGGCCGCAATTCGGAGCGCTGCAGTCAATCCTCCTGCCCACTGCATTTCCGGCTGGATCACGTCAACCGCTCCTGCGGTGATCGCGCTGTAGAAACGGCTGTGGCCCCACATCAGGTTCCCGATCGCTAGCCGCATCGGCTTAAGGAACGTACGAAGGTCCCGATAGCTGGCGACTGTCGCGTCGCCGAGAAGTGGATCTTCGATCCAGTCGATGTCGTATTTGCGCAGGCGCTCTGCCGCCTTGAGAGTGAAGTCCCCATCCCAGCTCATGTAGCACTCGAGCATCAGGCCGGGGGCGGACCCGAAGAGGTCTCGGGCAGCGGCGATAGTGTCTTCGATCTTCCGCAGACCTTCGCGACCATCTGCGCTACCCCATGGGGAGGCAATTTTTGCCGCGGCGAATCCCTGGTCAGCCATGTGTTCCATGACTGCGGGAAACGTCGTCACGTAACACGGAAGCACGTCGCGCGTTCGGCCCCCGATCAGGTCGTAGACCGGACGCTCGACCAACTTTCCTTTGAGGTCCCATAAGGCCAGGTCAACCGCGCTCATAGCCATGTAGCTCAGGCCGCCTTGATCCGTCGGCAGCTGCGCGCGATACATCTGCTCCCAGATCCGGTTCGAATCGAAGGGGTTCCGTCCAACCAGGAACGGTCGATAAAGGTCGCGCACGATGCGGCAGGACATCTCGCCCCCGCCATGGTTGACGGCGAAGCCGCTCACACCGGTGTCGGTCACGAGCTCTACGACGAACGGCGCGTACGCCGCAGGTCCGAAGCACTGATCGACGTCGACGTGTTTCCACTCCGGGAAGATCGACATGGGATGGGCCGAAACGGTTCCGTCCCCGGCAGCAAATCCCCTAGAGGTGTTCGGCGCGTGCTGACCGAGGCCATAATCGCTGCCTGCGGTTTCGACGAGGTACAGGTTGACGTCTCTGATCAGCATGTGGTTGCCATCTACGTGGTCGACGGCGCTTTGTGTCGGCCTAGCCTCACTTGAACTCGCTTCTGTCCGTCCTGGGCTTTTGCTCGGTTTCGTGGCGGATCGTGCACGCCGCCGTGCTGCAAGGGTCACTCGAGGCGATGACGATGTCGCCGGTCGCGTAATCGAGGGACGGCGGCTGTAGTTGTGTGACCGGTATGAGCAGCACCAGCCTCTTCGCCGCGCGCCGCCGCGCCGGCTGTCACATGTGTACTTAGATCCAATGTCGTGCCGGTGGCTTCGCGCAAGAGGTCGCTCTGTCCGCGGACAATGGCGCAGTCGAGGTGTGCCGATATGCGGGTTGAAGGCGAGCTCGAGCGGGATTATCGAGGCAGCGACACAGGCGTCGAACACGGATCCGTCTTTGTCCAGTGCGGCAACGACGGGAGAGGTTCCCAATCCATATCCCGTCGAGCCAAGCCAAACAGCGATCGCAAAGACCACACTACCTCCGTGAGGAATACGCAGCGGGTCTGTCCCCGACACCCTGGGTAGGCCAGTCTTCATGGGGGCCGGCGGCTGGCGCGCGTCACACCAAAGCGCCTTTGTGTCAACGGGCGTGGTGAGGCTGGCTGTGGCGCAGCGGATCGATCGTAGAGAGACGGTCGAGCCCGCCATAGGCGACAGCAGAGAGTGCGGCGCTCACAGAACTGACGCTGGGAATCGGTCGCGCCTCGCTAAACCCGGACGAAATAGCTACGAGCTTGGCGCCGTAAGCCTCGACGCGACACACATGCGATGCGCCCATGCCTCTGGGCTTGTCGCTAGGCCGCCTTACCCGTTCGGCACTAGAACGCACGTCGCGCGAGCCCAGAACTGGGCCTGCTTCCCTCTTCTCCACGTCGTCGACTGTACAAAAGAGTTTGATAATTTGTCAAGTGTCTAATATAGTCATACATGAATTCGGCGTGCTTCCCGCCCCGAGATCCAGGGAGAGGGATTTCTGCCGACGCTTAGGCTGTTTGTGACGAGCTCATGGCACAGGCCTGCAGCAGCGCGTCACGATAGTCGTCAAAGTTCGCATCGAAGCGTTGAATCGGTGCCGCGAGCGACAGCACAAAGGGCGAAACGCCAGCGTCGATCGGAGCAGCCAGCGTGGCCAGGCCTTCGTCAACTTCGCCCCTGCAAACCGCGAATCCGCGCTCACGGATCGCGGCGAACTCCGCCTCAAGCGCCGTGCGACTGGTCATCGTCGCCGGGGTAAAGCGCTGTAGACGACCGGAAGCAAAGAATTGCTCGCGAATCTCCGCAGGCGCCCAAGCGAGCGCGACCCGGCCACTCGCTCGCGCATGGATGTGATCGAGCGGTCCGGGTGTCGAAAGGCCCACCCGCAGTTCGTGTCGCTCTGACTCGGCGTTTACAAGCAAAACGAGACGAGCGTGCCGGCGCACGCTCAGGTAGCAGCTCTCGCCCGTACGCTCGCATAGGCGGCGCACGTATGGGGCAAGCGACTCATCGGACGGCGGCTGGCGCGCGAATGCCTCCGCTAAGGTCCCAACTCGCAGACCCAAACGGTGACGGCCATCCGCGCCACGGACGAGGAAGGCATTCTCGATCAAGGACCGCAGCAAGAGATACGTGGTCTGGCGCTGGAGCTCGAGTCGATCCATCAACTCTCGCGCGGTCAACCCATACTCACTCGTGGCGACTGCCAGCAGGATGGACATGGCGCGATCCACGGACTGCACGTGCGGCCGTGGGGCGGGCGACTCCGAGTGGTCTTGCGAGACTAATGACATATCTTCACAGGGTAGATTGCGATGACCGCGGGAACTGGTTGCCCTGACCATCGTGCCTTAGCGTGCGGTTCCATGATGCCACGCGGCCGGTCAAACACGTTCGCGCCGCTGGACGGACACCGGTCCTCAGTAAAGGTCTGACCAAGCCCAGGCGTCACATTCCGAGTAGCTCGCCGCCGTCGACTAACAGGTCGTGAAGGGTGACGTGCGAGGCGCCAGGCGACAGGAGAAAGGCCGCGGCCGCCGCCACCTCTTCCGGAGACGCGACTGAGCCGATTGGGATGCGCGTTCGGTACGCGTCGATACGACCTAGAGCGAGATCGTCGACGCTCGAATGGTCAGTTGCGAGGCGCCGCATCATCTCGGTGTTAGTAGGACCCGGGGATACAAAGTTGATTCGCACGTTCTGAGGTGCCACCTCCAGGCCGAGGACACGCATCGCTTGCCGCATGCCTGCCTTCGAAGCCGAATAGGCTGCTTGCAACAGCCTTGGCTGGCGCGCGGCCACAGACGCGATCGCCACGATCGAGCCCCCCTTGCGCTCGATCATTTCCCGGGCGTATCTGCGAGCCACGTCGTAGTTGCCGATGAGGTTGACCCGCAGAATCCGCTCGAAGGTCGCGACGTCGGTGTCCAGTGCCGATCCTGAGTCGAAAATGCCGGTGGCGATGCAAACTCGCTGCGCCCCGGCTGTCGCGTCCACAAGCGCAGCTACTGATTCTTCGTCCGCAAGGTCAACAAGCATCGCGTCTGAGGAGCAACCACCAGCACTGAGCTGCGACGCGACTGAGTTGGCCTCCTCGCTAAGGATGTCCGCGACGACGACCCGCCCTACACCTGCATCTTCAGCCAACGCAGCGGCCACCGCGGCCCCGATTCCCCGGGCGCCCCCAACAACAACTGCCGTTTCACGGTCAGGAACGTTCATGTTGCTCACTCTCTGGGTCGATGGGTTCTGCGCAACTCGGCAGGAGCGTGCCTGCTTGGTCGTGCGCGAAGTCCGTCCGCAACCGAGGCCTAAGCAAGGTGCCAGACCTCGGTCAACAAACTGAGGGGCGCGTCAGAACCCCTCGGCGGCTGTTCTAGGACATCCACCATGGCGCGCGACCAGGCCACGCTCAGCGGGGTTGTCTGGCCATTTTCGAACACCGTTTTTGCGTCTGGTCTGCATTCCAGAACGCCGACAACAGTGCGGCCGCGTCGAAACAGTGTGTAGTTCGCGGCGCCGTTGCCTCGCATCTCGTCCTCGAATGCTTTGCTGATCGCGCGATGCCGTCGGTCGTACTCTTCCTCCATCCCGAGACGGATCTCAAGGATGAAGCATGCGCGCTCCATCGGTTCATCAGCGGCGGCGATTTCGGTCATGCGCCAGGCACGCGGAGCTCGTCAACCAGGGCGTCGTTCAGGGTGAGGCCGAACCCGGGCGCGTCCGAGAGCTGCACGTACCCATTGCTCGCCACCGGCTGGCCGGCGAACAGGTCGGTGTACAGGGTGTAGCCGCGGCCCCCGTCGGTCTCTGGGAACACCTCGATCAACGGCGAGTTAAGGTGTGACACGATCAGATGTGCGTTGTGCGCCGCGTGTGAATGCGGGATCACAGGGATGTTGAAGGCCGACGCTAATGCCCAGACTTTCAGCGCCTCGGTAACTCCACCCATCCGGTTCACATCTGGCTGGACGATGTCGACACATTCGCGCCGCAACAGCTCTAGGTATCCCCAGCGGGTGAACTCGTGCTCTCCCGCGGAAATCCGGATCGGCGAGGCCCCGCGAACGCGCGTATAGCCTGCATAGTCGTCGGGCATGAGGGGTTCCTCGATCCATGCCAAGTCATAGCCTTCGAGCCTCTTGATCATGTCGAGTGTGTAGTTGACATCCCAGCCCATGTAGGCGTCCGCGGCCACCTCGACGTCGGGACCTGCTGCGTCGCGGACCGTCGCGACAAGCGCTTCGTTGAGCCGCTTGCCGTGGATTCCGTCTGCGGGTCCGTAGCCGAACCGCATCTTCAGCGCGGTGAATCCCTGTTCGGCGTAGCCCCTAACCTCATCGGCCAGCAGATCAAGATCCTCTCGTGCGTACGCGCTGCTTACGTAGGCACGTATTTGTCGCTTGGTCTGCCCACCGATCAGGTTGTAGACGGGCTGAGAGAGCGCCTTACCAAGGATGTCCCAGATAGCGATGTCCACTGCGCTCAACGCCTCGATCACAAGGCCCTTTCGACCCATGTTGACGCTGGAGCGGAACATGCTTTCCCAGATCTGTTCGACGTCGAACGGGCTGCGTCCGAGTACATGTGGAGCGAGGTGGTGTCGTATCACGACCGCGGCCGCCGGTGACCCGATACCGACCATTCCGTATCCCTCGACGCCTTCGTCGGTCTGTACCCTCACCAGCACGTTGCTGACGCCTGTCGGTGCGATCGTGGCGGTTCTAGCGCTCTGTTGCAATGCATCCATGGGAGACGGGCACCACCGGTCCCACGCGGGGCCATCGGGTTCGCGAAGGCAGATTGCTTCTACTGCGCTGATCTTCATGAAATTTGGTCTCCAGTGATCCAGGTTTCGGTTACGGCCCCTCGTCGCGCAGCGGCAAGCACTTCAGCAGTGTGTGCACCGAGTTCGGCCGAAGCCACAACTGGCTCACCATGCAGTACGCCGGCGACGAGTTGACGGGTCGGCGCATCTGATGGGTACACGGCAGTGACATCGAGCGGCGGCTCTTGCACGCCGTTGAGATTCAGCTGGCCATGAACCGTGTCGAGCTGCGCGTGGCCGCTGTCGCCAAAGACGCGGAACTCCTCGACCCGCTGGGCGTGATCCTTCACGCTTCCGGTACTTGCCACGGTGATAATCGTGCCGTCGGATGAGCGCATGAGCAGGGATGAGACCATGTCAACAGTCAGGTCCGCGTCGAACGTGGCGGCTGCCAACGGACCGCGATGCAGCTCGGTCAGCCACAGCAACAGGGACACGGCATGAGTGACCTGCGTGAGGGTCTGCCCGCCTCCGTGTCGACGGTCGGCGTAGGTCGAGGCGCGCCGCGGCATCACATCACCTTCAAAGAGACGGTCCTCGTTAGCCTCCAACGCATACATAGCGCCCGCTGCGGTCGCAAACACGGAGGTCGCTAAGAGCACTTTGCCTACATCACCGCTCCGGAGTGCCTCATGCAACCGGGTGGCCTGCCGGTTGTAAAGCAGCGGGTAGCCGACGTGAAGCTTGCGACCGCTGGCCGATGATGTCGCCACGAGGTCCCAGGCCTCGGCAGGGTCAATGGTCATCGGCTTCTCGACAAGGACGTCAGTTCCTGCTCGCAGCGCGTCGCGAGCGGGCAGGTAATGCTGGTCGTGGGGGGTGCACACGACGACTGCGTCGAGATCCAGATTGAGCAGGTCGCTGTGCGAAGAGCAAACATTCGGAATGTCAAAGGTCAGCGCCAAGTGCTTCGCGCGAGAGATATCAACGTCGCAAATGCCGACCGTCTCGGCCTCGGGATTGCGCTGCAGCGCCGGAAGATGGACAAGTGATGCCCACCATCCAGCGCCGACCACACCTACGCGAGCCTTAGACAACGGACTTTGGAGACGTTGCGCTGTGTTGGTCAGGAGCCAAATTGCGCCACAGCGGCTCAAGTTCCGCCGCCAAGAATTCGTCGGCGGGCTCATGCGGGGCCCTCAGTGCGGTGGAGCCCATGAGGCCTCGCCAAACCAAGATCTGCTTCTGAGCGGTCACGTATGTGTCAAAACTCCGGGATGAGACCGCCAGTAGCGGCATGAGACGCATAAACAGCTCGCGAGCTTGGCTCCCGTCACCATCGAGATGCGAGCGGTGGATCGCCATCAGGATGTCGGTGACTGCGGAGCTAGGCATTGTGCCGGTCGCTCCGCGACGCAGCTCGTGCAAGTACTCAAGGCCGCCACCCCCTCCGAGGATCCCGTTGGCCCGCAGGGTCAGCCTCGCCAGCGCGTCGATCTTCGGAACGCTCGGAGTCGTTTCTACCTTCACCGCCAGCACGCGCGGATGCGCAAGTAGCTCTCCGAGCACAGCCAGGGCGATAGCAGAGCCCGTGCTGCCGGGGGCATCCTGCACCACGATCGGCAAGGCAGCGTCGTCCGCGAGCGTTCGGAAGTACCTGAGTACGGACGAGTCGTCAAAGGCATTCAGCGGCGGTGACGGGATCATGACGAGGTCCGCGCCAGCGGCCGCCGCCCGTTCCACTCCTCGGAGCGCGCTAAGCGTGCTCCCAGCCCAGAGATGGGACATCACCGCCACATCAGGACCGGCAGCTTCCGCGATGGTGCCGATCACTTCCTCGATTTCGGCGCCGTCAAGACGGTGAACCTCGCTTGCGAATCCGAGCCCGAGAGCACTGACACCGAACCCACGCATGGCGACGACCTGCTCAGCCAACGCCTGATGATCAACACGTTCGTCACTCGTGAACGGCATCATTAGGATCGGAGTAACTCCCGATTGCACCGTGGTCTTGTTCATCTAGTTCGCCAGGTAGCGGTAGGCAGGATCAAACAGCGAGAACAGCCGTGCGCGAGCCTGTTCAAGATGCGCGCGCATGGCGTCCGCCGCAGCCAGTCCGTCTCTCGCCCGCAACGCTTCGACGACGGCTTGATGCTCGATCTGTGTCGCAGCGGGCGAAGGCGGCCCAGCTGGCCCGTACAGCCGCGACAGATGCTCATGAGAGTGAAGCCTCAGCAGCTGCTCGGCTAGAAATGGGTTGTCCGTACCGTTGACGATCAGCGCATGGAAGGCAGCGTCTGTCCGAACGAACTGCTGGGCGTCGTCCTCCGACGAGTCTTGCGCGTGCAGCCCGGACCGCTCAAGCGCTGCGACGATCTCCGCCAAAATGTCGTCGCTGGCCCGGAGCGCCGCGAGCTCCGCCGCTGCGGGCTCGACTATCAGGCGAGCCTCCCACAGTTGCAGGAACCCGACCGGGTCTAGTGCCGGCGCGGTCACGTAGGTGCTGCCAACTTTCTTGACGAGCCCTTCAGCCTCGAGGCGCGCCACTGCCTCGCGCAGCGGCGTGTGCGACACGCCGAGTCGGAGCGCAAGCCGATCGATCACAAGACGCTCCCCTGGACCGATGCGCTCAAGCATGACCATCTGCCGCAGCTCGTCATAGACCCGGTCCGTCAGGCCCTGCTTAGGAAGCTGGGTGTCCTTCGTCATTGTTGCCCCGCGAGCGCAGCGTCGGTCCCATAGACGATCAGCTGCACCAGCTCGGAAACGGATGTTTCCGAGCGAGAGCGAATGCCGGCCACTCCCCCAAGTCGCATGACAAGGAAACGGTCAGCAACGTCCCAGACCTCTTCCAAGTTATGGCTGATGATGATTACGCCCTTCCCCTGGTCGCGCAGTGTTTGCGCTAGTCGCATCACCTTCGCTGATTCTGTGACTCCAAGCGCGGCCGTCGGCTCGTCCATGATGACCACCTTCGCACCATGAATCACCGTGCGAGCGACGGCGACCGCTTGTCGCTGGCCGCCCGACAAAAGCCCGACTGGCACGCGTACCGACGGAATTTTCACCTCGAGCTGGGTGAAGATCTCACGAGCACGTTCGCGTGCAATTCCGCGGCGCATGAAAGGTCCCCACGTCGGCTCTCGGCCGAGAAACAGGTTCTCCGCGACGCTACGAGAATCGACAAGAGCCAGATCCTGGTACACAGTCGCGATTCCCGCTTCTACGGCATCACGCGGGCCGTGGAAGCGCACCGGTTGCCCTTCAAGGGCTATGCCTCCGGTGTCGGTGCTGTACACCCCAGACAGCATCTTGATCAAAGTCGACTTGCCGGCGCCGTTGTCACCGACCACGACGAGAATCTCGCCGCTTGCCAAGGAGAAGCCGACGTCCCGGCAGGCGACCACGTGGCCGAAGGTCTTGCCCAGGCCATCCACGCTGAGTAGTGGGTTGAGTTCAGTCATCCTCGTTGCTTCCTCTTCTGACCGATCGCTGCCAGAACTACCGCCAGGCAAAGCACGACGCCCCCGACCATCTCCTGGACGAACGAGTTCACACCCGTCAGCGTCATTCCGTTGTCAAGGACGCCCAGTAGCAGCACGCCCAGCAGGGTTCGCTCGATCCGTCCGAGGCCTCCGTTCAAACCGATCCCACCGAGCAAGACCGCCGTGAGTGCGTTGAAGGTGTCAACGGTGGTCCCGATCGCGCTGCCTCCATACCCAGCACGGCCAGCCTGGATGAGCCCGCCAATCAGTGCGAGAACGGCAGTTGCGACGAATATGAAACGGTAGATCCACCCCGCACGCACGCCTGCACGGATCGCGGCGCTTGAATTGCCGCCAGTCGCGTATATGCGAGAGCCGAGCCGTGTGAACGTGAGAAGCACAAAGCCCGCGGCAAAAACGCCGATCATGACGACAAACGGTGTCGGGATCCCGATCACTGTCCCCTGGCTGAAGTTGCTCAAAACAGTGGTGCTGTTCAGTGGCACATTCTGGCCCTGGGGGTTTGGGAGGATCAAGGCGGCGCCAAAAACGATTTGGCTAGTCGCGATCGTCGCGATGATGGAGTTGATGTTCAGGTTTACGACGAGGACGCCGTTCACTATTCCGATCGCCAGCGCCGTCCCTGTGCAGACGAGCAACGCGACCGGTACGGACGCTCCATGTTGCTCGGTTAGGACCGCGAATACCGTTGCGACCAGGCCCATGATGGGGCCCACGGTGATGTCGAGCTGGCCGCAGATGAGCGCCAGTGTCAGACCTGCGGCAAGAATGCCGTTGACGGCAACACCAGACGCGATGTTGGATGCGTTCTCAGAAGTGAAGAAGTAAGGGCTCTTGAGGCCGAAGTAGAGAATTAGGGCAAGAACGGCAACTGCGATGCCCCATTCAAGTGTTAGGTCGAGTGCCCGCGCCCGGAGCGGGGCGCGGTGCGCAGACGGAGGAGAGTTCGTCTGCGCACCCGTTCCCGTCGGGCGAGCCATGGCTTGATTCGCGCTCACTGTCTCTGTCTCGCCTTGGTCGCCCATTGCTGTTTCGTCAGACCAGAACTATCTATTGCCCGTACTTGATGAAACCCGTGACCGCATAGGGCTTATAGGGCCGCTTCAGGGCGGTGGCGATCGCGCCTTCAACCCAGTTCCATGCTTCGGAGTAGGGGTTGTAGTTGACACAACCGACGTTCATGCCTCGGTACTTCGGGTTCTTGAGCGCGGCGAGACCGACGTTGTCGCATCCCGCGGTGTCGCCGATTGCGCTGGCAGTGCGATGGGCCGTCACGACTGCCTGCATCGCAGCCACCGCCCATTCATCGTTGAGTCCGACGATGATGAATCGGTCATTCGAGCCGGGATGGGCTGTCAGATAGGCTCCGACATCGGTCTGCGTCTGTGGAGCTGTGCCGTCCTCGAAGACCTTCACGTGGCTGGCCGGCAACTTCGTGACCGTCTTCAGCACACTCAGAGCGCCTTCGACACGCTGCTGGCACGGGGCGCACCCGGCTGACGAGAGCCCGATGTAGTAGATCTGCTTGTGCTTCCAGGTGGTCTTCAGGTCCTTCTTCAGGGTCGGCACGAGCGCACGGCCAGACTCGCGACCAGCCTGCGTGTTGGGAATCCCCATGGTCTTGAGCCCGGGAATCTGCGTGGAGTCGAGGCCCAGAAGCGGGATGTTGGCGGACTGAGCGGCTGCCAGCAGGGGCTGCGTCGAATGCTGCGCGCCGATGACAGTCAGACCCTCGAGCTTCAACGTGTTGAAGTCAGTAAGGATGTTCGCGTCGTTGTCGTCCTCGTCGCCGTAGAGGTACTTGACACCGTAGAACGACGCGGCTTCGGCCATCGCGCTGTTCCACGTGGCGAAGTACGGGTTCGTGAGGTCAAGCTGGATGAAACCCAAGGTGATCTTCGGCAACTTCTTTGGCACGTTGAACACGTTGTAGATCACTTGACCGTTCGTGGCAGCCGAAACTGCCGCGGGCGTCCAGGTTGTCGAGCCGGCCGCCGATGCCGAGGAAGCGCCGATGGCGCCGCACAGCATCGATCCGGCCACGGAACAGACGGCAGCAGAAAGCGCTGCTCTTCTGAGCGAGACCTGCCTCGCTTTCAACATCATGCACCTCTCCTTAAACGATTGACCGGGGCAATCGAACCTCGATCTGTCGCGCAAATCGTATAGGGCGCGTGTGCATGAAGTCAAGGAACACCCCGAATACGCTTGTGGTTAGGGGGTTTTCGCCTATAGGGTCAGTGCGCAGATGGGTGTCCGCTGGGCGCCATGTTGGCGTGCAGTTTGGACCGCGTCGTGGACCAGTGACGTGGCGCGTTTGTCGCACAACCCAGGCGATTCCCTGTCTTAGCGAGTTTTACGTAGCGCTGCCTGCTCTGCCGTTTGGGCTCGTAAGTTCGTTGGATGTCAAGCCGAAGGTTGTCTCGAGCAGCGCGATCATGGCGTGGGCGGCCGGCGACTGCCGGCGGCTGCTGCGCGTGGCGATGTAGACCCTGTACGTGAGCGCCTCCCGGCGGATGCGGACGCTGGTGTGCTCTTGGCCAGGCGGGTTCGCGTCGGACTCAGGCAGCAGGCTGATCCCGAGCCCTAATCCGACTAGCTCGCGCATCCGGTCGGTGTCGGTTGTGACAAACGCGATGTGCGGGTCTATCCCGTACTGGCCGGCGAGCCGGTCGAAGGTGCTGCGTATCGTCGCGCCTTCGGGAAACAGGATGAACGACTCGCCCCCGAGCGCGGAGAAATCGACGTCGGTGTTGGCGGCGAGTCGGTGACCAGGAGGTAGCGCGACCACGAGCGGCTCGGATGCAATCTGTTGCAGCGCAAGTCCGTGGCGGGCCGGTTCGGGGATCTCAGACACGAGCCCGAGATCGAGCTCATCGGCTCGCAGCCTGTCCGCGATAGCCACGCTGAGCTCTTCGCGTACGGCCAACTCGATGCCGGGGTGCAGCGCGTGGAAGTCATAGAGCAGCCGGGCGACGTTCAACGGCCCAGGCGTCTGAGTCATCCCGATCGCGAGCCGCCCGGTGGAGAGGTCGGTGATCTGGAGAATCTCGGCACGGGCGGCTTCTATGTCGTCGATGATCAGCGTTGCGTGCTCCGCCAGACGTTGACCGGCCGCGGTCAGCTGCACGCGCCGCGAGGTTCGGTCGACCAGCGCGGTGCCCAACTCGTCCTCGAGCTTGCGGACCTGTCGTGAGAGCGCGGGCTGAGCGACGTTCGCGCGGCTAGCGGCTTTGGTGAAGCTGAGTTCCTGTGCGAGCGCGAGAAAGTAGCGAAGCTGTCGAATCTCCATGCCGGAATGGTATGGAAGCGAGAGCACCTATGTCTTTGCCTTACTAGAGGCTCTGAGGCATAGTCGCCATCGAGGGAGCGCCTGGCAGCCACATGCGCTCAGAGAGAGGCGCGCAGATGTCCAAGATGGTGATTCTGTCCAGTGCCCGCACCCCGGCCAGTGCGGCACCCAAAGCTGTGCAGAAGATCGGGCTGCGGCCAGAGCAAGTTGATCTATGGGAGATCAACGAGGCGTTCGCCTCGGTCACACTGAACAGCATTCGCATGCTCGGCATCAATGAGGAACGCGTCAACGTCAACGGCGGTGCGATAGCGCTCGGTCACCCGATCGGCGCATCTGGCGCTCGGATCGTTGGTGCCCTCGTCCACGAGCTACGTCGCCGCGGGGGCGGTATCGGCTGCGCCGCGATCTGCTCAGGTGGTGGGCAGGGCGACGCGGTCGTCGTCGACGTTGGGGCTGCTTGAGATGGATAAGACAATCGATTCGGCCGCGGCGGCCGTCCAAGAGATCCCGTCCGGCGCGACGCTTGCCGTCGGAGGCTTCGGCCTGTGCGGGATTCCAACGGTCCTGATCCACGCACTGCTGGACGCTGGCACAGCGGACCTCGAGATCGTGTCCAACAATGCCGGCGTTGACGATTGGGGCCTCGGGCTGTTGCTGGGCGCCGGGCGCCTGCGGCGCGTCGTCGCCTCCTACGTTGGCGAGAACAAGGAGTTCGCCCGCCAGTACCTGACCGGAGAACTGGAGGTCGAGCTGACGCCGCAGGGCACGCTCGCGGAGCGGATGCGGGCCGGCGGATCAGGAATCGCGGCGTTCTACACCCGCACGGGTGTCGGCACGATGGTCGCCGAAGGCGGCATGCCCTGGAAGTACGATGCCACCGGCAACGTTCAGGTCGCTTCGCCAACTAAGCCCACACAGGAATTCGACGGGCTCGAATACGTGCTGGAGCGCGCGATCGTCGCGGACTACGGTCTCGTCCGGGCGTGGAAAGGAGACCGGCACGGCAATCTCATCTTCCGCGAGGCGGCGCGCAACTTCAATCCTCTGGCAGCGATGTGCGGTCGCGTGACGATCGCCGAGGTTGAACACCTGGTCCCAGCCGGTGCACTGGACCCCAACGAGATCCACACCCCTGGAGCCTACGTGCACCACGTGCTCGCGCTGACTCCTGAGCAGGCAGCTGAGAAGCGCATCGAACGCGTCACCGTCCGCGAGGCAATCAGCTGATGGGCTGGACTCGCGAACAGATGGCCGCCCGCGCCGCCGCCGAGCTGCAGGACGGCGACTACGTCAACCTCGGCATCGGCCTGCCGACACTCGTGCCCAACTACGTCCCCGACGACGTCGAGCTGGTCCTGCAGTCCGAGAACGGCATCCTCGGCACCGGCCCCTACCCCACCCCCGACCAGGTCGACGCAGACCTGATCAACGCCGGCAAAGAAACCGTGACGATCCGCCCGGGCGCGAGCTTCTTTGACTCCGCGACCAGCTTCGGAATGATCCGCGGCGGCAAGATCGACGCCGCCATCCTCGGTGCCATGCAGGTCTCCGCAACCGGGGATATCGCCAACTGGATGATCCCCGGAAAGATGGTCAAGGGCATGGGCGGCGCCATGGACCTCGTCCACGGTGCCAAAAAGGTCATCGTCCTCATGGAACACGTCGCCAAAGACGGCAGCTACAAGATCGTCAACCAGTGCACTCTCCCCTACACCGGCAGGCGGGTCGTGCAACGGATCATCACGGACCTCTGTGTACTCGATGTCGCACCGTCGGGCTTGACGCTCGTGGAACTCGCCACGGGGGTCACAACAGAGGAGATCCGCGAAAGGACCGAACCACCGGTCGCCATTCGACGCTAGTTGCACGCTTAAGGGTGCCGCTTGCCGATCATCACAGCAGCGGTCGGTGGGAGGCTAATCCAGCCGATAGATGTGCTCGAGGACGTCCTCACCGAGGCCGGCCGCCCAGGACGTCTCCTCGCCAACCTTTATGAACCCATTGCGCAAGAGCACCTTGCTCGACCCAAGGTTGCGGGCCGCGGCGCGCGCAAACAGCGGGCGCTGAGTCTCATGCTGGATGAAGGCCCGCACTGCCGTCGACGCGACGCCGCGCCCCCAGCGCCCTGGATCAACCCAGTAGGTCAGCTCGCGGTCGCCCTCAACGGTAAAGCTTGCGATCATCCCGGCAAGCACGCCGTCCTCTTCGATCGCAAGGGTGGTGTTATCGGGGTTGGATCGGACACGTTGGTAGTGAGCATCGAACGCAGCCCGGTCCGCAGGGTCGGCACGGGTGAACGCCGCCATCCTGGCCGCCGTCAGATCGCTCTCCCACCGGAACAGATCATCCAGGTCGTCGTCGTGAAGAGCTCGGAGAGTGACCCTCACCACCTGTGCACCCTATAGAAGGATTCGACCTGGCCGCCCCCAGACGATCCCTCGCGCGGCGTACGGATCGTCTGTGGCAGAGGCCAGCGGTCAGCGTGTCCCCCTTGCGGTAGCCGTTTCGGTGACCTCGGCAGTAAACGGCTGGGCTATCCGCCTCGGCTTGCGACAGTCGGTGAAGCGTCGGGGGTATCGGAATCCTCGACGGCATCGCTCGGAGCCAGGAGCACCCGTAAACGGGTCCGCGCTCGGTGGGCGCGGATTCTGACCGCGTTGGGCGACAGACCCAGGACGGATGCGACCTCACGCGGCGCTAAGCCATCCCACGACAGCATCATGATTATCTCCTGGTCCAGTGGTGAAAGCTCGGACAGCGCGGCGGCAACCGCGCTGTCCTCTGGGCGTGTGGTGGGATTCGACCTCTCGGCCGCGAGTGCGAGTTCGCGTGACGTCTCCGTCGCCCGCTCTTGGTCGGCTCGCTGTCGTCGACTGACATTTCTGGCGATCCCGAAGAGCCACGGCCGAGCTTGGTCGCCACCCGGTGTGCGGTTGCGCTTCTCCCACGCGATCCGGTAGGTCTCTGCGAGACAGTCGGCCGCTTCCTCGGCCGTCGAGCAGCGCCGGAGGAGGAACGCGAGCAGGTCTTGGCTCGTCTCGGCGTAGATCCGACTGAATTGCTCGCCCTCGTCACGTGCCGGGCGACCCGCTCGCATAAAGAACCCGCTCATCGGCTCTGCGGCGTTGATGTCGTGGACTGCGAAGCCGACGTGGTCGTCTGCGGAGTCGATGTCGTGGACTGCGAAGCCGACGTGGTCGTCTGCGGAGTCGATGTCGTGGACTGCGAAGCCGACGTGGTCGTCTGCAGGGTTGGTGTCATGGTCCCCGATGTCAGGTTCACCGTCTGGGTCGCCGGCGTGAGCGGCTGCCTACCACCGCCGGGCAAGGCGGTAACGGAACTCACGATCCCGCGCTGCAAGTCGACCTCGCGCTGCAACACCGTGCCCTGCGCGGTTTTCATGGCGACGTCGTCCTCGAGAAGGTATCCCGTTGAGGGCGACACGATGAGTGTGTCTGCCGGGCCATTGACGGAATACGTGAAGTGGATTGCGACACCAACTCGCCCGAGCTGGTCTTTGCGGTTGCCCAGCACCCTGGTGCCGGGCACATACGCCAACGCTTCGTACGCCGTCGCGCGCAGCTGTGCATCGGTCGAGCTCCTCAAGATCGTCAGGAGGCCACCCCAGAGATCTCCGGGTTGTGCATCGAGGGAGGCGGTGAGATCCGCGAGCAGTGCCTTAGGGCCGTTTGGACGCTCGGTTCCAGCCGCGACCGCTCTCGCCATCTGCGATGGGAACGTCCCATCGTCTTGGGGCCCGCGGGGCGGGAACACGTGGTCATAGAGCATCCCCGTAGCCGTTGGGTCATGCGCGGAGGGTGCCCCGACCAAACCTCCGAACGTCGTGGCTAGCTGGGCATCGAACGCGGACTTGTTAGCGAGGTAGTTCGCTTGGTCCTGCGCGGTGGCGAACGAGATGCCGTCGCTCGTTATCCGTTGCCTCCCCGCGAGGCCAGGCATCGGCCCGTCCCATTCCTGCACGGTGTCGCCGGACGTGAAGCCCACCCTCACGTCCCCAACGGAGGGGTCCGCGGCGATCTCCGACCTGTACTCCAGGTATTCGAACTGGCCGGCACCCGGCGTCACCTGTCCCGCCGCCGCGTGGGCAACCTTGCCGAGCTGCGCGGCGGCCGCCGGCGACACCGCGAGCGGCAAGTCCGCGCCTCCCGCCCCACCTGTCAGCGTCTCAACACCGACGAGTGATGCGACGGCGACGGCCGCAGTCGCCGCCCCCAGCGTGGCCCACCGCCGCCGATAGGCCGGCCGCCGCGCAAAGGGCGACGGTGCCTCCCGATCTGCACCCGACACGACGCTGCGGCGTACGGAAGCGAGCGCCGCAAGCACGCCCTCGTCGTCGAGCGCAGCACGATCGACCGGGTTGCTCTTATGAAGCCGACAGTCCAGTTCGTTCTCAGACAGCATTTCGGTATCCATGGTGGTCTCCTTGGAAAGGTTCACCTGTACATGTCTGCGAAGGCCGATTTCATTTCACGCCGACCGGACAAACACCTTGGCCATGAGCGCGACCTACGGGCTACGAATCGGGGCGCCAACTGAGCGCCTGTCGTTGCGCCCGCGGTAGTTTGCTGACGATCAGGTCGTAGGAGTCCTCGACCATGTCAGTGATGATCTGGTCAGATAGTGAGCCGTCGATGGTCACCGTGTTCCAATGACGCTTGTTGAGGTGATATCCAGGGATCACGGCCGGATGCGCTTTGCGCAGCTCCTCGGCCAGCGAGGGGTCGCATTTGAGGCTGACGCGTAGCGGGTGCTCGGAGAGTCGCGACAGCGCGAAGATCTTGCCCGCGACCTTGAACGCTGAGGTGTCTGGGCCAAACGGGAACTCCTCGTCGGTCCCGAGAAGCGAGAGGCAATAATCGCGAAGCTCTGGGGCGTTCATCGCCCCTCGGATAGTGACCGGTTGCTGGTCCGCTCGGTTGCGGTCCGCTTTTTGCGGGAAGCCGCCGCATTGATTTGCGCGTTCGGTGACCCGATAGGGCTGCCGCTCCGCTTCAATCAGGTGAATGCGCTTGCTGTTCGTGTGCATGGGCAACATCTGTCGCTCTCCAACGGCCGAGGGGATGATGAGGCATGTCCTGTCTGACGCGGGTCTTGACTCCCAGGTGGAGGTCGACAGCGCCGGCACAGGCGCTTGGCATGCGGGCGACCCCGCCGATCCGCGCGCTCGGGCCGCGGCTGCGCGCCGCGGGATCGATCTGCACAGCATCGCGCGCCAGGTGACGACGGAGGATCTGGACACCTTCGATCTGATCCTGGCCGCGGACGCCGAGAACCAGCGAGATCTGTTGCAGCTCGCCGGCGAGGATCCAGCGCGGCGCGCAAAGGTGTGCCGCTTGCGCGAGTTCGACTCAGGCATCGGTCGAGGCGGGCGACCTCGACGTCCCCGATCCCTACTACGGCGGCGCTGACGGATTCGACCAGGTGCTCGACATCGTCGATGCGGCCTGCCGCGGCCTACTGGCTGAGATCCGAACGCGACCGGAACTGCGAGTAACCCCAGGACAGTGCGATCGGTAGCCCCGGGCTCGGGACAGCGTTGACGCCTCCCGGTGACGGAGGCCAAGCCGCCGGCGTGCGGCGCGACATCAGGGAGCGGCTATGACAGACGGCGTACAAGCTGCGTGCGGGACTTCACGCCGAGCTTCCGAAATGCCTTGCGTAGGTGGTACTCAACGGTGCTCTGCGCGATGAAGAGCTGAGCCGCGATCTCTCGGTTCGTGGCTCCGTTCGCGGCGAGGTCCGCGATCTGCTGCTCCTGTGCAGTGAGCTGGTCGAGCGTCTCCACGGTCCGCTTGCGGGCGTGCTCGCCGGTCGCCCGCAGCTCGCGTTCGGCGCGGCGCGCAAATGCTTCGGCACCCATACTGGTGAACGACTCGAGCGCGGAGTGCAACTGCTTTCGCGCGTCGACACGGCGCCGTTCACGGCGCAGCCATTCTCCATAGAGAAGCTCGGTTCGCGCGAGCTCGAGCCGTACGCGCGTCCGAGCCAAACGCGCGATCGACTCGACATATCGACTTTCGGCAGCGTCGCCCTCGCTCAGCAACGCGCGCACGCGCGCCTCGACTCCCATCGCCCATTCGGAACGAATCGTGCCGGTGCGCTCCGACAGCCACTCGAGCACGGACTCGAGCAACACCCTGTCACCGGTCCTGGACGCGGCCTCGGCCAGCTCGGGGACCAACAGCGACCCATACCCGATCGGATCGGGCTGGAACGCCTCCCAGGCCGCATCGCGCGCAGCATCATGGCGGGCGAGGCCGTTGTACATCACGGCTCTCGCGTAGTTGTTGGACGTCCACCGACGTGCGGCGGCCTCCTCCGCTGAGGCCTCGATCAGCTGAGATGCTCGTGCCTCGTCGCCGCGCCAGGCAGCGAGAATCATCGGGCCGTTCACCAGCGCCGCGTTCCCGGTCGCGTCAGCGATCGACTGGGCTTCGTCGATCGCCGCAGTAGCAGCCGTCAAGGCGCCGGCCAGCATGTGACTCCGAGCCAGGAAGCTCAGCGCGAATTGCAGGTGCACGAGTGCGCCCGCGTCGCGCGCGACCTGTACCTGGCGAACGGCGAGGCGATGCAAGGCTTCGTCGTCCCACACCTCGAGGGCGACGATGTTGCCGTCTCTACTGCTCGAGAGTGAGTGCCTCCCCCCGGCATCTTCGTCACCCATCCCGTTCGCAAGCAGAAGCTCTAGAGACCGGGCGAGCACCGGCGCCGCGGCCGCGTATCCCTCCGTTAAGCGGATCACGAAGGCGTCGAGCACCACGTCAATCGCCCGAGGCGTGGCGGTGCCGATTGGAGCGGCGCGGGCGGCCCTGGCGACTGCCTGCGCGCCGCCAACAACTTCAACGTCGCTGGACATAGCGCCCGCCAGTGCCTCCAGATACGTCTCGCGGGCAAGCTGGGGGTCGAGTGCACCGAAGCCTCTCGCGGCGATGAGAAATAGGCGGCCGGCGTCGCCCCCGCGCCGTTGTTCCAAGGCGATCTGGCCGCGTAAGAGATCGACGTGGGCGCGCCCGAGCTCGTCGAGCAGTCCAGCATCAATCCTTGCCGATAGCTCGAGTGCGTCCTCCAATGCCCCGGCGTCGCGCTTGGCGCGGGCGGCTGCCAGTAGACGTTGCGCACGGTGCTTGGGCTCGGGTGTGAGCGCGGCGGCGCGCTCGAGGAACGCGGCGACTGCCGCCAGTCCGCCACGCGCCTGCGCCCGCTCAGCAGAACGCTCGAGCTCAGCGGCGATGTCCTCGTCTGGCATCGATGCCGCCTGCGCGCGATGCCAGGCGCGGCGATCCGGATCAATCTGAGGATCCGTTGCATCCGCCAGGGCCCGATGGGCAACGCGGCGTTCGCCCGGCCGGGCTGCGCGATAGACAGCGGAGCGGACGAGCGGATGTCGGAATACGACCCGAACACCAAGCTCCAGCAGGTCCTCCGCTTCGACGGCGTTCGCCACGGAATCCGGGATCCCGAGCTCTCGCGCTGCCTGCCATATGACCGCGGGGTCGCCGGTCGGGTCGGCCGCAGCGATGAGCAACAAGCGACGCGCATCACCGGGAAGCCTCGTCAGGCGGCGTGCGAAACTCTCCTCGATGCTGGCGGACAACGAAACCGTCGGGGGAAGGCCGAACCCGCCGGCTAGCTGAATCGGCGTCATCCCGCGAGGTAGCTCCATCAGGGCGAGCGGGTTCCCGTGCGTCTCGCGAACGATCCGGTCGAGTACGTGGTCATCCACGCGAGCGGGCAAGACCGACTCCAGGAGCGCCCGTGCATCACGGCGCCCTAGGGACTCCACTGCAAGCTCGGGCAAACCCTTGAGCGCGTTGCCTACGCTCCGAGCCGCAAATACGAAGGCGATGTTCGTTGCGAGGAGACGTCGGGCCACGAACGCGAGCGTGCGTGCCGACGCGCGATCGAGCCACTGCGCATCATCGACGACACAGACCAGTGGCCGCTCCTGGGAGGCCTCGGATAGCAGGTCGAGAGTCGCCAGTCCGACCAGGAACGGACTCGGCGGCGGTCCGCCACTCAGCCCGAACGCGATGCGAAGTGCGTCGCGCTGGGGATCCGGCAGACTGTCCGAGCGGTCAAGGATCGGCGAGCACAGCTGTTGAAGCGCCGCGAACGGCAGTTCCATCTCGCCTTCTACCCCGCCAGTGCGCAGGACCCGCAACTGCCCTTCCGCGACTGTCCAGTCGAGCAGCGCCGTCTTACCGACGCCCGGCTCTCCATGAACCACCAGGACGCCACCGTCGCCGCCGCGTGCAGCGTCGAGCAACCGGCCTAGCACCTCGCGCTCGCGCTCTCGCCCGAGCAGAGCGACTTTCGGCAGCTGCGCGACCTTCAAAGCGTCTGACGACGAACCCATCTGCGACCACAGCATGACGGAGGACGACACTCGAGTCGCGGATTAAGGAATTCAAGGATTCGATCGCACGCTTGGCCCGTGACGATGAATCCGATGGACGCACCGGATGACAGAACTGAGGCCGCTGCGAGCGACCATACGGTCAGCGCAGAGAACCTCCCGGACTACGCGCCGGTCCCGCGACCAGCGTTCGGGCCTGCCATCAACGAGTACGGCTACTACGTGGGCCGCGTCGAGCGCAACCTGTACTGGGTCACCGACGGCGCCTACCAGTCAGCTTTCCTGACAACGCGTGACGGCGTCGTCCTGTTCGACGCACCCCCAACCATTGGGCACAACATCCAGCGCGCGGTCGACGAGATCGCGGCCGCCAACGGCGTCAGCAACAAGGTCACCCACCTGATCTATACGCACCATCACGCTGACCATGCCGGCGCCTCGTCGCTGTTCAACCGCGACGTCACCCGGATCGGGCACGAGGAAACGCGAAAGCTGCTCCTCCGTGACGACGACCCCGCGCGGCCTGCGCCCGAGGAGACGTTCGAGGGTCGGCGCAGGCTCGAGATCGGTGGCGAGCGGATCGAGCTGGCGTTCCACGGCTCCAATCACTCGCCGGACAACATCTTCGTCCACCTGCCCGACCACGACGCACTGATGCTCGTCGACATCGTCAATCCGGGGTGGGCGCCAGTCTGCCTCAGCAACCTGACCGACGACGTGCCCGGCTACATGGCCGCCCCGGCCACTGCGCTGACCTACCCGTGGAAGCATTTCATCGGCGGCCATGTGGGCCGCCTTGGCACCCGCGACGACATCGCCGTACACCAGCGATACATGGCGGACGTTGCCGACAGTTCACGCCGAGCGCTGGACGCCGTCGACCCGACGCCGTACTTCGTCAAATACGGCGAGAACACCTGGGCAGCCGTGCGTCGCTACCTGGACGCCGTCACCGCCGACCGCAGCGACGCCGGTCATCGAGAAATACACCGGTGTCCTCGCTGCCGCCGACGTTTTCACCACCAGCACCACATTCCACGTGATGCAGTCGATCCGCCTCGACTTGGGCTACGGCTTACAGGTTCACCTCTAAACAATGCGACAAGAAGGAGACAGACGATGAACAGGGATCTTGGCGTCTGGACGTATCAGGATTGCGCGCTCGTGCTGATCGACCACCAGAACGAGATGTTCGAGGTCATCCGCTCCGAAACGAACGCAGACTTGGTGGAGCTGAACGTCAGGCTGCTGGCCAAGACCGCGAAGGGGTTCGACATGCCGATCGTGCTGTCGACCGTGGGAGTCGGCTACGGCCTCAACGGCCCGACGCTCCCCTCGATTCTGTCCGAGCTGGAGGGCATCGAGCCGATTGACCGATCGTCGATGAACGCCTTCGAGGATGACGCCTTCCGCGAGGCGGTGCAGGCGACCGGGCGTAAGCGCCTGATCATCGCCGGGCTCCACACAGAGATCTGTTTGACGTTCGCGACCACCCAAGCACTGAAGGACGGCTACGACGCGATGTACGTGACCGACGCCGTCGGTGGCCGGTCCCAGGTCGCGCACCGTACCGCGATCGAGCGGCTGGCGCATGCCGGTGCTGTCCCGACAACGGCGCTCGCGGTCACCACCGAGCTCTTCCGAGACTGGGCTACGCCGGCCGCCGGTCCCGCCCTCGAAGTCATCCACTGGTATTTCAGGGAGGTACCGAAGCTCACCGACGCGGTGGGCGTCGCCGATGCGGAGAAGAAGGCCGCTGCGGCCTCTCTCCAAGGAGCTGTGTAGATGGCGGGCCGGGTCACGCCTTGATCAGTCTCTCTTTAGTCAGCTCCCCGACAGGCTGTCCCGGAGCCGGTCGAGTTCCGCCGGGTCACACACAAGCGGAGTTACCGGAATGAGTTGGTGACGATGGTCCCCATTGGGAAGTCTTGCCGGCCGCACAACAACGACAACGAAAGCGAGAAGCTGAATGACCAGCCAACCGATCCGCGATCCGCTAGCGGACCATCTCATTACCCCGCAGAACTCAGCACTCATACTGATTGACTATCAGCCGTCGCAGTTCGCGACCGTTCGCTCGATGGACGAGGGTCTGCTTCGCAAGAACATCGTCTCGACTGTCAGGGCAGCTAAGGCGTTCGGGCTGCCGGTCGTCCACTCGACGGTTAACGTCGCGTCGGGACAACAGCAGGGAACCGTCCCCGAACTCGCCGAACTCCTTCGCGACAACCCGCCACTTGACCGCACGACGGTCAACTCATGGGAGGACACTGAGTTTGTGGAGGCGGTTCACGCCACTGGGCGGCGCAAGCTCGTCTTCTGCGCGCTGTGGACGGAGGTCTGCATGGCGTTTACAGCACTCGACGCGTTACGCGAGGGATACGAGGTCTTCCCTGTCGTTGATGCGATCGGCGGCACGTCGCCGGAATCGCATCGCGCGGGTCTCGAGCGAGTCGTCCAAGCGGGCGCACAGCCGATCAGCTGGGTATCGCTCGCCTGCGAGCTGCAACGAGACTGGGCTCGGCTCGAGACGGTTCCCGCGACCGTCGAGATCGTTCTCACCGATCGGCTGTTGAAGGAATAGTCCCGCCGTCTGGTCGAGACGCCACCCTCGGCATCATGAGGCTCCATATAACACCGACTTGGGGGTTCTGCGGCGCCGCTCATCCAGGCCGGAAGCAACTTGGCCCACGGGGTGCTCGACGAAGCGGTCGCTGTGTTGGACAGAGCCGAACTGTTCCTATTAGCGCAATTCGCGGCCACAGAACACGTCACCGGTTAGTCGCACGGGCGGGATACCTGGAGCACGTGCCCGACCCACACCATGGTGACACCAAGATCATCCCGCTCACCACGAAGGGTCGCGAGGTGTAGTCGCTGGAAGGTGGCTGAACGCCTAGCTTAAGAAGGAATGGGCCACCAGCTTCGGCGAAAACTGCGTCGCGGCATTGCGAGAAGCACTCGAGCTCATGAACGGCAAGTGCAGCTGAGCGCAGTTGCCGCAGGACAGAGTTGCCGATTTCGGCACACGCTTCGGGATACGATCCATTTGACTCAGAGCACAACGGCCAGAGCGAACCCGTCCCGGCACCTGCCGGGATGCGCCAGCTGGAGGCTCGCATTCCGGTGACTGCCGTCAGCGTTCCACGTTCGTACTGAGAAGCACGGCGGCGACAGTGCATGGCTCGGTGGAGCGATTCGCCCAGCCATGTGGCGTAGCCTGTTGCACAACTGTGTCGCCTGCCTGTAGGACAATCTCCTGGTCCCCCACAAGAAGCACGAGCTGCCCTGAGAGCACGACGACATAGTCAACCGTTGCCGTCGAGTGAACTGGGACCTGCTCACCGGGCTGATGGGTGGCGATCCGGAAGATCGTCCCCCCTGGCGGCGGCTCGAGCTGCCATTCACCAAGCGTGGGGTCGCCTTCGCCCGAAGAGCTGAACGGGGCGGCGTCGGTCATCCAGAGCTCAATGGCCTCGGTAAGCCCGAAGTCCTCTTTCTTCGAGGGCTGGCCGCAGAAAGCGGTGGCGGGCTTCCCGGCGTCGTCTATGTGGGTGACAACGCGCTTCATGGCGATCACGCGGCGGCTGTCGGAATGAGCTCCGCACTCTCGAGATCGCGCCACAGGGCGTCGGGAATTTCGTTACCGAACAGTCGCAGGTCATCCTCAACCTCCTGCGGTGAGCGCATTCCGGGGATGACTGCAGTCACCGCTGCGTGCCGGAATGGGTATTGCAGGGCGGCGGCTGCTAAAGGCACATCGTGCGCGTCACAGATTCGACGGATAGCAGCGGTCCGGGCGACTATCTCTGCGGACGCCGGGCCATAGTCGAACTTGGGGGTCGCTTCGGGTGCCGCGAGGATGCCGCTGTTGAAAACCCCGCCAACGATGACGCCGACGTTGTGGTCGTGGCAGTAGGGCAGTAGCTCTGATACCGCGCTCTGGTCGAGGAGGCTCACACGGCCCGCGATCAGCACACAATCAAGCTCCAATCGCTTCAGGAGTTCCAGCGTGTCATCAGTCTCGTTCATTCCGGCTCCAACCGCTCCGACCAGACCCTCGGCCTGCCAGCGCCGCGCCATCGCTGCTCCGATCTTGATCATCTGGTCGAAGTCGTCACGGTTGTTTGGATCGTGCAGGTAGAGCACGTCGACCCGATCGACTCCGAGGCGCTCGAGGCTTGCGCTGAACGACCGCTCCACCCCAGCCGGAGTCCAGTCCACGAACGGCTCCAGCGGTGGCGCGCCGACGAACGCATGGGGAGGCTTTGTGGACGGACGCAGCCCGTACCCGATCTTCGTCCCAATCCGCGGGCGAGATTCCAATCCCGCCAGGGCGGCTCCGAGGCGCTGCTCGGCAAGACCCCATCCGTAGTGAGGCGCACTATCGAAGTACGAGACGCCGGCGTCGAGGGCCGCTCTCACCGCAGCTGTCGCTTGCGCTTCCTCAACGGCTTCGAAGAGACCACCGAGTGGTGCGGTCCCAAATCCGACTCGGCTGACCTTGACGTCGGTGCCGCCGAGGGCGACCTGGTCGGCTGCGCTCGGGTTATGCCCGACCGCGTTCACGAAGAGCCTCCGATCGCCGCCGCCTCCGCGTCGATCGGTTGGTTGGTTTTGGGGTCAATTTCGAAGGCGCTGTGGAGTCCGAGTTCTTGGCCGATTTCGCGGACGGCTGGTAGAACATATTCTCCGAAGTGGCGGATGCCGCGCATCGATTCTTCGTGGGTCATGTCGCCGTCGCCGTGCCAGAAGAAGACGTTGCCGGGGCGTAGGCGCTCGAGCACATGCCGGATCTGCGGGACGATGGTGTCTGGGGTGCCGACGATCGCTGCTTTGCGTTCAAGGACGCTGTCCCAGATCTTGTAGCGTCGGCGGGTGTGCTCCTCGGGAGAGACGTCCTCGTGCTTCCAGGTGTCCTCGTGAGTCGAGGCCTTGTTCTCGGTGCCCGTTGCCACCCCGCGCGCTGAGGCGACACGGTCGTATTCGATCGTTGGTAGGTAGTCGGTCTTCTTGCGGGGGTTGAGTCCCGCTAGGTTCTGCGCCCAGACGTTGGCTTTGCCGTTGCTGCCGTCCAGGAACACGTTCCCGACACCCTCGATCAGCTTGCGACCGGTCTCATAGGCCTTCTCCTCGGTGTCATCGACATGGGCCCTGAACATGTAGCCGAGGTGCTGCGGGCCGGCCTCGTAGCCGTTGCGTCGCGCCTCGGCGTGATAGATCTCGATGACCTGCTCGGTCAGATGCAGCTGGCTGTCGAGCATCACATACACATAGCGGTGGCGTGCCGCCCATTCCACCGTCGCGCGGCTGATCGAGCCCGGAACCCAGATCGGTGGGTGTGGCTGCTGATAGGGCCGCACCCAAGGATTCACATACCGGTACTGATAGTGGTCGCCCTCCCAGCGAAACGGCCCCGGCGTCGTCCACGCCTTCAAGATGAAGTCGTGCGCCTCCTGGAAGCGCTCCCAGTTATAGGGTGGCTGGGCGTTGTGCGAGAAGCTCTCCCGGCCGGTCCCGCGCACCCAACCAGACGACCAGCCGGCCGCGTGAGAGCACATCGATCATTCCAAGCTCTTCCACCAACCACAACGGGTCCTCCCAGATCGGCAGCACGTTCCCGAGCAGCACGATCTTGACCTTCTCAGTCAACCGCGCAAGGACCGCCGCCTCACAATTCATCGGCCCCCCACCCATACAGCACGGGGTTGAGTGATGCGAGTTCAGCATCACCCCGTCAAACCCGACCTCCTCCACATACAACTTCTCATCCAAAAACCGGTGATACAGATCCGCCTGGACCCGCGGATCGATCACCCCATTACTCAACGACAAATCCAGAATTGGCAGAGCGCTGTGGTAGAAATCTGCGCTGCGATCCTGATACGGACGCTCGGTGAAGTATCCCAAGAACATGACGTCTCCTAAGCGCCTCGAACGAAACTGGTAACGAGCTCGGCCACCCGCTCGGGCTCTTCGAGCTCGACAACGTGGCCAGCCTCTTCGACGATCTGCAGCCGGCTGTTCGGCAGGATCTCGCTGTACTGCCGCCCGCTGTCGATGGGAACGATCTGATCCTCTTCACCCCAGATCACCAACGTCGGGGTTTCCACCAGCTTGAGCATGGCCGGGAGCTGAAGACTCCACATCCAGGGCTTCCAGGTCACGCGAGCGGTCATCTCTCGGCTGTAGTCCCAGACGTCGATGACATCCTGCGGCGGTTCCTCCCCAAACATTTCCTCGAAGTGCGCTTGATCGCGGAAGGACTGGCGTGCATACGCCGTCCAGCTCTCGGCCATGGGATCGTGAATCAGGCCTTGACCTTCACGTGGGCGGATACCGGCGGCACCTACGAGCGTGAGCGTGCGCAGCCTGCGCTGATCCATTGCGGCCAGCTCGGCGGCGACCCAGCCGCCGAAACCCAGACCGACAATGTCGATCTCGTCAAACCCAGCGATCGTGAACATCCGGTTGAGGATGGTCGCCAGGTGCGACGGATGACGCGCCGTCGTCGGCCGAGTGGACAGGCCATAGCCCGGCATGTCGGGGGCGGTGACATGAAAGCGCGTGGCGAGCTGTTCGTGAATCGGAGCCCAAAGAGGCCCCGTCGAGTGATGCAGCACCACCAACGTCGGCCCGCTACCACCTTCGGTCAGCTGAATCGAGAGATCCGCGAACTCTACGGCGCGGCTCGTTCTCGAGATCGTCTCAGGCAAAAAAACCGCCTTGTCGTGTTTGCTTAGGTTACTGAGCGCCAAGCGCTCCACCGAACTGTAACGCTCACTCGACAGACTGTCTAGTGCATAGTCATAGTGGTAACCTCGCGCATCATGGGCGACATCGCCAACGCGCGGTTCGGTGAGAAGGTGCTGTTCGTCACCGGAGGCGGATCTGGGATCGGGGCAGCCACGGCCCGCAGGTTCAACGCAGAGGGCGGCCGTGTAGCGATCGTTGACATCGACCGCGAGCCGGCCGAGGCGCTCGCCACAGAGCTTCCCGGGTCCGTGGCGATCACGGCCGAGGCAAGCGACGAGGACGCGATCCGTGAGGCGATCACCAGAACCGTCGCTGAGCTCGGCGGTGTGGACTGTGTGCTCACCGCCGCCGGCTTCGCAGACTTCGGCCCCCTTGCCGAGTTCTCGCTCGAACGCTGGAATCGTTTGCTGGCGGTCCACGCGACCGGGACCTTCCTGGCGTGTAAGTACGCGGCCCCGGCATTGCGCCAACGTTCAGGTGGAGCGATTGTGACGGTCGCGTCGGTGGCTGCGCTCGTGGCGCAGCCGACAACTGCCCCGACAGCAAGTCCCGAGCTGGTGGCGCCCACCAACAATGCCGCTTACGGCGCTGCCAAGGCCGCAATCCTCGGCTTCTCGCGCCATCTCGCGCGCGACCTAGCCCCCGATCACATTCGGGTGAATGCGATAGCACCCGGCTCCGTTCGGACGCAGATGACCGAAGACCTCTACACGACTCGCGGCGGCGGAGACTACGACCTGGGCGCCGGGTGGTCGGCGCTGAGCAACCCTCAGCGGCGGGTGGCAGAGGCGGCCGAGATAGCGGGCGTTGCGTGCTTCCTGTTCTCCGACGACGCAGCATTCGTGACCGGCCAGACCGTCGTCTGCGATGGCGGGCAGGTCATCACATGACGACGCCCGGATCTTTGATGTCGACGGAATGCGGCGCCTCGGGTAAGCGCCTAAGCGGGAAAGTAGCGATCGTGACCGGCGCCGCTACTGGACTCGGCGAGGCCATCGCCCGGATGTTCGCGGACGAGGGCGCCAACGTTGTAATCGCCGACCTAGCTGAGGCAAGGGCAAGGTCAACGGCCGACGCGATCCTAGCCGTCGGTGGCGAGGCGATGGCTACGAAAGTCGACGTCAGAAGTCCCGACTCTGTGCGAGCGCTAATCGAAAAATCCGTCCAACAATATGGGCACCTCGACACCGTCATCGCCAATGCGGGCGTACTGGGCGAGATGGGAGTACCGCTGTCGGAGAGCAGCGACAGTAGGTTCCGGGATACGTTCGACGTCAACCTGTTTGGCGTCTACCACTGCTTCAAGTACGGACTCCCGATGATCACGGGCACGGGGGATGGGACGGGAGCGTTGATCGCGACTAGCTCAGTGGCCGCAGATCGAGGCGTTGCACGTCTTGACGCCTACTCGGCGTCCAAAGCAGCCATCGTAGGGCTCGTGCGGTCTGTCGCCGCTGACGTCGCACCCCGTGTCCGTGTCAACGCGATCGCCCCGAACACCATGGTCACGTCGATCACGAAACGCGATGACCCGTCGGTGGCGCCCGCCACGGTTACAGATCATCGTCGCAGAGGCAGCGACGTCATCACGGACCTGCGCAAGGTCGCTGCCGCATTTGTCTACCTAGCTTCAGACGACGCGTCCCTGATTACCGGTCAATCGATCTGCATCGACGGTGGCCGGACGGTCTTCGACTAGTACGCAGAGTTCATGACGAACGAGCCGACGCCCGCCCAGAGCACCGCTAGACAGGACCGCCTGCTGGTCGTGGATGCCCAGATTCACGTGTGGGAGAGCGGGCAACCAGGGGGAGCGCATCGCCGAGAGCCATATGACATGGACGCAGCCCTCACCGACATGCATACGGCGGGGGTCGACGCGAGCCTCATCGTGCCGCCCCCGTGGGACCCGCGCGGCAACGAGATTGCGTTGCGGGCCGCACACCTGTACCCGACGCGTTTTGCGGTCATGGGTCATTTGGTGGCTCATGAGGGAACCAGCGTGACGCTGTTCGATCGACTGAGCGCGGAGCCGGGCATGCTAGGCCTGCGCGTCGCGTTCTCGCAGCCGTCCACAAGGCCCGGCTTGCTGGATGGCACGGCCGCCTGGCTCTGGCCCAAAGCCGCCGACGCGAACGTTCCGCTCGCAGTCTTCGCGCCCGGACTGCTGAGCTACGTCCATGAGATCGCTCGTCGCCATCCTGACCTGAAGATGATCATCGACCACGTCGGACTCGTCACAGATACAAAGGACGCAAATGCGTTCGAACCCGTGATTGCTCAGCTCCCGGAATTGGCGGCTCTCCCGAATGTTGCGATTAAGCTTTCCTCTACGCCGGCATACTCGAGCGCTCCGTACCCGTACGAGAACATTTCCGAGTACGTGCGAGCAATCGTCGAGATGTTCGGTGCCCGGCGTTGCTTTTGGGGAACCGATATCACGAGACTGTCATGCTCCTGGGCGCAAGCGGTCACGCATTTCACCGAGCACCTCAGTTGGCTGTCGGACGCTGATCGCTCGCTCATCATGGGCCGCGCGCTGTGCGACTGGCTGAACTGGCATCAGCCTGGCACCGCGTAGGCGTTCAGCGTCAGCGCAACAGCTGTGTAATACCCAAGGAACGCGACCAGATCGCTCAATCCATCCTGGCCGAGCATCTCGATCGCATGCTCGAACATCTCATCCGAGAGCACTCCCCCGTCATATAGCTCTCGAGTGAGGCGGTAGACAAGCTTCTGTCGCGGATCCGCGAACGCAGGCAGTTGGCCGGCAAGGACCGCGGCAACAACGTGGGCCGGCACTCCACAGTCGACAGCCCGCTGCGTGTGTGCGCGCGCGACATACGCGGAATCCCAATGCTCGGCGCAAACCAGGACGGCGATCTCTCGGTCCGCCGAAGACAACGAACTGCCACGGTTCAAGTGCGTATCCAGCTCCACCAGAGCTCGCACAAGAGGCCCGTTACGCACCCAGATCTTGTACGGACCGGTCACGCCACCACGCGGACCAGCGATGAGCATCTCGCGGTTTGCGAGTTCGTCGGCGCCCATCTCCGCGGGTCGGGAGACTCGCAACCTGCCGAAGAACTCGTCGTCGCTCACGAACCTCCCGCAAACGATCGAGGTCTCACGCGTCTGCCTTTCCCAACCCCGAGCGAGCGGCACACTGCGGCGCCGCTAGCCCGCCTGGGCAGAGAGGTGCTCTGTCGGTTGGTTGGTTTTGGGGTCAATTTCGAAGGCGCTGTGGAGTCCGAGTTCTTGGCCGATTTCGCGGACGGCTGGTAGAACATATTCTCCGAAGTGGCGGATGCCGCGCATCGATTCTTCGTGGGTCATGTCGCCGTCGCCGTGCCAGAAGAAGACGTTGCCGGGGCGTAGACGCTCGAGCACATGCCGGATCTGCGGGACGATGGTGTCTGGGGTGCCGACGATCGCTGCTTTGCGTTCAAGGACGCTGTCCCAGATCTTGTAGCGTCGGCGGGTGTGCTCCTCGGGAGAGACGTCCTCGTGCTTCCAGGTGTCCTCGTGAGTCGAGGCCTTGTTCTCGGTGCCCGTTGCCACCCCGCGCGCCGCGGCGACACGGTCGTATTCGATCGTTGGTAGGTAGTCGGTCTTCTTGCGGGGGTTGAGTCCCGCTAGGTTCTGCGCCCAGACGTTGGCTTTGCCGTTGCTGCCGTCCAGGAACACGTTTCCGACACCCTCGATCAGCTTGCGACCGGTCTCATAGGCCTTCTGCTCGGTGTCATCGACATGGGCCCTGAACATGTAGCCGAGGTGCTGCGGGCCGGCCTCGTAGCCGTTGCGTCGCGCCTCGGCGTGATAGATCTCGATGACCTGCTCGGTCAGATGCAGCTGGCTGTCGAGCATCACATACACGTAGCGGTGGCGTGCCGCCCACTCCACCGTCGCGCGGCTGATCGAGCCCGGAACCCAGATCGGTGGGTGTGGCTGCTGATAGGGCCGCACCCACGGGTTCACATACCGGTACTGATAGTGGTCGCCCTCCCAGCGAAACGGCCCCGGGGTCGTCCACGCCTTCAAGATGAAGTCGTGCGCCTCCTGGAAGCGCTCCCAGTTATAGGGTGGCTGGGCGTTGTGCGAGAAGCTCTCCCGGCCGGTCCCGCGCACCCAACCAGACGACCAGCCGGCCGCGTGAGAGCACATCGATCATTCCAAGCTCTTCCACCAACCACAACGGGTCCTCCCAGATCGGCAGCACGTTCCCGAGCAGCACGATCTTGACCTTCTCCGTCAACCGCGCAAGGACCGCCGCCTCACAATTCATCGGCCCCCCACCCATACAAAAAGGGGTTGAGTGATGCGAGTTCAGCATCACCCCGTCAAACCCGACCTCCTCCACATACAACTTCTCATCCAAAAACCGGTGATACAGATCCGCCTGGACCCGCGGATCGATCACCCCATTACTCAACGACAAATCCAGCATCGGCAAGAGGCTTCGATACCAGTCGGCGTGGCGATCCTGATACGGACGCTCCGAGAAATACCCCAAGAACATAATCTCTCCTGACTCCGATGCCCGAAGCGCCATCGACGACGCCGAAGACAGGCGCCGAACCTTCAGGCGAAGCTTATCGATGCTGTCTGCATAACCGGCATGGCGTGTGCTAACTGGACGTAGTGTAAAGCTAGTCGGGCGGGGTGTCTAGCAGCGTCGCGCTCGCTCGCGGACTCGGCGCCGTGACGCTCGCGGTGCGTTCTCCTTCAACATGCCCGGTGATGCGCATCAGAGCCGCTGGCCCGCCGTAGCGGACCGAGCTCAAGTGTTGGCGCTCGCGCACGATTAGACAACTGGTTCAAGCGTTTGGCGGAGAGCATAGGCACTTGACAGTATGTCTATCGTGCGTATTGGGCTGTAACGCCCTCAGACGTCACGAGGAGGAAGGGATGAGACGTTGGTACCGTGGCGGCCCCGCACTACTTGCGAGCGCGGCCGTCGCTGGAGCAATTGCAGTTCTGGCTGTAGCGCCGTGGAGCGCTACAGCGTCGTCCGCTCGGAGCCAGCACTTTGCCGGAACGATCTCGATCGGATACATCAACGATTTGTCTGGCCTCTACCAGACGATTGGATACCCGGCAGGCAACGGGGCTCAGGTAGCCGTCAAACTGGTCAACGCCAACGGCGGCATCGTTATCAAGGGCAAGAAGTACCGCCTTGCGCTCGTGACCTGCGAGGCAAACTCGGACAGCACACAAGCGGTTGCGTGTGCCCAGCAGCTCATCAGGGACGACCATCTGAAGTTCATCATGGGCGCGACCGGACCGGAGGCACCACCTGTCGCGGCGATCACCGACCCGGCGGGCGTCATCTTCACAAACCCGAGTACGGCACTGACCCAGGTTCTGTCGAAGTACAAGTACGTCTACAACCCGTTGGACGGACTCGACCTCAAGATCCGCCTCGCTGCCGAGTCGATCAAGAAGACGTTCCCGAAGGCCAAGACATTCGCGGCCGTTTACGCAAACGATCCGACCGACGCGGCATTCCCGCTGTTCCTGTCTGACCTCCAGCAGGAGGGTCTGAAGCTTGTCAGCACGCAGATCTACGACACGACCGCTCTGGATGTAACTGCGCAGTTGACGGCGGCAAAGGCCGCGAACCCAGACCTCGTCTTTATGGGATGGACCGAAGCAGAGGTCGCGCCGGCGATCAAGGCAAACCAGTCGATCCAGGTTGCGCCGGACCTATATGGCTGGACCGGCCCTGGCGCCTGCTCCGCTTACGCGAGCCAGCTCGGAGGCGCCAAGTTCCTCTCGAGTGAGCTGTTCGGAGAGGACCTAGCGCACCCGACCAACGCCGCGGCCAGGCAGTACGTGGCTGCTTACAAGAAGTTCGTCAACTCGTCGGCCGCATATAAGAACCCGGTCAACATCCCGAACATGACTTACAGCCTGCTGTACGCCGACGCGATTCCGCTGCTGGTCAAGGCGATTGAAAAGGCCGGGACCTACACGAGCGTCCCGAAGATCTCGACAGCCTTGAAGAAGGTGTCGATCAGCGGGATCGAGGGCAACATCAGGTACGGCGCTGACCGCTCCGTCCGGATGCAGCAGGAAAGCTGCACCGACAACATGAAGGGCGCCGGCACGACGTCGGTCTTCTCGACTGCCCCGTGAGCGGGTTTGCCGTGGCGTCTCTCAGCGCTCCTCGTATGGATGCAGCTGAACGTCTCCGACCTCTCGGGAGCCGGGACCCACGGCGGTGTGGTGCTGGCCGGCAGGCCAGCACCACACCTCATCGCTTTGTGAGCTGCCGTCGGGTTAGCAATCAGCAACTCGTGTTGGTCCGCACATGACCGTCGTCGTCAATCAGATCATCAACGGCATCGTCAACGGGAGCGTCTACAGCCTGATCGCGATCGGCATCACGCTGATCTTCGGCCTCACTGGGCTCGTGAACTTTGCGCATGGCTCAGTGATGGCACTCGGAAGCTACATCGCGCTGGCCGTCATGACCCAAATCAGTGGTTGGCTCGGCCTCGTCGTCGCGCTCGCTGCAGCCGGCGCCGCCCTTGGCGCGCTCGGCGTGGTGCTCGAGAAGGGATTGTTTCGTTTCACGCTCGAACGCTCCAATCAACGGATTCGTAGTCTCACTTGGGCTGATCCTGGTGATCGAGAACGGGATGGCGCTGCATTGGGGCACAAACCCCGCAACCGTGACGCCACCGGTCACCAGCGCAGTAACCGTAAGTGGCATCACCGTCCCGACCATGAAGATTGTCGTCTTCGCGGTCTCGCTCACGCTCAGCGGAGCCTTCTACTTCTTCTTGACGCACACGCGCCTCGGGACGGCGCTGCGTTGCTGCCAGCTCGATCGCGACACCGCGGCGATGATGGGCATCAACGTTCCCGCGGATGCAGACGCTCGCGTTCTGCGCCGGAAGCGTGCTCGCAGCCTGCGGCGGCGTGCTGCTATCAACGATCTACACGTTCACTCCGTTCTTTGGCGAGACGATCGTCGTCGTCGGATTTGTAATCGCCCTCGCAGGTGGACTCGGCAACGTGGCCGGCGCGTTCTGGGCAGCGATGCTGTTCGGGATTCTCGAGGCCCTCTCAGTGCAGATCGGGCTCAGCGCCTGGAGCGATGCGATCGCATTCGGCTTCATCGTTGTACTGCTCATCTTCCGGCCGTCCGGGCTACTCAGCGGAACTCAAGGCTCAGCGACCACATGAGCACGAACGAGTCGATCGAGGTGCCTGCCGCTGCCTCCCTAGTTCGCGTCGAATCGAACCGGACGGCGGCTTCGGCGCTGCGCATGTTTGGCCTGGCTCTCGCAGCGGCGGTCGCCGTCACGGTCTTCCAGCAGCTGGGAATCAACAGTGAGCTGACGTATGTCGCGATCACGGTCGCGATCTCCGGTCTTGCAGCGACCGGGCTCGCGGTGCTTTACGGCGAGTGCGGTCAGATGTCGGTGGCGCACGGTGGGATCATCGGCATGGGGGCATACGCGACGATCCTGATGCTCAGCCACGGCGTCCCGGTCGCGCTGACCCTGCCAGCGGCCCCGGTCATCGGCTGCCTAGCAGCGCTTCTGATCGGCGTCCCTTCACTGCGACTTGCCGGGTATTACTTCGTAATTACTACGTTCGCAGCAGCCGAGACGATGACGATCGTCGCCACCAATCTGAACGTTCTTGGGCGCGGCCGGCGGCCTCAGTCTTCCCGAGAACACGAGCATCTTCTCTCACCAGGTGGGCCTGTATTACGTCAGTTTCGGCGCTTTGATCGGAGCGGTGGTCCTGCGACACCTGCTTCGCGGATCACAGACAGGGTCCCGGTTAATCGCGATTCGCGAGAACGAGCCACTTGCTCGTGCGCTCGGCGTTCCCACCCGCAGACTGAAGCTGCTGGCTTTCGCTTTCAGCGGTGCTGTCTGCGGGGCCGCCGGCTTCCTCTTCGCGTTCGCCAACCAATACGTCTCGCCCGATGACGTCGGATCAGCTCCCGGAATCACTCTGATCCTCGTGCTCGTGCTCGGTGGCGGCGGCACACTGCTGGGCCCGTTCATCGGCGCCGTCATCTACTACGCGTTGCCGTACATCTTTCCGCTGTCGGCAGTTGCCAACCAGTTCGCGACCGGAATCATCCTGATCGCCGTGATGCTGGTCCTGCCGCAGGGTCTTGTGGGCTCGGCAAGTCCAGCCCTGATGCGAGCGCGGGCCTTTGTGAGGTCGCGACGACAAGCCGCATGACGATGGCAGAGATCACTACCAGAGACCACCTGGCCAAGAGCGACCCGCCGCTGCTGCGGTGTCGCGAGGTAGGCCGACGATTCGGGGGAGTACAGGCTCTGCGCTCCGTCAGTTTCGATGTTGCCGAAGGGACGATCCTTGGGCTGCTCGGTGCGAACGGGTCGGGAAAGACAACAATGCTGAACATCGCGAGCGGAACGTTCGTCGCAAGCAGTGGCGACGTCGAACTAGACGGCAAGTCGATCGGGCGACTGGGCGCCGATGCGGTAGCTCGTCGCGGGGTCGCCCGGACCTTTCAGCAGGCGACGACCTTCCCGCGGCTGACCGTGTTCGAAAGCATGCGAGTTGTCACGCACGATGTCGCGGAGATCAACCAGATCGCCGATCGACTCACTCTCGGGGGACACCTAGGCACGGTCTCGGGAGCGCTATCACACGGTCTGCAACGCCTCCTCGGCGTAGCGCTCGCAGTGCTCACCAAGCCGCGCATCCTGCTGCTGGACGAGCCCGCGGCCGGCCTTGCGAGCTCGGACACGGCGATGCTGGCCTCCGTCCTCTCGTCGCTGCGGGACGACGGGCTCACGATGGTGATCGTCGATCACGACATGTCGTTCGTGCTGCCGTTGTCGGACCACGTGGTGGTGCTCAATGCCGGCGAGAAACTGTTCGACGGGCTCCCCGATGACGTCCGAAGGGACCCCGCGGTGCAGGAAGCTTATCTTGGGATCACGGTCTGATGATCGCCCTGCTGGAAGCCGACAGACTCACGGCCCGGATCGGAGGCGGCTACATCCTCCACGGTGTCAGTCTGACCGTCCACGAGGGGCAAGCAGTCTGTCTCCTCGGTCCCAACGGGGCCGGCAAAACGACAATGCTGCGCGGGATATCCGGGTTGGTGCCTGCTCACTCGGGCGAACTGCGCTTTAAAGGGCAATCGATCAACTCGACCAAACCCTGGAAACGCGTCGGCCTCGGCATTGCTCATGTACCGCAGGACAGACGTTGCTTCGCCTCGCTCACCGTTGTTGAGAACCTGGAGATGGGCGCCTTTCTCAACCCGACATCCGTGCCTGATCTGCTTGGCGAGGTGTTCGAGACGTTTCCCGCGCTGTTCGAGAAGCGCACCGCGAAGGCAGGGGAGCTCAGCGGGGGTCAGCAGCAGATGCTCGCGATCGGCCGGGCGCTGATGAGCCGCCCCAAGCTGTTACTCCTGGACGAACCGAGTCTCGGACTAGCGCCGAACCTCGTGCAGAATCTCCGCGACACGCTGGCGGGGATTGTCGCTGAGCGACGTGTCGGCCTGCTTCTAGTCGAGCAAAATGTCGACTTCGCGAGGCACGTGTGCGAGCGGGTGAACGTCTTGTGCGCGGGGAGAATGGTGATCGAGGATCGGATGAGCTCCGACCTCTCCGGAGCTGAACTCGCCGACGCCTACCTGGGTGTCTCGCATACGTAGGCTCGCCCGCGGGTCAGCGCCAACTCCGATTTCGTTGCTCGCCGCCCCGCGTGTTCGCGGGGCAACCAGCGGTTTGTCGTACGTCATCTTGTCTGCTCGTACGACGGTGATACTCTAAGTCACGATAATGGACGTAGCGGTCGGCTTGGATCACGGTTCGATTGGACCACTGGCGCTGAGTGTTACGCGAGTCGCAGCTCCCGTACGAGAGCAGGTTCTCGAGCAACTCCGCGCGGCGATCGTCGATATGCGGCTTCAGCCCGGGCAGCGCCTCGTGGAGCGTGAACTGGTCGAGCAAACTGGCGTGTCACGAACAACCATCCGGGAAGTTCTCCGGCAGTTGTCGGCCGAGGGCTTGGTCGAAACCATCCCGCACAAGGGCATGGTCGTGGCCAGTGTGCCGGCCGAGCGCGCTCCCGAGCTGTATCAAGTTCGGGCTGTTTTGGAAGGCATCGCGGCGCGTCAGTTCGTCGAGCGCGCGAGCGAGGAGCATCTCACCAGATTGCGGGAGGCATTCGCGTCCGTCGCCGAAGCGGCGGAGGAGCCAACTTCGGTCGTTGAGATGCTCGCTGCCAAAAAGGTGTTTTACGACGTGTTGTTCGAAGGCGCGGCAAACCAAACGATCCAGGAGATCGTGCAAGGATTACAAGCCAGAGTGACACTTCTCAGGAGAGCCTCGCTGGTGCGCCCCGGACGCCCGGCTGAGAGTGTCGCCGAAGTCCGAGCGATCGTTGAGGCGGTCGAGCGCAGGGATGCGGCCGCTGCTGCCGAGGCGAGCATTCGTCACGTGAATGAAGCTGGTCGGATCGTTCTGGCCCAGTTACAGCAGTTGGAGACGGCGACCGACAAGTAGGCAGCACGCCGCTCAGCCGTGGGCCGCAGGTTCCGGTTGGACCAGTTCTGGCTCAGAGATTGGCGCCGGCGTTCGGCCTCTCGAGGCCGTTCAACGCGCTGCGGAGGCGGTGGTAGACCGCCGCTGGCGAGGTCGAGCCGTCCACCCTGATGAGCAGCGAGCGTTCGAGGTAGTAGCTGACAAGTGGCGCCGTCTGCTCTCGATACACGTCCAGTCGTCTTTCGACAACCTGGGGCTTGTCATCGTCGCGTTGGATCAGACGAGAGCCATCGTGATCGCAAAGATCGTCGACGCTGTGGCGGGTCGCCGTCGACATGGTAACTATGACCCGCCTCTACGCAGACACGCCGTCCGGCCAGTCGTTTCATGATGTCAGCGTCGGGAACGTCAAGCAGTAGGGCGGCGGTGAGGTGTCGTTCCTGCTGTCGAAGGTGGCGCTCCAGCGCTCGCGCTTGAGCCGTTGTTCGCGGGAATCCGTCCAGAACGAAACCGGGGTCAGTATCAGGCAGATCAAGACGCGCCATGACGATCGCGACAATCAGGTCGTCGGGAACGAGGTCGCCGTTGTCAAGATAGGTTTGGGCCGCCCGGCCGAGCGTTGTTCCGTTCCTGACATTGGCGCGCAGTATTTCGCCAGTTGAGATCAGCGGGCAACCAAGTTCCCCACCCAGGCGGCTAGCTTGAGTCCCCTTGCCGGCTCCGGGCGGGCCGATGAGTAGCAGATTCAGCGCTAAGGCCATAGCGTTAGTCCTCGGCCGCCTGTTCGGCTTGGATTTTTGCTTCGAGTGCGGCCATTACGGTGGGGTCGCGTAGTGTGGTGACGTCGCCTAGTGCGCGGCCTTCGGCGATGTCACGTAGTAGGCGGCGCATGATCTTCCCCGACCGGGTTTTGGGTAGGTCGTCGGCGAAGATGATCCGCTTGGGTCGTGCGAATTTGCCGATCCGTTCGGCGACGCCGGCACGGATTTCGTCTTCGATCTCGGGTGTGCCGTCGATCGTGCCTTGCAGGGTCACGAACGCGGTGATCGCTTGGCCGGTGAGCTCGTCGGTTTGGCCGATGACGGCGGCTTCGGCGACGGAGTCGCAGGCGACGATCGCGGATTCGACCTCGGCGGTTGATAGCCGGTGGCCGGAGACGTTGACGACGTCATCGACGCGGCCGATCACCCAGAAGTACCCGTCTTTGTCTTTGCGGGCTGCGTCACCGACGAAGTAGGTTTCCTTGCCGAACTTCGCGAAGTAGGTCTCGACGAAGCGGTCGTCCTCCTTGTAAATGGTGCGCAGCATCGATGGCCACGGCCGCTTGAACACCAGCAGCCCTTGGCCCTCTTCGATCGGTTTGCCCTCGCGCTCGTCGACGACCTCGGCGAGGATCCCGGGTAGCGGCAGGGTCGCCGACCCTGGCTTGGTGGAGGTGATGCCCGGCAGGGGCGAGATCATGATCGACCCGGTCTCGGTCTGCCACCACGTGTCGACGATCGGGCAGCGCTCCCCCCCGATCACCTTGTAGTACCACAGCCACGCCTTCGGGTTGATCGGCTCACCGACAGTCCCCAACAGCCGCAGCGAGGTCAGGTCGAACTTATCGGGGTGCTCGGGTCCCCACTTGATGCATGCCCGGATCGCGGTCGGGGCGGTGTAGAAGATCGTCGCCTTGTAACGCTGCACAAGCTCCCACCAGATCCCCCGGTGCGGGTAGTCCGGCGCGCCCTCATTCATGATCCCGGTCGTGGCGTTGCACAAGGGCCCGTAAACGATGTAGGTGTGCCCGGTGATCCAGCCGACATCCGCGCAGCACCAGTAGGTGTCGGTGTCAGCATGGATGTCAAAGACGTTCTGATGCGTGCTCGCGGCGCCGGTCAAATACCCGCCGGTGGTGTGCAGGATCCCCTTCGGCTTCGCGGTCGACCCCGAGGTGTAAAGGATGAACAACGGGTCCTCGGCATCCATCGGCTCCGCCGGGCACACATCGGCTGCGGCTCGACGATCTCGTGATACCAGACATCACGGCCCGCCTTCATCTCACACTCGGTGCCCTTCGAGCGCACCACGATGATGTGCTGCAAATGCTCCAAAGAGCCCATCACCGCGTCGACCTGCTGCTTGATCGCGCGCGATGTTGCCCTTGCGTGCCGCACCGTCAACGGTGATCAGCGCCTTGGCCTCCGAGAACTCCATCCGCTCACGCACCGACTCCGCCGAGAAACCACCGAACACCACGTTGTGCACCGCACCGATACGCGCGCACGCGAGCATCGCGACGACAACCTCAGGGATCATGCCCATGTAGATCCCGACGACATCACCCTTCCCGATGCCGAGGTCCTTCATAGCGTTCGCGAACTTCATCGTCCGCGCCAACAGATCGGCGTAGGTGATGTCCTGCTCGTCGCCCTCCTCACCATGCCAGTGATAAGCGACACGATCACCCAGACCGTTCTCGCACATGACGGTCAAGACAGTTGTAGGAAACGTTCAGCTTGCCGCCGACAAACCACTTATAAAACGGCGGGTTCGAATCATCCAGCACCTGGTCCCACTTCTTGAACCAGTGCAACCGCTCCGCCTGGCTGACCCACCAGCCCTGCCAATCCGCGTCCGCCTGCGCATAAATCGCCGGATCCTGCAGGTTCGCGTTCTTCGCGAACTCCGCAGGCGGATCAAAACGCTCGATCTCAAGCATCGCCGCGAGCTCCCGCTCAAGCTCATGCTCATCACGAGTCGTGTTACCAGTAGCCATTCTCGGTCTCCTAAATTTCAGACGACTCAAACGCAGAAGATGCGCCCAGTCCGATCTGGGCGGGCGCATCTTCAGCTGCGGTGCTCAGCCGGTGCGAGCATCGGCGCGACCGGCAGCTCAGAGCGCCACCGAGCTAGGCAGCGCCCCCGAGCTCGAACTGGACCTCAAAGATCCCTGGCTCATGCTCGGTATTTGGCTTCAAGAGACCGTCCGGCGGCTTAGTGATCTCGCCCGTCTTGACGCGCGCATCCAGCGCATCAAAGGCGCCTTGGAGGTCATCCGTGTCGAGTTCGTACACGGTCAGGTATTGAGGTAGCTCGCCCACGACACTGGGCCGCCTGACGGCACTGCCGCTGAAGCGCCGAGCGGACACAAAGCCCGGCGTGCCCAGCACCTCGGGGATATGCACGTCGTCGTACCACTTGTCGTACTCGTCCGCTCTGGCCGGATCGTTTAGGCCCGTGAACGTCATCAATACTGCTTTCGGCATCTATCTCATCCTGTTCTATGGCTTGGTATTTATGTCGTGCAGTACCTGGGCCGGTGCGAACTAAGGTCGCACCGACCCACCCGTTACTTCACCGTCCTGGCGTTCCCGGCTTCTTGAACCACATGTTCATGTAGCTATCTGAAGCCCAACCGCTCAGCGCCCCGGCCGGCTCGTCTGAGTCGTTCAGCGGCACGTTGGCCTTGGCGATCGACTTCAGATTTGTGTTCGTGATCAACTTGTCGTTGAACGAGACCGGGATATAGCTCGTCTTTGGACCCTTGCCACCGAGCACTCGCATCATCAGGCCCCAACTGCTCCAAGCCGTCTGATAGCCACTGAAGCAGGTGGACACCATGTTGTAACCAGAGCTCTCGTGACCAAGCTGATACGACAGCTGGCCCACGGAGCAGGGCGCTGCGTTGAGTGCCGGCATCGTCCCGCCGAGCTGCTGGAACGCACTCATGATCCCCTGGGTCACGCCGCCCATCTGCAGCACGGCATTGACCTGGAGACCCGGGTGCGCGGTGACCCAGCTGAGGATGTTGGTCTTGGCCGTCGCGTCATCCCACTGGCTGTAGACCGTGCCGGCGACCTTCACGTTGGGGCAGGCCTTTACGGCTGCCATCGCCTCGTTGTACCAGAGCTGCTCGTCAACACCACCGGGGATGCCACGGACGATCAGAACGTTGCCCTTGCCGTGAATCAGCTTGAGCGTCGCGGGATACGTCGGCTCCTGGTTGTTGCCCCAGACCGACAGCGCGTACTTGGTTCCGGGGAAGATCGCGTCGACACCCACGACCGGGATTCCCGCCTTCCCCGCTGCAGTGACCACGGCGTCCATCGCTGGAGCACTGAGCGGGAGCAGGAAGATTCCCTGCACGCCCTCTCGCCGCATCTGCTCGAATGCCGCGATCTGCTGGGCCGGTGTCGCGGTGGCTGGATCTGGCGGTGTGAACTCCTGGAAGGACTTCACGAGACCTTCCTTCTTGTACTGAGCCGCGAGCTTGTTGAACTCGGTCGCGACATGGCTGACCCAGCCGGCACTGCCGTAATACGGCTCGCCGACATAGGCGAGCTTGTACGGTGGCTTCTTGCCCTTGAAGGTGCTCCACGGCGTCCCCGTGACGGGGTACGGATCGTAGGTGTACGCCGACTGCGCCGCAGCAGGCAGCGTCTTCAGGATCCCGGACGGATCCGGGGCCAGCGTCGGATTGAACTGGCCGCAGCTGAGCTTCGCTGCGGCGGTCTTGGCGCCTGGCTGACCTCGCGGTTTTGGCCCCTGCGTTGCCCGCCTGCATGCCAACGGCCAAGGCGAGTGCGCTCGAGCTAAGCGCCGCCACCGCGAAAAGCCGTGGTCGGCGTCTGACTGTGGGTATGTATTGCCTCATTCTCTCTCCTCATTCACTGTGATTTCCATACGTCTGTAGTTGCGTCGAACCTGTGTGTGTTCATTGCTCCCCGGTTTGCTTACTGTGGCTGCAGCCTCCTGACCATGAATGGGATCGCCGCCTGACTCAGGGCGGATTGCCCGTGATCGACCGTCAAACTGACCCCAGTAATGCCGGCCGAATCCTGTGATGCCAGAAACAGGCACGCCGACGCGATCTCGTCTGGCTCGCTTGGCCCCGGGAAGCGGGACGTGGGCCCCAAGCTCGGCGTACGCGTCGTCGCGGCTGATGCCGTGGTGGGCTGCGTATTCGCCGACGATCCCGTCTGACATCGGGCTTCTGGTCGGTCCCGGGAGCACAGCGTTTGCTCGGACGCCGTAGCGGCCGTAGTCGACGGCGATAGAGCGGACAAGGCCTACGAGCCCGGTCTTCGCTGCTGTGTAGACAGCTGACTCCGGCCCCGAGCTGATCGCGCCGATCGATGCGACCATCACGATGCTGCCGCCGCCTTCCATCATGCTGGGCAGCACCGCGCGTGCGGAGACCATGGCCGTCTGCAGATTCGCCCGCATGCCCTGCTCCCAGCGTTGGTCACTGGTTTCTGCGAGGGCGTCGCCTGGGCCGAACGTGGCCTGGCCCGCGCAGGTGGTCAGGACGTTGAGCCTCCCGAACGTGGTGGTGGCGTGGCCACGGCAGCTGCGAGGAGCTGCGAGTCTGCGGCATCCCCGGGGACCGCAATGGCTCCGAGTTCTTCGGCGACGCTCCGCAGCGCATCGGCACGCAGCCCGACCAGCACGAGTCGGGCGCCTTCGGCGGCGAACCGCCGCGCGGTCGCGGCCCCCATTCCGGACTCGGCGCCAGTGATCAGTCGCGACGGTCTCGTCGAGCCTCGGCATCAGATCCGGTCCCGGAGCCGTCGCTCGCGGCCGTAGCTAGCGACCGCGATCACCAGGACGACGCCGTACAGGATGTCCTGATCCGGCGCGGCCGCGCCGTGTCCTACCAGTACGGTGTTCACGACCGCGAGGAACAAGGCGCCGACAACCGTCCGGGTGTAGTCGCCCGGCCCGCCAAACACCGTGCCGCCCACGATCACTGCTACCAAGCTCTGAAAGAGATATGGGTTCGCGGTCGATGTGTCCAAGTTGCCGGCGAAACCGGCCACCATCAGTCCAGCGAAGACCGCCATCACGCCGCTCAGGGCAAACGCTCCCGTCCAGAACTTGCGTGTGTTGATCAGTGAGTATTCGGCGCTTGCCTGGTTCGCTCCGGTGGCCAGCAACCTGCGGCCGGTGATTGTGCGATGGAACAGGTAGGCAAAAAGAACGGTGACGCCGACAGCGACGACGATCATCGGTGGAAGGTCGATGCCGAACGTCTTGCCTCCGATCGATGTCAGGTTGACGGACCATTGCGGCGCCTCTCCGACCGGAGCGTTTCCGGAAGCAACTTGCGCAAGCCCCGCCAGTGCCGCTCCCATCCCGAGGGTCACAATCAGCGGCTGTACGCCGAACCGGTGACACACGTACCCGGACAACCCACCCAGAACACCACACGCAACCACCGCAATCGCTAGGGCCGCAACGAACGGGAGATGGTCTTGCGGAGCCAGGTTGTCGACGATGTAGGCGGTGGCCACCATGAAGCCGGGCAGGGACAGGTCGAATCCGCCCAGCAGCACGACCACCGTCTGGCCAACGGACACGATGCTGATGAGCGACGCGACAACGAGCACAGTCTTGATTCCGGCCCACGACCCGAGACCGGGGAGCGTCGCGGCTCCATATACGAACGCAATCACGAGTGCCATCACCTGCAGCAGCGGATAGCGCCGCTGCAGCTGTCGGCCCCGCACAAGCAGCCTTGAGCGCGCGGCGGCACCACGTGTGGTCGTGACTGTGCTCACAGGTTTGACCTCGGGCGCGACACGACACCGCTCAGGACGACCGCGATGACCAACGTGGCTCCGTAGACGACCTGGAGCCACGTGGTGTTCAGTTGCAGGGTGACGAGCAGATCCTGCAGTAGGTAAATCGTGGCGGCGCCCAGCAGCGGACCAACGATCCCGCCACGTCCGCCTAGCAACGACGTACCTCCAAGTGCGACAGAGGCAACGGCGACCAATGTGTAGGTGGTTGCCTGGCTTGGGTCCGCAGACAGTGTGATCGCGGTTAGAGCGAATCCGCCGATGGCCGAGAAGAGGCCCCCGATCCCGTAGGCGATCACACGGACAACCGCGACGTTCAGGCCCGACGAGAAAGCCGTCGCGTCGTTGCTGCCGACTATGTAAAGAGCGGTCCGGTAGGGGATGCGCCCGATCAGCACCCAGATCAGTAGCGGCGCCCCGATCGTGAACAGCGCGCCGGGAATCGGTCCGACGTCGCCGCCCAAGCTGCTGACCCACGTGCTGGTCAGATATTGGGGGCTCGCCAGGATCTTTGCGCTCACACCGATGAGGACGAAGTACGAGGCGAGCGTCAGGACGACCGGCGGAATGCGGAGACTCATGATCAAGAGGCCGTTCAGCAATCCGATGCCCAACCCGATCGCGAGGATGATCGGCACGGAGATCGCGCCGCCAAGTCCGTCGGGGACCAACCAGGCGACAAAGATGACGCTCGTGAGCGTCATCGTTGGCGAGACCGACAGGTCGATACCGCCACCGCCAGAGATGATCGAGGGCGCGCTCGCCATGGCTGCGATCGCGAGCGGCGCCAGGTTCGCCAACTGCTGGGTCCAACCGAAGCCACCGGTCGACGTCTCGAGGTTGATGATCAGCATCACTGCTGCCAGCAACGCCGCGAACGCGAATGTGTACCTGCGCTGAACGGAGAGCAGCCTGGCCGGCCGCAATCCCGCGCGGGCCGAGATCGCGCTCACAGCTTGGCCTCTCCGGTATCGAGGTTCTCCCCAAAGAACGCCGCGACCAGAGCGCTGCGCGACAGCCGAGCCCGCGGAATCTCAGCCGAAAGTGTTTGGTCGCGGAAGACGAGCACTCGGTCCATGAGTTCCACGTGCTCGTCGAGCTCTGTGGAGAGCATCACGATCGCCAAGCCCTCGTCAGCCAAGCGTGTCAGCAGCGCATAGAGATCCCGTTTGGCTGAGATGTCAATGCCGCGCGTCGGATCGTTGAGAAGCAGGACCGTGGGCTCTGCGGCTAGCCAGCGTGCCAAGACGATCTTTTGCTGGTTGCCGCCACTGAGAACCGTGATCTGGTCCTCGTCTCGATGCAACGAGATGTGCAGCAAGTCGACGTAGTCGCGTAGGCGCTCAGACGTCCGGCCGGGTCGGAGCCAGCCGCGGTGCTGGTCGCGCTTGAGCGTCGGCAGCCCAAAGTTCTCGCGGATCGACATCCAAGGGAAAATTGCCTGCCTGCGCTCGCGTGGCACGTACGCGATTCCGTTGCGCGCTGCCTCGGCGGTTGACCGGACGTCGATCCGGGATTCGCCTTGATGTCTGATCACGCTCCCTTCGTAGTGGCGCGCTCCGCGCAGCGCATGAAGAAAACCGTCCTGGCCGTGACCTTCCAGACCGGCAACGCCGACCAGCTCGCCGGCGGAGATGGTGACGTTGATCTCGTGCCTATCCGGCCGCAGCCGCAGGCCTTCCACGGAGAGCACCGGCTGTGCACTGCCCAGGACGCGGCGCGGTGAGCGCGCAGCTTCTGCTGTTAGCCGCTCGCCGCCTGTCATGAGCGACACAAGCTCGCCCGAGCTCCATTCGCCCTTGGCCAGTGTCACCACGGTCTTGCCCGAACGCAGGACCGTGAGCCGATCGGCGATTGCATCGATCTCGTCGAGCCGGTGCGTGATGAAGATCACCGCCGTGCCCGTCGAACAGAGCTCCCGAACAAGCTCGAAGAGGCGATCTCGAGTGGCGAAGTCGAGGGCCGAGGTGGCCTCGTCGAGCAACAGCAGGGAAGGCGATCGCAACAGCGCTCGCACGATCGCGCAGGCTTGGCGCTCGCTCAGTGAGAGGTCGTCGATCGAGCGCATCCAGAGGCACGTCGCGGCCGACAAGGCGCTTGAGCATCGCGCTCGCCCGCTCGCGCTTGGCCTGGCGGGAGATCGAAGCGTGGAACAGGCTGTCGGCTCCGATCCAGCAGTTGTCCAAAACCGAATGGGCCTCCGCGACGAGTACCTCCTGGAACACCGCGACGACTCCACGTCGTTGCGCCTGGGCAGGCGTCCGCGGAGGAGCGGCTTGGCCGCCGAGGTATGTGATCGACCCTGAGTCGAGCGGATGAACGCCAGCGAGAACCTTGACCAGCGTGCTCTTGCCCGAGCCGTTTTCACCAAGCAGCGCGTGAACCTCGCCGCAGCGCACGTCCAACGACGCGTCGACCAGAGCACGGGTTGGGCCGAACGCCTTGGCGACGTGAGAGACGTTGAGCGCCTCTCTCGTGCTTGACGACATCTCGTCTCTTACAGGCGTCCACATGAGCCAGAACCCGCCCTGCAGCCTTCAATCACAGTCCCTCTCTCCATGATTGTCGGACCAACATACCGTCTGACCAACCTCTCGTACGATAGTAGATGGGAAAAGCATGGTCAAGCCGCCGTAGCAGTCCAAACGCAGTCGCAACGAAGCGCTAACGGGCCAAGTCACGGCCGCTCCTGTTGGTCAATCCCGATCCGCGAATGTCGCGCACGGCGGCGCCGATCAGACGCACGGCGTCATCCGCGCGGTCGAGTCGTGTGGCCATCGGGAAGAATCCATGGACGACATCGCTGAACATCTCCACGCGAGACGGCACCCCGGCGTCGTCGAGCTTCGCCGCGTACTTCAGCCCCTCGTCTAGCAGCGGGTCGAAGCCTGCGAGCACGATGAGCGCAGGAGGCAGCCCATCGAGATCGCCCGCTCGAAGTGGTGACGCGAGCGGATCGTCCCGCAAAGACCGATCCGGAACGTATTGATCCCAGTACCACTCCATGTCCCTGCGACTCAGAACGAAGCCGTCGCCGAATTGCTCATATGACTCGGTGGCGAAGTCGTGATCAAGAACCGGACAGACCAGGACTTGAAGTGCGATATCGACCTCGCCGGGTGCCAACTCTCGCGCGGCGGACGCGGCAAGGTTTCCTCCGGCACTGTCACCCATGATGACCAGAGGTCCTGTGCCGACCAGATTCTCTGAGATCCACCGAATCGCCGCGAGAGCGTCATCCAACGCAGCCGGGAACGGGTCTTCTGGAGCGAGGCGGTAATCGACACTCACGACCATCGCGCCGCTGGCATCTGCCAGAGCTCGACACAGCACGTCGTAGTCATCCAGCGTGCCCGTGACCCAGCCACCGCCGTGGTAGTAAACGAGAACGCCCTGCTTGAAACCGGTCGGGGTGTAGATCCGCACAGGCACTGCGAGCTCGCTGCCTTTGATCTCCACGTCTCGGACCGCCGCCATCTCGGGACCCGGACCCAGCGTCGCCATTCGCTGCGCCTTGCCGCGCCGCAACAGCGCCGCATCGTGCGAGACCGGAAGCTCGTGCTGTGCAGCCCGGCTCTGTCTGACCATCTCGGCGATCTGCGGATGGAGAAGTTGATCGGATACGGGCGAAATGTCGTTCATTCGACGGGGGGAACGCTCGAACTGATCGCGGCGTCGTACTCCTCGGCCGTTACATGGTCCTGCCAGTTTGTCGTCCCGAGTGAGATCGCCGTATGCAACAAATAGGTGTCAGGACCGGCGCCGTGCCAATGTGTCTCGCCGGCGAGGAAGTACACGGCGTCCCCCGGGCCGACCCACTGGGCTGGGTCGCCCTGGACCTGCACCAGTCCCAAACCGTGCGTTACGAGGAGGAGCTGACCGCGCTCGTGTCGGTGCCAGTCGGTTCGGGCGGCCGGGGGGAAGAACACGTCATTGACGATCACACCGTCGTGGGCGTCGCGAAGGCGTGGATCCCGCCACACGTGTCCAGTGAACGTCTCAGTCGGTGCTGCCGAGGGAGCGCCGTCGTCGCGTCGTCTGCTGACGATCATCGTGCCGCGCCCTCGGTCCCGGGCTCAGCCTGGATCCGCACGCCGCCGGCGAGATCACCGAGCCCGTCGACAACGTAGTTGGAAATCATGTCGGCGTAGCCGAGACCATTGGTGACCTCGAACGTTGCGTAGATCGCGGGGCCGGGAAGGCTGGGGACGCCCACCTGCTCGATGTGCTCGAGATAGAGCCGCAAATCCTTCGCCATCAGTCGCCCGGTGAGGCCGCCCTCCATGTAGTCACCATTGACGATGTTTGGAAACCGGTTGACGCTCGCGAAGTTGAGCCCCGAGCTCTGGTTGATCACGTCGAGCAGGAGCGCTGGATCCAGGCCCGATTTGCGAGCCGCGACCATCACCTCGGCCGTCGTGGCGAGACTGGTTCCGTTCAGGTAGTTGTTGAGCAGCTTTGCGATGTGACCCGCGCCCGGCCCGCCCATGTGAAAGATGCTCTCGCTGAACCTCTCCAGCACGCCGCGAACGCGTGCGAGCGCTTCGGCGTCTCCCCCAACCATCAACGTGAGGCGCCCGACTTCGGCTGCCTTCGCGCCGCCCGACACGCCGGCGTCGAGGAACTCCACGTTCTTCTGCGCGAGCGCTTCGTGTATCGCCAACGTGGACTTGGGCGAGGCGGTGCTCAGGTCGACGATCGTCTGCCCGGCTCGACATGAGCTTGCGAGGCCGCCTGCGCCGTGGACAACGCGCTCGATCACCGTCGAGTCGGGGAGCGACAGCAGGATGACATCGGTCTCTGATGCGAGGTCCTCGATCGAGGTGCTGGCGTCTAGCCCCGCCGCGGATGGGCGCGCGGGGTCGACGTCGTACGCGATCACGCGCTCACCGGTGCTGACCAGCCTGCGGCCAACCCGACCGCCGATATTGCCGACTCCAATCAGGCCGATGGATGTGGTCATGCGCTCACTTCTGTCCCGGCCGGCACCGACGAGCCTGCGAGCCCTGGGGCAGCCAGCGCGTACGCCTCCAGCCCAATTCCGCTCGCAAGCTCTATTACCTCAGCGATCTCTGCGCCGGTTGCTCCGAGCGCCAGCGCGTTTCTGATGTGCTGCCGAAGACCCGGCTCATACATGTGGGTCGCGGAGGTATCGAACGCGGTGTAGATGAGCTCGCGAACCTTCGGCTCGAGCGTGCCGTGGCGCCACGGGTAGGCAGAGAATCGAGCTGTACGCAGCGAAGAACTCAACGTCAAGCCGGAGCAGGCCGTCCCAAAACTCGTTCCAATATCCCCGCGCCTCGGTGAACTCGGCCTTCACCTCTTCCTGGCGCGCCGTCAAGGGCGCGTCGGTGTCGAGACCCTGACCAGCGGCGGCGAGCTCCTCCAAAAGCACCGGCACACCGCAGTTGCACGAGTGGATCCCGATCGTGCTCGTGAGTGCGAGAACCTCGAGCACTTCGTCGCGAGTTGCGCCGGCCGCAATCGCGCCGCGCGCATGCCGCGCGGCACCTTCACCGTTTCGATGCGTAGCCGCCGCGTTTATCGCCAGCAGTACGAGCTCCTTGATTCGCGGCGCTAGAGGACCTTGGCGCCACGGATGACCCACAAAGCGCTGCACCTCTTCGTAGAAGCCGTCATCAAGCGTCGCGATCACCTCGTACGCATCCGGCGCAAACCGCTCCGCTGGAGATTGGGGCGCAGCGTCTCCAATTTCAGTACTCGTCATCATTCATCTCCGTCGTCGCTGAACCAGTTCGGCGGGTCTTCCTGCAGGTCAATCCACACGGACTTGGTCTGTGTGTAGTGCTCCATCACCTGGATCCCGTTTTCGCGTCCGTAACCTGACTGCTTGTAGCCACCGAACGGCGTTAGCCAGTTCCACACGCGATAGTTATTGATCCAGACGGTTCCAGCGCGAAGGGCGTGCGCGACCCGGTGAGCCCGCTTGACGTCGCGCGTCCAGACAGCCGCTGCCAGCCCATAGGGTGAGTCGTTGCCGATCTCGATCGCATCGGCCTCATCGTCGAATTCGATCACCGCGGTCACAGGCCCGAAGATCTCCTCGCGAGCCACTCGCATCTGGTTGGTCACGCCGTCGAGAACGGTTGGCCTGAAGAACCAGCCGTCGCCGGCGGCTAGATCTCGTCTCCCTCCGGCTGCCACGGAGGCGCCCTCATCGTTGGCGATTCCGACGTACTGCTCGATCTTCGCTAGCTGGTTCTGTGAGCTCTGCGCACCAACTTGGGTTGCGGGTGCATGCGGATCACCGACCCGTATTCTGCGGGCGATCGCAGCAAGCGCAGCCACGAACTCGTCATGGATCTCACGCTGTACGAGCGTGCGTGACGCGGCCATACAGGACTGGCCGGCAGCCGAGAAGATTCCGAAGGCCGTACGGTGCACCGCGACGTCGAGGTCCGCGTCGGCGAACACGATGTTCGGAGACTTGCCGCCCAACTCGAAGGTAGTCAGCTTCAGGGTGTTTGCGGCCTGAGCTGCGATATGACGACCCGTAGCCGTTGAGCCTGTGAACGCGATCTTGTCCACTCCTGGGTGTTGCACCAGGGCCTCACCGGCGCGTCGGCCGATGCCGGGCAGGACGCTGATGACGCCCGAAGGGAGCTCGAGATCCTCGAACATGGCTCATCAGTGCAAGCGCGGAGACAGGGGTCTCATCGGCCGGCTTTACGATCACAGCATTGCCGCCGGCCAGAGCCGGGCAAACCTTCCACGCGAGCATCGTCAGTGGCGAGTTCCAGGGGATGATCGCTCCGACGACCCCTACCGGCTCGCGCCGGGTATATACGTGAAACGGGCCGACAGACGGAAGGGTCTGGCCATAGACGTTCTGGCACACCCCCGCGAAAAACTCGAAATAGCGCACGATCACGTCCAGCTCGGCGCGCGTCTCTCGTAGGGCCTTGCCGTTGTCGCGCGATTCGATGTTCGCCAGCGTCTCCCGGTTAGCGTCGATTCGCTGCGCCATGCGCTGCAGCAGGCGTGCACGGTCGGCGGCCGATGTCTTGCCCCATGCTCCGTCGAGGGCGCGCCGGCCGGCATTGACGGCGGCGTCGACGTCGTTTGGTCCGGACTCGGCCACCTCCACCCAGGGACGCCCACGCGCAGGCTCGAATGACCAATACGTGGCGCCGTCGGCGGCGCCGTGCCACGCCCCGCCTACGTAGAGTGGCAGCACCTGCTCGACGGTCCCGGCAAGAAGCGCCTCGACTGACGCCTGGTCGATCACAGTCATACGTCGCTCTCTGTTTGCTCTGAGGCGCTCATCCCAGCCGAACGACCATTTCCGAAAGCGTGCCGTCGACACGTGGGTGTCGATCCATGACCAGCGGGTCGTGTGCCGGCACGAACATCGCACCTGCCGACCGCGCCTTGTTGATCACATCAAAAGCGCGGTACGCCTCGGCGAGGTCAGCGATGACGGCAAACGGCCGGTCAAGCTCCAGCTCCTCGTAGTAGTGCACAGCGTCCGAGGCGAGCAACAGCTCACCCCCGGCCGTTGCAATCGAAACGATCAGCTGGCCGGGAGAATGGCCCCCTACGCGCTCGACGCTGACCCCAGGTACAACTTCGAGCGAGTGATCGACTAGCCGAAGACGTCCTGCAGCTTTGGCTCTTAGGAGGAACTCGACACCCCGCGGGTCGCCGTGCTCGGCGAACTGGAACCGCTCGGCGCCGGGACTGCTCCAGAACTCGAGCTCACGTTCGGCCACGGTGAACTGGGCATTTGGAAATAGGCCGAGATTCCCGATGTGGTCGTAATGGAGATGCGTGACGATCACTTGCTCCACCTCGGCGCAGCTGATGCCGAGACGCCCAAACAGGGCGGCTGGCGTGACCATGCAGGTTCGGTTCTTGCGGGCGGCGAGTTCAGGGTCAAAGCCGGTGTCGATAACGATCGGCGGTCCGGTGACTGGCCGCAAAAGCCAGAAGTAGTAACTCATTCGCACGGCCCCATCGGGTTCGTCGTATGTGGGCCACGCGTAGTAGATCCGTGACCTCGTGGTCTCGCGCTCTGCGTAACGAGCCGCGAACACTTCGAAGGTGCCGGCGGCCGTCACCGGGCGCCTCCAACGATTGTCGCGGCAGCCCAGTCCTCAAACATGTGGACGATCGTGGTGCAGTCATCTCCGGGCTCTGACCGCGCCAGGCCAAGACGCCAGAGCTGATCCACGATCGCGCCGACCACCATTGGCACGTTCTGTCGCCGCGCCTCATCCAGACAGAGATCCACATCCTTTGCCATCAGCTCCAACCGGAAGCCGTGATCGAAGCGTCGCGTCAACACTTGGCGCGGGAACTTGTCGATTACCGCTGTGTTGGATCCGCTGCTCTGACCCACGACCTCGAGCAGGGTGCTCGGATCCAGGCCGGCCTTCACTCCGAGTAGAACGCCCTCGGCGGTGATCGTGATCGCTGCGGCAGACATCAGGTTGTTGATCACCTTCACGACCTGGCCCATCCCGGGCTGATCTCCGACCACGTGGATGGTTCGCGCGATCCGCTCGAGCACCGGGCGGGCTACCTCTATTGCTTCCGGTGCACCTGAGGCCATGACGGTCAGCGTTCCGGCTTCGGCCCCCGCGGGGGCGCCGCTCACCGGTGCATCAACGCACCAGATCCCTGCCCTCCCGAAGCGCTCCTGCCACCTCGGCGGCTGTTGGAGGACCGACGGTTGAGAGTTCGATCAAGCCCTTGACGGCATCGCCTCGCAAGACGCCCGCTTCTCCGGTGACGACTTCACGAAGCACCTTCGGGGATGGAAGGCTCGTGATAACGATCTCGGCAACATCCGCGACCGTGCGTGGCGAGTCGGCCACCTCGCATCCCTCTGCCGCAACCAGAAGGGCCGCGTCGGGGTCGGGGTCGTGGCCGGTCACGCCGTAGCCGGCGCGGGCAAGACGAATGGCGATCCTAGACCCCATCGCGCCGAGGCCGATGACTCCGATCGGCGGCGAGCCGCTGCTCACGCCGCCGTCCCTGTGCTTAGCCCCAGGTGCCCTGCGATCAGGCATTGCAGACCAGCCAGAACTTTGGACTTGCCGCTCATAGTCGTTAGAGCCTATTCATCTGAGGGTCGGAGTGTCAACTCGTGGAGCACACCGTAACACTCACTAGACGACGCGTATAGTGTCTCGCTGTGTTGGTCGCAGTCGTCTGAACCTCTAAGCCTTGCCAGAATCCGCTCATCAACGTGTAGACCCCGCACTCACAGAGCCTGCACTGCTCGAGCCGCCGCTTGTGATCGTCGGCTTGGTCGTTCACGGCGCGGAAATTGGCCGGACACTGGGTTTCCCAACGGCCAACATTCGGCTGCCCGTTGACTCTCAGCAGGTTCCGCTCGGCATCTATGCCGCTCGAGTCTTCGAGCGGCCAGCGGCGGTCAGCATCGGGGTGCGCCCCACCTTTGGCGAGAACCTCGAGCCGCTACTCGAAGCGCACATCCTCGACTTTGACCAGGATTTGTACGAGCGCGAGCTCGCGGTCGAACTGCTCGCGTACTTGCGCGAGGAAACGAAGTTCGCCACGCCCGAGGCTCTTCGAGTCCAAATTGCCCTTGACATCGAAGCTGCTCGAACTATTTGGGCGAGAGTGAAGCAATGATTGTCGCGGGCTGTGCGATTGCGACTCTTGGGACCGCGTACGGCAGTTGAGGGTCTGTCGTGATCTCGGCGCACCGATGCGCGACGGCGTGCGACTCGCGACCGACGTCTACCTTCCGCATACCTCCGGTCAGTTTCCGGCCATATTGCAGCGACTGCCCTATGGCAAGCGCCAGGCGATGTCCGTCGACGACATCGACGCGTTCGCGGATGCCCAATACGCGGTGGTGATCCAGGACACGCGCGGCAGATTCGACTCTGAAGGCGACTTCACGCCGTTCAGCAATGAGCGTCGCGACGGTGAGGATGCGTTGCGGTGGCTCATTCAGCAGAGCTGGTGCCGACGGGAACGTCGGGATGGTCGGCGCGTCCTACCACGGAGCGACTCAATGGATGGCAGCGAGCGCCGCTCCACAAGGTCTGCGCGCGATCGCGCCAGGCTTCACGTCTACGGACTACTACGACGGATGGATGTATCGCGGAGGCGCCTTCCAACTCGGCTTCGCGCTCTACTGGACGATGCGGTTCCTAGAACTGAGCGGCCTGCAGAGGCGCACAGGCGCCGAGCCGCAGGCAGCCGCCGAGATCGCAGAGCGCTGATCGACGCGATTGACTATTCACAACTGGCCTACGAGACGATGCCACTCGTCGATGCTCGGTTGCCATCGACTGCTCGCTATTACCGCGACTGGCTCGGCCACCCCGCTCGCGATAGCTACTGGAGTCTGACGGCACCCGAGCAGGACTATCGTGAGATCACCATTCCGACGCTCAACATCGGAGGGTGGTACGACTGCTTTCTCGGCGGGACGCTGGCCAACTATGCCGGCGTCAAGGCGCATGGCCGGACCCGTGCGAGCCGCTCACCTCGCTTGATCATCGGCCCGTGGGCACACGGTGTTCTGGGCGGCGAGTTTCCCGAGTTGATGTTCGGCATCAATGCCGATGCGGGGATGCTTCCCCTGATCCGGGAACAGATTCGCTTCTTCGACCGGCACGTTCGCAACAACCGCGAGCGGGTCGACGACACCGCAAACGTCAAGTTGTTCGTGATGGGCGCGAACGTGTGGCGCGAGGAGCAGAGCTGGCCGATCCCCGGCACGCGCTACGTGCCGTATTACCTGAGCGGGCGTCCTGGCGACCAGTCGCAATCGGCCACCCTTGCGACAGCCGTCCCGGGCGCGGAACCTCCCGATGAGTTCGACTATGACCCCGCAGATCCTGTTCCCACGGTCGGGGGGCAGACGTTCCTACCGGGGCTGCGCGTGGCCGTGAACGCGGGACCTCGAGACCAGCGCCCAGTGGAGAGCCGCCCCGACGTGCTGTGTTTCACCACCAGCCAACTCGAGCGCGACGTGGATGTGATCGGTCCAGTGGTCGCAACCCTCTACGCGTCTTCTTCGGCTTCAGACACAGATTTCACCGCGAAGCTGGTGGACGTTCATCCAGATGGCACCGCGATCATCCTCACGGACGGCATTCTGCGCGCTCGGTATCGAGAATCGCTGGCAACGCCACGACCGCTGCTTCCCGGCGAGATCTACGAGCTGCACATCGACCTGTGGGCAACTGCGAACCGCTTCAAGGCCGGCCATCGCATTCGGCTTGAGGTCTCGAGCAGCAACTTCCCGCGCTTTGACCGCAACACGAATACCGGTGGGGTGATTGCCCAACAGGCGCTGTCGGATTGCGAGGTCGCGCGAAACACCATTTACCACGACGGCGAGCATCCATCTCACATCCTGCTCCCAGTGGTCGATCCGACTTGACGGATAGCTAGACACTCTGTAAACTCTCTGGTCTAAGTGTAGATGACGTTTACGAGAAGGCCAAGATGACTGCCCATCAGGCATCGGACATTCAGGGCTGGTCGGTAGCCGAAGACGCGGCCGCTCCGCGTGTGCTTGGCGTCGGCGGAACGACCCGCCCGGGGTCATCCACCGAGCTCGCGCTGCTCGCGGGCTTGGCGGCGGCACGCCGAGCTGGAGCATCCACCTACGTATTGGCCGCCGCGGACCTCGAACTACCGCTGTACGCACCACACCAACCGTCGGACGACCCGCGCGCGGCGCGACTGCTCGAGGCCGTCGCCGAAGCTGACGGGATCATGATCGCCTCTCCCGGATACCACGGCGAGATCTCAGGCTTGGTCAAGAATGCCCTCGACTATTTCGAAGAGCTCAACGACGGACCGCGTCCGTACCTCGAGGGGCGCGCTGTCGGCTGCATAGTCTCCGCAACCGGCTGGCAGGGAACGGTTACCGCACTCCAGTCACTACGGACCGTCGTCCACGCCCTCCGCGGGTGGCCTACTCCGCTTGGTATCGCACTGAACTCCACGCAGCCCCTGTTCGACCCCGACGGCCGCGTCCAGGATCCAGAAGTCGCGGCCCGGTTCGACGTCGTCGCCGAACAGGTCGTCAGTTTCGCGCGGAGTTGGAGCTCACAGCCATGACGGCGCTGCGCCACAGCGAACGCTCGGCCGTGACGGTACCGAGCAGATCGGTTTCAGATGCGGTCGACGCAATCGCAGCGGGCCAGATGGTGATCGTGACCGACGATCCCGACCGAGAGAACGAGGGCGACTTCGTCATGGCCGCAGGACTCGCCGACGCGGCATCGATCAACTTCATGGCAACGGAAGGCCGCGGACTGATCTGCGTCGCAATGGCCCGGGGCAGGCTGGACGAGCTTCAGATCCCTCCGATGACACAGCGGAGTTCCGACCCGCACGGCACCGCATTCCACGTCGGAGTCGACGCCTCGGTGTCGACGACTACCGGCATCTCCGCAGCGGACCGGGCGGCCACCGCGCGTGCGCTAGCGAATCCCGGTTCCACGGCGCAAACGTTCAGCATGCCCGGCCATTTATTCCCGCTCGCCGCACGGCCTGGCGGCCTCGCACAGAGACGAGGGCACACCGAGGCGTCCGTTGAGCTGATGCGGTTGGCCGGCGTTCATCAAGCCGCGGTGATCTGCGAGATTGCCGACACAGACGGAACTATGGCGCGTTGGCCTCGCCTCGCGCAACTCGCCTGCAGCTTCGACATGCCACTCGTGACAACTGACGACATTGCCGAGTTCGGGGCGAGCCGCTCTCTTGTCACCCGGGAGGCCGCTGTCAATCTGCCCCTACCCGACGGTGGTTTCACGGCCCTTGGCTACCGTGAGGTAGACGGAGGCCGCGAACATATCGCCCTCGTGTTGGGGGATCTCTCCGGCGACCCGCTCGTTCGAGTCCATTCCGAGTGCCTTACGGGGGACGTTTTTCACTCACGGCGGTGCGACTGCGGCGCACAACTTGACATGGCAATCCGCCAGATCAGCCGCGAAGGATCTGGGGTGCTCGTCTACTTGCGGGGTCACGAAGGTCGCGGGATCGGACTAATCGAGAAGCTCCGCGCCTACGCGTTGCAGGACGGTGGATTGGACACAGTGGACGCCAACCGTCACCTCGGACACCCAGACGATGCACGGGACTACCGAGTCGCTTCGGAGATCCTTCGAGACCTCGACGTGTCATCGGTCCGCTTGATCACAAACAACCCAGACAAGTGCCTGGCGCTCAAGCGAGCAGGCATCCACATCTCGGAGCGCGTGCCGACGCTTGTAGCCGCAACCGAAGAGAACCGGCGTTACCTCATGACAAAGCAGCGTCGGTTGGGGCACCTGCTGCAGGACAGCTGGCTGACTGACTAGGTCAACCAGCGAGCTCGGACACGACGACGCCGTCCACCACGATCGGCTCACCGTCGATCTCAATCGTCGGTTTGCGCACCAGGCCATCGACGTGAATTGCGGATTCAACGTGCCCACCGATATCGCTGTTTGCGCCATACGCGATGTGGCAGGTGCCGAGTAGCTTTTTGTCCTCACGCAAGAGGCCGGTCTCCTTGGCGGCATCGTTGATCCCGATCGCAATCTCCGCCGGGCAGTAATAGGCGTTCTCATCACCGGCGGCTTCCAGTTCGGCTTTCAGCTGGTCCGCCTGACGACCACCGCTCACCTCGACGATCCGGCTGTCGGCGATTTCGAGCGTGATCGGCTCCGAAAGACGGCCCAACGACTGGGTGCTCATGTCGAACACGACAGTCCCGTTTGCGGAGCCCTCTACTGGCGCCAGCCCGCATTCGCCGTCAGGGAAGGCGCAGCATCCGCTGAGCCCGAACCAGTCTTCGCGAAACACGCGTCCGGCCATTTCCCACGACCGTCGGCCGGCAATGCTGGCAACCAGGTCTCCGCCTAGGCTCGAGCGCACGCGGACGCTGCTTCCAGCGTTCCACTTCGCCGCGATGCGCGAACCCAGCTGACCAACCCGGTCGTAGTCCGCAGTCGCTGCGCCGTGGCAGAGCATGTCCAGAGTCAGGCCTTCCATGAAGACGCATCGCGTTCCAGACTTCGCGGCATCGAGTGTCGCTGACGTGTGGGCAAGTCCGCGCCGCGTCGCGAGCAAGGCGATGTCGGACGCTGCCATTGCCTCGCTGACGGGGCGAGGCGGTTCGCTGGACGGCTGGAGGTCAGCTGCATAGATCGCAAGCGAGACTTGGTGGCCCAACGAGATCGCAGCAGTCGTCAGCGCGTCCAGGATCTCCTTGGGCGTTTCGAGATCGCTGACGATTAGGACGTGATCACCGTCCTCGCGGTTGAGCTCGATCGGTCGGACCGCGTAGCGGATGGCCTCGTGAACGCTTGTCATGTCAATTCTCCTCCTTGAGCACGGTTCCGTAGACCGAGCGTGCGTGCTCCGCTGTCAGCAACCCGGACTCGAGATCGCGCTTGATCGCTGTGCCGGCACGCTCCGCGGGGTCGCCGTGCCCACCCCCGCCGGCGACGACGATCCGGACGACGTCATCGCGTTTGATGGTCCGGGTGATCTTGCTCGCCAGTTGCTCCTCGTCTGGGCGGCCAGGATTGAGTCGGGCATCCGACGCCGTACCTGGGTCTCCACCGCTCAGCCCGTAAGGGAGCTGGTCACGCCGGTCCGCGCGAATCTGGAGGATGCCGGTCTCGGCCAGAAAGCGGTACTGCCTGACGACTGAGACGCAGCCGCGGTACTTGCCGGCCCCGCCTGTGTCCGGCACAAACCCATATTCCTCGATGCGGATCGGGAAGTCGGCCTCCATCACCTCGATCGGGGTGTTTGCCATGTTCGCGGCGAGGCTGCTGATCCCGTCGATCCCATCTTTGTCGGGTCGCCCGCCCCATCCGGCTACCGGTGTGTCTACGAGGACGGCCGATCGGCCCGATGCGTCTGTGGCGCCAAACGTGACGACTGTGACGCCGCCATCGCCGCCGGCCGGAACCCGCTCGGGCACCACTTGGTGCAGCGCACCGAGCACGGCGTCGACGACGCGATAGGCAGTTACGCCACGGGCCGCTCGCGCCGCTGGCCGGCGGCCGTTGAGCAGCGATCCGGCCGGGGCTCGGACGTGGATAGGTCGGATGAATCCCGCGTTGCAAGCCAGACCGGTTGACGTGTCCATCACCGCCATCAATGCGGTGTAGACCGCCGCCTTCACGATCGACAGAGTCGCGTTCAGCGCCGACGGCACCTGCGCTGCGCTTTCCGAGAAGTCGACCGTGATCTCGTCTCCTGCCACGGTCAAGGACGCCGCGATCGCTAGCGGTCCGGAGCCAAAGCCGTCGCTGTCGAGGTAGTCAGTGAAGTTGTACGTGCCGTCAGGCATGGCGCTGATCTCGCTTCTGACATAAGCCTCCGTCGAATCGAGGATCGCCTCGGTGTAGCGAGCGAGGGTCTCCCGTCCATATCGTTCAATCAACTCCAGAAAGCGGGCGGCGCCGGTGTGCGCAGCAGCGAGCTGAGCGCGTTATGTCGCCGACAACGAGGTCCGGCACCCGCACGTTCAACCGGATGATCTCCATGATCGCGTGGTTCTCGACACCTCGATCGAACAGCTTGATCAGCGGGAGTTGGAGGCCCTCCTGGAAGATCTCGGTTGAGTCCGCCGCATTTCCCCCGGGTACGCGTCCACCGATGTCCGCTTGATGGGCCGTGACACCGGTGAATCCAACCAAGTCGGGCCCGGCGAATATCGGAGCGAACAGGAAGATGTCGGGTAGGTGCATCCCGCCACTGTCGGGATCGTTGAACATGAAGACGTCGCCGGGTTGGATCTCGCCGCCGAACTTCTGCAGCACCCCATCCATAGCGTCAGGCATGGCGCCGAGGTGAAACGGCAGCGTCAGCCCTTGCGCGAGCAGTTCTCCGGAAGGTCCGAACAGGGCGGTTGCGAAATCCATCGTGTCGCGGACGACCTGAGAGTGCGCCGTCCTGATCACCGTGAGTGCCATCTCGTCGGCGATCGAGCCGAGAGCGCTGCGAAGGATTTCCTGTGTGATGACGTCGACGTCGATTCGGTCCAGCGTCTTGGCTGCCTCCATCGCTCGTCAGGCTCCTGTCTCGATGAGGATTTCGCCCAGCTCTCCGATCTCCGCATGGGCAGCACGGCGGGACGACAGTGGTCGAGTCTGGGTCCTCGATGATCAGCGGGCCGGCGAGCTTGCTGCCGTGTAGATGCCGACGACTGATGACCGGGGTCGCCAGGAGCTCGCCTGCTCCGAAGTAGACCTTTCGTTCGCTCGGGTCCGTCGACGGCGGCCCGGCAGCATCGGAGAGCCATGCGACGCGCTGCTCATCCGTGACGCGGATGTCTGAGGCTCTCACGCGCACGTTGACGATCAGCACCCGTTCGTCACGCAGGGCGTGCCCGTACATCCGCTCGTGGTCGCAATGGAAAACCTCACCGATCGCGGATAGGTCGGCCGAACCGAGGACGGTGTCGGGCACGCTAACGCGCAATTCAAAGGACTGTCCGGCGTAACGAACGTCGGCAAACCTGTCGATCCGTAGCTGGTCATCGACGAGTCCCTCCGCGTGAGCTCGCGCACGGACCTCGCGATCAAGCTCGCTGAGCGCGGTGAGCACCTCCTGACCGTCATCAACGCCGATGGTGGTCCAGACGCTCCTCGCTTCGTCATAGCTCGTCTCTGCAAGCAGTAGCCCAGTGGCACTGAAGACGGCCGGGAGCCGGCGGGATGACGACGCGATCCATCCCGAAGTCGCGCGCTATTTGGACTGCGTGCATCGGGCCGGCTCCGCCGTAGCCAACAAGCGCGTATTCCCGCGGGTCTCGTCCGCGCTCCGTTGTCACTCCTCTGATAGCTCGGGCCATGAGCGAGTTCGCGAGCAGATAAATGCCGTGAGCGGCAGCAAGCACGTCTGTTCCAAGAGGGGTTGCTATCTGCTCGCTGATCACGTCGATGGCGCGATCGGGATAGATGGTCTGAGCACCGCCCGCCAGGCTCTCCGAGCTCAGGTAGCCCAACACTACATTTGCGTCGGTCACGGTCGGGCGCACACCGCCGCGGCCATAGCACGCAGGACCTGGAGTAGCACCCGCGCTTTCAGGGCCTATGTGGGGCGTGCCCAGGGCGTCGAGCCAGACGATGCTGCCGCCGCCGGCGCCTACCTCAGCCACGTCCAGTGAGGGGAAGCGCAGCGTGTAGCCACCGCCGCCGGCCAGAATCCGGCTCGTATTTATCCCGGATCCGACCTCGTACTCTGCGCTCTCAAACGGCCGGCCATCTTCGATCAGTGACGCCTTCGCGGTGGTCCCGCCCATGTCGAAGGCGATTACGCGCACTAGCCGCAGGCTCGTCGCGAGCCTGGCAGCAGCGGTCACACCAGCGGCGGGCCCCGACTCGACGATTGCTGCGGGAACGCGACCAGCCTCCTCCGCGCTCGCCAACCCGCCGTTGGATTTCATGATCCGGATCGGCGCCTCGATATCGAGCTCAGCTGCGCGCGCAATCAGGTCGTCGACATATGACGCGACCACCGGCTGCAGGTAGGCGTTGATCACGGTCGAGCTGGTGCGTTCGTACTCTTTGATCTCCGGGGAGATCTGGTGCGACGCCGACACCTGGAGATTGCCGCCAGCGTCTCGGATAACACGCAGTACCTCCTGCTCGTGCACCTTATTGGCGTGTGAATTCAGCAGACACACCGCAACCGCCTCAACACCATCGTCTTCGAGTTCGCGTACCACCGTCCTGACTGCGTCGAGATCTAACTCGCGGACGATGTGGCCTGCTGCATCGATCCGCTCATCGATCTCGAGCCGTCGCGATCGCGGCACCAAGAGGCTCTGGCTTGTCCCAGCCGACATCGAAGAGGCTCGGCCGGCGTAGGCGCCGCAGCTCGAGCACGTCGCGCACGCCCCGCGTGGTTATCAACCCGTCCTCGCCCCGCGTCGTTCGAGGATGGCGTTCGTAGCAACTGTGGTCCCGTGTAGCAGAAGCTCAACGCGGGGGCTGTCTGCACCAGCTCCGACGAGCAGTCTCACTAACCCTGCTGCTATCGCATCAGCGAAGTTCGGAGGCGACGACGGCAGCTTCACTCGGTTCAGGACTCGGTCTGAGCCAACAAGCACCAGATCGGTGAACGTCCCACCCACGTCCACTCCTATCGTGACCTGCTCGGACCGAGTGATCTGCTCGTCGCCGCTATGCATTGGCGCTGTCCAGCCTGCGCGCAATGCTGGCGCCACCATCGATCACAAGCGACTGTCCGGTGATCCAACGGGACTCGTCGCTGGCCAAGAACAGCGCTGCCCAAGCCGCGTCCCACGCCGTGCCCTCGGAGGGCAGCAGTGCCTGGCTCTGGCGCTGCGCTCTGATTCTCTCGATCTCGGCTGGATCGCCGTTCACGCGGTCGGATGCTTCCTCCATCACCAGGGGCGTCCAGACAGCGCCGGGCACCAGCGCGTTGACACGAATGCCTCGCGGCGCGCACTGTCCCGCAAGAGCAATCGTGAAGGACAGAACGGCTCCCTTGGACGCCGCGTACGCGGTTCGCTCCGTCCAGCGCACGGCGCCAATCGAGGACATGTTGACGATCGATCCGCCGTCCGACATCGCCGGTAGCGCGCATTTGCAGACCAGCATCATCGAGTCCACGTTCACCGCGAAGGTGTGATGCCAATCCGCTTCAGTCATATCAACGACCGAGGCTGATGGCCCAGTCATGCCCTGGTTGTTGACCAGGATGTCGAGCTTTCCGAACCACTCCTGAGCACGCTCGATCATCCGCTGGCAATCGGCCACCTGAGTCGCGTCACCGCCGACCGCGATGGCAGAGCCACCGTCGCTCGTGATGCTTTTCGCGGTCGCAAGACCCGCGCGCTCGTCGACATCTGCTACGACGACGTTTGCACCGTTCAACGCCAGGAGCGTGGCGATGGCCTCGCCGTTGCCCACGCCACGCCCTCGTGAGCCGGCACCGACAACAACCGCGTTCTTGCCGGCCAAGCGGTCGGAACGGCGCGGTACGGCGGTTGAGCTTGGGTCGATCGATCTTGTCACGCTATTGCCAATCGCACTGCCGCCTGATGTCCTAGGTGTCGAGGAAGTAGGCAGCCAGTTGGGAGCTTAGACGATCTGTCTAGTGATTTGCGGCGTGGCGGGCAGCCAGCGCGAGGCGGACTTCTCGGGCGATCAGCTGAAGAGCCGATGGTGCGCCTGTAGCGAGCCGTCGTAGACCTCGTAGTCACCTGTGTAGAAGGCCTCGAGCCTCTGCATCTCGCCCTTGAGTGTCGCGGTCGCCGCGGCCGCGCTCGCCGCGTCATCCCAAACGCTGATCGACGCGCCACGGTCTGGGTCCTCGAAGTCGCGGATCAGCGCACGCCCGCGCAGGCCCGATGGCTGCACGCTGCCGTATACGTCGTTCCACGCCGCCTCGAATAGATCCCAGGTCCCCGGCTTGATGCGACCCCGGGAAATCCGAACGTTCATGTGAGCTCCTTCCATCGTCATCGACTATCTCGCCCGGGAATTGGGCTTGCACGGCGAGGCTACCAGACGTGTATGCTTGTATGACAGCACGATGAGCCGACAGCCGAACTCCTATCCAGCAAGCGGCGACAGACGTGAGGAGGGCCTGCGCGTTAGGCGAGAGGTCCTGGGCGCTGAGCATGTCGACCGCTCCCTGGCGCAGGCAAGCGAGTTCGCCAGGCCACTTCAGGAGCTGGTGACCGAGTACTGCTGGGGAGCGATCTGGACCCGTCCCGGGATCGACCGGAAGACCCGCAGCTTGCTCAACATCGGGATCCTGACCGCCCTGAACCTCAATCACGAGCTCGGGGTGCATGCCCGGGGAGCCCTCACCAACGGCGCGACCGTCGAAGAGATTCGGGAGGTAGTGCTCCAGGCGGCGATCTACTGCGGGGTTCCCGCGGCGCTGGATGCCTCCCGCACAGTCGAGAAGGCCCTGGTCGATGCTGGAGCGCTCACGAGGCCGAAGCCCCCGCTCAGCAGCACCCCTTCTCAGTAGGCCTGGGACCCGCCACGGGCGCCTAGAGACCCGTCGCGCTGTCTAGTTGCTAGACAGCACGAGCCTAACGTCGTGCAGCGCCGTTATAGTTTGGTCATGCCCAAAGCCGTCCCTCTGCGGGAAGCACAGAAGCAGTTCACACATGATCGCCTGGTCGAAGCGGCGGTCACTGAGTTCTGCAACCAGGGCTATCGCACGACCACCGTCGACGACATTGCCGCCCGTGCAGGCACAACTCGCGCGACCTTCTACAACCACTTCAACACCAAGTCGGACATCATCGTCGAGCTAATGGAAGGCGACAGCGCGTTTCGCCCCCGTTGGGACGAGCTGCGGGCCTTTCCTCGCAAACCCAACCGCGAGATGATTCGCGCCTGGCTGGCTGAAACCACTTCGACGTGGGCAAAGCATCGCGATCTGATTTCTGTCATTCGACAGGCCGTGACAATCGAACCTGAGCTCAACGCGGCACAAGGTGAGCGGTTTCAGAAGACACTGACGCGGTTCGTCGACTCGATCCGTCATATGGGGTGGTCGAGTGACGCTGAGGTGCGGGTGGAGGCGATGCTGCTGTTCGCCCAGCTGGAGCGAATATTCAGTTACTGGGACTTCGAGGACGCCAACGAGGCAATCGTGCTGGATCTGCTGACCGAGAACTGGTGGCACGCCTTCCAAAGGGCCGCCAAATCCGCTGCCAAGAACGCGCCAGAAACCTCTACGCGGTCTTGAGAGACGCGGCCTTCCGGGCCGCTCTCTCGTTCGTCAGCGTCGGCGCGAAGACCGACGCGGTGCGCCCTAATGCCGTGCCCAAAAAGCTTCATTCCGCGGCCGGCAACCCGTTGGAGCCTCGCCAGGATCTCCGGCCTCGATTCAGTCTTGGGCGGGGACGACAGGCGCCGGCAGTTCACGCTGGCTGTTCTAGCTATATAAGCACTAAATTAATGCATATGGAAGTCTGGCGTAACCGCGCAGGATCGAGGGGTCTGGAAGACGTGGCCGAAGCACTCCGGCGTCGGACGGAGACGCTCGCGTCCGTGCTGGCCAAGCAGTCGACACTGGCGCTCACTTGGACCGAACTCGGTGTCTTGGGTGCGGTCTATGACCGCCCCAGCGGATCACGAGCCTCGCGGCGGCGCAGGGCGTTACCCAGCCTGCGATCACGCTGCTCGTGAACCGACTAGAAATCCGCAATTGTGTTCGACGACAACGCGATCCCACTGATGGTCGCGCTGTGCTCGTCGCATCGACAGAAGCGGGGAGGGCAACT
>CAWFRF010000015.1:0-226415 GCA_963818135.1 uncultured Actinomycetota bacterium
TATCCGTTGATGTACTGGAGCACCCGCCGGTCCAGGGCGGGTAGCCGATGCCCATGATCGAGCCGATGTTGGCGTCGGCGACGGACTCGATCACGCCCTCGTCGAAGCACTTGACCGACTCGATCGCCTCGATGAAGAGCATGCGCTCCTCGAGGTCGCGCAGCGACAGCGATGCCGGATCGTCGACGGGCGGGAAGGCGTCGCGCAGCCCCGGCCACAGACCGGTGCGCTTGCCGTCGGCGTACTCGTAGAAGCCGCGGCCCTCGAGCCGGCCGGGCCGGTCGTACTCGTCGAGCATGCGGTCGATGACGCCCTCGACGGGTGCGCCTCCCAGGCGCCGCCCTCGGCCTCGAAGGCCTGCTTGGCGGCCAGCGGATCTTGCGCATCAGCTTCATGTTGAGCTCGTCGGAGAGCTGCAGCACCGGGGCCGGATAGCCGGCCTGCGACGAGGCCTGCTCGATCGTCGCCGGGGGCACGCCCTCAGCCAGCATCGCGATGCCCTCGTTGATGAAGGTGCCGATCACGCGGCTGGTGAAGAAGCCGCGGCTGTCGTTGACGACGATCGGCGTCTTCTTGATCTGCTTGACGAAGTCGAGCGCTTTGAAGGTGGCCTCGTCGCTGGTGTGCTCGCCCTTGATCAGCTCGACCAGCGGCATCTTGTCCACCGGCGAGAAGAAGTGGATGCCGATGAAGTCATCAGGGCGGCGTGACGTACTCGGCGAGGCCCGTGATCGGCAGGGTCGAGGTGTTGGAGCCGAGCAGCGCGTCGGGCGCGACGTGGGGCTCGATCTCCTTCCAGACCTGTTCCTTGATCGTCGGGTCCTCGAAGACCGCCTCGATCACGAGGTCGGCGCCGGCGGCGTCCTCGGGGTTGTCGCTCGGGGTGGATGCGCGCCAGCAGCTCCTCGCCCTTCTCGGTCGTTGAGCGACCGCGGTCGATCGCCTTGTTCACGAGGTTGACCGAGTACTGCTTGCCGCGCTCGGCCGCGTCGAGGGAGACGTCCTTGAAAACGACCTCGATCCCGGCCTTGGCGGAGACGTATGCGATCGCCGCGCCCATCATGCCGGCGCCGAGGACCACGACCTTCCTCGCCCGGTACGGCTCGACATCGGACGCTGCGGCCACGGTCGCCGTTCACGCGGTTCAGGTCGAACCAGAACGCCTGGATCATGTTCTTCGACACCTGGCCGGTGGCGAGCTCGATGAAGTAGCGGCTCTCGATCTCTAGCGCGTGGTCGAAGTCGACCTGGGCGCCCTCGACGGCGGCCGCCATGATGTTCAGCGGCGCTGGCATGTTCGCGCCCTTGATCTGCTTGCGCAGGTTCGCCGGGAAAGCCGGGAGGTTGGCGGCAAACGACGGCGTCGACGGCGTGCCGCCCGGGATCCTGTACTTCTTGTCGGCGTCCCACGGCTGTCTGACGGCTCCCCGAGGGGCTTCTCGGCGATCCATCGCTTGGCCGCCGGGATCAGGTCATCTGCGCTCAGAACGATCTCATCGACCAACCCGACCTCCTTGGCCTCGGCCGGCTTGAAGCGCTTCATGCCCTGCAGCAGGACCTGCATCAAGCGCCTGGCGATGCCGATCATCCGCACCGTGCGGGTGACTCCGCCGGCACCCGGGAGCAGCCCGAGGTTGACCTCGGGGAAGCCGACGACGGCCCTAGGGTCGTCGACGATGACGCGGTGGTGAGTCGCCAGCGCGATCTCCAGACCGCCGCCGAGCGCCGCGCCGTTGATCGCGGCCACCACCGGGACGCCGAGCGTCTCGATCGTGCGCAGCTGCGCCTTGACCTCGCGCAGGAACTCGCCGAACTCATGCGCGTTCTCCCTGCTGACGAGCTTGAGCGCGTTGAGATCGCCACCGGCGAAGAAGGTCTTCTTGGCGGAGGTGATGATCACGCCCTTGATCTCATCCTTCTCCTGCTGGAGCCGTGCCACCGCCGCGCGCATCGACTCGGCGTAGGCGCTGTTCATCGTGTTGGCCGACTGGTTCGGGTCGTCGAGCGTGAGGATGACGATGCCGTCCTCGCCGCGCTCCCAGCGGATCGTGTTGTCGCTCGTTGACATCTAGAGAGCCTCCACAACGGTCGCGATTCCCATGCCGCCGCCGACGCAGAGCGTGGCAGTCCGTACCTGCCGCCGGTCCGATGCAGCTCGTCGATCAGCGTCCCGAGGATCATGCCACCGGTCGCGCCGAGCGGGTGCCCCATGGCGATCGCGCCGCCGTTGACGTTGATCTTCTCGAGCAGCGCCTGCTCATCGTCCTTGCCGGCCATGTCCCGCGCGAAGCGCAGCACCACGGCTGCGAACGCCTCATTCATCTCGATCAGGTCGATGTCGTCGAGCGTCAGCCCGGCCTTGGCCAGCGCCTTGCGGCTGGCGGGCGCGGGCCCCGTGAGCATGATCGTCGGCTCGGTCCCGGTGACGGCGGTCGAGACGATCCGCGCGCGGGGCTTGAGCCCGAGCTCGTCGCCGATCTTCTCGTTGCCGACTGCGACGAGGCTCGCGCCGTCGACGATGCCCGAGGAGTTGCCAGGCGTGTGGACGTGGTCGATCTTCTCGACCCAGTGGTACTTCTGCAGCGCCACCGCGTCGAAGCCGCCGAAGTCCCCGATCGTCGCGAACGAGGGCTTCAGCTGACCGAGCGTGTCGACGGTCGTGTCCGGGACGGATGAACTCGTCGAGCTCGAGCACGACGTTGTCATTGACATCGAGCACCGGCACGACCGACTTCGCGAAGCGGCCCTCAGCCTGTGCGGTGGCGGCGCGCTGCTGCGAGCGCGTGGCGTAGACGTCGACGTCTTCACGGCTGAATTCCTCGATCGTCGCGATCAGATCCGCGCTGATTCCCTGCGGAACGAACGAGGTCTCATACGCGGTCTCCGGATCCATCGCCCAGGCCCCGCCGTCGGAGCCCATCGGCACACGTGACATCGACTCGACACCGCCGGCGAAGACGAGGTCCTCCCAGCCAGAGGCGACCTTCTGGGCGGCAACGTTCACCGCCTCGAGCCCGGAGGCGCAGAACCGGTTCAGCTGCACTCCGGCGACGGTGTTGGGCAGGCCCGCCTTGGCCGCGGCGGCCTTGGCGATGTCACCACCCTGGTCTCCGATCGGGCGTCACGCAGCCGAGCACAACGTCCTCGATCCTGGCTGGATCGAGGTCCGGGTTGCGGCTGAGGACCTCATGCATCAGTCCGACGACGAGGTCGATGGGCTTGGTCGTGTAGAGCGACCCGTTCGACTTCCCGCGACCGCGCGGGGTGCGGATCGCGTCGAATACAAGCGCTTCGGTGGCAGGCATGCAGTAGGCTCTCCTTGAAACCGTGGGCGGATCGGCTGAGTCCTATAACTAACCGACACCTGTGTCGGATAATACTCCGTGTCGTGAAATTCACCTCTAACCTGGGCAGCCAGGAGAACCAATGGCTACCGACGCACCCAAGACGAGGCTCAAGGGCTCGCAGCGCCGCGAACTGATCGTGGAGGCAGCGCTACCCGAATTCGCGCAGCGCGGCTACGAGGCGGCGTCGGTCGGTCGCATCGCGCGCGCCGCCGGCGTCGCTCGCACGGTGCTCTACGACCACTTCCCGTCGAAGCATGCGCTGTTTGTGGAGGTGTTGGACGCCGAGGAGCAGGCCCTGCTCGGCTATCTGCGCGCGGCTCTCCGCTCCGAGGGCACGACCGAGGAGCGCTGGCGCGCGACCTTCGACGCGTTCTTCAGCTTCGTCGAGGAGCACCCGCTCGGCTGGCGGCTGCTGTTCCCCAGTCATCCTCCGGTGAACCCCGAGGGCGCCCAGGAATACCGGCGCATCCGGGCCGAGTCCAACATGGTGCTCGCGGACCTGCTCGCGGCCGACGCGCACCGCGCCGGTCTCGAGCCCGAGACGGTTCGCGCGCGGGCGCTGTTCGCGATTCACCGCGACGGGCTGACCGCCGCGGCCCGCTGGTGGGGCGGCCACCCGAACGTCCCCCGGGCCGAGATCGTCGACGCGGCGATGGCGGCGCTGTGGACCGGCTTCGGCGGCTTGCAGCCGCGCACGTAACGGTTGCGTACGCCGCCTGGCCCGCTGGCCAGGCGGCTGATCGAGCGCCGGTCGGACGATGGCCACAGCCCGGGGTCAGCCGGCAGCTACAGTGGCGAGCCGAATGGCAAGCCGAGACGACATCCGCAACCTCGCGATCGTCGCGCACGTCGATCACGGCAAGACGACGCTGGTCGACGCCCTGCTGTGGCAGTCGGGCGCCTTCCGCGCCAACCAGGAGGTCGCCGACCGGGTCATGGACTCGATGGACCTCGAGCGCGAGAAGGGGATCACGATCCTCGCCAAGAACACCGCCGTGCGCCACGGCGAGATCAAGCTCAACATCATCGACACGCCCGGGCACGCGGACTTCGGTGGCGAGGTCGAGCGCGGCCTGACGATGGTCGACGGCGTGCTGCTGCTGGTCGATGCCTCCGAGGGGCCGCTGCCGCAGACGCGCTTCGTGCTGCGCAAGGCGCTCGAGGCGCGACTGCCGGTGATCCTCGTGATCAACAAGATCGACCGACCGGACGCCCGCATCAGCGAGGTCATCGACGAGGTCTATGAGCTGTTCCTCGACCTCGAGGCCGACGAGGAACAGATCGACTTCCCGATCGTCTACACGAACGCCAAGGCCGGAACCGCGACGCTCGACCTCGAGCAGCCCGGAACCGACCTGACGCCGCTGCTCGATCTGCTGGTGCAGCACATTCCCGCACCGGAGTACGAGGAGGGCGCGCCGCTGCAGGCGCACGTCACCAACCTCGACGCGTCGCCTTACGTCGGGCGGATCGCGATCTGCCGCGTACATCAGGGCACGATCCGCAAGGGCGAGACCATCGCCTGGTGCCGCGACGGCGGAAACGAGATCGAGCGCGTCAAGGTCACCGAGCTGTATGTGACCGAAGCTCTGGAACGCGTGAGCGCCGACGAGGCGAGCGCCGGCGACATCATCGCCGTCGCCGGCATCCCCGAGATCACGATCGGCGACACGCTGTCTGACCCTGAAGATCCGCGGCCGCTGCCGCCGATCACGGTCGACGAGCCCTCGCTTTCGGTCACGGTCGGCATCAACGACTCGCCACTGGCCGGCCTGGACGGCGACAAGCTCACCGCCTCGCAGCTGAAGGCGCGGCTCGAGCGCGAGCTGATCGGCAACGTCTCGTTGCGGGTCAACCAGACCGACCGCCCGGACGTCTGGGAGGTGCAGGGCCGCGGCGAACTGGCGCTCGCGGTGCTGGTCGAGGTCATGCGCCGCGAGGGCTTCGAGATGACCGTCGGCAAGCCCCAGGTCGTCACCCGTGAGAAGAACGGCAAGGTGCACGAGCCGATGGAGCGGATGAGCGTCGACACGCCCGAGGAATACGTCGGCGTGATCACGCAGATGCTCGCCCTGCGCAAGGGCCGCATGGAGCAGATGATCAACCACGGCACCGGCTGGGTGCGGATGGAGTACATCATCCCCGCGCGTGGCCTGATCGGCTTCCGTACCGAGTTCCTCACCGAGACCCGCGGCACCGGACTCGTGCACCACGTCTTTGATCGCTGGGAGCCGTGGCAGGGTGAGATCCGCACGCGCGGCACCGGCTCGCTGGTGGCCGACCGCCGCGGCAAGGTGGCGTCGTTTGCCCTGTTCAACCTCCAGGAACGCGGCTCGCTGTTCGTCGGGCCGGGCGAGGAGGTCTACGAGGGCATGGTCGTCGGCGAGAACTCGCGCGCCGAGGACCTCGACGTCAACGCGGTCAAGGAGAAGCACCTGACCAACATGCGCCAGTCCACGGCCGACGAGCTCGTCCGCCTGGTGCCCAAGCGCGAGCTGTCGCTGGATCAGGCGCTCGAGTTCCTGCGCGAGGACGAGTCGGTGGAGGTCACGCCGCTTAACGTCCGGTTGCGCAAGACGCACCTCGATCAGACGACCCGTGTCAAGGCTGCCCGCGCACGCAAGCGCACCGACGCCTGAAACCTGCTGCTAATCGGCGCTAAAGAACGACCACCAGTTACGCCGACCGCGTAATTCCTGCAATGTGCAGGATCTCTTGCACACGGCGCGCTTTAGTTGGCATCAAACGCGAGGCCGCTAAGGTTGGCGCCGCCGACGCCCGGTACGGCGTTTTTGGGAGTGACGGCAACGCAACGTGACACGTCGCCCCCGCGAGACATTCTTTGCCTGGATGCAGATTTCCCGCCACATCAAGCGCCTGACGCTTGTATCAACCTCTGTTGCCGCCCTCCTTGGCGGAATCGTGATCGCCTCCAGCTCGGCCGATCTGCAGAGCCAGATCAACGCGAACAAGTCGTCGGCCGCCGCGCTGCAGTCACAGATCAACTCTGAGGCCGCGCAGATCGAGAAGACCAGGGGCGGCGTGGCCGCGGCTGAGGAGAAGCTGTCCTCGGTGCAGGCGGCGCTCGATGCGCACATCGCCCAGCTGCGCTCGGTGCAGACAAACCTGATGACGGCCCGCGATCAGCTGCTGGCGCTCGAGGACAAGCTGCACGTCGCCGCCAAGTACCTGGCCGCGAACCTGCGATCCGAGTATGAGAACGGCTCGCCCAACCTGGTCGACGTGATCCTCAACGCGCACGGCTTCTCGAGCCTGCTGGACTCAGGTCAACTACATCAAGGACGCGCAGAATCAGGACGACGAGATCGTTCGCCTGACCAGGATCGCCCAGGCGCGGGTGCGGCAGGAGGCCCTGCACCTCTACTCGCTGGAGATCAAGGATCGCAACCTGACCAACGACATCCTCGCGCAGCGCAACCAGGAGTACGGGATCCAGGCTGCGCTGGCCAAGCAGCAGCTCGACGAGGAGTCGGCGCAGTCGCACAACAGGAACCGGCTGGCGAACGTCAACGCCCAGACGGCCAAGCTTCAGAGGCAATACGCCGCGCAGGTCGCAGCCGCGCAGGCCGCCGCAGCCGCAGCGGCAGCCGCTCGCGCGGCCGCAGCGCAGCAGGCCGACCAGGCCACGCAGCAGGCCTCTGACCAGGCCTCCGAGCAGGTCAACCAGCAGGCCGGCGGGATCGCGATCAACTCCGGCGGGACCGTCCAGGCGCCGGCGGGCGCACCCGTCCGCCGTCGTGGCGATGATCGCCGCAGGCAACGCGATCGCCACGCTGCCCTACATCTGGGGCGGCGGCCACGCCTCGTTCCAGGCGATCGGCTATGACTGCTCCGGCTCGGTGAGCTTCGTGCTCAACGCGGGCGGGTTGTTGAGCTCGCCCGAGGTCTCGGGCTGGTTCGAGTCCTACGGCGAGGCCGGGCCCGGCCAGTGGGTCACGATCTACGCCAACGCCGGCCACGTGTGGATGACCATCGCCGGCTGGCGCTTCGACACCGTCGCGCTGGCCGAGGACGGCTCTCGCTGGTCGCAGGGCGGCGGCGAGTACGCGGGCTTCGTCGTCCGCCACCCGGTCGGGTTCTAGCGGCCCCTGACCGCTCGGGCCCGTCGGTGCGCCAGCGGCTGCGGGTGCGGCCCGCTGGCCGCACCCGGCTACAAGCGTTGTGCAGTGGGCTTCTACGTGGAGACGTTCAGAACGGGCCGATCCTGGCTCAACCTGAGCGTGACGAACACCAGCGCCACGGTGAGCACCACCGCAACCCAGAAGCCGAAGCCGAACAGGCTGAAGTGGATGTTGAAGACGAACTTGAGCGCCACGAACACCGCGGCGATCACGGCCAGCCTGAAACGTGTGGCGGTGCGGCTGCCGCCGAAATTCGGCAGCGTTGTCTGCGGTGAGAGCCGCTCCACGAGCAGGTCCGCGACTATGGCGAGAGACGCCAGCACGGCGAGGATCCCGGCCCAGCCGTCAGGCGAGTCGGTGGCGGTCAGCGTGTACGAGTGCGTGATCGACAGGATGCCCAAGCTGAACGAAAACCACGGAAGGAACAGCAGACGATCGCCAGCAAGAGCGCGAGCCCGCCAACGAGCCAGTCCTCCCTCGAAAGTGCGTCGGTTCGCATGTCTACCCCCAGTCCCTGATTGGTGTGTGCCGCGCAACCTATCCGATGCGGCGGCTGATCTCTTGTTCTTTTGATGCGGACCGGCATCGCGAGAATACATTCACAGAGAACGTCTCAGGCGGCGAGCTGCGAATCAGTCCGGCGCGAGTCGGATCGCTGCACCTCGAGCGAGATCGCAATCGACACCACGGTCACCGCGATCAACTCGGTCAGACGCGTGCCGAAGGCGGTCGCTGTGCCGGCGGCCGCCAGCGCCAGCGACGCCGAGCAGCATGCGCTCCACGCCGCCGTGGCCCAGCCATCGCTTCGAGAACGCGATCCCGATCAGGTAGAGGCACGGACCACCGACGCAGATCGCCGCGAAACCGCGTGCTGACAGGCTCGCGCGGGCGCTCGATCGTCAGGTGGATCACGTCCGAGATGCACGATCACGGCCCCGATCATGGCCGCGTGGGCGTACATGTAGGCGGACCGGGCGAGCCGGGCCGCATCCTCGCGCGCCTGCTCCATGCGCGCGCAGGGCCGCCCCGGCGTGGTGCAGGAAGTACACCGTCCACAACGAGAACACGAGCATGAAGCCGACGAGGAAGGCGGTAGTCGGCGGCGACTGTGCCGTGCTCGCTCGCGAAGCTCTCCCCGATGCGCAGGAACGACTCGCCAAAGGCGATCATCAGCAGCAGCTGGGAGCGCTCGGCGAGGTGGCCCCGGCGATCTTCCAGTCCGACATCCGCGTCGCGCCGGCCAGCGGCAGCCGGAAGCCGATCGATCGGGGCGACCAGATCCACGGCCGCGGCCACCGCCCAGATCAGCAGGCGCGTGTGCGGATCGTCGACGATGCCGCCGTAGATCCAGATCGCGCCGCTGATGCATCGACCAGACGAACAGCTGCGCGTAGTTGCGCCCCATCGGCTCGCGCAGGCCGAACACCCAGACCATGAAGCCGCTGCGCAGCAGTTGCATGACCACGTAGGCGATCGCAAACGCCTCACCGCGACCGTCGAAGGCGCTCGAGGATCGCCGTCGCCATGACCAGGCTCGCGATCATCAGCACCGACAACAGCAGCACCACGGGCGCCCGTTCCGGGTCGACCCAGCCGGTGGCCCACGCCGTGTAGTTCCACGACCACCACAGCGCCACCAGGATCACCGCGGTCTCGCCCGCCGCCTGCCAGGTCAGGTGCTCGTAGAGCAGTTCCGACAGCTGCGTGAACGCGAACACGTACACGAGGTCGAAGAACAGCTCCATGTTCGTGACGTGGGCGGTGCGGTCCTCGCTGCGGTCACGCAGCAGTCGGGTTCGAGGCGGAGACACGCTCACAGGACACTAGCAGTGGCCGGATCCGATAGGCCCACGCCTGAGTCTCCAGCCATCTCGGTGACCGCGCGACCTATCGATCCGACCACTAGAGTCTCAAGGAGCGAAGTACCTGTGAACTGAACTTGAAGTGCCCTGGACTTGAGAAACCTGAGGAGTTTGAAATGTCAGCCAACAGCTTCGGAGCGAAGGCGGAACTAGAGGTAGGCGGGCGCACCTACGAGATCTTCCGCATCGACGCGCTGCAGGCCTCCTACGACGTGGCGCGGCTGCCGTTCTCGCTGAAGATCCTGCTCGAGAACCTGCTGCGCAACGAGGACGGCGAGGCGATCCGTGCCGCCGACATCGAGGCGCTCGCGAAGTGGAACGCCAAGGCCGAGCCGAGCGAGGAGATCGCCTTCACGCCGGCCCGCGTCGTGATGCAGGACTTCACCGGCGTCCCGGCGATCGTCGACCTCGCCGCGATGCGCGACGCGATGCAGGCGATGGGCGGGGATCCCAACAAGATCAACCCGCTGGTGCCGGCCGAGCTGGTGATCGACCACTCGGTCCAGGTCGACGTCTTCGGCACCGTCGCAGGCATTCGAGCGCAACGCCGAGCTCGAGTTCGAGCGCAACAAGGAGCGCTACTCGTTCCTGCGCTGGGGCCAGACCGCGTTCGACAACTTCAAGGTCGTGCCGCCCGACACCGGCATCGTGCACCAGGTCAACCTCGAGTACCTCTCGCGCGTGGTGTTCGTGAATGATCGGATCCGGCGCCCGGCCGTCGCGTACCCGGACACGCTCGTGGGTACCGACTCGCACACGACGATGGTCAACGGCCTCGGCGTGCTCGGCTGGGGCGTCGGCGGCATCGAGGCCGAGGCGGCGATGCTCGGCCAGCCGATGTCGATGCTGATCCCGCAGGTGATCGGCTTCAAGCTCGACTGGCGAGCTGCCCGAGGGCGCGACCGCAACCGACCTCGTGCTGACCGTGACCGAGATGCTGCGCAAGCGCGGCGTCGTCGGCAAGTTCGTCGAGTTCTTCGGCGCCGGTCTGGCACAGCCTGCCGCTGGCCGACCGCGCGACGATCGGGAACATGTCGCCCGAGTTCGGCTCGACCTGCGCGATCTTCCCGATCGACGCCGAGACGCTGCGCTACCTCGAGTTCAGCGGCCGCCCGCAGGAGCAGATCGAGCTGGTCGAGGCCTACGCCAAGGCCAACGGCCTGTGGCACGACGAGAACTCGGAGGAGCCGACCTACACCGACGTGCTGCACCTCGACCTGTCGACGGTGCGTGCCGAGCATCGCCGGTCCCAAGCGCCCGCAGGACCGCGTCTCGCTGACCGAGTCGAAGTCACGCGTTCGAGCACGCCGTTCAGGACTACCTGCCGCGCCAACGGCGAGGAGGACGAGGCGCTCGCCGACTCGTTCCCGGCCAGCGACCCGGTCGCGACCCACGTCAACGGCGGCGTCTCGACCAAGGCCAAGCTGACGACTCGCCGACGGCACCGAGACCGAACTCGACAACGGCCACGTCGTGATCGCCGCGATCACCAGCTGCACCAACACCTCGAACCCGTCGGTGATGCTGGGCGCGGGCCTGCTGGCGCGCAACGCCGTGCAGAAGGGACTGAAGGTCAAGCCGTGGGTCAAGACATCGCTCGCGCCCGGCTCCAAGGTCGTGACCGAGTACCTCGACCGCGCCGGCCTCACCGAGTATCTCGACGAGCTCGGCTTCAACCTCGTCGGCTACGGCTGCACGACCTGCATCGGCAACAGCGGGCCGCTGCCGCCGGAGGTCTCGAAGGTCGTCAACGACGCCGACCTCGCGGTGGTCTCGGTGCTCTCGGGCAACCGCAACTTCGAGGGCCGGATCAACCCCGACGTGAAGATGAACTACCTCGCCTCGCCGCCGCTGTGCGTGGCCTACGCGATCGCCGGGTCGATGGACGTCGACCTCTACAACGAGCCGCTCGGCACCGACGATCACGGCAACGACGTCTACCTCAAGGACATCTGGCCCAGCTCGGCTGAGGTCGCCGAGGTGATCGAGGACGCGGTCCAGTCGGACATGTTCCACAAGAGCTACGCCGAGGTGTTCGACGGCGACGAGCGCTGGAACGGACTCGACGTCCCGACCGGCGACCTGTTCGAGTGGGACGAGCGCTCGACCTACGTGCGTCGCCCGCCGTTCTTCGAGGACCTGCCGCGCGAGCCCGAGCCGCTCGAGGACATCAAGGACGCGCGCGTGCTGGCGGTGCTCGGTGACAGCGTCACCACCGACCACATCTCACCCGCCGGCTCGATCAAGCAGGGCGGCCCGGCCGCGCAGTACCTCAACGCCAATCACGTCGAGACCGCCGACTTCAACTCCTACGGCTCGCGGCGCGGCAACCACGAGGTGATGATGCGCGGCACGTTCGCCAACATCCGCCTGCGCAACAAGCTTGCGCTGCGCCGTCGGGGGAATCCCTCCGAAGGCGGTGTGACGCTGTACCTCGCCGACGGCTCGAACGAGGAGACCTCGATCTACGACGCGGCGATGCGCTACATCGAGCAGGGCATCCCGCTGATCGTGCTGGCCGGCAAGGAGTACGGCTCCGGCTCCTCGCGCGACTGGGCGGCAAAGGGCACGCGGCTGCTCGGCGTGCGCGCCGTGATCGCCGAGAGCTTCGAGCGCATCCACCGCTCCAACCTGGTCGGGCATGGGCGTGCTCCCGCTGCAGTTCAAGGACGGTGAGAACGCCGAATCGCTCGGCCTCACCGGGCACGGAGAAGTTCAATATCGCCGGGATCGCCGGGCGACGGCGACATCCCGCGCGAGCTGACTGTGACGGCCGATGACAAGGAGTTCACGGTCACGGTGCGGATCGACACTCCCAAGGAGCAGAAGTACTACAGGCACGGAGGCATCCTGCAGTTCGTGCTGCGCCAGCTTGCTGGCGTCCTGAGAGGAGACCCATCGATGCCGATCCCTGACCTGCTGGACACGCTGCTGCGCGTGCCCGGGCCTTCCGGCCAGGAGGCCCGGGCCGCAGCCGCCTGGCGTGAGCTGTGTCGGCCGTTCGCGGCCGAGGTCGACGTCGATGTCAACGGGTCGTCGTGGGCGCCTGGTGCGGGGGACCGGATCCGATCCCGCCCACCCGTCCCTGGCCGTGGTCGGCCACATCGACGAGATCGGCGTCCACATCACCCACATCGACGACGAGGGCTTCCTGCGCTTCGGCCAGGTCGGCGGCTGGGACCCGGTCCAGCTGGTCGGGCAGCGGATCGTGCTGGCGACACGTGACGGCGAGGTGCGCGGCGTGATCGGCCGCAAGGCGATCCACCAGCTCGACGAGGATGAACGCAAGCGAGCGCCCGAGCTCAAGGGCCTGCACATCGACATCGGCGCGGCATCGGGCGACGACGCGCGCGGCCGCGTGCGGATCGGTGACACGGGCGTGATCGACGTGCAGCCGCTGGAGCTCCCGAACGACCGCGTGGTCTCGCGCTCGCTGGACAACCGCGTCGGCTGTTACGTGGCGGCGCGCGCCGCCCAGCTGGTGGCGGAGAGCGGCGGCGCCTCCGGCGACGTGCTCGCGCTGGCGGTCGTCCAGGAGGAGATCGGCCTCAACGGCGCGCGCACCGCCGCGTACCGGCACGAGCCGGACGTCGCGATCGTCGATCGACGTGACTCACGCCAACGACACGCCCGGCGTTGAGCTCGGCCAGGACACGCGCCACAAGCTCGGCTCGGGCCCCGTGATCGAGCGCGGCGCGACGATCCACCCGCGCGTGTCCGATCTGCTCTACGAGGCCGCCGAGGCGGAGTCGATCCCCTACACGCTCAGCTCGAGCGGGCGCTACACCGGCACCGACGCGGACGAGTTCCACGTGAGCCGCGCGGGCATTCGCGACCGGGCTGGTCTCGGTGCCGCTGCGCTACATGCACTCGGCGGTCGAGATGATCAACCTCGACGACCTGGAGAACGCGGCGAAGCTGGTGGCGGCGTTCGCCAGGCGGCTGCGAGCCGGGGGTGTCGTTCGCGCGCTGAGGCGCCCACGGCGGCGGCCGTGACCGACACGGCTGCCAGGGCGAGCTCGGGAGCGGCCGCGCTGGCCGCGCGCTACCTGTTCGTCGGCCTGCTGAACCTGGGCGCGACGACGCTGCTGGTCCGCCACCTCGGCCCCGCCAAATGGGCGAGCTACGGGGTCGCCCTGTTCCTGGCCAACTTCATGGACCAGTACCTGGGCTCGAAGCTGCTCGGGGCGGTGATCGCGTCTCCACATCCGTCCCTGGGCTGCTGCGCGCCGGCGCCTACGTGATGCAACTGATCGGGCGCCTCGGCCTGCTGATCGCGATCGTGCTGATGCTGCCGGTCGCACGGCTGACCTCGCTGCACTCCCCGGTGCTCGATGTGCGCCGCCTCCGGCATATGTGGATATGTGTATGTGTCGCGGGCGCTGCCCGCGGCGCGGATGGAGCGCCGGCTCGAGTACCGGCTGATCGGTGCCGGCGAGGTGCTCGACCAGGTGACCTTCACGGTGCTCGCCGTGGCACTCGTGCTCGGCGGACTCGGGCTGCCGGCGTGCTGCTGGCGCTGGCGGTCCAGGGGCTGCCGACGCTGGTGCTGTGGCGCCGGCACACGCACCCGACCCCGTTCCTGGGCAGGCGCGGTCCGGAGCTCACGGCGATCCGCCGCTTCGCGCTTCCCGGCTCAGGGCGTCGCCCTGTGCGTGCTGATCGAGGGCGTCGTCCCGATGGTCGCCTTCAGCTTCGCGCACGCCCGCCTGCTCGGCCTGGCGATCACGAGCTCGAGCATCCTCTCCTACCCCGGCGTGGCCGTGCTCGTGCTGCAGCGCATCTCCTTCCCCGCCTTCACGCGGGCCGGCGACCCACAGCGGATGAGCCGAGCCGTCGCGGATGTCAGCGCCGCCGCTGCGGCGATCCTGATCGCCGCCGAGGGATTCGTCGGTCTCACCTGCCCCTGGTGGCTTCCCTGGCTGTTCGGCTCGCGCTGGCACGGCGCCTGGCCACTGACCGCCTGCTACGCCGCCTGTTACGTGCTGCTCGGGCAGATCAACGTGATCACGGGAGCGCTCTACGCAGCAGGGCGCCCGCTTGGCGCCCTGCTTACCTGGGCGTGGATGGCGGTCCCGTGGGCCGTGGGCGCCGCCCTGTGGATGGCCTTCGGCAAGCCGGTGTGGCTCGTCAGCGTGCTGATCGCGGCGCGCGTGCTCGGACTGCTGGCGCGGGCGCCTCGAGTTGCGTCGCGCGGGTCTGCGGGTGCACCTCGCCCCCACGTTCCTCAGATGCGGGCTGGCGGCGGCCGCGATCGTAGGGGGCGCGGCGGCCGTGGCGGGCGGGCGCACCGAGCTGATCCTGCTCGCGCTGGCAGTGCTGGTGGCCGTCGAGCTGAGCGCGCTGTGGGTCGCTCGCGAGCCGCTACGGGTGCTCGCGGCGGGCTTGCGCAAGCGCGGCGTCGTACAGCTCCCGGGTTAGCCGGTAGGGCTCGTCCGCGCTCGCGCGCAGTGGCGCGAGCGCTGCGTCGTCGATCGGCGCGCGACGGTAGCCGGAGTCGAGGATCGTCGCGAGCGCGGCGACGTAGGCGTCCCACGTTCCCGGGCTCCACTTCCATGCCGAACGCGGATGTCGCTGGAGACGACGTCGGTGCCGGCGACGCGCGCGGTGACGACCGGCACGCGCTCGGCCAGCGCCTCCCGAACGACGCGAGGATGGCCCTCCCAGCGGCTCGTGTGCAACAGAACGTCGAACGCCGGGTACAGCTCGCGCACGTCGTCACGTTCGCCGGTGAAGCGCACGCGTCGCTCCGCCGCCTCGGGCCGCAGCAGGCTTTCGACGAGCGCGCGGTCGGGGCCGTCGCCGACAAGCACGGCGTAGGCGTTGTGGCGCTCGAGCAGCACTCGCGAGAGAACGTCCGCGAGCGTTCGCGGGTCCTTCTGTGCGGCGAAGCGTCCGACCCAGCCGATCACATCGGCATCCGGCGGCAGCTTCAGCGCAGCGCGAGCAGCGGCGCGGGCAGCGCCGAAGTCGTGCCTGCGCGCGCGCATGTCGACCGGCTCGCCGATCACCGTGTATTGGCGCGGTCGGCCGATATGCAGCGCGAGCCCCTCGTCCCGGACCTCCGGGGACACGGCGATCAGCTTGGTGGTGCGCAGCGCCGCGAGGCGCTCGGCGTTGACCAGCAGGTCGCCGCGTCAGCGGCGGATCGATCGGCGTGTGCCCCCAGCCATGGATCGTGTGGAAGCGAACGCGTTCGGGCGGCGCTCCAAGCCGCCCGACGAGGCCGGCCTTTGAGCTGTGTGTGTGGATCACATCCGGGCGCAGGTGGCGACAGAGCGCCGCGAACGCGCGAGTGGCCGCAAGGTCGTTGCGGATGTCGATAGGCCGGGCGAGCCGCGGCAGCTCGTAGGTCGGAAAGCGCGCGTGCGCGCGTCGCGCCGCGGCATTGCCCGGATCTCCGAGCACACCGTGGGCGATGAGCAGCTCATGCTCGCCTGCGAGATCCTCCGCAAGGTCGAGCATCGACAGCGAGGCGCCGCCGACGACGAGCTCCGTCACGACCTGCAGGACGCGCGCCACCTAGAGCTCCCGGAGCCGCCGGCGCGTGCGTCCGACCGACAGCAGCGCGGCGGCGGCCAGCCCGCCGGCGATGAACCCGAGCAGCGCATCGCGCGCGATCCGTGGTGAGTGCTGCACCGTCGCGACAGCTGAACCGCTGCGGCGCGTACGGCTGGAGCGCGCCGTAGACAGCGACGCGATGGCCATGCCGGGCCGGTATGTAGACGCTGCGCACCGTGCGGGTCGGCATTGTCAGCGTGAAGGCGAGCGCAATCACCAGGCCGATGACGGCTCCGAGCGCGATCCAGCGCTTCATGTCGCCACCAGCTTCTGACGGGGCTCGGAACGAGCCGTCCACCAGCGATCGAGCATCACGCCCAGCGGAACCGCGAGCAACAGGATGAGGTTGACGCGGTGACGGAAGCCCTCTCCGGAATCGACGAGCGTCAGCGCAAAGCCGATCGTCTCGCACACGATCAGGATCAGGACCGGCACCAGGCGCTGATCGAGCCCCTGGCGGATGGTGAGCCAGAGCGTCAGCAGCACGAGCACGTACCAGATCAGCGTTCCGGCGACGGCGGCCTTCTGCGCAGCGCTCGCCGTCTGCCAGGGGAACGGCCTGATGACCAGGTCGATGCTGCGCAGGATCACCGTCTTCAGCAGCCCCGCGGAGTTGGTCACGGTGGTGTGCGGCAACGGCAGGTTCGCGCCCTGGTAAGGGAAGTTGAGCTGACGCTGGAGGTTGGCGAGGCTGCCAGGAACGACATGCGGCGCGGCGAGGATCCCACCGAGCCCGACAACCACCGCGCCGAGCGTCAGCAACGCAAGCCCCCGAGCGATCCCGATCCGGCGGCAGAGCACCGAACCGACGAGTACGAGCACGACGGCGACCCCCGCGAAGAACGCGAGGTAGGAGCGCGTGCCGAAGATCAGCGCAAGGCCAGCGGCGCCCGCGACCACTGGCCGCCACCAACCGTTGTCACGCAGCCAGGCGTCCACCAGAGCCGCCAGCAGCAGCGCTTCGCCGACCATGCACAGCGACTCCTGGTGCAGAAGCCCGCTGAAGTACGCGCTCGATGGCTCGAGCGCGGCGATCCACGCGGCGATCAGGCCTGCCCGCCGACCGCCGAGCTTGCCGGCCGTCGCGCTGATCCCGATCACGGCGGCGAGGCTGAAGCCGATCTGCTCGAAGCCGCAGCGGCAGCGTGCCGACATCGCCGAACACCTTGTAGGTGAGCGCCCACGGCGTCACCTCGGTGAAGTGAGCGCCGATGCTGAGCCACGTGGCAGCTGGTCAGTGGAAGCGCCGCAAGCACCTTGGTGGTCGCGATGAACTCAGCCTCATCGGTGCTCGTGAGCTTGTGCCCGATCGCCGGCACAGCCGCGGCGATCACCACCGCCAGCAGCCGCAGCGCCAGACCGGCAGCGATCGGAGCGCGGTAGGAGGCCGTGAAGCCGCGACGATCGAGCGCCAGCATCAGCCACCACAGCAGAAGTACCGTCAGCGCGCCGACGATCAGCGACACCTCTGCCTGGAATAACCAGGAATCAGTCATCTGTTTCGGGGTCGGGCCACGAGCGCGGGTCTACCATAGTCGTGCGATGCGCCACCGCGTCCGTGCACGTCCATTGCTGACGTCAGTCTGCACCGTCTGCGCGCTGGCGCTGCCGTCGTCGGCGCTCGCGTCGGGCGGCTCGCCCGTGCACGTGGACCCCTCGAGCCCGGTGGCGAAGGAGTACGCGCTGCCACTGGCCACCGCCCGCGGTGCCCCACCAGAGAGCGGGCAGGCCGGGCAAGCTGTTCGGTTCGGGCATCAAGCACGCGAGCTCGTCGACCACGCAGACGGCCACGGCGACGACTCCCGCACCGCCGCACACGGTACGACCAGCGACCCCCACTGAGACCAGCGCCGCGACCACCGACGACGCCGCCGCCGACGCCGACCACCACGCCCCCACCGACGGCTACGCCGGCCCGCCCACCATCCGCCGCCGGCACGTGACGACCGTGACGCTCCCGGCGCTCACCAGACGGTGACGGCCAAGCCGCTCGCGGCGAAGGCGATGCCCGCCGCCTACCGGGTGCTGAAGCCTGGTTCGGGCTCCGGACTGTTGTGGATGGTGCTGGCGGCGGTGCTGGTGCTGGCACTTGGTAGTGCCGGTGGCCTGGCGCTCAGCCGCAGGCGATGAGCACGACCGAGCAGCTCGCGCCCGTCACCGAGCTCGAGCCGCGTGCAGGGCGCAGCGGCCGGCCGACCGGGCAGGCCCCCAACCTGATCGTGCTGCTGGTCGCCGCGGCGCTCGCCTGCTCGCCGCTCGCCTTCGGTTACTACAGCTTCACCACGTGGGCCCCGCTCGGACTTGGCGCGGTCGTGCTGCTGGTGATGCTCGCCTTCGGTCCGCCGGCGCGGCTCACGGCTACGGCCGCACAGCCGCAGCCGGGCTCGGGCTGCTGCTGGTGCTGAGCTTCGGGTCGATCCTCTGGGCTGCGTCGCGCGACTCGGCCTGGACCAGTGCCAATCAGCTCGCCGTGTACTGCGTCATCTTCGTGATCGGGGTGTGGGCGATCCGCGGGCGGAGTACGGCCCGGGCGGTCATGTTGATCCTCGGCCTTCCGGCGCTGATCGCAGCGATGGTGCTGACGATCGAGTTCATCGCCGGCGGCGACGCGCGGTGCCTTCCTCCAGGGCAGGCTGAACACGCCGATGGGGTACATCAACGGCACCGCCGGCCTGTTCGTGATGGGCATCTGGCCCTGGCTCGGCTTTGCCGAAACGCTCGCCTCGCGCTGGCTGCGGGCCGCGCGCGATCAGCGCCGCTGCGCTGATCGCCGCGCACTGCAGTCTCACCCAGTCGCGGCGATCGTGCTCGCGACCGTGGCGACCATCGTGCTCGTGCTGCTGGCCGCTCCGGGCGCGTGCTCGCCGGGGCGTGAACCTGCTGATCGTGCTCGCCGCGGTCGCGGCGACGGCCCACTGGACACTGCGGGTGTACAGCTCCACCGGGCCGTCGCAGTCGCTGGCACCGAGCGGCAGCGCGATTCAAGGTGCGGGGCTTGCGCTGCTGGGAGCGGCGGCCCTCGGCTTCGCGCTCAAGTGGCTTATCAGCGCCATCAGCGATCGCCTGCCTGAGACGCGCCGGCAGCGGCTGACGCTTCAGCTGGGTCGGGCGCTGCTTGCGGTGACCGCGATCGTGGTGATCGCCGGTGCCGTTGCCGAACGCGCGCGGATTCGAAACGCAGTGGCACGACTTCACCGCGCTCAAGTCCGAGAAGTCGGCCGGCAACCGCTTCCTCGCGCTTGGCGGTGGGTATCGCGACGACCTCTGGCGGATCGCTGTGGACGAGTTCGCGGGCGACCCACTGGGCGGGGTTGGTGCCGGGAACTACGCCGACCAGTACTACCAGCGCCGCCACCAGCTCGAAGACGTCACGGTCCCGCACAGCCTCGAGCTGCAGATGCTCGCCGAGCTCGGCATCGGCGGCGCGATCGGGCTTGTTCTGTTCGTGGCGCCGGTTCTCGGCGCCGGGCTGACGCGCCGCCGAACCACGCTCGCGGCAACCGATCCGGCGCTCAAGATCGCCGCGCTCGGCATGTTCACAGCATGGCTTGCCGCCACCAGCGTCGATTGGCTCTACGACATCCCGGCGCTCGCCGGCATGGCGATGCTCGCCGCGGCGGTGCTCGTGGTGCCCGCCGCGAGCGCTACCAGCTACGGATATCGGTGCTCCCGACTCGACGCCCGCTACGTCGGAGCCGGCCCGCGCAGATCACGCTGGTCGCGACGCTCGGCCTGCTGGCGCTGGTCGCCGCGAGCCTCGGTCGGCAGTATGTCGCGATGCTCTACAGCGACTCCGGTCACGCGCTCGTGTCCAAGCAGCCGGTGCGGGCGCTGCAGCGGCTGCGAACCGCCGAGCAGCTCGATCCGTGGTCGCTTGCGACGCAGTACGCAGTGGCTTCCGCGTACGCGCGCCTCGATGACTATTCGGCGGCTCGGGCCGCGCTGAGGCGCGCCGAGCAGCTGGAGCCCGGCAACTACGTTCCGCCGGCGCTGCTCGGCGACATCGCGACCCGCGCCGGAGATGAGCGGGCGGCACTGAGCGACTACCGTCGGGCACTGCTACTCGATCCGCTCGAACCCGCCCTGCAACAGGCGGTGAGCACGGCGGAGGCGGCGGTCAGATGAGCGGCGAGCCGACCAAGCTCGAGCCAGTCCCGGCGCCCTCTGAGTCAGAGCCGTCCGGCAAGCTCGACGAGCAGCTCTACCGCCACCGCTCGAGCTGGCCGGTGACCCGGGGGGCGGCGCTCGGGATGACGCTGGTGCTCGGGCTCGCGGTGGCGGGACCGGCGCTGGTGCATGGGCTTGGACTCACAGCTGTGGCCGGTGCTGCTGCTGCCGGCGGTGCTGGCGACGCTGGCCGCGCGGCTGGTGTTCGAATCGATTGATGGCGCACTGGCCGGCCGTCGCGTTCACCTCCACCTGCTGGCCGCAGCGTCGGGCGCGACCGTGGGCTCGCTGGTGATGGCCGCGTCGGTGCTGATCCTCGATACGCGCCCGACAACTGCTGTCGAGCTGATCTCATGGCGCTTGCGTTGCTCGCGCTGGTCAGCGCCGGCGTCGTGCGGGACCTGGAGATCCGCGTGCGCCTGGCGCTGCGCCGTGTCTATTTCGCCGGCTCGGCCGACAGCCTGCGCGAGCTCCAGCGCGAGCTCGTGCGCAGCCCGGAGGCGCGATTGGTCGGTGCGGTCGGGGTGCGGGCGCCCGTCTCGTCGGAGGCGCTTGACGGAGGCGATCAGCGGCTCGCGCGCGACCGTGCTGGTGCTGGATCGCGAGGCCGCCCACGCGCCCACGATCGTGGCGGCGGCGGCCGCGCTCAGCGGCCGCAGGCTGCATGTGCGCGACCTGCTGAGCTACTACGAGTCCGAGTTCAAGAAGGTGCCGCTTACCGAGCTCACGCCCGCGTGGTTCCTGTTCGAGCAGCCAGACCAGCACCGCCGCGCGCTCTCCACGGCAGTCCGGCGGGCCACGGTCATGGCCGCCGCCGGCGTCCTGCTGCTCGTCTCGCTGCCGCTGATGGCGGTGCTGATGCTGGCGATCCGGCTGACGAGCCCGGGACCGGCGGTCTTCCGCCAGGCCCGGGTCGGCAAGTCGGGCGAGCTGTTCACGCTCGTCAAGCTGCGCACGATGACCGTCTCCGACGACAGCGGCGCATGGGCGACTCGACCACGAGCACCGCATCACGCCGCTCGGCCGGGTGCTGCGCCGCTACCGCCTGGACGAGCTTCCCCAGCTCTGGAACGTGCTGCGCGGCGAGCTCGCCCTGGTTGGACCGCGGCCGGAGCAGGTGCCGATCGTCGAGCGCCTCGAGCAGCAGATCCCGTTCTACGCGGCGCGCCACACGGTGCGGCCCGGGAATCACGGGTTGGGCGCAGGTCAACCTGGGATACTCCGGCTCGCTCGAGGGCGCGCGGGCCAAGCTCCAGCGTGACCTCTACTACGTCAAGCACCGCAGCCTGCGTCTCGACCTCCTGATCCTCTGGCTCACGCTCAAGGCGGTCTTCACCGACCCAGCGCTGATGCAGCGTGCTAGTCGAACAGGTCGAACAGCGCGGTGAAGTGGCGCTCGGCGGCGGCCTCGTTGTAGGCGCCCTGGTCGGCCATCGTGTAGCCGTGCGCCGCGCCGGGATAGACCTCGGTGGTGTAGGAGATGCCGGCGTCGTCCATCGCCTGGTTGAGCGCCGCGATGTTCTCCGGGGTCATGCCGTGGTCGTTGTCGGCGTGGCCCCAGTAGACGGTCGCCTTGACCTCGGGAGCGCGCAGGTGCGGGCTGTCGTCGGCGTCGGTCACCATCCCGCCGGTGTGGAAGCCGCCAAGCGCCGCCACACGGTCGGGGTGGGACGCGGCGATCTGCCAGCCGTGGCGCCCGCCCATGCAGTAGCCGGTGATCCCGACCTCGCCATCGGCGAGCTCGGACAGCTTTCCGAGGTAGGCGCCGCCGTCGGCGGCCATCGCCTCGGGCGTGAGCAGACGGGCGACGCGGCCCGATCGCCTTCATGAACTCGGCCCGCGCGTCAGGATCCGCGAGGTTCACGTCGGGCCACAGCGGGGCGCGCCCGGCGCGGTAGAAGATGTTCGGGGCCAGCACCACGTAGCCCTGTGCGGCGATGCGGTCGGCCATCTGCTTGGTCTGGTCGCGCAGACCGATGGCGTCGATGACGAACAGGACGCCCGGGTGGGCAGCGTCATCGTCAGGTCGGGTCAGGTAGCAGTCGGCGACTCCGTCAGGAGTCTCGACATCAATCATTGAGCTTTTCACGTCCAGGAGGTTCGCAGACGCGCGGCGGCTGGAGCACCGCGCCGAGGCGCTCAGATCGTCAGACCGACTCTGCCGGCATCGGGCGATGTCGTACGGATATACGTAGATCAGGAGGTTGCCGATTCGCGTTTCGGCGATCGGCATACCGAACGCCGCCTCACGCCTGCGCACCTGCCGTGCGGTGGGGTTCACCACCAGCATGCTTCGCATCTTGCCGTGAGACCTGTCCCAGTTGGACATCGAGATCTCGCGGAACGTGCAGAGCCGGTGTTTGTCAGTAGGAGCAGCGCTGGATCGGGTAGACCTTGACCTTGAAGTCGGACTCCCACATCAGGTCGATCGAGTTCCAGTAGTAGCCGTAGCCGACGGCAACGTCTTCCTTCTCCGCGTATGTGGCGATCGCCTTGGACACTCCGGCGGTCTCGAAGCCGGTGGCCATCTCCTTGACGCCGCTGTTGAACTGGTACAGCGCGCTGAAGACGAACAGAGAGACTCCGGCGGTGACGATCAGCCTCCAGCCCAACCCGCGCTCGAGCATCAGCGGCAGCAGCGCCGCGACCGCGACGTAGGGCCGAGCAGGTAGCGGCCGTCTGTGGTCCACGGGATTCGGGGAAGCGAGGAGGAACACAGCCAAGCCCGCAGCCATCACCGTGACCCAGAAGGTGGTGTGCACGAAGCGCTCGCCGACGACGTCGCCGCCTCCGGCGGCGCGCGGCAACGCATTGGCGATACGCCTACGAACCGACCAGACGACAACCACAAGCGCTGCGAAGAGCAAGCCGGCGCTCATGATCTCCAGGTCTGAACGCGCCGTCACGGTCGCGCCGTAGAAGTTGCCGGCAGTGAGCGTCGGCAGGGCGCGCAGCAACGTGCCGAAGTTGGTGATCAGGCCGCTGGGCGTCGTGAAGGTCAGAAACTCCTTGTAGGACGGGCTGAACCCGCGGATGCCCTCGGAGCGCATGATCGCCGCAAAGACGAATGAGGTGAGCAGCGTGGATCCAAGCGTCGCCGAGGCCGAACGTCACCACGCGGCCGGCGACATCCTGTGGGCCGCGCCACGCCGCCAGCGCAACGCACGACCACGAGCGGCGCGATACCCCAGGCCAGGTAGAGGTTGTCTCCGGCCAGCGGCAGGCCGCCGATGACGCCGAGGCTCACAGCCGCGATCAGCGAGCTGCCGAGTCGTGAGCTCGGCGATCCGCGGCACGATCCAGACCAACGCCGCTCCCGCCACGGCTGCGGTGATCAGGGAATTGGCGTGAGCGTCCGGGGCAAGAACGGTGGCCAGGCCACCCGCCCAGAGTGATGCCACGCCCGCCACCGCCGAAGCAGACCAGACGCCGAACCGACGACTGCAGCAGGCCAGCGCCCGAACGAGCGCAGCGTCGACCACAGCACCGCAGCCAAGCCGACGAGCGCGAAGAACACCGGCGCGAGCACCCAGATCACGCGATACAGCGGAAAGGAGCGCGTCAGCAGCGCGAACGCCATCGTCTCGTAGTGCGGATAATCACCGGTGGTCATCAGCGTCCCGGCTGGGGCGTGCAGGCTCAGGTGAGCGAGGACCGCGTCGATGTCGCTGTCGCTGCTCAGCCAGACGCTGTCCAGGATCTGGCGCAGGTGAGTGAGCATCATCACCCCATACAGACCGCCGAGCAGCACAGGCAGCCACCACAGCCAACGGAGCGATGGCTTCGGTGGGTCTATGGCAACGGATGCCGGTTCGTCAAGGGCCGGCCCGTTGCTTGAAGGGAGTTGTGCTCATAGGTTCGTAGTCGCGGGCCGTCGGCGACCGGTAGTCTCGGCCCTATCCTGCTTTGCCCGAGCCGGTTTGGGCGGATTCGCCCCAACAGATTTGGGCGCTGAAACTGTACTGAGTCGCTCTAATTCCAGATAAGGCTGATGCTGCTTCTCTTCGACATCGATGGCACCCTGATGAAGGGAGCATCCGGCGCTCACGCCGCCGCCCTCTGCCAGGCACTGCAGAACGTACACGGCGTGGATGTCGAAGATATGAGATTGGCCGGATCGGCAGCCGGCAGAACTGACGGCGAGATCGCCCGCCTGTACCTGCTGGAAGCAGGAGTCTCGGCCGAGAGAATCGACGAACGAGCGGCAGATGTCCAGGAGGAATGCTGCCGCCTTTACGCCGGTCTCTGCCCCGCCGACCTCTCGTCGATGGTAGTACGGGGCATGCCCGAACTGCTGGAGTCGTTGAGCACGCGTGACGACCTGCAGCTCTCGCTGGTCACCGGCAACTTCGAGGCGGTCGCGCGGGTGAAGCTCAAGGCAGGGCGGGCTCGGGCATTGGTTCGCCCGGGGACAGGGCGGATTCGGCTCTGACTCCGAGGATCGCACGATGTTGCCCCCGATCGCGCGCCGGCGAGCCGGCGAGGCGGCAGGGATGTCGACCTCGTGGCCGCGCGAGCGCACGGTGGTGATCGGCGACACGCCGCGCGACATCGCCTGCGCCCACGCCGACGATCTGCGTTGCGTGGCGGTCACCACCGGCCCACACGGCCCGCCGAGCTCGCCGGTGCGGACCTGGTGGTCGACAACACCGCCGAGCTGCTCGAGGCGATCGACGACGCTGAGCGCGCGCTGCAGCGGCTGACGCGCTAGGCCGCCACGCGGCCGGCGACGCGGCGCCGTTCGAGCTGACCGATGCCCGCTTCAGGCTCCGGGGTCTGCAGCGGGAAGTGGCAGGCCGCCTGATGGCTCGGACCGAAACGGCGCATCGGCGGCTCCACCTGAGAGCAGATCTCCTGTGCCAGCGGGCAGCGCGTACGGAAACGGCAACCGGAGGGCGGATCGATCGGGCTCGGCAGCTCGCCGCGGATGCCGACGTCGGTCTTGGCCTTCTCGATCGCCGGATCGGGGACCGGGATCGTCTTGATCAGCGCATCCGTGTACGGGTGGGCGGCGCGGCGGTAGATGTCGTCGCCGGTGCCGAGCTCGACGAGCTTGCCGAGGTACATGACGCCGATCCGGTCGGCGAGGTACTTGACGACCGCCAGGTCGTGCGAGATCACGACCGATGCCATGTTGTGCTCGGCCTGCAGGCGCTTCATCAGGTTCAGCACCTGCGAGCGGATCGAGACGTCGAGCGCGCTCACGGGCTCGTCGGCGACCATGATCTTGGGCTCGAGCATCAGCGCGCGAGCCAGCGCGACGCGCTGGCGCTGGCCACCGGAGAACTCGTGCGGGTAGCGCTCGAGCGCGTTATGCGGCAGACCGACCTCATCCAGCAGGCTGCGCACGCGCGCGTCCTGCTCGCGGGTGCTTCCGATCCCCTGGATCTGCAGCGGCTCGCGCAGGATCGCACGCACGCGCATGCGCGGATCCAGCGAGCCGTAGGGGTCCTGGAACATCATCTGCACGACGCGTCGTGGCCTTGCGCAGGTCGTTGCCGCGCATCTTGAAGATCTCCTCGCCGGCGACCTTGATCTGGCCGGAGTCGGGCTTCTCGATGCCGACGATCAGCTTGCCGAGCGAGGTCTTGCCGCAGCCGGACTCGCCGACGAGGCCGAGCGACTCGCCCGGGTTGACGTGCAGGTTGATGGTCGAGACGGCCTTGACCGAGTTGACCCTGCGGCGCAGGATCGCGCCGGCGGTCACCGGGTACTCGCGGACCGCGTCGATCACCTCGAGCAGCGGCTGGTTCGGAGCCGGCTCCGGAACATCGGCCACCAGCGCCTCGACAAGCGGCGCGTCCGCGGGCGCGGGCTCGCTGACGACCGAGACGCTGTGGCGCTGCTGCTGCGTCAGCGCCGCACCCGCAGCAGCAGCGGGCTGCGCGGGGAGCACGGGCGCCGTGATCACGGCCGGCCCGTCGACCGGGTGCCAGCAGGCGAACTTGTGGTCGGCGTCGCCGTCGAGCGGCGGCTCCTCGGCCAGGCACTGCTCGGTGGCGAACTGGCAGCGCGCGGCGAAGCGGCAGCCCTGCGGCGGATTGGTGAGGTCCGGCGGCAGGCCGGGGATCGAGAGCAGCGGCTTGGTCGCGTCCGATTCCAGCCGCGGGATCGAGCCGAGCAGCGCCTGGGTGTAGGGGTGGCGCATCGAGGTGAAGAGCTCCTCGCTGGAGGCCTGCTCGACGATGCGACCGGCGTACATGACGTTGATGCGCTTGGAGCGACCGGCGACGACGCCCATGTCGTGCGTCACCAGCAGCGTCGCCATCCCGAGGCGCTGCTCGAGGTCGTCGAGCACCTTCAGGATCTGCGCCTGGATCGTCACGTCGAGCGCGGTGGTCGGCTCATCGGCGAGCAGCACCTTGGGCTCGCAGGCGAGCGCGATCGCGATCATCACGCGCTGACGCAGGCCGCCGGACAGCTGGTGCGGGTAGTCCTTCATGCGCTCCTTCGGGCGCGGCAGGCCGACGAGCTCGAGCACCTCCAGCGCCCGATCGAACGCCTCCTTGCGGTTGGCGCCGCGGTGCAGCCGCACCGGCTCGGCCACCTGCTCGCCGATCGACTTCGTCGGGTTCAGCGAGGAGAGCGAGTCCTGGAAGATCATCGCGATCTCATTGCCGCGGATCCTGCGCAGGTCGCGCTCGCTCATGCCGACCAGCTCCTGGTCGTAGAGCTTGATCGAGCCGCCGGTGATGTGGCCGCCGTTGGGCAGCAGGCCGAGCACCGAGAGTCCGAGCATCGACTTGCCGGAGCCGGACTCGCCGACGAGGCCGAGCGTCTCGCCCTGCGGCGATCTCCAGGCCGACGTTGCCGACCGGATGAACGGTCGCGCGCGAGAGCCTGATCTCGGTGGTGAGGTCGTCGACCTTGAGCGCGGGTGAAGCCATGGCTTCAGTGATCTCCTTGTTCAGCGCCGGCGCAGGCGCACGTCGACCGCGTCACGCAGCGCGTCGCCGATCAGGTTGGCAGCAGAGCACGACGCGACGAGCAAGCCGCCGACCGGGTACACCAGCCACCACTGACCGTTCTGCACGTACTGCTGGGCGTTGCCGAGCATGTCGCCCCAGGAGGTGTCGGGGAACTGCAGGCCGAAGCCCAGGAAGCCGAGCAGCGCCAGGGAGATGATCGAGTCGGCGATCAGGAAGGTGACGTTGACGATCGTCACCGACATCGCGTTGGGGATCAGGTGGCGGATAGATCAGCCGCGAGCGGCTCGAGCCCATCGTCTCGCCGCGACGACGAAGTCGCGCGTGCGCAGCGTCAGCACCTCGCCGCGCACCAGGCGCGCCGGAACCAGCCACGAGAAGACCCCGAGCACCAGGCTGATGCTGACGCACCGTGCCGTTGTACTTGGTCGCGAGCACCAGCACGATCAGCAGGTACGGGATCGACAGCAGGACGTCGACGAAGCGCATCAGGACGCGCGTCGACGAAGCCGCCGACGAGGCCGGAGATGGCGCCGTAGAGGGTTCCGATCACGATCGCGATCATCGCGGCGAAGGCGCCGATCTCGAGCGCCGACTGGCCGCCGACCATGATCCGGCCGAGCTCGTCGAAGCCGTTCTCGTCGGTGCCGAGCGGATGCGTGTGCCTTGAGCGGGCTGGCCTGACCGGCGCCAGAGGCGTTCAGCGGGTTGGAGAGGTCTGATTGCTGTGGTAGAAGAGCGGCCCGAGGAAGCAGAAGAGATGATCGCGATCAGCAGGACCAGCGCGATCACCGCGAGCCTGTTGCTCGCGAACTCGCGCACCGACAGGCGCCAGCCGCTGGAGATGACCTGAACCTCGCCGCCCTCCGGCGTCAGTTCGTGCAGACCGCCGCGTGGTGCTGGGATGCCGAGCGCCGCCTGCCCGTACTGCTCAAGGCGCTGCTCGGGCGTGATGTCCTGCTGATCAGTCAAGGCGCACCCTCGGGTCGGCTGCTGCGATCGCCACGTCGGCAAACAGGTTGCCGAGCACGGTCAGGAGCGCGCCCAGCAGTGTGTAGGCGAGCATCACGTTGTAGTCCTCGTTGCGCGAGCGCGTTGTAGAAGAGCAGGCCCAGGCCCGGATAGTTGAACAGCACCTCGATCAGCAGGTTGCCGGCCACGAGGTAGGGGATCGAAAGGCCGACGAGCGTGATCACCGGCAGGCAGGCGTTGCGCAGCAGGTGGCGCGAGCAGCACCGTCCGCTCGGAGAGGCCCTTGGCACGGGCGAGCCGGATGTAGTCCTGCGCCAGCTCATCGAGTGCCGCAGAGCGCATGTAGCGGCTGTAGCTCGCGACGTTGAGCAGCGCCAGCGTGATGATCGGCAGGAACAGCTGCCTCGGGTGGGTGAACGCCGCCAGATGCTGGTGACGTTGTCGCTGACACCCGGCGGGAAGATGTTCCAGATCCAGCGCGAAGAACTGGATCAGGATCAGTCCCAGGAAGAACGACGGCATCGAGTACAGCGTGAAGTTGATCGCCGTGGCGGCGTAGTCCAGCGGGCTGTTGCGCTTGACCGCCTGAAGCGATGCCGAGCGGGATCGCGATGATCAGCGACAGCACGAGCGCGGCGCCGGAGAGGTACGCGCTGCGGCCGGCGTTCTCCTTGAAGAGCGCGGAACCGACTGGCTGAACTTGTAGCTGAAGCCGAAGTTGCAATGGACGATGTTCCCCGAGGTAGCTGCACGAACTGCGCGACCTCGGGACGGTCGTAGCCGTGCTGCTTGTTCCAGGACGCGATCGCCGCGCGGCGTTGGCCTTGGTGCCGAGGACGATGTAGGCCGGGCGTCGGCGAGAGGTAATGCAGGATCGCGAAGGTGATTGCGGCGACGCCGATCACGACGATGACGGTGACACCGAGCCGGCGGATTATGTAGCCAAGCATGAGGGAGGAATGTTATTCCGCGTAACGAGACTCGATCCGCGACGGTCGGCGGGTGGGGACGGAATCTGTCCGTCCCCACCCGCATTATGACCGTCAGGCTGTAGCTTCAGTGCTCCTACTTGTTGACCCACAGTAGCGCTGCGGATTGAGCTGCTGCTGCGTCATCTGGAGGAAGCCGTTGGTGGTGCCACCCACCTTGTTGCTCACCGCCATGATGCAGTCCTGGACCGGGAAGTAGAGCACCGGCTGCTGCTTGGCGAAGTAGGCAACCTCGTTCTGATCGCCGCGGTGGTCGGGCTCACGATCGACTTGGCCATCAGCTTGTTGGCCTTCGGATCCGCGTAGCCACCCATGTTCAGGGCGCCAGTGGTGTTCATCACGCCGTCCTGCGTCGGGTAGTAGTCGGTGAAGATTCCACCGTAGTTGTTGACGCCCCAGTCGTTGACGTACTTCTTCGCGGCCGGGTTCTGGTCGTTGTAGTTCGACGTCAGGAAGTTGAACGTCTTGCGTCTGGAACGTGACGTCGATGCCGGCGGACTGCTTGGCCTCCGAGGCGAACGCCTCGGACTCGAGCAACCGGTTGCAGCCGCCGACTCGGGCAGGTTGGCCCAGACGAACTTGATCGGGGTGCCCTTCGGGATGCCGGCGCCGCACTCGCTTGGCGCCGCTGCCCGGCTTCGCGCAGGTCGTCTGCCGTTCGGAACGACGTTCCAGCCGTGCGCCTTCAGCGTCGCGACAGCCGTCTTCGGGCTGAAGGGCCACGTCGGCTTGGTCACGTTGCTCGGGACGAACGGCGACTTCGGTGCGCTCGCGACCGGCCCGTAGGCGGGCACGGCCCAGCCGTGGTAGACGCCTTGACGATCGCCGACTGGTCGGTCAGCTCGGCGAACACGCCACGAATGTACGGCTGCGCGACGACCTTGTCGAAGTGGTCGGTGGTGTCCTTGAAGTTGAAGAACCCACCGAACCAACCCCACTCGGGACCGCCGAAGACGCTGAACCCGTCGCGCTTGAGCGTCGGGATCGCGCCGAGCTGCGTGCCGGGATCGATGCTGCCGATCTCAACCGAGCCGGACTCCATCGCGTCGAGCAGCGCGGTCGAGCTCGTGTAGGTGTTCGTCGTCGAACGTGAAGTTCGGCTTCGGCGAGAGGCCGTAGCTCTTGTTCGGGTCGAGCACGTAGGAGCTGTTGGTGGTGTTGAAGCTCTGCAGCTTGAAGCGGACCGTCGACGACCTTCCACAGCGGGCTCGTCGCGAACTGCGAGGGCGAGTCAGTACCGTTGGTGTTGTTCAGGTTGTCGTAGATCGCCTTCGCGTCCTTGGGGTTCGTCGCCCAGTCGGTCAGCTGCTGGCCGCTCGGAGTTGACGTTCCAGTCGGTCGCGGGCAGCGGGTAGACGCCACCGTTGGTGTCCTGCAGCTGGTTGTACGGTGAACCACGTCGGGTTGACCGAGTGCGTCAGGTGCATCGACGACGGTGTTGCCGCTGTAGGAGATGCTCTTGACGTTGTACGGGAACTCGTGCGGGACGCGTACTGGCACCAGTTGGCCGGCGACTCGTCCGTGCCGCGCCTTGAGCACGTAGTAGTAGAAGGCGACGTCCTCGGCCGTTGACGGGCGTGCCGTCGGACCACTTGAGGCCCGGCTTGATCGTGATCGTGACGGTCTTGTTGCCGTTCGAGTACTTCGGCGGTAGGCGGCGCTCAGGCTCTCGTTGATCGCGGGCGTCGCGCCGTTCGGGCCGTAGTACAGCGGGATGTACTGGTCGGAGACGAACTCGAAGGTCTCGGTGCTGCACGTCGCACCGTTGATGATCGGGTTGATGTCCGGTCGGCGTCTGGCCCGGTGAGCTGGCCGTCGATGATCGTGCCGCCGCTGGCCGGCGTGCCGTTCTTCGGCAGCGTGCCGTTGAGCAGAGTGCCGTCACTGACGCGTTCGCCGTCGCGACCGCGGCGACGACCGATGCCTCTTGCTGTCGTTCTTCGCGCTGGCGCCGGTTGCGCTGACGATGACCGCGGCGATCGCCGCAAGGACCACCATCAGGCCCGTCAGCCGCCAAAGGCGGCCGGAGCGCGATACGGGATTGAACCTCATTTACAGCTTCCCCTCTTTGGTTGTTAGGGATGAAATGGACGCCATCGGCCATGGCGTACTGGCCCTAGCGTGGCGCACGATGCTGCAGTTTTTACACAATTTTTCGCCGTCTAACACGGACTTAATCGCCTGCGATTAGTTCGCGTGTTAGCCGCGAAGACATTCCGTGCGATGGCTGTGTTGCGCCGCGTTTGCGCCTGTCGCCAGAGCGGGGCGGACATGCAACCTCGAAGCCTATCGGATGTTTTGTACACCGTGAAAGCCGATTTCATCAGGCGGAAACGCGGCCGCAAGGCGGCTCGCCTGCCCCCTACTTGACGCGATAGAGGAACTGGAAGGGGTATTGCTGTTGGGTCATCGCGCGGAACGCATCAGCCGGCCCTCCCACCCGCGGCTGACGGCGACGATCCAGTCCTGGTCCGGCATGTACAGCACCGGGTAGGCCCGGCCCAGATATGTGACCTCGGCGTCGATCGCCCCGCCTCGGGCTCGAGACCGATGCGGCCATCAGCCTGGCGTCAGGATCGGTGTAGCCGCCGAGGTTGAGCGAGCCGCCAGCGCCGAGCAGGCCCTGCTGCGTCGGGTAGTAGTCGGTAGCGCACCGCCGTAGTTGTTGACGCCCCAGTCGTTGACATAGGCCTGCCGCCGGATTCTGATCGTTGTACTCGGCGGTCAGGAAGCTGAACGTCCCGGTCACGAAGCTGACGTCGATGCCGGCGGCGCGGCTCGCGTCGTCGGCGAAGATCCTCGACTCGAGCGCTCCCACCGGCGAGATCGAGCTCGACACGTTGGCCCATACGAACTTGATCGGCGTGCCCGCTGGGATCCCGGCGCCACACTCGCGGCCGCCGTCCCGGCTCGTTGCAGGTCGTCTGTCCGCCTGGCTGACGTGCCAGCCGTGCGCCTTCAGCGTCGCCACCGCCTTGGCCGGGTCATAGGGCCAGGAGGCCCGCGTGGCCGCTGGCGGAGACATAAGGGCGACCGCGGAGCCGTCGGCGCCGGGCCGTACGCCGGGACCGCCCAGCCGTGATAGACGCGCTTGATGATCGTCGGCCTGATCGACGAGCTCGGCGAGCACGCCGCGGATGTACGGCTGGGCGATCACCTTGTCGAAGTGGTCGGTGCTGTCCCGGAAGTTGACGACGGCGCCGAACCAGCCCCACTCAGGCCCTCCGAAGACGCTGAAGCCGTCGCGTGCGTCAGCTTCGGGATCGGCTCCGAGCTGGGTGCTCGGATCGATCGAGCCGATGTCGAGGCGGTCGGCACCTCAGCGCCTGCAGCATCGGCCGCGGAGCTGCCAAGGTGAGGACCGAGATGGCGCTCGCGCGTGGGCTTGGGCCGGAGGCTGTAAGCGCGTTGGGGACCAGGTCGTATGCACCACTCGAGGCGCTGAAGTACTTGAGCCTGAAGGGCCCGTCGACCACCTTCCAGAGCGGGCTGGAGGCGAACGTCGACTTGGCGCTGCCCTGGCTGCGCAGGTAGTCGTAGATCTTCAGCGCGTCGGCCGGATTGGTCGCCCAATCGGTGATGTGCTCGCCCTGCGGCCGAGTCGACGTTCCAATCCGGCTCGGAAGCGGATAGATCCCGGCGCCGACGTCCTGAAGCTGGTTGGTCGTGAACCAGTTCGGGTTGACGGCGTGGCGCAGGTGCAGGACGACGTGCGGGCGCCGCGCGCCGTCCAGCTCGCGATGTTGTCCGGCAACCCGCCCGCCGAGTATTGGCACCAGTTGACCGGTGAAACGCTGAGCGCCGCTTTCAACAGGTCCAGGTAGAAGATCACGTCGCCGCCACGACCGGCTTGCCGTCCGACCACTTCAGGCCGCGCTTGAGCCTGATCGTGACGGTCCTGTCGCCGTTCGAGTACTGCGGAAGGGCCGCGGCGCTCAGGCTCTGTGTCGATCGCCGGGCGGGCACCGTCCGGTCCTGCGTACAGCGGGATGTACTGATCCTGGATGAAGTTCAGCGTCGGCGTGGTGCAGCTGGCATCGTCGACGAGCGGGAAGATGTCCGACGGCGTCTGTCCCGTGAGCTGCCCAACCGTGATCGTGCCGCCGTGAAGCGGCGTGCCGGCGGCCGGCAGCTTGCCGGTGATCCCGTCGCTGCTGGGCTGACGCCTTGCGCTGGGGTGCCGCTCCGAGCCGCCGCAGCCGGCGAGCGCCAGGGCGGCCGCCGCGGCGGCCGTCACCGCAGCGCACCCGCGCCGGCTGCCGCCCACGCCCGCGCCGCGTCAGCGGCTCCGCGCCAGACCGCAATTGCTCAGCCCCGTACGAGCTTCTTGTACGTCAGCCGGTGCGGGCGGTCGGCCTCGGCGCCCAGCTGCTCGTGGCGGAAGCTCTCGTAGGCCTCGAAGTTGCCCTCGAACCAGCGCACCTGCGAATCGCCCTCGAAGGCGATCACGTGGGTGGCGATGCGATCGAGGAACCAGCGATCATGGGAGACGACCACGGCGCAGCCGGCAAACGCCAGCAGCGCCTCCTCGAGCGCGCGCAACGTATCGGTGTCGAGGTCGTTGGTCGGCTCGTCGAGGATCAGCAGGTTGCCGCCGCTGGCCAGCAGCTTGGCCATGTGCAGGCGGTTGCGCTCGCCTCCGGAGAGGCTCCCGACCTTCTTCTGCTGGTCCGAGCCCTTGAAGTTGAAGCCGGCGACGTAGGCGCGGCTCGCGATCGACTGCTCGCCGAGCACCATCTGGTCGAGCCCGCCCGAGATCTCCTCCCAGACGTTCTTGTCGCCGTCGAGCGCGTCACGCGACTGGTCGACATAGGCGAGCTTGACGGTCTCGCCGACCCGGAACGTGCCCTCGTCGGGCTGCTCCTCGCCGGTGATCATGCGCATCAACGTCGTCTTGCCGGCGCCGTTGGGCCCGATCACGCCGACGATCGCGGCCGGGGGCAGGTTGAAGCTGAGGTCGTCGATCAGCAGCTTGTCGCCGAACGACTTGCGCACGTTCTTGGCCTCCACGACCAGATCACCCAGCCGCGGACCGGCGGGGATGTGGATCTGGACCTGGTCGAGCTTGACGTTGCGGTCCTCGGCGAGCAGCGCCTCATAGGCATTCAGGCGCGCCTTGGGCTTGGCCCGGCGGGCACTGGCGTTCATGCGCACCCACTCGAGCTCCTGCTTGATCGTGCGCTGGCGCGCGACGTCGGTGCGCTGGCTCCTGCTCGAGCCGCTTCTCCTTCTGCTCGAGCCAGCCCGAGTAGTTGCCCTGGTAGGGGATCCCGCGACCGCGGTCGAGCTCGAGGATCCAGCCGGCGACGTTGTCCAGGAAGTAGCGATCGTGGGTGACCGCGACGATCGTGCCCTTGTAATCCAGCAGGTGGCGCTCGAGCCACGCCACCGACTCGGCGTCGAGGTGGTTGGTCGGCTCGTCGAGCAGCAGCAGATCGGGCTCGGAGAGCAGCAGCCTGCAGAGCGCGACACGGCGGCGCTCACCGCCGGAGAGCTTGGTCACGTCAGCGTCGGCCGGCGGACAGCGCAGCGCGTCCATCGCGTAGTCGAGCTTGGTGTCGAGGTTCCAGGCGTCGGCGGCGTCGATCTGCTCCTGCAGCCGCGCGAACTCGGCGGCGGTGTCGTCGGAGTAGTTCATCGCCAGCTCGTTGAAGCGGTCGAGCAGCGCCTTGGTCTCGGCCACACCGTCCTCGACGTTGCCGCGCACGTCCTTGCTCGGATCGAGCTCCGGCTCCTGCTCGAGCAGCCCGACGGTCGCGTTGGGCGCCAGCTGGGCCTGCCCATCGAAGTCCTGGTCGCGGCCGGCCATGATCCGCAGCAGCGTCGACTTGCCGGCGCCGTTGTACCCGAGCACGCCGATCTTCGCGCCCGGCATGAAGGAGAGCGAGATGTCGGTCAGGACCTGCTTGTCCGGCGGGTGCCGGCGCGACAGCTTGTAGGTGGTGTAGATGTACTGAGAGGACACGCTCTTGAGACTAGCGGGCCAGATCGGGTCGCGCTCTGCTCACAGTCCCGGCGGGTGGCGCACGACGAAGCCGGCGCTCGTGCGCACCAGCGGATGCCAGCCGATCCCGTTGCTGCCGTCTTCCGGACCGGCAGCGTTGTGGGTGTCCCAGCGCAGACCGGCCACGTACATGTAGACGTGGGACGGGCTCGCGTAGATCGTCACCCAGCGACCAGGACCGGGAAGGCCCCAGGACTCGAAGTCACCGGAGGTCATGTCGTCGTCGGCCGCCAGCAGGCCGCCGCCGTAGAGCAGGTGCGCGACGCTGCTCGAGCAGTCGTAGTAGGGCGCGACGATGTTGAGCGGCAGGCCGTGTGCGCCGCCGTAGACGTAGGGCCTGCCGATGATCTGGTTACCGGCGGCGATGATGCCCTTGACCGCCGCCGGCGCCGAGGCGGGCGCGGCCGCGGCGCCGTCGGGCAGCAGCGTCGCGCGCGGACCCGCCGAGGTGCGACGGTCGCCGGTCCCGGACGTCCACCTCCGCGCAGCACCCGGCGAGCGGCTCGATCTTCACGGTTCCCGACCAGCGGCCGTCCTCGTAGGGGATGCCGAGGCTGCGGGCGAGCTGCCACCACAGGTCGATCACACGCGGGCGGCCGCCGATCGGACCACCACCCAGGCCGATGTCCTCCTTGTAGGCCACAACCGTCCGACGCCCGGCGCTGATCTGAAGCGGGTGCCGTAGGGCAGGCCGCCGAGCGCCGTCGCGGTGGAGAAGCTCGTGCCACCGAGCTCGGCGAAGCTCGCCGGCTGCGCGGAGCAGGCTCACCCCGGACGCCCCGACGGTGCCGCTGGAGGGATCGCCCGGGCCGCCGTACTCGGTCGCGCCAACCGTCTGTGCCGGTCCGCACGCGGTCCCCTGGCGAGGCGCTGCCGGTGATCCCGCCGATCGCGGCAGCAGCATCAGGCAGAACCCGCAGACGATCAGCACGCCCGCGATCAGCGACGCCATCATCGACCCTGCTCCGCGCCTGTCGTCTGGCGACCATGGCGCGCAAGCTAGGCCCGCGAACACACGGTCCTCGGGAATTGGCACACCTTTGTCACAGAGCGTTCTACGCGCGCCAGGACACCGAATAGACCCACCAAGCCTCCCGACCGGTCGCTAACTTAATGTCGATGGCACGCATCCTGGATCTCGAACAATCGCTCCTGCTACTCGAGCTGGAGGCGCCTTTCGACAAGCGCCAGGTGCAGCTCGCACGCCGCCGGATGGCGAAGGTCTGGCACCCCGACATCGCTCCCCCCGGGGCGCCAGCACGAGCATCAGCGCCACCTGCAGGCGATCAACGAGGCCGCCGACCAACTCGAGAGCTGGCCGAGACCTCGCGCGGCGGGACGGTCAGCCGCAACGCCGTCAAGGTCTCGGCGGCCGCGGCCCGCAGGGCGCGCGAGGAGGAGGGCGCCGCGCCTACGAGGCCGAGCAGCGCGCACGAGCAGCGGCGACGGACCGTGCCAAGAACGACCCGTTCGGCTCGCGCGTTCCGGACCACTCCGTGGTGCACCGCTACGCGCGCTGCATCTCCTATCCCGAATGGGGCGTCGGCACCGTCAGCGGCATCTACTTCTCCGGGCGACGGCGACGACGTCCAGCAATGGGCGCGCATGTCCTTCCAGGTCGGAGTCCGCACCGTGCCGGCCGGCTCGCTGCAGTTCGTCGACTTCTCAAAGCCCGACCCGGGCGCGGAGCGCGTCGAGCGCTTCATGACCGCGGCGCAGCACGCGCTCGCCGAGGGCAACCCGGCGCTCGCGGCGCAGCGGCTGATCTACGCGCGTGACGCGGATCCCACCAACCCGGCGGTGCTGCGGCTGCTGACCGTCGCGTTCTGGCAGTCGGGCAACCTGCCGGCGGCCGGCCGCGCGGTGCGCGACTGGGGCCGCGCCGAGACCGACCGGCCCACAGCCGAGCGCTACGCCTCGCGCATCTACGAGGACATGGGCGCGATCGACCTCGCCACCGATGCGGCGGAGCGTGTCACCGGGCGGGTCCCGGAGGACGCGTCTGCATGGGCGCGGCTCGGCGTCTGCGGCTGCGACTGTGCAGCGCGACGCCGCGATCGAGGCGCTCGAGCGCGCGCTGCCGATCGAGCCTCGGTCGAGATCCTGCTCGACCTGGCACTCGCCCAGCATCTGGCCGGCGACGTCGGCGCCGAGGTGTCGGCCGCCGAGGCGGCAACGATCATCGCCCCCGATTCACCGCAGGCCTGGTCCGCGTTCGCGCACGCGCTGGCGCGCACCGACCGCCTGCAGGAGTGCATCGCCGCGTGCGAGCGGGCGCTCAGACTGGGCGACGACCCCGAGGTGCGGGAGCTGCTCGAGCGCACCAAGGCCGCGCTCCCGCACGAGCTCTCGTCCGCACCGCCGCCTGACCAGGATGCGGGAGCGGGGTACTGGAACCGTTTCCTTACCGCGTGCGATGCAACTCCGGCCAGCGTGATGCATCTCGCCAGCGTGTGATGCAGCTCCGGCCAGCGTGAGGCAGCTCAGGCCCAGCGTGTGTTGGAGCTCCGGCCCGTGTGGCAGGGCTGCTGGAGCGGGCGCCGGGCGTGAGACCGGTGCGGTCCGAGGGACCGCTACGGTAGGCGCCGGCAGTTCGGCCAGACGCCAGCAGCTCGCCCACGCGACAGACCAGCAGCCGCTCCTCGTCGATCTCGACCCAGGCTCCGGCCGACGCCGGGAACACGACGTGGTCGCCGCGGTCGACCGGCATCTTGACGCCGACGTGGTCCCACCAGTCAAGGCCGGGTCCGACCGCGAGCACGATCCCGTGCTGGGGCGGCGGCTCGTCGTTACCCGGAGGAACCAGCAGACCGGAGCGGCGCACGCGATCCGGATCGAGCTCCTTGATCACCACGCGGTCGAACAGGGGGCGCAGTTCATGGCGCATCGACGGCGATGCTAACGTGAACGCGGATCTGATGTGATGCCTGACATGACCGACACCATCCTTCCAGCAGGACCTCCCCAGCTTCCTCGAGCCACTCGCACGGCGCGGGACCGATCACAGTGGCGGTGATGGTCAGCTCGGTCGACGGCCGCGCGACCGTGCAGCGGACGCGTCGGCGGGCTCACCGGCGATGCCGATCAGCAGGTGCTGCTCGGGGGTCCGTGAGCTGGCGGCAGCCGTGGTCGTGGGCGGCAACACCGTCAGCGCCGAGGGCTACGAGGGGCTGCTCGGCGAGGAGGCTAAGGCCAGGCGTCAGGCGCAAGGGCTGCCGCCCGAGCCCGAGCTCGTGCCGTTCACGCGGGCGAGCCCGCCCCTGCCCGAGCTCTGGCAGCCAGCTGCGCGAGCGTACCCGGACGGCCTGATCGTCTGCGAGGGCGGCCCGACCGTGCTCGGGCTGATCGTCGAGCAGCGGCTGCTCGATCAGTTCGTGCTCGGCATCTCGCCGCAGATCGTCGGCGACGACTCGCAGAAGCGGGTGCTCGAGCACGCCGGGCCGCTCGACGTAAGCTGGAGCTGCTCGGCGCCACCGCCAGCGAGGGCTTCCTGTTCCTCCGCTACGGACTCGAGTACTGATGCAGCTGCGGCTCCGCGACAGGACGCTCGATCTGCGCGCGGGCGAGCCGCTCGTGATGGGCATCCTCAACATCGGCCGGGACTCGGTCGCCGACTCGACGAGCTTCGACGAGCGTCGAGCAGCAGGTGCAGCGCGGACTCGACCTGGTCGCCGCCGGCGCCGGGATCGTCGACATCGGCGTGCTCTCGGGGCGCACCGACACCGCGCCGATCACCGTCGCAGAGGAGATCGAGCGGCTCTGCCCGGTCGTCCAGGCGCTCGCCGAGGCCGGCGTGCTGGTCTCGGTCGACACCTGGCGCGCGGAGACGATCGCCGCCGCGGTCGACGCCGGCGCGCGCGCTGATCAACGACACCAGCGGCCTGCTCGACCCGGCCGTCGCCGACATCGCCGCGAGCTACGGGCGCCGGGCTTGTCGTGATGCACACCCGCGCCGAGCCCAAACAGGTGCACTTCCCCAGCTACGAGGACCCGGTGCTCGACGTGCTCGAGTTCCTGCGCGAGCGGGTCGAGCTGGCGACTCGACCGTGGCGTCGCCCTCGAGCAGATCCTGCTCGACCCGGGGCTCGACTACGCCAAGGCGCCACAGGAGAGCATCGAGGTGCTGCGCCACCTGCGGCGAGCTCGCCGTGCTCCAGCGGCCGATCCTGCTCGCCGTCTCGCGCAAGTACTTCATCGGCATGCTGGCCGACGCGCTGCCCGAGGATCGACTCGCCGGCACGATCGCGGCACTCGAGTTCGGGGTCAGCGCCGGCGCACAGATCGTGCGCGTGCACGACGTCGCGCAGGTCTCCCAGTACCTGCGGCTGCGCGCGGCGCTGCACGGCGAGGGCGAGGTCGACATGCTCGGGCGGCGCGATGACGACCGCCTGAAGTGGATCGCGCCGAAGGCCTGACCAGCGCGGCTCGAGTCAGGCCGGCGAAGCAGCGGCGAGCCGGCCGTATTAGCGGTCCCAGCGGAAGAAGCGGATCGCGATCCGCAGCATGCACGACGGTGTAGGCCGCGAGCACGAGCAGGTGCGTCGTGCCCGGCCAATGGCCGAAGTCGGAGTTGATGATCGACGGGACCGCGGCGCCCAGCGGCGTGTACTGGCTGATCGTGCGCAGCGTCGTGCCCATCTGCTGCTGCGGCACCCACAGCCCGGCGAAGAACATCAGCGGGAAGAAGAGGATGCCGCCGATCGCGCCGGCGACGCGCTGGCTGGTCGCCAGCGATGCGATCAGCAGCCCGAGCGAGGCCATCGCCGTCATCGTCAGCAGCGATCGCGAGCATGAAGCCGATGACCTGGCTCGGCAGCGGCACGTTGAAGGCGAAGTGCGAGACCAGCATGATCAGGATCACGACGCTGATCGAGAGGCCGAGAGACGATCGTCAGCTGCGCGGCGAGCAGCCGCGGCGCCCCGACCGGCGTGGTCGAGAGCCGCTTGAGATAGCCCTTGTCGCGGTACGAGGCGAGCGTCGCCGGCATCGCGCTCAGCGCCAGCAGCGTCAGCGTGAAGGTCATCAGCACCGGCGTGTAGACGACGATGAACGGCAGGCCGCCGAGGTCCGCCTTCGGCTTGTCGGAGGTGCTCGAGCCGAGCACGACCAGCAGCCCGACCGGGAAGATCAGCGCCCAGAACAGGATCATCGGCTCGCGCCGCAGCAGCGTGAACTCGATGATGAGCAGGCTCAGGAAGCCGCCGCGCCGCTGCTGCGGCGGCTTGCTGCGGTGGTCGACGTGACGTGGTCACGGGGCTCCGTCTCGTGGCGCGGCGGCGAGCTCGGCGTCGGCCTCGCCGTGAGCGCGACAAACGCGTCGTCGAGCGTCGACTGCTCGACGCGCGTCTGCTCGGGCACGACCTGCTCCTGTACGAGCAGCGCGATCACGGCCGCGACGACGTCGCCGTCGCCCTCGATCACGATGCGGCCGCCCTGCTCGTGGACGTCGCGGACCTCGGGCAGCGCGCGCAGCTGGTCGAGGTCGAGCGCCGGCGGTCGTGCGGAAGCTGATCCGCTGGCCGAGGCCCGCACCGAGGTTGGCGGGCGTGTCGATCGCGCGGATGCGGCCGTGGTGCAGCAGCGCGACGCGGTCGCAGAGGTACTCGGCCTCCTCCATGAAGTGGGTGACCAGGATCACGGTCAGGCCCTGGTCGCGGATGCCCTCGATCAGCTTCCAGGTCTCGCGCCGCGACTGCGGGTCGAGGCCGGTCGTCAGCTCGTCGAGGATCGCGAGCTCCGGGCGGCCGATCAGCGCGAGCGCGATCGAGAGCCGCTGGCGCTGGCCGCCGGAGAGGTTCGACGTAGCGGGTCTCGGCCTTGTCCTCGAGGCTCAGCTGCTGCAGCAGCTCGTCGGGCTCGACGCGGGTTCGGATAGAACGAGGCGAACAGCTCGAGCGCCTCGCGCACGTAGATCTTGTCGGGCAGCTCCGAGGTCTGCAGCTGGATGCCGACGCGCTCGTGCAGCTCCTTGGCGTGAGCGCGGAAGTCCAGTCCGAGCACGCTGATCGACCGGCGTCCGGCTTGCGCAGACCGCCGATGCACTCGACGGTGGTCGTCTTGCCGGCGCCGTTGGGGCCGAGGATCCCGAAGATCTCGCCGCGGTTGATCGTGAGCGAGACGTCGTCGACGGCGAGCGTGTCGCCGTAGCGAACCTTGAGATGCTCGACGGAGACGACCTCTGTCGGCGGTGGATGGGCGTCATGGTCGCCATCGTGCTCGTCGAGACCCTCCTGCTCGCGCAGCTCGCGTGACCAGTCCCACGGGCCGCCGCGTCGAGTGTCACAGCGAAGATCACGGTCCTCAAGGCTAACGGGCGGTCGTGGACGGGTGCGGCGGTCATCGGGTAGGCTCTGTTCACGGCAACCTGATTCCGACCGAAAGCGAGGCTGGATGACCACCCTGCCAGGCCGCACGAACACCGCGCTGCTGGTGATCGACGTCCAGAACGGCGTCGTCGACGGCGCCCACGACCGCGATGGCGTCGTCTCCAGAATCGGATCGCTCGTGGAGCGGGCGCGCGACGCGGACGTGCCGGTGATCTGGGTGCAGCACATCGACGAGGAGCTGCCCGAGGGCTCCGAGGCTTGGCAGTACGTGCCCGAGCTCCAGCGCCGGGAGGGCGAGCCGCTGGTGCCCAAGCAGTACGGCGACTCGTTCGAGGACACCGACGCTCGAGGAGCTGCTGGCCGAGCGCTGGTCGGGCACCTGGTGGTCGCCGGCGCGCAGACGGACCAGTGCATCCGCTCGACGCTGCACGGTGCAGTGGCGCGCGGCTACGACGCGACGCTGGTCGGCGACGCCCACACGACCGTGGACTTCACCTCGTATGGCGCTCCGCCGCCGGATCAGGTGATCGCGCACACGAACCTCTACTGGAAGTACCACACGGCGCCTGGCCGTGCGGGCGCTGTCGTGAACGCGGACGATTTGGAGTTTCCGCCCGAACGCGGCGGCGTAGGCGGGAGTGTCATTCAACGTTGTCCCGGCCGAGGCAATCGAGTGGATCACACGGCCGCATGCGGAGGATGAGGCTGCTCGGCACGTCGCGGAAGTGAGCGGAGCGCTCGGCTCGTGGCACGTGCCTGCCAACGTCTGGCGCTACGAGCCCGGGGCCAAGGGCAAGCGACACGTGCACGCCGAGCAGGAGGAGACGTTCGTCGTGCTCAGCGGCGTATCTCACCATGTATGTCGGCGAGCCGCCTGAGCGCGTGGAGGTAGCGGCCGGCTCGGTGATCAACATCCCTGCGGGCATGCCGCTGCAGAGCGCCAACCACGGAGCACAGGAGGCTCTGAGTCGTCTACGCGTACGGATATCCGCCCGACCACGGTGCCGAGGTGCTCGAGCCGGCGGTCTGATCGACAGGTTGCCTGTTTAGCTGAGCGAGCGCTCAGTAATTTGTTAGAGTCATGCCGCGCCCGTCCCGGTGACGGCAGATCTGCCGGGAGCGGAGAACAACGCCCCCCTTCCACTCTCTCCTCGAGGAGGCGCCGGAACATGATCGGGCTGAGTCGTTGGTGCATGAGACATCGCCGCTGGGTGATCATCGGCTGGCTGGCGGTCGCGGTTGGCACGAATGTCATCGCCTACGCCGTCGGCCGCAACTACTCAACGGACTTCACGCTGCCGGGCACGCAGTCCCAGCACGTGTCGGACCTGTTGAGCAACGAGTTCAAGGCGCAGAGCGGCGACGTCGACACGATCGTCTTCCACTACTCGAAGGGTCGTTATGACGCTCCGGCGGTGAGGCCGGCGATCGAGCGCTGCTGGCGAAGGTCGCACACGATCCCGCACGTGGTCAGCGTCATCAGCCCGTACTCGCCGCAGGGCGCGGTGCAGGTGTCCAAGGACGGCCACACCGCGTTCGCGACGATCAACTACTCAAAGCGCGCCAACCTGCTGCCTGACAAGACCGGCAAGCCGGTGCTCAACCAGATTCGGCGATCCACGTTCCGGGCTTGAAGATCGCCGCCGGCGGCCAGGTGATCGAACAGGCTGAGGGCTTCAACATCGGCCCCGCCACGATCGTCGGCGTGCTCGCCGCGATGGTGATCCTGCTGCTGACCTTCGGGTCATTGGCGGCTGCCGGGCTGCCGCTGATCACAGCCGGCTTCGGCCTGATCACCGGCACGGCGCTGATCGGGCTCGCGACGCACTTCACGAGCATGTCCAACGTCGCCCCCGAACTCGCGCTGATGATCGGCCTCGGCGTGGGCGTCGACTACGCGCTGTTCATCGTCACCAGGTTCCGGGAGTCCTACCACCGCGTCGGCGATGTCGAGGCCGCGGTCATCGAGGCGATGGACACCTCGGGCCGCGCGATCCTGCTGGCCGGCTGCACCGTGGTCATCGCCCTGCTCGGCATGTTCGCGACCGGCGTCGTCGTTCATGTACGGGCTCTCGATCGCCTCGGTCATGGCCGTGCTGTGCGTGCTGCTCGCGTCGCTGACGGTGGTGCCCGCCCTGCTCTCGCGCTTCGGACACAGGGTCGTGCGGCCATCCCGTTCCGAGCGGACGGCGCGCGGCGTCCGGTCGCCCGCACGAGTCGGCCTGGCGCCGCTGGAGCGTCATGGTCCAGGCGCGGCCATGGCCGCTGGCGCTGTTCTCGCTGGCGATCATGCTGGCCTGCCTGATCCCGTTCTTGTCGATGCGGCTGGAGAGCTCGGACGCGGGTAACGACCCGACCGGGCACCAGCAGCCAACAGGCGTTCAACATGCTGTCGCAGCGGCTTCGGGCCGGGCTTCAACGGGCCGCTGCTGGTGGCGGTCGAGATGCCCCACGGTGCCAATCAGGCTTCGCGTTCACAGGTGCGGTCGGCAGTCGCGACCACCGCGAACGTGGTTGCCGTGACGCCGGCGCGGGTCTCGCCTTCGGGCAAGGTGGCGGTGTTGGAGGCCTATCCGCACTCGGCGCCGCAGGCTCCGGCCACCACCAATCTGGTCAACAAGCTCAGACAGCAGGTGTTCCCGCCGCTCAAGCACAAGCTCGGCGTGGTCGCCTCGATCGGCGGCTTCACGGCCGGCTCGATCGACTTCTCGCATGTGCTGTCGGTCAAGCTGCCGCTGTTCATCGCGATCGTCGTGGTGCTCTCGGCGCTGCTGCTGCTGGTGATCTTCCGCTCGGTGGTGATCCCGATCCAGGCGGCGGTGATGAACCTGCTCAGCATCGGCGGCGCCCTCGGCGCGACCGTCGCGGTGTTCCAGTGGGGCTGGGGGTCGAGCATCCTCGGCATCTCCAGCGGCCCGATCGAGCCGTGGATCCCGGTGCTCATGTTCGCGGTGGTCTTCGGCCTGTCGATGGACTACGAGGTGTTCCTGATATCCCGCGTGCGGGAGGAGTGGGTGCACCGTGGCGACGCGTCGGGGGCCGTATCCGACGGCATCGCGTACACGGGCCGGGTGATCACCGCCGCCGCGGCGATCATGGTTTGCGTGTTCCTGTCGTTCATGCTCGGCAACGAGCGCCCGGTCAAGGAATTCGGCTTCGGGCTTGCGATCGCCGTGGCCCTTGACGCGCTCGTGGTGCGCTGCGTGATGCTGCCGGCGGTCCTGCAAATCCTGGGCAAGCGGACCTGGATGCTGCCGTCGTGGCTGGACGCGCGCCTGCCGGAGCTGAACATCGAGGGCACCTCCCCGGCGCTGGTTACCGAGGCGCAGGACGAGCCCGAGCACCGCGAGCCTCGCGAGCCGGAGCCGGTGGCCGGCGGGTAAACGAGTAACGGGTATCGGTGTCGCAAATCCCCTTTGAGGGGCATTTCGGACACCGGTACCCCAGCTCCGCCCCACGCATCTGAGCGCCACCGCGACCGCAACCCGCCTCCGACTCCGGCCCGGATGGATTCTGTGCGCGCGGGCGTGGCGCGCTCCTGATCGCGGTTGCGCTCAGCCCGAGCGACACGCGCGCCGCCGCCGGTCAGGATTGGCCGCCGTTCGTGCTCGTCTCCGGGCTGCTGCTCGTGGGACTGGTGAGCGAGAAGGACGGGCTGTTCCTCGCCGCGGGGCAGCTGCTCGCGCGCCGCGCGCCCAACGGCGTGCTGCTATACTGCGGCGCGGTCGCGCTGGTGCGGTCGTCACGGCGCTGCTCAACCTCGACACGGCGGTGGCGTTCCTCACGCCGGTGTTCGTCTACACCGCCCGAAGCCGTCGCGAGGGCGAGGCGCCGCTGCTGTTTGCGTGCATCCTGCTCGCGAACGCCGGCTCGCTGATCCTGCCCGGGTCCAACCTGACCAACCTGATCGTGCTCGGCCACGTCCACATGAGCGGCGGCGAGTTCTTCCGCAGGATGGCGCCTGCGGGTGTCGTCTCGGTGCTTGTCACAGCGCTCGTGATCGCGCTGTGGCATCACGGTGAGCTGCGGGCCGATGCGGCGTTTGATGGCGAAGTCGAGCGGCCTCGGCTGCGAGTGGGCCTGGCCGCGTGTTCGCTGCAACTGTGCTCGTGGTGGTGCTGCGGAACGCCGCGCTGCCGGTGTTGGGCGTGGGGATCGTCGCTGTGCTGTTGCGGATGCGGCCGTGGCGGGCGGCTGTGGACGGTGCTCGGACGTGCTCGGGTTGCCGGTGCTGGTCGGGCTGTTCGGGGTCGCGGTCGCGCTTGGCGCGCTCGGCCGCGCCTGGTCGGGCCCGGCCTCGCTGCTCGCGCACCTTGGGCCATGGGCCACCGCCGGGGTGGCGGCCGTTACGACCGTGCTCGTCAACAACCTCCCGGCTGCGTCGCTCCTGTCCGCGCGGGCACCCTCGCACCCCTTCTCGCTGCTGGTCGGGCTGAACATCGGTCCCAATCTGTTCGTCACGGGCTCGCTTGCCTGGGTTCTATGGTGGCGCTCGGCGCGCACCGTGAACGCGAAGCCCTCGATCGTCGGGGCGGCTCGACTGGGGCTGCTGTCAGCGCCGCTTGCGATCGCGGCAGCGATGCCGGTGTTGACGGCGTCCGGGACGCACTGAGGCTGGTCGGCGCTAGGCGGCGAGAGCCGGCAGGGGGCGGCGGTCCGGGCCGGTCACAGTGGCCCGCGCGGCGTCGCTGAACAGCAGGCTGGGCGAGTAGAAGTGCTCCAGGAGCTTCGCGTCGAGCAGCGCCGGGTTGCGCTCGATGAACTCGTCGAAGCTGTCGGCGGGCCAGCGCTCGCGGTGCACCGCGACGCAGTGCACCCACGCGCTGGTGAGGGTGGCGTGGTACTTGTCGGGAGCGCCGTGCGCTGCCGCCACGTGCTGGATTGCGTCGGCCACGATCGCAGCCGCCTCATCTGGAGCGTGGTCGTCCAGGCACCGCCAGGTGAACTCCAGATGCTGCCGGTGGCCGAAGCCCTCTCCGCGGGCCAGGATCTCTTGTAGAACAGTGCCGCTCATGATCAAGCGAACGGTACACAGGCCTCGCGCGTGGACCGTAGCCTTGGCGATCCATGCTTCACGACCAGATCCGAGAAGTAACCCCCGACGACCTCGAGTTGATCTGCCGCCACCGCGAGGAGATGTTCCGGGACGCCGGGACGCCGGAGGCCGTGCTCATCGAGATGACTGAGCATTTCCGGCCGTGGCTGGCTCCCCGCCTCGAGGACGGCACGTACTTCGGCTACGTGATCAGCTCGGAAGGCCATCCGGTCGCCGGCGTCGGCCTGATGCTGATCGACTGGCCGCCGCACCGTCGCACCCCACTCAAGATCAGCGTGGCTACGTCCTCAATTTGTACGTCGAACCTGAGCACCGCAGGCAGGGACTTGCCAAGAGGTTGATGGGGCTTGCGGAGGAGGAGTTCGACAGGCGTGGCGTGCAGTTCTCGATCCTCCATGCCACCGAGAAGGGGCAGCCGCTCTACCGTCAATTGGGCTGGGACACGACCTCGGAAATGGCCCGCCGCCAGCGGTAACAGATCGCAGGGGCGCCTTCCTCGTTGTCGCTGCGTGGGCTCGCCCTCCTGGATGAAACCGTGGGTCTCGTAAAACCGTCTGGCGACGAGATTGGCCTCGAAGGTCCAGAGCGCGAGCGAGTCTCGGGTGGCCTGTGCCAGCCTCAGCAACCGCGTTCCATGTCCGCGCCGCAGGTGAGTCGGCGAGATATAGAGCTGTTCGATCCAGTCGCCCTGCACGGCCATCATGCCGGCCAGCTGGTCGTCCTCCGTCGCGATCCACACATCGCATGAGGGCAGCAGCAGTTCCCGGACCCAGGCGCGCACCTCTTCATCGCTGTGGACCGACGCCGGGATTCCATGCGCGGCACGCCTGGATCGCAACATCAGGTCGGCGACCGCAGCGGCCTCACCGCCCTCAGCCAGGCGCACGCCGCAATTTGCGGACTCCATCCACCAAGCCTAAGGAGGATCACTTATTTTGGCCGCATGGGCTACACCGTGCTGCGTGCCGAGGACGCCTCCTGGCGACCGTCGAACCAGATGTCAGTCCTCAACACCGACCTGGGAAAGCAGCTGGGTTCGGCGGAGCTCGCGGCGCGGTTCTGGCGGCTTATGCCCGGACAGGCATCCACCAGACACCGCCACGTCACCCAGCACGAGCTGTACGTCGTGATCGAGGGAACCGGCCGGATGCGGATCGCCGACGAGCTGCTGACCCTGCCTCGCTTATCGGCAGTGCTGGTCGGGCCAGACACCATCCGGCAGGTGTTCAACGACACTACGGAGGAAGCGCTCTGGCTGATTGTCGGAACCCCGGTTGAGGGCGCGAACACACTCGAGATGACCCCCGAACATCTGGCACAGCTCTATCCGGATGGCCCCAAGGCGCTCCCCCCGGAGTTGGAGGGCCGCAGTTGACACCGGCCTCGTCAACGCTCGGGTCCGCAGACGAGATGGAGCGAGCGCTCGCGCCGACATTCGACCAGCCATGATCTGCCGACCAGTCTTGACGCCGTAACTTCGTAATGACGGAGTTACGGCATGAGTTCGTGCTCCCAGCGGCTTTATGCCGCCGGAGTTTCGTCCCGTCCAGTCACGCTCGTAGCCTTCAGCCTCCATGCGCCTGATCGTCGCCCGCTGCTCCGCCATCTACTCCGGTCGCCTCGACACCGTCCTGCCGGAGGCGCTGCGGCTGATCATGGTCAAGGCCGACGGCAGCGTGCTGCTGCACGCGGATTCCGGCGGCTACAAGCCGCTGAACTGGATGACGCCGCCGACCGTGATCGAGGAGCAGGGCGAGCCGCTGGAGCGGATCGTGGTGCGCAAGCACGCCGGCAAGACCGAGGATCGGCTGGAGATCGCGCTGCTGGAGGTGCTCTCCGACGTGACGCACGACATGGGCCTGCCGGACGATGACGCCGGCCTGGCCAAGGATGGGGTCGAGGCGCATCTGCAGGAGCTGCTGGCCGAGCAGCCGCACTGGTGCGGCGAGGGGCTGCGGCTCGTACGGCGCGAGTGGCCGACCGACATCGGCCCGGTCGATCTGATGTGCCGCGACGGCGATGAGGAGTGGGTCGCGGTGGAGATCAAGCGCGTGGCGACGATCGAGTCCGTAGAGCAGATCACGCGTTACCTGGAGCGACTGCGCACGGACACGCAGTTCCTGAGCTGCCGCGGGATCCTCGCGGCGCAGACGATCAAGCCACAGGCGCGCGTGCTCGCGGAGTCGCGCGGGATCGCATGCGTCGAGGTCGACCTTGCGGTTCTGCGTGGCGAGCGCGAGCCAGAGCTGCGACTGTTCGCGGCATGAGCGATCAAGCAGCCGTCCTCACCGAGCGCCGCGAGCGCGTCCTCGTAATCACCCTCAACCGGCCGGAGCAGCGCAACGCAATCAACGCGGCTGTGGCGAACGGTGTCGCGGAAGCGCTCGAGCAGCTCGACGCAGATGCCTCGCTGTCGGTCGGGATCGTCACCGGCGCGGGCGGATACTTCTGCGCCGGGATGGACCTCAAGGCATTTGCCGCCGGGGAGAGGCCATGGGTAGACGGCCGCGGCTTTGGCGGCATCGTCGAGCGGTCGTCCGACAAGCCGCTGATCGCCGCGATCGAGGGCTTCGCGGTGGCCGGCGGGCTCGAGATTGCGCTCGCCTGTGATCTGATCGTCGCCGCGGAGGGCGCCAAGCTCGGTATCCCTGAAGTCAAGCGCTCACTCGTCGCTGCCGGTGGTGGGCTGCTGCGCCTGCCGCGCATGCTTCCGCGCAACATCGCAAACGAGCTGGCGCTGACCGGCGACCCGATCACTGCCGAGCGCGGCTACGAGCTGGGCCTCGTCAACCGCGTGAGCGCGCAGGGCGGAGCGCTCGACGCCGCGCTCGAGCTGGCTGCCACGATCGCCGCGAACGGTCCGCTCGCGCTGGCTGGGAGCAAGCGGATCCTGCGTGAGTCGCTCGACTGGTCGCAGAGCGAGGCGTTTGAGCGTCAGGCGCCGATCTGGCAGCCGATCTTCGCCTCAGAGGACGCCCGAGAGGGCGCGACCGCGTTCGCCGAGAAGCGCCCGCCGGTCTGGCAGGGCAAGTAGCCGAAGCCCCGCTGGACGGACGCTGGGGGACTCGGTCCCAGGACGAGTCCCCGACGTCTAACCCTCTCCGAATGCGGTCGCCACGATCGAGCGTGGCCCGCCGTGCTCGCGGTGCTCGCACAGGTAGATGCCCTGCCACGTGCCGAGCGCCAGGCGGCCCTGCGCGACGGGCAGGGTGAGCGCCGGACCGAGCAGCGAGGCCTTGATGTGGGCGGGCATGTCGTCCGGACCCTCGACCGTGTGGGTCCAGAAGGGGGCGCGCTCGGGGACGGCGTCATCGAACCAGGACTCGAAGTCCCGCCGGACATCGGGCGAGGCGTTCTCATTGAGTGTCAGCGACGCCGAGGTGTGCTGGATCAACAGGTGCAGGAGGCCGACGCGGATCTGATCCAATCCCTCGACGCCATCGAGGATGTCGCGCGTGATCAGGTGAAAGCCACGTGGCCGCGGCGCCAGCGTGATCCGCCCCTGGACCCAGATCATCGCCCCAGCATATGGACCGATCGCGAAACGGGGCGAGATGTGTCTGAAATGGGTCCAAAGCACCGTCGCGCTAACCTCGCACGGTCGGTTTCGCGCCTGACCGGGACGCGGCGACCGACCCTATGACTGCTCCGATACGACGACACCGATGGCGGATCGTTGCCTCCGCACTCGCAGCCTCCGCCGGGGTGGCGCTCGCGCTGACCGGGAGCGCCACGGGAAGCAACATCAGCCAGCTCCAGTACAAGCTCGGGAACACGAAGTCGCAGCTGAACAGCACGACGCAGCACGTGCTGAGCATCGCGGCCCGGATCGGGCAGCTGAACAGTGAGGTGACGTCGCTGGCGGGCCAGATCCAGCTGGTGCAGGCACGCGAGGCCAATATGCGCGCGCGGCTGGCCGCCTACAGGGCTAAGCTCGCGGCCGCCAAGGTGGCGATTGGGCACGAACGGCGGCTGCTGGGGCATCTGCGGCAGGTCTTGCGGCATGCGCGCAGGGCACTTGCCAGAACGAGCTCGTGAGCCAGTACGAGCAACCCCAGCAGTCACTCGTGTCGGTGATCATCACCGCCAGGGGCTTCCAGCAGCTGCTCGACTCGCTTGCAATACGTCTCGGCGGTCAAGCGGCAGGAGCAGTCGGTCATCAGTTCCACTCGCGTCGCCCGCAGCCACGCCCGGGCGGCCACGGCACGACTGAGCACGCTGCAGCACAGCGACGCCACGGCCGCGGGCGATGCGCAGGCACAGACCAGCGCGCTGGCCGGCATGGATGCGCTGCTCAACTCGCGTGAGTCGGCTCTGGCGGATGCGCGCGCCGCCCAGAGCGCGGCACTATCTGCGAGCAAGGCCCGTGGCGCGCAGCTGCAGGCGGCTATCGCGACGATCCAGAAGCAGGTGCAGGCGGCAGAGCAGGCCGAGCGCACGATCAGCTACACCGGCGGCGACGGCCTTGGCTCCTCAGCCGGTTGGGCGATTCCCTACGCGATCGTGCTGTGCGAGTCCGGCGGCCAGAACCTTCCGCCCAACAGCGCCGGCGCCTCCGGGTACTACCAGATCATCCCCAGCACCTGGCGGGAGTTCGGCGGGAGCGGCCCGGCCGCCTACCTCGCGCCGAAGTCCGAGCAGGACGCCATCGCGACCCGCATCTGGAACAACGGAGCGGGCGCCTCCAACTGGGCCTGCGCGGCGATCGTCGGCATTACCTGATCCCAATTAAAGCCGTGGGTCGGCCCAACTATTGTTGGAGCCATGCCGTTTCCGGGGAGAACTGGCGCGCGCAGCGTCGTCGGCTTGAGGAGGTCCGCACTCTGTGTGGCCTTGATGGTCTGTGCCCTGCTCCTGGCGGGCATCCACGCCGGTAACGCCCGAGCCGCGCTGACCTGGAACGCGACACCGCTGCCCGTCGAACCAGGCCACTCGCTGACGGACGTGGTTTGCCCATCAGCGTCACTGTGCGTCGCCTCCTCGGACACACAGGAGCTGGCGTTCAGCCCGAAGAGCTTCAAGAGACCGCGGCCGCACACACTGTTCGCCGGTCGGGGGTTGGTGTTCGACGGCCTCTGGTGCCCAACCAGCACCCGTTGCGTCGGCGTCGACTTCCAGAGCCCCGCCAGTTTCAACCCCGTCAAGTTCAGCGTCGCCCGCGCGAAGAGCATCGAACCGGAGTCAGGCGAGGGTCTTGTGAGCCTTCGCTGCCCGTCGCGCACGGAGTGCGTCGCGGTTGACAGCTTCGGCGATGGCATGACCTTCGACCCGCAGAACTGGAAGACCATCAAACGACAGATCAAGGTCGACTCCAACGAGGCCCAGACGGCGCTCGCGTGCCCGTCGGTCAAGCAATGCACCTCGCTCGACGACGACGGCTACGAGCACACGTTCGACCCACAGACCGGTCAGCGGCTGGGCAGCTCTCAGATCGATTCCGCCGTCGGCCTGGATGCCCCATCGGGAGCATCCGACAACGAGCTCGATGGGATCTCATGCCCAACCACGAAGCTGTGCGCGGCGGTAGACACACTCGGCAACATCGTCACCTTCGATCCGCAGCCAGCAGGAGCGTTTGGCGCCTTCGAGACAACCAGCGTCGAGGTGGATCCGGGCAACTCGCTCTCGGCCATCAGTTGCAAACCCAGCGGCCTATGCGCTGCAGTCGACCGCAGCGGTAACGCCGTTGCCGGCTCGGCGAGCGCTGACTCGTGGCAGCTGCAGGCCGTGGATCCGGGGCACGCATTCGGTTCGGTGGCCTGTCCCGACGAGCAGCGAGTGCGTCGCGGTGGACAACCGCGGCAACGCCTTCCGGCTCTACCCGACGCTGGCCTAGCGGCGGCAGCGGCAGCCGACGCGAGAACTCAGCGGTCGCCAGGCGTGGCGAGCGGGAACTGCGAAACCGGGCGCAACAGATCAAGCGCCGTCGTGACGATCCGGTTCTGCTCTCGCGAGTGCGCGGCCGGGTAGCCCTCTCCCGAAGCTGCGCGCTCGGGGCGGCCAACGTAGCCGAGTCGCAAGTGCTCGGGGAGGATCTGCTGGAGGCGCGGTTGACATGTGCATGCGCGCCCCCATGTTGCGCGGCTCCTCCTGCACCCACGCGACCTCTTCGAGGTTCGGGTAGCTGCCGACCAGCGCGAGGATCTCCTCCTCAGGGAACGGATAGAGCATCTCCACGCGGCCGATCGCGACGCCGGGCGTCTCCGCGCGCGCCGGGTTGCCGGTGATGTCGTAGAAGATCTTGCCGCTGCACAGGATCAGGCGCTTGACCTCCTGCGGATCGACTCCGGGCTCGGCGAGCACCGGCTGGAAGCGGCCGCTCGTCAGGTCCTCCACGTGGGAGGCGGCGGCAGGCAGCCGCAGCAGGCTCTTGGGGGTCATGATCACCAGCGGCCGCTGCTGGGCGATACGAGCCTGGCGCCGCAGCAGATGGAAGTACTGGCCGGGCGTTGTCAGGTTCGCCACGCGAATGTTGCCCTCGGCCGCCAGCTGCAGGAAGCGTTCGAGCCGGGCGGACGAGTGCTCGGGGCCGGCACCCTCATAGCCATGCGGGAGCAGCAGCGTCAAGCGCGAGGTCACGCCCCACTTGGCCAGGCCCGCAACGATGAACTGGTCGATCATCACCTGCGCGCCGTTGGCGAAGTCGCCGAACTGCGCCTCCCACATCACCAGGGTCTCCGGCGCCTCCTGCGAGTAGCCGTACTCGAAGCCGACGCAGGCCATCTCCGACAACGGGCTGTTGTGGAGCTCCATCGTCGCCAGCGCGCCGGGCAGATGCTGGATCGGGCTGTGCTCGCGGCCGGTCTTTGCGTCGTGCAGGACGAGGTGGCGCTGGCTGAACGTGCCGCGCTCGGTGTCCTGGCCGGTCAGGCGGAGCGGAATCCCCTCTCCGAGCAGTGTCGCGAAGGCCAGCGACTCGGCGTGGGCCCAGTTGATGCCACCGTGCTCCGGACCAAAGGCCTTGCGACGCTCGGCGAGCTGGCCGGCGAGCTTGCGGTTGATCTCGAAGTCCTCGGGAGTGGCGAGCAGCTCCTCGTTGAGGATCCGCAGCTTCTCGGCGTCGACGGCCGTGTTGACCTCAGGTGCGACTCCGCTGTCGAGCTTGTACTCACCGGTGGCATGCTCTCCGACCCGGTCCTTGGCCGCAGCGAGCCGCTCCTTGATGCGGTTGTGGTGCTCGGTCAGCACCGCGGCCGCCGCGTCCGTCATCGCCTTGGCTTCCTCCTCGGTGATCACGCCCTCGGCGATCATCTGCTTCGCAAAGAGCTCGCGCACCGGCTCGTGCTGCTTGACCTGGACGTACATCTCAGGCTGCGTGTAGAGCGGCTCGTCGCCCTCGTTATGGCCGTGGCGGCGGTAGCCGATCAGGTCGATCATCACGTCGTGCCCGAACTCCTTGCGGAAGGCGAACGCCAGCCGCACGGCGGCGACGCAGGCCTCGACGTTGTCAGCGTTGACGTGGATGATCGGCACGTCGAAGCCCTTAGCCATATCCGAGGCATAGGTCGTGGAGCGCGAATCCTCCGGATCGGTGGTGAAGCCAACCTGGTTGTTCTGGATGATGTGGATCGTCCCGCCGACGGTGTAGCCGTCGAGCGCCTGCAGGTTCAATGTCTCCGCCACCACTCCCTGGCCGGGGAAGGATGCGTCGCCGTGCAGCACGATCGGGACAGCTGCATCGGTGTCCTGATTGGCGTGGGCGCCCTGACGGTTGGTCTGCGCGGCGCGGGTTGCGCCTGAGACGACCGGCGCCACGAACTCGAGGTGGCTCGGGTTGGACTCAAGCCTGATGATCAGCGACTCGCCGCTCGGCAGCTGGAAGGTGCCCGAATAGCCGTGGTGGTATTTGACGTCGCCGGTGCCGCCGTCGGGGATCGTGGTGATGGCATCGAGCGTGTTAGCGCCCTCGAACTCGGCGAACAGCGACTCGTATGGGCGACCGAGGTTGTGCGCGAGCACGTTCACGCGACCACGGTGCGCCATGCCGACCACAACCTCGCGCGCGCCGTGCTGACCGGAGAGTCGCACGATCTCGTCGATCATCGGCACAGTCATATCCAGGCCCTCGACCGAGAAGCGCTTGGCGCCGAGGTAGGCACGGCCCATGAAGCGCTCGAACGAGTCGACCGCGGTCAGGCGCTCGAGCAGTTGCTTCTGCTCGTCAGCGCCCAGCTGCTTGCGGTAGGTGCCGGACTCGATCGCCTCGCGCAACCACAGGCGCTGCCGGTGCGAAGCGATGTGCTCGATCTCGTAGGCGATCGGTCCGCAGTAGGTCTCGCGCAGGTAAGGGATCGCCTCCTCGAGCGTCGCGCCCGGGCACGTACATCCGCAGGATGCGCGCCGGGATCTGCGCCATCAGCTCCGGCGTCAGCCCCACGTTGGCCGGATCGAGCGCCGGATCGCCTCCCGGCTGGGTGCCAAGCGGATCGAGCTGCGCGGCCAGATGACCGTGCATCCGGTAGGCCTTGAGCACCGAGGTCGCGGCCTGAACAGCCTGGAGCAGCTCCTCGTCTGGTGCGGCTTCGGCGTTTGCGGTGGGGGGTGGGACCGACTCAACCGGTGTCGCCGCAGCAGCCGGCGTAGTCGTCGTCGCAGCGACACCCGGTGCCGGACGGGCCGGCAGCGCCGCCGGGCTCGCGCCGAGCGAGCTGAAGACGGACTCGTAGAAGCCGTGTTCGCCCTGGAGGTACTCCTCGATCACCTTCAGGAAGCGGCCGGACTCGGCGCCCTGGATGATCCGGTGATCGTAGGTCGACGTCATCGTCATGACCTTCTCGGCGCCGATCTGCGCGCCGATCGCCTCGAGCCCGACCGGGTAGGAGATCGATACCGGTGGCGACGATCGTGCCCTGGCCGACCATCAGCCGCGGCACCGATGCCACCGTGCCGATCCCGCCGGGGTTCGTCAGCGAGATGTTCGCGCCCGACAGGTCGTCGGCGCTGAGCGTGTTGGTGCGCGCCTTCTCGACGAGCGCGTTGTAGGCGTCGAGGAACTGCCTGAAGTCGAGCCGGCCAGCGTCGCGGATCACGGGCACCATCAGCGTGCGGCTGCCGTCCTTCTTCTCGACATCGACGGCGAGCCCGAGGTTCACGCCGCCGTCATCGACCCGGTACGGAACCCCGTCCGACTGCACGAAGTGGTGCGCCATCACCGGCATCTCGTCGGTTGCGGCCTTGGCAATCGCGTAGGCGATCAGATGCGTGAACGACACCTTCTGGCCGGAATCTTTTAGCTGCTTGCGGCGCGCGTCGAGCGTGCCGACGGCGAGCGTGCGGAACGAGGTCGCGGTCGGAATCGAGCGGCTCTCATCCATGTAACGCGCCAGCACTGCGGCGCCGCCCTTGATCTTGGTGGCGCCCTCAGGCAGTTCGACCACGTTGGCCGCGGCGGTGAGCACGTCGTCCTTGGTGACGCGGCCGCCGCGGGCGCTGCCGGCGACGCCGGCGAGGTTCACGCCAAGCGCTGCGGCAGCGCGCTGGGCGATCGGGGTGGCGGCCTTGGCGGACTGAGCGGCTGATTGGGTCCCGCCACCCGCCTCCACCGCGGCCTCCGGTTTCGTTTGGGGCGGGGGCGTGGATTGGCTCCCACCCACCGCCCCCACAACGGCCGCCGCCGTGAGGCGGCTGCGCCCACCGCCATCCGCGCGATGACCTGGCCGACGCCGACGGTGTCACCTTCGGCGTAAAGGATCTCCGTGATCGTGCCGTCGGCCGGAGCCGGGAGCTCCATGTCGACCTTGTCGGTGGAGATCTCGACGATCGTGTCGCCGTCCTTGACGGCGTCGCCGACCTTCACCGCCCACTCGAGGATCGTGCCCTCGGTCACGCTCTCGCTGCCCGCCGGGGTGACGATGTCGACCACCTCGGCGGACTGGCTGCTCGGCGCCTCGGCCGCCGGCGTGCCGCCGTTGCCGTTGCCGCCGCTGCCGTTCGGAGATCGAGATCTCGGCGAGCGGGCTGCCGACGCCGACGGTGTCGCCCTCGGCCGCGTACACCTTGACGATCGTGCCCGGAGACGGGCGATGGCACCTCGGCGTCGACCTTGTCGGTCGAGATCTCGACGAGCGTCTCGTCGGCCTCGATCGAATCGCCCTCCTGCTTGTGCCACTCGAGGATGGTGCCTTCGACGACGGAGTCACCCATCGCCGGCATCACAACCTGGTAAGTGCCTGTCTCAACGGCCATCGAAGCTTCTGTCCTCGTAGGTTAGAGGGTCGGGACTGTACGAGCCCGCCGGCGCGATTCGTAGATGAAACCGGCCGTGCCCATGAACGGTCCCAGCCCGCCGAGCACCGCGACCGTTACCGCTAGCCAGAAAGGGATAACACGCCAGCGCACGGCTGCGATGCAGATGAGCGACATCGCGATCCACAGCAGCCCGTGCGACAGGCCGAGGATGAAGGTCGCCGGCTCGGGGTTGCCGAGGACGAAAGCACAGAGCAGCAGGGCCAAATAGATGCACGAGTGAAAGCACGACACGGCCTCCAGCCGGCGGAAGGTGACGATGCGCGTGAACATCGGTTGCCGGCGGCGCGGGCACGTTTCGGGGTGCTCAGGCGCCCGCCAGCAGCGCGCCCATACTGCGCAGCGGCCGGTCGGCCTCGGCGGGCCAGCGTTCGACGTCGCGCGGCCACCAGGCGAATTCGTCGTGCTCGTCGTCCGGCGTGACCGTCGCCCCTGGCGGCAACCACGCCTGGCCGACGAACATCACCATGCGGTTGGCCAGGCGAATCAGCGCCTCGATCTGGAGCCGCTCCGGGCTGGACGCTCCACTCCTCCTCGAGCTCGCGGGCGAGCGTGTCGGTCGGGTCCTCGTCGACCTCGACCGAGCCGCCGGCGCCGAGCGCCCAGCGCCCAGCCCAGGAGGCGACCCACGCCGCGCGGCGCCCCGCCAGCCAGCCGCCCTCGGCGTCGCGCACGATGCAGAGCGCCGAGATGCTGTCGCCGGCGTCGGCGGCGAGCAGCCGCAGCGCCCAGCGGATCGGCTGCAGCTCGAGCCGCAGCCCGCCGTCGGTCTGCTCGAAGCTGACCATCCGCGCGGCGAGCCCGTCATGAGCTGGGCGAGCCGCGCTCGCGCAGCCCGTCCAGCAGGCGGTCGGCCTCCGCGCTGGCGTCGGCATGCGGCTCGAACGCGTCGGTGCGCCAGGCGATCTGGATGTCGCCTGGCTGCCAGGGCCCGCGGGCCAGGATCTCGGCAGAGGGGGCCACGGCGCTAACGGTACCGGCGCCCGTCTCGAGCGCCGGTACCGAGACCCAGCGGGCCTACGCCTTGTGCTTCTTCGCCGAGCACCACGCGTTGGCCGGGACGCCCTTGCACGGGTCGGGCATCGTCGGCAGGTGCGGGCAGCTGGTGCATCACGACCTTCTTCATGCGCGGGTAACCGGGCTGCCCGACCGGGCAGAAGCCCGGACCGAGCGCCTCGGTGTCGCAGGCCGCCTGCAGCAGGAACTGCTCGTTGGGGTCGGCAGCCGAGCTGGTCGGCGCGGCTCCCGTGCCGCAGGCGTTGGTGGTCTCGAGGTTGGCGGGTGAGCTCGTCAACGTGCCGCTCGTGTCGACGTTGCCGGAGTAGCAGTTGATCGGGTTCCCGCCCAACAGCGTCAGCTCGGCGAAGTCACCGTTGGTGGTGTTGCCGTAGTACCCGTCGTGGGTGAAGGTGTTGCCGATCAGCGCGTTGCCCCAGTCGTCGTAGATGACAGTTGATCGTCTGGATGCCGAACAGGTTGTAGTTCAGGGTCCCGCCGTGGCAGTTCATGCCTGCCGCGATCACGTTCGCCGGAGCCGTACCGCTGTCCGGGTAGGGCTGGAAGACCACGCCCCAGGCGCCGTTGTTGATGAACTTGTTGTCCATCACGGTGTCGTTGCGGCCCTCGAACGAGGCGCCGGTGCCGACCGGCCCAGCGGCCGCGGAGCCCTGCGCCGGCACGTTCGGGTTGTCGTTGTTCTCGAACGTGTTGTCGTACAGGATCCAGCAGGTCGGCGCGCCCGCGATCTGCGGCTTGACGCCCGTCGGGACAAGCGCCGTCCTGCGGCGACGGCCAGTCGCTGTTGTTCTGGGCGTTGGTGTCGAACCCGTCCTGGTTGTTGTCGAACATGTTGTGCTCGATCAGCATCGAACCACCCGAGTTGGTGCCGGAGTAGCCGATCGCGTTGTCCTCGGCGTGGCTGTTCTCCAGGATCTGATTGCACTGGTCGTTGCAGCCACCGATGTAGAAACCGGAGTCGTTGAAGTTCGAGGCGTAGTCGTTGTCGAGCACGCCGCCGCTCCAGTCACTGGTGAACACGCCGTAGGTGGCGTCTCTGCGCTCGGTCTTGTCGAAGTAGGTGGAGGTTGCCGACAGATACGACCCGACGTAGCTGTGGCCGTCGACGTGGCCACCGCCTGCGCCGCCGTTCCACCAGATCTCGTTGCCGGTATCGCCGGTGCCACCGAGGAAGTTGCAGGTGGTCAGGTTCTGAATCCAGACGTTGTCAGCCTTCCACGCCTCGATTCCCTCGAGCCCGACCGTTCCGCCCTTGGTCTTGGGTCCGAAGTTCTGCGCTGACTTCTTGCTGCTGCAGACCGAGGTGCCGGGCTTGGTGCCGTCCACGATCACGGTGTTGCGGTTCATGCCGCGCACGAAGACGTTCGGCTTTGTGATCAGCACGCCAGCCGGAACATCCGAGTTGCCCTTCGGCGCCTTGTAGGAACTCGTCTTGTAGTCCCCTGGCCCGATCAGCACCCAGTCTCCGGGCTTCGCGGCATCAACCGCGGCCTGGATCGATCGTGTACTTGCCGTGCATGCCCTTGTAGGTGCCGACCAGCAGCACTTTGGCGGACGCGCCGCTCGCGAGCAGCGCCATGCTCAGCGCGAGCACCACGCCGACCACCCCGATTCTTGAGAACCTGTTCATACCACTCCTCCTGAAGCCCCTGCTTCTACCAACGAAGCCGTTGGGTCACGTGATCAGCTGGCCAGCGGCACCTAGTGCGTCCCACTGACCGCCGAACTGCTTGATTCCGATGTTGATGACCGAGGTCTGGGCGCTATAGGCGAACTTGTATGTGTGAAGCGGCCAGCCGGCGTAGGTCACGACCTTCAGCTTCCCTCTGTAGGGGGTCGTGCCGAGCAGGTTGGCGTCCACGCCTGGCCCGATCACCGGTCGCCCGGTGGTCGTCACTGGCGGCCAGTCGGTCATGCACGACTTGATCCTGATGCAGAGTTTGAGCGAGTTCTCCTCCCGCGGAAACATCATCAGCACGTAACCACGGCCGTTGGTCAGCACCTGTCCGGCCAGCGTGTTGCTGAGCTTGATGTGAGCGGTCCCCGCCTGAGCGGCCCCGGTCATAACAAGCGACCAAAGTGCCGCCGCTACGATCGCAGCCCAAGTCCTCTTGCCCCTGTTCCTGGTCATGAGTTGGGCAAGCTTAGGGCCTCTCGCGGTAGTTCCCACACGCCTCAATGCGCCATAAACAATCCATAACAACAGACACTCTCACCAGGCGCCGGTTCCTTGCTGGAGCCGGTGCGGTTGCCGCCGCAGGACTGCTGACCGCTGTCTCGGCCCGCCGCGCGGTGGCCGACGCGAGCATCCCGCCGGTCGTCCCTGGCGCCCAGCCGCCAGGTCTGCCAGTCCGCCAGCACGCGTGGGCGCACTGGTTGCATCGGGATGAGTTCGGCAACCCCGTGGCGCCCCAGTTCGACAGGCTGCTGTTCTTCAACGTCCGCGGCCGACCGACCCCGGCCTACGCCGCGTTGCTCGAGTCGCGCCTGCGGACGCTCGAGCGCAGGTTTCACTGGGGCCCCGACGGGCTCCTCTTCACGGTGAGTTACGGGCCCGAGTACTTCACGCGAGTGCTGGGCATCGCCTCACCCGTCCCGCACGCGACGAGCCTGTCGAACTTCGAGTCACCCGCGATCGACAAATATCACGTGTGCGTGCATCTTGCCTGCGACGATGAGCTGCGGCTTGCGGAGGTCGAGGCGGCCCTTGTCAGGGGACACCGGCTCGCTGGCGCGCAGGGTTCTGACCTCACGCTTGAGCCGATCCTGATCTGGCGTGAGACGCGATCCGGGTTCACCGGCGCCGGAATCCCGGCTGCCCGGCAGCACGTGGCAGGGATCCCGGCCGGTAGTCCGGTGCCGCAGCAGTCACCACTGTTCATGGGATTCAAGTCGGGGCTGCGCAAGAACCAGGCGAGCGAGGACGATGTCACGATCGCTGATGGCCCGTTCGCCGAGGGAACGACGATGCAGGTGAGCTACATGCGGCTGCAGCTCGACGACTGGTACGGAGAGCTTTCGCCGGCCGACCGGGTGGCGCGCATGTACTCCCCGCAGACGACGGTGCACGCGGCCGAGCGGTTCACCACAGACGCCTCCGGCAACCCGAACCAGATCACGCAGGCGATCACCCGCTACGGGGTCATAGGCCACGCCCAGGCCTCCGCCCAGGCGCGGCGTCACAACCGCCCGGTGATCATCCGCCGCGACTTCGACACCGTGGACGGGGGCCATGCGGGCCTGCACTTCGTGTCCGTGCAGCGCTCGATCCAGGACTTCGTAGCCACCCGCAACGCGATGAACGCGACCGGCGCACACAACATCAACAGGCGGATCACTGGCACGGCCAACAACGGCATCAACGCCTTCATCGACGTGCGCCGTCGCGCCAACTACTTGATGCCATCGCGGACGGACCGGGCGTTTCCGCTGCTGGAAGGCTAGGGTCGAAAGGCTCGCCGATCTTCTCTGGGCCATGCACCACACAAAGCGACAGCCCGAAGCCATCTATCCGTAGCGTCACCGTGGCGTGGACTGCATGCGGCCGACGCTGAGGATGAAGATCACGAGCGCGTAGCAGAGGATGGCTATGGCGGCAGCGAGTGCCATTGCCAGCGAGGCGGCTGCCTTTTGGTGGCCGACGAACGCGGAACCGGACAGCCAGGCCACGAGAGTTGCGAGGAGCGCGGTCCCGCTGAGCGCGATCAGTGGCTTCCTGCCGATTCGTGAGGCCCTTACGGCCGCTGCGATGCCGGTGATCAGCAGCAGCGTTCCGAGCAGGGCGTGGAGGGTCACGAGCAACGGGCCGTTGCTGACCGCGGCGCCCAGACCGGCGAACAGCGTCTTGCCACTGTCGGCAGCAGGCAGCGTCGAGTACAGGTTTGCGGAGATTCCGAGGCTGTACTCGATCAGCAGCATGATCAGGCCCGCGAGCGCATTGGCGCGGAGGCCTCTGATCCGCGAACCGCTCGCCTGCAGTGACGTGGTGCTCATCGGCGGCCTCCTCCCAGTACCTGGAAGGGTTGCGTGCCGGCGAGCTTGCCCCCGTCGATCGTGAGGGTGGTTCCGGTGATGAAGCCGGCATGGCTCGAGCAAAGCCAGACGGCTGCCGCCGCTACTTCCTGAGGGTCGCCGATACGTTTGAGAGGCATCGCGTTTGCTGCCGCCCGTTGAGCGTCGGTGCCTGCGCGCTTGAGATTGTCGGTGAGGATTGGGCCAGGGGCCAGAGCATTGACGCGAATGCCCTGTTCGGCGTAGTCGAGCGCCGCCACCTTGGTGAGCCCTTCTACGCCGTGCTTGGCGGCCACATAGGTGGCAAGACCCGCCACGGCCTGCAGCCCGGCGGTCGACGAGACGTTGACGATGGCGCCTCCTCCGGAGAGAACCATTGCGGGGATCTCAGCTCGCATCGACAGGAACACGCCGCGCAGAGTCACCGCAAGCCCAGAGTCAAATGCCTCGATCGGTACCTCGGCGAGCGGTGTGGGTCCATGGCCGCCGCCGGCAGCGTTGTTGACAGCGAAGTCAAGCTGACCGAACACGGCCATCACGCGTGCAACCAGGTCAGTCACAGCCCCCGGGTCGCTGATGTCCGCTGGCACCGCAAGCACGCGCTCCGAACCGCCGAGCTCTTGAGCGAGTGTCTCCAGCGCGTCGGCGTCTCGAGCCGTGATCGCCACAAGCGCCCCGGCTGCGTGGAACTCCCGCGCAATCGCGGCTCCGATCCCACGGCTGGCGCCGGTGACGAGCGCCACCTTTCCTGCCATATCGGTTTGCACCTGCTGCCTCCCTTCGCGAGCGTGCGCTGCAATGGATGACGGCGTCGAGCGCCGGATCGTGACGTAACGATAGAGATCTAAGCGTTCGATATCAAGCCATTAGACAGGAAACCGCGGCTTGGGTACGCTGGCTCCCCGTTGCGCCCCGAACAGACACCGATCGGCCTTCGCCTCGCACGCACCGCGCGCATCGTCGGGCGCGCTTTCGACGACGCCCTCGAAGCGGTCGATGGATCGCTGCCGGTCTGGCTCGTCCTGCTCAATCTCAAGATCCAGCAGAACACGAACCAGCGCGCGCTTGCCGAGGCCGTCGGAATAACCGGGGCGACGCTCACCCACCACCTCAACGCGATGGAGAAAGGCGGCCTGCTCACGCGCCGTCGCGACCCCGGGAACCGACGCAATCACATCGTCGAGATAACTCCGGCCGGCGAGAGAACGTTTCTGCGTCTGGCGGCCGCCGCCCAAGCATTCGACGAGCGGCTGCGGAGCAGCCTCACCACCGCCGACCTCGCCAAACTCCAGACACTGCTCGACCAGCTGGGAGCCGGCGTGACGCCGCAAAGCGCCTCCTGAGACCAGCCTGCCTGCCCGCCGTCCCGTATCGCAAAGGTGTGGCTGCGCTCTCTAGTCTGCGGTGGATGCCCTGCGACCTTGACGCATGAAGTCCACCAGCCGAACGTTTCTGGCCGGCCTGGCAACCGTTGTTGCGAGCGTCGCGATCTTCGTGACGCTGCTTGCGCAGTACGCGAGGGTCCTCAGCGAGTCGTCGAGCTTTTCGAACCACGCGGTGACGGTGGTACATAGCGGGGCCGTCGAGGCGCTGATCGTCAACACCGTCACCGGTCGCGTCCTGGATGAGGTCGGCAACAACGCGAACGTGCAGCCGCTGGTCCAGATCGCTGTTCGTGACGCCCTGTCCAACGGGCGGATCACAGCGGAAGTTCGCGGGGCCGCTCAGACGCTGCAGCGCGAACTGGCCTCCGGCCAGGCGAACGCGTTGACGTTGACTCTGCCTGACATCGGATCGGCCATAGCTCCAAGCGTCGAGTCCACCAGCCCACAACTCGCGGAGGTCGTCAGTCAGATCGGCACGGTCACCGTCCTGGACGTCCCGATCCCGTCGACGGTCTCCAGCGTTATTCATGGCCTCGCGGTCGCGGGTCGGGATTCCACGCTGCTGATCGTCTTCTCAGCCGCGATGGTTGCGCTCGCGTTGCTGCTCTCCCAAGATCGGCGGCGCACGCTTCTGGGACTCGGTGCGGGCGCCGTTGTGAGCGGTTTGCTCGCGGCGGCGATCTATCTGATCGGCCGTGGGCTTGTGGTCAACCAGTTCTCGGATCCAGCCGCGCAAACAGCTGCACGAGCGGCCTGGAACGTGTACCTAGGAGGCCTCGAGACCTCAGGGCTCGTGCTTGCCGGTATCGGCGCCGCCGTGGCCGTCGTGGCCGTAATGCTTCGCCCAAGGCGCAGCTCTCGAGACACGCAGTTCGCCGGTCTCTGACAGCCCCGACTTGCCGAGCGTCGATCGACTGCTGATGTAGGCTCCGAGCATGGAGATCGTCGAGTCCGCCGACAGCAGTCCGAAGCAGCACATCTGGTTGAAGTGGACGGGCCTGCAGAAGCCTCCCGTGGAGGCTGACAGCTGGGTTCCCGTCGTGAGAGGCCTCACGGACCTCGAGGTGGACCCGGCAAATCCTGGTACATCGACGGTGGGTGCGCGCCTTGTGAAGTTGCTGAGCGACGCCGGTATCGATGCAAGTCAGCGGTCATACCAATTCGACGAGAGCTACGTCACGAACATCTACAGCGGCGCGAAGGGCGAGATGGAAACGCGCGTGGCCGTGCTCGTGCACGAACGCGATCACGCTCGCGCGATCGCGATCGCCGTCGAGCTGAACAAAACGCTGGAGCGTGAGGATACGAAGCTCATCACCGACGAGGAACTAGGCGAGCGCCAGTAGCGAATCGAGCATTTGCTCAGCAGCACCCACGGCAATCGAGAGGTGGCCCTCGCCCGAAAGCAGGTTCGCATCGACACGCGGGAGCGCCTCGGCCAGCCACTGGCCGTGGGCGAACGGCACCATCAGGTCTGCGTCGCCCTGCCAGAGCGCGACCGGCGTTTCGACACTGGCCGGGGAGAAACCCCAAGGGCTCGTCAACGCAAGGTCATCGTCGACCCATCCGTCGACACCGTGCCGCAGCCCCTCGCTGATCTGAGCCACCAGGTCGGCGCCGACCTCGTCATTCATCGCCGTACGGTCAACCTCCGGCAGCACGCTCGCGAAGGCGGCCACCATCTGCTGCACGTCGGTAGCCACCAATTCCGCGCGCTGATTCTCGAGGTACGGACGTAACAGCCCCTCGCCGGCGGCCGCCTTACCGAGCTCGACGATGTTCTCCTCGCCCATCCCGTCGGTGAAGTCCAGTTCCGGCACGTCGGATGGCCCCACCCCAGCGATCACCAGCGTCGCAAGCACGCCGTCCATGGCGGCGGCGCAGGCCAGCGCATGGGGTCCGCCACCTGAGTGCCCGGCGACCACGCACTCGGATGCGCCAACGGCGCCGAGCACAGCCGCCGTATCGCCGACGACATCGATCACGCGGCGGCCGCGCTGGCGGGTCGAGTTTTCGTATCCCGGACGCGACGCGCACACGTAACGCAGCCCGCGGGCATGGGCTGCGCGCTCGATCGCCCGCTCCGGTAGGCGCGCGCCGGGGGTGCCGTGGTGAAAGAGCAGTGGTAACCCGCTCTCCGGCCCGCTCACGTAGATGTCGAGCAGCCGTCCATCGGGCAGCGTGATCGTCTCGAGCATGGACAGCGAGTCTGGCAGCCGCGGTGCGCCGCGAGGGAGAACTCAGAACGGCGGGCGCAGCGGTGGCGGCAGCTCGTCACCACTCCCGCCACCAGGGCGGACGACCTCGAGCTCGCGCGCCTCTTCGGCGACGGCGTCGACGACCTCTTCCTCGGCCTCTTCCTGCTCACGGTTGTGATCACCGTCGCAGAGCACGCGGAACGCTCCGGTGACCCCACCGTCGGCCTGCAGGACGATGCCCGGGAGGATCTGCTCGCCCTCCTCGAGGCCGAGACGCTCGATGTCGAAGTGGGACATGCCGATGCCCCAGCTGTGATGGCCGGGGTTCTCGCGATCGTGGGCGGCAACACCCTGGGCAAGACGCTCCAGCAGATAAGCGATCTTGTTCGGTCCGGTCGCGGCCATCTGCATCTAAGGCTACTCCCCCCGCGGGGAATCGCCGGCAAGATCTGTGGCCAACGGAGTCGGCGCCGCGCTCGCGGCGCTAATTCGACGGGCTCAGGTCCGCGCGCCACATAATGCTGCGGTCGCGGCCCTCGCGCTTGGCGCGATACAGCGACTCGTCGGCCTGCTCGCAGAGCAGCGAGCCGCTCTCCAGATCGCTCCGCATTGCGAATCCGATCGACATCGTCAGCCGGCCGATCTCATCGAACGGCCGATCCCCGATCGCACGACGCGCACGCTCGACAGCCGCCCAGGCGCCGTGCGAGTGGACCTCCGGCAGGATCCAGGCGAACTCCTCACCGCCGATGCGCGCCAGCAGGTCGCCCCGGCGCCGAACCCCCTGAAGCCGGTGGGCGACCTCACAAAGGGCGCGGTCACCCACGGGATGCCCATGACGGTCGTTGACGTTCTTGAATCCATCGAGGTCGAGGATCGCCACGGCAAGCGAGCGGTCGTGGCGAATCGCGTCGGCCATCTCCTCATCCAGCCGCTCGTCGAACAGGCGGCGATTCGCAAGCCCGGTGAGCGGATCGTGCCGCGCCAGGCGCTCGAGCTCCACTTCGTAGTCGTGCCGCTTGGACACGTCGCGGATCGTGCTGACCCAGGCCGTGATCTCTCCGGACGGGTCGCGCACCGGTGAGATGATCACCTCGCCCATGAAGCGGCTGCCGTCCTTGCGCATCAGCGGTAGTTCCACGGGGTCGCTGTAGCCGCGCGCAAGCGCCTCGGCGGTCATCCGCGGCGCCATCGCGTAGCTGATGTCGAGCCCCTCGGGCGGAGTGAATGGCCAGGGCATCTTCAGATCGACCAGCTCGTCGCGCTCGAATCCAAGCGTGCGGCAGAGGATCTCGTTCACCTCGACGATCCGCTCGTCCCGGGTCATCAGGTAGCCGACTGCCACCGCTGCCAAGATCGCCCGCGAACGACCGTCGTCGCCGCGCCCCCGCGCGCCGTCTGCGTCCCCCATCATCAGGACTTGATACCGCCCTGTGGCGCCAACTGCAAGTCCCGCGCCGCTGAGTGGTTACGCTCTTGTGAGTGATCGTCGAGCGCTCAATGAGCGAGGGCTGGTTGTCGAACACCTATTTGGTGGTAGACGAGCAGGGCTCGACAGCGGTGCTGATCGACGCCGGTGGTCCGGTCGAGCCACTGCTCGAGCTGATCGAACAGAACAACTACGAGCTCTCGCACGTCCTGCTCACGCACCACCATCACGACCACGTGGCGGAACTCGAGCGCGTGATCGAGCGGCACCCGAGCGCGCAGATCCTGATCCACCCGCTCGAGCGCAGCCTGGTTCCCGCTGCCACCGGAGACCTGATCCCGGGCCAGGAGCTGAAAATCGGCGGCCTGCAGATCGAGCTGCTGCCGACGCCCGGCCACACCGCCGGCATGGTCTCGCTGCTCGTGGACGGCAGCGATCTGTTCACCGGCGACACCCTGTTCCAGGGCTCGGTCGGGGGCGTGCGCGCGCCCGGTCACACCACCTACGCCGACCTGAAGTCCTCGATCATGGACACGCTGCTGAGCCTGCCTCCCGAGACCCGGATCCACCCGGGCCACACCGAGCCGACCACGGTCGCCGCGGAGCTCGAATCCAATCCATTCGTGCGCATCTGGCGCGGGCTCGACCCCGAAGGGAACGGCGAGTGTCTCGCGCTGGGAGAGCCCGCGACGCTGATCCTGCTCGCCGGCGATTACGACGGTGGCCACAAGGCGTGGGTCCGCTGGCCCGACGGGAGCGACGACATCGTTCCGGGATCGCGGGTCGAAGTGCAAGAGGATCCGGCGCCGCCCCACCGATCTGCCGGGCGGGCCGGGCTCCGTTCCCGGTTAGCGACCCGAGCCGACAACACGGGCGATCGATGGCGGACAGCGACAAGATCCCGAAGTCGAGGGTCCGGCGGACTGCGAAGATCGGCGGGCTGGCCGCGGGCCAGGCGATCCGACAGGCGGGGACGGTCGCGACCAACGTCGTTCGCTCCAAGGAGGGTCGCGAGGCCGCCCTGGAGCGCCGCAACCTCGAGGCTGCCGAGCAGATCGTCACCGCCCTGGGGACGATGAAGGGCGCCGCAATGAAGGTCGGTCAGGTGCTCTCGTTCCTCGACACCGGTCTGATCCCGCCCGAGCACCGCGACGAGTTCCAGCGGAAGCTCGCTCGACTGCGCGATGCCGCCCCGACCGTGACTTTCAAGGAGATGCGCAAGGTGATCGAGCAGGAGCTCGACGATCCCGTCTCCGAGGCATTCGAGGAGTTCAACGAGGAGCCGATCGCGGCTGCCTCGATCGGACAGGTCTACCGCGCACGGCTCCACGATGGACGCGAGGTCGCGGTCAAGGTTCAGTATCCGGGCGTCGCGGCAGCGGTGCGCGCCGACCTGCAGAACCTCGGCATGATCCTGCGGCTTGCCAAGCGGATCGCACCCGGCCTCGACCCCAAGACCGTCGGCGAGGAGATCCGGCACAGGATCGAGGAGGAGCTCGACTACGAGCTCGAGGCGCAGAATCAGCGCTCGCTCGCCCGGCTTTACCGCGGACATCCGTTCATCCTGGTGCCCGATGTGGTGACGTCGCTGTCCCGCGAGCGCGTGCTTGTCACCGAATTCGTGGAGGGCATCGGCTTCGAGGAGATCAAGGGCTATTCACAAGCTGAGCGCAACCGTGTCGGTGAGATCCTGTTCCGCTTCTACTTCGGCAGCATGTACCGCCACCACCAGTTCTCGGGTGACCCGCACCCGGGCAATTCGATGTTGCTCAGAGACGGCCGTGTCGCGTTCTTCGACTTCGGGCTGTTCAAGCGGATGCCGGCCGGTGCGGTCGAGCTGGAAATAGAGATTGCGCGCGCCGTGATCGAGGGTGACAAGGACACGATCATGCGGCTCGGCACCGAGGTGGGCTTCTTCCCGGAGGCGGAGAAGTTCGACCCCGATCGCGTACTCGAGCACTTCCGAGCCGCGACCGCGTGGTACACGGTCGATCAGGAGATCGAGCTGACGCCTGAGTACGCCACCCAGGTGCTGATCGACATGAGCGACCCTCGCTCCGAGTACTTCGGGCAGCTCCGCCACGAGTCGGCACCTCCCGACCACATCTTCGGTCGTCGGATGGAGGTCCTGACGCTCGCGGTGATCGCGCAGCTGCACGCTCGCGGCAACTTCCACCGCATCGCCCGCGAGTGGTACTACGACGACCCGCCGGCGACCGAGCTCGGTGCGCAGGAGGCAGCCTTCTACGGGGAGCGCCGCACGCGGACCTGAGCTGTTGCCCTGGCGCTAATCGCTGGTCAGCGCCAGCGCAGTATCGGGATTCAGCAGTGTGTACAGGCTGCCGAAGGCCGCGGGAATGACACTGCCGTTGGCGGTGGCACTGAGCTGATCGACGAGCGATGAGGCGGCCGCCAGGTTAGGTGGAATGCTCGACTCGACCTGCTCCACGGTGACGCTGGAGGCGCCGCTGAGATGCACCAGTGCCGCAGCCGCGTCCTCCTCGGAGGAGTACCTGGACGCAGCCGACGCCTGGGCCTGCATCGCCGAGGGGGCGACACCAGGTGCACTGACTGCAGGTTGACTTGAGAAATCGAATGTCGACATGGCCACTTAACAGGTGAATCGTGGTGGCACCCCAACTGAGATGCCAAACGCGGCGGACAGATGTTCGATCCGCGGCTGGCAGGTGCCTGAACGGCGCCGCCGGCGTCAGACGCGCTGGATCTGCAGCAGGCTGGTCGTCCCGGGACGACCGCTCGGAAGGCCCGCGGTGATCGCGACGCGCTGCCCGGGCTTCACCCAGCCGAGCTCGACGACGCGGCGGGCCGCGTCCGCAATGAGCGCCTCGGTGACCTCGTGGCGGCGCATCGATGCGGCGCGCACTCCCCACATCAGGCCGCAGCGGCGCACCGTCTCCCGCCCCGGCGAAAGGGCGTAGATCGGCACGTTCGGACGGTGGGATGCAACCAGCCGCGCTGAGCGCCCGGAGAGCGTCGGAGTCACGATCGCCGCCAGATGCAGCTCGCGGGCAGCGGCGCAGGCGCTGTAGGCGACGGTATAGGCGGGATCCCGTGCGTCGCGGCGCACGCGCCCCTCGTTCCACTCGCGGTACGGGAGGGCCTGCTCGGTCTTCTCGGCGATCGAGGCCATCATCGCCACGGTCTCCACCGGATACTGGCCGACCGCAGTCTCCTGCGAGAGCATCACAGCGTCGGTGCCGTCGAAGATGGCGTTTGCGACGTCCGTGGCCTCCGCCCGCGTCGGGCGCGGCGATGAGACCATCGAGTCGAGCATCTGGGTGGCGGTGATCGAGGGTCGCGCAAGCTGGCCGGCGAGCTTCAGCAGCCGTTTCTGCGCCATCGGAACCTCCTCGATCGGCAGCTCGATGCCGAGGTCGCCGCGCGCGACCATCACACAGTCGGCGGCACGGATGATGTCCTCAGCGGCGTCCATTGCCTGCGGCTTCTCGATCTTGGCGATCAGAGGCTGGCGGGTGTGCCGGCGCACGCTGGTGATGTCCTCGGCCGTGCGCACGAACGACAGCGCGACGAGGTCGACGCCGAGCTCCTCACCGAAGCCAGCATCTCCAGGTCCTCTGCGGGCACGGCCTCGAGCCCTCTGGTGGAGCCCGGGATGTTCAGACCCTGACGCGAGGCAACGGCCCCGCCAACCTCGACGCTTGTCTCGATCTCGCCCGCCCCGGAGCGCACCGCCCCGACGCGCAGCCGGATCTTCCCGTCGGCGAGGTAGATCACGTCGCCGGGGTCGACCGCATCCGCCAGCCCAGCCCAGCTGACCGACAACTGACTCTCGTTGCCGACCGCAGTGGAGCCGCACATCAGCACCAGGGTCTCGCCCGGCTTCAGGTCGGCGACCTCGTTCTCGATCGCGCCGACTCGCAGCTTCGGACCCGGCAGGTCCTGGAGGATCGCCACCTGGCGACCGGCCGCACTCGCCGCCGCGCGGACGCGCTCGGCGTTCTCGGCGTGCAGCTCGAGGTCGCCGTGCGAGAAGTTCAGCCGGGCGACGTCCATCCCGGCCTCCACCATGCGCACGAGCACCTCGGGATCACGCGACGCAGGGCCGATGGTGGCGACGATCTTGGTGCGGCGCATCTATCTACTGCGCTCCAGGCTTTTGATCGTCAACACACAAAACACCCTACTGAAAAGTCGACACGCAGCACTTGACCGAAGCGGTGCCTATCCGACGAAGCTTCCGTCCTGGATCAGCAGCTCGCCGTCGACGCTGACGCGCCCACCCTTACGCAGATCGCAGATCAGATCCCAGTGCACGGCCGACTTGTTGATGCCTCCGGTTTCGGGGTACGAGCGCCCGAGCGCAAGGTGCACCGTGCCCGCCATCTTCTCATCGAGCAGTGTCGAGCCGGTGGCGCGATCGATCCCGGTGTTGGTGCCGATCCCGAGCTCTCCGAGGAAGCGGCTCCCGCCATCGGTGGCGAGCGCCGCCTGTAGGTGCTGATCGCCGACATGCGCGTGCGCGCCGACAACCTCACCGTCCCTGAAGGTGAGCTCGACGCCCGCCACGTCCACTCCCCGTCCCGAGGACGGCACGTCGAAGAGGATGGTGCCCGTGGCCGAGTGCTCGTGCGGACCCGTGAAGACCTCGCCGCTTGGCATGTTGCGCCGCCCGTCGGAGTTGATCCAGGTCCGTCCCTCGACGTTCAAGCGCAGGTCCGTTCCGACCGTCTCGATGTGGACCTCACGCGCCGGCGCGAGCCGCTCGATCACGCGAGCCTGGTTGTCGTGCAGACGCGCCCAGGCAGCAACCGGATCGGGCTGGTCCAGAAACAGCGCACGCTCGACGAAGCCGGCGTAATCAGGCTCGGACATCCCGGCCTGTTGCGCGAGCGCGGGGGTCGGCCAAATCGTAAGCGACCAGCGCTGCCGCGAGCGCGCCTCCCGCAGCGACTCCTGGGCGAGTGCCCGCCGCGAGACGAGCACCGGGTCGACGTCGGCCAGGGGATTGGTGCTGGCTGGAGCAATGATCCGCACGCTTGCGTCGGCCGCCTCGGCCTCGACCAGCTGGATCGGGGCTACGCCGTCGAGGTGCTGATCGTGCGCATGCTTGAAGAAGTCGGCCTCGAGCCCGGGAGGCGATAGCCGCAGCAGCGGCCAGCCGCCGCGCTCCAGCACGGCCCTGTGCAGCGCGACCGCCGGCTCCTCAGCGAGCGTGGTCGTCTCGATCAGGATCTGCTGCCCCGGCTGCACCTCCAGGCACCAGTCGGCGATCAGCACCGCAAACGCATCGGGATCGATCACGGCGCCTGCACCTCCGGGAAGTTCTCGGCAAGGTGTTCGCGCAGGCTGTCGCGGACGAACTGGCGCTCGGCCGCAGTGGCCACGCGGTAGCGCCCGAGCAGCTCCTTCTGCCTGTCGGTGCGCACGCCTGAGATCGTCCACGAAACCGCGAGCCGCTCGAACAGCAGCTCGGCCGCTCGCTGGTAGGCGTCCTCCTGGTGCAGGCCGGCGCTCAGCGTTGCCGCGTACTCGGCGCGCGCCTTCGCCGTCAGCGACCCGCGCAGCTCGAGCTCGTTGCCGTCCGCGTCGGCATAGACCGTGGTCGGAACGCTTGGCTCGGGGCTGCCGGCCCGCTGGCCGGCTACCCCGCTGGAGCGCTTACGTGCACGCTTGCCCATCTCGGAGCTGAGACTAGACGGCGGCCGATGCGGCGCGCTGCAGTTGCAGCTCGACGTCCGTGCCGGCTACCGGCTTGGCGTGCCCGGCCCAGACGACCTTCGGGTTGAGCGTCGCCAGACGCCGGATCGCGTCGCGAGCCTGGCCCGTGTCGAGGTTGAAGGCCGGATGCGGCACGTGCGCGGCGTTGCCGATTCCGGTCTCGGGGTTGAGCGTGTAGACGAGGTCCGAGACCAGCGCCAGGCCGTCCTCCTCGCGGTAGAGCGCGATCAGCCCCGGCGCGTGCCCTGGTAGATGCAGCACACGGAACCCGGCAACCTCATCGCCCTCCTCGAGCGTGCCGGCGATCTCCAGGGCGCCACCGTCCCACGACGCGAGCATCCTGGGGTAGACGGGTCGCGCCCACGAGCTCAGCAGGCTCAGGTTCCAGTAGTCGCGGTACGGCGACGGGGACTGGGCTGCCGAGCGCTCGAGCGGGTGGCAATAGACCGGCACCTCCAGCCCCGCAGCCCCGCCGCGATGGTCGCAATCGGCGTGGCCGAGGATGAACCGGCGGATGCCGCCGAAGCGAACCGCAGCCGCGCGGATCGCGCCGCGCATCTGCCTGGTGCCCGCGTCGTAGACGGTCACGCCTCCCTCATCTTCGATCAGGAAGACGTTGGACCGGCACGGGATGCCGCCGCGCAGCAGCCAGACACCGGCTGCGATCGCCTTCGGTTCGGCGCCGTACAGCGCTCGAGCAACGGCGGTGCGCGTGTTCGCCAGTGTTGTCAGCCGGCGCTCGGCCTGGGAGCCGGCGGGCGGCAGGAAGCCGAGTTGCCGCGCAACATCGCCGCTGTCCACATAGGCGGTGTTGGCGACGATCTGATCGTCCACGACCTCGAGCACGTCGCAGCCCTCGAGCGCAATCTGCTCGCCGTTGGGGACGAAGCCCTGAAAGCGTCCCGGGCCGACAAATGTCGCCGTCGCGCGCCAGCGCACCGAGCAACGCTCGCGCTGTGTGGTGGTGTCGATCAGCTCGAAACTGAAGTCTGGGAACGCGTCGAACAGCTCGGCGAAGTAGTCGCGCACGCCATCGGGCGCAATCAGTTCGCCCTGCCCGATCAGCCGCTCGATGCTCCCCGGCTTCCAGCATGCGACGGCGGCGTCAAGCTCGCGCCTGTTCAACGCATCGAAGTACCGCTTCGCGATCATCGAGCTGGAGGCCATGGTGAGCGCGCAGTCTATGTGGTTCGAGTGGCATGAGTCGGAATTCGGGAGCATTCTCGCGAGTGGCTGGGCGTGTGTGGGGGCACACGATTCGCAAGGCAGATACTGGTGGTATCTGCCGCGGATCGGGTGACTCCACGCGCGTCCAGACGCCGCGAGGGTGCCTGCGAATTCCGACTCAGGGCACTACGAGCGCAAGCTGATGCTCAGCTCGCGCAGACCGACGGTGGAGCGCAGCCACTCTCCGGCCAGCTCAGCGGCGCGCTGCTCGTACCCCCGACCGCGCAACTGTGGCGCGACCCAGATGCGGACATCCGCGCTTCCCCCCTGCCAATCGAAGCGATCCACCTCGACGCGGCCACGGCAGTCGTTGCTGCCGGGCTCGACGATCGTGAGCTTCAGCGAGTCGCCTGCCAACCGGTGCGCTTCGGCCTGCTCGACCTCGCTGCCGAGCTGGGCGCCGGTCGGCGGCCTGGACAGACCGAGCCATTGGTGCAGCTCACGATCGTCCTGGTGGGCGATCAGCACCTCCGGGATGTCCCATTCGGCGATCGGGCGGAGCTCGATGAACTCATCACCCATGCGCTCCGGTGGCTGCGGGATGGAAGGCATGTCGCGACCGGACCGTACCCTTTCCGGTCGTGTCCACGCCAGCAGACCAAGGATCGTTGCTCTCCTACAACGTCCGCCGCTCCGACCGGGCTCGCCGGGTGCGCGTCACCGTCGATCGTGGTGGGGTCGTGGAGGTGGTACTCCCGCGGCGAGCACCTGAGCGCGCCGCCGAGGAGGCGGTGCGCGAGCTGCGACCGTGGATCGACAGGCGTCTGGCCGAGGTCGGCCGCCAGCGGGCGGCCGTGTTGGCGCGCGGCGACACGCTGCCCTATCTGGGCCAGACCCTGACCCTGTACTCCGAGCCCGGACGCAGCCGGGTGACGCGACGCGGAGACAGGTTGTTCGTCCCGCTTGGGGCGCAGCGGCCGGCCGCGATCGAGCGCTGGTACCGGCAGCGTGCGCGCGCGGAGATCCAGCCCCGCCTCGATAGCGCCTGCGCGCTGGCGGAACTGGCCTACGCGCGCCTCTCGATCCGCGATCAGCGCACCCGCTGGGGCAGCTGCTCGCGCAGCGGGGCACTCAGCTTCAACTGGCGCCTGCTGCTAGCCCCCGAGTCGGTGCTCGACTACGTCATCTGGCATGAGGTCTGCCATCTGGCGGTGATGGATCACTCTCCGCGCTTCTGGGCGCTGGTGTCGCGCTACTGCCCGGACCACCGCGAACACGCCGCATGGCTGCGGCGCCACGCGGGAACGTTGGTCCTGTGACGCCCGCCGCCGAGCAGCTCGTCGAGGCGATCCGCACCTGGCAGGCGGAGCACCGGGGCCCGCTGGTCATCGCGATCGACGGCTACGGAGCCTCCGGCAAAACGACGATCGCGTCCGAGGTCGCGATTGAACTGGACGCGGCCACGGTCCACACCGACAGCTACTACGAAGATCACGGCCCATTCGACGATGACCCGCACCCGATGGCTCAGTACTACCACTGGGAGGCGCTGCGGCAGGAGTGCCTCGAGTCGACGATCGAAGACGGCGTACCCCTGATCCTGGTGGAGGGCGTTTCCTCAGCCGCGCCTGCCCTCGCAGACCTGATCGACCGGACGGTATTCGTGGAGACACCGGAGTCAGTGCGGCTCGAGCGGCTCCACGGCCGTATCACCCACGAGGAGTGGGACGAGGACTGGCTCCAGGCCGAGCGCGTCTACTTCGCGGGCCGGCCACCGGAATCCTTCGATCTGATCATCGCTGGCGCCTAGCGCTCTGAGTCGCTAATTCGCGGCACTAGAATCACAACTCATTAACGCGGGAGCCCAATGGGCTGAGAGGGCGTCGGACGGCGCCGACCGTAGAACCTGATCCGGGTCATGCCGGCGGAGGGAGACAGCAGTGATTCGCAATTGGCGGGTTGTCGGGGCGGGGGTGACCGCCTCGCTGGCGCTGGCGTCGTGCGGAGCGTCGGGCTCGAGCGGGACCGCCTCGCGCGCGTCCGACTCGAGAGGCCCACACTCACGCGCCGGACACGTGGTCGCCACCACCGGCACCCCGGTACAGGGCGGTACCGCGTATTGGGCCGAGCAGCCGCTCTCCCCACCGAACTACATCTTCCCGCTCGTCTCGGGAGCGTTCTACTCGAATGAGAACGTCTACGACTTCCAGACGCTCATGTACCGGCCCCTCTACTGGTACGGCGACAGGGGCGCGCCCGGCGTCGACTATGCGCTGTCGCTCGCCGACCGGCCCGTGTACAGCGACCGCGACCGCGTCGTCACGATCCGGCTCAAGCCGGCACGGTGGTCGAACGGTGAGGCCGTCAGCGCCCGCGACGTGATCTTCTGGATCAACCTGTTGAAGGCCAACAAGGGCGACTGGGCCTCGTATGTGCCAGGCGGGTTCCCCGACAACGTCACGTCATGGAAGGCGGTCGGTTCGCGCACGGTGCGGCTGCAGCTGAGCCGTTCCTACAACCCGATCTGGTTCACCGACAATGAGCTTTCGCAGATCACGCCGTTGCCGCTGGCGTGGGACATCAGCGCCATCAGCGGACCGTTTCCGGGCGGCAGAGCTCCGTCATTGCCGGACAGCACCGCGGCCGGAGCGCGCGCGGTGTACCGGTTCCTGAATTCCGAGGCCAAGCAGCTCTCGACGTACGCGACGAGCCCGATCTGGTCGATCGTCGACGGACCGTGGAAGCTCGCGCAACTGACCAGCTCCGGCCAGGCGACGTTCGTGCCCAACCCGAAGTACGACGGCCCCAACAGGCCGAAGCTCGCGAAGTTTGTCGAGTTGCCGTTCACCAGCGAGACGGCTGAGTTCGCGGTGTTGCGCGCCGGCAGCTCGCGTGGCGATCAGGGCGGCTCGGATCCGCAGCTGTCCGTCGGCTACGTGCCCGACACGGATGCGCCGCAAGCGCCGTCGCTGAAATCCCAGGGCTACCAGCTGAGCGACTTCTATCCCTACGGCTTCGACTACTTTGAGCCGAACTTCAACAACCCGGTGATGGGTCCGGTCCTCAGGCAGCTGTACTTCCGCCAGGCCTTCCAGCATCTGGTCAACCAGTCCGGCTGGATCCACGCCTACTACGAGGGCCTTGGCGTGCCCACCTACAGCCCCGTTCCGGCGCAGCCGGCGAATCCGTACTCGAACGCGTCGGCGCGGACCAATCCGTATCCCTTCAGCGTGGCGACGGCGACAGGGATCCTCAGGGCGCACGGATGGAAGGTCGTCCCCAACGGCGCCAGCAGCTGCGTGCGTCCGGGAAGCGGTCCCGCCCAGTGCGGGACCGGTATCTCCGCGGGCAAGCAGCTGCGATTCACGCTCATATACCCCGACGGCATGTCCGCGACCGACGGCGCGATGCTCGACCTGCAGTCGGTCGCCCGGCAGGTGGGGATCCAGATCACGCTCAAAGAGGTGACAACGGCGACCGTCGACGCCGAGATCGAGCCGTGCGCTCCCAGCAGCTCCGCCTGCAGCTGGCAGCTCGGTCAATACGGCGCCGCCTGGGTGTTCGCGCCCGATCACTACCCGACAGGCGAAGAGATCTTCCAGAGCGGTGCGCTCGGCAACGTCGGCAGCTACTCCAATCCGGCGATCGACAGGCTGATACAGGCGACCACCACCTCGGCGCGCGGCGCGCGACGCGCGCTCGACGCCTACGCCAACGCGGTGCGCGCGCAGCTGCCGGATTTCTGGCAGCCGTCACCTGGGACGCTGATGACGGTCCAATCGAACCTCGCGGGAGCCACGCCCAACGCCTACGGCTATCTGAGCCCGGAGGAGTGGTACTTCACGAGGTGATCCAGTCGAGCGCCTCGCCCGGCGGCAGGAGCAACACGTGACGGGCTTCATCCTCAGGCGGCTCGCGCAGGCGCTCGTTGTGCTGCTCGGCGTGACGCTGGTCGTCTTCGTCCTCGAGCGACTCACCCCCGGCAGCCTGGCCCACGCCATCCTCGGCCCGCGCGCGAGCCCGCAGGCGGTCGCCGGCTTCAACGCAGCCAACGGGCTGAACCATCCGGTTGTCATTCAGTACTTGGACTTCGTCTGGCGTCTGCTGCACGGCAATCTCGGCTATAGCTACAGGCTCAACCAGAGCGTTGGTTCGCTGATCGCCCACGACGCGCCGAACGACCTGATCCTCGTCGGGCCTCGGCCTGGTCTTCGCGCTCGCCGTCGCGCTGCCGCTAGGTATCGCACAGGCGGTCCGCCGCAACCGCCCCCTTGACCGGGTCGCCACCGGCGCCGCGCTGGCGCTCTACTCGATGCCGTCATATTGGCTCGCGCTGGTCTTGATCGCGACGTTCAGCATCGGCGCGCACGTGCTTCCGCCTGAGGCGGGACAGTCGCCGGGCACCGCCGGCATCCTCGCCGACCCGCGTGGCCTCGTGCTTCCGGTGCTCACACTGACCCTCGTAAACATCGCCTGGTTCAGCCGCTACATGCGCTCGTCCGCGATCGAGACGCTCGCCCAGGACTACGTCCGTCTTGCACGTGCCAAGGGGCTGCCCGAGCGTCTGGTGCTGGCCCGGCACGTGCTGCGCAACTCGCTGCTGGCGATCGTGACCCTGCTGGGCTTGTCGGTGCCGATGCTGCTGACCGCGGGGCTGGTGGTGGAGTACGTCTTCAACGTTCCCGGGGTGGGCTTGAGCTACTACACGGCGGCCGCCAACGCGGACTACCCCGTCGAGCTCGGGGTCACCTTCATCGTCGGCCTCGCGACCGTGCTCGGCAGTCTCGCTGCCGACATCTCCTACGCGCTGCTCGACCCGCGCGTGCTCAAGGTGGGACGCCGATGATGGTCCGCGAGTTCCTCCGGAACCGGCTGGGCGTCGCCGGAATGACGGTGATCGTCCTGCTGATCGTGTTCTGCTTCCTCGGGCCGATTGTGTACTCGACTGATCAGGTACACGCCAACGTCGCGATCACGAATGTCGCGCCGAGCGGCGCCCACCCCTGGGAACCGATGCGAACGGTTACGACGTGCTCGGGCGGCTGATGGTCGGTGGCCGCGTAACGCTGGAGATCGCGTTCGCGGTTGCGGTCCTGGCAACGCTGCTGGGCGCGGTCTGGGGCGCGGTGGCCGGCATCACCGGGGGCGCGCTTGACGCGCTGATGATGCGCGTCGTCGACACCTTGTTGGCGCTGCCGGCGATCTTCGTGTTGATCTATCTGGCCACAGTGGTGCAGCCCACGGTGCCGCTCCTGATCGGCGTGATCGCGCTGCTGTCCTGGTTGGGGCCGGCGCGGCTGGTCCGCGGTGAGACACTGACACTGCGGGCTCGGGAGTTCGTCGACGCTGCGCGCGCGATGGGCGCCGGCCGCCCGCGGCTGATCAGGCGCCACCTGATTCCCAACACGCTCGGAACGCTGATCGTGAATGCGACCTTCCAGGTCGCGGACGCGATCATCCTGCTCGCTACGTTGAGCTTTCTTGGCTTCGGTCTCGCGGCCCCGACCGCGACCTGGGGCGGGATGCTCTATCAGGGGACGTCGTACCTGCTGGACGGCTATTGGTGGGAGGTGTATCCGGCGGGGCTCCTGATCATGGTGACCGTGATCGCCGTCAACCTCGTGGGCGACGCCCTGCGTGAGACGATCGACGCCCGCCTCACGCAGCGTTAGACCCAGTCAGCTCAGGTCAGGGCAGCGGATACGCCGAGACCGGCACGACGACGTCGTTCGCGAGCTTGTCGTGCCAGCACTGACTCTCCTTGTCCCAGAGCATCCAGACGTAACCGAGCAAGAACACGATGGCCGAGATGTAGGCGGCAAATATCCGAATGAATGCTCGGCCGTAGCCGATCGATCCGCCAGTCTCGAACGAGATCACGCGGATACCGAGCGCCTGTTGGCCCAGGGTCTGGCCCCTCGGCCCTCCGATCAGCAGGGTGAGGTAGGTGACCGAGACCAGCAGGCTCGACAACCACGTCGCCCGCGGTCTTGAGCAGGGAGACCAGGATTGCGTTGACCAGGCCGAGAATGACCCCGTCCAGGAGGGCGCCCGCGAACCGCCTCCAGAAGCCTGCGCGTGGCCCCGACCCCTCGCCCGTGTAGCTCTGAACTCCCTGCGGCGATCCGACGTGGGACATTTGCTCTCAAGCCAGGTCGTCAGCCGGCAGGTCGTCCGGCAGCGGCACGCTCTGAGGCGTGCCTGGCTCGGTCTCGTCCCAGGTGTTGAAGGCCTCCGCGTCACGCGGCTCGTGGTCGTGGTCGACGTAACCGCCGATCGCCAGCAGCCGCAGCACATCCGGGCCGCGGTTGACGAGCTGGCGGCGCACCTCGGGCGCCACTCGCACGACATCCCCAACGACGTACTCGTTGGGCTCATCCTCGACCATCAGCGTCAGCGTGCCGTCGAGAACGACGTAGACCTCTTCCTGCTGCTTGTGGCGGTGGATGCGGTTGCGCTGCCCGGATTCAAAGGTGAGCACGTTGATCCCGAACGAACTCACGCCAAGCGTGGCGCGCAGACGCGCGAACCGTTGTTCCGGCGGCTGGTCGAGCCGTGCAGTGCTGACGCCGTCTGGGGCGGCCGAGCCGGCGAGCCGGCCGCCCGAGGAAGAACTCATCTTTGGTCCATCGGGACGTAGTCGATCCCGCGGGCGCCCGTGTAGATCTGGCGCGGACGGGAGATCTTCTGCTCCGGGTCGTCGATCATCTCGAGCCACTGGGCGATCCAGCCGCTGGTGCGGCCGATGGCGAACAGCACCGGGAACATCTCCACCGGCATCCCGAGCGCCTCGTAGATCAGGCCCGAATAGAAGTCGACGTTCGGGTAGAGCTTGCGCGAGACGAAGTAGTCGTCCTCGAGCGCGATCTTCTCGAGCTCCGTGGCGATGTTCAACAGCGGGTTCTTGCCCGTCACCTCGAACACATCGTCGACGGCCTGCTTGATGATCTTGGCGCGCGGGTCGAAGTTCTTGTAGACGCGGTGGCCGAAGCCCATCAGGCGCTCGTCGCCTGCCTTCACGCCGTTGATGAAGTCGGGGATGTTCTCCTGCGTGCCGATCCGGCGCAGCATCCGCAGTACCGCCTCGTTGGCGCCACCGTGCAGGGGGCCGTAGAGCGCGCCGATGCCCGCCGCTACGGCTGAGTACGGATCGACCTGTGAGGAGCCGACGCCGCGTACCGCGCTGGTCGAGCAGTTCTGCTCGTGATCGGCGTGAAGGATGAAGAGCACGTCGAGTGCGCGCTCGAGCCGCGGATCCGGCTGGTACTTCAGCTCGGCGATCTTGTAGAGCATCGAGAGGAAGTTGCCCGCGTAGCTCAGGTCGTTGTCCGGATACACGTAGGGCATGCCGCGGTTGTGCCGGTAGGCAAACGCGCTGAGCGTCGGCATCTTCGCGACCAGGCGGACGACCTGCATCATGCGGATCTCGTGATCCTTGATCTGGTTGGCCTCCGGGTAGAAGGTCGAGAGCGCACCGACGGCCGCGAGCAGCATGCCCATCGGGTGCGCGTCGTAGCGGAAGCCCTGCATGAAGTCCTTGATGTTCTCGTGGACGAAGGTGTGCGTCGTGATCAGGTGGGTCCAGTCGTCGAGCTCCTTCTGACTGGGGAGCTCCCGTGGATCAGCAGATAGGCGACCTCGAGGTAGCTCGACTGCGCGGCGAGCTGCTCGATCGGATAGCCGCGGTACTCGAGGATGCCCTTGTCACCATCGATGTAGGTGATCGAGGAGCGACACGACGCCGTGTTCATGAACGCGGGGTCATAGGTCATGATCCCGAAGTCCTCGTCGTCGACCTTGATCTTGCGCAACTCGGTCGCGCGGATGGTGCCGTCCTCGATCGGCACCTCGTAGGTCCTTGCCGGTGCGGTTGTCGACGATCGACAGCGTCTCCGGAGCGGATACGCCCGTGTCGCCGGGGGTCTGCGAGGTCTCAGTGGTCATGACAATCCTCTCAAGCTCATTCTCTAGTCGATGCCCAGCACACCCTCTTGCTGCAGGGTAGTACCCGTCATCCCCCGGTGGTGCTACCCAGGTCGGTGGGTTGGCCGGCCCACCCTCGTAGCGGCTCTCGGTCGCGGCCCGCTGTCCCTGATAGTGGCTGCCAAGTCCAGGACTTCCGTAAGGACGCAGCGCCGGTCGGTCGAGCGTCATGAACGACAACTGGGCGATCGGCAGACCTGGGTAGAGCCGGATCGGCACGCGTGTCAGGTTGTTGAGCTCGAGCGTCAACGTCCCCTCGAAGCCCGGGTCGCAGAAACCCGCCGTCGCGTGGACGATCAGGCCCAGTCGCCCGAGACTCGACTTGCCCTCGATCCGCGCGACGATGTCATCGGGGATCTGAACCCACTCGAGCGTGCGCCCGAGACAGAACTCGCCGGGGTGGATGACGAACGGATCGCCGGCTGGGACGACGACCTCCTCAGTCAGGTTCGACGGCGGGTCGCGCAGGTCGATCGCCGTGGCCCGGTGGTTGTGAAAGACGCGGAAAGAGTCTCCAAGCCGCAGATCGACACTGGCCGGCTGGACCATCGCCGGATCCCAAGGTTCGATCTTGATCCGTCCCTCCTCCTGGTAGCCGAGGATGGTGCCGTCGGAGAGCACAGAGGTTGCCGTTGAGGCTCATCGGCGTGCAGTTTGTCAGTACGAGCGTGAGGGCGGTGTCGTGGCGCAGCAGGCGGCGACGGGCGGTAAGGAGAGAGGGGGCCTTAACCACCCGTCAGCGTGGCTAAGGCCCGTCGCTCCGGCAATGGCCTAGCGCTAAAGGCGCGGCTCATATACCTTCCAGCCTGCGCGCGCATGCGGGTGGTCGCTGGTCTTACCGAGGGGAGTGGCAGGTGGAGCTCGAGGCACTGAGAGCTGGGGTCGATGCTGGCGAGATCGAGACGGTCGTACTCGCGCTCACGGATATGCAGGGCAGACTTCAGGGCAAGCGTCTGACCGCGAGGTACTTCCTCGATGAGGTGCTGCACCACGGCGCCGAGGGCTGCAACTACCTGCTGGCCGTCGACGTCGAGATGAACACGGTCGACGGCTACGAGATGTCGTCGTGGGCGAAGGGCTACGGAGACTTCGTGATGCGCCCGGACCTCACGACGCTGCGGCCGATGCCGTGGGAGACCGCAACCGTGCTGTGCCTGGCGGACCTTGCCTGGATCGACGGCGACGACGTGCTCGCCTCGCCCCGGCAGGTGCTGCGCGCGCAGCTCGCGCGGCTGGCCGAGCGCGGCTGGACGGCCAACGCCTCGACCGAGCTCGAGTTCCTGGTGTTCCGCGACAGCTACGAGGAGGCCTGGCGCAAGGGCTATCGCGACCTCGAGCCGGGCAACCTCTACAACGTCGACTACTCACTGCTCGGCACCTCGCGGGTCGAGCCGCTGATGCGCCGGATCCGCAACTCGATGATGGCGGCCGAGCTGGAGGTCGAGAACTCAAAGGGCGAGTGCAACTACGGCCAGCACGAGATCAACTTCCGCTACGCGGATGCTCTGCGCTGCGCCGACCACCACGCGATCTACAAGAACGGCGCCAAGGAGATCGCCGCCCAGGAGGGCATGTCGATCAGCTTCATGGCGAAGTTCAACGAGCGCGAGGGCAACTCGTGCCACATCCACTTCTCATTGGCCGACGACGAGGGGCCGCTGTTCCAGCGAGATGAGGGCATGTTCCACTCATTCCTCGCCGGTCAGCTCGCGTACGCGCGCGAGTTGACGCTGCTGCTGGCGCCGAACATCAACTCGTACAAGCGCTTCGCGGTTGGATCGTTCGCACCGACGACGGTCGCCTGGGGACACGACAACCGCACCTGCGCGCTTCCGGGTCGTCGGTCACGGCCCCTCGCTGCGCTTCGAGAATCGCTCGGGCGGCGCTGACCTCAATCCGTACCTGGCGCTCGCCGCGCTGATCGCGGCCGGGCTCGAGGGCGTCGAACAGGGCCTGGAGCTGGAGCCCCCGTTCGAGGGCAACGCCTACGCGGCCGGCGACAAGCCACGACTGCCCTCGACGCTGCGTGACGCGCGCGACCTGTTTGGCGCGAGCGCGATGGCGCGTAGAGCGTTCGGCGAGCAGGCGGTCGCGCACTACCTCAACGCGGCCGAGGTGGAGCTGAGCGCGTTTGACGCCGCCGTGACCGACTGGGAACGCGTCCGGGGCTTCGAGCGCCTCTGAGCTGAGGCTGCCTGATGAGCACGACAAGCGACCCTCCACGAGCACTCGACACGGCTGCGTCGCTCGAATCGATCTTCGCGCCGGTTCGCTCGCAGACCGCATTCGAGGAGGCCGTCGATCGCATCGGCACGGCGATCCGCCTGGGCCTGCTGCCACCCGGCACGCGACTGCCGGCTGAGCGCGAGCTGTGCGCGAAGCTCGGGATCGCACGTTCGACCCTGCGCCAGGCATTGGTGGCGCTCGGCCAGAGCGGGCACCTGCACGCCGTCCGCGGCCGCGGAGGCGGCACCTTCGTCGTCGAGGAGTTGCCGCCGGCGGCGCCGCCGCCGGCGGAGCTGATCGATCGCTGGCACGAGATGTGGGACCACCGGGTGGCGGTGGAAGTGGGCGTGGCGGTGCTGGCCTGCCGGCGGGCATCGGCATCAGCGGTGAGCTCACTCGGCCAGCTGGTCACCGCGATGGAGGGCGTTGCCGACGACTTCGGCACCTATCGCCAGCTCGACGTGCGCTTCCATATCGGCTTGGCCGAAGCCACCGACAATCCACGTCTGGTGACGATGGCGACCGAGGTTCAGGGCGCCGTCACGCGGCTGATCGCGCTGATCGCGCACCCGGCCGAGGTGCTGAGCTCATCAAACACGCAGCACCGCCGGATACTGGCCGCGGTCGCCAGTGGCGACGAGGGGGCAACCGCTCGCGAGGTCGCCGAGCACCTGCGCGGCACCGAGCACGTGCTCGCCGGGCTGTTGCCGCGGACCTGAGCGCGCTGCAGCGGCGCCGCCGCGGGCTGCAGGACCGCGGACCCACCGCGCCCTGGGAGCACCGGACATAGCAACGGTCCCGCTTGTCCAAATGTATGAAGTTTCGCCTGAGCGGACTTGACTTGTCGTCGGCACTTCTTCAGGATCGCGCCCTAAGGGCCGACCGCCGAACCTTTAGGCGGTTGTTTCGGGCCGAAAATGGGATCTGGAGGGGAGCAGCATGGCGACGGGAGACGTTATCCGCGGACGAACAGAAGCTCGCGGAACTTGGGTACAAGCAGGAGCTGAATCGAGGCTGGAGCGGGTTCTCCAACTTCGCAATTTCGCTCACGATCATCTGCATCCTGAGCGGGTGCCTGACCACCTACGGGCAGGCCTGGAACGACGGTGGGCCGGTGGCGATCTCGATCGGCTGGCCGGTGATCAGCATGCTCGTTCTCCTCGTCGGCCTCTCAATGGCAGAGCTTGCCTCCAAGTACCCGACCGCGGGTGGCATCTACTACTGGGCCTACAGCCTCGGTGGTGTCCGCTGGGCGTGGTTCACCGGTTGGTTCAACCTGCTCGGTCTGGTCGCGGTGACCGCAGCCGTCGACTACGGAGCTGCGTCGTTCCTCAATTCAGTGCTCGGCCTTTACCAGCTGAACTTCATTCTCAACTTCACGACGACAAGCGCCTCCGGGGCGCTGCACCACGTCTTCATCCTGTTCGCGATCATCCTGGCCGCGCACGCGCTGATCAACGTCTTTTCATCGCATCTTGTCTCGCTGCTGAACCGCGTCTCGGCCTGGTGGATGTTGATCGGCGTGGTCACGATCGTGGCAGTGCTGATCTTCGGCCCGTCCTCACACCAGAGCTTCTCCTGGGTGTTCGGAACCCGGCACAACAACACCGGGTTCGCCGGCGGCACCACCTCGGGCGGGATGTACTGGTTCTTCGTCCTGCCGCTCGGCTTCCTGTTGACGATGTACACGTTCACCGGCTACGACGCCTCGGCCCACCTGTCCGAGGAGACGCGCAACGCCGAGCGGGCCGCGCCGAAGGGGCTGTGGACGTCGATCGCGTACTCGGCGGTCGGTGGCTGGGCATTGCTGCTGGCGGTCACGTTCGCCGCTACGCACGTCGCCAAGATCAACGCGGCCGGCGGTAGTTCCATCTCGGTGATCGAAACGGCGCTCAGCACAGGGCTGGCGAAGCTCGTACTCGACATCTCGACGATCGCGCAGCTGTTCTGCGGAATGGGTTGCGTCGCAGCGTCGTCACGGATGGTGTTCGCCTTCTCGCGGGACGGCGCCGTTCCAGGACACAAGCTCTGGCGCCGCCTGAACGCGAAACGGACGCCGACCTGGTCGGTGCTGTTCGTTGTCGCCTTCGCGCTGATCATCACGATCCCGGCACTGTTCGGGAACAGCGCCGGCATCCCCGTCGCGTTCTTCGCGGTGACCTCGATCGCGACCATCGGCCTCTACATCGCCTACGTGCTGCCGGTGTTCCTGCGCTGGCGGCAGAAGGACAAATTCGAGGCCGGTCCGTGGAACCTCGGTAAGCACTATCGCTGGATCAACCCGATCGCGTTCATCTGGGTCGCGCTCTGCGTGGTCATCTTCTGCCTGCCCGGTTCGCCCGAAGCGGTGCCGTGGAACAAGGGCTTCACCTGGAGCGACTTCAACTACGCACCGGTCGTTACGATCGTGCTCATGGTCGCCGTATGGATCGCCTGGGAGGCCGGCGCCAAGCACACCTTCAAGGGTCCGGTCAAGACAGTTGACGAGCCGGACACGGGAACGCCGGAGGATCCGGCGTTGATGCCCGCTTAGCTGTGAGTGAGCTGCTGACGGTGCTCGAGCCCGCCACGGAGGCGGTGCTCGAGCAGGTCCCCGAGGCGGGGATCGATGAAGTGGATGAGGCAGTCGCCCGAGCCCGTGCCGCGCTCCCCGCGTGGCGCGGGCTCGCTCCCGGCGTGCGCGCGCAGCGCAACTGCGGGCGCTCGCGGACAAGGTCGAGGAGCACCTCGAGGAGCTGGCGCTGCTCGAGGCTCGCAACGCCGGCAAGCCGCTCGGCTCGGCGCGCGGCGAGATGGGCATGGTCGTGGACACGTTCCGCTACTACGCCGGGGCGCCCGAGCGACTGATGGGCGACACGATCCCGGTGGCCGGCGGGCAGGCGTTCACGGTCCGCGAGCCGCTGGGTGTGGTGGGACTGATCGTGCCGTGGAATTTCCCGCTGACGATCGCCGCCTGGAAGCTCGGGCCGGCACTGGCGGCCGGCAACACGGTTGTGCTCAAGCCGGCCGAGCTCACGCCGCTGACGGCCCTGCGCTTCGAGCAGCTGGTGCTGGAGGCCGGGATCGCGCCGGGCGTGGTGAACGTCGTCGTCGGGAAGGGCACGGTGGCCGGAGCACGGCTCGTCGAGCATCCCGACGTGGCCAAGATCGCCTTCACCGGGTCGACGGTGGTCGGGCGCACGATCGCCGCCAGCGCGGCGCAGACGATCAAGCGTGTGACGCTCGAGCTCGGCGGCAAATCGGCCAACATCATCTTCGCCGACGCGGATCTGGAGAAGGCCGCGGCAGCAGCCCCGTGGGCGGTCTTTGACAACGCCGGCCAGGATTGCTGCGCGCGCTCTCGGCTGCTGGTCGAGGCCTCGCGTGGCCGACGAGTTCCTGAGCCTGCTGCAGCCACACGTCGAGGGCTTCAAGGTCGGCGACCCGCTCGATCCCGACTCGATGATGGGACCGCTGATCTCCGCCAAGCAGCGCGACCGGGTCGCCTCGTTCGTGGGAGCCGACGCGCCCGTGGCCTTCCGCGGCAGCGCGCCGGAAGGGCCCGGATTCTGGTTCCCGCCGACCGTGCTTGCTCCGGCCGACCCCCAGTCACCCGCCGTCCGGGAGGAGATTTTCGGGCCGGTCGTGGCGGTCGTCCCGTTCCGGGACGAGGAGGAGGCGGTGCGGATGGCCAACGACACGATCTATGGCCTGTCTGGTTCCATCTGGACCCGCGACGGCGCGCGCGCGCTGCGCGTGGCACGCGCGGTCGAGACCGGCGTGCTGTCGATCAACTCAAACTCGTCGGTCCGCGTGAGCACGCCGTTCGGGGGCTTCAAGCAGTCCGGCTACGGACGCGAGCTCGGGCCTCACGCCACCGACGCCTACACGGAGACCAAGACCATCTATTACGCAACCACATGAACCGGCTACAAGACAAAGTCGCAGTGATCACCGGCGCGGCCGGAGGGATCGGGCTCGCCAGCGCTGAGCTGTTCGCCGCCGAGGGAGCCCACGTCGTGGGCGTAGACCTGCGTGAACATGCCGTCGGCGAGCTCCCGCTGCAGGTCGACCTGACCGATGAAGCTGCGGTGATCGACCTCTACCGCAGCGTGCGCGAGCAGTTCGGCAAGATCGACGTGCTCTTCAACAACGCCGGCATCTCTCCGACCGACGACGACTCGGTGCTGGTCACCGAGCTCGATGCCTGGGACCGGGTCCAGAACGCCAACCTGAAGAGCGTGTTCCTGTGCTGCAAGTACGGGATCCCGCACCTGCTCGAGACCGGCGGCGGCTCGGTCATCAACACGGCGTCGTTCGTCGCGGTGATGGGGGCGGCAACCTCACAGATCTCGTACACGGCCTCCAAGGGCGGCGTTCTCGCGATGTCGCGTGAGATGGGTGTGGAGTTCGCGAAGAGCGGCGTGCGCGTCAACGCGCTGTGCCCCGGCCCGGTCGCCACACCGTTGCTGATCGAGCTGTTCGCCAAGGATCCCGAGCGCGCGGCGCGGCGCCTGGTCCACGTTCCCATGGGACGCTTCGGTGAGGCCGAGGAGATCGCCAAGGCCGCACTGTTCCTGGCCAGCGACGACTCGTCGTTCATGACGGCATCGTCGCTTCTGATCGACGGCGGCATCAACGGGGCCTACACGACACCGCTCTAGACCGGCGGTCGGAGTGTTGTGGGTCGTTGAAAACGGCCCGAAAATCCGCACACTGCTCGCTTCCGCCGCGGCCTCGTCTCCCGTGAGGTTTGCGGCGGAACCGTCTAAAACTCCTTTACGCATGACTGCCGTCACTCATCCGCGGAGCCGATCGCTCGACCTCACACTGCTGCGTGGTGGCCGCGTCTACGTCTGGATGACGCTGCTGTCGCTGGCCGTCGCGGCGGTGTCCCTGCACTGGCCGTCGACGCCGAGCTACGACCCCTGGTCATGGCTGATCTGGGGCCGCGAGATCCTGCACGGACAGCTCCACATCGCCGGAGGTTCGAGCTGGAAGCCGCTGCCCGTGATCTTCACGACGGTGTTCGCGCTGTTCGGCTCGGCGCAGCCGAATCTATGGCTGATCGTCGCCCGCGCCGGTGCGCTGCTGAGCGTGCTGATGGCGGGCAAGCTCGCCGTGGCGGATCACCGTGGGGCTCATCGCCCAGAGTCGCGGCGACCCCGGCGTGGGGAGAGGGACCTGGACCGAGCGCCTTGTCAACGACGGCGCCGGCCGCGTTCGCGGCGCGCGATCGCGATCGTCGTGCGCGACCTTCACACCGCATTACCCGGGCAACATGATGCTCGGCTACTCCGAGGGCGTGATGACGGCTGCGTTCCTGGTCGCGGCCGAGCGCGCGTGGGATGGCCATCACCGGCAGGCGTTCGCGCTGGGCATCGTGCCCTGCCTCGACAGGCCGGAGGTCTGGCCGCTGTGGGGCCTGTACGGACTCTGGCTGATGTGGAAGGACCGCGGGCGCGCGCCGGCTGGTGATCGGGCTGGGCATCCTGATGCTGGCGCTGTGGATCGTGCCGCAGAAGCTCGGTGGCGGCAGCGGAGGCGTCATCGGGCCTCGCGACCCACGCCCAGAACAACCACTCCGACGACGAGTGCCGTCAACAGCTCGTTCCCGTTCTGGAACGAGCTTGCCTACAAGCTCTGGCCGCTGGTGCTCGAGCGGCTCGAGTTCGCCGCCGCTGGTGCTGACCGCGTACACGGGCTTCCTCGTGGTCCGCGCGCACGGCGACAGCTGGGGACCTGGCGCAGTGCCGTGCTGCGGCTATCCCGCCGCGGTTGCGGCTTCGCTCGGCGGGCATCTTCGGCTTCCTCTGGTGGGTGCGGCATCTCAGTCGAGACGCAGGCCGGTTTCGCCGGGAACCCGCGCTACGCGGTGATCGGGCGTCGTGTTCGTCTGCATCAGCGGCGCATCCGCCTACGGCTGGGCGTGCCTCGGCCTGGCTCGGCTCGGGTGGTGCGATTCTTGCGGCGCTTCCGCCGGCGCGGGCACGCTTCGGAGCCTGCGGCTCGCGATCACGACCGCGCTGATGGTGGCGGTCTTCCTGTTCGTTCCCGGATGGTTCGCACACCGCATGCCGAGCGTCAGCCTCGATTCGCTACGCGCTCCGCTACCAGGCGAAGCTGCGCGAGCAGGTCGCCTCGCTGATCCAGCGGGCGGGCGGCGCCAAGCAGCGTGATCACGTGCGGCAGCATGATGGCCAACAACCTCCAGGTGACGATGGTCGCCTGGTACCTGGACGTCCCGATCTACTACGTCCGGGCGCTGCCACGGAAGCCTCGAGCTCGGTGTAGCCGGACCGAACGTCGTGTTCCAGGACGGCGCCAACAGCACCAAGGCCAAGGACCAGGGCCCCACGCCGCAGCAGATGCAGGCGTGGGAGCAGGGCTGGAAGCAGAAGAACGGCTCGCAGCTACAAGATCGTCAAGACCGATCCCGTGACGCTCTACATGGACTGCTCGGTCTACTACAACAACACGAAGTCCTAGCGCCACGGACCGAGCGGCAGTCGTCGCCCTCTAGCGATCGCAGAGACCATGTACTGCCCAAGCACTTTCAAGCTGACGAAACCGAGACCCGCGAGCTGCTGGACGGCATACGCGTTGCCGATCTTGTGACCCCGACCGCTGACGGCTGTTCGCGACGTTCCTGCCGCTGATCTACGACGACTCGGCGAGCGGCGAGGCCGCCTGCTCGGGCACGTCGCCCGCAAGAACGACCAGTGGCGGCTCGAGCCGAACGGCGAATCGCTGGTGATCGCCCACGGGCCGGACGGCTACATCAGCCCGGGCTGGTACGCGTCAAAGCGCGAGCACGGACGGGTCGTGCCGACCTGGAACTACCTCACTGCCCACATCTACGGCGAGCTCGTGGTGCACGACGACCCCGTGTGGCTCGAGCGCCTGGTCCGCCGACTCACAGATCGCCAGGAGGCCGAGCGCCCCGAGCCGTGGAGCTTCGACGACGCTCCACGTGAGTACACCGACGGGCAACTGAAGGCGATCGTCGGCGCTCGAGCTCCGGATCACGCGGGTCGAAGCAAAGGCAAAACTCGGTCAGAACCGGTCAAGCGCCGACATCGACGGCGTGATCGAAGGGTTGCAGGCCCGCGGCGACCAGCAACTGGCCGACGAGACCGCCAGCGCACGCCGCGACGCTAGCTCGGTCGCGGGCTGGACTGAATGATCGACTACCCTGCCACGCATATGTCCCCCGCGAAGGTCGCGGTGGCCTGCGGGCTCATGGCGCTGCTGATCAGCGCCTGCGGCATCCCACCCAAGCCCGAGGCAGGCACCGCTCATCTCAGACACTATGCAGGCTTCTACGGCCACACGGACGATCCCCGGATTCCGCAGGTCTCGTGCCTGAAGAGCGACAAGTTGCGCTTTCACGAGTACTACGCTGACGGCGTCCAGCACCTGCCCGCGATCCAGGTCGGCTCGCTCCCGCAGGGACCGACCATCATCTTCTATCCGACGGACGGCATCGCCCAGGGCCTGCAGATCATGGGCCAGGACGCGGGCGCCGAGGTGATCGGCAGCTCTGCTCGTCTACCCGAATCAGGCCAGTCAGCAAGGTGCTGAAGAAGGTCGAGGCCTGCGCGTCGATCGGCGTCAAGGGCTGAGGTCCGCGAATATGGCCACGACCACCAGCGACAAGACCGTCGCTCCCAGAGCAAGGACTCGGGCTACAACATCCCCGAGTTCACGTTCCCGCTGCCGCGGTTCATCAAGGAGCTGCCTGACTGGGCGCGCACCTCGCTGATCCTCTTCATCCTGGTCGTCGCCTCGCTCTACATCCGCACGCGCTCGGTCGGCCAGCAGTTCTGGATGGACGAGGCGATCACCGTCGGGATCTCCTCGCACCACCTTTCCGCGATCCCGGGCATCATGCGCCAGGACGGCTCGCCGCCGCTGTTCTACCTGCTCCTGCACTTCTGGATGCTGATGGTCGGCAACGGCGCAGGCCGCGACGCACTGGCTGTCAGAGATCTTCGCCGTCCTGACGATCCCGGTCGGCTACTGGGGCGGCCTCAAGATCGCCGGCAAGCGCGCGGCGCTGATGACCGCGACACTGATGGCGTCCAGCGCGTTCCTCGACTACTACAGCCAGGAGACGCGCATGTACGCGTTGATGACGCTGCTCGGCCTGTTCGGCACGATCGGCTTCATCCGCGGCTTCGTGTTCCGCGAGCGGCGCTACGTGATCATGTTCGTCGCTCGCGCAGGCGGCTGATGCTCTACACCCACAACTGGGCGCTGTTCTTCGGCGCCGGGTCGGTCCTGTCGCTGGTCGTCCTCTACTTCATCAGCGGCGACGAGATCCGTGAGAACCTGATCCGCGACGCGATCTACGCCTACGTCGGCGCCGCGATCCTGTTCGCGCCGTGGGTCGCCAACTTCATCTTCCAGTCGCTGCACACCGCGGCGCCCTGGAACACGTCGCCGCGCTTCGGCGCGCCGATTCAGATCGCCCAGAGCGTGTACGGGGGCGCCACCGTCGCCGCGATCCTGCTGATCGGCGCGGCCGTCGGCTACGCGGGCTTGTTCGCGAAGGCGGAGCGCGCCAGCACCGCAGGCCAAGGTCGCCCTGATGCTGTTCACGCTCGTGTTCTTCACGCTCATGTTCGGCTGGATCGCATCGCAGATCACGCCGGCCTGGAACCCGCGGTACTTCGCGCCGATCGTCGCCGGCGATCATGATGTTCACCGCCATCGGGATGTCACGGGCCGGCCTCGTCGGCGCGCTGACGCTGGCCGTCGCGCTCATCTTCCTGGCGCGCCCGGGCGCCTACGCGCCCGCAGCACAAGAGCGACATGCAGGACATCGGCGGGCGAGATGGCGCCGCTGATGCACACGCGGCGACCTGGTGATCGTCGGTCAGCCCGAGCAGACGCCGCTGGCCTACTACTACTTACCAGCGGGCCTCAGGTTCTCCAGCACGATCGGGCCGGTGAAGGATCCCATCCTTCGTGAACTGGATCAATGCGATGCCGCGCTACAAAGCCGCGACAGCCGGCGAAGGTCCTGATGCCGATGCTGAACGAGTCTGAAGAGCGGCCAGCAGGTGCTGTACATCCGGCCGCTCACGGAGGGCGTGATCGGCTGGAAGGCGCCGTGGACGTCTGAGATCCGGACCCGCTCGGCACAATGGGGCAAGATCCTCCAGAACGACAAGCAGCTCAAGCCGGAGGCGTGGGCGCCCCACAACTACCGAGGCGCCTGCTGCGTCGCGGACTCCGCCATTCTCTACGTCAAGAAGTAGGTTTCGATACACGTGTCTGACTCACTGGCTACAGAGCCCGCGCCCGCGCACGGCGCCGACATCACCGCAGAGACGCCCGTCGTCGTGCTCGGCGGCGGGCCCGCCGGCCTGACCGCCGCATACCAGCTGGCGAAGCAGGGCAAGCCGGTCGTGGTCCTCGAGTCGACCGACATGCTCGGCGGCATCGCGCGCACCGAGGTGCGCGACGGCTACCGCTTCGATCTCGGCGGCCACCGCTTCTTCACCAAGGTCAAGGAGGTCGACGACCTCTGGCACGAGATCATGGAGGAGGAGTTCCTCAAGCGCCCGCGCCAGAGCCGGATCTACTGGAACGACAAGTTCCTGGAGTACCCGCTCGAGGGCATGGACGTGATCAAGAAGCTGGGCCTGTTCGAGCTCAGCCGCTGCATGGCCTCCTACCTGTGGGCGCAGGCCAAGCCCAAGGGCCGCGAGGACACGTTCGAGGAATGGGTCTCCAACCGCTTCGGCAAGCGCCTCTACAACCACTTCTTCAAGACCTACACGGAGAAGCTGTGGGGCGTTCCGACCAACGAGATCCGCGCCGAGTGGGCCGCCCAGCGGATCAAGGGCCTGTCCTTCTTCAGCGCCGCCAAGGCCGCCTTCTTCGGCAACAAGGGCAACAAGATCAAGTCGCTGATCTCCGAGTTCAACTACCCCCGCTTCGGCCCCGGCCAGATGTGGGAGCAGATGGCCAAGGACATCCAGGAGCGCGGTGGCGAGATCCGCATGAACGCCCCGGTCACCAAGCTGGTGACCAACTCGGCAGGGCAAGGTCATCGAGGTTCACGCCGGCGGCCAGGTGCTGACGCCCTCATACGTGATCTCCTCGCTGCCGCTGCGCACGACCGTCGGCATCGCCGAGCCGGAGGCGCCGGTCGACGTCCGCGACGCCGCCCGCGGCCTGCGCTACCGCGAGTTCCTCACGGTGCTGCTGGTGATCGAGGGCCAGGACCTGTTCCCGGACAACTGGATCTACATCCACCAGCCCGGCGTGCAGCGTCCTGCGCATCCAGAACTTCAAGTCCTGGAGCCCGTGGATGGTGCCCAACGATCAGGACGCCTCGATCGGCATGGAGTACTTCTGCTTCGAGGGCGACGAGCTCTGGAACATGGACGACGACAAGCTCGTGGAGATGGCCGGCCAGGAGATCGAGAAGCTCAAGCTCGCGAAGGCTGCGAACGTCAAGTTCGGCTTCGTCGCGCGCGTCCACAAGGCCTATCCGATCTACGACGAGAAGTACGCCGAGCGCGTCGCGACGATCCGCAAGTGGCTCGAGTCGGACATGACCAACCTCGCCCAGGTCGGTCGCAACGGTCTGCACCGCTACAACAACTCCGATCACTCGATGCTGACGGCGATGCGCGCGGTCGACAACATCCTGCTCGGCACCCACCACGACATCTGGTCGGTGAACGTCGAGAGCGTCTACCACGAAGAGATTCACGACAATGAGAATCCCTACACGAACGATCCCGAGCCGCCGGCAATGAACAACCCGCTGGACGCCTGAGAGATCTGGCGTATCTTTCCGCTGGTCACATGCGTCGCCTGCTTGCGCTCTCGCTTCTAGTCTCGTCCCTGGCTTGCGTTTGCGCCGCCGGGCTTGCTGCTCCGGCGGCGCTTGCGGCCGGCTCCGCGAGCACCACCACGCCCAGCTTCAACCTCAACAACGCCGGGGCATCGGCGGCACTGCAGACCACGACTGCACCGGCGTCCTCGGGCACCACCACCACGTCCTCCAGCAGTGGCCTCTCAACCGCTGACGGGGTGATCATCGCCGTCGTCGCCGCGCTGGTGCTCGTCGGCATCGCTTTTCTCGTCCGCAAAGACGCGCACGATCACCTTGCGCACATCCGGCACGGCGACCGCGAGGACGCGATGTTCGCGACCGCGCACTCCGGATCCAAGGCGCCGAGAAAGTCGCGCAAGCTGACGGCGGCTGAGCGCAAGCGGCGCAAGCGCGGACGCGCGCGCTGACGCGGCCCGCGATTCGCCCGCGCTACCTGAGTATTAGACCCCAAGTCGAGTCTTGCGGCTCCCTTATGTTCTGCTGAGACATCGCGCTTTAGACTCACGCGCCGCATGAGCACGCCTACTTCCACCCTGCACATGACGCCCCGTGGCGTCGACTGGCGCCGCGCCGAATTCATCCTGACGGGACTTGCGTTCGTTGGCTTCATCACGATCGGGATCCGGATCAAGACGATCTACTCGGGGCTGCCGGCGCACCCACTGTTCATCCACGTACCCGTTGTGCTGATCCCGCTGAGCGTGCTTGGTGCGTTCGCCTGCATCGCTCGTCCGAGGTGGTTCGAGCGCTACGGCGTGCTGCTGTGCCTCTGTGCGATCGTGGCGATGTCCTCGATCTTCCTGGCGATGCAGGCCGGGTCGGCGCTGGAGGGTGCGCTTCAGCTGAATCCCACGCAGTCACAGCTGATCCACGAGCACTCGCACGCGGCCCACATCCTGGCGATCGACTTTGTGCTGTTCACCGCCTGCCTGATCCTCACGTTCTCCGCGCACCGCATCTCCGGTGGCATGCCAACCGGACTCGGCATCGCCGACACCGTCCTCGGCTCACGCGCCACCTATCTCGCGCTGCGGGTCGGGCTCGTGGTCCTGGCCCTGGTCGCCGCCTACTACGTGTACCGGGTCGGAGACCTTGGCGCCAAGGCCGTGTGGGCCGGGCGAATTCACTGAAAACCGGCGTCTGAGCTTGCGCTCCGGGCGCGTGCGCTTGCTCGCCCGGCGAGGCACACATTCGTACTTGTGGCTCGTGTATAGCGAGAGCAATGCCGGACAGCAGCACACCCACCCGACAGGAGTTGTTGGACCGGTTCCGGCCCCGCAACCTGCGCCGCGACGCGTCCGGCAACGCGATCACGTATGACTGCACGGTCCCAGCTGACGGCACCCCCGGGAGGCCGGACCCGGTCGTGCGCTGGCAGGTGGTCACTCGCAGGCTATGCGGCCTCTGCGGTGATCGCCTCGGCGACGAGGTCGCATTCATCGGCACGCCGATTCAGACCAACCAGCGACGTTTCTCGATTCCCGGCATGCACATCGACTGCGCGCGCTATGCCTTTTGCGCGATTCCGCTGTTTGCAGATGTCGGGATCGTTCGCAGCCCAACCGGGTTCGCGCGCAGCAGAAAGCTGACCCTCTACATCTGCCCCGGCTACACGGTCTCGCGCATTGGGTTGGCGCGGCTGCGCTTCGTGCCACCCAACCGGATCGACACGCTGCGTCTTATCAACGCCGAGCCGCCAACAACAGTCGAGCATCACACCGGGTGGCAATCGATGGCGTCCCTGATCGCCAAGGACGGCTGCCCGGCCCATGCCGATCCAGGAATCACGGGCTGCCTGGAGCACGTCGAGCATCTCAGCGCTGCCGAGCGAGCGCGCGTCACCGAGCGCAGCGCCGGCGTATATGAGGTGGCACCTGGCATGGTCGGCTCGAACGGCTCGAACGGCTCGAACGGCGCGGTCGGCTCGATCGTCAACATGCGCGAAGCGTTCGCCCCACGCAACCTGCGGGTTGAGGCAAACGGCTTCCCTCTCACCTTTGAGAACGCCGTCAAACCGGACGGTGTCTCCGAACCGAGAACTGACATGCGAATCGAGCGGCGCTCGCTTCACAAGAAGCGTTGCCTGGTGTGCGGCGACGACCTCGGGTCTGAGGTGGCGTTCATCGGGACAACTCGGGCCGCGGAGTCAGGCTGGTTTCAGACCACCGGCATGCACGTCGACTGCGCGCGCCTGGCGTTCGCGGTGTGCCCCTTCATTGCCCGCCCGGACTGGACTCCCGACACTCACTACCCCCAACACATCCGCACCGCGGAGATGGTGCTGGTCATCGCGGAGTCATATCGCTATGCGCCGTGGCGCTGGTGGATCGCCTTCAAATTCTCGACTCCGTTCCGGCGCGCCAACTTCCCTGGGCCCGCCAAGATCGGTCGCGTCCTGCACGAAGAGCGGCACCGGGACCGCCGAGCAATGCTGGCTTATCTCAACGAGCAGGGTGGCTGTCCCGCCCACCGCGAGCAGGAACTGACGGGCTGCCCCGTCCACTTCGATCGCGTGGGAGCAGCCGGCGACACAGCGCCTTCCGACGACGACTGTTCTAATTCCGCCGATGCGAGACCTGCGCGCGCTGCTCAAACGCCATAGGGGCCTGCGCTGGTACGCCGCCGGCAACTTTCAATCGGCCATTGGTACTGGTGCGGCGACCGTTGGCCTTGTGGTCATCGCCTATGAGCGCGCCCATACAGCCTGGGCGGTCGCGGCTGTGCTCTCAGCCAACCTGCTGCCGAACCTGCTCCTGTCGGTGGTGCTCGGCGCGGTGGCTGATCGCTACGGCTATCGACCGCTCGCCGTTGCGGGCGACCTGCTCCGTGCCGGAGCCTTCGTCGGCATCGGCTTGGCGCACCCTCTCTGGCTGACGATCGTTTTCGTCGTGGTCTACGGCACTGGTTCGGCCGCCTTCGCTCCGGCCGCAAACGCCGCGGTTCCGCTGCTCGCCGGACCCGACGACGCAACAGCTGCCACCTCGTCGATGCAGGCCATCAGCAGTATCGGTCAGGCAATCGGCCCGCTCATCTGCGTGCCACTGCTGGCGTTGGTCTCCGCGAATCAGATCATGCTGTTCAACGGCGTGACCTTCCTCGTCAACGCCCTGATCCTGACGCAGGTCCCGCTGCGCCCTCAGAAGCATTCCGAGCGGGAGTACCGTCGCGCTTGGCCAACTCTCGTCGCCGACACGCGTGCGGGGATGCGGGTCGTTGCCGGCAACCGGATTCTGTGGAGCATCATCCTGCTCTGCTTCCTGCTGTTCTTCAACGCCACGTTGCAGAACGTAGGTCAGCCGCTGCTCGTCCTGGGAACCTTGCACGCGAGCACATCCACGTACTCCGCGCTGATAATGGTCAATGAGCTCGGCTTTGCCGTTGGCACCGTCTTCCGCCCCCGCGATGGGCTCGTGCGAACGCTGCTCTTGAGGTTCCTGGTAGCGATGTTCGTAATGGCGTTGGCGGCGACTGGCTATGCGATTGCGGACAAAGCCTGGATGACGACGGTGCCGTTCCTGCTGGCAGGTATCGGCAATACGATCGTCCTCATCGTCGTGTTCACGGTCTACGTGAAGGTGACGCCCAGCGAGTACCTGGCCAGGGTCATCGGCATCCACGTCGGTGTTGGAACCGCCGCCATGGTCTTCAGCTTCCTGCTCAGCGGCGTGCTCATCGGCGCACTCGGAGTGCGTGGCACATTCCGCCTCGAAGCGATCGGAATAGCGGGCACCCTGATCCTCGGCATCTTCCTCCTGCGCCCGCTGATCAACTCTCCCGAGCGCCTCGCCGCAGACGTCCGGGCGCAGACGCCAGTGCTCGAGGAACTCTGAGGCCCTGCTCCAAGCTCGCAGCCGGGTCGTGTCCTCACTCCTGCTGCGCCAGCACGGCCAGCCGCTGGCGCGCACGCGTCAGCTGCCGCATGACGGTCCGCCGCGAGTCGCCTGTGGCCGCCGCGATCTCCTCGTACTCATAGCCGAAGCCCTGCAGCATCACCACGCGCTGCTGGCGCACCGGTAGGAGCCGGATCTCGGCCAAGCGCTCGCGCAACTCGAGCGCGCGATGCGGATCGGCCTCGACGCGGTGATCGTCGAGCCTGACCGGCGCCGGCGGCTCCTCGTGCGGTTCCATCAACCGCTCGCGGCGCAGCAGCCGCAGCGCAGCCCGCGTCGCGGTGGTCGACAACCATCCCAGCTCTCCGCCAGTTATCGGCTGAGCGGACTGGCACAGCAACGAACCCCACGCCGCCTGGCAGGCCTCGTCAAGCAGCCATTCCGGGGCCTGCAGGTTGCTTACGAGGATCCGCATGAGCTGCGGCTGCAGGTCGGCGTAGAGGGCTTCCAGCCTTGACGCTCGAGTGCTGTATTGGGTCATCCGTTCTCCAATTGAGTCTAATTTGACACAAACTACACTACCGGCTGCCTGAGTCGAGCGCTACTTTTTCAGTCTGTTTTTGATTCAACCGTATAGGAGCGACCCCGTGAGCATCTCCTTCGCCGACGTAAGCGCGAATCCCAACCCCGCCGGCCTCCCTGGCAGCAACATCCTCCAGCAGCTCGTCAACGGAGCCGACGCCTGGGCACTGGCCATCACGCTGCTCGGCACGTTCGTCGGCGCAGCTGTGTGGGCGGTTGCCTCTCACACCAACAGCCACCACTACGCCGCCCGTGGCCGGATGGCCGCGCTGGTCTCCGCCGGATCCGCGCTGGTGATCGGAGCGGGACCGGGGCTCGTGAACTTCTTTGCGCACCTCGGGGCTACGGCCAAATGAGCATCCTCGGCACATTCGCCGGCACGCTCGCCGGTGGCATCACCGCCAGCAATCCCGTCACAGGCGTGGCGTCGACTGTGATCTCCGGCGTGGCTGGATCCGCTGCGGATCTCGCACTGCGAAGCATCTCGTCCTGGGTGCTCGGCGGCACCAAAAGCGCGCTGGAGCAGGTCGCGGCCGCAATCAGCACCACCACGGCTCCAAACCTCGAGAGCACCTGGTTCTCGTCCACATATTGGCGCGTCGCCGCATTGGCGGCGATGCTCACGGTCCCCTTTCTGTGCGCGGCCGCCGTCCAGGCGGTGGCCCGCGGTGACCTTGGCATGTTGGCCCGCGCGGCCTTCGGCTATCTGCCGCTCTCGGTCCTCGGGGTCAGCCTGGCGGCGCCGCTGACGATGCTCCTGCTGGCTGCCACGGACCAGATGTCGTCGGTCGTTTCGGCGAGCGCCGCCACTGGCGGCGCTCGCTTCCTCGACCACGCGGCCCAGATCGCGGGCGCCCTTTCCGCGTCGGCCGGCTCCCCTTTCTTCGCTGTCGTCGTCGGCCTGATCGCTGTCATGGCGGCACTGGCGCTGGCGATCGAACTGCTGATCCGCGCCGCCGCCGTCTATGTGGTGGTGCTGATGCTGCCGCTCGCCTTTGCGGCGCTCGTCTGGCCCGCGCGGCGCGTGTGGGCCGCCCGCCTGGTCGAACTGCTCGTCTCGTTGGTGCTCTCGAAGTTCGTGATCGTCGCGGTCCTGTCGCTTGCCGCGGCCGCGTTCGCCGGCGGCGGTACTCCGGGCGTCGGCGAACTGCTCGTGGCGATGTCACTGATCCTGCTCTCCACCTTCGCGCCGTGGGCACTGATGCGAATCCTGCCGTTCACGGAGCTGGCTGCCGGCGCTGCAGGGATCCTGGGCGGCGAGCTGTCCCATGCGGGCGGTCGCGCCACGGCAGCCGCAGGCATGTCAGCAACACCGAGCGAGATGGCCATGCAGATTCCCGCTCGCCTGCGCGATCAGGCGCGCCGCGTGTACGGCGGGCACGGTGACGGGGCCGACCCGGTCGCGCCCGCAGCACCCTCGACCCAGGACGGTGGCGCACGCGTCCCAAGCCAGGACACCGGCGGCGTGCCGTCGGCGCAGCCCTACACAACGAGCGAGACCATGACCACAACTGACCCCGCCCCCGCAGAGGATGAGCGGCCGCGGTTCGAGCTTCCGGACGCCTGGCAGCGCAGCGAGCCTGTGAGGCTCGACGGGCAGCTGCTTCGTCCACCGGCGCAGGACGACGGCCCCTCGAAGGAGGAGCAGTGAACGGCGAGCGACTCAGTTACCGCTTCGGACCACTCGAGCGGCGCGGATTGCTCGGACCGCTGCGCTTCGGGCAGGTCGTCACGATCGGAAGCTCGCTCGCAATTGCGGTCGAACTGCTCGACCGTATCGGCGGTGGCGCAGGCGTGATGGCGGCGATTGCACTGCTGGCAGGCGCCATTGGCGTGGCCACGGCTCCGGTCGCTGGTCGCACGATCGAAGAATGGGCACCGATCGGGTGCGCCTTCGCCCTGAGTTCGGTCCGCGGCCGCCGGCGGTTTCGTTCCCGGATCCCGATCGACGGCGCCACGCTCGGCGGCCGCAAGCCGGGGCTCGAACTGCCGCAGAGCCTGCGCGGCGTCGAGCTTGTCACCGTCGAGCACAACGGTCGCGCGATCGGCGCCCTGTCGGAGCGTCGCGGCCGGCTGCTGACACCGGTGCTCGCCTGCCAGGCACTCTCCTTCGCGCTGCTCGACCCGGAGGTGCAGGAGCGCCGGCTCGCAGCTTGGGGAACTGTCATGGCGACGGCCGCGAACGCCCCCGTCAGGCGGCTGCAATGGATCGAGCGGACCACTCCCGCGCAGGGTGATGAGCTCGCTCGTTGGCTGCACTCTGCACGCGATCCGGCACTGCCTGCGCGCGGGGCGCCGGTGGTCGAGTCATACCTCGAACTGATCGGGCAGAGCACGCAGGTCACCCATGACCACGAGATCCTGCTCGCCGTCCAACTCGACACGGCACGCCTGCATGGGCGGAGCGTTTTGACGTCCGAGCAGGTGATCGAACAGGTCGGGCAGATCGTGCGCGGGCTGGAGAGTGCGGAGATCAGGGTGCTGGGCGCGCTCACCACAGGGCAGCTCTCGCGCGTGCTGCGCACGGGCTTCGATCCCTACGCCCGCGCTGATCTCGCCGCGATCGACTCCGCGAGTGGCGGGAGCCACGTTCTGGAGGAGCATGACGCCGGGCCGATCGCCACGGCGGAGGCCTGGGACCACTACCGCTGCGACGGCGCCCTGCACGCCACTCACTGGATCAGCTCGTGGCCGAGGATCGACGTGTCACCGATGTTCATGGATGCGCTCCTCGCGGACTCGGGAGCCGTGCGCACCGTGGCCGTCACCTTCGAACCCGTGCCGCCCGAGCGCTCGGCCCGCGAGGTCGAGGCGGCGATCACGCGCGACCGGGCCGATAGCGAACTGCGACGCCGGTTCGGCCAATCCGAGACCGCTCGCCAGCGCCAGGCGCAGGAGGCTGCGGCTCGGCGCGAAGCCGAGCTCGCGGCCGGTCATGGTGAAGTGCGCTTCAGCGGCTTCGTAACGGTCAGCGGCCGCGATGAGGGCGAGTTGCGGCGTGCTTGCGCGGAGATCCATCGTCACGCCGCGCGAGCACGGTTGGAGCTGCGCCGCATGTACGGGCAACAGGCTGAGGCGTTCAGCTTCACGCTGCCGCTGGCAAGGGGGCTGCGATGAACGCATCACGTCCCGGCCATCGAGTCACGACACGTCACGCTCAGGCGATCTATCCGTTCACGACCAGTGGCGGGCTTGGCGGGCGGGGTGCGTTCATCGGCCGCGACACGGACGGCGGGGCCTTCTGCTTCGACCCCTGGGTGCTCTACGACGAGGGTGCCCTCGATGACCCCAACGCGATCGTGATCGGCAAGCTCGGCCAGGGCAAGAGCGCACTCGTGAAGACGCTGCTGTGGCGGATGCTGCTGTTCGGAAGGCGAGCGTTCGTGCTCGACGTCAAGCGCGAGTACGGGCCGCTGTGCGCAAGCGTGGGCGTGAAGCCGGTCTCGCTCGCGCCGGGCGGCGGGGTCAGATTGAACCCGTTATCGGCCCGCTCCGAGGAGCACGCCCAGATCGAGCTGCTGCGGGCCATCGCCACCACGGCAATCGGCCAGGCGCTTGACCAGGTGGAAGCTGCCGCGCTGCGTGAGTCGCTGCGCACTGTCCGCGATCGCACCCCGGAGCCGACGCTTCCTCAGATCACCACGATCATGTTCGACCCGCCGGCCGAGATGGCGGGTCGGCTGCAGACGACGCCCACGCAACTTGCGGCCGACTGCCGCCGTGCCGCGCTCGCGCTCCAGGACCTCTGCGAGGGGCCGCTGAAGGGGATCTTCGACGGGCCCACGAGTCCCGGCATCGACCTCGACGCCCGGCTGCTGGTGCTCGACCTGCACGCCGTGCGCGACTCGCCCGCGGTCGGCATCCTGATGGCCTGCGCCACCGCCTGGATGAGTGCGCAGCTGGCGCGCACCGCGGAGCAGCCCGACCGCAGCCGTCTGATCAACGTGGCCGACGAGTCCTGGAAGATCATTCAGCACGGTGGACTGGGCGAGTGGTTTCAGTCGAACTTCAAGCTCGCCCGGCAGTTCGGCGTACTGAACCTGGTCGTGCTGCACAAGCTCGGCGATCTGCAGGCGGCCGGCGATGCCGGTTCGCGTGCCGCGCGCATCGCCGAAGGTCTGATCGCCGACGCCTCGACCCGGATCATCTACCACCAGGATGAGAGCCAGATCGGGCTCACTCGCGATCTGCTCGGCCTGTCTGCGACCGAGGCGCAGCTGCTCACGCAGCTGACACCGGGGCAGGCGTTGTGGCGCGTCGGCTCGCGCTCGTTCATCGTGCAGCACTACCGCTCACGGATCGAACAGCGGCTCACCGACACCGACACGGGGATGCGGCTCGATGCCCGCTGAGCTGCTGCCACTCGGAGGCCTGGCGGCCGCGCTGCTTCTGTTCGCGCTCGCCGGGGAGCGTTCCGGATCCGGGCGTGCCGACAAGGGCGCGCGCTGGGCGAGACGGGCCGACCTCACGGTGCTCGGGCGCCGGCGGTCAGCCGACGGACAGGGAGACGCGGCCGGTCGGCCAGCGGGCCGACTGGCGCTCGGATACCACGGACGCAGGCTCCTGCGCGCCGAGCACCGCCATGCGCTGGTCGCATTCGGGCCGCCGCAGTCGGGCAAGTCGGCCGGGCTGGCAATCCCCGCGCTGCTGGAGTGGCAGGGGCCGGCCGTGGCCTCCTCGATCAAGACGGACCTGCTGGGTGCCACCCTGACGCGCCGGCAGCAGCTGGGGCAGACGTTCGTCTTCGACCCGTTCGAGTTGTCGGGCGTCGCGAGCCACACCTGGTCGCCGTTGCGCAAGGCATCCAGCTGGGACGGTGCGCTCGAGGTGGCGTGGCGCCTGGCGGCGGCGGGTGAGCTGGATCAGCGCGGCGTGGAGGGCGGAGACTTCTGGGCGATCGCGGCGGAACAGCGTTTGGCGCCACTGCTGTACGTGGCCGCCCGGACCGGCGGGCGCATCGAGCAGGTCGTTGCGTGGGCGTACGGGCAGGATCGACGTGCGCTGGATGTCGCACTGGATCGGCTGCTCGCCGGCGGCGGCACCGAGCAGGAACATCTCGACGCGCGAGCCGCATATGACGCGGTCCGTGCCTTCGACGCCCAGGCCGATCGCACGCGCAGCTCGATCGAGGCGACGGCCCAGGCGCTTCTGCGGGCCTACCGCTTCACGCGCGTGGCCCGATCTGCACACGGCTGTGAGATCACTCCCGAGCGGCTGCTGAGCTCGAACGCGACGCTCTACCTGATCGGCGACGCGAAGGCCTCGAAGCTGCTGCGCCCAATCTTTCTGGCGCTGCTCTCGGAGGTCGTCGACGCCGCCTACGAGCTCGCGAATCGTGCCGGTGGGCGGCTCGAGCGACCGCTCCTGATCTGCCTCGATGAGGCCGGCAACGTCGCGCCGCTCCCCAACCTCGCTGAGATCGCGTCGACGGCGCCGAGCCACAACATTCAGCTGATCTCGATATTCCACGACCTCGCACAGGCGCGCAGCCGCTATCGCCAACAGGCGGAAACAGTCGTGAACAGCCATCGTGCCCGCATGCTGCTTCCAGGTGTCGCCGACCTCGACACGCTGCGCTACTTCTCGGGACTGGTCGGTGAGGAGGAGCGGCGAGAGCTGACCCGCACGAGCGGACGCGGCGGCGGCACGCGCTCATACAGCACGCGACGCGCTCCGCTGATCTCTGCCGAGGCGCTGCGGCAGCTGCCAGAGGGCCACGCGCTGCTCCTCTACGGCCGTCTGGCACCGGTGCGCGTACGGCTTCGCACCTGGTTCGGCAATCGTAGGCTGCGTCGGCTGGCGAACGGCAAGCGGGAGGCGGTTACACGATGAGGCCGCCGATCGAGGATGCCGGACTGTGTCGCGAGTGGTTCGAGGATCTCTGGCTCGACGTCTGCCGGCTGCGCGAGCGCTACATGCTGCCGGTCCGCACCGGTTGGTGGGAGAACCCGCTCCAGGTCGAGACGCTCGCCGCGCTGGCCGCATGGGTGGAGCGCTACGACAGCGAAGAGTGGGATGATCCTCCCGGCAAGCTCGCATTGCTTTACGACCTGGAAAGGGTGTCGGCAATGCTGCGAGACGGTAATGATCCGTTCTATCCGGACCATGACCGGCCGGCGTTCAAACGCTTCATCGCCGCCCTGGGCGGTCAGGACCTTCCCGACAATCGCAGGCTGGAGGACGACTGATGGCGCTTTCCACCCACCAAACTCACGCGCAGCGACACATGCTCCCGGCACCGGTCCACCACGGTCCCGAGGAACGTGAGGTGCCGATGAACTGCCTCCTGGACGACGGACTCGGTGAGCAGACGACCTACGAGCTGCTCAGCAACGAGCTGCTGCTCGATGGCCAGGCACGGCTGAACCTCGCGACCTTCGTGACGACCTGGATGCCGTCGATCGCCGCGAAGCTGATGGACGACACGGCCGACAAGAACATCATCGACAAGGACGAGTACCCGCAGACGGCGGAGATCGAGTCGCGCTGCGTGAACATAATCGCCGACCTGTGGCACGCGGAACTGGCGGAGGAGGCTACGGGTTGCTCGACGACGGGCTCGAGCGAGGCGGCAATGCTGGCAGGCTTGGCGATGAAGTGGCGCTGGCGCGAACGGATGCGGGCTGCCGGCAAGCCGACCGACAAGCCGAACCTGGTGACCGGGATCAACGTGCAGGTCTGCTGGGACAAGTTCATGCGCTACTGGGACGTCGAGCCCCGATTGGTGCCGATGGAGGGTGATCGCTTCCACCTCAGCGCCGAGGAGGCCGTGGCGCTCTGCGATGAGAACACGATCGGCGTCGTCGCCGTGCTCGGGTCCACGTTCGACGGCAGCTACGAACCGATCAAGGAGATCGCCGCGGCGCTCGACGACCTGCAGGAGCGCACCGGGTTGGATGTGCCCCTGCATGTGGATGCCGCCTCAGGCGGATTCGTGGCGCCGTTCCTACAGCCTGACCTCGAGTGGGACTTCAAGATCAAGCGCGTCTGCTCGATCAATGCCTCGGGTCACAAGTACGGCCTGGTCTATCCGGGGGTCGGTTGGGCGATCTGGCGCAACAAGAACGCGCTACCGCAGGACCTGATCTTCGACGTCAACTACCTCGGCGGGCACATGCCGACTTTCGCGCTCAACTTCTCGAGACCCGGGAGCGAGGTGCTCGCGCAGTACTTCATGTTCGTGAGCCTCGGTTGTGACGGCTACCGGCGCGTGATGAATAACGCACAGGCGGTGGCACTGAAGCTCTCTTCCGGGATCGAGGAAATGGGCCCGTACAGGCTGCTGACAAAGGGTGATGATCTGCCCGTGTTTGCCTTCACGCTCAAGGATGAGGTCAAGAACTACTCGGTGTTCGACGTGTCCCAGCACATGCGGGGGCGCGGCTGGCTGATCCCCGCCTACACATTCCCCGCGAACCGGCAGGACCTGAACGTGCTCAGGATCGTGGTTCGTGCCGGGATGAGCCTCGATATGGCCGACGAGCTGCTCCAGCAGATGCGCGAGGAGACCGACGCGCTCGAGGCGCTTGAGAGTCCGCTGCCGAAGCGCAAAGGAGGGCCGCTGCAGGCGTTCGCGCACTAAGCATCCAGGCGCCGAGGGCCGGCTCGCGCGCCGAACGCACGCTCAGGCGCCGCGAGCAGACTCGGCCTGGATCGCGGCGCCGAGCTCGACTCCGGCTGCCTCCAGTTCGCTGAGCGTCGAGGCCTCCAGCACCAGCTGGAGGTCGAGGATGCGCAGGTCGAACAGCTCGAGCATGTTTGAGCCGACGACGGCGTGGCAGGGCACCCCCGCCTGGCGGGCCCGTGTTGCCACCTCGGAGACGACCTTGCCGACGAGGCTCTGACGGTCCAGGCGCCCCTCCCCGGTGACCACCGCGCGCGCAGCCCGCATGCGCACGTCGTAGTCGATCGCTGAGAGTACGAACGACGCTCCTCCCACGAGTTCGGCGCCGAACTGTGACCAGAGACCGCCGGCCAGGCCGCCGGCGGCACCGGTCATTGGCACGCCGCGGGGATCGCGCGGAAGCCTCTCGGCCAGGTGATCGAGTCGCCGCTCGAGTTGGCCGACCTCTGCGGCGGTGGCGCCCTTCTGCGGCGCGAAGGTACTCGGCGCGAGCTCGAACGGCGTGCGCACGTCGCAGAGCACGACAAGTCGTGCGCTTCGCAACCCGCCGAGGTCTTCGATCGCCAGCAGCGCCCCTTCACCGCCATCGGTGGTGGCGCTGCCTCCTGCCGCCACGTAGACCGTGCGGGCTCCTGCAGCGGCGGCGGCCGCGATCAGCTCGCCAGTTCCGTAGCTGGACGCGGCAACCGCGTCACGGTCCGACTCGGCAACGAGCCCCAAGCCGCTGGCGGCCGCCATCTCAACGACGGCCACATCGCCGGAGCCCAGGCCGAAGGCAGCTTCGACCGGACGGTCGAGCGGGTCAGTGACGCGCACCGTGAGCTGCTCCAGCCCAAGTGCCGGAGCAAGCGCGGAGAGCGTCCCCTCGCCGCCGTCGGCCACCGGACACAGGTCGACCGGCAACCCACTGGCGACCAGGCCGCGACCGATCGCCTCGGCAACGGCGAGTGCCGAGAACGTGCCCTTGAAGCTGTCAGGGGCGACCAGCACCTCGGTTGGGACACCGATTGCGCGATGGGTTGTCATTCGCGGCATGCTGTCAGGCAGGATGCCTGACAGCGCAGTAGAGCTCCAGGTCGCAGGGCGGCCGGTGCGGATCACGAGCCCCGATCGGGTCATCTATGAGGCGACGGAGCGGACTCCAGAGTTCACGAAGCTGGACGTCTGCCAGTACTTCGCGACGCTCGGCGAGCCGCTGATGCTGGCGATCGGCGAGCGGCCGACGACGATGGAGCGCTGGCCGAAGGGCTACCGCGAGGGCATGCGGCTTTCCACGGGATACGGCGATGATGGCGATGGCTTCTACCAGAAGCGCCTGCCGAAGGGAGCGCCCGACTGGATCCAGACCGCCACGATCACGTTCCCGAGCGGCCGCACCGCCGCTGAGCTGTGCCCGAGCGAACCGGCGTCGCTGGTGTGGGCCGCGCAGGTGGGCGCGTTGACGCTCCACCCGTGGCCGGTCAGAAGGCCGGACCTTGACCACCCCGACGAGCTGCGGCTCGACCTGGACCCTCAACCCGGGACCGACTTCAAGGATGCCCAGCGGGTCGCCGGCGTCGCACGCCAGCTGCTCGAGGAACTCGGCCTGCGCGGCTATCCCAAGACCAGCGGGAATCGAGGCATCCACATCTATCTTCGGATCCAGCCCAAGTGGACCTTCGAGCAGGTGCGCCACGCCGCCATCGGGTTCGGCCGTGAGCTGGAGCGCCGCGACGCGGGCGTGACCACCAACTGGTGGAAGGAGGAGCGCGGGGCCCGCATCTTCCTGGACTACAACCAGAACAACCGGGATCGAACCATCGCCAGCGCATGGAGCCTGAGGCCACGCCCCGGTGCGCCCGTGAGCACGCCGATGACCTGGGATCGTCTGGCGACGGTCGAGAACCCCGCCGAGTTCAACCTGAAGACCGTTCCCGAGTACCTCACAGGCGGCAACCCGTGGGCCGACATGGACGAGGTCGCATACCCGCTCGACCCGCTGCTCGACTTGTGGGAGGCGCTGCCCGGCGGTGAGCTGAACTTCCCGCCCGACTACCCCAAGATGCCGGGCGAGCCGCCTCGCGTGCAGCCCTCGCGCAAGGTGGCTGAGAATTGGCAGTGAGCGTCAAGACACTCACGGCCACAGCTCAGACCCTTCATTCCTGCATCTGATCGAGCGAGCAGTCACGCGGCGGCTTGTCCTCCCGCCAGCGCACCAGCTTGGTGCCATGACGGATGCGCCCGCCACTGGTCTGATCGAAGCTGACCTCGACTACCAGTTCGGGTCGCAGCTCGATCCACTCGAGTTCCTTCTCGTTCTTCCAGCGACTCGGGTCCCCACGGCCGCGGGTGCCCGTCTCGTACGCCGCCAGTCGCTCGCGGAGGGCACGCTTCTCCGCCGGCTTGATGCCCGAGCAGTGGCCGACGATCCGCAGTTGCCCCGAGTCGTCATACAGCCCGAGGATCAGCGAGCCGACCGTTCCGGCCTCCTTGCCCGGACGGTAACCGGCGACGACCGCGTCGATCGTGCGGACGCGCTTGACCTTCACCATCGCCGTCCGCTTGCCCGGCGCATAGGGAGCACTCGCGGTCTTGGCCAGGACGCCCTCGGCCCGGCGCAGCCAGGGCTCGGCCTCCGTGGCAGTGTCGACAGTCGGTGCCAGCGCGATGTCCTTCAGCGCGAGCGACTCGAGCCGGCGCCGGCGCTCGGCGAAGGGTTCCGACATGAGTACCTCATCGTCCACGGCGAGTAGGTCGAAGGCGATGTAGCGTGCGGGTGTCTGCTGTGAGAGCAACTCGATCCGTGACGCGGCAGGATGAATCCGCTGTGATAGCGCATCGAAGTCCTCGGGCTCGTCCGAGTCCGAATCGGCGTCGATCACGATCTCTCCATCCACCACATAGCGGCCCGCCGGGAAACGAAGCTCGGGGAAGTAGCGCTGCAAGGGCTTGCCGCTGCGCGACTGCAGCAGCAGCTCTTCACCGTCGACAAAGGCGAGTGCCCGGAAGCCGTCGTACTTGGGCTCGTACACCCAGCCGTCGCCCGTCGGGCAACTCCGGCTTGCCGCGGGCGAGTTGCGGTTCGATAGGCGGTTGGAGCGGCAGAGACATAGCCGCTGATCGTAATAGCTACGATCAGCCGCCATGGCATCGGACGCGCGACAGGCAACGGACGCCGAGCAGGAGTACCTGGAGAGCCTCTTCTGGCTGTTCGAGGCAGGACTGCCAATGACGGCCGCCAACCTCGCTCGAGCGATGCGACTCTCCCCTCCGACCGTATCCGAGATGATTGGGCGGCTGGAGCGCGACGGCTACATCAGTCGCGACGCCGGCCGCGCGATTCGCTTTACCGACTCCGGACGCGCGGATGCCGAGCGCATCGTGAGTCGCCATCGGATGATCGAGCGGTTCCTCACCGACGTCGTCGGGGTTCCATGGGACGAGGTGCACGAGGAGGCCGAGCGGCTCGAGCATGCGATGACACCGCGCTTCGAGGCCTACGTGCGCTCGAGCGTCGGCGATGCGCGGACCTGCCCGCACGGGCATCCGATCCAGGTCGGGCAGCGCATCGATGGGGTGCCGCTGGCTGACTGCGCGCTCGGCTCCGCGGTGACGATCCTTCGCCTCGAGAACGAGGCCGAGGACCTGCTGCACTATCTGCGCGCCAGCGGAATCTTCCCCGGCCTCAGCGGACAGATCTCCGCCAAGGACGACGAGACCATCACGGTCGCCGGACCGTCAGGTCCTGCGACCGTGACGATCAGCGTGGCGGAAACCGTCTCCGTGACCGCCGACCCCTCACCACCGCCGCGGACGGCCCTGCCCGACCAGTTGGTCCTCGGTCAGGGCCGCTACGGCCGCTAGTCGGCGTCGGGTCGGCGCAAGGCGCCGCCTGCATGGATCGCTGATCAGACGGTGGTGACCTCGCCGGTGACCGCCTCGTAGGCCTGAGCCAGGCGCGAGACGCCCTCGTCGATCTCGGCGGGGGTCACACCCGAGTAGGCGAGGCGCAGCGATGACTCGTAGCCCTCGAGTACGAAGTCCTTGCCCTTGACGAACTGGACGCCGCGCTCAGCGGCTGCATCGAAGAGCGCATCGACGTCGGTGCCGCGCGGTAGCTCCACCCACATGAAGTAGCCGCCCTCGGGCTTGACGAAGCGGGCATCGGGCAGCTCGCGCTGGAGCGCCGCGGCGAGCGTGTCGACGCGGTCGCGAAGGGCGTTCTTGACGGTCTCGATCGAGCGGTCGATCGAGCCAGAGCGCGCGAACTGGTTGACGATGCCCTGGGCGACCATGTTCGGTGAGATGTAGGTGTTGGTCGCGAGCCGCTCGATCTGCGCGATCACCGGACGCGGGCCGACCAGATAGCCGACGCGGATACCGGGCGCGACCGTCTTCGAGAAGGAGGACGCGTAGACCACCTTCTCCGAGTCCATCGAATACATGGTCGGCAGCCGCTCGCCGGTGAAGCGGAGCTCGACGTAGGGATCGTCCTCGAACACGACGAAGTCGTACTCACGAGCCAGCTCGAGCAGCCGCTCGCGCTTGGCTGCGGAGAGCGTGTGACCGGCCGGGTTCTGGAAGTTGGGAATGATGTGGGCGAGCTTCGGCCGCGCACCCGCGACCAGGATGCGCTCGAGCGCGGCGACGTCAATGCCATCGGGCTCGAGCTCGACCATGCGCACGTCGGCTCCCCGGTTGCGCAGCGATAGGAGCGTGCGGTCGTACGTCGGGAGCTCGACGACGACGGTGTCACCGCCGGCGACGAGCACGTCGAACAGGAACGCGTCGGCCTGCATCGAACCGTTGGTGACGATCACGTTCTCCGTCGCAACGCCGTGCTTCTCGGCGATCCACGCTCGCAGCGGCAGGTAGCCGACGGACGTGCCATAGGCGGTCATTCCACCGGGATCGGTGGTGAACGCGGCCTGCGCGGCCTCCTTCAGGCCCTCGACGTCGACGATGTCGAGCGACGGTGCGCCGCGCGCGAACGAGATCGGCTTGCGATCGGTCATCGAGTCCCCTCCTTGCTCATGGCTTGCCCAGCGTTGACATCGCTATCTCTGCCACCTGTGTCGGTGTGCGTCCGACCTGCACGCCCTTGGCCTCGAGCGCCGCGGCCTTGGCGGCGGCGGTTCCGTGGGAGCCCGACACGATCGCGCCGGCGTGACCCATCTGCTTGCCGGGGGGTGCGCTGAAGCCGGCGATGTAGCCGACAACCGGCTTGGTGACGTACTCACCGATGAAGTCGGCGGCGCGTTCCTCGGCGTCCCCGCCGATCTCACCACACATCACGATCAGCTCGGTCTCCGGGTCGTCCTGGAAGAGCCTGAGCACGTCGATGAAGTCGGTGCCCGGCACCGGGTCTCCGCCGATGCCGACGATCGTCGAGTTGCCGAAACCCTGCAGCGCCAGCTCGTTCCCGACCTGATAGGTCAGCGTGCCCGAGCGCGAGACCACACCTACGTTGCCCTCCTTGAAGAACGCTGCCGGAATGATCCCGACGTTGCCCTTGCCCGGTGAGAGGATCCCCGGGCAGTTCGGCCCGATCAGACGTGAGCGACCGTTCTTCTTGATGATCTGAAAGGCCCTGAGCTCGTCGTGAGCGGGGATGCCCTCGGTGATCGCGATGATCAACTCGATCCCGGCGTCCTCGGCCTCGAGGATCGAGTCTGCGGCGAACCTCGGCGGCACGAAGATCATCGCCGTGTTCGCGCCCTGCTTGTCAACCGCGTCACGGATGGTGTTGAACACCGGGATCCCGTCGACGTTCTGACCACCCTTGCCGGGCGTGACACCGGCGACGACGTTGGTGCCGTAGTCGCGGTTGCGCAACGTGTGGAACGTGCCCTCAGAGCCGGTGATGCCGGTCGTGACCAGGCGTGTGTTCTTATCGACCAGAATGCTCATGCGCGGGAGGGGGTTTCAGTTGCCAGTTCGACTACCTTCGCGGCGGCTCCGTCCATGGTCGCCTCCGCGTACACGCCGGGGAGGTTCGCCTCAGCCAGGATCGCCCTGCCCTCCTTGTCGTTGGTCCCGTCCAAGCGCACGACGAACGGCACGGTCGGCTTGACGATCGCAAACGCCTCGACCAGCCCGCGCGCGACCTCGTCGCAGCGGGTGATCCCGCCGAAGATGTTGAACAGAACAGCCTTGACCTTCGGGTCCGAAAGGATCACCTCGACCGCGCTCACGATCGCATCGGACTTGGAGCCGCCACCGGCATCAAGGAAGTTCGCCGGCTCGCCGCCCGCGCCCTTGACCACATCCAGCGTCGACATCACAAGCCCCGCACCGTTACCGAGGATGCCGATGTTGCCGTCGAGCTTGACGTAGGTGAGGCCACGCTCGTGCGCCATCCGCTCCTGCGGATCCTCCGCCGACAGGTCGCGCAACTCCGCGTTCTCCGGATGACGGAACAGCGAGTTGTTATCCAGCGTGACCTTCGCGTCAAGCGCCTTGACCTTGCGGTCCGGCGTGACGATCAGCGGGTTGACCTCAACCAGCGTCGCCTCCTCGGCGATGAACGCCTCATACAGCTTGGCGAGCATCTCACCGACAGGACGCACGACATCGGCGTCGACACCCGCCTCATAGGCAAGCCGCCGCCCATGGAAGGCCTGAAACCCAAGCAACGGATCGACGTGCAACCTCGCGATCGCGTCAGGGTCCTCCTCGGCCACCGCCTCGATGTCCATGCCGCCCTTCGTCGAGAGCATCACCAACGGCGCCTTCGCCCCACGATCGAACACCACCGACGCGTAGTACTCCGACGCGATCTCCGACGCGCCCTCGATCCACAGCTCATAAACCGTCAAGCCCTTGATGTCCATCCCAAGGATCGCGCCCGCATACTCGCGCGCCTCATCCTTGTTGTGGGCGATCTTGATACCACCCAGCTTGCCGCGACCACCGATCTGCACCTGCGCCTTCACCGCGCACGGAAAACCGATCTCCTCCGCCGCAGCCACCGCCTCCTCCACCGTCCGCGCCGGCAGACCCGAAGGCACCGGGACACCATGACGCGCGAACAGCTGCTTGCCTTGATATTCGAGCAGGTCCATACCTGCAATCTAATGAAAAGCCGTTTCCGTAGGCCTGCGGGCACCGCGGACACACGCTCGTGTACCTCTGTTCCCGCCCGCCACAACGCCCTGAACAGACCCAGACCTCTGCGTGAGCGGGTCAAAAATCACGGAAAAATGGCATCATGGCCGCTCCATGGCCATTCCCAAGCAGATCAACTTTGTCACGTTCGATGTTTACGGCAGTCTGATCGACTGGGAGACCGGCGCAGCTGACGCGTTCGTGAAAGAGGCCTCACGTGATGGCTTCACACTCGACCCGGCTGAGATCATCCCGCTGTTCCACTCGGTGCAGCAGCAGATCGAGGCCGGCTCCTACGAGCTCTACGCCGAGGTGCTGCGCCGCACTGCGGTGCAGATCGCCAAGGACCTCGGTTGGCCGCTCGAGCCCTCACGTGCCGGGTTCCTCCCCGACTCGGTGCAGCGCTGGCCCGCCTTCAAGGAGACCAACCCGGTTCTTCAGAAGGTCGCGAAGAAGTACAGCATCGGCCTGATCTCGAACATCGACGACAAGCTGCTCGGCCAGACTCGCCGGCACATCCCGCTTGACTTCGACCTGGTCGTCACGGCTCAACAGGTCCGCTCCTACAAGCCAGATCCCGCGCACTTCACCGAGTGCGAGCGCCGAATCGGCGGCAAGAAGGGCTGGGTTCACGTCGCCTCCAGCTATTACAACGACATCGAGCCGTGCATCAAGAAGAAGATCCCGGTGATCTGGGTGAACCGTCACGGCGAGGTGCTCGAGGCCAACCAGAAGAAGCCCGACGCCGAGGTAAAGACGCTCAAAGAAGCGGCGAAGCTGGTCGACGTCGCCTGACCGGACTCACGGCCAGCCGCACCCTCACCGCAATCGTTCAGCCGCCGCGCGCACGGCGGCTTGTTCAGCTTTACGCCGGGCTGCTGCTGTTCGGCGTCAGCAGCTCGATGCTGCTGATCGGCGCGCTGGGCGTTGATCCCTGGGATGTGTTCCATCAGGGCCTGTCCCGGCGGTTCGGGCTCGGAGTCGGCACGTGGGCGCTGATCGTCAGCGCCGGCGTACTGGTGCTGTGGGTGCCGCTGCGGCAGCGTCCCGGGCTGGGCACGATCAGCAACGCGGTTCTCGTGGGGCTGACCATCGACGCGATGCTCGCCGTGTTTCACACGCCGCAGTCGCTGGTCTGGCGATGGGTGCTGATGCTCGGCGGCGTGGTCTTGAACGGAGTCGCCACCGGCGCCTACATCGGTGCCGGCCTCGGCCCCGGTCCGCGTGACGGCCTGATGATGGGCTGGGCGGCGCGCGGCCACCAGATCCGCGTCGTTCGCACCTGCATCGAGCTCACGGTGTTTGCGATCGGGTGGGCGCTCGGCGGCAACGTCGGGATCGGCACGGTCATCTACGCGCTCTCGATCGGGCCACTCGCGCACGTCTTCGTCCCCCGCTTTGCGATCAGCGGACCGGTGCAAACGCCGGACGCCCTAGAGGGACACTGATGCGACGTTGCGCTCGTGGATCTCCTTCTGCGTGGGCGACCGACGCCCGTCGGGAAGCGTGACGTCCTCGCCTGCCGCCAGCGCGTCGAGGTAGGCGAGGTCCTCGGCGAGGATCTCCAGCGCCCGCTCACCCGTCAGCGGAGCGCCGTGCCCGGGGATCACCGTGGCTGCCTTGTTCGCCAGCGGCGAGAGTCGGAAGAGCGTCTCTCGGTAGGCCTCCAGCGACCCGCCGTGATCGGCTGAGATCATCGGGATCTCCACCGGCGAGAGGTAGTCCCCACAGATCAACACCTCGGCCCATGGCACCCAGAAGGCGATGCCGTCGTGGGTGTGGCCATCGGCCGGATAGACCTCGAGCTCGTTGACGGTCTCCGAACCGATCGAGATCCGTCCCGGGACCGGGAGCGCCTGGAACTCCGACAGGGCCAACGGCCTGCGGCCATCGACATACCACTCGGAGTCGAACTCGCGCAGCCGCCGTTGCGGTTCGCCGAGCGCGTTGCTCAGGCGTGCAGCCGTCGTCTCCCCGACCCCGAGCGTGCCGTCGGGAAACGCCAGCTTGCCGAGCAGGTGATCCCAATCCCCGTGCGTGGCGAGCAGGCCCGTGCACGGGAAGCCGGCCTGCTCGAGCACGGCCGGCAAGGCCTCGAGCTCCTCGGGAAGCAGCGGCGAGTCGATAACGAAGCCCTCATCGCCGGAGCGCACCGCGGTGCACGTCGTCTGCCAGACGCCGGACACGACGGCGATCACATCCTCGTGTACCGCGAGCGCGCGCATCGCGAGCAGCCTACTCCGAGGAGATAACGGCGAGCGTGTCGCCGATCGACACCGCCGCCCCGACCGCCGCGGTGAGCTCGATCACGACACCGGCCTTGTGGGCGGTGATCTCGTTCTCCATCTTCATCGCCTCGATTACGCAGATCAGCGCGCCCTCCTCGACGGTCGCACCCTTTTCCACCGCGACCTTGAAGATCGTGCCCTGTAGCGGTGAGGTGAGCTTGTCACCGCCATGGTTGTTGCTCCCGGCGCTGGGGTTGGCGCGGGCGGTGCGGCGGGGGGCTGGGCGCGCTCCTGGGCTCGGTGCGGGCGCTGCAGCGCTGTTGCTGGACCCGTTCCCACCCACCCCAGTAACAGCGGCGGCGCGCCGATAACTCGCACGTCGAAGCGTTTGCCTGCCACCTCGACGGTGTAGGCCTGCTCGGTCTTTGGCGCCTCGCCCTCGGCAAGCTTCTCGACCTTCGGGAAGGCCAAAGCTTTCAGCCAGGCGCGGTCCTCGATCAGATCGCGGCAGGTCTCGGCGTTGGCCCACTGGCGCGTTTGCAGGATCGCCTCGTGAAACGGCAAAAGCGTCTTGAGCTCGCCGATCTCGTATTCGCGCAGCGCGCGGAGCATGCGGGCGGTCGCCTGCTCGCGATCAGCGTCCCAGACGATCAGCTTGCCGATCATCGGGTCATACATCGGGCTGACCTCGCTGCCCGGGCCGACACCGGAATCGACCCGCACCCCCGGGCCGGCGGGCTCAATGTAGGAGGTGATCCTGCCCGGCGCGGGCGCGAAGTTCTTGGAGGCGTCCTCGGCGTTTATCCGGCACTCGATCGCGTGACCGCGCAGCACCACATCGTCCTGGGTGATCGACAATCGCTCGCCGGCGGCGACGCGGATGCCCTCCTTGACGATGTCGATCCCGGTCACCATCTCGGTCACGCAGTGCTCAACCTGCACGCGCGTGTTCATCTCCAAAAAGAAGTACTCGCCGTCCTGCAACAGCCCCTCGATCGTGCCCGCGCCCGAATAAGCGACAGCTGCCGCGGCATCGGTCCCGATCTTGCCGATCTTCTCCCGCAACCCCGGAATGGCCTGGACCGCGGGGGCGGGCGCCTCCTCGATCAGCTTCTGATGGCGGCGTTGCAGCGAGCAGTCGCGCTCACCCAGATGGATCACGTTGCCGTGCTTGTCAGCCAGGATCTGGACCTCGACATGACGCGGATCGGGCAGGTAGCGCTCCAGGTACACGGTCGGGTCGGAGAAGAACTTCTCACCCTCACGCGCCGCGCCCTCAAACGCCTCCTCGAGCTTGTCCTCGCTGAGCGCAACCCTGAAACCCTTGCCGCCACCACCACCCGCGGCCTTCACCGCCACCGGGTACCCGATCTCAGAATCGATGATCCCGCGCGCGTCCTCCACCGTCGCGACCGGCTCGGTGGTGCCCGGCACGATCGGCACCCCCGCCGCAGCCATCAACTCACGCGCCCGCGTCTTCGAACCCATCGCCTCGATCGCGGCAGCCGACGGGCCGATGAACGTGATCCCGGCCTCCTCGAGCCGCGCCGCAAACCCCGCGTTCTCGGCAAGGAACCCGTAACCCGGGTGCACCCCCTCCGCACCCGAGGCCTCGATCACCTCGAGCAGCTTCTCGACATTCAGATAGCTCTCACTCGCCGGACCGGGACCCAACAAATAGGCCTCGTCCGCACGCCTGACATGCGGCGCATCGCGATCAAGCTCCGAATACACCGCAACAGTCGCAACACCAAGCTCCTCGCACGCCCGAATGATGCGGACCGCGATCTCACCACGATTCGCAATCAAAATCTTTGTGAACATGCGGTGGCCGACTTTACCGTCAGGTCGGCAGTGGCGAAGTTTCCCTCGAGCCTCCTAGAATTCCGCGCGTGACGACGCTTCAGGAGGCGCATCCCGCCCAGGCGCGCCGCTGGAATCTGGAGGCCGTCAGAGCCGGACTGGCCGGCAGCTCGCGGACCCGCTACGCGCTCTACATGTACCTCGCCTCGCGGGTGCTCTATCTCGCGCTGGCGGCCGGCGCGATGCTGCTGATCGACACCGTCGGGTCCCACACCGCGCTGGCGCATGCGCACAACTGGCAGGGCCATCCGCTCGACACCTCGTCGCTTGGCACGTTGTTCTCCAACTGGGACGGCAAGTGGTACCTGACGACGGCAGCGACCTGGTACTACCACCACGTCGACCCGAACGCCGGCGCGTACACGACGCTCGGCTTCATGCCGCTGTATCCGATGGCGATCTGGCTCGTCGCACACATCCTGCCGATCGGCAACCTCGGCGCCGGGCTTGCGATCTCGCTGATCGGCGGCGGGATCGCCACTGTGCTGATCGCGCAGCTGGCGGCGGAATGGTGGGGCGAGGAGGTCTCGCGCCGGGCTATCAGGTTCTGGTGCTTCTTCCCGGGAACGATCGTCTTCTCGATGGTCTACAGCGAGGGCCTAACGCTCGCGCTGATCGCCGGGTCGATGCTCCTGCTGGCGCGCAAACGCTGGCTGTGGGCGGGTGTGCTCGCGGGCTTCTCGACGGCGATCGCGCCGACCTGCCTGGCGGCCGTACCGATGTGCGCAGTGGCCGCGCTGCTCGAACTGCGCAGCCATGGCTGGCGCGACCGTGAGGCGCGCAAGTCGCTGATCGCGCCGATCCTCTCGCCGCTTGGCGCGATCGGCTTCGGTATCTACCTGTGGATCTGGACCGGCTCGCCCTTATCCGACTACACCGCCCAGCACCTCGAGTGGTCGGAGTCGACGACGCCGCTGGCGGTGCCACGCGTGCTATTCGCCGTGATCCACCAGATGTTCATCTCCGGCGTCGGCTCTCACGGACCGGGCGGGATCGACCTCAACTCGGTCCTGGCGTTGCTCGGGACCGCGTTCTTGCTGTTCGGTTTCAAGCTGCTCTGGGACCACCGCTCGCGCGTGCCGGCGACCGCCTGGGTGTGGACGGTGTGCGTCTCCGTGCTGGCGCTGACCTCGGCTAAGACACCTCCTAACCCGCGGCTGCTGATACTCGCATTCCCGCTCGTGATCGTGGTCGGCAAGGCGCTCAGCGATCACAATTTCCGGCGGGCGATGAGGTACAACCTGCTCGTCACCGTCGTAGCGTCGCCGATCACCTACGTCGGCATGTGGCTCCGGCCCTAGCGCTGGAACAGCCGCACGTGTATCGCCGACGCCCAACCGAACGTGCGCAGCGCGCTTTGCGGGTACAGCGAGCGCAGATCGTCCCGCAGCCGCCGGTAGCGCAGGATGTTGACCAGCGACTGATGTGTCCCACCGGTCTGGCCCTCATGGCTTGCGACCAGCCATAGGCGCGGGCATTGCCTTGCGATGCGGGCCAGCTGGCCCGCATTGAGCGTGCCGTAGCGCTCGACGTATGGCCTGATCGAACCCCAGGGGAGCGCCGGCAGGACGGGGGTCAGCGCGGGAGCGGGGTTGCTCACGCTGCCTGCGGCTGCGCGACGCAGGTAGTAGTCGACCGCCTCGCGCCCGTCCTGCGGGTAGAAGGCGATGCAGGCGGGCCGATCGGCCGGCGTCGACTTGACCACGTAGGCGGTCACAGCGTTCCAGGGCTCGGGCGAGACTCCGTAGCTCGGGATCACCTGCAACAGCCGCAGCGCGAGCAGCACAGCCACGCCGGCGAGACCGAGCCCCGCCGGCACTCCCGGACGCAGCAGCGCCCAGGCCATCAGGATCGCCAGTGGCGGCATCACGAGGATCGTTACGCGTGTGAGCTCGATCGGCTCCCCGGCCACGTAGACGAGCAGCGTGAGCACTGTCGAGACGAGCAGCCAGCTGAGGAGAAACAGGATCGGCCAGGCCTCCGCCCGTGGTCGCCCGCGGCGCACGGCCCGCAGTGCGTTGCGCGCGGCGAGCACGAGTCCGGCAGCAACCGCGAGCCCGATCACGCCCGCGGCCACGGCGGTGGTTGCAGTGCGATGGAAGTTTGGCGGGAGCGCGGCCGAGAGCAACGTCAGAGTGGCCTGGCCGGCGACCTGCCAGCTGAGTGGCGTCACCCAGAAGAGCTGCCCCGACCCGCGCTCGGCGGCGAGCACGAGCAGCGGCACGCACAGCACGGCGACCAGCGCCAGGCACCCGATCACCACCCGGGCCCGCTCGGGGAACAGCAGCAGGAGCGCGAGCTGGGCTGGGATCAGCAGAGCCACGTCGTAGCCGACGTACAGGGCTGCCAGCGTAGTCAGGACGTAAGCCACGACGGCGGCTCGCGAGGGCGACCGGCCGCCCGGAGTCTGCAGGATCGCGATCAGTGCCAGGAACGAGCCGGCGCTCAACGCCACCAGCCACGCGTAACCCCGCGCGTTCTGGCCCCAGAAGATCAGCGGCAGGCTGACCACCGCGAGCAGCCCGGCGGCGGTCGCAAGCCGTCTGTTGGCCGGGAACAGCCGCAGCGCGATGGCGGCCACCAGACCGCCCGTCGACGCGCTGGCGATCACCGACGGCAGCCTCATCAGCCAGCGTCGCGTCGCCGAACCAGCCGACGATGACGTGCATCACCAGGTAGTAGAGGAGCATGTTCCCGCCGTCGTGCGCGATTCCGTGCCAGAGCGCCGCGCCGTGCTGCGAGACGATCGCGAACGTCGCCGCCTCGTCGAGCCAGAGGCTGCGTGTGCCGAGCTCGATCGCGGCGAGCAGCGCGCCGACGCCGGCAGCGACGGCGATCGGGATCAGGTCGATCCGGCTGTTGGGAGCGAGAGGGCTGCTCGACAACCGCCTCCTGCCCAGCGTCGGGTCGATGAGCACTCCAGGCCGGTTCACCGGCGGGAAGCTAGCGTCCGGAACGGATCAGCGCCTAGACGCGGATCAGCGACTCGAGCGGATCATCCCGGCGCCGACGGTGTCGTTGGTCGACTCGTCGATCAGGATGAAGCTGCCGGTGGTGCGGTTGCGCGCATAGGGGTCGACGACCAACGGGCTCGAGCTGCGCAGGTGCACGCGGCCGATCTCGTTGAGCCCCAGCTGGTCTGCGTCGGGATCGCGATCGAGCGAGTTCACGTCGACGCGGTACTCGAGCTTGTCGATGATCGCCTTGGCCGAGCGGGTGGTGTGGTGGATCACGTAACGCCCACCGGGCCGCATCGGCTGCTCGCTCATCCAGCAGATCATCGCCTCGAACTCGCGTGCCACGGTCGGCGCCTCGTCGGCGTCGACGATCATGTCGCCACGAGAGATGTCGACGTCGTCGTCCAGGCGCAGCGTCACCGACATGGTCGGGAACGCGACGTCCAGCTCGCCGTCGAAGGAGTCGATCGCCTTGATCTTGGTCTTGCGGCCGCTGGGAAGCACCACAACCTCGCTGCCTGGACGGATCACTCCGGCAGCCACCTGGCCGGCATAGCCGCGGTAGTCATGGTGCTCGTCGCTCATCGGGCGGACCACCCACTGGACCGGAAAGCGCACATCATCCATGTCGCGGTCGGTGGCGATCACCACGTGCTCAAGGTGGTAGAGCAGGGACGAGCCCTGGTACCAGGGCATATCCTGCGAGCGATCGACGACGTTGTCGCCCTTCAGCGCCGAGATCGGGATGAAGACGACGTCATTGATCTGAAGGCGCGTCGCCCAGTCGGTGAAGTCGGCGACGATCGCATTGAAGACCTCCTCGGAGTACTCGACGAGGTCCATCTTGTTGACCGCCACAACCAGGTGCGGGATGCGCAGCAGCGAGGTGATGAACGCGTGCCTGCGCGTCTGCTCGCTGACGCCGTGACGGGCGTCCACGAGCACGATCGAGAGATCGGCTGTTGAGGCGCCGGTCACCATGTTGCGGGTGTACTGCTCATGGCCCGGGGTGTCGGCGATGATGAACTTGCGCCCGCCCCGGAAGCCGCCCTCGGGCGCCTCCACCAGCGTCGCGGCACGATTTCCGTTCGCGGTCGCCGCTGCGGCAGCCCCGGCCGCCGCGCCGGTCTGGAAGTAGCGATAGGCGACGTCGATCGTGATCCCCTGCTCGCGCTCGGCGCGCAGGCCGTCGGTCAGCAGCGCGAGGTTGAGATATCCGTCGCCGCGGCGCTCAGAGGTCTGCGCCACGTGCTCGAGCTGGTCCTCGAGGATCGATTTGGTGTCATGCAGCAGCCGCCCGATCAGGGTCGACTTGCCGTCATCTACGGATCCCGCGGTGGCGATCCGCAGCAGCTCGCTGACAGGCACTAGAAGTAGCCCTCGCGCTTGCGATCTTCCATCGCAGCCTCGGTGACGCGATCGTCGGCCCGGGTCTCGCCGCGCTCGGTGATGCGCGTGGCGGCGATCTCGGCGACGACGTCCTCGAGCGTGATCGCGCCCGATCGCACGGCGCCCGTGCAGGTCATGTCACCGACCGTGCGGTATCGCACGGAGGCCTCGAACGGCACCTCGCCATCGATCAGCTCGATGTGTTCGTTGAGGGCGTAGAGCATGTTGTCGCGCTCGAACACCTGGCGGGTGTGGGCGTAATAGATCGTGGGGACCTCGAGCCGCTCCTGCGCGATGTACTGCCAGACGTCCATCTCGGTCCAGTTGGAGATCGGGAAGACGCGGACGTGCTCACCCTTGCGGATGCGGCCGTTGTAGAGCGACCAAAGCTCGGGACGCTGAGTCTTCGGATCCCACTGGCCAAAGTCGTCGCGGAATGAGAACACGCGCTCCTTGGCGCGGGCTCGCTCCTCGTCGCGGCGAGCACCGCCGAAGGCGGCGTCGAAGCCATTCTCGGCGAGGGCGTCAAGCAGCGTGATGGTCTGCAGGCGGTTGCGCGAGGCGCGCGGTCCGGTCTCCTCGCGCACACGTCCCTTGTCGATCGACTCCTGAACGCTGGCGACGATCAGACGCTCGCCGAGCTGCTCGACGAGCTGGTCGCGAAACGCGATCACCTCGGGGAAGTTGTGGCCCGTATCGACGTGCATCACCGGGAACGGGAAGCGGCCTGGGCGGAATGCCTTCTCAGCCAGGCGCATCAGCACGATCGAGTCCTTGCCGCCGCTGAAGAGCAGCACCGGACGCTCGAACTGCGCTGCCACCTCGCGCATGATGTAGATCGACTCTGCCTCGAGCGTCTGGAGGTGTGAGAGCTCGTATTTGGCGCGTGTTGTCACTTCGGATTCAGCCTGCGTAGTCATGGTCGCGGTTACCGGTCGCGCCTACAGATGGATACCGCACTCGGTCTTGTCCTCACCCGCCCAGCGGCCCTCGCGACCGCTTCCAGGCAGCGTGCAGGGAGCGCAACCGATCGAATCGTACCCGTGATCGTGCAGGGGGTTATACGGCAGGTCGTACTTGAAGATGTAGTTCCAGATGTCCTTGTTGGACCAGTCTGCGAGCGGGTTGAGCTTCCAGATGCCCCGCTTCTCGTCGCGCTCGAGCTTCGGCGTGTCGGCGCGTGTCGGCGACTGCTCGCGGCGGATCCCGGTCACCCAGGCCTCGACGCCCTCCAGAGCGCGTTCGAGCCCGTCGACCTTGGCCTGGCCGCAGCAGTTCTCACGACTCCAGGGGGCCCCCGGGCTCATGACGTCGATCACCTCGATCTCGAGGCCGAAGCGCTCCTCGAAGCGCTTCCAGGTCGCGAGCGTCTCGGGGAACAGCACGCCGGTGTCGATCGTGAACAGCTTCGCGTCGGGCGTGATCTCGCTGAGCATGTGCGCCAGCACCGTCTCCTCCTTCTGGAAGGAGCAGGCGGTCTTCAGCCGCGGATGGAAGTGCTCGATGCCGTAGGCGAGCACTTCCTGGGCGCTCGCTTGCTCGAGATCAGGGGTGGTGGCAGACATCGCGTTGTTCAGCGTAGCGATCGAGATTACACAGAAGCTCTGCGCTACGGGAGCTTCGCGGTGCGCGGTTTGCCGATCAAACCGCGCACTCACCCTCGCCACGCTCGACATGGAACGGCTGGTTCTTCGACCAGTCGATGAAGTGGTTCATGTTCTCCAGGGAGAACTCCAGCGGCATCGCCAGGTCCTTCACGCGCTCCTCAAAGGCCTGCGTGCCGACGCGGGCGGCGAAGGCGTTGAACTCCTCACCCGGCTCACGCTCCGACTCGTAGAGGCGAACCCAACGCTCGACCGCTTCGGGCACGCGCTTGGCGGGCAGGCGGCTCTTGAGCCGGTCGCCGAAGCGCACGTTGCCGTTCTCGTACGAGCCACCGATGTGCGCGATGTAGGCCGGGATCGTGTGCTCCCCGACCTTGATCGAGGCACCGTAGAAGCCGATGTTGGCCAGGTGATGCTGACTGCAGCCGTTGGGGCAGCCGCTCATCTTGATGTGGATCTTGCGGGTCAGGGGATCCTCGATCCGCATCTCGGACAACCGCTCGCTGACAGCGCGGTTGAGCCCCATCGAGCTCGTGATCCCGAGCTTGCAGGAGTCAGTTCCGGGGCAGCTGACCACGTCGGTGATCTCGTCCGCTCCCGGTTCTCCCAAATCGAGTTTGGCGAGCCGCTTCCAGACGTCATAAATGGCGTCGTCACGGACCCAGCGCAGCACCAGGTTCTGGTGCACGGTGGTCCGGGCAAAGCCGCCGGAGTACTCGCGCATGATCTGGCCGAGCCCGCGCAGCTGCTCGGGTGTGACGTCGCCGGTCGGCACCCTGACCTCGACGGTCGAGAAGCCCTGCTGCCGCTGGCCCTGGACGTTGCTCTCCAGGAAGCGATCAAAGGCGCGCTGGTCGCCGTTGGGTGAGCCTGCCGCGAGCGGCGCGGCCGGAGCGTTGGCCTGCTCGTCGTGCTCGAGCAACAGGTCGTCAAGCGAGAAGTCGCGCTCGTCAACCCAGTCGCCGCGAAGCTCTTCCTCGACCATCTCGCGGAAGGCGTCGATCCCGATCTTGTCGATCAGCACCTTGATGCGCGCCCGGGCACGGTTGACCCTCAGGAAGTCCTGGCGGTCGAAGATTCGCAGGACCGCCTCGGTGACCTTCAGGTAGTCGCCGTTGTCGAGCTCGACGAAGTCGTAGAGCACGGGCGCCAGGCGCGGCATGATCGCGGTGCCGCCGCCGACCCTCACCTCGACGCCGCGCACGCCGTCACGGAGGCGCGGGGTGAAGGCCACGTCGTGGATCTGCGTGATCGCGTTGTCGGCGTCGGTGGCGGTGAAGGCCGTCTTGACCTTGCGCGGCATCATCTGCGTCGTCGGATGCCGGACGAAGTAGCGCACGTATGCGGCCGCGTACGGCGTGATGTCGAACAGCTCGTCGGCCAGCGTGCCGGCGCGCGGGTCGCCGGTGACGTTGCGCACGGTGTTGCCGCAGCCCTCGCGGCTCGAGAGGCCGGCCTCGCCGAGTTCGCGCAGGATCAGCTCCATGGTCGGAAGCGGCACATGGTGCATCTGGATGTTCTGGCGCGTTGTGATGTGCCCCTTGCGCAGGGGCACGTACTTCTCGATCACATCGGCAAAGGCGTCGAGCTGATCAGGCGTGACGCCGCCCATCGGCAGCTTGACGCGGATCATCTGCACATCGGGCTGGCGCTGCCCGTACACGCCCTGGCGCAGGCGGAACTTGATGAAGTCGTCCTCCTGCAGCTCACCGCGCAGGAACTTGCCGGCCTCGGTCGAGAAGTCGTCGAATTCAGCCGCCAGGATCGGAATCACCTGCCCGGGCACGTTCTGAAGCAGCTCCGGGTTCTCGAGCGAGCCCTCCTTGGGGAGGCCGTGCCCGTGCTTCTCAGCTTCCAGCGAGGGGTGCGGTGCCATCTGTCTTCCTCTGGATGGGGGGCGTCAAGATCGAGTGCTTGGCCCGGAGACCGGACAGACATCACGAAAATACCAAAACCGGACAGGCTTATAGGTATTTCGGCACCACGGCGCGACACTTGAACCCTCGCGCGGGTTCCGCGGCGCTTTTGTGATCAGCGCTGGGTGGCCATCAGCGCTGGGTCGTGATCAGCGCTGGGTGGCGATCAACCCGCGGCGCCGAGGCCCGGCTGGAGGGAGATGCCCTCAACCAGCGCGGCCCGCTTCCACGGACTGAGCTTCGGCTCGGGAGGCGCCTCGATCACAGGCGCGGTATCGCGCATGAACTGCTCGAGTGCAGCAACGATCGCGGCTGCCTCCTCAGGCGCGGCACCGGGCGCGACGATCTCGAGCTGGGGCCGGCGGTTCACGCTAACGAGAGTACCGCCGCCACTCGGCGCTGCCCGACATCAGAACTGAAGGTGCTTGGTCTCCGTTACTCGCCTACCACCGCGTGGCGTGTACACGAGCTTGACGGCCGCCGTGAACTTGCGCTTGTGCTCCAGATCTCCGCGCTGCTTCGCCGTCAGCGTCAGCTTGATCTTGGCGGTCCCGGCGCGCGCGAGCTTGGCCGTCTTGCGTGCATAGGTGATCGTGCCAGGCCCGGTCACGGCGACGAGCGCGTAGGCGGAGGTCCCGTGGTGAGTCGCCGTCACGGTGCGGATCTTGCCCGCGACAACATCGAGCACCCTCAACGTGGATGCCGAGAATCCCAAGGAGTCGCTGACCTTCAGCGTGACCGTGTAGGTGCCCACCTTGGTGTACGTATGGCTGACGGTCGCCCCGCTCCCTGCGCCGCCATCGCCGAAGCTCCAGGTGAAGTTCGAGAGCGCGGCACCGTTCGGGTCGGTCGAAGAGCGGCCGCTGAACGACACCGCGGATCCGACCGTGACAGAGGCATGAAGCGAGCCGATCAAAGCGATCGGATTACCGCCCACGGCGACTTGTTGAGTGTCCTTGGCGAGATTTCCGTTCGCGTCGACGACGGTCAGGGTGACCGAGTACTTCCCGGCGGCCGCGAACGTATGGGTCACTGCGGACAGACCACCCTGAACGAAGCTGCTTGTGCCGTCGCCGAAGTTCCAGGTCTCGCTTGCGACACCGGCCGCGGAGATCGTGGCGGCCGGGTTGAGCGTCGCAGCCTGTCCGGTGACCCCGCCGCTGACGGTGAAGCTCGGTGTGAGCGTCGCCGGGGTCGGCTGCATCTCGCAGTTGACCTGCCCGTTACTCCACAACGACTGCGTGTAGTACTCGTCGCCGTTGATCAGCTGGTCGTAGAGCGACCCGTACCCATTTGCGCCCGCGCCTGCGCTTCCGCCCAGAGGTACGTAAGCGTTGGCGCTGACAGGCCCGTCCGGGTTGGTCGGGTCTGACGTCGCGCTGTAGGTCTCGCACTGGTCGGCGAGCTCATTACCATCTCCGGTCCGGTTCACCCAGGCGGTGATCAAAGGGTCCGTGATCGACTCGTTCAGCTCGTGGCTGAGGTCGTCGACGATGTTGTCGGCCGGATCACCGTTGGGAGCCTGTAGCGCCGTGTTTGCCGGGTTGTCGGCCTGGCAGCCCTTGACCGGACTCTCTGTGAAGACTGAGAACGGGACGTCCGCGTAGAGCAGCACGTTGCCTGCCTGGTCGGTCGTGTAGTCGTGGTAGGCGCAGTACCCGAAGTCTGCGGAGGGGCCGCCAGAGCAGTCGGCGGAGCCACCGCCCTGGTCGAAGCAGGTGTTCACCGTTTTGGGCAGGATCAGGAAGTACACAGGCGCGCCTGCCGGAAACTCCAACTCGGTAGCAGGACCGTCGGTGGGAAGCCCGTGGGCTCCGACGAAGCTGCTCAGCTCGCTCTGAAGCTGAGCATCGGTGATGCAGTTGGTGTACCCGGTCTCGGCGGGACAGTTGTTGGTTGTCGGATAGGCGTCGCTGTCGATGAACGCCTGGCTGGATGAGGAAAAGGTCTGGCCCGCGTCCGCGATGCCGACGCTGTCGTAGTACTGGCGCCCGACCCCATACGTGTCCTCGGTCTCGTTGGTGTCGGCCGCGACATCGGTCAGGTACTGGTTGATCACCTGCTCTGACCGCGCCGTGATGCCGCTACCTGAGGGATCCCAATAGATCACGTAGGGCCTGGTCGTGTGGAGCACCGGCCCGCCCTGGTAGCTCACGTTCCAGCCCGGCGGCGCTGCGGTAGCGGACGACGACTTCGGCGCGACCGCGGTGCTCCTGCCTGCGATCCCAGGAAGCGCGCCGGCGCTCGGCATGACCCCGTAGACACGGCCGCCGACCCGCACACGCATCGCTTGTGCGCCGGGCACCAACACCAGAGCCGCCGCCGCAACAGCCGCCGCGCACCAGAACCGCCGGTTGAACCCCGCCCACCCCAAAGCAGGGCACAGTTTATCTGTCTGTCGGGATCGCAGGGCGCTCAGAGCGGGATATTTCCGTGCTTGCGCCGGGGGCCCGGCTGGCGCTTGGTCTCGAGCATGCGCAGCGCCTCGATCAGCTTGGGGCGGGTCTCATGCGGGATGATGACGTCGTCGATATACCCGCGCTCGGCGGCGATGTAGGGGTTGGCGAAGTGCGCCTTGTACTCATCGATCCGCTGCGCGCGCACCGCCGCGGGATCGTCGGCTGTGGCGAGCTCGCGCCCGTAGATGAACGGGCACCGCGCCCTCAGCGCCCATCACCGCGACCTCGGCCGTCGGCCACGCGAAGTTCATGTCGGCCCCGAGCTGCTTTGAGCCCATCACCAGATGCGCGCCGCCATAGGACTTACGGGTGATCACCGTGAGTTTCGGGACCGTCGCCTCCGCGTAGGCGTAGAGCAGCTTGGCGCCGTGACGGATGATCCCGTTCCACTCCTGCGCGCGTGCCCGGCAGAAACCCGGGCACGTCGCAGAGCGTGACGATCGGGATGTTGAACGCGTCGCAGGTGCGCACGAATCGCGAACCCTTCTCCGAGGACTCGATGTCGAGCACCCCGGACAGCTGCGCAGGCTGGTTGCCGACGATGCCGACGGCCTGCCCGTCCAGACGCGCGAAGCCGCAGATGATGTTGCGCGCGAACAGCTCCTGCACCTCCAGGAACTCGCCGTCGTCGACGATGTGATGCACGACCTCGCGCATGTCGTAAGGCTTGTTCGGATTGTCCGGGACGATCGTGTCCAGCTCCGGATCCTGGCGCTGCGGGTCGTCGGCGGCGATCACGCGCGGCGGTGTCTCGAGATTGTTCTGCGGCAGGAACGACAGCAGGTACCTCGCGTCCTCGAGGCATTGGTCCTCATCCTCGGAGGCAAAATGCGCGACCCCGGAGCGGGTGTTGTGCGCCATCGCGCCGCCGAGCTCCTCCATCGCCGACCTCCTCACCGGTGACGGTCCTGATCACGTCAGGGCCGGTGATGAACATGTGCGAGGTCTCCTTCACCATGAAGACGAAGTCGGTGATCGCCGGGCTGTACACGGCCCCACCGGCGCACGGCCCCATGATCAGGCTGATCTGCGGAATCACACCCGAGGCGCGCACGTTGCGGAAGAACACATCGCCGTAGCCGGCGAGCGCGACCACACCCTCCTGGATCCTCGCGCCACCGGAGTCGTTGATCCCGATGATCGGGCAGCCGATCTTCTCGGCCAGCTCCATCACCTTCACCATCTTCTCCGCCACGACCTCGCCCAGCGACCCACCGAACACGGTGAAGTCCTGGCTGAATACGCAGACTCTCCGCCCGTCGATCGTCCCGTGACCGGTCACCACCGCATCCGCGTAGGGCCGGTTGCGCTGCATCTCGAAGTCGGTCGTGCGATGCCGCACGAACACGTCGAGCTCCTGGAACGACCCGGGATCGAGCAGCTTCTCGATCCGCTCGCGCGCCGTGTACTTCCCCTTGGCGTGCTGCTTCTCGACCGCGGCCGCCGAACCGGCGTGGATCGCCTCGTGCTTCAGCAGCTCGAGCTGCCGCAGCTTCTCGGCATACGTCTCGGGCGCGTGCTCCTGGGTCTCGGGATGAACGTCGGCCATTTGCTCCCGGGACTGTACCTGCGGGGGCCCCGCTGGGCGCCCGCGCGATCCGTGGTCCGCACGGACCGCGGGCACGCTCAGCGCGAGAAGGGCCGGTGATGGGCCTGTCCGAGGCTGTCAAGCACCGCATCGAGCGCTGCGCTCGAGTCGGCGGTGACGGTCACCTTGGTGCCCCATCCCGAGGGCTCGATCCGCACCGTGCCGCTTGCGCGCTCGCCCTCCCAGGCGACGGTGGTCTCCGGTTCGAGCCGGGTGATTCGGATCTCCCCAAACGCCCCGAGGTGCTGCGCAAGCGAGTCCGCATCGCTGCAGACGGCCCACAACTCCGGCGCTGATTTGACGAGGGTCCGGACGGCTGTCAGTTCAGTCATCTGCTCTGGTTTTCGCCCTGCGGCGTCGGGTCTCCTGCGCGTGGGCAACCACATGCACCGCAATTGGGCTCCTACTGCACGACCATCAGGAAGGTCGTGACCACGACGATCACGGCGAGCAGCGCGTTGACCTGGTCTGCACGGCCTCGAGCCGTGACGTAGTCGCTGCTCCAGCTGCCCTGCTCGGACCCGAAGAGGCCTGACGTCGCGCTCGGCGAGCAGAGCGAGCCCGGCCGACTGGCGGCTGACAAGCGCGCCCTCGAGCCCGCCGATGACCAGCGCCGCGGCGATTCCCCACCAGACGTAGAAGTCGCCCCACTGGTGCTGCTGGGACGCGAGGTAGACGCCACTGATGACGACGAGCAGCAGCCCCGGGTTGACGAGGCTGCGGCTGAGCAGCATGCGCACGCGGAGGATTGCCGGAAGCGACCGGCGGTCGATGCGCTCGGCCGCGATCGTGATCAGCGGATAGGAGAGCAGCAGGCCAAAGGCGGCAACGACAAAGACGACATGCACCGCGAGGATGATCTGCCAGAAGAAGACGGCGGGTATTAGCAACGGGCTCTCGGGATCAGTTGGTTGGTTGGTATCGGCCGAAGATGTCTTGCATTGCCGCGCAGACCTCGCCGAGGGTGCAGCGGTCCTTGAGCGCCTGGCGTAACGAGGGCAGCATGTTGTCGGTGCCGCGTGCTGTCTCGCGGACCTGCTCGAGGCGGTCCTTGACCAGTTGCTGGTCACGGTTGTGCCTGAACGCCTGTAGCCGCGCGACCTGGTCGCCTTCGGTCGCGGGGTTCACGCGCATGATGTCCGGAACCTCGACGTCATCTTCGACGAAGCGGTTGACGCCGACTACCACGTCCTGCCCTGTGCGGTAGCGCTCGTGGTATCCGAATGCGGACTCCTCGATCTCGGTCTTGATGAAATCGATCGCCTGGACGGCGCCGCCGAGCTCATCGACCCGTGCGATCAGCTCGGCTGCGCGGAACTCGATCTCGTCGGTCAGGGCCTCGACGAAGTAGGAGCCCGCGAACGGGTCGACCGTGTCCGCGACCCCGGACTCATAGGCCAGGATCTGCTGGGTACGGACCGCGACCTTCGCCGCCTGCTCCGTGGGCAGCGCGAGCGCCTCGTCATAGCCGTTGGTGTGCAGCGACTGGGTCCCTCCGCAGACCGCCGCAAAGCCCTGCAGAGCGACCCGCACGATGTTGTTCTCCGGCTGCTGTGCGGTGAGCGTCACGCCACCGGTCTGGGTGTGAAAGCGAAGCTTCAGTGAGCGCTCGTCCCGGGCGCCGAAGCGCTCGCGCATGATCTGCGCCCACATCCGTCTGGCGGCACGGAACTTCGCGACCTCCTGAAAGACGTTGTTGTGAGCGTTGAAGAAGAACGCCAACCGCGGCGCGAACTCATCGACCTGAAGGCCCGCATCGAGCGCAGCCTGCACGTAAGCGATGCCATTGGAGAGCGTGAAGGCGACCTCCTGTACCGCTGAGCAGCCCTTCTCCCGGAAGTGGTAGCCGGAGATCGAGATCGTGTTCCAACGCGGGATGTTCTGACGGCAGTAGGAGAACAGATCGGTGGTCAGCCGGATCGCGCCACGGGGCGGGTAGATGAAGTTCCCGCGCGCCATGTACTCCTTGAGGATGTCGTTCTGCACCGTCCCTCGCAGCTGCGATGCCGCGACGCCCTGCTCCTCGCCAACGAGCTCGTACAGCAACAACAACACGCAAGCCGGAGCGTTGATCGTCATCGACGTCGACACCTGATCGAGCGGGATCTGATCAAACGCCGTGCGCATGTCATCGATCGTGTCGATCGCCACCCCCGTGCGCCCGACCTCACCCAGGCACCGCGGATCATCGGAATCCAACCCAAGCTGGGTCGGCAGATCAAAGGCCATCGACAACCCGGTCGAACCGTGCTCCAGCAGGTACCGGTAGCGCTGATTGGATTCACGCGCAGACGCGTATCCTGCGTACTGCCGGATCGTCCACAGCTGCTCTGCGGTACATCTCGGCGTGCACGCCACGCGTGAACGGAAACTCGCCGGGCTCGCCCAGCTGATCCGTCAGGTCCGCGGGCAGATCATCCGCGTCGTAGACGGCCTTGACTTCGATGCCCGAGTCCGTGAAGCGGCGAGGATCATCCGGGCCGACTATCGGCGCGACCGACTCGATGCTCCCTTTCCGCCATACAGGGCAGCTTACGGGGCAGGCGTGCGAGCGGCGGCGACTCGTGGAGGAGGGCTAGAGGACCTTGGCGAGGAACGAGCGGGTGCGCTCGTGCTTGGGTGCGCCGAGCACCTCTGCGGGCGGACCGGACTCGACCACGACACCGCCGTCCATGAACACGACGGTGTCGGCGACCTCGCGGGCGAAGCCGATCTCGTGCGTGACCACGACCATCGTCATTCCACTCCTGGCCAGGTCGCGCATCACATCGAGCACCTCCCCCACCAGCTCAGGGTCGAGCGCCGAGGTCGGCTCGTCGAACAGCATCAGCTTGGGGTCCATCGCCAGCGCGCGCGCAATCGCCACGCGCTGCTGCTGGCCGCCGGACAGCGCCACCGGATGGGCATCGCACTTGTCGCTCAGGCCGACCCGGTCCAGGAGTTCGACGCGCACGCCGGTCCGCCTCACCGCGGTTGCGCTTGAGCACCTGCGTCTGGGCCAGGGTGACATTCTCGAGCGCGGTCATATGCGGGAACAGGTTGAACTGCTGGAAGACCATGCCGATCTCCTGCGCGCTTCTGGGCGACTTCGCGCTCGTGCAGCTCGTAGAGCTTGCCGTTGGCCTCGCGGTAGCCGACCAGCTCGCCGTCGACAGACAGGCGGCCCGAGTTGATCTTCTCCAGGTGGTTGATGCAGCGCAGGAACGTGGACTTGCCCGAGCCGGACGGCCCGAGCAGGCACATGACCTCACCACTGTTGACCGTGAGCGTGATGCCCTTCAGCACCTCGTTTGAGCCGAAGCGTTTGTGAACCCCCTCGGCGCGCACCATGACGTCGGTCAACGTCCGCCTCCCTTGCCGCCGGTCCCGAATGAGAGCCACCGATCCTTCATCGTTGCCTGCTCTGACCGAGAGAAGCCCTGACCGACCCTGCGCTCCAGGAAGTACTGGCCGACGTAGGCGACGCTGGTCAGCGCCAGGTACCAGATGCTGCCCACGATCAGGAGCTGCGGCACGTCGAAGTTCACCGAGGCGATGTCCTGAGTCACAAAGTAGATCTCGGCAAATGCGATTGTCGAAGCGAGCGCGGTGTTCTTCAGCATCGAGATGAACTCGTTGCCGGTCGGCGGAAGGATCACCCGCATCGCCTGCGGCAGCACGATCCGACGCATGATCTGCATCCGGCCCATGCCGAGCGAGGCGGCGGCCTCGCTCTGCCCCTCCGGCACCGAGATGATGCCGGCGCGGACGATCTCCGCCATGTAGGCGCCCTCATTGAAGCTGAGACCGAACAGCGCCGCGACAAACACTGTGATCAGCGAATTGGCGTTCGGGTGGATCAGCGCCGGACCAAAGGGAATGCCAATGTCGATCAGATGATTCGGCGCCGGGAACAGCGCGGAGATGTTGTACCAGAAGACGATCTGCACCAGGAGCGGCGTTCCCCGGAACACGTAGATGTAGATCCAGCTGGCTGCCTTCAGGATCGGATTGGGTGAGAGCCGCATCACCGCCAGGATCACGCCGAGGATGACGCCGATCAGCATCGAGAGCGCCGTCAGATAGATCACGCGGACGACGGCGTCCAATACCCGCGGATCGAACAGGTACTGGCCGATGACGTTCCACTTCATCGCCGAGTCGGCGATCACGAAGCGGACGAACGACGCGGAGAAGACCACGACCAGGAACGCCGCGATCCAACGGCCGGGGCGGCGCACCGGAACGGCCTTGATGTCCTCAGGCCGTTCCGATGCGACTGGAGTCAGCTCCGACTGATCCGACATGCCGTCGCCAACTCTTACCGATCCCGTGCTTCCCTGCTACAGAGCTTCAGCGGCTCAGAAGATCGCCCCGTTGATCTTCATCTTGGAGGCCGGGATCTCGATGCCCGTGAGGCCCCACTTCTTGAAGATCGACTGGTAGGTGCCGTGCTTCTGCAGGTAAAGCAGCGCTGCCTGCACCGCCTTGTCCAGGCCACTGCTCTTTGAAACGGCGATCCCGTACGGAGCCGGAGCGTAGGCCGCACCGACGAGCTTGAACTTCCCGCCCGACTGGGCGACCTGATACCCGGCGACCGGCGTGTCCGCGAATCCGACCTGCGCCCGGCCGGAGGACACCGCCAGGTTGGCCTGGCTCTGAGTTGGGTACGGAGTGACGTTCACAGCCTTCTTGTGCGCCTTGGTGCACTTCGAGCTCTGCGCCTTGGCGTCATGCTCCTCGGTGGTCCCCTGCTCGACAGAGACCGTGAGCCCGCAGATGCTTGCGATGCTCTTGATGTTGGTCCCGCCGGACTTCAGCGTGTAGAACGACTCACCGACATTTGCATAGTCCACGAAGTTCACCGACTTCTCGCGTGACTTCTCATCGGTAAACGATGAGGCGCCGATGTTGTAACGCCCGGCGACCATGCCGGTGATGATGTCGTCGAACGTGACGTTCTTGATCGTCACCTTGAGCCCCATGACCTTGCCAAGGGCGTTCATCAGGTCCGGGTCCATGCCGACGATCTTGCTGCCCTGGACGAACTCATCCGGCGCATACGTCGCGTCCGCAGCGACCGTGAGGCCGGTGGACTTGACGGCGGCCGGTACGAGCTTCTCGACCGAAGGCACGCCCCCGGATGAGGCCAGAGCCGGCGCGCTCGCAAAGCAAGCGAGCGCGGTGGACGCACCCGCCATGGCGAGCGCCCTTCCAAACATTTTGCGACTTCCCATCAGATGCTCCTCCAAGTAGACGGGCTCGGCAGTGCGGCTCGAGCCAACGCGGAGGATACGAGACCCGGAAGCCGATGGTCTCTATCCAAATGTCCACTTAACGCCGTGCGCGCACACCGCAAAGGCGCGCGGCCTCGGGCGGGCCTGGATACCAGCCCTTTACGCTTGCCGGATGCGCGTGCAAATACGCCTCTTCGCCTCCCTACGGGAACGGGCAGGAACCGATTCCGCTCACTCTCGAGCTGGCTGACGGGGCTTGTGTCGCCGATGCGTTGCGCGAGCTCGACTGGGTCGACGGGAGACACGCGCGTCGCGCTCGCCGTCAACCGCGAGTACGCCTCGGAGTCGACGCCCCTTCACGCCGACGACGAGCTCGCGCTGATCCCTCCGGTGTCAGGCGGCGACTGTCGCCGCCAGGATCCACGTCGCGATCAGCGCCGAGCCGCTCTCGGTCGGCGCGATCACGGCGCTTGTGTCGGATGCACGGGCAGGTGCGGTTGTGACCTTCCAGGGGGTCACGCGCGAGGTCCCGGCGCTCGAGTACGAGGCATACGCGGAGATGGCCCAGGCGAAGATCGAGGAGATCGCGCTGGCGGCGGCTGAACGTCACGGGCTCTGCGCGGTGGCGGTCGAGCACCGTGTTGGCACCGTGGCGTTGAGCGAACCGTCGGTAGTGATCTCGGTCTCGGCACCGCACCGGGCCGAGGCGTTCGCGGGCGCACGCGAGATCATCGACACGCTGAAGGCCACGGTCCCGATCTGGAAGCGCGAGGAAGGCGAGTGGGTCGAGGGTCACCCGGTCCGATCATCGTGAGGCGTGTGGGGTAGATTGCGCGCACATGCCTACCTCACTGGTTACCGGCGGTGCCGGCTTCCTTGGCTCCCATCTCTGTGATGCGCTCCTGGCAAAGGGCCACCGGGTCATCTGCGTGGACAACCTGGAGACCGGAACGCTCAACAACATCGCCCACCTGCGCGGCGATAACTTCGTCCACCTGAACCTCGACATCATCGAGCCCTACTTCGTCGAGGAGCCGATCGACTTCGTCTACCACTTCGCTTCGCCGGCGTCGCCGATCGATTACCTGCGGATCCCGCTGCACACGCTCAAGGTCGGCTCCTACGGTACGCACCACACGCTCGGGTCTGGCGAAACTGCACCGCGCGCGTTTCCTGACAGCGTCCACCAGCGAGGTGTATGGCGACCCGCAGGTGCACCCGCAGCCCGAGAGCTACTGGGGCCACGTCAATCCGATCGGTCCGCGCGGCGTCTACGACGAGGCCAAGCGGTTCTCGGAGGCGCTGACGATGGCGTACCACCGCCAGCAGGGCGTCGACACGGCGATCGTGCGGATCTTCAACACCTACGGGCCGCGGATGCGCCCGCGCGACGGCCGGGCGATTCCGACGTTCCTGCGCCAGGCGCTCCAGAACCAGCCGATCACCGTGTTCGGCGACGGCTCGCAGACCCGCTCGTTCTGCTTCGTCGACGACCTGGTTCGGGGGATCACCCTCCTTGCGGAGTCGGGGTATCACGAGCCCGTGAACATCGGCAATCCGAATGAGTTCACGCTGCTCGAGCTTGCCGAGAATGTGATCGACGTAACAGGTTCTGAGTCGGCAATCGTGTTCGCCGAGCTGCCGGCAGACGACCCTCAGGTTCGCCAACCCGACATCACGCGGGCGCGCGAGCTGCTGGACTGGGAGCCCACCGTGCAACTGCGCGAGGGGCTCGAACGCACACTCGAGAACGCGGGCCGCGAGACCCTGATTGGACACCGTTACTGATGCCGCCGACAGACCGCTTCATCATCAGCTTCGCGGCAGAGCCGCCGCAGCAATCGCTTCCCTACGGGCGCTGGGCCGATGTCCTGCGAGAACAGTTCGTGGCCGCGTGTGCGGACATCGACACGGCCGGGGAGGAGATCGGAACGCCGGGTGAGATCCGCTGGTTCCCGGACCGCAACCTCAGCGGCATCACCTACGTGCCGGCCGTGGCGCGCACCGACCTTGGCTACGAGGTGTTCGGCTACGTGTCCTTCACCGACGACGCCGAGTCCGGACCGGAGAACTTCGAGGCTCGAGCGGATTTCACCGGTGATGTCGCCGAGGCCAACCCGGACTGGCAGCTCGACCTCAACGAGATGGTCCTTGGTAGCTGGCGCGGAGAGGCCGGGAACAGCGCCGAGATCACACTCGTCTGGGGAGTCCCGCTGATTCCCGGAGGTGCTGTGGTGACCGCCGAGCTGGCCGACCATGCGGTCGACCAATGCGACCTGACCGAGCAGCGCTTCACCCTCGTGGCGCCCGACAACTACCGTGGTGACTACCTCGACATCAAGCTCTGGGGCAAGCGCGGGGACGAGCTCGCCGCCGAGTCGCTCTACGCCGAGGACGATGAGGAAGACGGCGAATCCGACGACGGGCCGGATGTCCCCAACAACGAGTACGACCCGCCGAACATCGGGCTCGGCGACGACTCCGCGTCGTAGCGGCATCGCTACGCTGGGCGGCGCCGTAGTGGCTCGTCGCCCTCGTAGCTCAATGGATAGAGCACGCGCCTCCTAAGCGCGGGATGCAGGTTCGATTCCTGCCGGGGGCACTTTCGCGACTGACAGCGTCAGCGGCGGAACAGGCCCTTGACGACAGTCTTGACGCGGATACCGCGGTATTGCCTGACGAAGCCCGAGACCCCACGCAGGAACATCGTCGAGTAGAGGTCCGGGTGAACAACCGAGATCGCGCTGTTCCCCCACTTGTCCATGCAGCGCTTGGAGCTCTGGACTCTCGGCTAGAGCGTCCTGCTTCATGTACAGCGACGATGTTCTGTCGGTACCAGACCTGGACGTTCGGTTGTCCCAGATCTGGGGCCGGACGCAATCGACCGCCAGATAGCCGCGCTGCTCGAAGTCGCGCGCCCAGTCGCCCTGCCAGCGCTCGTTGACGTGGTGCTGGCCGCCCTGGTTCGGGATCGCGGCAGAGAAGATGACTCACGGGCCCAGTGACGTGAGCAGGTCGACGAAGGTATCGGCTGTCGCTCCGGGTCGAAGTCCTCCGCCACCTCCAGGCGACATCACGAGGTCGAACGAGCGGGCGGACTCGTAGGGCTGGGTGAGATCATGAGCGACGAACTGGTCTTCCGGGAACTTCGAGCATCCTGCGGTCGACCCAGTCGCCGTCGATGCCGACCATGTCGATGACGCCCAGTCGGTGCCACTCGGCAAGCCAGGCGCCAACGCCGCAGCCGACGTCGATGACCGAGCCGGGTCGCAGCATGTCGTTGACGAGGCCGACGACCTCTCTGGCCGAGCGTCCGGAGCGCTCGCTCTGCACGGCGTAGAACAGCTTGTTGTAATGCAGCAGTGCGCGTAGCTTCTCGCGGCTCATCGTCAAACCTGGCAAGGACTCTCCTTCGGAACTGAACTCGTTAGCTGTCGCCCGCCACCGGCACAGACGGCTGACACATGAAGACCATGGTAACCAAACAGCGACGGCCGCGACGAGACCGGGGATGCGTGCGATTATCCGCAGCAGCCGCGGTCCGCGTCCGCCCACGCGGGACAGCACATCCAACAGCAATCTGGGATAGACCGGGTTCCGCGGACAGGTCAGGTCAGGTGTGTAGCGGTGTAGGCGTTAGGTTAACGGTTACTCCAGGCGTTTCGGGTGGTGACAGTTGCAGTGTCAGGACAGCGGTGGCCGAAGTCGAACTTGACACGGAGCAGCGCTTCCGAACAGTGAACTAGCCGCCAACACTCAAACGGGCGCTGTAGACCTTGACCCGGCCCACACCCCCGGGCGACCACACGCGGATCTCGAGGCTGTCGCCCGGGGGGCCCGCGGCCGGTGTCGCTTTCCAAAGGCCCCAGCCCCCAAAGGCGCTGTCACCAGGTGCCGTCTGGACGTCAACCGGGAGGCGCACCGTTGTCGGGCCGTTCGTGTTCCCCAGCATCCTGCGTACGAGCAGCTTGCCCATTGAGTCGTCCCACACCTCAATTTTGACGGGCGCGGGGCCGGCAGCAACGGCGAGCGAAACGCTCGCCACGTAGTTGCCCGGATGTTCGCGCCAGTAATCACCGCTCAGCGCGTACCCAGGCTTGGCGCTACTGGCCGCGTACCAGTTCGACCTGTTGCCCCGTCGGACGACGTGTTCGCTGGTGCCGCCTGTTATCCACGCTGGGACCGATGTGTCACTGCCGGCCATGGAGACCTTCCTCGTGCCGGCCGGAGGGTTCCACTCGAACGCCCACACACCGTTCCGCGCCTCCACCAGATGGGCGCCAGGGAGATCCGAGATACGCGCGATGTCTGAGTAGGACTCTGCAGGCGACTGTAATTCGATGCCTGCGCGTGGAGTGACGATCAGCCAGACGCGCCGAGCGCGGATGAGAGCGGGGGCGTCGTACGTAAGCGCGTAGACCCAACGCCTGTTCGTGAATGCGCCTACGACACCTTGAGAGGCGATTACTTCATCGGTTGGACCGATACGGCCCTCGACATTCCGCAACGTCGAGGCCGTCGCGGACGAAACCGTCAGCCAACGTCCCGAAAAGCTTGGGAACCAGACGACGGCCCAGAGTACGGTGTTTGCCGCAAGCAACACTCCCAGCGGGGCCACCGCCCATCTGTACCGCTTGTTGCCGAGCAAGGCTGCGCATAACACGACGGTGCCGATGGTGACCAGCGGTCCCGCCATGACGTTGTTAATGAACCCCGGGTTGGAGAATCCGGCCTTTACCGGTATGAACCCCGTCTCGAAGGACTGGAGCAGGCTGACAAGAAGTGCTGGCGGCCACAGGACGCCGACGAGTCCCGGGGATGACAGAGCTGCCCAGATGTTGGTGTGGTTGGGCCAGAACAAGCTCCACGCGCGGCCTGGGTGTTCGACCACCGCCTTGACCACGTCGAATGAAGAAGATTGGGCGCCGTGTAGCGAGAACTTCTGCGTGCCGTCGACAAGCGGCAGGAACACACCGGAGTTGTAACTCTCCGCATGAAGAGCCGACACAAGAAGGAGCCAGGCGAGTCCGAACAGCGCCATGCTGAGACCGCGTCTCAGCCGGTAGCGCCCGGTGGCTGCGGCGCCGATGCCTATCGCGACGAGATAGGTCGCGCCTACCGCACTGCAGGCACATAAGAGTAACGCCCATATCCAGGCCGTTCGGCGGTCGCGAAACAGGTCTCGGGCTGTGCCGACCAGAGCAAGAACCATGAACGGCTCTGGGTGGAAGTCGAATGAGAGCGAGTAGGCATTCCACGGATTTGCGACCAGAAGCACCACGCCAAGTCCGACCAGCCCCACTGAAGCGGCCGTCGTGAGCCGCTCCCGCGTTGCGCGCACGGCCGCGATGTCACAAATCCAAGCAAGCGCCAGGCCCTGGGCGCCGACCATTGCCAGCGCGGCCAGAAGCTTGAGGGTCACTGGGTGCGGCCAAATCGCCTGAACGGCTGCAAGTGGCCAGAGGATCAACTCGAACGCGCCCTTCAGGACCGATCCGCCCGTGATCGAATCGACCGGCAACAGCGTGCCGTGCGAGATCTGAAACAGCGCGTTGCCGTAGGTGGCGAAGTCAGCCGTCAAGGCGAAGCGATGAGCGAGCAGTGCACCCCACCAGCACAGGGCGACAAGCTCGATCCCAAGCACCGCGAAGCCGATCACACGGATCCTCCGGAGCGCCAGCGGCCACGCCTCCCGTGGCGGCGCCACGAGCGGTTCGGCCTCGTTCCAGCGTCGTCGGAGGCCCGCGAGCGGACCCGCTTCGCGCCGGCGCGAGCCGATTCGTGGCCGCGCTAAGCGTTCGCTATCGGAGATCGCGCTCATGTCGTTGGTATAGCCTGTGGGTCGCCAATATGGCCGATGGCCCTACTGGCCAGCGACAAAATAACTAACCCAAACTTCGACGACTGGAATCTCGACGCTCTTTGCCCGCGTCTGGCCGTCCGTCTCTCGGGCTTCGCGGATGATAGCGAGCGCGTCACGGCCACCGACTGGCCCCAGATTGGCTGCAGCGCCCTGAAGTCTCGAACACGCTTGCTCGCGCGCTTCTGCAGGTAGTGCTCAACTACGACGTGGGCGAGCAGCGACTCGTCGTGACGGATGTGCTCGCGTTAAAGTGTGAGCTGTTCACGGGCCATCTCATCGTTAGACGTGCGTTCTGTTTCCAGCACGAAGGCCGGAGGCCGTCTGTGACGCCGCGGGAACGATGCTGCGGCACGGAGCACCAGTCCTATCATCCGCAGCCCCACGGACACTGCGGTCAACCGGCTGCCGGTGACTGACGACTTCCCGACGCGCGGGAGATAGTTGACCGGAACCTCTACGAACCGCGCGCCCGTGCCGATGGTGAGCACCATGATCTCCGCGCCGGCGTGGCTGCCGCCGACCGTCATGCTGTTCGCGACGTGCCTCGCGATGTCCCGTCGCAACAGCCGATAGGTACAGCCAACGTCGCTGAGATGACTCGTGTTCAACAGGAGCTCCATCAACTTCGCTACGGCCCAGTTCCCCCAGCGTAGGAACCAGTCCATGTTCGCGCCTTCCCACACGAGCTCCCAGGTCGTCCGCGTCCCGAAGACTGCGTCGCACTCCCCGCTGTACATGAGCAGCTTCCGGATGTCCTCCGGCACAAATGTGCCGTCCGGCTCACACAAGACGATCAGATCGCCGGTAGCCTCAAGCAGACCGCGACGGCTTGCGTTCCCATAGCCCTGAAGGGGCTCCTTGACGATCCGCGCCGAGGTCTTACGGACTTCCTCTTCCGTTCCCTCTTGCGCGTTGTTGTCGATCACGAGCACCTCATCGACCAGGCCCGTGGCAACGAAACCCTCGATGACAGCTCGGATCGAATCGCGCTCGGCATAGGTCATCAGCACGACCGACACTGTCTTTCCGTTCCACATCAGCTGCTCCGATTCTACCTGTTTTCGCCCAACGGGCTCAGTCCGGTCCCGCTCCGGCATTCCGCTCGCTCGCCCGACAAATCACGTTAAAGCACAGAAAGTTGCGGGGTCATACCCACATTCTTTGAACATCGTGCTCAGTGTCTGAGATGACGTGACGGTCCGCCCGAGCCGCAGCTCACCCAGCCAAGGTGGCGCGGTTCCGACGCAGGCGGTCACCTGATTCGGACGATGGCGTCGGTCAGCGGCGACCCTAGGGTTCGCAGGTCCGCTGATGACTCGTGAACGATGGATGGCGGCGCTCTTCGCCGCCGGCTCAACGTGTTTCTTAGTTGGCCCGTTCCCCGGCTACGCGAACCTGGTTGGGGACCGCGTGGACGCGATCACGTTCTTTGTCGGCTCGGTTCTGTTCACGCTGGGCGGAGCGCTTCAGAGCGTGATCTCGTTCCCGGAACGCCGCGCGTCTGCCGCCGGTCTGAGCGCCTGGCGGGCGGCGATCATCCAGACCGTTGGCACGCTGTTCTTCAACGCTACGACTTTCCGGGCGCTGCATACGGCGCTCACCAGGCTCTGAGTACAACCGGCTCGTTTGGCGTCCGGACGCCCTTGGCTCAGTCTGCTTCCTCGTCTCCGGCGCCGTTGCGTATCGCGCATCGGAGCGTCACGGCTGGCTGCCGGCCCGCGGCGGCGTCGGATGGTGGGAGCCGGCGGTCAACCTGGTCGGCTGTGTCCTGTTCGGTGTAGCGGCCGTGGCAGGGTACATCGTCCCCGCCACCGGCTCGCTCGTCGACCAGGCGGCCGCGAACTGGAACACTGCGCTCGGCGCCGGATGCTTCCTGACCTGCGCGCTGTTCACGTTGCACACCGGCCGCACGACGAAGTCACCGCGGCTGCGGCGGCTGCGCAGGCTGGGGGGCGAGGTCAGTCGCCTTATCTAACTTGGTCAGCTACTTCTTGAAGCGGATGTTGATAAAGCCGCTGCCCCCGTACACGTACTTCGCGACCGAGTTCTTCAGGTGAGCGGAGAACGTGGTCGGAAGCGTCTTGGATGGCCGCGTCCCGACTATGTAGAAGGTGGCAACTCCGGAGCTGTTGGTCAGTGCCGTACCCGCCTTGTGGAGCTTGCCGCCGTTGATCCTGGCATACGCTCCCTTGACGCCCTGAGATGTGTACAGCAGCTGGCTCAGGTAGACCTTGATACCGGCACGCCTCACGGTGCTGTTGAAATGGTCGAGCACCTCGACCCTGAGCCGAATCCGATGATGGATCGGCTGCGCCGTGTCAAATGCCTGGGGTTGCGTGGCGGTTCTCCACAGGCTGAGGAGGAACCGATGGCTGACGCTCACGGCCTCGGGTGTATGGGTGAACGCGAGAACGGACCAGCCGTCGCTGAGGCCGGGTTCGGCCTGATAGTTCGGCGCTATCAGCTGCACCATGCGAGTGGTATGAGCGGGGATCTTCGCTGGCCCGGCCAGGATGCTCCAGAACGTGGTATCGCCGTGGCTGGTCTGCACGGTGTAAGAGGGACGTAGAGCCTTGCCCGTGTTGTTCTTGACCTTCACGATGAGCGTCTTGATGCCGCCGAGGTAGCCGGTCGTTCCCTTGCCGGTGACGGTGACCGTCAGCGGCGAGGTCGAGGCGAAGGTGTAGATGACGGCAGCGGCAGCCAGGGCGGCAAGAACGCCCATGGCTATCCCCCAGTTGCGTGCGCGCAGAACCCCGCCGGCGCGAGCCCGCAGTCGCGAGGCGTGCACTGCCGCCGGCGGGCCGGCGGTGACCGCGGCCACGAGCGCAACGGGTATGAAGAAGATCAGGTAGTTCGTCTGCGAGCGCGCGGCAAAGAAGTACACGAACGATGCGAGCATGAACGTGCCTGGGCGCAGCAGTGGGTACGTGCCCAGGAAGACGGCGAACAGCAGCAGCGCGATCAGAACCATGATCGCGGTATAGGCCGCCAGCGAGCCGCCGCCAAGGTGTGCGAACAGCGTCAGTGAGATCAGGCCCTGCCCAGAGGGCACCGTCTGCTGCGTAAACGGCTGGAAGACACCGCTGAGCCACGCGGACGGGGACGCGATCAGGTACGGCAGGTTCGGGGATCAGGAATGCCCCGACCACCACCGCGAGGTAACGGCCGGCGCGCCGCAACCCCGCTCTCAGGTTCCCAGAGCGGTCGTACTCGTCCATCGCCAGCGCGCAGAGCACGAAGGCGAGCACCGGCCAGGGCGTCTGCTTGATCGCCATCGCGAGTCCCATCGCCACCGGCGCCAGATAGGAGACGCGGCTCGATCCGAACCGGTCCCACTTGTAGGCCGCCGCGATCAGCAGCGGGATGTAGAGCATGTCGGTGACGCCGCCTGTCGCGAACGCGAGGTAGACGTCGATGCTCGAGAGCACGAGGACGGCAGGACGGAGCTGGCGCGGCAGCAACCAGAACATCAGCAGGACCGAGACCACCCAGCCGGCCACGTTCAGGCCGGCGCCGACCTCGTTGGTCCAACCGAGCAGGATGAACGGCACGTAGATCAGGAACGACAGCGACGGATATGACAACGCCAGCACGGGAGTCCCGTTTGTCGTGTACGTGTATCCGTCGGGGAGAGACGGAACAGCGGCCCCGCGTTCGCCATCGAGTGCACGTAGGGGTTGTGCAGACCATGGGCCACGAGCTGTGCCGCGTACTGGTCGAACGAGAGCTCGTCTGTTGTGTAGCCGGGGTGTTGTGGAACTGGACGTAGGTCCAGGCGCCGAGCAGCGCCACCACAACCAGCGCGTTGAACCACTCGAAGTGTCTCTCCCAGCGCAACGACGCCGGGAAGGCGGTCAGATCGAGCCAGCTCAGGACAATGACTGACAGACCCCAGAACCCCGCGGCTACCACCACAAACGCCAGGGGTGCGTAGATCGATGCCGGACCGTAGAGCGTGACGGACCAGTTGAGGATGACCACGCCGACGAGCGTCCACAGGATCCGTTCTGACCATGACCGCGGAGGTCGGTTCGCGAGCGGGTCTGCTTCTAGCGAGAGCGCCGGCGGCGACGTATCAGGAGCGATGCTGGACAGAGGAAATACCGGTTGTCGCCGACGCGAGCAAATATAGGCGACAGTTGGTCAACCGCGGGATTCGTACGCGGTCGCGTCAGACGCGGTCCGGGCGCTCCGGATAGATCTCGTCGATCGTGGTGAGGGCCAGGTAGGGCGCCTGTGCGGCGTCCCGAATCGCCTCGGCCCCACCTGCCAGCCGGTCACAGATCGTGAGGACACCGACTACCTCGAGGCCCTGCGCCAGCACCACCTCGAGCGCGCGGATCGTCGAGCCACCGGTGGTCACGACGTCCTCGACGAGCATGCAGCGATCGACGCCGGCCTCGAGCAGCGGCCCCTCGATCCAGCGCGACAGGCCGTGGGCCTTGGCCTCCTTGCGCACGAAGAAGGCCTTGACGTCAGCTCCGCCCGCCAGCGCCGAGCAGGCGATCGGATCGGCTCCCATAGTCATGCCGCCGACGGCGGTCGCGCCCCATTCGGCAGCCTGTGCGGCAACCAGCTCGCCCAGTGCGATGAAGCCCTCGCGCAGCAGGATCGCGCGCTTGACGTCGACCAGATACTGCGCCATGGCGCCGCTGGTGAGCTCGACCTCGCCGATCACGAGCGCGTGCTCGCGCAGAACACGCAGCAGGCGGTCGCGTGCGTCGGCGTGTGTGTCGAGCGGCGGGCACTACGTGTAATAGGTGTCGACCCAGTTCCCCATCTGGATCCAGTCGTAAGCGGGGATCGCGTCGACTATCGGCAGGCGCATGCAGCCGTGGCTGGCGGGATAGTCAGGGGCGGGGTCGTAGCCGTGGATCGCGTAACCGCCGGTGAAGAAGTCGGAGTAGTACATGCCGTCCGGCAGGTAGCCCGGCTGCTTGCGGTAGACCTGATAGTTACCGAGGATCGTCGGGGTCGACGGCTTGCCGGAACTGATCGGGAACAGCCAGTGGACCTGCGAACCGTTGGTCAGTGCGAGCACCTGGTCCGAGAGATCGCCCTCGGCGTGCGACCCCTGGGTGGGGTAGCGCACGTGGAAGCTCCCGACGCCGTTGAGCAGGTCGGTGAGCGTCGCCGGATCCAGCCACGTCTGTCCCTCACCCTTGCCAAGCAGGCGGTGGTAGGTGTCGAGCGCCAGCTCCGTGCCCTGGTCATACACGCCGGTCTGAGGGATGAAGATGTGAAGTGCGGCGAGCCGCTGCTGCACGAGCTGCACGAACCGTCCGCTCGCACCCGGCTGCATCTTGTTGTCGAGCGCCGTGTAGGAGGCGAAGCGCACGAAGCTCAGCATCTTCGTGTTGCGCGCGTGGTAGAGCCGAACTCTGACGTTGCCAGCCTGCGGCGCCGACAGCCTCGCCTGGAAGTGGCCGCGGCCGCCGCGATCCGCGATCCACAGCAGCTCGCGCTTGAACACGTGGCTGCCGATGCTCGCCACCAGCAGGATCTTCTGCCTCGGGCACGAAGCGAGCGACCGTGCCGCTCAGGATCACGGCGCGCTCTGGGCACCGTGACCTTCTGTCCATGGACCGAGAACAGCCCCTGCAGCTCGACGCCCGACCGGCGTGGCGGCTGCCGGCGGGGCGGCTTCGGAGCTCGATCCCGCTGCCAGAGCGCCCGCTGGCGCACTGGCAGCGCCGAGCGTCGAGCACAGCCAGCGCCAGGACAAGCCTGGTGGTCACGCGATGCTTCATCGGGCTGACAGTAAACCAGGAGCCGGTTACACCGACGGTACAGGCTCGAGCGCGGGTGCGGACAGCGGGCCCGTCACGAGCGCGATCAGCGCCAGTGCGCCGATCGTCAGCGCCACGATGTCCCCCGGCGGTCCAGCTGAAGTTGCTCGTTCACTCCGTAGCGCGATGCAGTTGTTGATCGAGTGCAGCGCCATGCACGGGTACAGCGAGCCGGTGCGCCAGCGCAGGATGCAGAGGACGAAGCCGAGAAATCCGAGCGGGATCAGGAACTCCGGCTGAGCCGAATCAAAGTGCGCCAGCCCGAACAGCAGGCCGACGATCACGGCTGCGACCCACGGCCCGAACTCGCGTCCGGCGATGCGCACGTGCATGCGTCGCAGCACCCCGAAGAGGAAGCCGCGGAAGAAGAACTCCTCTGCCATCGGCGCCACGGCGCACACGAACAGCGCGGTGAAGATTGCGGCCCAGGTGCTGGTCTTGACGCCGAGACCGCTGGGCAGCTGGTCGCGTTCCGTGCAGCTGGAAGAGCGCTGCGTAGACCAGCGTCACGACGTAGTAGGCGACGCCCGCCAGCCAGCACCGCACGGACACCGAGGCTCCAGGGGATCCGGTTGTAGCCGAAGTCCCGGCGCCCCATCCAGCCGCCGATCGTCGTGAAGTACAGCGCCGAGCCGACGAAGGAGGCGTCGAACAGGAAGTCGCTGACGATGTTCACCGCAGGCGTGGGATGCGCCGTCGGCGAACCAAACGCGCTGCCGATCAGCGCCACGATCAGCGTCAGGAAGGTTCCACCGGCAAACCCGACGCAGCACCGCCGCCAGCGCGATCGTGTAGGGAGTGCGCGGGCGCCCGTCGCCGTTCTCGGTAGTCATCGGCGCCGAGTTCTCGGTAGTCATCGGCGCCGAGGTTACTTCGCGCGGGCACCCGCCGCCTTACGCGCCCAGCAGCGGCGGCAGGTCGGCGAGTGACCTGATCGCAAACAGCTCGGGGATCAGCGGCTCGCCAGTGCCGTACTCGACCTCGCCGGCCCGCCCATCGCGTGAGAGCAGCACCGGCCGCACTCCGGCGCCCAAGGCGGCGCCGACGTCCTCACGGAAGCCGTCGCCGACGTGCACGGCCGCGTCAGCCGAGGTCCCCGCCAGCAGCAGGGCGTTCTGGAGCAGCCGCGGATCGGGCTTGGCGTAACCGGCTGAGGCGGAGTTCACGACGCCGTCGACCAGCTCGAGCAGCCCGACCCGATCGAGCACTGATTCCAGCGACGCGTCCCAGTTGCTCGCGACGACCAGCCGCAGCCCCGAGCCACGCAGCCGCTCGAGCGCCTCCGGCACTTCTGGGAAGACCTTGAAGCGCAGCGTGTCGAGCAGGATCCCGGTCATCAGCGCCAGGATCGGCAGCGGCAATCGGCGGGTCGGCCGGCAGCGCTCGGCGCAGCACCTCCGCGGAACGCGCGTGCAGCTGCGGCCACGCGGTCCACGTCGACGCCCTCGTGCATGTGGCCGCGGTAGTAGTCGACCTCCGCTGCGAGTGCGTCGGCGGCCTGCGCCTCGGTCACCTGTACGCCCAGCCGCTCCGCAAGCAGCGCCCGCAGCAGCGGCGCGGGCGCGTCCAGGGTGACGAGCGTGCCAAACGCGTCGAGCAGCACAGCGCGCACGCTCCCGGACTGCGGGCGCGGACCGTGGCTGCGTGTCCGCCAGATCAGGCGACCCATCGCCAGGTCGCGAACTCGACCGTGAACAGACCCAGCAGCACCGCCGACGCAGGGATCGCGTAGGGCGTCATCCGCCAGCGCGTGAGCAGCTTCGCGCCGCAGATGAACAGCGGGAAGATGATCAGCTCGTAGCGGGGCAGCGACGCCAGCGGTTGCAGGCTCACTGGATCAGCGAGCGCCAGCACGAGCAGCGCGAGCGTGTAGAGCCCGTAGGCCACCCCAAGCCACCAGAACACGAGCACCAGCCCGACGACGCCAAGGATCAGGAACAGGAACAGGTAGATGTCCTGCAGCGCGGCGCTGATCACGCCCTGGGCGTAGGACGGAACGCGGTATGGCGGCACCGGGCCCTGGAGCAGTTGGCGCAGGCCGTTCCAGGCTTGCTTGGCGCCATCCCAGACGGTCGTCAGCGGAAATGTGGTGTGGCGGAACCAGATCGACTCCACGCGAAACGGGGCCAGAGCGTCGCCGTATTTGAGCCCGAGGTAGGCGAGGTAGGCCACGAGCCCCGCGGGGATCAGCACGAGCCACAGCGCGTTCAATCGAAGCCGGTAGCGCGGCCAGCAGCCTGCTCCAGCCGTGACGTTCGCCGGCCCAGCGGGTGACGGCCGCGTCCGCGGCAGCGCGCGGGCCGTACAGGTAGATGATCGCCGTCGGCAGGATCAACGCGATGCCGCCGTTGCGGGAGGTCGCGGCGAAGAAGCCGAGCACCCCGCACAGCAGCCAGCGCTCGCGCCGGGCGGCGTAGATCGAGCCGATCGACAGCGCCAGGAAGAGCGACTCGGTGTAGACGGCCGAGAGGAAGAACGAGACCGGGCAGAAGGCCAGGAGCAGGACGGTGGTGGTGGCGATCTCCTCGCCGAAGTCCATGCTCACCAGCCGGTGCAGCAGCACCAGCGCGACGGCCAGCGCTGCCAGCGAGATCAGCACGCCCGCAACCAGATCAGAGCGCGTGACCCATCCGAGCACGTGGATCAGCGCCGGATACAGCGGATAGAACGCCATCCGCTGGCGGATGTGCGCATAGCCGAACCGGGCGACGGTCAGGTACCAGTAGGAGTCCCAACGGGCGAGCGGCGCCACGATCGCGTTGGCGAAGTAGCCGAACGGCGCGGTCAGACCGTTCGGGTCGTAGGCCGCCGTGGCACCCGGCGCGACCCCGACCTGAAGCACGCCTGCGATCCCGCAGAAGAGGATCGCGAGCCTCGAGGTCCAGAGCGCGCGCCAGATGGTCTGATTGGTTGAAAGCGGCCGCGGCCTCACCGCGCCAGTGTTCCATGCAGGCAGGACCGGGGGTAGATGGAACGAAAACCGCTCGGAGCCAGGTCTTAACGTCCTACACTGACCGAGCGCGGGATCATCAGCATCCGCCCGCGCTCGTCGCTGGTCTACAGGCAACACTTCATGACGCGACGCGAACGACAGCGGCGACGCCGCAAACACGCACATCCGGCACGCCGGGTCTTCCTGATCACCGGCGGCCTGCTGGTCTCCGGCGTCTTCGCGGCGGTCGGTCGCGTTCGCGCTCTGGGTCGTATCGACCGCCAACAGCGCCCCGAAACTCGACCTGCTGCACGCCGCGCGTGCCGGGGCAGACCTCTCAGATCTTCGCGTCCGGCAACCAGCCGCTCGGGGACATGGCCTCACAGGTGCTTCGCACGAAGCTGCAGCAGTCCCAGCAACCGCAGCTGCTGCGCCAGGCGACCGTGGCGATCGAGGACCGCCGCTTCTACCAGCATGGTGGCGTCGACTACGAGGGACTGCTGCGCGCCGCGATCAGAGACGTGCTCCACGGCGGCGGCATCCAGGGCGGCTCGACGCTGACGATGCAGCTGGTGACCAACGTCTACCTCCCCGACAACATCAGGGACACGCACAACCTCAAGTACAAGATCGTCCAGGCGAAGCTCGCGACCGAGCTCGAGGACCAGGCGGAGCAGGCCCTGGATCCTGACGCAGTACCTGAACGACGTTCCCTACGGGACGACGAACCACGAGACGGCGATCGGGGTTGCGGCCGCATCGCAGATGTTCTTCGACAAGCCACTGCAGAAGCTCGATCTTGCGCAGATCGCACTGCTGGCCGGACTGCCGCAGGCGCCGACCGAGTACAACCCGTTCGCGAACCCCGATGCGGCGAGATGGCGGCGTGGCGAGGTCCTGAAAGCGATGGTGCAGTCCGGCTACATCACCCGCGCTCAGGCTCAGACCGCCGAGGCTCAGGGCCTCCAGGTCAAGCGAACGACGAGTATCAGCAGGTCAGGCAGCCGTACGTCGTCGACTACGTGGAGCAGCAGCTGGCCAAGATCATTCCGCAGTGGCGGCTCGACCAGGGCGGGCTGAACGTTTACACGACGATCAACCTCGCGGACCAGCAGTACGCGGCCCAGGCGATCCAGCAGAACGAGGGCCAACCCGGCGATCCGGCGGCTTCGCTGGTCTCGATCGACCCCACCAACGGCGACATCCTGGCGCTGCAGAACTCCACCAAGTACGGCACCGGCAAGGGCGAGACCACGTTCGACTACGCCACTCAGGCACAGCGGCAGACGGGCTCGTCGTTCAAGACCGTTCGTGCTGATGACGATGATCCACGACTACGACGGCGACCCCAACCAGACCTACTACGTCTCCAAGTATCTGGCCCCGGGCTGGCTTCCCGGCTACCCCACCTATGCGGTCCACACCGCCGAGGACTGCTACCAGGGGACGATCAACGTCACCAAGGCCACCGCGCTGTCGGACAACACCGTCTACGCGCAGCTCGGTGTCGACGTCGGTCATGCAGAACGTCGACAAGATCGCGCACGCGATGGGGATCACGGCACCGCTCTACGGCAACCCTTCCGAGGCGATCGGCGGGCTGCACGTCGGTGTGTCGACCCTGCAGATGTCGGACGCCTACTCGACCCTGGCCAACGGCGGCGATCATGTGGACCCGACGATCATCTCGAAGGTCGTCGACTCCACGACCGGCAAGACGATCTACACCGCCAACCCGCACAAGACCCCGGTATTCACCCAGGGCGAGGCATACGCCGGCACGCAGACGCTTGAGACCGTGCTGCAGTACGGCACCGGCACGAGCGCCAGCTACGGCTGCCCGGCAGCCGGCAAGACCGGAACCACCAGCAACTACACCGACGCCTGGTTCGTGGGCTACACGCCGAAGCTCTCGACCGCCGTCTGGGTCGGCTATCCGAACTCAGATGTCTACATGAACGACGTCAACGGCCTCGGCCCAGGCTACGGCGGCACGCTTGCCGCGCCGATCTGGCGCCAGTTCATGCAGTCCGCCTCGCACGGATACTGCGGTGACTTCACGCCGCCGGCCCAGTATTGGCATGGGGTCGAGTACTTCGGCAAGCACGCGGTCTCCGCATACGTGCCGCCGGTGACCACCACCACCTCGACCAGCACGAGCCCCACCGGGACATCGACCACCGGGGCCACGGGCGTGCCGACGAACCCGAACCCGAATGACAACGGGACCGGAACCAGACCGGGGGGACGAACCAAAACGGGGGCACGGATCAGAACGGGCAGCCCGGTGGGCAGAACGGACAATCGGGCGGCCAGAACGGCCAAAAGACACCCTTACCGCCCTCCGCCAGCGGCGGCACCGGCTTCTGAATAGAATCGACCGCGATGCCAAAGGAAGAAAAGGTCGAGTTCGAGGGCGAGGTCGTCGAGGCGCTGCCCAACGCGATGTTCCGTGTGAAGCTCGACAACATGGACCGTGTGGTCCTCGGTCACGTCGCCGGCAAGATGCGCCGCTTCCGCATCCGGATCCTTCCGGGTGATCGGGTGCGGGTCGAGCTCTCACCGTACGACCTCGATCGCGCGCGGATCGTCTACCGCCACCGGTAGCCGACAAGCGCCGGGAAACTGGGCGACGCCGTGAAGGAGCTCGAGCTGATTGCCGAGCTGCGGGCGCTGCTTGCCACAGATGATCCGCGACTCGTGCGCGGCCTCGGCGACGATGCCGCGGTCGTTCGCGGGCGCGGTTATGCCGTCACCTCGGTGGACACGATGGTGGACGGCGTTCACTTCCGCAGCGCGCGAGCTGCGACCGGAGGAGATCGGCAGCCGCGCGCTCGCCGCAGCGCTGTCCGACCTGGCCGCGATGGGCGTTGACCGGCAGCGCGCAGGCGTACCTGGCGCTCGGCCTGCCCAGCGGATCGGACCTGGAACGGTCACGGGCGCTGATCGCCGGCGCCGCGGGGCTAGCGCGGGAGCTCGGCGTGACGATCGCGGGCGGCGACGTCACCGCAGCGCCGACACTGATCGTCTCGTTCACCGTGGTCGGCTGGGTCGACGACCCCGGCGAGCTCGTCGGGCGCGACGGCGCGCGGCCCGGCGACCTGGTCGGCGTAACCGGGTCGCTCGGTGGCTCGGCTGCCGGGTTTGGCGGTGGTCGAAGGGCGCGCGGACATGCTGCAGCCGCAACTCGCCGACCTGCTGCGAAGCCGCTATGCGACACCCTGTCCGCGTCTCGCCGAGGGCCGCGCGCTGGCGGGCGCCGGGGTGAGCGCGATGCTCGACATCTCCGACGGGCTCGCGACCGATGCGGATCACCTGGCGCGCGCCAGCGGCGTGGCGATCGAGCTCGAGCTGGCCGCGGTGCCGCTGGCGCCGGGGGTCGCGGAGGTGGCCTCCGCGCTGGGTGAGGATCCGGCTGCATTCGCCGCCCAGGGAGGCGAGGACTTCGAGCTCTGTTTCTGCACGAGCCCCGCGAGCCGCGAGGCGGTGGAAGCCGCGATCGCCCAGCTCGGCACTGTCTCGGTCAGCTGGGTCGGCGAGGTTCGCGGCTCAGGTCCCGACGGGCGGGCGGGGGCCTATTTCCGCGACCTCACCGGCCCGCTCGGCCGAGCCTGTCTGGCTGCGAGCACAGCTTGTCTTAGGGCAGCTGCCGCCCAAAGAGCATCATCCACAGGGGATTGCGCAGGATTGCGTCCGCCACTTTGGTGGCGTCTACGTTGTACTGCCCTTGTTCTAGCCGTTCCTTCAGCGTCATAAGCCTGGACTCCGCATCCGTGGTCATCCTGGCGTTTTGATCGGCACAAGACACGTGCCTGCTTTATACCTTGGCTCCCAGATCAACCAACGGTCTAGGCTTTGGTGAATTGGAAGCCTGGGACGGTTTTCGGCTGCGCGCGTAACAGCCTTGCGAACACAGCGATGCGCTGGCTCGCGCTGTACAAGCGGGTTGCAGGCAGACAGCACCAAGCGCTCATATCCGACGTTGCGCGTGATCCACCAGGCGCTTGGCGCGACGATGCGCTGCCCCTGCACCACGTAGGTGAAGCGGCCGTACGGCATCTGCAACGACGATCCGATCGCCGCGGTGGAGCTCGTTCAGGTTGCGGAAGGGCGCCAGGTAGGTGGTGCGGTGGCCCGCGATCGCGACCGTTCGGCCCTCACCGGGCAGCGCCGTGCTCGCGTAGTGGCCCGGGCCGCGCTCCAGATCGCCGGTGCTGCGTTCCCTGCACGACGTCGTAGACCACACCCAGCTTGGCGATCACCAGCCGCCCGATCGCGGCGCCGTTGGGAGCGGCGCGCTGTTCCTGCCGCGCGAGGTAGGCAACCCGCGCCTCCGCGTCGCCCAGCCGCTCGAGGCCCGCCCGCTGAGCGGCCGTCAGCGGCATCGTGCGATAGCTCAGATAGCGCGTGTCGGTGTCAGCGCGCTTGATCAGTCCAATCGCCGCCGTAACCGGTTCCTGCCAGAGAGCGTGGCCGCCACGTCGGCGAGCAGCAGCAGGCCGACGACGATCAGCAGCGTCGAGAGGATGCGTACGAGCCGACGCCCGGTGCTCGCGGTCCCGCTTGACCGCGAGCCCCGCTGCAGCGCTGAGGTGGCACGCCGCCGCTCACCGCCGCAGCGCCGACTTGGTTCCGCCCAGCGAACCGGGTCCCGCGTAGCTCGCGGGGCCGCGCACGGTGACGGGCGCATCGGCAGCCGATGGCGGACGCGCGCGCCGCGCGCAGCCCGATGATCACGGCGCTCGACAGGCAGCCCAGCGCGACCGACCAGTACAGGGCGGCCACCACCGACATGGCGCCACCGGGCATCAACGCAAGGCTCCACGCAAGCGACAGTGGCGAGAGGCCGTAGGCGTTCGCGTAGTAGAAGAGCACGAGCACGCCGGGCACGATCCCGACCAGCAACAGCAGTGCGATCGACCAGCGGCGGCTGCGCGCGCCCGGCTGCGCCAGCCACAGCCACAGGTGCAGCGCCGGCACCAGCAGCAACGCGGCGAACGGGTTCAACACCCAGACGACGAGCGCGAGCAGGCACAGCACGACGCTGAGCGCGACGGCCGCCGCATCTGCCGCGGGGCTCTCCGGCCGGCGCCCGCTCTCGGGAAGCTGCTGAGCGAGCAGCCGCAGGCACAGCGGACGCAGGAAGACGAAGCTGCCGACAACCAGGGCCAGCACGACGAGCATCACGGCGAGATCGCCGCCGGTTCGCGGGACGCCCGCCCTGGCCACCGCCCCGGGCGGCGCAAACGACAGCAGCCCGGACGCACGTGCCACCAGCAGCGCCACCAGGCCGATCACGAACGGCACCGCGCCGGTCAGCACCCACGCGATCCAGCGCGTCAGCGTGTGTCCACGGCGACGCGTACGCGCAACCGCGTCGAGCGCGGCGGCCGCCACCGGCAGGATCAGCACGAGGACCAGCAGCCGACCGCCCAAAGCGGCACGAGCTGACCGCTCAGCTCCAGGTATGAGCTCGGGCTGCCGACCACCGGCCCGTGATCGAGCGCGTTGACGGTCTGCAGCACCGCGGTGCCGAGGTTCGCGGTGCGCGGCCGTTGCGAGCGCGATGTGGTCGCCGATCGGGCGGTCCCCGGACAACGACAGCAGCACGGCTGGGAGTCCGTGCGCGGCGAACGGCGCCTGCTCGGTGATCGCAAACGGGAACGCCAGCCGCGCGACCTGCCCGCCAGCCCGCTGCCCTGGCTCGCGATGCCGGTCTGCGATTTCACGAACGTCGCAAGCGTGTTGCTCAACAGCGGCGGCGACAGCTTGTAGGTGCTTGACCAGGGGACCACGACGGGCTGGCTGACGATCTTCCCGGCGAGATTCGCCGAGCACGATGACCGCGTCGACCTGCTGGCCGGCGAGCGACCTCGCCAGTCGCGTGGCGCCGGCGGCCCCGATCTGGCCGCTCGTGGAGACGAGCATCACCGAGCGGTTCAGCGTCTCACCGGAGAGCGCCCGCGCGAGATCCAACATCACCGCCGTGCTGTACAGGTCGGCCTTGCCCGGGGAGCGCGACCGCATCGCGATGGCTGACCACGACGATCGTGCCGCTGCCCAGACCTGGGCGGGTGGCGATGACGTTCTCGAGCGTCTGCTGGCCGGCGGTCGTCTGGGCGGAGAAGCTGTCGTTGCGAACGCTGAAGCCGCTGATGCCCGAGTTGTTTTCGCCCGCAGCTGCTGAGCGACGAGGTGGCGAGCGCACTGTCGCCCGGCGATCCGGGCGAGCGATCCGCGGACTCGCTGTTGCTCGAGCGCGTGGATCGTCGACGGCAGGTCCGTGAAGAACTGCCCGGGCGCGATCGACGTCGCGAGGGCGGTGGCTGATTCTGAGCGAGAAGCCGAAGACGATCACCGCGAAGGCGACCACGACCAGGAATCCTCGATAGATGCGAGGGTCGACCATGCTCGCCTCAGGGTACCCACGTGATGCCGGAGGAGCCGCGCTAGTAGCGTCGGCGGCAGCTCGCCGTCGTAGTAGTCGAGGTGCGCGTCGGCTCCGCGGAACATCCAGTGGTCGTGCTCGGCGCCGGTCCAGACGCCGACCTTGTCGCCATCGGGGTAGACAGAGACAGCCGGCACGGCGCCGGATGAGAACATCACGACGCGCGCTGTCTCGCTCGCGGTCGTTCCAGATGTTGTGGGCGCCGGCGGCCCCCGTCGGGAAACAGACGAGGTCTCCGGCGCGGGCCGGAGCCACGCCGGCGGGCGTGCGCACCTGCACCTCGCCCACCATCACCAACAGCCACTCCTCCACGTACTCATAGTGGTAGGGACAGAGCGTCTGTCCCTGCGGCAGCTCGAATAGACGCACGGCCAGCTCCTTGCCGCCGGCCTGCTTGCCAAATGGCGCCTCACCACAGCGGTAGCCATCGGGATCCTCGGTCGAGTAGCCGCCTGAAAAGTCTGCGTCGAATGCGTTCGGTCGTGTCATGCGCCGATCATCGCATTGGTGACACCCGTCCCGCGGACGTGACAAGCTCAGTGACATTGGTCGCAGCAACGAGCCAATGAGCGACGAGCCTTCCCATCAGGAGCTGGTATTGGCGCTGGCCCGCCGCCTGCGGGAGGTCGTGCTGCCCGAGCTCGGGTCGCACGCTGGACGTGCTGATCGATCCCGCTCACCCCGAGGGGGCCGGTGGCGACCTGACCTTCTCGATCGACGAGACGGCCGAGGCCGCGCTCGGCGCAGTTCGTCGCCGACCACGCTCCATGGCTCGCGTTCTATTCCGAGGATCGCGGGCTGGTCGCGCCGGCCGGTGACGAGTCGCACGTACTCGTGGTCGACCCGATCGACGGCACGCGCCCGGCGATGGCCGGCCTCGAGTCCGCCTGCGTGGCGGTCGCGCTCGCGCCGCTCGACGGCGATCCGAAGATGAGCGACGTCGAGGTCGCCTGCGTGTTCGAGATCAAGAGCGGTGACTGGTTCCTGGCCCGCCGCGGCGAGGGCGTGCTCTCGACGCGTCCGGTCAATCTCTCGAGCAACACCGAAATCGGCTCGATGTTCTGGGGGTACGGCTTCCGCGGCCGGCCCGCTCGCGAGACAACCGAGCTGCTGGCAACGCTGATCGATGCTTCCTCGGTCGGCGGCGGAACCTTCGAGCTTGGCTCGCAGGCGTTCGTGATGACCCGTATCGTCACGGGTCAGCTCGATGCCGTGATCGAGGTGGGCTCGCGGATGATCGATGATGTCCCGGGTATGGAAGAGGAATTCATGCGAGTCGGGAGGGGCGCGATCCTGAACAATTCACCATATGACCTCGCAGCACCCTGGCTGTGCCTGGTGGAGGCCGGCGGCATCGTGACCGACGGCTGGGGGCGGCCGCTGGACGATCGTCCGCTGCTCGGCACCGGCCATGACTTCCAAATGTCCTCGATCTCCGCATCGAACGCGGACCTGCATGAGCAGCTCGTGCGCGAGATCGACGAGGGAATCGAGCGCCTGAGAGCGATGGCGAGGTGATGCAAGTGGCCTCCGACGACACGTCCGACCCACTGATCCTGGTCTCCAACCGCGGGCCGGTCACGTTCCAGCCGAACGGCGAGGCCAAGCGCGGCACCGGCGGCCTGGTAACCGCGCTGATGGGGCTGGCCAGGCACCGTGACGTCACCTGGATCGCCTCGGCGATGAGCGACGCGGACGTGGCGATGGCGGGCCGGCACGGCGGTCGCGCGTTCCCGGTCTCGAGCCCCGACGGGACCGATTACCGGGTCAAGCTGGTGGCCTCCGATCCCGACGCCTACTACCGCTTCTACAGCATCATCGCCAACCCGATGCTGTGGTTCATCCAGCATTACCTCTGGGATCTCTCCAACGCCCCGGACATCCGCCGCAACGAGACCGAGGCCTTCGAGTTCGGCTACAACGTCGTCAACGAGGATCTGGCGCGGGCGGTGCTCGACGAGATCGAGGGGATCGAGCGGCCGGTGGTGATGGTGCACGACTACCACCTCTACACACTGCCGGCGCTGATCCGGCGCGCGCGGCCGGACGCCTTCATGACGCACTTCGTCCACATCCCCTGGAGCCAGTCCGATTCGTGGCGAGTGCTGCCCTCGGTGATCCGCGAGGAGATCTACCACGGGATCCTCGCCAATGACATCGTCGGCTTCCACACGACCGCCTACCGCCGCAACTTCCTGCAGTGCTGTGAGGACCTGCTCAGCCTGGAGGTCGATCACCAGGCAGGCGTGGTGCAGCTCGACGGCCGCGACGTCTGGGTGCGGGCCTACCCGCTCCCGATCGACCCCGACGCCGTCAAGCGCGTGGCCGAGCGCCCGCGTGTGCGTGAGTTCGAGCAGGAGATCCTGCGTCGCCGCCGCGACCACCTGATCCTGCGGATCGATCGCGCCGACCTCTCCAAGAACGTGCTGCGCGGCTTCTCGGCGTTTGACCTGTTCCTCGAGCAGCATCCCGAGTTCCGCGAGCGGGTCACCTTCATCGCCCAGCTGATGCCGTCCCGTACCGACGTCGCCGAGTACGCCGAGTATCTGGAGCGCATCGAGGCCGTTGTCGCGCTGGTCAATCATCGCCATGGCTCGCCGGACTGGATGCCGATCCAGCTGAAGCTGCGTGATGACCTCGAGGAGGCCGTCGCCGCCTACAAGCACTACGACGTGCTGATGGTCAACGCGATGTTCGACGGGATGAACCTGGTCGCCAAGGAGGGCCCGATGGTCAACAGCCGCGCGGGGGTGTCGATCTTGAGTGAGAACACCGGTGCGCACGAGGAGCTCGGCGAGTACGCGCTGTCGGTGAACCCGTTCGATATTCAGGAGTTGGCCGACTCGATCCACGCGGCGCTGACGATGTCCCCGGAGGAGCGCAGCCGGCGCCTCGCCGGGCTCCAGCAGCAGATCACCGCCCGCAACCCCGGCGATTGGATCGACGACCAGTTGCGCGACATCCACGACAAGGAGCGGACCGCGCAGTCGCGGTGAATCCCGCGCAGAGCCGGCCTGCGGGCCGGCTCTGACGCATCGTCAGTCGCGCGCCAATTTGGCCTGCTGGCGCTCGGGCGCGATGCGGATCACGTTCCACGCCAGGCCCAGCTTCTCCATCGTGCGAATGATGCCGGCGGAGATGTCGAGCTCCCACCACTTAGGCCATGAACTGCGGAGCGCGGGAAGGCGTGGTGGTTGTGGTGCCAGGACTCGCCGAGTGAGAAGGGTGCGAGCCACCAGACGTTGGTCGACTTGTCCTCGATGTCGAAGCGGCGCCGGCCGAAGATGTGGCAGATCGAGTTCACTGACCAGGTCACGTGGTGGACGAAGAAGATGCGTACGAGCCCGCCCCAGATGTAGCCCTCGAGCGCGCCCTTCCAGGTGAAGCCGGAGAGCACGAATCCGGCGACCGTCGGGATCAGCAGCGAGAGCAGCACCCAATAAGGGAATAGGCGGCCGATCCTGCGCATCCCCTTGTCCTCGTAGAGGTCGCCCGCGTACTTCTTCCAGTCGGCCTGACCCTGGGTCTCCATCAGCCAGCCGGCGTGCGCGTGCCAGAACCCGCTGAAGCCATGCCCGTGACCGACATGGGGGCTGTGCGGGTCGCCCTCGACGTCGGTGTGCGCGTGGTGCTTGCGATGGTCGGCCACCCAGTCGAGAACCGATCCCTGCACCGAGAGCGAGCCGAGGATCGCGAAGGTCCGTTCGACCCAGGGGTAGGTCTGGAAGGCCCGGTGGGTGAGCATCCGGTGAAAGCCGACAGTCACGCCGACGGCCGTCAGCATGTACATCCCGACCATGATCCCGATCTGGGTCCAGTTGACCCAGTCGTTCCAAAGGAAGACGATCGCCGCCAGCACACCCAGGAACGGGACCACGACCCCCGCCAGGTTGGCGTTGCGCTCGGCGCGTGACATTCCGGCGGATTGCCGCTCAGTGGCGGCCGGGCGTGCGGTCGTAGTCATGCACTGAGGATTACAGCAGGTTCGGGGGTGAGTTCTTGTCCTTAGGGGACGTCTGTTGACGGCGAAACTTGTGCGTTTCGTACAAGTTCCTTGCACTGGCCGTAGTGCATAATTGAGTGTCTTGCCCTTAATTGAGTGTCTTGCCCTCGGCCAGCAGCGCGACGAACTTCTCGATCCGGCGGACACGCGTCTCCGGACGCTTGGCGTCCTGGATTCGGTAGAGGAACGAGTAGCGCCGAACGCCGGTGAGGGTCGCGAAGAACTCCTCGGCCCGCGGGTTTGCCGCCAGCGCGGCTGGCGAAGTCCGGTGGCACGCTTGCGGTTGATTGCGGCTCGTAAGCCGCGTCCCAGCGACCGTCGGCCTTGGCCTTCTCGATCTCCTCGAGACCGGGGGGCGCATCAGCCCGGACTCGATCAGCTGCGTCACCTTCGCGCAGTTGATCTGCGACCAGTTGCTCCTTGGGCGGCGGTGGGTGAAGCGCTGCTTGTAGAAATGCTCGTCGTGACGCCCGACCTGACCGTCGATCCAGCCGAAGCACAGCGCAACCTCGAGCGCCTCAGCCTGAGTCACCGTCGCGCGCGGCGCACCCTTCTTGGCGATCATCAGCCAGAGGCCCTCGGAGTCGTCGTGATTGACCTCGAGCCATGCCGTCCAGGCGGGGCGATCGGCAAATTCGATCAGCGGCAGTTGGGTAGTCATCGGGCGCCGTTCATTATGCGTTGCTATATTCGCTCGTCGCCTGCACCCCGGTGAACCCACCGTCGACGCGGGCCTCTCATCATGTCTAAAGAACCCATCCTTTACGACCTCGTACTTCTGCTCTCCGCGGAGGCTGACGAGGACACACGCACCAACCTGGTCGCTGAAGTCGAAGCGATGATCGACGGTGCCGGTGGCAGCATCTCACGCAAGCAGTCGTGGGGACAGCGCGCCACCACCTACCGCATCGACCACCAGAGCGAGGCCGACTACACCCTTCTGCAGTTCACGGGTCCGACCTCTCTGCTGGAGTCGCTGTCGCACACGCTGCGGATCGCCGATTCCGTGCTTCGCTTCCGGATCATCAAGGTCGTCCCCGGCACGCCTGAGGCTCCGGAGACCGCGCCGCCGATCCTGGCTGGGGCCGGTGGCGTGACCACCGCCGCCGCCGAGGGCGAAGCGGCCTAGCTCGGTTTCCGCTGGGGCGCCGCGTCTCTTTGGACGTGGCGCTGCTCGGACGTCGCGCTGCTCGGTGTTACGCGTCTGTATGCGTTTGTCACGGGCGTGTGCCGACTTCGTGACGAATGTGTGCCAGTTTGCGGGCGTCGCGGCGGTTGCCATCTGGAGCCTGCTTAGACTCGACGCAAGGCATCGAACTTGTCGAAAGGAGCCCCGAAATGGCGGGCAACATCAACCGGGTGATCATCACCGGCAACCTCACGCGCGATCCTGAGATCCGCACATTGCCCAGCGGAACCAGCGTTTGCGAGCTCCGCGTGGCCTGCAACGGCCGGCGCAAGAACTCCGAGGGCAACTGGGAAGACGACCCCAACTACTTCAACGTTTCGGTCTGGGGCCAGCAGGGCGAGAACTGCAAGCGCTATCTTTCTAAGGGTCGCGGTGTAGCGATCGACGGGCGTCTGCGCTGGCGTGAGTGGGAAACCGACGGACAAAAGCGCCAGGCTGTCGATATCATCGCTGAGACCGTGCAGTTCCTCGGTGGTGGTGGTGACGCTCCGAGCGGTAACGGGAATGGCTTCTCAAGCAGCGTGAACGCTGCGGCGAGCGACATCCCGGTCGATACCGCCGACTTCGTCCCGACATCCGTGGGCTCCGGTGTCGCCGACGACGATATTCCGTTCTGATCCAAGGCGACGGACCAGCAAAGAGACTTCAATTAGGTGATGCCAAGTGGCGAAGCAACGTAGACGGCCGGTTCGCCGGCGCGACAGGAAGGGCGGCCCAGCGTCGGGTCGGCGCAAGCCTTGCCCGTACTGCCGCGACAAGGTCGAGCAGGTTGACTACAAGGATGTCTCCGCCCTGCGGCGGTTCATCTCAGATCGCGGGAAGATCCGCTCCCGCCGGATCACGGGCGCGTGCCGTCGGCACCAGAGCCAGATCGCGCGTGCCGTGAAGCGTGCGCGTGAGTTGGCTCTGCTGCCGTACGTGGCCGAGGGCGGAAGCGAACACAGCGAGCGCCGGGGCGGCCGCGACCGCGACCGCGACCGCTGACCCCAGGAGGTATCCAGATGCCACAGGCAATCCTGCTCGAGGACGTGGAGTCGCTCGGGGAGAAGGGCGCGATCGTCGACGTCTCCAGCGGCTACCTGCGTAACTACCTGCTTCCGCGCAAGCTCGCCGAGTCCGCCACCAAGGGCTCGATCGAGCAGGCCGCCAAGCGTCGCGAGGCGGCCGAGCGCGAGGCGCGCGAGGCTGTGGACCGCGCACGTGAGAACGCCGAGTTGCTCGGCAAGACCGTGCTCACGATCCCGCAGCAGGCGGGTGACGACGGCCGGCTGTTCGGCTCGGTCACCAGCCAGGACATCGTCGACGCGATCCGCGACGCCCGCGGCATCCGCATCGACAAGCGCAAGGTGTTGCTCGACGATCCGATCAAGAGCGTCGGCACCCACATGGTCACGGTCGAGGTCGCCGAGGGCGTCACGGCCACCATCAAGACCATGGTCGTCGCCGCCTGACGGCGGCGGAACGGCGCATCGTCCTAAGTCTCTTGAGGCCCGCTCACGCGGGCCTCTTTTGCTTTCGGCCTAAGGCCTGCGCCTACATCGGTCGTCGCGTCGGCCGGGTGACGCCCGCGGGACTACGATTCCCCGCGTGACTGCAAGCGCAGAGTCAAACACGTCGAGGTGGTCGCTCTGGTCCGAGGACTCGTTCCTTTCGATCGCATCCAGGGGTTCTGTGCTCTCGATCGGTTCAATCGGCTCGGCTTGCTCAGTCGGCTCGATCGGATCCTTCGGGTCTGCCTTCTGTATCAGCTCGGCCTTGTCGGTCGCGTCCATCCTGTCGTTCCGCGCTCGGCGGAGTGTCATGAAGAGCAACGGGTGATCGACGGACGGATCGTCCAGCCAGCTGCGAGCAGCCAGCCGTTAGACAATCGGTCACCTCAAGCCGATGGCGAACCGCTGCCTTGGATGAGTTCCTCGAGCCGTTGCGTCAGGCGCTGGGCCTCGGTGACGTCGCCGCTTGTCTGCGCAGCAGCGAGCGCGTCCATCAGGTAGTTCTCGTCATTCTCACGATCGAGCCCCGGCGCCGGTGCCAGGGAGGCCTCAGCTTTCGCGACCTTCTTGGCCCGATCCGCGTCGTACGCGGCCTTGGTATCCGTGACCATTTTGGGACGATCGATGGTTACTCGAGACCGGTCCTTTTGGTCATAACGCACCGGGATCACTGTCCCAGCTGCTAACGGATACGGCTCAACGCCGCTCGCAGGTCCGACCGCGCCGATGCCCAGATCAAAGACCTCACAGTCGCTCTCCGTCGTCTGGCCATCCTCAAACTGGACCCGCACGCGAACCTGCCACTTCCGCTCTCCATGCGAGTTCAAGAAATTTCCCGGAGCCGCGTCAAGAATCACGCCGAGTGCTTCCGTCCCGTCGTCCACAAGCTTGTCTCTTCCGAACATGTTGCCCCCCGCTGGCGATTGCAGTGCCCGACGCCCGCGATCATAACCGCGCGAACTCGGCTCCAACTCGATTCTCATCTCGTGCCCGGCGAACTACGCCAGCGGGCTCTGGAGATCCTCGAGTCGCTCCCGGCTGGTGATCGGCTATGTCATGGCGACTTCCATCCAGCCAACGTGCTGCGCGATGATCGGCAGTGCACCGTGATCGACTGGAGCACTGCCGCCCGAGGAGACCCAGCCGCCGACGTGGCTCGAACATGCCTGCTGCTCAAGGAGTCCGCGCTTCCCGACGACATGTCCCAGACCACGCGCGCGCTGCTACGGCTCAGCCGCGGCATTGTCGCTTCCCGCTATCTCCGGTCATACGACCCAGCCAGCAGCATGCAGGCCCGCATCGCGCGCTGGACACCGGTCCTAGCGGCGGCGCGGCTGGCCGAGAACATCGACGGGGAGCGCTCGACAATGCTGACGCTGGCCGGCCGACATCCCTGAGAGCCCCGCCGGACCCGGGCATGCGGGCTGTCTCACCGTCGCCACTCCGCGGAAGGATCCGTGACCAGTCAACAGGTCGTTGGAACCACCGATGATTCTCGGCAGACGCGTTACCTGTCAACACTCGGCCCACCGCAAAATCATTCGTCCGCTGAATGCGGCATGAAGCGAGAAGTCCGCCTGGGCGGGTCCTATTCTCGAACGTCCCCATGGCCACCACGACCGCGAACCCGACCCCACACAACCTGGTTGCCGAGAAGTCGGTGCTTGGCGCGGTGCTGCTCGACGAGCAGCACCTGCACGCGCTGCTGGTGGACGAGCAGCTGCGTCCCGAGCACTTCTACGTGCGCGAGCACAGTGCGGTGTTCGAGGCGATGCTCGAGCTGTATGAGGCGGACAAGAAGATCGACCATCTCACCGTCGCTGAGCAGCTGCGCCAGAACAGCCGGCTCGAGGAGATCGGCGGCGCCGACGTCGTCGAGGAGCTGGTCGCCTGGGTGCCGTCGACCGGGCACGCACGCGACTACGGCCGGATCGTGCGCGAGCAGGCGCAGATGCGCGCGCTGCTCGAGGCGACGCGGGGGATCCAGGCCGACGTCCTCGCCCGCAACGCATCGCCACGCGAGCTCGTCGAGCAGGCCGAGCGGGCGATGCTGGAGGTCGCCAATGACGAGCGCCAGAAGGCGATCCGCCCGATCGCAGAGGTCCTGCACGAGGAGACCGACCGTCTCCACCACCGCTCGAATCAGAAGAGCCCGCTCACCGGCACCCCGTCCGGCTTCCGCGACCTCGACGACATGTCGGGAGGCTTCCAGGCGGGGAACCTGATCGTCTTGGCCGCGCGCCCGTCGATGGGCAAGTCGGCGCTGGTCTGCAACATGGCCGAGAACGCGGCCCTCGCGGGCTTTCCGGTTGCGCTGTTCTCGCTCGAGATGTCGGAGTCCGAGCTCGCGCAGCGCTTCGTCGCCTCGCAGGCGAAGGTCCCTGGCGACGACCTGCGTCGCGGCAAGGTCGCCGAGTCGCGCTGGCCGAAGATCCTCGAGGCCTCCGGCAGGCTGTCGGACGCGCCCCTCTACATCGATGACTCAAGCGATACCGGGATCCTGGAGATCCGCGCCAAGTCCCGGCGCCTGCACCACCAGCTCGAGGATCGCGGTGGCCTCGGCATGATCATCATCGACTACCTCCAGCTGATGCGTCACGAGGGCCGGATCGAGAGCCGCGTCGAGCAGGTCGGCCAGGTCAGTCGTGGACTCAAGAGCCTCGCGCGCGAGCTCAAGGTCCCGGTGATCGCGCTCTCTCAGCTGAGCCGAAACGTCGAGCAGCGCGCCGGTGACAAGAAACCGATCCTCTCCGATCTACGTGAATCCGGCGCAATCGAGCAGGACGCAGATTTGGTGATGTTCATCTACCGCGAGGAGTACTACAACCGCGAGTCCACGCGGCCCGGGGAGGCGGACATCATCATCGCCAAGCACCGTAACGGTCCGGTTGGTGAGATCACGCTGACGTTCCAGAGCCAGTTCCCGAAGTTCATGAACTACGCGCCGCCGCAGTTCGCCGGATGAGCGCCGAGGGCAACGGCTGATGGCAACCTGCATCCTCGGAATCTGCGACGGCACCGGCTTCCTCTACGACGAGGAGACCAACACCGCCCGCGACTGCGCCTGCCGTCCGCAGATCATCGCCCGCAACAAGGCCCGCAGCCTGTCGGCGGTGATCCCGGAGCGCTACAGGGACGTGGCCTTCGAGCGCTTCCCGGTGACTGAGATCGACCCCAAGATCGTGGCTGCGACGCGCCGCTTCGTCGACCGCATCGAGGCGAATCTGGACGCCGGCCGCGGGCTGTGGTTCATGGGTCCGGTCGGCACGGGCAAGACGACGCTCGCGATGCTCGTGACGAAGGCGACGCTCGAAGCGGGCCGCTCGGCGGCGCGCTACTCGCTGCCCGGCCTGCTCAGCCAGATCCGCAAGACCTTCGACACCGGCTCGCACAACGACCTGCTCGAGCGGCTCACCGCCGTCGACCTGCTGCACATCGACGACATCGGCGCCGAGCAGACGACCCCCTGGGTGCTCGAGGAGCTCTACTCGATCATCAACGCCCGTTACGAGGAGCAGCGGGCGATCGTGATCACGACCAACATCCTCGACCGCGAGACGCTCTGCCAGCAGATCACCGAGCGCACGGTCTCGCGCCTCACGGAGATGTGCGACGAGCTGCCGCTGTTAGGCCGCGACCACCGCATGGACCTCAGGACCGCCTGACGAGGGGCGCCGGCACTGACCTCCGCCGGCCGCCGCTACGCTGGAGAAGAAATGCCTGGAATTGTGATTGTCGGGGCCCAGTGGGGCGACGAAGGAAAGGGCAAGATCACCGACCTGCTCGCGGAGCGCGCAGACGCGGTTGTGCGCTTCCAGGGTGGTAACAACGCCGGCCACACCATCGTCCGCGGTGGCGAGACCTACAAGCTGCACCTGATGCCGTCGGGCATCCTGCACCCGGGCAAGCTCTGTGTGATCGGCAACGGCGTCGTGATCGACCCGAAGATCCTGACCGACGAGCTGGATGACCTGCGGCGACGCAACATCGACACGAGCTCGCTGCGGATCTCCGCCAACGCTCACCTGATCATGCCCTACCACATGCTGCTCGACCACGCGGGTGAGATCAAGCTGGGGAAGCTTCAGATCGGCACAACGCGCCGAGGCATCGGCCCCTGCTACTCCGACAAGGCCGCCCGCCTCGGCATCCGCGTTCAGGACCTGCTCGACGAGAAGATCCTCAAGAAGAAGATCGTCGCCGCGATGGAGCCCAAGCGCCTGTCGCTGCGCGAGTTCGCGCGCGACCCGCGGCTCGACCTGCAGACGATGACCGAGGAGTACCTGACCTACGGCCACCGGATCAAGCAGTACATCGCCGACACCAGCCGGCTGGTGCTCGAGCGCCTGGACGAGGGCGACATGGTCGTGTTCGAGGGCGCCCAGGGAACACTGCTGGACATCGACCACGGCACCTATCCGTTCGTCACCTCATCGAACCCGATCGCCGGCTCGGCCACGATCGGCGCCGGCGTAGGTCCGCGCGACATCGACGAGGTCTGGGGCATCACCAAGGCCTACAGCACGCGCGTCGGCGTCGGGCCCGTTCCCGACCGAGCTCGAGGGCCCGCTCGGCGACGAGTTGCGTGAGCGCGGCGCCGAGTTCGGCACGACCACCGGGCGCCCCCGTCGCGTCGGCTGGCTCGACCTGGTCGCGCTGCGCTACGCCGCCCGCCTGAACTCGTTGACGGCGCTCGCGATCACCAAGCTGGACGTGCTTTCGGGACAGAAGACGCTCTCGGTCTGCACTCGTTACCGCGCCAATGACGGCCTCGAGGTCGATCACTTCCCGTACCACCAGACGGTTCTGCATCACTCGACCGGCGAGTACGAGGAGCTGCCGGGATGGGATGAGGACATCACCGAGTGCCGCAGTGAGGACGAGCTGCCCGACGCGGCCCGCAGCTATCTGCAGTACATATCGGACTTCGTCAAGGTCCCGGTCGCGCTGATCAGCGTCGGCCCCGGCCGCGAGCAGGTGATCTGGACCGAGGCGGGCAAGGACATGTACGGCTCCGCCGCCCGCGCCGCCGCAGAGCGCTCCTAGTGCCCCGCGGCACGACTCTGCACAACAGCGTCGGGATCAGGACCTAGCGGCGGGTTTCGACAGACTCGCGTTCGGCGCCGCTGCCGTTCGGGCTGTCTGGAACGTCGGCGCTGAACGGCAGCGCCTCGAACAGCATCAGCGTCAGGCCGACATCGAGCGCCGAGTCGGGATCCTGGCCGATCCGCTGTGCCGCGTCCCGCTCGATCTCCTGGGCCCGCGCCAGCCACTTCTTCGACTCCCTCGCCAGCTCCTCCCAGCCCTTGCGATCGAGCTTCAGCGCGTCGGTGGAGATGTGGGCCTCCTTGGCGTCGAAGCCGCCGGCCGCCGCCGACCTGGTGGCGTAGTCGGTCGCCTTGGCGATCAGCGCCGTCAGCAGGCGCTGCTTGGAGATCGTGTCGAGCCCCTCCCAGGCCTCCTCGGAGCCCGTCGGGTGCCCGGTGGTCTTGTAGTAATGCTCGGTCGCGCCGCGCCGCTGACGCGTGCTGACGAGCTTCAGCAGCCCAGGTCGTAGAGCGTGCGCACGTGATACGCGATCGTGCCCAGTGGCTGGTCGAGCTTCGAGGCGAGGATCACCGGGCTGGCAGGCTCCTCGTCCAACATCGCCAGCAGACGGATGCGAATCGGATGCGAGATCGCGCGCAACCAGCGTGGATCAGTGATGTTCGTGACTGGTTCTTGGTTGGGCATTTCTGTGATGGTAGGAAGCCTCGAACACCCTTATTCCGGGGCGCTTTTGATTGGAAGGCGCCGTCAGAACACTCCCCTCATCAGATATATCAACGCCATCTTTCGATCAGCTCAGTTGCGTCAACCTGGCGCACCAAGCGCGCGCGGGCAGACCGACCACGACCTCACGCGGCGGCGACGTCGCGGGTGACCACCGCGCCCGCGCCGACGAACGCCTCCTCGCCGACCTCGACACCCGGCACGAGCACCGCCGCGCCACCGACCCGCGCCGCTCGCCGCACGATCGGGCCTCCAGCGGCTCGCCCTTGGGGTGGCGGCCCATCGTGTTGTCGTTGGTCATCAGCACGCCGGGGCCGAGGAACACGTCGTCCTCGACGACTGCCCAGCTGGTCACGTAGACCCCGGTCTGGATCGACACCCGGTCGCCCACGACGGCATTGAAGTCGACGCACGGAGCCGCGCCCGACCACGGAGCGCTGCCCGATCCGCGAGCCCTCACGCACCTGTGCCTGGTCGCCGATGATCGTGCCCGCGCCGACGATGGCGCCCGCATAGACGACAGCGCCGCAGCAGACGGTCACCTCAGAACCCAGCTCGAGGCGACCAAGCTCGACCGCGGCGGCACTCGAGCCGCGCCGCAGCCGCGGGCGCTTGCCGAGCACGACGAGGTCCTCGATCAGGCACCCGGCCCCGATGTTGACGCCCGCGTGTTCACAACGGTGTTCGCCCCGATCGTGACGCCGTCGCCGAGGGTCACGTCCGCAGCCGATCACCGCGCCGGGCGCGATCGACACGTCCGCGCCGATCACGACGCTCGCGTCGATGTGCGCTGCGGGCGAGATCTCAGCCATCGCCGCGCCCGTCGGAGGCAGCGCGCTCCGACGCCTTGAGCGACTGCTGCAGCGCGCTCGAGCACGCTCACCACGCGCAGGCCGCTCGCACCGTCAGATCGCGGCGGCCGGCCCTCATTGAATGCTGTCGAGGAACTCCTGGCACTCGAGCCGCAGCGGCTCGACGCTCGGCAGCTGCGGCGAATAGATGTCGCCGCTGCGCGTGACCCACTCCCCATAGCCGCGCGGTGCCTCGTCGAAGCCCTTGTCGTAGATCGTGATCTTGCCCTCGATCGCCATGTCGTCGAAGGTCGCCATCTTGTGCGCGCCGACGACGGTGAAGCGCCGCTCCTTATGCGGGTCGAGCCAGCTCAGATGCAGGTGCGCGGCCAGGCCGGACGGGAAGCGCAGGTAGCAGAAGACCACGTCCTCGACGCCGGGGCGCACGTAGGACTCGCCGTGTGCCACCGCCTCGGTCGGCTCCTCACCGGCCAGCGCCAGCACAACCGAGACGTCATGCGCGCCGAGCGACCAGAGCGCGTTCTCATCCGCGCGCAGCTTGCCGAGGTTCAGGCGGTTGCCGTAGATGTAGTAGATGTCGCCGAGCTCGCCGCTATCGGCCAGCTCCTTGAGCTTCGCACGCCGGGGTGGTACTCGAGCAGGTGGCCGACCATCAGCACCTTGCCCGCCTCGACGGCGGCTTCCACGGCGCGCTCCGCGTCCGCCACCGACTGCGCCAGCGGCTTCTCGACGAAGCAGTGCTTGCCGGCTCGAGCACACGCACCGCCTGATCGGCGTGGCTCGGAACCGGCGTCGCGAGCACGACCGCGTCGAGCTCAGGGTCGTCGAGCAGTTCCTGCAGGTCCTCCGCGACCCGCGCCCCGGGGAATTGCAGGGCCGCGCGCTCGCGAGCGGCCTCGGACGCGGTCGCAGACCCAGCGAAGCTCGCAGCCCGGAAGGCCGGCGAAGTTGCGGGCGAGGTTCGGTCCCCAGTAACCGAGTCCGGCAACGCCGACTCGGATCAGGTCGTCAGCCATGTGCGGCGCGAGTCTAGTCAGCACTGCCCGAACGCGCGTGCCAGCGCGGCGACCACGCGCTCGCCCGCCCTGCCGTCGCCGTACAGCTCGCGGCCGCTCTAGCCGGAGGCGGCTCTGCCAACGCTGCGCGCGCCGCCTCGCGGTCGAGGTCGACGAGCGTGTTCCAGCCGGTCTCGACGGTCTCGACCCATTCGGTGCCGGTCGCGCAGGGTCACGCACGGCACCGCCGCGAGGTAGGCCTCCTTCTGCAGCCCGCCGGAGTCCGTCAGCACGGCCCTGGCGTTGCACAGGAGCGCCGTCAGCTCCAGATAGCCGAGCGGCTGCGTCACGCGCACCGTGCCGCAGCCCTCGAGCCGCTCGAGCAGCCCCGCCGCCTCCAGCCGCGCGCGGGTCCGCGGGTGCAGCGGCAGCACCACCTGCTCACCGACGCCGCAGCAGCAGCTCGACGAGCGCTCAGCAGCCGCGCCGGATCGTCGACGTTGCCGGCACGGTGCGCTGTCGCCAGCACATACGCCGCCCGGCTCAACCCGTGGGCGCGCACGAGATCGACCCGCTCGCGGGCCCGCGGCTGGGCCTCGAGCGCGACATCGACCATCACGTCGCCGACGACCTCGCTGCGGCGGGCTGCTGCCGCCATCCCCTCCCGAGCAGCGAGGTTCGCGACGCCAACCTCCGAGGAGCACAGCAGCAGCGTGCTCAGGTGGTCGGTCAGCACGCGGTTGACCTCCTCCGGCATCGCGCGGTCGTAGGAGCGCATGCCCGCCTCGACGTGCGCCACCGGCACGCCCTGCTGGACCGCTGCGAGCGCTCCAGCCAGCGTCGAGTTCGTGTCGCCGTAGACGAGCACGCAGTCAGGCGCGGCGTCGGCGACGACCGGCTCGAGCGCGCTCAGCATGCGCGCGGTCTGCGAGGTGTTGCGACCCGCCGGAGATTCCGAGCTGGACGTCCGGCGCGGGCAGCCCGAGCTCGGCGAAGAACACCGCCGACAGCTCATCGTCGAAGTGCTGGCCCGTGTGCACGAGCAGCTCCTCGCCGACGCGCGCGCAGGCGCGGCGTGACCGCAGCCGCCTTGATGAACTGCGGGCGGTTGCCGACGACCGTGAGGATCTTCAGCGGCGTGTCCAGGCCTCCGCGAGCCGCACGATCACCGCCGCCGCGGCGGCCATGTCCTGCAGCGACGCGAACTCGCGCACCGAGTGGTATTCGTAGCCGCCGTCGAAGATGTTCGGCGTCGGCAGGCCCATCTCGGATAGCCGCGAGCCATCGGTGCCGCCGCGGATCGGCTTGCGGATCGGCTCGATGCCCTCTGCCGCGAACGCGTCCTCGGCGGCGGCGACGACCTCGGGATCGCGCTCGATGTACTCGCGCATGTTGCGGTACTGACGGATCACCTCGAACTCGACCTCCGCCCCGGGGTTGCCCGCGGCGATGCGCTCGGTCGTCTCGCGCAGCAGCGCCACGTGCGACTCGAGCAGCGATTCATCAAAGTCGCGCACGATCCAGCGTGCCTCGGCCGTGATCGGTGGCGCCCTGGAGGAACGTCGGGTGGATGAAGCCCTCGCGGCCCGACGGTCGTCTCCGGCGTCAGCCGGTCGGTGGGCAGCGCCGCCACGATCTGCGCTGCGACCGCAGCGCGCTGACAAGCTTGCCCGGTGGCAAAGCCCGGGTGAACGCCGACGCCGGTGACCCTGATCGCGGACCTCGATTGCGCTGAACGACTCGTCCTGGAGCTCGCCGCGCCTGGATCCGTCGATCGTGTAGGCGCAGCGAGCCCCGAACGCCGGAATGTCGAACAGCGTCGCTCCGTGCCCGATCTCCTCATCCGGGGTGAAGGCGATCCGCAACGTCGGGCGCGGCAACTCGGGATGTGCCGCCAGATATGCCGACCGCGGCCATGATCGCCGCCACGCCGGCCTTGTCGTCGGCGCCGAGCAGCGTGTCTCCGCTCGAGGTCACGATGTCGTGGCCAACCATCCCTGCCAGCGCGGGCATCGTGGCGGGATCGAGCCGTGTGCCGCTCTCGGGGAGCTCGATCACGCCGCCGTCGTAGTCGCGGTGCACGAGCGGCTTGACGCCCGCGCCGGGTGCGTCGGGGCTCGTGTCGACATGCGCGACCAGCCCGATCACCGGCGTGTCGGGAACAGTTGCCGGCAGCGTCGCATAGACGTAGCCGTGCTCGTCGAGCTCCGCGTCCGTAAGCCCGATCGCCTGCAGCTCATCGACAGGAGTACGCGCGAGAGGTCGAGCTGACCCGGCGTGCTGGGCGAGCGCTCGCGGTCGACCCGCGACTGCGTGTCGATCTGGACGTAGCGCGTGAATCGCTCGAGCAGATCGGGCGCGATGGCTTGCGCGATCGCTGAGGTGAAGGCGTGCCGGCACGCAGCCGATGAAAGCAAATGGCTGGTCGGCCCGGCGTCAGGCGAGCGGCGTGCGTGTGAGCGTGAGGTGGCCGCCGACGCGGTCCACGGTGCTGACCTTCACGCTCACACGCCCGTGCAGCGTGCCACGCACGCGCAGCGAGCCCGACGGGAAGAGCACCCTCACCGGGGAGTGGGCCAGCGGCCAGCTTGATCGTCAGCACCCGGCCTGCGAGGTGTGCGCTATGCGCCAGCGGCTGGCCCCGAGTGTCAGCACCTGCACGTCATCGGCTCCGCCCGAGCCTGATACTGCCCGGCAGCGCGATGACCACCTCGCGCAGGCCGGGCTCATAGGCGCCGGACGTGGCTCTGACGACAAGCGCCGGCGCCTGGCCTGAGCCGTGCACGCCAGCAGAGACCTTCGGGCGCCGCTCGACGGCCCAGGTGAACTGGATCGCGCCGTGGGTACCGGACGCAACTGGATGCGGTGATCGTGACGTTGCGGATCGCCGGCGCGTGCTCACCCGTCCACTGATCACGCCGGTGGTCGGGTTGATGTGCAGACCGTCCGGAAGCCGCTCGGCATGGTAGGTGAGCGGCCCGGTCTGGCCGGCGGGGAGCGTAGCGTGCATGCTGACGCGCACGTGCTGGTCGAGAAGGTGTACTCCTCACCCGGGTAGGTGACCCTCACCGCCTGCTGGCAGAGCGCCGGCACCAGCGCCGCGGCCTTGGGCGTGCCCAGGCCGCTGGCCATGTCATATCCGGTCGTGGCGGCGTACAGGCCGGCGGTGTTGCCGCTCGGCGTGAAGTCGTTGTTGCCGGTGGTGATGTCGTTGAAGTAGGTCGACTGGGACTGGCTCGCAAGCGAGTAGAGCGACGGATCGGCAAAGCCCACGAGCGTCCCATGGCACTCGCGGCTGGCGTCGGCCAGCGCGAACAGCGCGGCCCAGACGGGGGCGGCGCCGCTGGTGCCACCGGTGCCCTGCCAGCCGGACTCAGCGTGGGTGGAGTGTCGTTGCCGTTCCAGTAGTCGAGGTAGAGGTCAGCGGGTCCGCATCGGCGGAGACGTCTGGCACCTCTCGGCAGTAGCTTCCGGCGGGCGCGCCGCAGGTGCGTCCCGGACGACTCGGTGTTGATCACTCCGAGCGTCGAGACGGCGCTCGACTGGATAGGTCGGCATCGCCCACAGCGACGAGATCCCGCCACCGCCGGCTCCCTGCTGGATCACCGAAGCGCGAGTAGTTGATGTTCGGGGTTGTCGTCATCCCAGACCATCTCCGTCGGCGGAGGCCCGAGCTCCGTCAGCGAGGTGCCACCGACCGCGATCGCAAAAGGCTGGCTGGCGGGGTCATCGACCGTCAAAGCGTTGTTGGTGTTGCCGCCGGGCGGTGGGCTCCAGCAGTCCTCGGAGCCCGAGTCCCCGGCTGCGGAGACGAACGTCTGGCCCTGCGTGGCAGCCTCCTCGAGCAGCGTCGCCTCGGCATGAGCGTCGGTTGCGCCCTCGAGCGTCTCGCACTCGCCCCAGGAGTTCGAGATGACCTGCACCTTGTCGTCGGCTGACCATCGCTGCGAGCGTGTCGTACGGGCCCGGTGCCGGGGTTGTCCGAGTTGTTGTTCGGGCCCTGGTAGACGATCAGCTTGGCCTTCGGCGCGAGCCCGATCAGCTGCTCGATGTCGAGCGCCGCCTCGCCCTGCCCGATGCCGGTGCCGACACCGCCGTCGACCTTCTCGTAGGTCACGTTCGCGTGGGTGCCGTAGCACTTCTGGTACGCGGCGATGTCGCTGGGCGAGTTCGGCTCGAGCTCGTAACGCCGATCGTCACGCCCTGCCCGAAGTCGCCGGTTCCGTAGACGCCCGAGAAGCCATAGGAGCTGGCGATCTGGTCGGCCGTGTAGGCGCCCTGTCCCGGGGCGACCTCGGATGCTTTCAGACACGGCTGCGGCCCGCCGGTGGCGACGTGCGCCGACGCTCGTCCGGCGCCGCGCGAGTCCGGTTCACGGCGGCGGAGCCGCTCGCGTGACCGATGTCGAGCCGCTGCATCTCCGCGAGGCTGCTGAGACCGATGACGGCCTGAACCGTCAGGCGCCACGTCGCATCCACCGCCGGCGCGCGCGAGTTATAGATCGCGTCGCGGCCATCCCTCAGGCGAACGCGCACGAGCGTCGTGGCGAAAGGCGTGCTCGATCGCCGCGCACTGCCGCTGACGTGGATGGCAAGCCCGTTGGGCGTGACGCGTCCCGAGGCGCAGGCCGTGGCTGCGCAGCTCCGCCTCGACGTGGACGAGCGCGCTGCGGCTCGGCGCGAAGCGCGCGCGAAACTCGCTGGGCGTCAGGTAGCGGCGGTAGTCGGGCGAGCTCGGGTCGCCGACGCGCCGTGGCGTAGCTCGCTGAGCGCGGCGGGATCGCGGGGAGCCAGCGCCACCGTGATCTGCATCGTCTTGATCGATGCGGTCCCCGCGACGAGCGTCGCGCCGCCAGGCACCTGCGGCGCCGAGCCGATGCGCATCTCCCGCTCTGCGCGCGCCGCGGCCTGACCGACGGCGGCGGCCAGCACGGCCGCGCCGACCGCGGCCGAGCACCCGACTCTTGTCAAGACGGCGCGAACCAAGGAACGTTGACGGTAGCGGGCCTCTGTAAGAACCCTGTTATTCCGGCTGCATCCGGTACGCGTGAGACACAGCTCAGATCACTTCTGACGCGGGGCCCGGCAGCGCCGGGAGCAACGTCTCCACCGGAGGCCGGGCAGCCGAGGTGATAGCCCTGCCCGTAGTCGACACCGAGCTGCCGCAGCAGTTCCACGGTGGCAGTCGTCGCCGACGAACTCGGCCACCGTCTGGGTGCCCAGCCCGCGAGCGATGTCGACCACCGCCTGCACCAGCAGCTGGTCGGTCGCCGGTGCCGACGAGGTTCACGATGAACTCGCCGTCGATCTTGAGGTAGTCGAACTCGAGGTGCTTCAGGTAGTAGAACGACGAGAAGCCCGAGCCGAAGTCATCGAGCGCGAACAGGCAGCCCATCTGGCGGAGCTGCCGCGCGAGCTCGCGTGCACGCTCGATGTTCACGATCGCCGCCGTCTCCGTGACCTCGACGACCAGCCGTCCGGGGGGGATCGGCGTGGCCTTCAGCATCTCGCCCAGGTCGCCGGCCAATCGAGGTCGTTCATCGTCTTGCCGGAGAGGTTCACAGAGAGGCTGAGGTCGTTGCCGCACGCGCGTGCTCGTGCAGGAGCTGGATCGCGCGACGCAACATCCAGCGGTCGATCTCGCCGATCAGGTCAAAGCGCTCGGCGTTCAGCAGGAAGGCGCCCGGGCGGCACGATCTCGCCGCTGTCGTCGACCATGCGCACAAGCAGTTCGTAGCGCGGCAGTCCGGCGCTGCAGATCGGCACGATCGGCTGGGCGTAGATCACGAAGCGGTCCTCGTCGAGCGCCCGCCGCAGCCGAGAGAACCAGGAGTCGCGCTCAGCTCCCTCGGCTCGCCGCTGACCGTCCGGCGAGTACACGGCGTAGCAGTTGCGTCCGTCCGCCTTCGCGTCGTACATCGCCGTGTCGGCCCCCACGGCCCACTCGTCGGCGGTGTCGTTGCAGCCCGGCGCGTAGAAGGCGATGCCGATCGACGTGGTGACACGAGCGGTGCCCTTGGGCGTGACCACGAGCCCGCGGCTGCGGATCGCCTCCAGCACCTTCTCGGCGACCGCCGTGGCCTCGGCCGGCTTGCAGTCACGCAGGATGATCGCGAACTCGTCGCCGCCGAGCCGCGCGATGAAGTCGCTCCTGCGCACGCTCTGACGCAGCAGGCCCCCGACGTGCGTCGACCAGGTCGTCGCCCACGGAGTGCCCGAAGCGGTCGTTGGCGACCTTGAAACCGTCGAGGTCCAGCACCAGCAGCGCAGCGCTGCGCGTCGCTACGCCCGAGCCTCGCGTGACGGTCCGCTCGAGCTCTGCCTCGAACCGCCGGCGGTTGTACAGGCCGGTGAGCGGATCGTGGTCGGCGAGGTAGTGCAGCTGCTGCTCGAACTGGCGCCGCTCGCTGATGTCCAGCACCTGGGTCACCGAGTAGACGCAGGGCCGCCATGCAGCGCTCGGCACCGGCGTGGAGCTCACGTATGCCCAGACGTAGCTGCCGTCCTTGCGGGCAGAAGCGCTTCTCGACGACGATCGGCTGCTGATGGCGCAGATCGCTGAGGAAGCCGTCCGTGAGCCGGCGATCCTCCGGGTGCGTCACGTCGTCGATCCGGCGGCCATCCAACTCGCCCGGTTGCCAGCCGAGCATCCGTGCGAGCGCCGGATTGGTCTGGGTCCACTGCCCGGCGGTCTGGGCCCTCGAGCGAGGTGATCGCAAGTCCGATCGGCGCGTGCTCGAACGCGATCCGGAAGCGCTCCTCAGCGTGTATGCGGGCGAGCTCGACGTTCCGCAGTTCCGAGACATCGCGGCCGAAGGAGATGAAGCCCTCGATCTCCTCGAACTGGTTGAAGATCGCTCGGATCGTGAGCAGCACGTCGACCTTGGACCCATCCTTGCGGATGTAGGTCCAGATACCCTCCTCGACGGTCGCCTGACCGCGCCCGCGCAAACGCGCTGGCTGCCTCCGTAGGCCTCGGCGCGCCGCTCGATCTCCTCGGCGTCGAGGAGGACCATCCCGTTGAGCACGCCGACGACCTCCTCGGCGGTGTAGCCGAGCAGCTCCTCGGCGCCGCGATTGAACATCGTGACCAGGCCGTCGCGGTCGGTTCCGATCACCGCCACCGTGTCGGTCTCGCCGACCAGTCGCGACATGAACTCGTGCTGGCGCTCGCGCAGCATCTCCGCGGACACGTCGCGCGTCACGCTGATCGAGCCGACGATCGCGCCGGTCGCGTCGCGCAGCGGGCTCAGCGTCACGCGCGGCCCCGCACACCGCGCCCGAGCGCGTCAGGCATGTGACCGGTCACGCGCCGCGTCTCGCCGGCGAGCACGCGGCTGCGCTCGGTCGTGAGCAGCTCGGAGGTCGCGTCCGGAGCGAGCATGCAGAGATCCTGGCCGAGGATCTCCTCGGCGGTGTAGCCGTAGAGCTCCTCCGCGGCGGCGTTGAAGTACGTGATCTTGCCGTCGAGGTCGGCGGCCACCACGGCGTCGCCCAACTGCTCGATCAGATCGATCGCATCGAGCGCGGGTCCCGACACCTGAGTGCGCCATAACCGGGTGATCGGCCATAGACGGCGATCTTATTGAGGGTTCACAGCAAGGTATCAGCGCTCCGGCCCAGCAGCAGGGGAACGCTCGCTGCGACGCGCGACGGCAGGATGTAGTTGGCGCGTCGCAGCACGAAGATGAACTCGTTGATCCCGTTGTTGACGGTGTCGGTGATCGCCGGATTCTTCAGCTGCGCGCCGGCCTGATTCATCGCCGTGCGCGTCGTCACGAAGTCCGCGATCGTCCGCTGCAGCGAGACGAAATGCAGGCCGGCCTGGCCGCCGTCGACGGTGTCGAAGTCGCGCCGCAGGATCAGCGGCTTGCCGTCCGCGCCGCGCCCGCGCCGACGCCTGCGAATGGCCGATCACGCCGTACTTGGTGATCGCCTGGTTGATCAGGCCCGGGTTGGACTCCGCGTCGGTCGTGAAGCGCGCCGACCTGCTCGGGGCTCGTCTGCGGCGAGTACATGCGCGCCACACGCTCGGCATAGCTCAGGTTCCGGTACCAGCTGTCGAGGCTCAGCGTCATGTAGCTGACGGCCATCGTCGTGCCCTGCGCGAACTCGCCCATCGGGGATCGTCACCGCGTCCTCGCTCGCCTGGTTCTTCTTGAGCGCCGACTTGAAGCCCATGAACAGCGGCGTCGACTCGCTGACGTGGTTGCCCGAGAGGGATGCCGCCCACCCGCTGGTGGGCGGCTGGCAACCCTGCGCCGGCGAACCCTGTGCGGACCTGGCGAAGCCGCAGGATCGGCGCGAGCCCGGCCTTCAGCTGCGCGCTGGCAGGTGGCGAGCAGCGCCTGGATCGTCGGAGGCCAGGTGCAGGCAGAGGTGGATAGTCGTCGATCGTCGGCTGCTCGAACTCGGACATCGCGGCTCGCGCGCGGGATCGGACTCGCCACGCCGCAGCACCCGCCTGAAGTAGGCGGGCGACCAGCCGGCGGTGAACAGCAGCCCTGCAGGACCCCAGCTGTGGGCGTGCTCGAGCCTGCGCAGCTCCGCCTCGAGCAGTCGTGCGTAGCGCGGGTTCGGTGTGCCCGCGCACATCGAACAGCAGCAGCCGGTCGTAGCGGGGCGGCGTCGGCGTTGCCGAACTGGTCGGGAATCAGCACCGCGTCCCAGGCGTGCTGGCGTGCGGGTAGGCCGGGCACGGGGGCGGGCAGGTCCGCCAGCGGCACAGCAAGGCCGCTGGCGGAGTGATCGATCACGACCCCCGCCGCAACGGCCGCTGCCACCAATCCGCCTGCGCCCGTCAGGAAGCGGCGGCGCGTGAACACGCCGCGGCCGCTCATGTCGCCGGCTTCCAGGTGAAGTGCTCGATGACCGCGTGCTGCTTCTGCCAGACGTGCGCGTACTCGAGGTGGCGCGCCGAGACCGGCGGGCTGATCAGCAGCTTGAGCGTGTAGCGGCCGGGCGCGAGGTGCGGGACGTTGTTGCCGTAGTGCGGTGCCCATGTACTCGGAGATCATCGGCCACTGCTGGTCGTTGTAGACGACCTTTCCGGCGCTGTTGGTGATCGTCGCCCAGACGCCCGCATACGGGATCTGGAAGTGCGTGTGGCGGTCGGTGAGCATGATCATCAGGTGGAAGGCCGCGTTCTTGGGCGGCTTGAACGTGCTGCTCCTTGCCGTCGCCGGTGAAGACGACGAACGCGACCGGGGTCATCGTCTGGGCCTGGATCTTCATGTCCTGCCAGTAGGCGGTCGCGAGCGTGCGGATCGCGACCGGCTTGATGCCGTCTGCCATGACCGGGGCGCGCCGAGGCGCCGACATGTTCATGCCCGCGGTGGCGTTGCTCTGTCTTGGTGGTCGTTGGTCTTGTTCTTGTCGGCGCTCGCGCAACCTGCGAGGGCGGTCGCGAGGAGTGCTGCGGCGAGCGCTTGCTTTGCGCGAGTCATGTCCGGGCGGCTTGGGCGCGGCGGGGCCGAGATGGGATCGAGAGCTGGAAGGGCCTCAGCTGCTCAACGGTATAGGCAAGCAGGATGAACAGCGGCGCGGCGTTCGGGTCGGTGGCGCCGCCTTGGAAGATGCCGCCAAAGCCCTGGCCGACCAACCAGTAGAGCAGCTGCAGCACGACTGATAGGACCAGCAGCTGCTTGGCGCCGCGGTTGAATCCGACACCGAGCCCGATCGCCGCTGAGACGGCGCACAGGATCAGCGCGAGGATCAGGCCGTTGCCCTGGGTCACGCTGGCAAAGCCGTCCTGCATGCTCGAGAGCCAGCTCATGCCCGATGGGGCGGCGTTGATCATGTCGTGGATCGCGTTGGCGCTCGAGGACGACTGCAGCAGCCAGAGGTACGCGCACAGCAGCCACACCGCGGCCCACGCGATCCGCGTGCCGCGGACTCCCGAGCAGGCCGCCGGGACGACCATTGGGCCAGACCACAAGCCCCACGATCGCGTACAGGATCACGCCGCCGGGTGCTCCCGTGAGCGGCTGCGCCATGTTCATGAACAACATGCCGAAGGCCTCGCCGAACCACCAGACGAACAGCGACCAGGCGAAGCTGACGCAGCAGCGCCGAGCTTGACGGTCGGCCGGTACAGCAGGCCGAAGCCGATCGCGATCTGGACCAGCGCGAAGAGCGTGTTGTAAGACGCCGAGGTTGTGCGCCGCCGTGTGGGCGCCCCAGTCGATGCTCGAGGCGAGCCAGTGCGGCTGGCCGGGGGCCATCGCCGTGAGCATCTGGATGAAGCCCTTCGAGTACATGAAGGACTGGAACTGGAGACCGCCGTCGAGCAGCCAGATCAGGCCGAGGACGGTCTGCGCCGTCCGCGTCGCGTCCGAGAAGAAGTACGTCCGTAGGGCGGAGCGGACTCGCCGCCCCTCGGCGCCGGCTGTCAAGTCGCTCGGCACGCCTGCGCTGCTCGTGCTCATCGCGAGCGACGATAGCTCGTCGGCTTCTGCGGGCCTAAGCGCGGTGCTTAGAGACCCGGCGGGGTGCAGGACCTGGTTGAAGGTCGCCAGGTAGGAGGCCGAGGGTGTGGAGATCTTCTCGACGCCACCGCCGCCGCCCCAACTGCCCTGCTCGCCGCCCGACTCGTAGAACTGGCCGTCGATCTCGATGATCACGTGGCCCTCCTGGCCGCGGCTGGTCACGGTCGTAGATCGTCACGTACTGCCCGGGGCCCTGCGCGATGCCCGGTTGAGATGGGCAGCGTGGTGGTGTCCTGCGGGGCTCGAGAGGTAGCCGCCGGCGTGCAGGACCGCCGAGACGAAGCCTGAGCAGTCATAGCCGGTCTGCGGACCCCAGCCGTTGTGCCCGCCACCCCAGACGTAGGGCTTGCCGACCAGGCTGTTCGCCTCCTGGACCATCGCCGCGATGCGAGGATCGCTGGCGCTGGTCGCGCTGACGTACGTGGCGCCCGATACGCCGGTGACGGCGGACGCTCCGCCGGCGCTCGCGGTGGCGCCGCTGCTCTGAGCGCTGACTCGAGCGCGCTGAGCAGGCTGCTTCGAGCTGCCGGTGCCGGTGCTGCTCGTGCCCGAACTGCCGGTCGATGAGAGTGCGGCGAGCAGCTGGCTGTCGCCGCCGCTCAGGAGATCGCTGGCGCTGCTTGGTGCTGTCGTGCTGCCGTGCGTGCTGGTTGGATCGAGCAGCGAGGCTGGTGTCGGTGCCCTCCTGCGACTGTGCCTGGGCGAGCGCGTCGGAGAACGACGAGCTGCCGGCGCCATCGCTGCGCGCTCGGTGTTGCTCGGTCGCAGGTGGTCGTGGTGCCACCGCTGCTGGTCGTCTGGGTCAGCGCAGCCGGATTTGCCAGCTGCTGCTCCCACTGCACGATCTGGTCGATCTGACCGATCGCGTCGGAAAAGCTCATACCTGGCTAGTGATCGACGGCTTCGAGCTCATTCTTGAGCGTGTAGGCCGCCAGATGCTCGCCGGTGAGCGTCGGGTCAATCGCCGGAGCGCTGCAGGCCGCTTCCACAGGTCGGGCAGCGTCCTGTGTTGCGCACCGCCTGGTAGGGCCAGGCTGAGGCGCAGACCGAGCAGACATACGAGACGTCGATCGTTACCCGCGGCGCGGATGCGTGAACATTCTCATGAGCCGCGTAAAAGATCGGGGCTCGGGTGTGGATCGTTTCCACTAACCCTTAATTGTCCGGGGGAACCGATTTGTGACATCGAAGTGGTGCCAAACCCCCCGATCGGGCCGTCTGCGGCCGGGTAGACGCGGCCTACGGCTCGATTTCGTCGCCTTGGCCTTCGCGCCTGAGCTCGTCGCCCGCCTCGAGCGACTGGCGTGTGAGCTCCTGGTCGCTCAACGGAGGCAGGTCGACAGGGTCGGGGTCCACGGCTGCCACCACGCGCTTGGCCTGTTCCTCGTTGCGCTCATGGACTACCACTGCGACACGGACTCGGTCGGCAGGCGCGGTACCGGCGAATAGGAACGCCGTGTCGGGCGGTACGTATGCGCGCTGGTGTGCATCGATGCCGGCACTGGCGAGCAGGCCGACGATCTGCGCGGCGAGCGCGGAACGGCCTGTGTCTGGGTTGTCGACGCCCAGGTTGCTGGCAACAGGTACCCACGAGTCGGGATCCGGCGGCGGATCCTTCTCGTCGAGCCCTACCCAGTGGAGCCAGCGGTGCTGGTGATGGGGTTGCTCGTCGTCCGGCACCCGCCGGATCCTATACCCAGGCGGACCGTCAGCTCGTCAGCTGACGGGACCGTAGGGTGCCGAGCGCGCGACCGTCGGACCGACCTTCAACGTCGGGGCGTCCTCTGGCGACCTGTAGGCCGGCGTCGCGAACGCGGCGTCACCCGAGAAGTGCTGGTCAAACGCGAACAGGTACCAGCCCTTGAAGCGCCCGGCGATCCTGACCGGGGCCCCGTTGGTGCTACCGGCCCAGGTCACCTGACTCAGGTTGACGCAGTGCGTTGCTTTACGAGTGCGGCACGCCTCCACCCTCAGCTGATCGATAGCCGGCGCCCGACCTCCTGATTGGGCACCATCCTGCGGGCGCTGGTAGTTCTGTTGGGTCTGCCAGCCGCCCTGCCACGTAGCTACGGTCGGGCTCACTCGCGCCCCTACGCGTGACTCACCCTTCAGGGCGGGCGGGTGCACGGCGTGAAGCTGCCCTTCCCAAACGGCACTGATTCCGGTGTATGTGGTGCCCCTGTAGACGGCGCTCGCCTCAAACACTGTTCCCGACTCGGTGGGCCCAGGGGTCAGTTGCTGCGAGGTGCTGCCCACAGGCGTGCAGACGCTCGTATTGGGCGGCGCGCAGATGCTCCAACGCGGGGTTGCGAGCCCACCGTTGGGTGCGAAGTTGGCGACCAACGACGGATTGCCGTTCTGGTCGTAGACAGCCTGGATATCCACGCTGTAGTGGGGCCGGACCTGTACGGCAAGCGCGGGCACGGCGGTCGCCGCCGTCAGGACCAGTCCGACGATAAGGAACCGAAGCGCTCTCATCACGAACTCTCCCTTCAAACACTACGTCTGCCCAGCCCATGCGTCACACAAACAGGCCGACAGACGCGGCGGAGCGCACCATCTGGCGTTCGTGCGGGTTATTACCGATCGGTGAAACTTTCTTGGATTGGCAGGATCTTGGATCTATGGCGCGGTCGGCGGCGCGTAGTGGCGATGCTGGCCACGTGCGTGGCCGCCCTCGCGCTGGCGGCGCCGGCAGCCCAAGCGGGTACAGCCAACGGCGGCCTGCCGGGAGCCGGGAGCCAACCCGATCGCGCGGGATGGCGTGGGGGACCCCGCCCGACGACGACCTGGGGGGCGCGTACCTGTCCGCGTCAGGATCGAACAGGGCGCTGCTCGGCCGGCTTGCGCTGCGGCCGCGGGCGTTGTGGCTCGGATCGTGGTGGCCGGTCGGCCAGGTGCGCGCCGAAACGGCTTCGACCGTGGCGGCCACGCAGAACGGGAACCCGAACGCGCTCACCGAGTTCGCGACGTTTGAACTGAACCCGTGGGAGAAACAGACGGCCAACGGGGTCGACCAGCCGGCCGTCCATGGATCCTGGAACGTCCGCGCACGACGAGGCTTGGTATCGCAACATGGCGGCGGGGATCGGCAGCGCGCGGGCGCTGGTGATCGAGCAGGTCGACCTGCCGTTCGCGCTGAAGATCCCCTCGACGGCGCCCGAGCAGATCGACACCTACGCCGCCCGCGTGCTGAGCGCGCAACCGCACACCACGGTCTACATCGACGCCGGCACCTACCGGTTGGCTGTCCGCCGCGCAGGACGCGTCACTGCTGATCCGCAACGGCATCCGCTACGCCCGTGGGTTCGCGCTCGACGACACCGACTACGACCCGACTCGCGACCGAAGACGAGTTCGGGGCGAAGATCGTCGCCGCGCTGGCGAAGCGCGGTGTGAGGGGCAAGCACTTCATCGTCAACACCGACGAGAACGGACAGCCATACAGGCCCTCCCAGGTCCCGGGAAGAGGGATCAACGACGCGCCGATGTGCCACGGCGCGAATCCAGACGGCCTGCCAGCGGACCGGGATCCCGCCGACCACGAACGTCGCGTCGCCACTGTGGCATCTCGGCGCCACGGCCTCGAAGGATGCCAAGCTGTACTGCGACGCCTACGTCTGGTCGGGGCAGCCCTGGGACATCGATGGCGGACCGTTCTCAACCGCAGTATGCGCTGTGGCTCGCTGCGAACGGCGAGTACTAGCAGGCCCGCGACGATCGCCTGCGAGCGAATCGATGCAGCCGACCAGGTAGTCGTACAACTTGCTCTGTTCCACTTCGTCGAGTCCGGCGATCATCTTGCGCTCGACTTCTGCGGCAGCCCGCGAAGCGGCCCGAAGCTTTCGCTTCCCCGCCGCGGTCAGCTGCAGCCGGCGGGCGCGGCCGTCGTCGCGACTGCTGATCAGCCCCGCGCTCTGAAGGCCGGCGGCGAGCTGGTGCATTGCCTGCCGTGTTACGAACGCGCCGCGCGCGAGCTCTGATTGAGAGAGATCGGGCCGTTGGGAGAGCAGCTCAAGACATGCGTATTGCGACACGCTCAGCCCATGCGTGCGCAGCCTTGTCTCAAGCGCGGTGTGCAGCGCTGACTGGGCGCGCTTGAGGACGTATCCCAGCGAGCGGTCGAGATCCACTTGACCCGCTTGACTCATGTCAGGATTGCTGAACCGATCGACGGACCGTTCGGACGCACGTTCTCCTTCCGCGACCCCGACGGTTACGTCCTCACGGCCCACGACGCCGGCTGAACACGCGACGTACGCTGTACGCACTGTGACCTCGAACCGCGAGGTTCTCTTCGGCCTCGGGCTAGAGAACGAAGTCCACCAGGTGGGTGAAATGCTTGCGCACGCCCGAGTAGCCGACGAGGCGGGTCTTGACTTCGTCAGTGTCAACGACCATCCCTACTTCGCCAACCGCCTCGACGCCTATGCCGCGGTGGGGTTCGTTCTCGGCGCGACCAGCAGCGTCAGTGCGGCGGTGATCATGACTAATCTGCTGAGCCGTCCCGCGCCGATACTCGCCCGGACCGTCACGGGGCTATCTGACATCTCTGGCGGTCGCGTGATTCTCGGAATCGGTGCGGGAGGGATGGACGAGGAGATCGCCGCCCTTGGTGTCCCGCGCCTGTCGCCTGGAGCGCGCATACGAGCGTTGGAAGAGGCGATCAAGGTCGTGAGAGCGCTCTCCGGAGGAGGCGATCCGGTCACGTTCGACGGGGAGTTCTACACCATCACCGAGCTGACGCCCGCGGCCGCACCAACGCCACCGATCTGGATCGGATCCGGCGGCCCGAAAGGGCTGGCGGTAACCGGCCGAAACGCGGACGGGTGGGTGCCACCACACGCCGCCGACTGGCGAACCGAGCTGGTTGCCGAGTTGCGGCCGATCATCGACGAAGCGGCTACGTCGGCAGGGAGGAGCCCCGCCGACGTCGACACGATCTACCTCATGTCTGGGCGGATCACCCGAGACCCGCTACCAGAGACCCGCAACGACGACGGCCGCTGGACAGGGGGCGGAGTGGCGCAGTGGGTAGAGGAGCTCACTTCGGCCGTGCTCGAGCACGGAGCCGACGCTTTCCAATACATGGTCCGTCCCGGCGACAGCATCAGCGACACGACACTGAACCTCTGGGCGCACGAAATCGTGCCCGCCGTCCGCGAAGCAATCGCCAAGGGCTGATCGCGCGTCGGTTCTCCGCCGAGCGCCGCGAACTGATGCTCGCCTGCTAGCGCTGCCGGGAACCTCAACGGCGACGGCCAGTCGGCCGATAACCCTGGTGAAGTCGAGCCCGGTAGCCGGCTTCCTCACGAACCGCTGACGATGACCGACCCCAACATCAACCAAGCGCTCACCGCCAGCACCCGTGAGCTGATCGAAGCGAGTTTCGACGCGGATCATCGCGCGTGCAGCGAGGCTGCCGATGAGATGCTGGCAACAATCCGCGGCAACGAGGACTACAGGGATTTCGCAAGCATCCTCGGCCGTCTACGCGCAGGGCTGATCATCGTCGCGATGGCCACGTCAAACCGCTCCAGGATTGCCCGTAGGGCGCTGGCTCAGACGAGCGGGTGGAACATCGCCCGTAAGGAGATGGCGCAAGTCATCGACAGTCTGGGCTTCGAATATCTCGACGACGGCTGGGCGTGATCGCGAAGTGGCGCCTATGCCTTCAGTCAGGGCGACGCCTGGTCCGGGTGTTCGTGGGATGCGATGAACCGGTCGATGATGTCGAGGTGCTCTGGCGTGAGGCCAGCTGATGGGTCAGGGGCGATCGGTAGAGCCTGACCGGGTGGAAGTCTCCTCACCCAGTCCAACGCATCACTGAAGAGAGATAGGTCGTCGTCGATCCAGACAAATGGCCGCGGGTCGGTCTCCCATAGCGCGCTGACGATGTCGTGCTTCCACCACCGCCACGGGCTATCTGTGTCGTCTCTTCCGGCCAGGTCGAATCTCGGGAGCCCCATAAGCGGCCCGAGGTGAGTTTGTGCGTCTTCCTCCCACGTCGTGAGCCACAACACCTCGGCGCGGATCGCGAGTTGACCGATGGAGCGGGCCACCGTTGGCGACCATCTGACAGTCACGCCCTCGACGCTGGCGGTACACCAATCGGTGAAAGGGCCAGGCGGAACCTTGGCCTCTGGGTTCAGCACTCCGTCGAAGTCAAGAAAGACTCGCAACCTCATCCCAACACGCTCACCGTGGACTACGGAGACGATCGATCGCAGTCGTGGCGGCGCATGTGATCAGCTCTTGAACGTCAGGCGCCCGGAGCGCAGAACTCGCCGACCTTGCATAACAGTAAGCGCTACGGAAAGCCTGCCCCGCTTTCGCAATAGGGACATCCCGGCGCCGTTCAGCCTCAGCCTGACTGTCATACGTTGGCCTCCCGCCAACGTCGACTTCGCTTGGGCAACGGTCACTGTCTTCGTCTTCCGCTTCTTGTTCGACCGTGCAGCAACAGCAACGATCCTGCCGTTCTGAATTGTCTCGACGACGGTCAGCCTTTCAGTCAGTGTGCAGCTTTCACCGCTGCTTCCGGCACAACTCATCGTCGTCTTTACCTGCGAGCCGGTAACCACACTCGGCCCCACGCCGCCTCTTCCGTCGCCCGCCGGCTGAGCGGTAGGGCCGGGATTGGTGAGCGCCGGTTGCACAACGCCGGTAGCGGCCGAGGCTGCCGGCGGCCCAGCTCCCCCAACGTTGTTGGCTGTCTCAACGACACGGATCGTATGGCCAACATCAGAGCTGGTGACCCAGTATTGCTGATAGGTCGCGTACGCGATCGGCGAGCAGTTGGCGCCTGCGGCGTCGCAGTCCTCCCACTGATAGCTGTAGCCGTTCGGGCTGTTCGACCACGAGCCGTGCGACTCTGTCAGCATCGTCCCTGCTGTTCCGCTGCCGGAGATGGTCGGCAGTGATATGTCGGACGGCGGCTGCGCACCGAGGACCACGTAGCCGTCGACATCGATCGCCACGCACAGCGCTGCCGAGACACACGAGACGCCGGACAGATATCGCCCTCCGTCGATCTCCGTTGGCGCGCTCCACGTCGGTGTCGGCGAAGTTGGATTGGTGGTGATCATCACATTCCCCTTCCCATCGATCGCGACGCACTCCATCGTGGAGTCGCACGAAACCCCGGAGGTGTACCCGTAGCTGTCGATGTCGGCTGGTGCCGTCCACGTCGGGGTCGCGGCGGTCGGATCAGTCGTAATCACCGCATCTCCCCTGTTGTCGACTGCGACACACAACGACGTGGAGGGACACGAAACCGAGTCAAGAAATCCGTAGCCGTCGATCGGGGTGGGCGTCGTCCAGGTCGGTGTAACAGCGGTCGGATCCGCCGTGGTCACCGCGTCACCCCGGTTGTCGACCGCGACACACAACGACGTGGAAGGACATGAAACCGCCGACAAGTTCCCGCCGCTATCGATCGAGGCCGTGGTCCACGTCGGGGTTGGTGCATCTGGATCCGTCGTGATCACCGCATTTCCGGACGGATCGACGACAACACACAGAGATGTCGAGGCACACGAAACCGCCGACACGTTCCCCACGCTGCTGTCAATATCGGTGGGCGCGCTCCACGTCGGAGTCGTGGCCGCCGGATCCGTCGTGACCATGGCGTCCGCATAGGCATCAACGGCAACGCACAGCGACGTTGAGGGGCAGGAAATGCCAGCCATGATGCGGCCGCCGCCGATGTCTGCGGGGCTGCTCCACGTTGGCGTCGCAGCGGTCGGATTGGTCGTAGTGACCGCGTTTCCGTTGGGGTCGACCGCGACACACAGCGACGTGGAAGCACACGAGACCTCAACCGGCCAACTGGTGGAATCAACATTGACCGGGGTACTCCATGTCGGTGACGCGGCGGTCGGGTCGGTGCTTGTCACCGCCTCGCTACCCGCGGCCACGCAGAACGACATCGAGGAACACGAAACCGTGTCCGGCCCACCCGCGTTCCCGAGCGCACTGGTGCTCCACGTCGGGTTTGCCGCGGTTGGATCCGTGCTGATTAGCGCATCGTTACCGTAGCCGTCGACCGTGACACACAACGATGCCGAAACGCATGAAACCGCGAACAGCGCACCGTAGTAGTTCTGGTTTCCGACGTCGACATCGCTGGTGCTCCACGTGGGGTTTGCCGCAGTAGGGTCTGTGCTCGTCACTGCATCTCCGGAGTTGTCGACCGCAACGCACAGCGATGCCGAAGGACACGAGATCCCCATAAGCAAGTTTCCGCCGTCGACATCGGTGGGGGCGCTCCAGGTCGGCGTCGCGGCAGTCGGATCCGTCGTGACGACGACACGCCCGGAGCCGCCGACTGCGACACACAGCGACGTCGACGCGCAGTCGACCGCCCAGAGCATCTCGCCGCCGTCGATATCAGTCGGCGCGCTCCACGTCGGCGTCGCGGCCGTCGGATCAGTCGTGATGACCGCGTTCCCTTGCCAGTCAACCGCTACACACAGCGACGTCGACGGGCACGAGACCCCGGCTAGGCTGCTAGCGCTGTCGATCGGAGTCGTGGTCCACGTTGGCGTCGTAGCCGTCGGGTTGGTGGTGATCGTCGCGCTATCGCCGCCGACCACTGCACACAACGACGTCGATGCACACGAAACGCCCTCCACATCGCCGGTCCCGTGCACGGTTGCCGGAATGGTCCACGTCGGCGTCGCGGCGGCAGGATCAGTACTGATACATTCACGTTCCCTCCGGTGTCGAGCCCGACACACAACGACGTTGCCACACACGAGAGACTTTCCAGATCTCCGGCGGTGGTGTGCGGCGCCGGCTGGTCCGCCAGATTGGGTGCCGACCACGACAGGCCGGACGCGGACGCGCTCCCAACACCGACCCCAACCAACACCAGCATCCCCGCGAGCGAGAGGGCCGCGATACGCAGCAGGTACAGCACCGCACCGCGCCGCATGCGGAGCGGTGTTAGGCGGGATGCGGCACAGAACCCTGCCGGTTCTGCGGGTGTGGCCAAAAGCCGCAGGTCGGCAGCACGTGTCTCCATCGCTCCGGGATTCTGCCGATTGCTACGCCGAAAGTCACGGCTCCAGGGCCCAGAAACGACGAAAGCCCCGGTCTCCGGGGCTCTCTCAGTGGGCCGTGCAGGAATCGAACCTGCAACCTTGGGATTAAGAGTCGCTCATTTTGCAGGGCTGTGCACCGCTAACGCAGGCGGCCGACTTGTATCGTGGGTGTGGATGCGGGCACCTCAGCACTCCTACATCTAAACGGCTAGGCGATCGATCCAGCTGACGGCCAGTGAGGCCGTCGGCTTTGTCATGCCTGTCGAGAGGAGTGTTTATGTCGTTTGCTGTCCCGGCGTCGCTGGCGTGCGTCGCCGAGCTGCTGCGTTGTCCCGTTTGCCTTGGCCCGCTTGCGCCGACGCAGCGGCTCACTGATATGTGCGCGTAGCCATACCTACGATGTAGCGCGGCCCGGCTACGTGACGCTGCTGCCTGCGGCCCGTCGCTGCCCGAACGGTGACGACGCGGCCATGATCAATGCTCGTTCAGCGATCATGGACGCTGGTCATTTCGAGCCGCTCACCGCCGCCCTGACCGAAAAGGCAAACTCGCTTGCCCTCCCCGACACAGCCGTCATCTTGGACGCCGGTGCGGGGACCGGACATCACCTCGCGGGTGTGCTCGCTGGATTGCAGGGAGCACTCGGCGTCGCGGCGGATGTCTCGCGCGCCGCGTCGCGAGCAGGCGCGCGTACGCACAGAGGGAATCGCTCGGGTGCGCTGCAACATCTGGCAGGACATCCCCCTATGCGATGCGACCGTTGACCTAGCTATGAGCGTATTCGCGCCACGCAACACCGACGAGCTTGCCCGTGTTCTGCGACCAAACGGAGCGCTCATAGTGGCGACACCCGCTCCAGAGCATCTGCAGGAACTCGCAACGCTGCATGCCGTCAGCGTGCACAGGACCAAGGCAATGCGGCTACAGCAACTATTCGCGGGCTGGCCGAGCGCTGATCCCGTCCAGCGCGTCAGTTGGACGTTGCAATTAACGCAGGCGGACACGAAACGAGTCCTGACGATGGGGCCTGCGGCCCATCACCTCAGACGCGATTTCTCGGTCCATCTGACGGCACTGGGCGAACCCGTGAGCGTAACTGCGGCGGTTGAACTACGGACGTTCCGAAACCCGTGCGGCACTGCCCCCACGGACGACGACCAAGAGTGTCAGTTTGAGCGATCAGAGCGGGAAGTCCGTCGTGCGCCGCTCGAAGGACGCTTGGCCGCGTCGAGAAGACGCCATCTCCCGTCGCGCGTAAGAGGCCCAAGCACGACTGCTTCGATGACCGCTCCGGTTGTAGGCCAGTCCATCGCCGGACCGAACGCCATCAAGGTAATGCGACTCGATCCTGCCGCGTTCGCCCGTGGGTACGGTCACGAGGACACCGTAGTGAGCGGCTCCGGTGACGGTCACCTTCACGACGTCGCCTCCTCTGTACTCGGCCATTGCTCGGGAGCTACCCGTCGCGGTTCGGCGTAATCAGCGTCACAACTGAGCTCGCTATCGGCAGCCAACCAGAGATGTCCAGGAAAGTGTTCTACATGTGCGTGATAGGCGACTTTCGACCGCGTGGTCGGGCCGTCGGCAACGAAGCGGAGAACCTGAGCGAGATGGTCCAACTCGTCTCTTCCTCCGGTGATCTCAACCTCGCGTCCCCGATGGCGGATCCTCACTGGCGCAGGGCTCGTGACTCGCACAAGGATCTTGGAACCATCGTCCGGGGTCACGTCTGCCGATAGGACTTCTCCTGAGAATGAGTCGGCCAGTTTACGCAGAGCATCCGGCGGCCGCGCCAGGTCGACCCCGGCATCCGAGGTCACGCACTTCGATGAACGGCAGCCATGTGGTCATAGCCAGGTGATCGTCAACAACACCCTCCGAAGCGAACTGTTCGGAGCGGATCTCGGACCATTGCATTGCCGCCAAGCATGAATCAGCCTCAAGCCTCAACCCTCGCGTGGCTATCGCCACGCCACGTTCGCGTAGCGCTGGCATCGAGCCGCGAGTCCCGCTGGGCGCTTAATCCGGAATTCTGTGGCGCGGCGCTTTTGGTCTCGCGCTCTTTTCCAGCGAGCCAATCCTGACTCATAAGGCCACTCGTTATACGACTGCGCTTCGAGGGCCGGCTCGACGGCTGTTGGCCGCTCTGGGCAACGCTGTTCCAGCGCCCGCTGCAGTTGCTGCACCGCAGAGATAACACGAGACCTGCGACCCTCCACAACGGCGTCCGTCCCGTTGGTCAAGACGATCAGCGCGTCTAACCGAATCCGGCCACCTGATCTGAATACGACGTAGCCCGCGCGCTTGCGCTGCCTTGCCGCGTCCCACCGAGCTCGAAGCTCGCCACCGAAGGCCCAAGGCAACACGCAGCTGTCCCAGCGGTTGACGATCCTTACGCCTCATTGTCCGCGACAACCTCCGCGCGCAGGCCCCACTTCCAATACACGATCCACGGAAGCACGCAGACCGCAATTAGAGCCACCGCGATGATCGGTCCGAACGCTGCGCCAGCAGATATCCCGAGCGCCAGGCCTTGAACAGCCAACAGTGCAATTCGCTGGCCCTGCGACGCGCGCTGAGACCCTCTGATCTCAGACGCAGTAAACATCAATCCGTCCATGTCGAGACTATCGGCAGGAACCGCCTCCGCTTTGATCGAAACGCACTAGTCAGGCGGGACCGGGTCAATCCCAATTCGATCATTGCGGAAGCAGGGTCAAGCTCCGCGGCGGTCAGTCGGTGGTGTAGTACGCCGTGATCGAAGGCCAGTACCCGTCTTCGGTCACCTCTACGTGCATCACGAGGTCGAGGAGTTGAACCTCGCCCAATTCCGCGATGGTGTCCGCGACCCTTCGTAGCAGCGCTGGGACGTCGTTCTGGCCGGGTCCGGCCGGATTCGCTTGAGAGAAGTGCTGTGCCGACGAGGAGGAGAGGCTCATGCCGCAATCATCGCTGATTCGCTGACCTCTCTCATCATCGCGACAGCGACTCGTGTGGCGAGTGTCGGCGAGCATTGGGCAGATGACGACCCCAGCGAGCGAAATCGCCCCCGTCCTCGTGGGTAACCCCGTCCTGTGGGTGATCAGCGATCCCCAGCTTGGGGCGATGATCCAGCTAGGCGGGCGGAGACCGCTTGCGCGACCGATCCGAACCCAAGTCTCACCCATGATCAGCGGATGTTTGAGGGTGAGCACTCACTGTTCGTTCAGTGCGGATGGGATCTAACGCCGTCTAGTTCGTCGCCGGCTCCGCAAGCTTCCGCATCGCGTGCGTCGGAATCGCTTGAGCTTCTTGACCGGCTAGAGGGGCGAGCGATCGCAGCCGCAGCGATCGACGAGTTGACTTTCGAGCTTCTGTTGAAGTTCGACAACGGTGATCAGCTTAGTGTTGACCCAACGGCTCGCCCAGCTCGACTCGTTGGTGGCTACACGATCCGCATCGACCGCCTCTTCTGGTCTGTATCCGAACGTGGGGAGGTCAACGAGGGGCACGGCTAGGAACTCGCGTTGATTCACCTGCCTATCGATCTTTGCGACACTCGCGCCGGGAGTTTGACTGAGTTTCGACATCTTCATCGGACGTTTCGCACAAGGTGACGGCGCTGATGTCGATGTCGTCCTAGTCGGTGAAGCGCTCCGTGAGTTCGTCGTCAGGAGAGCTTGCCGAGACTGCCCAATCGATCGAGACGGCAGATGGCGGCGACATCTACGGGCTCGGCTCGCCCGACGGGTTCATGATCAACCACGCGCCACCGGTGAGGAGGATCTGGAACGCGGTAGTAGCCGTAGCGGACGCAGCTGACCTCACGATCATCCCGGTCGGCGCGCCCGCGTGCGTCACCCGATCTGAACTGCTCGCTGAGCTTCCTGCCGAGTTGCGCGACGAAGCGCGGGTCGTGTCCACCGGCGATGAAGTACGGCAAGCGATCGCAGAGTAGCCAGCCCTGTCTTAAAGCTCCCACCCGCTTCTGCCGGTCGATCAAGCCAGCAGTCTGTGGCGATCCTCGTCCACGTTGGCGGAGGTGTCTACTCCAGCTGGTAACCATGCTGCTTCAGCACCTGACGGACGTCGGCCCAATTCCAGACCATGCCCCAGGGATCGCCTACTAGATGCCGCCCACCGTCCTGGCTGACGAGCACGAGAGCGTGGCCGACTGCTAGAGCCGCAAGCGACCAACTTCAATTGCGCGCGCCGTGTGTTCGAGCACGGCTGGATGTCGACCAACCCGTAGTTTGGGCGTGTAGACGACGTGTTCAGCGTCGATTCTTAGGCGCCCTGGGCCACAGGAGGACCCCGTGCCCCAGCCACAGGTGGGAGCGGAGGGACAGCCCGTCTCGGTCCATCGAGCTAGAAGCCATCTCCGCAGAGTGTCGCAAGGGCTAAAAGCAGTCGTCTGGTGCTGACCCGGCGAGCACGACCGCTATGCCACGGAAACCACTGCTGGCACGGGCTTGCCGGGATTCAGCACACTTCCAGCGGCTCTTTCGTGGCAAACCTGCACTCTGGGCGGGTCACCGGCTCGCGAGTGTTTTTAGCCCAAAGGAATCGCGACCCTGCGCTCGACAATGGGCGATCGGATCGGCCCTTCCCCACGGTACAGGTGATGATCACATCAGTAACCCCCCTGTGACCGACGGCCCAGTAAACCCCCCAAGGTGAAGACTCTCATCGGGGACGTTCGTGATTGCGGGCTGCGCGCTAGCCCTCACAGCGTGCGGAGGTTCCGCCAAGAAGCCCTACTCCCCCAGGCAAAGTGCCAGGTGACACATTCGCCGCGTGCATGCGGTCCCGCGGAGTGACGAACTTCCCGAGACCCGCAGCCCGGCGGCGGCTTCAACTTCAACAGCAACATGAATGTCTTATCGCCCGCCTTCCAGGCCGCCAATAAGGCGTGCGGGAATGAGGCCCCGGGCGCGATCAGGCCCCCCAAGCCAAGCGAATATCACAAGACGCTGGCGCTGAAAGCCTCCAAGTGCATGCGTGCGCACGGCATCACGCAGTTCCCCGATCCGACCGAGACCCCACCCAACCCGGCTGCTCTCGGCAGTGGTGTAGTTGCCTTCGGACGGGGCGGAATGTTCTGGGTTGTCCGGGCCAGCGATATCAACTCCCCTGCGTTCGACTCAGCAGCAGAAAAATGCGGGATGCTTCCCCGAGGGTTGCATGCGCCGTCATCTGCTGCATGAGTGAAGGCGTCGTGGCAATGATCGAATAGGACTCGTCTTGGCGGCTAAGACCCACGCAATTGCTCCGCCACGGAACCAGCACTGCCGAGCGTTGCAGCAGCTCGACCCGGCTCCCGCTATCCCGTTCGTGGCAGAGCACTCGTGACGTGGGCGTCCCGGTCGCGAGTGCTTTTAGCCAAAACGGATCGCCCGTGTTGCGTCATCGCGCGAAGCTCGCTTTGGTCCGCTGGTCTGCGCGGGTGGTTCCGTGGCCGCTTAGACTCTACCGTTGTGTTTGCGCGATTCACAGCGCCCGCCCGCGAGGTGGTCGTCTTGGCGCGGGAAGAGGCGAGGATGCTCAGGCACAACTACATCGGTACGGAGCACGTCCTGCTCGGCCTGCTGCGTGAGGAGGAGGGGCTTGCTGCTTGCGTGCTCGAGTCTTTCGGGATCACCGTCGAGCGTGTCCGCGCGCAGGTCGTGCGGATCGTCGGCTCCGGTGAAGAGGTCACCTCCGGCCAGGTTTCGTTTACCCCGAGGGCTAAGAAGATCCTGGAGCTGGCGTTGCGCGAGGCGTTGAGCCTGGGTCACAACTACATCGGCACCGAGCACATCCTGCTGGGACTCGTGTGTCAGAACGAGGGTGTCGCGGCCCGGATCCTGCTGGACTTCGACGCTGACTCCGACAAGATCCGCACCGAGGTAATCCGAGGATGTGATGACCCGCTAGGCCTCCGTCGTGGGCCTGAGGCAGATCTACGGAGCGAGGTGATCCGCAGGTTGGCGCGCCCCGGCGGCCAGATAGACGGAGCGGACTCGACGATCGATCGGGACGCGGACGCCGAAGCGGCCAGACTCAGGGATCTGTGGCTCCGTTACAAACTGTCCGGGGATCAGGACGCGCGTGATCGCCTCGTGGTCGCATATTCGCCGCTGGTCAAGTACGTGGTAGGTCGCATGGCGAGCGAGGTGCCCGGGCACGTCGACGAGGCCGATCTGATCTCCTATGGGATGACCGGGTTGATCTTCGCGATCGAGCGGTTCGACGGTCGCGAGATCAAGTTCGAGACGTATGCATTCGTTCGGATCCGAAGCTCGATCATTGATGAGCTCCGCACGCTGGACTGGGTGCCGCGGTCGGTCCGGGCGCGTGCCCGTGAGATCGAGCGCGCGAACGAGAAGCTCGTGGCGCGCTTTGAGCGCACTCCCACGGACGAGGAGATGGCGACGGAGACTGGGGATCACGATCGAGGAGTTCCATGACTCCCAGCAGCAGATCTCGCTCGTCGCCCTGGATGAGCTGCGCGACTGTAAGCGACGCGGGCGGCGATCAGGTATAGAACCTGACCCCGCGTGAGATCGGCGAGGTGCTCGGGTGACGGAGTCGCGGTAACGCAGCACACCAAGGCCAGGCTGCGCTTCCGTCCGACGCTCCGTCCCCACGCCGGCGGACGGTGAGCAAACACCCGATCAGCGCAAGACGACGGCGATCGCAATGATCGAAAAAGAACCGTCAGCGACCAACTCGACCTGACGATCGCATTGCCACTCAGTGATTAGCTGATGCCCGGATCGGTGATGTCCGGCCGGTCCGGTTGGGTTCTCGGGCGACGGCGGGCTGACTCTCTTTGCCACTGTCGACCCTTGGGGGTCTGACCGGCTTTCGCTGTGTCGCCCGTCGCCGACCGAGGACCTCGGCGTGACTTGATAGGAGCGTGGCAGCGCCCCGACTGAGTGGTGTCCGCCGAGGTCCGCTTCGTCAGCTCATTTCTAACGAAGGGACGGACACATGATCGTGATTGGGGTGGACGCGCACAAGCGCTCGCACACTCTGGTTGCCTTGGACGCCGTCACCGGCGTGGACCGCGGGCAGGTCACCGTTGCCAGTGATGAGGATGGGATGCTTGCGGCGTTGCGATTCGCCGCCGGCATCGACCAGGACAGGGTGTGGGCGGTCGAGGACTGCCGGCATGTGACCTCGAGGCTCGAGCGAGCCTTGTTGGGTGGTGGGGAGCGGGTGGTCCGGGTCCCGCCGGCGTTGACCGGCGAGTCGCGCAAGGCGACCAGGACGAAGGGGAAGTCTGATGCGATCGACGCCCAAGCGGTCGCGCTGGCGGCGATCCGCGAGGGGATCGAGACGCTGCCGGTCGCGTTCCTTGACGAGCAGGCCTATGAGATCCGGGTGCTGTGCGATTACCGCGACCAGCTGATGCGCGAACGCGCGAAGCTGATCAACCGGATGCGCTGGCATCTCGTGAAGATCGCGCCGCAGATCGAGTCCCAGATCGGTCCTGAGGCGTTGAAGGGCCCACGCGTCCGCGCGCGTCTCGCCCGCCAGCTCGGGCAGCTGCCAAAGACCCCGGAGCTTCGGGTCGTCAAGGAGCAGCTGCGCAGGATCAACGAAATCAGCAAAGAGCAAAAGGAAGTGTTCGACGAGCTCACCGTGCTGCTTGAGGCTCACGCCCCGCAGCTCCTGGAACAGCCGAGCATCGGGACGGTGACGGCGGCGGTGATCATCGGCCGCACTGCCGGCGCCAAAAGGTTCCGCAGCGAGGCGTGCTTCGCCCGGCACACCGGCACCGCCCCGATCCCCGCCAGCTCCGGCAACACTGTCCGCCACCGCCTCGACCGCGGCGGTGACCGGCAACTCAACCGCGCGATCCACATCATCGCGCTGGGCCGCATGGCGTGGAACCCGGAGACCCGCGCCTACATCCAGCGCCGCATCTCAGAAGGCAAGACCAAGCGCGAAGCGATCCGCGCGCTCAAACGCCACATCGCCCGCCAGATCTGGCACCTCCTCTACAACCGACCGGCCGCTCCGGCGCTGCCAGAACCAGCCAAGCAGCGAGTCACAGTCACCGCTCCAGGACTGATGCCCTGCACCCGGTGAAAACCCGCAAATAGCGAACCCAACTTGACATAGGAGCGGCGAAGGCGTAGCCGCGCTTTTGGTCACCCCTTGGCGGGTCTTCGGCCACTCTTCAAGCAGGGTTTCGGTGGCCCTTCGGGGACCGCTTGAGCCAAACCTGCCCGAAATTCCGCCGAAAATTCGCAGATTTTTTCGCGGTGAACGCGAAGCATGCGCGCGACATCGCGAGCGTTCGTGATTGAGAGCCCCCCGCTTCGACAAGAGGCGGGCCGAGGCGCTGGGCTTCCAAAACGCTTCCATAAAAGCCAGTCAGAAAACCCGGTAAATCTAGAGCCCTCTGTCGGACTCGAACCGACGACCCCTTCCTTACCATGGAAGTGCTCTACCAGCTGAGCTAAGAGGGCGGGCCTGCTCAGGGTAGCGTGCAACGAGATCGGTCGCCATACCGGCGCGAGCAGTACGGCGCACACGCCGCGGCGGGTCGAGCTGACGCCGAGCAGACCGCGGTGCTGCAACAATCCCTCGCCATGTGGGGGAGGTTTGTCGAGCAGGTTCGTCGGGCGGGGCCGCGCAAGATCGCGGTCATCGCGGTTGCCGCCGCCATCGCGGTTGCTTGGCGTACGGCGACAACTCCAGCAACGACGCTGCCGCCGGGGCCACGCTGCCGAAGGCGGCGATCGGCCACGTGCCTACAGCAGCAACGCGAGCGGCGACTCGAGCAGCTCGCTGAGCCGCGCGAGGAAGCGGGCGCCGTCGGCGCCGTAGAGGATGCGGTGGTCGCACGCGAGACTCACGTGCACGGTGGGCCTGGCGACGATCGTGACGCCGTCCTCCGCGACCACCGGCCGCGGCTTCAGCGAGCCGACGGCGAGGATTGCCGCCTGCGGCGGGTTCACGACCGCGGAGAAGCTGTCGAGTCCGTACATGCCGAGGTTGGAGATCGTGAACGTGCCGCCGCTCAGCTCGGCGGGGGTCACGGAGCCGTCGCGGACCTTCGCCGCGAGCTCCCTGCGTCGTCAGAGCGATCTCGTCAGCGACTTCCGGTCGGCGTCGAAGATCGTCGGGACGACCAGCGCGTCATCGGCGGCAACGGCGATTCCGATGTTGATGCGGTCGAAGGTCTCGATCGCGCCGTCGCGGTATGAGCCGTTTACACGCGGGAACTCCCGCAGCGCAAGCGCGCAGGCCGGACCATGAAGTCGTTGTAGGAGGGCGCAGGCTCGGTCACCGCACGAAGCTGCTCACGCAGGGCGACGACCGCGCTCATGTCGAGCTCGCGGCGCAGCTCGAAGTCGGGCACCGTCGAGCGCGACTGCGACATCCGTCGCGCGATCGTCTGCTGGACGCGCGAGAGCTCGCGCACGACCGTGTTCCCCTTGGCGCCCGAATCCGGCTCGCCGGCGTTGAGCAGGGCGCGAGCCGTTGCCGCCGCCGTGGGCGTCACCGGCGTGGAGCTCGACGTCGGCTCGGATCACGCGCCCACGCGGTCCGGTACCGATGACCGCCGCAAGGTCGACTCCCAGTTCCTCGGCAACCCGCCGCGCCAGCGGTGAGGCCTTGACGCGCGCGTGGACCGGCCGATCGCCGAGATGGCGAGGATCCGCGACGGCGGGCTTGGCTCATCGGCGACAGTCTCACGCCGGGCTCGCGCGACGGCGGGTTGGCTCGATCGCGACAGTCTCCCCGGGCTCGCCAACGGCGGCGATCAGTGCGCCGACCGCGACGCTCTCACCCTCCGCGGCGGCGAGCAGCAGGATGGTGCCCGTGTGCTCGCACTCGTACGTCACGGTCGCCTTGTCGGTCTCGACCTCGACCAGCGGATCGCCGGGCTTGACCGCAGCTCCGGTTGCCACCAGCCACTGCGTGATCGTTCCCTCTTCCATCGAGTCCGATAGGCGCGGCATGACGATTTCGATGGCCACCGATCCTCCCCAGGGCACGGACTGCAAACGTTTGCGATACGATACCAGCCCACAAGTTCCGTGCGCTGGCGGTGGCTTCGGAGAGCGTTCCGGCAAGCGCTGTGACCCCAGTGGGAGGAGACGGGATGGCGAGGCTCCAGGCGGAGGAGCAGGGCGGCGGCGCAGGCCGGCAGGCGATCGAGCCGTACCTCGACGGTTACGCGCGCATGCTGCTGATCCGGCAGTTCGAGGAGGCGATGCACCGGCTCTTCCTGCGCGGCGAGATCCACGGCACCACCCATCTGTACGCGGGGCAGGAGGCGGTGGCCGTCGGCGTCTGCATGGCGCTCGAAGCTGAGGACTACGCGGCGGGCACCTACCGCGGACACGGGCACGCGCTCGCGAAGGGGACCGACCCTGAGCCGCTCGCCGCCGAGATGCTCGGTCGGGCCACCGGGGTCTGCGGCGGGCGTGCCGGCTCGATGAACGTGATCGACATCGAGAACGGTCTCGTCGGCTGCTTCGGAATCGTCGGCGGCTCGATCGCCGCGGCGCTGGGAGCCGCCATCTCGGGCAAGCGCCAGGGGAGGGTGTCCGTCTGCTTCTTCGGCGACGGCGCATCGAACCAGGGCTACTTCCACGAGTGCTTGAACATGGCCGCGGTCGCGAAGCTTCCGGTTGTGTTCGTCTGCGAGAACAACCTCTACGGCGAGTTCACGCCCCTGGCGGAAGCGACCGCGGGCGCCGACATCGCCGCCCGCGCAGCGGGCTACGCCGTGCCGTCGGAGGTCGTGGACGGCAACGACCTGTGGGCGGTGAAGGCGGCCACCGACCGGGCTGTGGCGCGCGCCCGCGAGGGCGAGGGCCCGACGCTGCTCGAGTGCCGTACCTATCGTCACTACGGCCACTCCAAGAGCGATCCGGGAAGCTACCGGCCAGACGGCGAGCTCGAGGAATGGATGCAGCGCGATCCGCTCAAACTGGCGCGTGAACGGCTGCTCGCGGAGGGGGTCGCCGAGGCGCAGACTCGCAGCGGTCGAGGAGCAGCGTGACCGCGCGAACTCGACCAAGCGATCGAGCGCGCGCTCGCCGCCCCGTACCCGGATCCGGAGCAGGACGCGGCCACGGAGTTCGCGGCATGACCGAGAAACTCGAGTTCAGAACCGCGATCCGCGACGCGCTCGCCGAGGAGCTCGAGCGCGGATCCGTCGGTGATCTTCTTCGGAGAGGACGTGGCCGTCGCGGGCGGCGTCTTCAAGGCCACGCCCGGCCTGCATGAGCGCTTCGGTCCGGACCGGGTGTTCGACACGCCGATCTCCGAGCTGGCGCTCGCAGGCGCCGCCTACGGGGCGGCGGTCACAGGCATGCGCCCCGTCTTCGAGGTGATGTTCGGTGACTTCATGGCGCTGCCGATGGACAGCCTCATCAACCAGGCCGCGAAGTTCTGGTACATCAGCAAGGAGCAGGGCATCGGTGCCGCTGGTGGTGCGCTCCGCGGTCGGCGCGGGCGGCAGGTTCGGCGCGATCCACTCCCAGACCCACGCCACCTGGTTCCAGGGCGTCCCGGGAATCAAGATCGCGTTCCCGTCCTCACCTGCGGAGGCAAAGGGGCTGCTGAAGGGCTCGATCCGGGACAACAACCCCGTGATCTTCCTCGAGCACAAGCGGCTCTACTCGGTCAAGGGCCCGGCGCCCACGCCCGAGCAGGAGGTGATCCCGCTGGGCCGCGCGCGCGTGGCCCGCAGCGGCGGTGACCTCACGCTCGTGAGCGTCGGCAAGGGCGTGCACGACGCCCTCGAGGCGGCCGAGCAGCTGGCGGCTGACGGGATCGAGGTGGAGGTCGTGGACCTGCGCACCCTGCGGCCGCTCGACCTCGACGACCGTGCTCGCATCGCGTCGAGCGCACCAACCGCGTGCTCGTGGTCGAGGAGGGGCCGCGGCTGGGCGGCTGGGCCGCCGGGTTGCTCGGCATGATCGCCGAGGAGGCGCTGCACGACCTCGACGACGTCTGGACGCTGACGACCTTGGAGACGCCGATCCCGTATAGCCCGACGCTCGAGGACGCGTTTCTGCCCCAGACGCAGGCGATCGTCGACAGCGTCAGGGCGCGGCCTCGGAGTCGCCGCCCGTTAGGGCCGCGTGAATCCTGATTCGGCCAGTTGACAGGCTCCTGGTTGGACGGTAGGTTTGCGAAACTGCAAACGATTGCAACTACGCAGTCTCAACAGGCTGGAACGCGATCAGTGGGAGAAGAGAGGGATGAGGGTCCTTCCAAGATTGACCAACGGCAATATGCGGCTGGTCGGCGTTGCGCTGCTCGCCGCCGCTGCATTTGCCCTAGCAATTGCCGCCGGCAGCGCCGGCGCGCACAGCAACGCCAAGGCGGCAAGTCAGTCGCCGATCAACATCGGGGCTTCGCTCTCGCTGAGCGGCGACTTCTCGGCGGACGGGCAGGCATTTGAAAGGGGCTACGAGCTCTGGGCCACAGACCAGAACAAGGCAGGCGGTCTGCTTGGGCATCCGATCAAGATGCAGATCATTTCGGACGCATCGAACCCGGCGCAGGTCGTCACCAACTACGAGAAGCTGATCGGATCCGACAAGGATCCACTCGTGTTTGCGCCGTTTTCGACGCTCCTGACGGTCCCGGCCGCGCGCGTGGCGGCCCGCTACCAGTACGCGATGGTGGGCGGCGCGGACGGTGCTCCGACGGTCTTCTCGTCGGGGCTGAAGAACGTCTTCGACGTCTCGATCCCGGTCAAGAACAACCTCGTGACGTTCGCGGACTGGATCGCCTCGATGCCGAAGTCCAAGCGCCCGAAGACCGCGGCCTATGTCACGGTCAACGACCCGTTCACGCAGCCGCAGCTGCCGGTGGCCCAGGCGATCCTGAAGAAGGCCGGGGTCAAGACGGTGCTGAACAAGGTGTTCCCGGAAGAGGTCACCGATTACAACTCGATCGCCAGCCAGGTCGCCTCGGCCGCGCCTGATCTGGTGATGCTCGGATCTGTCGATGTGCCGACGGTCTCTGCCTTCACGCACGTCTTCATCCAGCAGCACTACAACCCCAAGGCGTTCATTGCGACCGCCGGCCCCGATCAGGGCCAGCAGTTCGTCAACGCAGTTGGGAAGGGAAATGAGAACGGGATCTTCGTACCGAACGGCTGGTATCCCGGCTTCAAGAAGACAGACTCCGAGAAGATGGTCAGGGAGTACGTGGCCAAGTACGGAGGTAACGCCAGTGGCGTCAACGCCGACGTCGCCGAGGCCTACTCGGTTGGTCAGGTGTTGACCCAGGCGGTCAAGGCGACCCACGGCTTCAATCAGCAGAAGATCATCAGGTACCTGAAGAGTGGCGTCACGCTGAACAGCGTTCAGGGCCCGGTCAAGTTCGACAACCTCGGCGAGAACCTGGCTCAGAAGACGCTGACGTTCCAATGGCAGAACGGCAAGCTCATGCAGGTCATCCCGACCAACTCGGCGCAGTCGGTACCGCCGCTCTACCCGAAGCCGGCCTGGGGGTAGAGGTTGTCGGGAACCGCGTTCCTTGAAGCAGTGATCGACGGGATCCTGGCCGGCGGCGTCTATGCGCTGATGGCCGCCGGACTCACCCTGATCTTCGGCGTGATGGACATCATCAACATCGCGCAGGGGGTCATGGTGATCCTGGGTGCGTACCTCAGCTTCGAGCTGTCGGTGCACTTGGGGATCGGGCTCCTGCCAGGTCTACTGATCACCGTCCCATTCATGTTCTGCCTTGGGGTGGCGATCGAGTTCTGCTTCATGCGTCGTTTGCGTGACCAGGATCGAACACAGATGTCGATCCTGGTCACCTACGCGGTGGCGATCGTGATCGAGGGAATCCTGACCGCGATCTTTGGGGTGAATTATCGTGCAGCTGTCGGCGTCCTACGTCAACAGCTCGGTGCACATGTTCGGTTTCTACCTGCCGGACATCTACCTGATCGGCTTCGGGCTGGCGGTGGCACTGCTTGCCGCTCTCTATTACATGCTGTACCGCACCAAGTTCGGCCGTGGCGTCCGGGCCTCACTGCAGAACCGGACGGCGGCCGACTTGATCGGCGTCGACGTCAACCGCGTGCGCACCATCTCGGTGGGGATCGGCGTCGGCGTGACGGCCGTCGGTGGAATGGTTTTCGGTGCCACCAACTCGTTCAATCCCAACAGCGGGTACGACCTGATCTCGCGCCTGCTGGCGATCGTGATCCTCGGCGGCATGGGCTCGATCGCAGGCGCGATGGCGGCTGCCGTGTTCATCCTTGTGATCAATGACGTGGTGGCCGTCTGGTGGTCCCCGACGTGGGCGCCGCTGGTGTACTTCGTGGCGCTGGTAATCGTGCTTTCGGTTCGCCCGCAGGGTCTCTTTGGTCGTGCCGCGGTGCGGGCGCAGTGAGGGTGCGAGCATGAGCCATACCAGCAGCGACCAGCCCCAGTCGGGTGCGGCCGGCGTGCCCGACCCCGCGACGAGCTGGCCTCCGACGCGCCCGGCCCGGCCGCCGAACTGGCGCGCGGCACGCTCGACTCCGCCACCAAGCCGGCGTCCGGCCAGCGGGCCGGACGCTCGCCCGTGCAGATCAGCCTGGGCAGCGCCGTGATTGCGATCTTCCTGATCTTCCCGGTGGTCATCACAGACCCGACCGCCACCACGATCGCGTTCTATGCGCTGGCGTTCATGGTCGCCGCCTCGGCTTGGAACGTGTTCAGCGGCTACACCGGCTACCTGGCGCTCGGCCATGCCGTGTTCTTCGGCACCGGCGGCTACGCGCTGGCACTGCTGTGCCAGGACCTCCACGTCGGCGGCGGCTGGCCTTCCTTCGCGCTGCTGCCGCTCTGCGGGATCATCGCGGCCGCTGATCGCGATCCCGGTCGGCCTGATATGTCTGCGCACGCGCCGCCACACGTTCGTCGTCGTGACGATCGCGATCTTCTTCATCTTCCAGCTGGCCGCCACCAATCGTCGGCTTCACGGGCGGCACCTCGGGCCTGTTCGAGCCGCTGCCGCCGTTCTCGGGCGCCAACTACAACACGCCCTTCTATTACGTGGCGCTCGTGATTCTGGCGCTGACAGTGCTCGTGTCCTGGCTTGTTCGGCGCTCGCGGTTCGGCCTGCAGCTGCTCGCGATCCGTGACGACGAGGATCGCGCGCTCGGTCTCGGCGTCAAGACGCGGCGGCTCAAGCTGTCGGCGTTCACGATCTCGGCCTTCTTCGTCGGGATGATCGGCGGCCTCTACTTCGAGTTCATAGGCCAGGTCTTCCCGAACACCGCCTTTGACCCGCTATTCGATCTGTCGATCGCGCTGATGGCGTTCTTCGGCGGACTCGGCACGCTGATCGGGCCGCTGCTCGGGGCGCTCGTGCTGGAGTCGCTGCAGCAGTACCTGACGCTCAGCTTCTCCAGTAACGCGACCTACCTGATCGCCTACGGCGTGCTGTTCCTCGCCGTGATCCTGATCATGCCGCGTGGTGTCGTGCCTGAGGTGAGCGACTTCCTCAGGCGCCGGCGGCTGCGAGCGAAGGCGGCCGATGGGAACGGGGAGCAGCAGCTCGCCGGAGTTGCGGGAGCGACGCGATGAGCGCCGTGGTCGAGGTCAGCGGGGTCGTCAAGACCTACGGCGGCATCAAGGCGCTTGATGGCTGCGAGCTCGAGGTTCACGAGGGTGAGATCAACGGCCTGATCGGTCCGAACGGTTCGGGCAAGACGACGCTGTTCAACGTCATCACCGGCTATGAACGCGTGCAGCAGGGCAAGGTCAGCCTTCGCGGGACCGACATCACCAACGCCGCGCCGGACCGCGTCTTCGGTTTCGGGATCGGCCGCACCTTCCAGCTGACGCGGATGTTCCCGCGGCTGACGGTGCTGGAGAACATCCTGGTCGCCACCCAGCGCGAGGAGGGCTGGCTGCGGAGCGTCACGCGCTTGGCGGGCTCCCACTCGGAGCGGTCACACGCGCTCGAACTGTTGGAGTTCGTCGGCATCGCGAGGCTTGCCAACGAACCGGCCGGGAACCTCTCCTACGGGCAGCGCAAGCTCCTTGAGCTCGCTTCGTTGCTCGTCGCCGACCCGGACATCCTGCTGCTCGACGAGCCTGCGGGAGGCGTCAACCCGACGCTCATCAATCACCTCGCCGACCGTATCCAGGAGCTCAACGCCGCCGGCAAGACAATCCTCGTGGTCGAGCACAACATGGAGTTCGTGATGGGCATCTGCTCGCGTATCACGGTGCTGAGCCAGGGCAGCACACTGACGTCGGGAAGTCCGGCTGAGGTGCGCTCGAATCCGGCCGTTCTGGAGGCGTATCTGGGAGTCGATGAGGATGAAGCGGCACTTGACGCCGAGCTTCGCGCGGAGCTCAAGAGTGCCTCGAACTCGGGAAGCTCGGCGACGAGCACGTCGACGACCAGCGCCTCGGCATCCGTCGTCTCCGAGCCCAACCCGGAGCACGTCTCGGCAATAGCCAGCCAGGCCGCGGTTCCAGCCGCGCCCGAGGCGCTGCTGCAGCTGGACGCGGTTTGTGCCGGCTACGGGGGCGGTGACGACATCCTCAAACACGTGACGCTTGCCGTTCCGCGTGGCGAGATCACGTGTGTCGTCGGCCCCAACGGTGCCGGCAAGTCGACTGTGATGAAGACGATCAGTGGACTGCTGCGCCCCCGTCAGGGTGAGATTCGCTACGAGGGTGAGGTGATCTCCGGACTCGCGCCGAAGCAGGTGCTCGCCAAGGGCATCGTCCAGGTCCCGCAGGCACACAGCCTCTTCCCGGACATGACGGTCCAGGAGAACGTGGAGATGGGGGCCTACAGCATCAGCAGCAAGGCCGTCATGCGTAAGCGCCTCGCGGCGGTGCAGGAGCTCTACCCGATCGTCCGTGACCGAGCCGACCACAAGGCGGGCAGCCTCTCGGGCGGGCAACAGCGGTTGGTCGAGTTCGCACGCTCCCTGATGCTCGATCCCCAGCTGATCATGCTCGATGAGCCGTCCATGGGTCTCGATCCGCACACGCGCACGCTGGTGTTCGCGATGGTGGGCGAGATGAACCGCCAGGGTCGCACGATCCTTCTGGTCGAGCAGAACGCCAGAGCCGGGCTGAAGCTGAGCTCGAACGGCGTCGTACTCGAGAATGGCCGCGTACGGCTGACCGGATCCGGGCACGACGTGCTCACGCATCCGGAGATCGGCGCCCTGTATCTGGGCGGGGCGGTGGCCGCAGCGTAGGCGGGGCCGAGGCCGCAGCACCCGTCTAGCCGCCGAGCCATGCGCCCATAATGCAGCGATGCAGACAACGGTCACGATCCGTGATGTGGCGCGGCTGGCGGATGTCCACCCGGGCACGGTCTCGAGGGCGCTGAACCCAGAGACGCGCGGACTCGTCAACAACGAGACCGCCGCGCGCGTGCTTGCTGCCGCCGACGAGCTGGGCTATCGCCCGAACTCGATGGCACGCGGACTCAAGACGAGCCGGTCGTTCACGATCGGGGTGCTGTTGCCAGACATCACCAACCCGCTGTTTCCACCGATCGTGGTCGGAATCGACGATCGCCTGACGCTTGACGGATACACACAGCTGCTGGTGAACACCGGCAGCGATCCCGCGCGTGAGCGAGCGAGCATCGAGGCGATGCTCGCTCGCCAGGTCGACGGCTTCATCGCCGCCACGGCACGTCTCGATGTGGAGCCGCTGGCGGTGGCGATCGCACGGGGCCTGTCCGTGGTGCTGGTGAACCGAACCTTTGAGGACGGCTCGATCTCCGCATGCACGGTCGACGATCGCAGGGGCAGCGAGCTGGCAGTTCGGCACATGGTCGAGCTGGGGCACGAGCGCATCGCGTACGTCGCAGGGCCTCAGAACGTCTCCACCGGACACCGTCGCTATCTGGGTTTCACAGCGGCGATGGAGTCAGCGGGCCTACCCGTGCCACCCGAGCGCGTCAGCTACGCCGGCACCTTCACCGAGGAGGCGGGCATGCGCGCCGCAGCGGAGGTCCTGCGTGCCGACCCCACGGTCACGGCGATCATCACCGCCAACGACCGTTTGGCGATCGGTTGCTACGACGCGCTCGCGGAACTGGGGCTCAGCTGTCCCGATGATGTCTCCATCGTCGGCTTCAACGACATGATGTTCATCGACCGGCTGCGGCCGCCGCTGAGCTCCGTGCGCGTACCTCAACAAGAGATCGGCTACGCCGCGGCGGATCTGCTGCTTGAGGAGATGGCCGACGACTCGGCTCCGCCGCGCGAGTTGATGCTCGAGCCGACGTTGGTGGTCCGCGGCTCCACCGCGCCGCCGCGTACCTGACAGGCCCGCGGAAGTGACGGGCCCGCGGAAGTGACAGGGCCGCCGCAGCACAAACGAGGAAGCCGGAACCGAAGAATCGAGCGGCCGACCGCGATTATTCGGATTTGGCCCGAAAATCGCACGCTTTTCGAAGATCCGCGGCCGGGCGCGCCGATTATTCGGTTCAAGCAGGCTCGACTCAAGCAGCCCCAGCCACGGCCTAGCGACCAGACGCCAGCCCGACCAGGCCCAGCCCGACCAGGCCTCACCCAACCCGGCCCAACCGCCCTACAGCAGCCCGCTGCTCCCCGCATCCGCCACCACCAGCGGCACCCGCGGCACCGCCTCGTGTGTGGCCTCGTTGAGCTCCGTGTTCAGGTGCGACTCGGGATCGCGCTCGAGTGGCAGCGAGCCGCCGACCGTGTAGTAGGGCTTGCCGGCGACGATGAGGTCCTCGGCTGGGAAACGCGTGATCACACGGCACCCATCGCGGGTGACCACCAGCTGCTCCTCGATCCGCGCCGCCGACCAGCCGTCCGTTGACGGCCAGAAGGTCTCGAGCGCGAACACCATGCCCTCCTGGATTACCTCGGGGTGGTCGATCGAGACGAGCCGGCTGAAGATCGGCTTCTCCCAGATCGTGAGGCCGACACCGTGGCCGAACTGCAGCGCGAACGCGGCCTCCTCGTTCGGAAAGCCGAACTCCTGGGCCTTGGGCCAGAGCTGCACGACCTCACCGGTCGTCACGCCCGGCTTGATCATCGCCAGCGCAGCGTCCAGGTAGTAGCGGCAGCGCCTGTAGGCATCGCGTAGCGCCTTTGACCCGCTGCCCACCGCGAAGGTGCGGTAGTAGCACGTGCGGTAACCCATGTAGCTGTGGAGAATGTCGAAGTACACGGGGTCGCCCGGGCGCAGGATGCGATCGGTGAAGACGTGCGGATGCGGGCTGCAGCGCTCGCCGGAGATCGCGTTGACCCCCTCGACGAACTCCGATCCGAGCTCATACAAGACCTTGTTGACCAGCGCGACGCACTCGTTCTCGCGCATGCCCGCGCGCATCGTCTCGAACAGCTCCTGGTATGCGGCGTCGACCATGCTGCAGGCCATGTTCAGCAGCGTGATCTCGTCCTGGGTCTTGATCATCCGGATCTCCTGCATCAGCTGCTGGCCATCAACGACCTGAAGACCGGCGCGCTGCAGGGCGAACAGCACCGCGGGCTCGACCGCGTCGACCCCAATCGGCTGATCGAGCAGGCCGCGCAGCTCCAGCTCGATCCGGATCTTCTCGGCCACATCCTCGGCCCGGCCCGAGGCCGGCGACATCGCGCCGCGCATCGTCGAGATGCCCGCGCGCGACCGCTCGGTCCCCAACCACGGGTTGTAGAGCTGATGGTGCCGCGCGGCCGAGCCGAAGTCCCACATGATCGGCTCGTCGCCCTGTGGCAGCAGGCAGAAGCGGTTGAGCTTGTCCGAAGCCCACGTACCGATGTGGGTGGCGGTGATGTAGCGGATGTTCGACATGTCGAAGCACAGCAGCGCGCCGAGCTCGGACTGCGCGAGGCCGTGCTTGACCCGGGCCAGCCGCTCGTCGCGCAAGCGCTCGAACTCGACGCGCTGCTCCCAATCGACCCCCATGACTCCGTAGCTGTGTACGTTCATCGCCCTCGCCTCCACGATCGCCTGCGGAGCGCTCCGCAGCGTGCTTGCAAACGTTTGCAACAGCATATAGGTCAGTACCGGCGGCGGGCGGCCCAGCCAACCGCCCGTGAGCCGCGCCCTTGACGGGTCCTGACCCCTCGGTTATGGTCTTCTGCAAACGATTGCAACCTGTTGGGGTGGATGGGAGTTCAGATGACGAGCCTCGCGGAGTTCAGATGACGAGTCTCGGCTGGGTAGGGACGGGTCGCATGGGTCATGCGCTTGTCTCACGGCTGCTTGCTGCGGGATACGAGGTCGCCGTCTACAACCGCACGCGCGAGAAGTGCGAGGACCTCGCCGAGCATGGCGCGACGATCGTCGACTCGGTCGCCGACCTGGCCGACCGCGACATCGTGTTCACGATCGTCGCCGCCTCCGCTGACTGCGAGCAGGTCGTTGACGGGCTGCTCTCACGCGCTGACGTCCAGCCGGGCCTGATCATCGACTCGACCACGATCTCACCTGCAGCCGGTGAACGGATCCGCGCTCGCGCCGCGGCACGCGGCACGGCGATGCTCGCTGCCCCGGTCAGCGGCAATCCGAAGGTCGCCGCCGCCGGCCGCCTCACGATCGCGGCCTCCGGGCCCACCGAGTGCGTGGGAGACGGCGCGGCCCTACCTCGAGCTCCTCTGCCGCAAGGCGACCTACGTCGGTGAAGGTGAGGCCGCCCGCCTGGTCAAGATCTGTCACAACCTGATGCTCGGCGTGGTCGCGCAGTGCATGGCGGAGATCAGCTGTGCTCGCGGAGCAGGGCGGTGTCAGTCGTGCCGACCTCTGGGAGTTCATGAATGACAGTGTCATGGGGTCGATGTTCACTCGTTACAAGACACCTGCGTACGTGAACCTCGACTTCAAGCCAACGTTCACTCCTGCTCTGCTGCTGAAGGACTTCCATCTCGGCTTCGAGGCGGCGCGCGAGAGCCAGGTCTCGATGCCGGTTGTGGCCGCCGCCGAGCAGGTGGTTCAGCTGCTCGAGGGGATCAAGGGCAACGAGGTGGACTTCGCAGCGCTGATCGAACTGGTCGCCGCAGGCGCCGGCCTCGCGCTGGAGCCGGAGAACGCGGATATCGACGACGGGCTCGCCCCGCTCGAGTCGATCCCGGGCTGAGCCCCGCATCCGGCACGCTCATCCGCCGCTTCTCGGCTCACGGGCCGCCACGAGGCGGCCGGGCTCCTGCCAAACTCATGGCCCAGTCCCCAACTGCGGCCTGAACGCTATCTCCTACCAGATCGACCTCACGAGCCCGCGCACGGTCGGCCAGATCCTCGACACGGCGCTGCGGATCTACGCGCGCCTGCCGTTGCTGTTCATCGTTCCTTGCGGGGATCGTTGTCGTGCCCTACGAGGTGATCGTCATCGTTCTGGCGCACGGCAAGAGCGTGCCGGCCACAACCGAGTTGCTGCTCGCCCTCGCAGATCTGGCGCTGGTCAACCCGTGCATCGCCGCCCTCGTGATGCAGGCGCTGATCGACCTCGGCGAGGCGCGCCGCCCGCGGATCGCGGACGTCATGCGCCGCGGAGCTGATGGTGCTGCCGGTCGTCGCGGCAGCCGAGATCGTCGCCGGCCTGATCGAGTTCGCCGGCTTTCTCCTGATCATCCCCGGCGTGATCCTGACCGTCCGCTTGGCGGTCGCCGCCCAGGTGGCGGCCACCGAGAGGACCAACTGGCCGGGTGCGATCCGCCGCAGCATGCTGTTGACACGCGGCAACTTCTTGCGGGTACTCGGGCTGGTCGCGATTCAGTGGCTGCTGACCTATCTGGTCGCGCTCATCATCGGCCATAACAACTCGGTGGTGGCAACGGTCGTCGGCCTGATCCTCGGGGTTCTCTCTCAGTCCTTCTGCACGCTGCTGATCAGCCTGCTGTACTTCGATCTGCGCGCCCGCGACAGCGCTCGCGTAGCCTGAGGGCCACCGTCCAGTTCAGGACATGCCCCCAAGAGAGGAGCCTCAGTGCCCATCCGCGTCGGAGTTCAGATCCAGCCACAGCACGCCGACTTCGCCGCGATGCGCAGGGCGTGGCGTGACGCCGAGGAGCTCGGCGCCGACACGATCTACACCTGGGATCACTTCTATCCCGCTCTCCGGCGAGCCCGACGGCAAGCACTTTGAGGGCGTCGTGTCGTTGGCGGCACTGGCGGCGAGCACCGAGCGCGCGCGGATCGGTGCGCTCGTCTTCTGCAACACCTACCGCAACCCGCAGCTGCTGGCCGACGCGCACCGCACGATCGACCACCTCTCTGGTGGCCGCGTGATCTTCGGGATCGGCGCCGGCTGGTTCGAGCGCGACTACGACGAGTACGGGTACGAGTTCGGCACCGCGCCCGATCGCCTGCGCGCGCTCGGCCGCGACCTGCCGCTGATGAAGGAGCGCCTGGAGAAGCTCAACCCGCCGCCGATCGGCCCGATGCCGTTCCTGATCGGCGGCGGCGGCGAAAAGGTGACGCTCCGCCTCGTCGCGCAGCACGCCGACATGTGGCACACGTTCGGCGACGTCGAGACCTACCGCCGCAAGGCGGAGATCCTTGCCGAGCACTGCGCCAAGGTCGGCCGCGACCCGGCGACCATCGAGCATGTCATCGGCTCATTCGACGGCGTCGGGAAGATCGCGGACGAGCTGGCGGCTGCCGGGGTGGCCGAGCTCACGGTCGGCGTTGGCGGACCGGACTACGATCTCGGTGAGTTGCGCGAGCTGATCGCATGGCGCGACCGCTACAACGCCGCCGCTGAAATGAACGACCGCGTCCCCACATCACTGCTCGCCCCGCTGGGGCTGATCACCGGTTTCGGCACCGCGATCGGCACCGGCTCGCGCCCGCTCGGTGGGGTCGTGATGGCGCATCTTCGGCCTGACCTGCATCTACTTCTGGGTCAGGCGCGACGGCAACGCCACGGCGGTGCGGCTGACGCTCGTCGGCCTGACCGCGTTCGCGCTCTCACACGTGTTCGGCCTGGTGATCGGCGCCTGGCCCGCGGTGCTGCTGGTCTCGGCGGTCACCGCCTGGTTCTGCTGGCGCTGGTCTGACGTGAAGGTCTTCCGTTCAGCTGCTGGTCCGCTGACCAGCAGCTGACCTCACCTCTCGCTCCGGCTCGAACACCGCCCCGTCGACCGGCAGCCGCCGCCCGAGCGGCTCCGGCAAGCCGCACGATCACCGGCGTCTCCTGTTTGGCGGCGCGTCCCACGTAGCCCTCGAGCGGCTTGATGTAGAGGCGCAGCAGCACGCGGCTGTCGTCGAGATGGATCTCGGGCTCGAGCAGCCGTTCCGCGGCAGGTGTGCCGCTGGCCATCGTCAGCTCGGTCACGAGGATCCGCAGCTCATCGGCCTCGGGCCCGGGCGTGCCGAGTCTGGGTCCAGTCGCCAGGAGGACGCGCGGACGCCGTCGCGCACGGCCCGCAGGGGCCGCGAGTTCGAGGCGCCCACCGGCTCCCATCGCTCCTGCGCCCACGCCTGACCGCAACCGTCAGCAACTGCGGCGGGCGGCCACGGCCGAACAGCGCCTGCGTCGGCATCGCGGGCCAGCTCGCGCCAGCCTGAGAGCTTCTCCGACGCCTCCATCGGCGTCGGCCTTGCCCGTGGGCGAAAGAGCCTTGTCGGTTGGGCCTGCTGACGGCCGCGGTCGATCTGGACGACAGGGCCGCTACCGCCGGGTCCTCAGGCTCGATCGGCGAGCTCGCGTCGAAGATGCCGGTCCGGCGGGAACGGCAGGCCGCCGCCGTCGCTGATCAGCTCCGGCTCGGCGGGTCCGACTGACGGGAACCAGGATTGGTGGGTAGTTATTACTGACCAAGTCTGCGTCCATCCGGTAGTTGCGCCCGCCGAGAATCACCGATCCTTTATACGCCCCCGTAAGGAAGGACCGTACCGATGCTCGCTGACCAAGTGCCCAGAGACGGCTCGCGGAGATTCCGGAATTCCTCGACGACACGGGTGGCGAGGAGAGCCCGGCCCGTGCGCCGCGGACCGGTGTGCTGCGCTTCGCGCGGATGACGGGCTCCTCGATCTGCGGTCGCGACGCCGCACCGTGGGTCACGGACTTCCTGAACGCCGCGTACTACCGGCGCCCCGTTGGCGAGCGCGAGGTTGGCGACCTGCGCCTCGCGTTCAGCATCCTCACCACCTACTGGTACCGCAAGCCGGATCAGCAAGCGTCTGCGCGCCTCCGACCTCGTGGCCTTCCACCGCGCCTTCGGAGAGCATCGCTTCGACACTGGCGGGAGTGGCCGCGGCGTTCTCTCACGCGAGCAGCTCGAGCGCGGTGGCAGCGCGCTGCTCGGCGACTGGTTCAGCGACGCCTACGCTGACGAGGCGCGCCGTGGCTGGGGTATCGCCTTCCCGGCGTCGAGGACAAGGCCGCCTACGACCCCGAGCTGCGTCTGCGGCTGGCGCGCCTGGGCGAGCTGACGCCCGAGCGTGCTCCCCTCGAGGAGCAGATGTGGCACACGTATCCGCCCGTCGAGATGCCCTCGGCTGAGGGCGTGATCGCGGCATTGACGGCGCCGGAGACCTGGCCGGACTACGCGTCGGAGATCGGGCGCTTCACACCGCTGCGCAATGGTGGGCTGGCCGGACAGACATTTGAGATCGAGGTGGCCGCGGGGACCGGCGCCGGTTGGCCGATCTTCACCCGCGGCTACGTCACGATCACCCGGCTTGTGACTCCCGATGACCCCGCTGGTCTGCGCGCCTACATCGACGAGCTCGAACAGGGCATGCGCGACTACGGGAACGACGAGCCCGCGATCATGCCCTACGCCGCCACTCCGCTCGTCGGTCTCGACCTCACGACCCACCAGGGCCACTTCATGGGCTCCGGCCATAATCGTCTCGTGCTCTATGTCCATGACAGCAGGGCCTGGGTGCGCGCCGCCGGCACCTGGGATCCGATGCCCTGGCACATCGACCAGGCATATCGGGTGGCCGGGCGTGAGGCCCAGCATGCCTTCTGGGGTCAGGGCAACAACGCCGTACAGAGCATGCTGCATCAGCTGGCCATTCAGGTCGCAACGGGCTCGTGAGCGCCCGCGCGCTCGTCATCGGCGCCGGCCCCAACGGTTTGGCCGCAGCGATCCGGCTTGCCGAGGCCGGGGTCGAGATGACGGTGCTCGAGGCGCTGATCTCAGCCGGGCGGCGCCGTGCGCAGCGAGGAGCTGACGCTTCCGGGCTTCCGGCACGACACCTTCTCCTCCGTCTATCCGGCAGGCGTCGCGTCGCCGGTGTTCAGCCGCCTGCCGCTTGCCGACCATGGGCTCGAGTGGGTGCATCCGGAGGTGTGCATGGCCCATCCGCTCGATGACGGCACCGCCGTGGGCCTGTACCGCGAGCTGGAGCCGACCGTGTCACTCACTGGACCAGCAGCGCGCAGGCGACGGGCGCGCCTGGGCTCGCTTCGTCGGCCCGTACGTGCGCAACTTTTCGGCGGTGCGCGCGACGATGCTCGCCGGGTTCCCGCCGGTTGGCGGGCCGCTCAAGCTGCTCGCGCGGGCAGGCCCGCTCGCCGCGGGGCAGTTCGGGCTGCTCGTGGCGTTGCCTGCGAGGACGCTCGCGCCATCGCCTGTTCGGCGCAAGCGGCTCGCGGGCGTGGCTGCTCGGGGCTGCGGCCCATGGGGATGCGCCGGTTACCTCCGGCGGTTCGGCGCTCGCCAGCGTTCTACCTGAACCTGCTGGGACATGCGGTCGGCTGGCCCAGCCCGCGTGGTGGCGCCCAGGCGTTGACCGACGCGCTCGTCGCTCACCTGAGCGCGCTCGGCGGTGAGCTCGTCTGCGATGCACCGGTCGAGCGCATCCTCACCGGTGCTGGGCGGGCAGCTGGCGTGGCGCTCGACGACGGTCGCGAATACAAGGCCGACCTGGTGCTCGCCGACGTGATGCCTCGGGCGCTGCTGGCGATGACCGGCGAGACGCTGCACGGCTGGTATCGCTCGGGCCTTGTGCGCTTCCGCCAGGGGCCCGCGACACTCAAGCTCGACTGGGCGCTCGACGGCCCGATTCCCTGGGCGGCTTCGGAGCCGCGCGGCGCCGGCACCGTCCACATCGGCGGAGATGAGGCGTCCACGATCGCGTCGCTGACGCAGGCCCATGCCGGGCTTGCCGAGCGGCCCTTCCTGCTGCTCGGCCAGCAGAGCATCGCCGACCCGAGTCGCGCGCCTGACGGCAAGCACACCGCCTGGGCGTACACGCACGGTCCCGCCAGCCACAGCCTCCGAGCTCGCCTCGGAGCGCTACGTGGAGGCGGTGGAGCAGCAGGTCGAGCGCTTCGCCCCGGGCTTCCGCAGACCGCATCCTCGCTCGCCACGTGCTGGGACCACGCGAGCTCGAGGAGCGCAACCGCAACCTCGTGGACGGCGACGTCGGCGGCGGCAGCTACGGCGGCCTGCAGTCGGTGTTCCGGCCGCTGCCGGCCACTGTCCCCGTACCGCACGCCGGTCGACGGTCTGTTTCTCTGCAGCGCCGCGACCTTCCCAGGTGGTGCGGTGCACGGCGTTCCCGGCGACTCGGCGGCGCGCGCCGCGCTGCGTACGCTTCGGCGCCGGCTGCTGGTCAGCGGACCAGCAGCCCGGGGAAACGGGTCTCTCAGGAACCCCAGACCTCTGACGCGACGTCGACGATCAGCTCGAGCTTGGCCTTCTGCTCGTCGATCGTGAGGTCGTTGCCCTCCTCGGTCGAGGAGAAGCCGCACTGGCCGGAGATGCAGAGCTGGTCGAGGTCGACGTACTGTGACGCCTCCTCGATCCGGCGCTTGAGCATGTCCTTGTCCTCGAGCTCAGGGCGCTTGGTGGTGACCAGCCCCAGGACCACCCGCTTGTTGCCCTTGGGCAGGAAGCGCAGCGGCTCGAACGTCGCCGGACCGCTCGTCGTCGAACTCGAGGAAGTAGCCGTCGACGTTCAGATCGCCGAACAGCGCCTCGGCCACAAAGTCGTAGCCGCCCTCGGCGGCCCACATCGACTGGTTGTTGCCGCGGCACAGGTGGGTGGTGATGGCCATGTCCGCGGGTTTGTGGGCGAGCACCCGGTTGAGCACCTGCGATGTACTGCTCGTGCAGGTGGGCCGGGTCGCCGCCGATCGCCTCGATGTGCTCGCGCTGGGCCGGGTCGTTGACGTAGGCGAGGCTGGTGTCGTCGAGCTGCAGGTAGCGGCAGCCGAGCTCGTAGGCGCCGTCCATCTGCTTGGCGTAGGCCTCGACGAGGTCATCCCAGAAGGCGTCGACATCCGGATAGACGTCGCGATCGATCGCCGCGTTGCCGCCGCGGTAATGGACCATGCTCGGCGACGGGATCGTCAGCTTCGGCGTCTGCCCGGCGTGCGCGTGGTCACGCAGGAAGGTGAAGGCGTCGGCGAAGATCGTCTCGCCCAGCCCGACCTTGCCGGCGACGCGCATCGCCGGCGGCGCGTAGTCGTAGGTGCCCTGCTCGTTCTTGAACTGGACGTGCAGCGACTCGCCCTGGACCTGGGTGATGCCCTCGAGCTGGTAGATGAAGTCCATGTGCCATGAGGTGCGGCGGAGCTCGCCGTCGGTCACCGACTGCAGGCCGACGGCGCGCTGCATCTCGATCACCTCGAGGATCGCCGCGTCCTCGACCGCGCGCAGCCCCTCAGCGTCGAGCCGGCCGGCCTTGTGGTCGGCGCGGGCCTGCGTCAGCGCGGGCGGCCGCAGCAGGCTGCCGACGTGGTCGGCTCGAAAGGGCGGAGTGACGGTGGTGGTGGTGCTCAACGGTAAGTCTCCTGGGGCAGCGTGCAAGCGAAACGAAGCTATTGAGCCTACTCCGGGCCACTATCTACATAAAGTCCATTGAGGTAGTGTAGAATCGAGCCATGTTTGTAGACGCACATCAGCACATCTGGACCGAGTCACTGTTGGACGCACTCGCCGCCCGGACAGAGCTTCCGCTCGTCCGCCGGGAGCATGGGCTCACGGTCCTTCACAGCGCAGCCGAGCAGCCATACGTGATCGACGTCGGGTCGGAGGCTCCCCGATGAGCGCGCCGCCCGCGTGCGCGACGACGGGCTTGATCGCGCCCTGATCGCCATCTCCAGCCCGATCGGGATCGACGCGCTACCCCGTGACGGCGCGCTCGAACTGATCGATGCTCACCTCACCGGCGTCCTGCAGCTCGGTCCGGAGTTCGAAGCCTGGGGGCCGATAGCGCTCGACGGCGCGGACCCGGAAGAGGTGGACCGGTTGCTCGAGCGCGGCTGCGTCGGCATCTCGGTCGCCGCCGGCGCGCTCGCCGGGCCGGAGCGGCTCGACGCCCTGGGCCCGGTACTGGAGCGAGTCAGTCAGAGGGATGTGCCGCTGTTCGTGCACCCAGGTCGCGCTCCGGGACAGGTACCCACGCGGCTCGAGTTCGGTGAACCGCTCTGGTGGCGTCCGCTCAATGACTACGTCTCACAGATGCAGGCGGCGTGGCTCACGTTCGCCGCGTTTGGCCGGCGTCAGCACCCTGACCTGCAGCATCGTGTTCGCGATGCTTGCCGGCGGCGCGCCGCTGCTGAACGAGCGCCTGATCACGCGAGGCGGCCCGCGCGTCGACCTGCGCGACCCGGGCACGTTCTACGAAACCTCGAGCTACGGGCCGCAGGCGGTCGAGATGACCGCGCGCCTGACAGGTGCCGAGCAGCTGATCTACGGGTCGGACCGGCCCGTGATCGATCCGCAGCCGACCGGACGGGATCGGCTGCTTCAGGAGAACGCAGCAAAGCTACTCGCGATGGTGCACGCATGAGCCTCGCCACAGAAGAACTGGAAGCCTTCGTCAAGCAGTTGGCGGCAGACCCGGGGCGCTGGCAGCCGCTGGTTCAACACCACCCGAACAAGCGCACCTATGGGCTGATCTGGGAGGACGATGACGTGAACGCCTGGGTGCTCTGCTGGAGCACGGACCACGACACCGGTTTCCATGACCACGACGTCTCGACGGCGGCCATCACGGTGATCGAGGGGCAGGTTCGTGAGGACCGCCTTCGCCTCGATGGCAGCGCCCGCGAGGTCGTCTACAGCGCCGGCGCGAGCTTCACAGTTCCCGCGGAGGCCATCCATAGGGTCCTGCACGCCGGCGAGGGTCCGGCCGTCACGATCCACGCCTACTCACCGCCGCTGCGCAGACAGGGCGCGTACTCGCTGGGGGACGACGGCGTCCTCCAGCGTCATATTCAGAGCTGGGAAGAGGAGCTCACCGGCCAGCTGCTCATCGCGGCAGCGTGATCGAGAGGTGCAGCCCGCCCTCGGGCCGCGGGCTGGCGGTGATCGTGCTGTCGTGAGCGCGGGCGATCGCTTCGGCGATCGATAGCCCGAGGCCGACCCCATCCTGGAAGTCGATCCGCTCGTGGGCCCGAGCAAAGGGCTCGAAGAGCCTCGCAGCTCGTCGGCAGGGACCACCGGGCCGGTGTTGCTGATCTCGAACACGCTGCTCCCGTTGTCTTCGTGCGTGCGGATCGCGATCCAGCCGCCAGCGTGGTTATGGCGCACGGCGTTCTCCACGAGATTGGCGACCATGCGCTCGAGCAGTACGCGGTCGCCACGCGTCTGCGCTGACTCGAGCGCCGCCTCGACCGTGATGCTGCGCTCGATCGATCTGCGGACGGGCGCTGTCGAGCGCGTCCTCAGCCGCGGTCGCAAGGTCGAGCGTTTCGCTCGTGGTTGCTCCCAACTCGCTCGACGCCAGGGTAAGCAGCGCTTCGATCGTCGCTTCAGCTCGCTCGACCGAGCGCTTGACGCGCGCGGCCATCTCCTCCAGCTGCTCGGGGGTTCGCGTCGGCTTGGAGAGCGTGACCTCGATTGCGGTGCGCATCGCGGTCAGCGGCGTACGGAGTTCGTGCGCGGCGTTGGCGACGAAGCGCTTCTGGCTCGTGAAGGCTGCGTCGAGTCGCTCGAGCATCACGTCGAAGGTGTCGGCGAGCTGCTTGAACTCGTCCTCGGGGCCGCTCAACGCCAGGCGCTGGCCGAGGCGCAGCTCTGAGGCCTGACGGGCGGCGTCGGTGATCGAGCGGACTGGCCGCAGCGCCCGCTCGGCGGCCAGCCTGCCCAGCGCAACGGCGCCGAAGGCCACCAGCAGGACAGCGACGCCGGCGGCGATCTTCACCGCTGCAAGCGCATCGCCATTCTGCGTGCGCACCCACCAGCGAGATCAGGTGTTGACACTCAGCGATCAGCCGACTGGAGGTTGGCGCGGGCTTGCACAACCGCAGAACGTCCTGTTGCGACGGTGTCAGTCGCGTCAGTTTCGGTCCCGACAGTCGGCACCAGCTGTAGCGCCAGGGTGTAGGCCAGTGCCAGGAGGCCAAGGCCCGCCGCGAAGAACAGCACCGAGTAGAAGAGCGCGAGCCGTGTGCGCAGCCGGTGCGGCCAGAGCCGCCCGACCGCTGCTGGTGGCGATGGTGCCGCTCATCGCAGCCGGTAGCCGGTGCCCACGACCGTCTCGATCACCTCGGGCTCGCCGAGCTTGCGCCGCAGGCGCGTGAGCGTGACGACCACCGTGCGCGTGAACGGATCAGCGTTCTCATCCCAGACCCGCTCGAGCAGCTCCTCGGCGCTGACGACCGCGCCGTCTGCCTCGAGCAGGACCTCGAGCACGCCAAGCTCCTTGCGCGTGAGCGAGAGCTCGCGCCCGCCGCGCGTCGCCTGCCGGCGGGCGCTGTCCAGGACAGGTCCTCCCGGACCAGGATCGCCGGCCCGGTCGGCGCGCGGCGCGCGAGCGCCTGGACGCGTGCCACCAGTTCCTCGAACGCGAACGGCTTGGGCAGGTAGTCGTCGGCGCCGAGGTTCAGCCCCTCGACCCGATCGCGGATCGTCGCCGCCGCGGTCAGCATCAGGATCCGCGCATCCGAGCCGCCGTCGTGCAGCGCGACGCAGAGCCTGTCGCCGTGCATCGCCGGCAGGTCGCGGTCCAGCACGATCACGTCGTAGCGGTACACGAGCCCCTTCTGCAGTCCGGCCTGGCCGTCGTGTGCGAGGTCCGTCGCGATCCCGCGGTCGCGCAGACCGTCAGCGATGTCCTCGGCAAGTTCGACGTGATCCTCGACCACAAGCACGCGCATGCGGACATCGTCCACCAAGACAGGTAACAGCGCCATCACAGGCGGCTGAGCACTCGTCCAGCGTCAGCGGCCGTGTTGCACTGGTGTGACCCCGGCGAGTTACCACCTGCGGCATGCTCAGATCAACCTCACTCCTCTCACGCGCTGCCGCGGTCCTTGCCGGCGCGACGCTGATCGCGGCCTGCGGCTCGGGCTCGCACAACTCCACGCATCCCGACTCGTCTGCGACCGTCAGGCTCAACGGCCAGTCTCATGACGGTCGCCCAGGCAAATCGGGACATGCTGCGGTTCGCCTCGTGCATGCGCTCGCACGGGGTCGCAGGGCTTGCCCGAACCCGGTGGCCGCGCCGGCCGCGTTCAAGCACTCGTTCAGCAACACCGCCCGACGTTCACGTCGGCGAATGACCGCCTGTGGGCACCTGCTGCCGGCCAGCAGAACCAGGAGCCAAGGTCGGCGCGCACGCAGCAGCAGGTGGACGCGATGCTGGCCTTCGCGCGCTGCATCCGTGGCCATGGCTTCACCCGCTTTCCCGGACCCGACGAGCAACGGCAGCCGTGACCCATCAGATGCTCGCGCAGGCAGGCATCGATCTGCATCAGCCAGCGGTGGTGCAGGCCGCCGACGCGTGCGTCCACGTGACTCACGGGTTGCTCACCCGGGCCGATGTCGCGCATTTCATCGCCGGGCAGTAGCGGCGCGGCGAGGAGTGGGCTGGTGAAACAATCGCCGCATGAACGATTCACTCTGTGCTGAGACGATCCGGATCAAGGGCTTCGGCGGCGACGAGGTTGAGGCCTACGCCGCCCGCCCCACCGGTGAGACCAAGCGCGGCGGCGTCGTGCTCGATCCATCACATGCCCGGCTACGACCGGGCGACAAAGGAGATGGCACGCCGCTTCGCCGAGCTCGGATATGACGTCGTGATGCCCGATCTGTACTGGCGCGAGGCGCCAGGTGCGGCCCCCGATGACGCGGCCGCAACGGCACGCGCCGAGGGCGGCGTGCCGGATCAGCGGCTGATCGGCGACGTCGCCGGAGCCGCCGAGTGGCTACGGGCGCTCCCCACCTCCAACGGCAAGGTGGGGGTCATCGGTCACTGCTCCGGCGGGCGCCAGAGCGTCCTGGCTGCGTGCAACCTCAACCTCGACGCCGCGGATCGACTGCTATGGGGCGTTCGTGGTCGGCACGCCGCCAGAGGATTCCCGCTGAAGGTGACGGGGCTCGAGGATCAGCTGCTGGCCTGCGCGCGCCGCTGCTTGGCCTGTTCGGAAATGACGATCAGTACCCGTCGCCGGACCAGGTCGACCGCCTCGAGCAGATCCTGCAGGAGAACGACAAGAGCTACGAGTTTCACCGGTACGACGACGCCGGCCACGCGTTCTTCTCGGTCGATCGCCCGTCGTACCGGGTGGCAGCAGCAAACAACGGCTGGGAGCGAATCGAGTGTCTTCGGCACGTACCTCGTCGCCTGACAGGTACGGCTGTCGCCAACCTTCCAACCGACTCCAGGAGCTTTCGACACATGTGCACCTACGCGATCTGAACACCGAGTCTGGATGGCAGCGCCAAGGGGCCTGACAGCAGGTGGTTCCACGTCAGTCATGGCACCGTGTACTTCGATCACCCGGTTCACGCGATGGCGGAACACACCCTGAACATCGACTTCGCCGATCCCGCGCGTGGTCCCAGCCAACGGGTTGCGGTGGAGCTGACCGCAAGCTCGGCACGGGCGTTGATCACCGCCATCGAGCAAGCGCTGCGTCTGCGCCCGCTGAACTAACCGTCTAGTCGCCCTTGCCGCTCGCTCGAAGTGGCGACATGATGCGGCGATGGAGGCCAGCAGCGGCATAGGGTCGACGCCGCCTGAGTCCGACGACCCTTCACGCTGGGAGGCTCTGGAGGCGACGCTCCCGCTCGTCTACGTGGCGGAGCTCGACCGTGTCGGCACGATCCGCTACATCTCGGATGTCGTGCGCCAGTGGACGGGTTACGCGCCGGCCGACTTCCTTGCCGACCAGGGGCTCTGGTACTCGTGCATTCACGCCGACGATGTGGCTCGGGTCCGCTACGCCGAGCAGCAGTTCTTCGACAGCCGCGAGCAGCTCGACCTCGAGTACCGCATCGTCGGTTCCGACGGGGAGCCGCGCTGGGTCTGGGAGCGAAACACGATCGTGCGCGACGGCCGCGGAGTACCGATATGCACGCATGGGACGATCCTCGATCTGAGTCGCTTCGGCGCGCAGCCGATCGACGGCCAGGGAGCCGACGGCGGGCCGGCGCTGCTGCTGCGACAGAGCTTTCTGACGGGCCTGCCGACGAGGCAGGTGCTCAACGAGCACCTCGGCCTCGCGCTCGCTCGCGCGCAGCGTGATGGCACCGCGGTGGCGCTGCTCGACCTCGACCTTGACCGCTTCCGGGGCGTAAACGACGCAGTCGGCCACAGCGGCGGCGACGTGGTGCTGGCCCAGGTTGCCAGCCGCCTGCGTGACTGCGTTCCCGCTGGCGACCTGCTGCTCCACAGTGGGGCGGATGAGTTCCTGGTGATGCTCGCGGGGCTCGAGCTCGTCGAGGCCGACCAATCCGTTTCGGCAGTCGCGGCGCGGATATCTGCCGCGCTCGCCCCGCCGTTCGACGTGGCCGGCCGCCACCTTGAGGTGCGCGCATCGATCGGCTACGCGATCGGACCGCGCGACGGACGTGATCCCGAGGACCTGCACCGCGCGGCGCATGCGACGGTTGCTGCCGTGAAGCAGGCCGGACGGGGTGAGCTGCTCAGGTACCGGCCGGGAACGGGCGACGCGATGCGGCAGATGTCGGTCGATCACCGCCTGCGCCGCGCGATCGAGCGCGGCGCCGTCAAGCCGTACTTTCAACCGATCATCGACCTCGCGACCGGCGAGACCTGCGCACTCGAGGCACTCGCGCGCTGGGAGTCGCGCGACGAGTTGCTGGAGCCCGCGCGGTTCGTGCCGATCGCCGAGGAGAGCTCGCTGATCATCGATCTGGACGTGCACATGATCAGACAGGTCTGTGAAGCCGCCCGACAGCTGCGCGACCGCGGCCGGCGACTGCCGCTGCACGTCAACGTCTCAGCGCGGATCGTGCAGCTGGCACGGATTCGTGCGCGCCGTCCTCCAGGCGGCGGACGAGTCCGGAACAGACCCGTCGGATCTGACGATCGAGCTCACTGAGACGGCGGCGGTTCGAGACCCTGCCGCCGCCCTCGGGCTGCTCGAGCTCGCCAAGAACGGCGTCACGCTGGCCATCGACGACTTCGGTTCGGCCTACTCGTCGATCGCGCGTCTTCGTGCGCTGCCCGCTTCCGTTGTCAAGATCGATCGCGCGCTGATGCAGGCCGCGACCGGTGAGCTACCGGTGCCTGAACGCATCGGTCCGGCCTCGATCACGAACGAGGCGGAGCCGCGACCCTCGCAGGCGTACTGCGGATAGCCGTCAGCTTGGGGTCAAGACGATCGTCGAGGGTGTCGAGCGCGCCGAGGTCAGTGACCTCGTGAAGCTCTTCGGCGCCGACATGGCACAGGGCTTCTACTTCGGCCGGCCGGCGCCTTCGGTCTGTTGTCCAGCGACTGACGAACCCGTCGCACCGGCCGACCGTTAGCGGTCAGCCGCACGCCGCGGCTGTCGGACCGCCGCGGCTGCGGACCGTCGCGGCTGTCAGACCCCGCGCTCGCGCTCGACGTAGCCGCCCTGGCCATCGCTGGCCACGCGGCGCTCGCGGCTGTAGCGCCGCCGCCGCCCCATTCTCCAGAAGAACAGCGAGATGATCAGTCCGACCACTCCGATGATCAGCAGGATGATGCCGATCGTGTGAATGTTGAAACCGGTTGTGGTCACTGACACCGCAAATCGCAGGATTGCTCCGACAGCGATCAAAACAAGGCTCGTTCCGACGCCCATGACAGTCCTCCTAATCGTTTGTCCCATACGCCCCGGCACTGCGACCGACGCGACATGCCCTTTCTGCGCTCTTTAGCTACCTGTGTGCGGCGCCTCTAAACATGGTTAAGTGGTCGACCGACAGCTGTCGGGTGGAACACGGGCGTGGAGATCAGGCGCAACGGGAGACGGACGATGGGGCTGATCAACCTCGATCCGACGCTGCATCAAGGTGAGTTCGTCGTATGGCGAAGGCCTGCAGCGCTATCGCTGCCGGATCGCGTGGTGGCCGGGCTCCTCTACCTCGACCTCTGAGGCCGTGCTGTTCATGCCGAATCGTTTCAACCGCCGGCACGACATCGTCTCGACCAGCTCCCGCGCACGCAGATCGTCGAGGTCGACACTGTCAGCCCCGTGCTTGCGCTGCGCACCAAGCCGCAACGGGGGATGCGCGCCGCCGGCTGCGCGTCGAAACCACGGGGAGACGCACCTGTTCGTGATCAACCACCCTGAACGGGTGGCGGAGGAACTCAGAGTCGCTCTACGTGAATGGCCTGGGCGAGCCTGATTCCCAGGCTGCGGTCCTGCTGGTCGCGCAACCGCACTAGACAGGGCCCGTCGAAGGGCTGGCGCTCGACAAGCTCGAGCTCTGCGCCGATGCCGATGCCCTGCTCCGTCAGGTAGCGGAGCATCTGCGGCTCAGAATCGGATACACGCACAACGCGGGCGCGCTCGCCGGGAAGCAGGTCGAAGATCGTCGGCTGCGTGCGGTCGTCGATCTCGAGCAGGCGGTTCGGGATCGGGTCGCCGTGTGGATCCGCGACGGGATCGCCGAGCTTGGCCGCCATAAGCTCGATCAGCTCGTCTGAGGCCGCGTGCTCGAGCGCGTCGGCGAAGCGATGCACGTCCTCCCACGGAATATCCAGGCTCGTCGAGAGAAACAGCTCGAGCAGCCTGTGCCGAACCGGATCACTCTGAGCGCCAGCTGACGTCCGGCGGGGTGAGCCGCACGCCTCGGTAGGGCACGTGCTCCGCCAGCCCGGACGCATCCATCCGCTTGACCATCGTCGAGACGGAGCCTGCAGTGAGCCCGAGCCTGTCGGCGATCTGGCTGGTCGACGCTGTCTGATCTGGCTCCGGGTGAGCGCGTAGATCGCCTTGACGTAATCCTCGACCGATGCCGAGACAGATGGGTTCACTGTCGCTTCCCACTGGCCAAGCTTAAGTTCGAAGACTGCTGCATATCCTAGGTTTTGAAGCTGTTAAACTTTCGGCTGATACCGTTGCGGTGGAATGGGTTTGGACGAGACAGGCGAAGTGGCGCTCCAGCTGCCGCCGCTGACCGGCGAGGATCTGGCGCGCTCGCGGGACCGCGCCCGTGTTCAGCAGAGCACGCGCCCACAAATCCCGTTGGTACCTGTTGTGGTTGCTCGTGGGGCCGGGAATCCTGGCGATGCTCGGGGAGAACGACGGTCCAAGCATGATCTCCTACACCGCCACGGGGGCCGTGTACGGGATCGGATTCTTCCTGCCCTTCATCGTCATCACGTTCCTGATGGCGATCGTCTGCCAGGAGATGTCCATGCGCGTGGGAGCGGTCACCCACCGCGGATACGGCCAATTGGTCCTCGAGCGCTACGGGAAGCTCTGGGGTCGGTTCGCTGCCGGCGACCTGCTGTTCACCAACCTGGTCACGCTGATCGCTGAGTTCGTCGCGATCCGAGTCGGGCTCGCGTTCTTCCACCTGGGTGCTGGCGTGGCGGCGGTGCTCGGGATCGTGCTGGTGGTTTTCGCGCTCAGCGGCGGCCACTACTGGCGCTGGGAGCGGA
>CAWFRF010000016.1:0-285516 GCA_963818135.1 uncultured Actinomycetota bacterium
ATGTCTCACCCACCGCCCCGGCAACCACCGGCCTCGCCGGCTTCGTTGCCCGTGCGCGCGAGCTGGCCGCGCGGTACGGCGAGCGCTTCGAGCCGCCTGCCTCGCTGGTGGAGCGCGCTGAACGTGGCGAGCCCTACGCGGACCGGTTGGTCGCCGCCGTCTGACCTCACCGTCCCCGGATCCGCTGACCGGTTCGGCCTGAGGGGTGGGTGGGCTCGTGCCGATCCACCCCTCCGGATAACCTCGCACAGCGATGCGTGGGCATACGAGCAACCGCGGGAACGGACCGATGTGGGTCGCCGCCCTGACCCTCGTGGTCGTCGCCGCGGTCGTCGGCGTGATCGCTTTGAACCATGGGGGCTCTGGCGGCTCCAAGCCGCGGCTCGCCTCGACTGACCATCGCGACAGTCCGGGGTCCAAGCCGCACAAGAAGGCGGCGAAGTCACTGCTGGTTCGCAACGCGACGCCGCAGCCGAGCTGGAAGAAGTACACGGGTCCGGTGCCGATCCTCGTCTACCACGCGCTCGGTCCGGTCCCGGCCGGCGCGGCGTTCCCGTCGCTGTACGTCTCCTACGGGGACTTCAAGGCGGAGATGGCCTGGCTGAACTCCCACGGCTTCCAGGCGGTGACGCTCGACGAGGTGATGAAGGCCTGGTACCACGGCGGCACGCTGCCGGCCAAGCCGATCGTGATCACCTTTGACAACGGCTATCCCGAGCAGGTTCGCTTCGCACCGCACGTGATGTCCAGGTACGGCTGGCCCGGCGTGCTCAACGAGATCACCGAGAACCACTTGCCGCCTAGATACATCTGGCCCGTGATCCATCGCGGCTGGGAGGTCGACTCGCACTCACTGACTCACCCCGACCTGACGACGGAGACCGCGGCCGGGCTGTGGGCCCAGGTGCACAACTCGCGCGTGTACCTGCAGAAGACCTTCCACATCCCTGTCAACAGCTTCTGCTACCCGTCGAGCAAGTACAACGCCGCCGTGATCGCGGCGGTGAAGAAGGCGGGGTACACCAACGCCGTGACGGAGGCTGACTCCTACGCGACCAGCGCCGATCCGTATCTGCTGCCGCGCTTTGAGATCGAGGGTGGCGTCTCCGAACTGGCCGCCGACCTGCTGGACAACCAGCCGGCGGGTTACGGCACCTCGGCTTAGGTCCCGACATCAAGTTTGGACGTACGGTGTTCATTCTGCGCCCCATACGTCCAAAGTTCGGTTTCCGGAGCCACGAAGCTCTGCAACTCAATGTCAGTTGCTGAAACTTGTTACTGGAGTAAGGTGGCCCGCTCCCGGCCGACCGGGGTCAGTTAGAGCGGAGAACGGAGTGCAATGCAGACGCAGGTGGGAATCGACGCGCAGGCGATCCTGGCGCAGCTGAGTCTTGAGGAGAAGGCCGCGCTGCTCGATGGTTCGGACTTCTGGCACACCGAACCGGTGGAGCGACTCGGCGTCCCGAGGATCCTCGTGACCGATGGACCGCACGGGCTGCGCAAGGTGGCGGCACCCGACGATGCGTCGATCGAGCACTCCGATGAGGCGACCTGCTTCCCACCGGCCGCCGGGTTCGGCTCCTCATGGGACCCGGAGCTCGCGCGGCGCGTCGGCCAGGCGCTGGGTGTCGAGTGCCGGGTGGCCGGCGTCTCGGTGCTGCTCGGCCCGGGCGTGAACATGAAGCGCTCACCGCTGTGCGGTCGCAACTTCGAGTATTTCTCCGAAGATCCGCTGCTGGCAGGCAAGCTCGCCGCGGCCTGGGTAAGCGGCGTCCAGAGTCACGGGGTTGGAACGTCCCTCAAGCACTTCGCCGCCAACAACCAGGAGGCCGACCGGCTCCGCGTCTCGGCCGAGGTCGACGAGCGCACGCTCCGGGAGATCTATATGGCGGCGTTTGAGCGCGTCGTCAAGGAGACACAGCCCTGGACCGTGATGAGCGCCTACAACAAGATCAACGGCACCTACGCGTGTGAGAACCACTGGTTGCTGACTCAGGTGCTCCGGGACGAGTGGGGCTTCGACGGGCTCGTGGTCTCCGATTGGGCCGCGGTAGACGACCGCGTCGCGGCGGCAGCGGCCGGTTGCGATCTGGAGATGCCGTCATCGAGCGGCGTCGGCACGCGGGCGATCGTCGATGCGGTCCTGCGCGGAGAGCTGGCTGAGGCGCAGGTCGATGCGGCGGTTGCGCGTGTGCTCGCGATGGTCGAGCGCGCAGGCCGGCGCGAACCACTGGAGAGCTTCGACCTCGACGCCCACCACGAGCTCGCACGGGAGGCCGCCGCCGCCAGTGCGGTGCTGCTCAAGAACGATCAGAACCTGCTGCCGCTCGATCCCGAGCACGGCGGCCCGATAGCGGTGATCGGTGAGTTCGCCCGCACTCCGCGCTACCAGGGCGCCGGCTCCTCGCAGGTCAACCCGACCCGTCTCGACAACGCACTCGACTCGCTGCGCACGGCGCTCGCGGGCAAGCGCGAGGTGTTGTTCGCGCCCGGCTTCGAGATCGAGGCCGAACAGCCCGATGAGCAGCTCTTCGCCGAGGCTGTCCAGGCCGCCGCCGGTGCGGAGGTCGCGCTCGTGTTCCTCGGTCTCCCGGCGTCGTACGAGTCGGAGGGCTGGGATCGCGAGCACATGAATCTGCCCGCGCTCCAGATCGACCTGTTGGCGCGGATCGCCGCCGTCAACCCGAACGTGGTGGTCGTGCTCTCCAACGGCTCGGCGGTGGTTACCTCCGGCTGGGATCAGCACGTGCGCGCGCTGGTCGAGGGCTGGCTGCTCGGCCAGGCGGGCGGCCGGGCGATCTCTGATCTGCTGCTCGGCTTCGTCTCGCCCTCGGGCCGGCTCGCCGAGACGATCCCGCAGAAGTTCACCGACAACCCGACGATCGGGAACTTCCCGGGCGAGGGCCACATCGTTCGCTACGGCGAGGGTCTGCTCATCGGGTACCGCTGGTACGACGCCCACGGACTGAAGGTCTCCTACCCGTTCGGGCACGGACTGTCCTACACCAGCTTCGACTATTCGGACCTGGAGGTGACGGTGCTCGACGACGGACCGCGGCCGCGAGTCGAGCTGGCCGTCTCCGTCACCAACAGCGGCGCGCGTGCCGGTGCCGAAGTGGTCCAGGTGTATGTCGCTGACCCGGTCGCGAGCGTATACCGCCCGGAGCAGGAACTTCGTGGCTTCAGCAAGGTGATGCTCGAGCCGGGAGCGAGCACCCGCGTCACGATCGAACTCGATCATCGCGCCTTCGCCTACTGGCACACCGCCCGTGGTGAGTGGGTCGTCGAGGGTGGCGAGTTCCGGGTCGCCGTGGGGGCATCGAGCCGCGACATCCGGCTAAGGCAGACTCTCTCCCTGAGCGGCGGCGACGTCTCCGCGCCGCTGGCCGTGAACTCAACCTACGCGGAGTTCCTCGCGGTGCCGGAAGCGCGCGAGTGGCTTCACCAGCTGTTGCTGAGTGCGCCGCTCGGCGAGCGACTGATCGGCACCCACCTCGGCAAGATGCTCGAAACGGTGCCGGTGAACCGCCTCTCCCGCTTCCCCGGCTCGGGCTTCACCGAGGCCGACATCGAGGCGTTCCTCGCCTCCAGGAGCTAGAGCAGCGCCAAGCTTCAGATGACGAGCCCGTGGCGCACGGTGTTCTCGCTGACCGAGCGCGCCTCGACGAACTGCAGCAGGTAGTCGGGTCCACCGGCCTTCGGGCCGGTACCAGAGAGTCGGCCGCCTCCGAACGGTTGGCGGCCGACCATCGCGCCCGTGATCTCGCGGTTCACGTAGAGGTTGCCGACGATTCCGCGCCTGCTGACCATGTCGATCGTGCTTGGGCTGCGGCTGAACAGACCCCCGGTGAGGCCGTAGGCGCCGGTCTCGACCAGCTCGACGGCGCGCTCGACGCTGTCGACGCGCTCCGAGGAGAGCACGGGCCCGAACACCTCGTCGTTGACGATCCGCGCGTCGGGCGGGAGGTCGACGAACAGCGTCGGCGCGACGTAGTGGCCGCCTCCGCCGGGGACGTCGCCGGCAACACGCGGCTGCGCCGGTGCATCGTGCAGGTACCGGCTGATCCGCGACTGCGCCTCCTCATCGATCACGGCCGACAGATCTGAGGCGAAGTCCTCAGCGGGCCCGACCCGCAGCGTCTCGATCGCACCGGCCAGACGTTCGTTCAGAGCATCCGCGATGTCACGGTGGACGAGCACGCGCGCGGCGGCCGAGCACTTCTGCCCGGCGAAGCTGAAGGCGCTCTTCACGATCGCGGGCACCGCGTCGTCGAGGTCGGCGTCGGAATCGACGATCACGCAGTTCTTGCCGCCCATCTCGGCGATCACGCGCTTGATGTGGTGCTGCCCCGGCGCCTGTTCGGCGGCGACGCGGATGATGCTCAACCCGGCCGCGAGCGATCCCGTGAAGGCGATGATGTGCACCTTCGGATGTGCGACCAGAGCCTTCGCCGGCTCATCGCGCCCGCACAAGAGTTGCAGCGCGTCGGCTGGAACGCCGGCTGCGTGCAGCGCCTCCACGACCGCGTGGCCGCAGGCGGGGGTCTGCTCGGCGGGCTTGAAGACGACGGCGTTACCGGTGACCAGTGCCGCTGACATCATCCCGGTGGGGATCGCCAGCGGGAAGTTCCACGGCGCGATCACCGCACAGACACCGCGCGGGAAGTAGCGCAGCGTGTTGCGCTCGCCAGGAAGCTGGATCAGCGGCCGCCCCTGCTCGAGAGCAAGAGCTCCGACGGCGTAGTACTCGAGGAAGTCGATCGCCTCGCAGACGTCCGCGTCCGCCTCCGCCCACGGCTTGCCCGCCTCGAGCACCGCGAGTGCCGCCAGTTCAAGTCGCCGCTCCCGCATCAGGCCGGCGGCTCGCTGCAGCACAGCGGCACGCTCGCCGACCTCGAGAGCTGACCAGTCGCGGAAGGCGACTGTCGCCCGCTCCACCGCTGCGTCCGCTTCCGCGGCTGAGGCCTCGGGTGCAATCGCGATCACCTCGTCGGGGGCCGCGGGGTTGGTGGAGACAAGTTCGCCCGAGCCCGGCGCTTGCAGCCGCAGCGGCAGCTTTGCCCGAAGCTCCTCGAGCGCGCGGAGCGCCTGTGCGCGCACCGATTCGCGCCGGAACTCAAGCACAGGCTCATTGCGGAAGGTGCTCTCCGTGGTCACGGCCTCTCCAGTAACAGGTCGAGTGCGGCGCCGGTCGACTGGGCGCCCAGGAACGAATCGTTTGAGGTGTTCTCGAGCAACCGCCTGACCAGGTACGCCATCCCGGCGACGAGGTCCCCGACCGGACAGTAAACGCGCACGCGACGCCCGACGGCGGCGATCGCCGCGGCCGCGTCGTCGCCCAGTCCTCGCAGGACCTGCAGCTCGAGCGCCTCGGGCGGCAGCCCGAGGCGCTCGCTGTACGCCAACGCCTGCGCGAGCGAGCGAAGGTTGTGTGAGGCGATGGCGGGACGGAGCCCCACGCCCTCGGCACGTGCATCGAGCAGGCGCCGGGTCAGGTGCTCGTAATGGCGGTCGCATGAGCGGCGGTCGGTGAAGACAGGGGACTCCCAACCGTGCTGCGCGGCCAGCACCACCTCGTGGTCCCAGTAGGCGCCTTTGACCAGGCGAATCGTGAACGGGACCGCGCGTGGCTGCTGCGCGCAACCAGACCAGCAGCCGGTCGAGTTGATCCTCCGAGTCGGTGAGATAGCCCTGAAGCACGATGCCGGCCGACGGGCCGTCGTGGAACTCCGGGTCCGAAAGCAACTCGAGTACGAGTTCGGTGATGCTCTCGCGCGTGTCGAGCGACTCCATATCCACGTGCAGGTGGGCGCCCACATCGCGCGCCAGCCGCAGCAGCGTCAGCAGGCGTTCGCGTGCCGCCTCCAGGGCGCGAACCGGTGCGTTCGCACGCAGGTGCGGCGTGAGCGCCGAGACCTTGACGCTCAGGTTTGCTCTTGGCAGCGGACCGAGACCATCGTGCTCGAGCAGGGGCTGGGAGGGCCAGGGCGCGCTCATCGCGCTGAGCGAGCGCAACGTCTCAGCGCAGCGCACCGCGTAGGCATCGCCTTCGCTCTCGGTCAGTGTCGCCTCGCCGAGAAGGTCGAGCGTCACGCAGCGACCGCGTTGCCACAGCGCTGTCAGCTCGCCACCTGCCGCGGCAGCGTCCTCACCGGCGATGAACCTGTGCGACATTGCAGCGACTCCGAACGCCGCGGCCGAGGCCGTGGGCAGTTCCAGGGCGCGCCGCCCGACCAGCGTCGAGAGCCGCCGCGCGGTCTCCGAATCGACGGCCGCCTCCTCCAGGTACTCATTCAGGTGGCGAACGAGCTCGGCACGGTCCCTGCAGGCAGGGCGCACATCGACGAAGCGAAACAGCGCGGCCCGCAGCCGCGCGTCGCCGATGACCGCCTGCATCATCCGCCGCTCGACCGCCGCGGCCGGGTTGCGCCCGCCATCGGGCAGGTGGTCGGCGAGGCGGTGCCCCCAGCGCCTCACCTCTGTTTCAAAGTCGTCAGCCAACATCGCTGAATCATCTCTTAGCATGCGGAGGAGTGATCGAGTTTCGAGACGGTCGGGTTGACACGGGCGACGGCGGCCGGCTCGAGGCCGCGATGCGTGAGGAGATAGCCGCGCTCTACGCCGGTCTCGACCTTCGGTCCCCGGACATGCCGAAGGCGGGACCCGATGAGCTCAACCCGCCCAACGGCGCCTTCATCGTCGGCTACGAGGACGGGGTCGCGATCTGCTGCGGCGGCATCAAACGACTCGACGCCGACACCTGCGAGCTGAAGCGCATGTACGTGATTCCCGAGGCCCGCGGTCGCGGTGTCGCCAGGCTCCTGCTGGCGGCACTCGAGGAGAGGGGACGCGAACTGGGCTACACGATCGCCCGCCTCGACACTGGCCCGAAGCAGCCGAGCGCCCGGCACCTGTACGAGTCGGCCGGCTACGCGGCGATCCCCAACTTCAACGGCAACCCCGTCGCCACGTTCTTCGGCGAGCGGCGGCTCTGAGACACCGCCCGCCAACGGGTGACTCGTACTACTCGGGTGTCGCAGTCGTCCGCTCGACCTGGCCTTCGGCTACTGCCGTCTCTTGCGTGATTGGTTCGTTCGGAACCAGGTACCGGTACACGAGTGCGGCCAGTACACCTCCCACGAGCGGCGCGACAATGAACAGCCAGACCTGCCTTATAGCCTCGCCGCCGACGATGATCGCCGGGCCCAGGCTGCGAGCCGGGTTGACCGAGGTCCCGGTCAACGGGATCCCGACCAGGTGCACGACCACCAGGGCCACGCCGATCGTCAGCCCCGCGAAGCCCGCCGAACCGATGCGGCTGGTGGCGGTCAGGACCACGAGCACGAAGATGAAGGTGAGTACGACCTCAGTCGCAAATGCACCGCCGACGTGGATCCCGATCATCGAGGCCTTGCCCCACCCGTTGGTGCCAAGGCCCACGGTCGAGGTGCTGTAGACGGGTGAGCCGGAGAAGATCGCCCAGAGCACAGTGGCACCGGCGATGCCGCCTACGAACTGCGCGATCCAATAGCCGATCGCCTCGTTGATCGACATGCGGCCCGAGGCGACGAAACCCATCGTCACCGCTGGGTTCACGTGCGCACCCGTGATCGGCCCCAGGGTGTAGGCGAGCGCCACCAACACCAGGCCAAAGGCCAACGCGGTAGCTACGACCCCTGCCGAGGTCGAGAATCCAGCGAATTTGAACCCGAACGACAGCGTCGCCACCCCGACTCCGACAAACACGAGCAGCGCGGTACCCAGTGCCTCCGCGACCAGCTTCCTTGGTTCCATCCGAGTTCTCCTCTCAGGCACCCACGGATTCGCGGTCGTCCCCACCTGCCAGTCGGGTCCTCTGACCGCCCATACGCAGCAAATCAGAAACGCCCCCCCGAGAGGGGAATCTCAAATCTGGCCTAGGCGCCGTAGTTCCGCGACGGAGATATTGGCGGCGAGCAGCTCATCGTGGGATGTACCGGCGTCGATCCAGTAGCCGTCGAGGGTCTCGCAACGCATCATGCCCGCCTCGACGTAGACGTTGTTGAGGTCGGTGATCTCGAGCTCGCCGCGGGCCGAGGGCGTCAGCGTCTTCAGATGCCCCCACACCTGCTCGTCGTACATGTAGATCCCCGTCTGGATCAGGTGTGACTTCGGCTCGGCGGGCTTCTCCTCGATGCCGACGACCCGCTCGCCGTCCATCTCGATCACCCCGTACTGCTCGGGGTGCTCCATCTCCACGCCAAAGATGACAGCACCGTGCTCCTCGGCCGAGAAGCGCTCGACCGCCGGCCGGAGGTCCTGCGTGAAGATGTTGTCGCCCAGCAGCACCAGCACCTTGTCCCGGCCGACGAAAGACTCGGCCAGGCCCACCGCCTGCGCCAGACCACCCGCCTCCTCCTGGAGGTCGTAGGAGAGATGCAGCCCGAACTCCCGTCCAGAGCCCAGCAGTTGCATGAAATGACCCGCGTGCTCTGGGTTGGTGATGATCAGCACGTCGTGGACGCCCGCCCGCACCATCGCGTGCAGTGGGTAGTAGATCAGCGGCCGGTCGTAGATCGGCAGCAGGTGCTTGTTGGTCACACTTGTCAGCGGCCGCAGGCGCGTCGCCTTGCCTCCCGCCAGCACGATTCCCTTCACCGCTTCCCCCTCGTCTCTTTAGACCGGGACAACGGCTTCGATCTCGGCCGCGGCGGCGCGTACCGCCTCGCGCGCCTCCGCCGGCTCGACCACGACCGCGTCCCCGGCCTCCTTGAGCACCTCGCGCACGAGCCAGTCAAGCCCGGCGTAGCCGAAATCAACGACCGCCGAACCGTCGCTGCCCTGGCTGATCACCGTGCGCTCCTCTCGCACCCAGCGAGCGCGGTCGGGCGAGATCCACACCCGCGCGCGGTTCGACGCGGGCACCTCGCCTGTCCTCAACCACCCGTCGACACCAGTTGAGAAGTCGAGCTCCGCACGCGGCTCAAAGCTCGTCTCGGTCACCTGCGCCGACTTGATCCGATCCAGGCGGAAGTGCCGCACCGCCTCACGCTCGGGGTCGTAGCTGGCGACATACCAGCCCTCGAGGCCGTTGACCAGCTGATAGGGCTCGACAACGCGAGTGGTGAAAACACCCTCGTTCTCCTTGAAGTACTCGAACGACAGCAGCCGGCGCGTTGAGATGGCATCGCGCGCCTTCTCGGCGATCTCGGCGTCGTCGCCTCCAAGCGCCGCGATCTGGAGTCCCTCGTGCGCCGGATCCTCGCCGAGTGCCGCCACGACCTTGCGCCGCACCGACGTCAGCGACCCCTCGGGGATGTGCTCGCCGATCAGGTCGATCGCCGCGATCAGCGCCTTGGCCTCGACCGGCAGGAGCCGCGCCGGCCGTGCGAACGCGTCGCCGTACGGCTCGGGATCGACCTCGACGCGCCCGTCCGGCAGGATCTCCGCGTACAGCACATAGGTTCCGGCGCCAAAGTTCACGACGTTCAGCACCGCGATGTCCTCCTGCAGCTCCTGCTCGGACAGCTTCAGCCGCTCGCGTAGCTCGGCCGCCGACAGCGGCCGGCCGGAGCGCCCGGAGTCGATCAGGATGCTGGCCAGTGTCACCAGCCGGGCGAAACGCTCGGGGCGGATCACAGCATCGGCGCCGAGCGTCTCGGGCTCGTTTGCGGCTGTGTCGTCCTCCGCGCCCGCTGGCGCAGAGGACTCTCCCGGCGCGCTCAGCGGCTCGTGCTCCTGCGTCGCCAGCAGCTCGTCGGTGTCGCCGCTATGCCGCGCAGCGAGCATGTGCACGCGCTCACGCAGCTCCGCGGCGAGCTCTGCCGGACCGACAATGCGCGCGTTGTCCGCGAGCCCGAGGACCCAGGCGATCAGCTGGCGGGCGTTGGCGTATGAGGTGGTGAAGATGCTGCCGCTGCCGTCGTCGGCCGGCCGCAGCTCGCCGTAGCGGCCGAAATGGCGCTGCACCTGCCAGGCGATCTTGCTGGAGATCCAGATCTCGGCGTTGCCGATCGGTGTTCCGAACTGCCACTGGATCCGATCCGCGTAGCCCCTCGGGTCGAAGTCGGCCGGCCGCTGGAAGTCGTGCTCTGCCTTGGTCGCGTAGCCGACCTTGCCGCGGATGCGGGAGAGCCTGAACACGCGGATCGCGTCACGCTCGTGGGACCGCCCGACCATGTAGAACTGGCCGCCCTGGAACAGCAGCTGGTACGGGTCGATCCTGCGCTGCTCGAGTGAGTCGCGCGCCATCGTGTAGTACTCGAACACAACCGTCTTGCGGCGGAAGATCGCCGTTTCGATCTTGGCCAGGCGCTGCGATACCTCGTGACCGTCGGCGGCGCCCGTGATACCGAGTGCGATCGTGCGCTGCACCGGCGAGTCGAGTGGGCTCGGCCGGCCCCACGAGATCTGCTGCAGCGCCAGCCGCAGCGGCTCCGCGTAGGCGAACTTGCCGTCGAGCAGATACAGCGCCGTCCACAGCGCCGCCAATTCGTTGTCGTCGAACTCGATCGGCGGCAGGTGGAAGTTCTCCGGCGGCAGCGAGTACTGCTCCTGCTCCACCTGACCGTCCTGCGGCTTCTCGACCGAGAGCACGATGCCGAGCGCTTCCAACTCGGAGCGGTCCGCATAGAAGCGGCGCGCGAACGCATCCTCGTTCATCACGCTGTAGCCCTCGACGTCTCGCCGGATCTCCGGAGCTGTCACGGGCCGCCTCTCGGCCATCAGGTATGAGATCAGCGACAGTTGGCGGATCAGCTTCTCGGTGTCCTTCGCCATTCACCACTCACTTTAAAGGGGGGCAGCCAGCCGCGTGCGGTGGATACGTAGCCTGGCCGCAATTTGCGCCTTTCTCCAGCGCTCGACGGTACGCCGCAACAACGGCGCTCGTCAACCCAGTGCCGCTTAGTTCCGCTGCGCGGTTCGAGACCGACGCTTATGCCGCGAGCCGGGAGCTCTCGGGCACGGCGCCATCGACGCCGAAGTAGGCTACGGCACCGATGCCGTTGTCGTAGCTGGCCCACTGCGCGCCTTCGTCGAGCGCGCGCTCGACGCGGTCGAAGCTGCCGAGCTTGGAGCCGAGGTTGTCGGCCATGTGGACGAGCGTCGCCTCACGGGTGCACGGCACGACCGGCGAGCCGTGCTGCAGCGTGCCATGGTGGCTGAGGATGATGTGCAGCAGCGCCTGACTCAGCTCAGGCGGGAAGCCGTCGATCTGGCCGATCTCGTCGCGGATCCGCGAGTACCCGAGCGTGATCTCGCCGTGAAGGCGTCCCGCGTCGGTCATCTCGATCTCCTCGCCGATGCGCCGGTAGGCGTCGAGCTTGCCGAGGTCGTGGAGGAGCGCTCCGGTGACGGCAAGGTCGCGGTTCACGCCGTGGAAGATGCCGGACAGCGCGCTCACGGCCTGGGCGACGGTGAGGCTGTGGTCGAGCAGCCCATGCCGGTAGGCGTGGTGATAGTGCTTCGCCGCCGGCGCGTCCTTGAATTGATCCCAGGTGCGGGTACCAGGACCCAGGGTGCGCTCGAGCAGCGCGCTCAGATTTGGGCTCTGCACTGTCCCGATCAGCTCGCGCAGGTCCTGCTCCATCTGCTCGACAGTGCGGGCGGAAGCACTTGACATTTGCGGGCAAAGTTAGTTGCACCCGCGGACGCCACGCCGCCGCCCGTCAACGTGAAGGATGGGCTAACCCTCATTTTCCTAAGCAGTCATCTCGATCCGCTATAAGCCAGTTTGCGCCATGCGGATCGCCATCGTTTCCGAGGTGTTCATGCCTGCTGTGGACGGGGTCGTGACACGCCTTCAGCGCACTCTCGAGGAGCTACGGCGCGCCGGTGACGAGGTGCTCATGGTCGCCCCGGCGGGCGGCCCGGAGAGCTACGCGGGAGTTCCCGTGGTCGGGGTCCGGGAGTTGCCGATGCCGCTATACCCCGACGGTGACGGCTACCCGCCCAAGCGCGTCGCGCTGCCGGGACCGGCGCTCTCGCGCGCGCTCGAGCGCCACCAACCGGACGTGGTGCACGTGATCAATCCAGTCCTGCTCGGGGCGGGCGCGGTGGCGATCGCACGGCGACGCAGCTGGCCGATGGTCGCCTCCTACCACGCCCACCTGCCCACCTATGCGCACCTCTACCGCTGCGGGTGGCTCGAGCCTGCCGGCTGGCGCTACCTCCGTACGTTGCACAACATGGCCGAGCTGAATCTCTGCACCTCGCGGGCAACGCTCGAGACGCTCCAGCAGCACGGGATCCAGCGGCTGCAGCTGTGGCCGTATGGAATCGAGACGGATCGCTTTCACCCGTCGAAGGTGGACGATCGCTGGCGCTGGCGACTTTCAGGCGGACATCCGGATCGCGTGATCCTGCTGTTCGTCGGGCGCCTGGCCAAGGAGAAGACGGTCGAGCGGCTGCTCGAGGCCGTCCGCGGGCAGGATCATGTGGCGCTTGCGATCGTCGGGGATGGGCCGTTGCGCGCGCGTCTCGAGCGAGCCTTCGCGGGCACGCCAACGACCTTCCTCGGGTTCCTTCATGGCGACGAGCTGGCCAGCGCCTATGCGTCCGCGGACATCTTCGCGCTCCCGTCGGAGACGGAGACCCTCGGACTCGTCACGCTCGAGGCCCACGCCTCCGGGCTCCCGGTGGTCGCGGCCGACAGTCCCGCCGCGCGCGAGCTCATCCGTGATGGAGTCGATGGCCTGCGATATGACCCGTCGGTGCCAGGCGCACTCAACCACGCCGTTCACATGCTCAGCTCCGAGCCGCAGCTACGGGCGCGGATGTCGCACCAGGCGCGACTTGCGGTAAGCACGGCGAGCTGGCGGCACGCGACCGACACTTTGCGCGGCTGGTATGCCGCTGTGAGCGATCCGTCGAGTCAGTGCGTCGCGTAGATGGCTGATTCCACCGCGTAGGATCGCAACACGATGAGCGGTGCCGCTCCGCAGCTTCCGGGGGTTCTGCACGACCTGCAGCCGACGCTGAACCACTACGGCTACCTGGCCGTGGGAGGGCTCGTGCTGCTCGAGGACTTTGGGGTTCCGGTCCCGGGCGAGACCGTGCTGATCCTCGCCTCGGTCTACGCCGGCGCCGGGCGCCTGAACATCTGGCTGGTGGCCCTGATCGGCTTCCTAGGTGCGGTCGTCGGGGACAACATCGGCTTCGGCATCGGGCACTTCGGCGGACGGCCGCTGATCGAGCGCTGGGGCCGTTACATACTGCTCACGCCCGAACGACTCGACAAGGCAACCGACTTCTTCGAGCGGCGCGGCGCAAGCATCATCATCATCGCCCGGTTCGTCGAGGGATTGCGTCAGGCCAATGGCATCGTCGCCGGCACCACTGGCATGCACTGGGCTCGCTTCCTGCTGTTCAACTCGATCGGCGCGGCGCTCTGGGTGGGGGTGTGGTCGTCCGTCGGTTACTTCTCGGGCAGCCACATCGATTCGATCTACGCCACAGCCACGCGCTACAGCGTGTACTTCGGGATCGCGGTAGGTCTCGCGTTGATCGGCTACATCACGTGGCGCGTGCTGCGGGCCAGGCGCGAGCGCCGCGAGCACCGCGAGCACGCCGACCAGTCCTGATCGGCTAGGTCGGGCGTAGCAGACCCTCCGCGCGCGCCCAGTCGACCGTGCGGCGGAGGGTCTCACGCGGGGTGGTGTAGGTCAGCCCGAGCTCGCGCTCGGCGCGCGTTCCGTCATAGCGATGACCGTGAAGCAGCGTCCGCACCATCTCGCGGCAGACCGGAGGGTGCTTGCCGCGGGCGCGAAAGACGAGTTCGGCGGCGGTGCCGCCAAGCGTCGCCACCGGTCGCGGAAGCAGGTGCGGAGCCGCTGTCACGCCCGCGACGTCGGCTGCGAGCTCGAGCAGATCGGTGACCCGCATGCGGATGCCGTTGAGCACATACCGCTCACCGCTCGCGCCGCGCTCGGCGGCGAGCAGGTGGCCGGCGACGCAGTCCTGGATGTCGACGAGGCTCACCCAGGTGTCGATGAACACCTTGAGGCGCCCGTCGAGGAACGCGATCAGGAAGCGGCCGGTGCCGCTCGCTCGCCCGGGGCCCTGCACGGAGGAAGGGTTGACGCAGACGAGGTCCTGCCCGAGGGCAGCCGCTGCCTCTACCGCGGCGCGCTCGCCCAGGGTCTTGCTCTCCTCGTACTTCGACAGGTACCAGCCGCGGGACGGGGTCCACTCGTTGGCCACCACCCCCGGAGCCTCGCCCAGCGTTGCCGCCGAGGAGGTGTGCACGATGCGCGGCACCCCCGCTCCGTGGGCGGCCCGCACTGCGGCCACCGCACCGTCGATATTGGCCCGCATCATCTCGGCAGGGTTGCTTACGCAGAACTTGTTGATCCCGGCCACGTTGAAGGCCAGCTCGCAGCCGGCCATCGCCGTGACCAGCTGCTGCTCATCGTTGATCTCGCCGCGCTGGACCTCGACGCCCGAGGCCGCGAGCTTCGCGGCGGACGCTTCGGATCGGGCCAGCGCCACAACCTGATCGCCGCGCTCGATGAGCTTGGCGATCAGAGCCGTGCCGAGCAGTCCCGAACCTCCGGTGACAAAGACGCGCGCCATCTCAGGACTTGAGCGCGCCGACGTAGGCGCGCAGGTATTCGATGCCGGACCAGGCGGTGATCGCGGCGACGGCGATCATCAGCCATTGATCGAGGTAGGCGCCGGCGATGATCACGTCCGGGCGCAGGATCGCGATGGTGATCGCCACGAACTGGAAGCTCGCCTTCCACTTACCGAACCTCGATGTCTCGAGGCTCGCGCCACCGGCCGCCACCGCCGCGCGGAGCCCGAGGATCGTGAACTCCCGCGCGATGATCACGAACGCGACCCAGGCGGACGCGCGGTTTACCGCTACCAGCCCGATCAGCGTCGTCGAGACGAGCAGCTTGTCGGCGGTCGTGTCGAGAAAGGAGCCGAGCTTGGTGGTCACCTGCCAGCGGCGTGCGAGCCGGCCGTCGACGAAGTCGGTCGCGGCAGCGAGCAGGAACACAACGGCAGCAGCCGTCCAATCGTGGTTGAGCAGCAAGCCGAGGATGACGGGGGAGGCGACGATCCGCACACTGGTGCCGATCGCAAGCGCACGAGAAGTTCGCAACGCGGCAAAGGTACCGGCCTCCACGCTGCGCAGACTACCCACTCGCGCGCTAGTGGCCCCGGCCGAGCAGTTCCAGCCCGTGCTCGCGGGCTGCCGCGGCGCTCGCCGCCTGCAGACCGCGCTCGGCGGCGGCGCGCGCGCGCCCGAGATCGAGGCCGCGAAGCGCCTGTTTGGCCTCGGGAATCAGCCGCGGAGACATGCTCAGCTCGGAGACGCCCAGGCCCACGAGCAGGGCCGCGGCGGCCGGGTCACCGGCCATCTCGCCGCAGACCCCGACCCACTGACCGTGCGCGGCGGCGGCTCGTACGGTCTCCTGCACGAGCCGCAGCACGGCCGGCTGCGGCTCTCCCAACAGCGGCTCGAGTGCGGCGTTGCCGCGCTCGGCGGCCATCGTGTACTGCGTCAGGTCGTTGGTCCCGAGCGAGAAGAAGTCGACCTGCGTCGCGAGCTCCGAAGCGGTGAGCGCCGCCGCTGGGACCTCGACCATGATCCCGAGCTCCGGCCGCCTGCCGATGCCGGTATCGGCGCAAGCCTGCTCGAAAAGCTTCCGCGCCGCGCCGAACTCGTCGAGTGTGGCGATCATCGGCAGCATCACCTTCAGCGGGAAGTCGGCGGCGACGCGCACGATCGCGCGCAGCTGTGTGGCGAGCAGTTCCGTGTTGCGCAGGCCGACACGGATGCCGCGCACGCCGAGGAAGGGGTTCGCCTCGGTCGCCATCGCGAGCGCCGGCAACGGCTTGTCGGCACCGGCATCGAGGGTACGCACCACCAGCGGCCGACCCTCGAGGATCTCGGCTATCTCGCGCAGAGTGTCGGCCTGCTCCTCCTCGCTCGGCAGTGACGGTCGCTCGAGGTAGAGAAATTCCGTGCGCAGCAGCCCGACGCCCTCGGCCCCGAACTCGACAGCAAGCCGTGCGTCCTCGACGCCGCCGATATTGGCGAAGACCTCGATTCGCTCGCCGTCGGCGAGCTCCAGCGGCTCCTGCGCCCGTCGCCGTGCGAACGCCACCCGCTGCCGCTCGTGCGCGCCTCGGTCGCCGGCCGCGGTGACCTGATCCGCAGGCGGTTCGACGGTTACCTGCCCGGCACCCCCGTCGATCAGCAGCTGTGTCCCGTCGAGGACCGCGAGGATCGACTCGCCAAGCCCGACGACCGCCGGGATCCCCAGAGCTCGGGCGATGATCGCGGCGTGCGCCGTCGTCGAGCCCCGGGCGGTGGCGATCCCGGCGACTCTCTGATTGCTCAGCCCGATCGTCTGCGATGGAACGAGCTCATCGGCGACGAGGATCTGAGGCGGCGACTCGTCATCGCTTCCCCCGGCGGTACGGGCGGCGACTTCGGCAGCGCCGGCAGGCCCCAGCGCCGTAATCATGCGATGGGCCACGTCAAGTACATCGGTTGCGCGCTCGGCCAGCAGCGAGTCGTCCAGGCCCTTGTAAACAGCGGCTACCTGTTCAGCTGCCTCAGAGATGGCCAGCTCGGCCGTGGCGCCGCCGGCGATCGCGTTGCGCACCGGCTCGAGCAGAGCCTCGTCGTCGAGTAGCACTGCGTGCGCTTCGAAGATCCCGGCGACATCGGCGCGACCGCTGGCGAGCAGCTGGTCGCGGTCGCTGATCAATGCGCTGCGCACGCTCGCCCGAGCATGCTCGAACAGAGACAGCTCCGCTTCGTGCCCGACGGCAGCGCGTTGCGATGGCACAGCGCGTACGCGCTCGAGTCGGCGGGCGGGACCGACGGCGGTGCCACCGGAGGCGCCGACCCCACGAAGCACCGCGCCCGGATCGGGTGTGGGTAAACCGTCACCGAAGCCCTGGGAAGCCAACTCGCGCAGTGCAGCGGTCACCTCCTGCGCCTGCGGCCCCGAGCTGGACACCACCACCGTGTCGCCCCGCCGAGCGCCGAGCGCGACGACGTTGGTGAGGCTGCGGGCACTGACCGGCTGCCGGCCGGAGCCAACCTTGGCGACCAGTACCTCCGCGTCGTACGCGGCCACGGTCTCCACGAATCTGGCGGCGGGCCGGGCATGCAATCCGACCTCGTTTCCGACGAGCAGCTCCACCTCGATGCCCGCCGCCGGGCCCGCTATCACAGGCAGCGCTGCGGGCGCCGGCTCCGAATCGTCCGCCCCGATCTGCGCTGCCTTCATCGCGAGCGCGGCGCGCGCCTCGGCGGCGACCTGCTCGAGTGGGGCGCCCGTGGCCGCGGCGACTGCGGCGGCCACCGTCCCCTCGACCAGGGGAGCGTCGCTCAGGTGCACCGGCCCGGAGGCTCCCTCGAGCAGTTCGACCGCCAGCTCGGCGCTCATCAGCGCACTGCCGAGGTCCATCAGCACCAGTACGCCGTCGCTGGACATCGCCCGCTCGATTGCCTCGCGCACGAGTTCGGCGTTCGTGCCCAGAACGTCCGGCTCGCCGATCCCGCCGGCGGCCTCGAGCATCAGCTCGGGAGGGGACATCTCACGTGCCAGCGCCACCACCCCCCGGGCGAGCGTGTCGCTGTGGGAGACGACGACGATCCCGACCACGTGCGTACCTGCTCCTAGGAGCCGTCGAGCCCGTAGGCCCGGTACAGGTAGTCGATCGGATGCACAGACGGCAGGTCCGTGCCGTGGCTGATCTGCCAACGACAGGTCTCGCTGTCGCAGGCGACGGTCGGGGCGCCCGAGGCGATCGCCTGCTCGAACAGGCTCCGTCCCACGTTCATCGCGATCTCATACTTCTCCACCTTGAGCCCGTAGGTCCCGGCGATCCCGCAGCAGCGCGCGTTCATCTCGCGCACGTTCAGCTCCGGGATCAGTGCCAGCAGCTCGAGTGCGGGCTTGCCGATCCAGTGACCCTGCTGTTGGCACGGAGCGTGGTAGGCGACCAGTTCGGGGATCGCCTTGAAGTCCGTGCGCAGCTCGCCGCGCTGGTGCAGCTCGAGCAGCAGCTCGCAGATGTCGTAGGTGCGCTCGGCCACACGGCGCAGCTCCGGGTCGCCCTCGAGCCCGAGGATCTCGCGCGCCTCGCGCTTGAGCATCAGCGTGCAGCTGGTCGCGTTGCCGACGATGATCGTCTGCTCATCGGTCAGCTCTGCGGCGAGCCTGTGGGCGAGCCTGTGTGCCACTCGGCGCGCGTCGTCGAAGAGGCCGCTCGACTGGAGCGGGAGCCCGCAGCAGTCCTGCTTGGGCACGACCACCTCGAAGCCGTTGTGCTCGAGCACGGCAACGACGCGCTCGCCCTCCCAAGGTTCGTAGTACTCGGTGCCGCATCCGTGGAAGTAGACGACGCGGCGTTGCGATCCAGGACTTTGCCTGGCGCGGGCCCAGCGAGAGAAGCGGTGGCCGGCAAAGCGGGGCACGGGCGCGTCGCGATGTACTCCGAGCGTCTTCTCGGCGAGGATCCGCAGCGGCCGGGAGGATAGGGTCCAGTTGGCGATCGGCGCAACCGGGGTGCCGGCACGCCCCAGCCAGGTCGGCCGGGTGATGATCCGGTCGCGTAGCGGAACGCGATGCTGACGCTTCAGCTTGTCGCGCGCCTGCGCGTTGATCTCCGCGATCTTCACGCCCTGCGGGCAGACCTGAGAGCAGATCCCACAGCCGGAGCAGTAGTCGACGGACGCGTCGACGCTGGGCTCATCGCGCACGCGATAGCGCTCGGATTGAGGACCCGCGTATTTGGGCCCGGGAAACAGCGGGGAGGCATTCGAGACCGGGCAGGCGGTCTCACAGATCGTGCATTTCACGCAGTGATCGAGCGATCCGCGCAGCGCCTCGAGCTCAGCCAGATCAGTCACGCCACCACCTCCGAGCCAAGTTCAGCGGCGAGCACCTGTGCCGCACGGTAACCGCTTGTCAGCGCGATGCCCTCCCCTGAACCCTCACGCCAGGACACCGATCCCGGGAGTGAGGCGCCCGCGACCACGACGTTCGCGCACCCACTGGCGCGCAGCTCGCCGTCGACTGCGATACCGGCCCGCGCGAGCGGCTGCTCCTCGAAGTACGCCGGCACGAAGCGCGGCTCACCGGCGGCCGGCACACCGACAAGCGGCAGGTCGAGCACCTGGTCGTGCACTTGCCAGTGAGAGTCCAGCGCGACGGCGCCGGAGTGAATTCCGCCGGTGGCCAGCACGAATCCGTCGGCCTCGTAAGTTGTGTTCGACCCCGCCGTCGCCGTGTCCACCGAGGTCACGCGGTCGCCGTCACGCCGATGCGCGACGACGCCCGCACCGAGCGCCAGCTTTCCGCCCGCGGTCCGCAGCGCGTGATGCAGGAGCTCGAACAGGCGCATACCCGGGACCGACGGCGGTAGTCCGGGGACCTCGAATACGCGCCGCCCGAGTCGCGCCTCGAGCTCACCCAGCGCCGCATGCGGATCGCGTATCCCGAGCACCGCCGGGAGGGCCACCTGGTCCGCAGCTTTGATCAGCGGCGCCAGGCGGGCGCTGAACCCCGCGCGCCAACTTGGATCATCAAACCTGCGCGCGAGCCCGAGCGCGTTGGCATCGGCGCGGTCGACGTCGACGTCAATGTCGACGCGCGGTCGCTTCAACACCAACCGCTCGCAGGTTTCCGGCACACAGTTCTGCGTGGAAGTCGCGCAGCGGTGGCAACCCGACCACGACGACGCGCCCGAGACCTTCAGAATCCCCTGCCGCGAACGTCTCCGGCACGATCGCAGACGGCTTCAACGCGCCCACTGCCGTCGGCAGCAGCATGTTGCGCTCGAGACCGCCGACGTAGCGGTAACCGGGAAGGACATCGGCGGCGGCCGGCGTCATGAACCAGTCGACGGCAGCAGCAATGACTTCCAGCCCGAGCAGCGCGTAGGGGTGATCCGGGCGCTCGGCTGCCAGCGCGGCGACCCCCTCGAGCGGCGCGACGATGCGTTCAGGCCCGTAGCCGAGCACGTCGATCGTGCCGGGTGCCAGATGGGTGGAGCCGACGCCCTTCGCGATCACACACACCCGAGCGCCCGCCTGCGCCAGCCTGGCCCCGGCAACCAGGCCGGCGGTGCCGGCACCGATCACGACCACGTCATAGCGCTGGCGCCGGTTCACCTGCCCGCAACTCCGGTCGGTAGGTGATCCACATCCAGTACGCCGTGAAAGATCCACTCGTCGAAGCGCATCTGACGCAGCTGATCGCCATAGAGGATCGGCCACACGCCCTTCCAGCGCTCCTGCAGGAAGCTGAGGAGCGACTCGTTCGCCTGCTCCGCGCTGACGCTGCTGCGCCCGTGCAGGATCCCGATCGCTCGGTATATGCAGAAGCCGCCCTGGCAGGGGCCCATCCCCAGGCGCAGTCGCCGGCGGATATCGTCGAGATTCGTCGAGCCGCTGTTGCTGAGCGCCTGCTCGAGCCTGTCGCGGGAGACCAGCTCGCACTCGCAGATCACCTGCTCGTCGCGTAGCTGCGCCTCCTTGCGCGCGAGCCGTTCTCCGAGCCGGTAGTTGACGCCGGACTCCGAGCCGGGTAGCGGCTGGGTAGCGGTCGTGCAGGGGCTCGGTTTGCCAAGGATGTCGCAGACGGCATCGACGGTCTCCTCGGCCATCAGCCGATAGGTCGTGATCTTGCCGCCGGTGATCGTCACGAATCCATCGACGCCGTCCCGCGAGCGGTGGTCGAGCAGCGCGTGCGCGCGCGTCACATCACGTGTTGCCGTATCGGTCGCCTTGGCGTCCTCGAACAGCGGACGCACGCCGGTCCAGACTCGCAACGCTCGTGCCTGCCGGAAGCCCGGAACCAGCTTTTCGCCGTCGTCGAGCATCTTGTCGACCTCGGACTGCTGGACCGTCTGGTCGTCGGGATCCTCGGTGTGCTCGTCGGTCGTGCCGATCACCGAGACGGTGCGGATCGGGACGAGGATGTCTCCGTCGCCCGGCATCTCGCAGCGATTGATCACCGTGTTCACCAGGCGATGGTTCATCGCGATCATGATCCCGCGGCCGGGAAACACGCGGACGCCCTCGACTCCGGCCAGCGTCGCGATCCGTCCCGCCCAGGCGCCGGAGGCGTTGACCGTGACACGGGCATCGATCGTGATGTCCCCTCCCGCTCTGACGTCACGCAGTTGTGCGCCCGTGACCCGATCACCGTCGCGGCGGATGGCGGTCACTTCGTGGTAGGGGAGGATGCGGGCGCCGCGGCGTTCGGCGCCGTGGGCCATCGCCCACACCGTCTTCCAGATGTCGATGTTCCCGTCCGGAACCCGGAAGGCGCGCGAGATCCCCGGGTTGAGCCCCGGCTCGTCGCGCAGCGCCTGTGCCACCGGGATCTCCTCGCAGTCGATGTCTGTGTCGCGGCAGGCCTGGGCAAAGCGATCGGCGTAGGCGGGGTCGTCCCATGGCGTTGTGACGAACAGCCCGCCTGTGTCCTCGATGCAGTCGGCGGCGACCCGCCGCAGGATGCGGTTCTCGGCGATGCACTCGCGCGCCGCGGGAGCGTCCTTGACCGCGTATCTGCCGCCCGAGTGCAGCAACCCGTGGAAGCGGCCGCTTGTGCCCTCTGCCAAGTCGAGGCGGTCGACGAGGATCACGTCGAGTCCGCGCAGTGATGCGTCCCAGGCAACTCCCGCACCTGTGGCGCCACCACCGATCACCAGTACCTCGGTGGTCAGGCTGACCATAACCGGAGGCTACAGCCGGAGCACATTGGGAGGGGCCAGCGGGCCCACTCCCAGCCGGTGGGGGCGAGCAAGCGAGCCGCCCCCACCGCAGACAGCGACCTGTTACTCGACCCAGTCGAAGGTTCGCGTCACCGCCTTCTTCCAGAAGTGCATGTTGCGCTTGCGCGTCTCATCGTCCATCTGCGGCTGCCAGCGCTTGTCCTCTGCCCAGTTCTCGCGCAGGTCCTCCTGGTTGTCCCAGAGTCCGGTCGCCAGGCCGGCCGCGTAGGCGGCCCCCAGCGCCGTTGTCTCGGCGACCTGGGGCCGGATCACCGGAACCCCGAGGATGTCCGCCTGGAACTGCATCAGCATGTCGTTCACGACCATCCCGCCATCGACCTTCAGCGAGTCGAGTTCGACTCCGGAGTCGGTGCGCATCGCCTCGACGATCTCGGCCGATTGGTAGGCCGTCGCCTCGAGGGTCGCGCGCGCGATGTGGCCGGCATTGACGTAGCGGGTCAGCCCGGCGAAGACGCCGCGCGCATCCGCCTTCCAGTAGGGCGCGTAAAGGCCCGAGAACGCGGGCACGATGTAGAGGCCGCCGTTGTCCTCGACGGTCGACGCCAGCTCCTCGACTTCGGGCGCGGCCTTGATCATCTTGAGGTTGTCGCGCAGCCACTGCACGAGTGCGCCCGTGATCGCGATCGACCCCTCGAGCGCGTACACCGCCTCGTTGTCGCCGATCTTGTAACAGACGGTCGTGAGCAGACCCGACTTCGAGTGCACGAGCTCGTTGCCGGTGTTGATCAGCATGAAGTTGCCCGTTCCGTAGGTGTTCTTGGCCTCGCCAACCGCGAAGCAGGTCTGGCCGAAGGTGGCCGCCTGCTGATCCCCGAGGTCGCCCGCGATCGGCACGCCGGCGAGCGCCCCGTTCTTGACCTCGCCGTAGACCTCGCTCGAGGCGTGGATCTCGGGCAGCATCGACACCGGCACCCCGATCGTCTCCGCGGTTGCGCGATCCCATGACAGCGTGCGCAGGTCCATCATCAGCGTGCGGCTGGCATTGGTCACGTCGGTGATGTGCAGGCCGCCATCGGTGCCGCCGGTGAGATTCCAGATCAGCCAGGAGTCGATGTTGCCGAAGATCAGGTCGCCGGCATCCGCCTTCTCGCGCGCCCCGTCGACGTTCTCCAGAATCCAGCGGACCTTGGGGCCCGAGAAGTAGGTGGCCAGCGGTAGCCCCGCCTTGTCGCGAAAGCGGTCCTGGCCCCCCGACTTGCCCAGCTCGTCGACGATCTTGTCCGTGCGCGTGTCCTGCCAGACCAGCGCGTTATAAACCGGTTCGCCCGTGTTGCGGTCCCAGACCACGGTGGTTTCGCGCTGGTTGGTGATGCCAATCGCGGCGATGTCATCCTTCGACGCGCCCGCTTCCGAGACGGCCTCGTCGAGCACCTCCTGGCAGCGAGCCCAGATCTCCTTGGGATCGTGCTCGACCCAGCCGGGCTTGGGGTAGATCTGCTCATGCTCCTTCTGTGAGACGGCCACGGCACGGCCCGAGTGGTTGAAGATCATCGCTCGGGAGCTCGTGGTTCCCTGGTCCAGCGCTACCGCGTACTTCGCCATTTCAACGTTCCTTTCGATCTCAGAGGAATGTCAGCCTGCGAGCGCCTGCGCAGCACTCTCGAACAGGTAGTAGGTCGAGGTCGCGCCCGGGTCCTGGTGGCCGGCGCTGCGCTCACCGAGGTAGCTGGCACGGCCCCTGCGGGCCACGAGCGCCGTTGTGGCAAGCATGCCCTCGCGTGCCGCGTCGGCAGACGCACGGAGCCCGTCGTCGAGCTCGGTCGCGTGCTCGAGCGCCGCGACCGCGGGGAGTAGAGCATCGACCATCGTCTTGTCCTGGGCCTGAGCCTTACCGCGGGCCTGGACAGCGTCGAGCGCTCGCCGCCAGGCGGCTGCATAAGCCGCGAGGTCGACGTCGGGATCGTCCGGCAAGCCGCCGCCGAGCTGTAGGAACAGAGTTCCGTACAACGGCCCGGACGCGCCGCCGACCGTCGAGATCAGCGTCATCGCCACGCTCTTCAGCACCGCAGCCGCGTCCGCCGGCGCGTCGGCATTCAGCTTCTCGATCGCCTTCTGCATCCCGCGGTCCATGTTTGTGCCGTGGTCGCCGTCGCCGATTGCCGTGTCGAGCTGCACGAGCTCCTGCCGGTGCTCGGCAATCGACTGCGCGAACAGCTCCATCCAGCGCTGCACGCTGTCGCGCTCGACCGCCACGTCACGCTCCCCAGCGCAGGGCCGGCGTGTCGACCGGCGCGTCCCAGTACTGCACCAGCTCGTCGTCGAGCTTCAGCAGCGTGATCGAGCAACCTTGCATCTCCAGCGAGGTGATGTAGTTGCCGATCAGGTTGCGCTCGATCCTCAGCCCATGGGCCTCGGCGAGCTTGGCCACCTCCGCATAGACGATGTAGAGCTCGAGCAGCGGCGTGCCGCCCATGCCGTTGACGAACGCCAGCACGCGATCGCCGGAGCCGAACGGCAGGTCTTCGACGATCGGGGTCAGCAACCGCTCGGCGACCTGCGAGGCCGGACCCGCCTTCTCGCGGAAGCGCCCTGGCTCACCGTGGATCCCGATCCCGATCTCGACCTCATCCTCGGCGAGCTCGAAGCTCGGCTGGCCCGAGGCTGGGGTGATGCAGGGGGTCAGCGCCATCCCCATCGAGCGGCCCTGCGCGTTCACGCGCCGGCCGATCTCCGCGACCTCGGCGAGCGTCCGCCCGGCGTCGGCGGCCGCACCGGCGATCTTCTCCACCAGCACTGTGACGCCTACACCGCGCCGGCCGGCGGTGTACAGCGAATCCTCGACGGCGACGTCGTCGTTGGTCAGCACGGTCTCGACCTCGATGCCCTCGCCCTGGGCGAGCTCGGCCGCCATCTCGAAGTTGAGCACGTCGCCGGTGTAGTTCTTGACGATGTGCACAACGCCGGCGCCGCCGTCGACGGCGTTGGTGGCGGCCAGCATCTGATCGGGGGTCGGTGATGTGAAGACCTCACCGGGGCAGGCGGCGTCGAGCATGCCGCGCCCGACATAGCCGCCGTGCATCGGCTCGTGGCCCGAGCCGCCTCCGGAGATCAACCCCACCTTCCCACGTATGGGCGCGTCGGCGCGCACCACCATGTATGGGTCGAAGCTGATACGCAGGCGGTCCCCATGCGCGGCCTGTAACCCGCGCAGCGCGTCGGCCACGACCTGATCCGGCGCGTTGATCAGTTTCTTCATCGCTCTCTCCTCGATCTGATGATCACACTGCCGAACGGGTGGCGGGATCGCTTATCCCGCCACCTCTGTTTGGTGACACGTGTCGATGTCGTCACTCGTGTCGACGTCGTCACCCGGCCGGAGGACGGTCTTCCCAGACTGTCTCACCTTCGCTCTTGACGCCGGGCTTTGGTGCGAAGCGCGCCTTCAGGATGTCCTGGACCCCGCGGTCGTAGACGACCGACGCGAGGGCGCCACCGATCAGCGGCCCGACTATCGGGATCCAGAAGTAATCCTGGATGTATTGGTAGTTCCCGGGGAAGGCGATCTTCCCCCAGCCGGCGATCCACGCGAAGATCCGCGGCCCGAAGTCACGGGCCGGGTTGATCGCGTACCCGGCGTTGGCGCCGAACGAGATGCCAACGGCGAACACGATCAAGCCGACGATGAACGGGGCCATGTTGGCGCCAACCGGGAGATTGAACTCGTCGCTCACCGCCCACACGAACAGTACGAGGAAGAACGTGCCGATGATCTGGTCGATGAGCGGCCCCCACACGGTGTGGAAGTAACTCGCTGGGAACGTGGCAAACGTGCTGAAGGTGGATACAGAGGCGAGCGTTCCCTTGACGATGTGATGGGTTCGGTCGTAGTCGTTGATCGCGGCGTTGTAGACCAGGTACACCAGCGCAGCGCCGACGAAGCAGCCGAGCACCTGCGCCGCCCAGTAGCGGGGCACCTTGGTCCACGGAAGCTGCTTGCGGATCGCCGCTCCGAGCGTGACCGCGGGGTTGATATGGGCGCCGGTGATGCCGCCCACCGTGTAGACGGCGAACGTCACCGCCATCGCCCAACCCCAGCCGATCAGCAGCCAGTCGCCTCCTGACTGAAGTCCACCTGCGGGGGTGGTGCGACCTGACCCGAAGAGGGCCCAGAGCATGGCGACGACACCGTCACCGAATGAGATCAGGATGAAACAGCCGAAGAACTCTGCCCAGAGTTCGCCGAGTACGCCCTTGCGCCACCCGGGCCTCGTCTGGCTGCTCGCTCCGCTTACAGTTGCCACACGGCCTCCTTTGGGACGTGGAACCAAGCAAGAGTGCGCCCGGAGGAATCTGCACGCGAGCGCGAAGTCTCTCCGGCCGCTGAAGGCGAACTTACCCCGATGCTCTTTGGTTCACGCTGCTAGTGGCGGACCAGCGAGGCGCCTGGATCCTCAGGGCCGCTGAGCGAGTTATCAGGGCCCGTGGCCGAGGCGGAGGTCGCCGCGGCGACCGACGACCACCCAGATCGCCTCGACCGTCTCGTCGCCGATCGCGAACAGCCGGTGGGGCATGGTCGAGTCGAACGCGACCGAGTCACCAGGCCCCAGCTCATAAGTGTCGAAGCCGATCGTCACGCCCATTCGGCCGCTGATGATGTGGCCGTACTCATGTCCTGAGTGGCGCATCAGCGAGTCGGGTGGGCATGACTCGCTACCCGGTTGGTAGGAGACCTCGAGGAAGTCGACATCCTGTGGGGTGGGGGGTGCGAGGCGCTCCCACTGAACGCCTGTGGCCAGCTGGATCACCTTGCCGGCGCCTCTCCTGACAACGGGCTCGACAGCTCGGGCTACCGGCCTGGCATCCCAGTGCTCGGCCTGGGCATGTCCCGGATCGGCAACGCGTTCCCCGCCGCCCGGTTCGGGTGGCTGCGGCCTCGCCTCATCCTCGGCCGTACCCCTCGCGCCGGCCCCACGCGACCCGCGGCGGCCGTACGGCTGCTGGAAGAAGAGCTCGTCCAACGACAGGCCGAGCTCGTTGACGATCGCGTAGAGCGTCCCCACCGAGGGCGATGCCTTGCCGAGCTCCACCTGCGAGATCAGGCTTGCGGAAACGCCCACACGGCGGGCGAGCTCGCGCACGCCGATCTTCTGGCGCAGGCGCTCCTCGCGCACGCGGCTACCGACGATGTCCAGCGCGCCCGTGCTGTTCGCGATGCTGCCGGTGCTCGCCTCGCCCTTGCCGTTGCTCGCTGGTGCCTCGGAGTCTGTCGCCATCGCTTGATCCTCGACCGTCACCCGAACGACTCTACTGTGGCGCCTCAACGCCAAGACGCTCGCAAACTGACGCCGCAATCGCCCCGGCGCCAGGCAGGAACGCGTCCTCGAGCGGAGGGCTGAACGGGATCGGATGATCCGCGGTCGTGAGGCGCCAGACATCATCGATGTCGTGCAGGCCGTGCTCGGCGACGACCGCCAGCACCTCGCCGGCCCAGCCGCCTGTGAGCGGGCCCTCCTCGACGGCCACCAGCCGGTTGGTCTTGGCGAGGGAGCGCAGCAGTGTCTCGTGATCGAACGGCCGCAGCGTCCGCAGATCAACGACCTCGGCCTCGATCCCCAGCTCACTGAGACGGTCGGCTGCCTCCAGGCAGTCGGCCACGCCCTTCATGATCGACACCAGCGTCACGTCGGCGCCCTCGCGCACGACGCGGGCCTTGCCGAGCTCGACCTCCAGCTCGCCGGACGCCTCCTCCTTGACCGAGTACAGACGCTTGTGCTCGAGGAACAGCACCGGGTTGTCGTCGGCGATCGACGCCTTCAGTAATGCCTTTGCCTCATTCGGTGAGGCCGGCGCGACGATCTTCATGCCCGGGACGTTCTGGAACCAGGCGCCGGGGTTCTGCGAATGGATCGCGCCGAACCGGCCACCGGCCCCGACGGCCGCCCTGACCACCAGCGGCACGCTGCCCTGCTCGCCGGAGATGTAGAAGAACTTCGCCGCCTGGTTGACGAGCCCGTCCATGGCGAGCGTGAGGAAGTCCCCGAACATGATCTCGATCACCGGCCGCAGGCCGCACACCGCGCTTCCATATGCGGCACCCGTGAGTGCCAGCTCCGAGATCGGCGTGTCGAACACGCGCTCGGGACCGTACTTCTCGTAGAGGCCGGGTGTGGCGGCGAACACGCCGCCGGCGATGGCAACGTCCTCGCCGAAGAAGACCACGCGGTCATCGGCGGCGAGCGACTCGTCGAGCGCCTGGCGGATTGCTTCGCGGAATTCGAGCGTGGGCATCGTCGTGGTGTCCTCAGATGAGCAGTTTCAATGGGGTTTCGAGGGCGTCGCGCACGCTCGCCAGGAACATGGCCGCATCGGCCCCGTAGATCACGCGGTGGTCGGCGGTGAGCGTGATCGTCATGCGCTTGCGGGCCACCAGCACTCCGTCCCGTACGACGGCGCGCTGCTCGACCGCTCCGACCGCGAGGATCGCTGCCTGCGGCGGGTTCAGCACCGCTGTGAAGCGGTGACTCCGTACATGCCGAGGTTCGACACCGTGAACGTGGCGTCGGCCATCTCGGCGGGGGTCAGGCGGCCGTCTCGCGCCGCCTGCGCGAGCGCGCGCGTCTCCGTGGCGATCTGAGCAACCGACTTGATGTCCGCGTCGTAGATCGTCGGGACGAGCAACGAGCCCACCGCCGCCACCGCCACTCCGACGTTCACGCGCCCGTGGAGCTCGAGCGCGCCGCCGGCGTAGCTCGAGTTGACGCGCGGATGCTCGCGTAGGGCAGCGGCGCACGCCTTGACCACAAAGTCCCCGAGCGATGGCAACGGCTCGATCCCCGTCTCCTTGAGTTGCGCGCGCAGCTCGACCGCCGCTTCCATGTCGACGTCGATCGTGACCGTGAAGTCGGGCGCCGTGGTCTTGGCTTCGACCATGCGCCGGGCGATCGTCGCCTGCGTGCGGTCAGGGGCAGGCGCTGACCAGGTCCGTCGAGCTGCTCAACGTCGCGTTTGACGACCCGTCCACCCGGCCCGGTCCCGGTGACATGGTCAGATCGACGCCGAGCGTCGCGGCCAGCCGTTTGGCGACCGGGCGACGCCTTCACGCGGCCGTTTGTGCTGGATGGGTGGGATCCAATTCAGCTCGCGCGCTCGCCGGCGGCGCCGTGACCTCGATCCCCCCACCCTGGCCGCCACGGCCGGAGCAGCTGCCAATTCGGTCCCGCCCTCCCTCGCGACAGCCAGAGCCCCAGCCGTCTCATTCAACAATCAGCGTCACCGATGTAGCCGATCACCGCGCCTACCGCGATCGGCTCGCTCTCCTGCGCCACGATCCGCAGCGTGCCGGCATGCTCGGCCTGGTAGGGCATGATCGCCTTGTCGGTCTCGATCTCGACGATCTCCTCACCGACCGCGACCTCGTCGCCATCGGCTCGCAGCCAGGAGATGATCGTTCCGTCGACCATCGAGTCTGAGAGCCTCGGCATCGTGATGCTCGGCACGGCGGCTCAGTCCTTGAACTCGGCGACCGGGCCGGGGACCGGGAAGGGGGCGGCCAGGCGTTGGCGATCATCGCCTGGATCTGACGTTCCATCTCCGCCTCGATCTCCTCGAGCACCGCCTCGCCGGTGTCGTAGCGCTCGATGATGCCCGCGCGCGTGAGCTTCAGCGGGTCGCGTTCGCGCCAGGCGTCGAGCTCGCCGGGCTTGCGATAGGCGCCGGGATCGCTGCGCGAGTGGCCGACGAAGCGGTACGTGAGCGCCTCGATGAACTGCGGTCCGCCACCGGCGCGGGCGCGCTCGACCGCCGCTCCGGCCGCCTCGCGTACCGCCCAGAGGTCGTTGCCGTCGATCGTCTCGGCGGTCAGCTGCAGGGTCTGGGCGCGCTGCAGGATCGTCCCGGCGGTGACGTCCTCCATCGGCGTGAACTCGCCGTAGAGGTTGTTCTCGCAGACGTAGAGCACCGGCAGGCTCAGGACCTTGGCGAAGTTCAGGCACTCGTGGAAGTAGCCCTGGTTGGTGGCGCCGTCGCCGAAGTAGGCGACGGCGACGCCGCCGGTGCGCTTGAGCGCGAGCGCGGCGCCGGTCGCCGCGCGATGCTGCCGCCGACGATCCCGAAGCAGCCGATCAGGCGGTGCTCCAGGTCGATCACGTTCATCGAGCCGGCGCGCCCCTGCAGACGCCGGTCGGCGCGACCGAGCATCTCATCGAGCAGTGCCTGCGGGTCGACGCCGACTGAGAGCGCGTGGCCGTGGCCGCGATAGGTGCCGGCGACCCGATCCTCCGGTCCTAACACCGACGCGACGCCGGTGGCGACCGCCTCCTGGCCGGAGTACAGGTGCGTCGTGCCCGGGACCTCGCCGCGTCTGGAAGAGCATCTGCACCGTGTCCTCGAAGCGGCGGATCAGCAGCATCCGCCGGTACAGCGCGAGCGCCTCGTCGCGCTCGTGCGATCGCCGCGGGGCGGCTGACTCGGATTCCGGCCGCCGAGCCGCTCACTCGGCCGTCACCTTCTCGGACTCGCCACGAGGTCGGCGCCGCGCACGTACTGGCCGCCCGGCGACGAGCAGCTCGTCGGCGGGGAAGCGGGTGAGGATCTCGGGACCGTCGGCGGTGACCACGACCTCCTCCTCGATCCGCGCTGCCGAGCGACCATCGGTCGCGGGGCAGTAGGTCTCGAGCGCGAAGACCATGCCCACCTCGATCTCGACGGGATCGTCGAACGAGTGCAGCCGCGAGATCATCGGCGCCTCGTACAGGCCGACGCCCAGGCCGTGTCCGAACTGCAGCCCGAAGCAGGCCTCCTCGCTCGGGAAGCCGAGATCCTCGGCCGTCGGCCAGACCGCGGCGATCTGGTCGGTGGTCACGCCGGGTCTGACGAGCTCGATCGCGTTATCGAGCCACTCCCGGCACTGCTTGTAGGCATCGAGCTGGGAGCGGGTCGCGCCGCCGACGCAGAACGTGCGGTAGTAGCACGTCCGGTAGCCCATGAACGAGTGGATGATGTCGAAGAAGGCCTGATCGCCAGGGCGCAGCAGCCGGTCGGAGAACACATGCGGGTGCGGGTTGCAGCGGTCGCCCGACACCGCGTTGATAGCCTCGACCTGCTCGGAGCCGAGCTCGAACAGCAGCTTCTGCGCCTCGGCGACGATCTCGTGCTCGCGCGCGCCCGGCCGCAGCATGCTCGTAGATCTTCTCGTAGACCGCGTCGACGATGCCGGCCGCGTGGTCCAGCAGCGCGATCTCATCCTCGGTCTTGAGCTTGCGCGCGCTCAGCATCACCGGCTGCGCGTTGGCGGTCGGGATCTGGCGGCGGTGAAGCGACGCGAGCGTCTCCATGTCGGTCAGGTCGATTCCGAGCGGCTCGCGCTCGAGCCCGTGCTCGCGCAGCACCTCGTAGATATGACCGGCGAGCATGTCCGGCACGCCGGTCTGCTCGGGCATCGCCCCGCGCATGCTCGAGACGCCCGCGCGCCAGCTGGACTCGGGCAGCCAGGGCGCGTACAGCTGGTGGTGCCTGGCCGCGGAGCCGAAGTCCCACAGCACCGGGTCGCCGCCGCGCGGCAGCAGGACGCAGCGCGCGCTCTTGTCGCGGGCCCACTCGCCGATGTGCGTGCTGGTGACGTAGCGGATGTTGTTCTGGTCGAACAGCAGCAGCGCTCCCAGATCCGAGGCCTCGAGCGCTTCGCGCGCCTTCCGCAGCCGGTCAGCGCGCAGGCGGACGAAATCGACGCGCTGCTCCCAGTCGACCGCCATCGTGGCTCCACGCGACGCGATCATGCGTTACCCCCAATCTGCTCTGCCAGGTAATCCCAGTCTCTGTTGAACCGGTACGAGTAGTTGCTCGGCAGCTGCGGCGCCTGTGTCTCCAGCCAGCGCACGCGCGCGTTCGAGCGGTTGTAGAAGGCGTGGATACAGCCGACGCCGGTCCAGAAGACGTCTCCGGCGCGCAGCGTGAACTCATCGTCGTTGGCCGTGGCCACGACCTCGCCCTCGAGGATGTAGTAGCTCTCCTCGAGCGGATGGTCGTGCGGTAACGCCGAGCCGCCCGGCTGGTACTCGACCATGAACAGCGAGTGCAGCACCGCGCCGAGGCGCTGGTCGACGAGCATCTTCACCGCGATCCCGCTGTACGCCAACAGCGCGGTGGCCATGCTCGCCGAGACCGTCGGCGCGTTCACCGCCGAGCCGATCTTGAGGTTGTCCACGTCCATCTGTCCCGGCCCCAGGCGAAACAAGGTGCGTGTGCGCGGGTCGCGTATGTCGGGCTCCGAGCCGGCCGCGCTCTCGGGAGCGGCTCGCCGGTCCAGAAGGTGTCGGGCGGGCCGGACGTGCGCGGCACGGGCGAGTTGGCCTCCAGCAGCAACGCGGGCTCGTCTGACTCGTTGCGGTAGCCATGCGTGACGCCGACCGGCAGCAGCCCGCACTCGTCCTCTGAGAGCCGGTAGCTGTGGCCCTCCATGAGCAGGTCGGATGCCCGCTCAGTACGTAGACGCTCTGCTCGGTGGAGTGCAGGTGCATCCCCACGTGACCGCCGGGCGCGATCCGTGCGAGCGCCAGCCCGGTGTGCACGGCGCCGACCGAGCGACCGACGAGCGTCGTACGCGTGAGACCGGCGCAGTGCTCAGCCGCCGCGGCGGGTGGCGCACCAAAGGTCGCATCTGCCGCGCGGGCTACGTGGTATTGCGGCTTCGGATCGCTCATCGCCGAGAGACTACAGCCGTCCGTTTAACGTCGTCAAGTCGTACTGCACAGAATGCGCGGTGTGAATCGATTCTGCGGGAGAAGCGTCAAGTGATTGTTGACAGATGAGTGTGGCGCCGGATGCCCGACTGCGCGCTCGAGCTGCGGAACCAGCACGGCCAGGTCGAGGTCGCCCCACGCCCTGTCGCGATGCAGCCCTCGACGAGCTGCTGCACGAGCGCGGTGACGGGCAGCGGCACCGCGGCCGCATGACCGGCATCGAGCGCCAGGCCCAGATCCTTGTGCAGCAGCCGTGCGGTGAAGGTCGATGTGTAGTCGCCCGAGAGCAGGGTGCCCTGCTTGTACTTCACATATGGGCTGCCGATCGCGGAGCCCGCCACGACCTCGAGCAGCTTGGCCCGCTCCAGGCCGTTTCGCTCCCCCAGCACGAGCGCCTCGGCCAGCAGCTGAGTCGTTCCACCGATGATCAGGTTGAGCGCGAGCTTCACGATCCGTGCCTGCTCGCCGTCGCCGACGTGGAAGAGGTTGGGGCCGATGTCGCGCATCAGCGGTTCGAGCTGCTCGTAGCTCGGACGCGGACCGGAGACGATGATCCCGAGATTGCCCGCGACCACGACCGACGGGTTGCCGCTGACCGGGGCGCGGAGGTAGCGGACCCCCTGGCGGTCGGCTTCGGCGGCGATCTCCGCCGAGGTCTCCGGCGAGATCGTGCTCATGTCGACGAACGTCCGCGTGTCCTGTGAGGCAGCCGATGGCTTGTGCTCGCCTGCGAACACACCGTCTGGACCGAGCGTCACCGCCTTCACGGCGGCATCGTCCGCCAGCATCGTGATCACCACGTCCGCGTGCTGCCAGGCGTCGCGCGGCTGCTGAAGGGGCATTACCCCACGCTCGGCGAAGGGCTCGGCCGGCGCCGGCGATCGGTTCCAGACCGACAGTTCGTGCCCCGACTGCTCGAGGCGCTCGGCGATCGGCACGCCCATGTGGCCGAGGCCCAGCACGGCAACGCGCATCAGCTGAGCACCCAACCACCGTCGACGTTGAGATTGACGCCGTTCATGGCACCGTTGCGCAGCAGGAACAGGGCCGCGTCGGTGACCTGGTCCATCGTCACTGTGCGACCGGTTGGCGTGCGCTCGATCACCGCTTCGATCATCGCCGCGTTGTTCTCCCACGCGGGACTGTCCCCGACGATGCCCGGGTGCAGCGCATTCACCCGCACCGGCGCCAGTTCGAGCGCGAACGTGCGCACCATCGTCTCGACGGCGCCGTTGACGCTGGTCACAGTCGTCGAGCCGGGGTACGGCCGATCCTTGGCCAGCCCGCCGTAGAGCAGCACGGAGCTGCGGTCGTGCAGCGTGTGGTGCAGGGAGTGCAGCACCTCCGTGTAGCCGACAAGCTTGAGCGTCGCCAGGCGGATGGCGCGCGCCACGTCGTACTCCCGCACTGAGTTGGCGTCGCGTTCGACCGCGGCCAGCACGACATGGTCGACGTTGTCGATTCCCTGCAGGCAGAGCGAGATCCCGTGAGGCTCGGATAGATCGAGCGCGCAGCCCCGCACATTCGGCCCGATCTCGGCCGCCACGCCCCGTGCGCGCTCGCTGTCGCGACCCGTCAGCACGACGTGACTCCCGTCTGCCGCGAACCGCTCCGCCAGGCGCCGGCCGAGACCTTGGGTCCCTCCAACGATCACAACCGTCCCTGCCTCCATCCTCACGCTCCTCTGTTCATCTGGAATAAACGCCTCCGGTCAGCCGGTGTGCGTCGAACAACGCGTCCGGTCATGCGGTGTGCGTCGAACAACACGTCCGGTCATGCGGTGTGCGTCGACGAGTCCGCGTATTCGGTGTATGTGTAGGGGTTGTCGAGCACCTTCGACTCGGGGATGTCGGGGTGCATTCCCTTCTGCCACTCATCCTCACCGAGTGCGCCGCGCAGGTACTCGATCGTGCCCTCGATCGCCCGCCGCGCCTTGGCGAGGTCGGCGCCGACAAGCCGCCCTTCGTACTTGACCGGCCTGCCGTTGACCAGCACCGTGTGCACGTCACCGCGCCCAGCCTGGAAGACCAGGTGGCCGTACGGATGCAGGATCGGGAACATCGCGGGTGACTCGTCGTTCTTGATCAGAACGACGTCACCGCGCTTGCCGACCTCGAGCGAGCCGACGATGCTGTCGAGTCCGAGCGCCTTGGCGCCTCCGCGGGTTGCCCAGTCGACCACCTGCTCGGCGCGGAGCGCCGAGGTGGGTGACCGTGTCGCCGTGCGCATGTGCCTCCTGGTGCTCGCGCGCGCGGTCGGTCGAGAGCGTTCCCCGCATGGCCGCGAACGGGTCGGCGCTGAACCACACTGATGTATCGACGGACAGGGAGATCGGGATGTCGTGGTGACGCAGCGCCCAGCTCGACGGGTAGCCCTGACCGCAGGAGCATTCGCTCTCAGCAGACACCGAGGCGTAACCGCCGCTGGCGGCGATCCGCTGGTAGGAGTCGTCTGACAGCGTTGCCGCATGGACGTAGACGGTGCCCGGCGTCATGAAGCCGTGCTCGTGCATCAGCCGGACGCCGTCGTCATTGGTCGCGCCCCACACACCTGCGTGCGTGGTCACGTTCACGCCCAGTTCGCGCGCGGCCTCGAACGCGGCCTTTTCGGGGAACGCCGGGTCGCCGGTGACGTCGAACGCAAGCTGGAACCCGAGCATCTCAGAGCGCGGCATGCGGCGCTCGACGAACGAGCGAAAGTCGGGCGACTGCGACCACTCCCACGGCGCCGCATGGATGTTGCCGTAGCCGAAGACGAAGCGCCCGTGCACCTCCTCGAGCGCATCGACTGCTGCCTCCGCGTGGTCGATCGTGGCGAGCCCGTGTGACCAATCGACGCTGGTGGTGACGCCGGCGTCGATCGCCTCGATCGCCGACAGCAGGTTTCCGGCGTAGTAGTCCTCGGGACGGAACTTGCGGCCGTGCTCGAGGTAGTTCCAGACGAAGTACTGCGTGAGCGTCCAGTCGGCGCCGTAGCCGCGCATCGCCGTCTGCCACATGTGGCGATGGGTGTCGATCATGCCCGGCACAACGATGCCGCCGCTGGCATCGATCTCGATGGCCCCTCCAGGTGCCTCTAGATTGCGGCCGACCGCTGCGATGTTGTTGCCGACGACGAGGACGTCGCCGTCCTCGATCACCGTGTGCGCGTCGTCCATGGTCAGGACCAGGCCGTGGCGCAGGACGATCGCGGGGGCGCCCGCGAGCTCCTCCGGCGTGTGACTGGTCAGGTTGTCTGATGTCAACTCTCCACCCCTCTTTTGTCGACTGAGAGTAAACGTATCTACCGGCCGAGCACCCTCGCAGATGGTGCCCTGCTTGTCAAAAGAGCCCAGGTGTATCAAGGAGGTGAACGTGGTTTGGCCGTATCTGCGGCCCTGCGCGTGGACGGGAAGTGACGCTTGACGCCCGACCCGGCATCTGTTTATGATCGTCGCACAGTGCCGTTAACCAAACGGCATCCCGCAGGCGGGCTCGAGGTGGCCGCGAGGAGGCGGAACCGGGACCGACAAGCGGTTGGGAGACCGTAGAGGAGGGAGTGCAGTTGACTGAAAAGTTCTTTCGGCTCAGGTCGGTGAACCGGGTCCGTGCTGTGATCGTGGGCGCATTGGTCGCCTCGCTCGCAGTCGGCATGGTGGCCTCGACCTCGGCCGCCAGCGCGAAGACGAAGCAGAAGCATCTGAAGCTCGTCTTCCTGTCGTTCGCCGCGACCAACAACAGCTATGACGCGCCGATGCTCGCCGCCGCCAAGGCGGAGGCGTCGAAACTCAACGCGTCGCTACAGGTGATGGACGCCAACAACAGCCCGACGGCTCAGTTCTCCGACTTCCAGGACGCTCTGGCGGAGGGTGGCGTCAACGGGATCATCACGCAGCCGATCGAATCCACCAATCTGGTCTCGCTCGTCGGCAAGGCCGTCAAGAAGGGCATCAAGGTCGTCAACGTCGACCAGGTGATGGGCCCGAAGTACACGACCGCGGCAGTCCAGGTGAAGGGCCTGTCGGGCAACGTGACGTTCAACCCATGGGAGCTCGGCTCGCTCTGGGGTCAGCTTGTGGTCCAGGCCTGCCAGGCGAAACATCTCAGCCCGTGCAACATCGGCTACCTGTATGACATCCAGCAGTCGACGCTCGACGTCGCCCTGCACGCCGCGTTCACCAACGCGCTCAAGAAGGACCCGAGCGCCAAGATCGTGGATACCGGGCAGGACTTCTTCACCCCGACGACGGGCGAGTCGGCAGTCCAGACGATGATGACCGCGCACCCGGAGATCAACCTGATCGCGGGCTCTGACCAGGGCATCGAAGGAGCCGCCGACGCGAGCTCTGCCGCCAAGGCAGTGCTGGTCGGGTTCGGCGCGTCCAAGGCGGGCATCGCCGGGGTCAAGGCCGGTCGGTGGTATGGGACCGTTGCTCAGGACCCGGCTACTGAGGGGAAGGACGGCGTCCTGACGCTCGTCAACGCAATCCGCAACAAGACGAGCTATCCAGGTCAGAATCCGCTGAACGCGCTGCCGGACAAGGGCGTCGTGACCAAGAGCGACGCCAACAAGTTCAAGGGTGAATGGGCGGGCTAGAAGCCACAACGCAGAGCTCGGCGGGTGTACCGCTCGTCGAGCTCCGCGACGTCTCAAAGCACTTCGGGGGCGTACATGCCCTGGAGGGGATCTCGCTGGAGATCCCCTCCGGCGCGATTCATGCGCTCGTCGGTGAGAACGGCGCGGGCAAGTCGACCCTCGCCAAGATCATCGCCGGAGCGCTCCAGCATGATTCCGGGCAGCTGCTGATCGACGGTCGCGAGGTCGTGCTGCGCTCCCCGCGTGAGGGGCTCGGACAGGGGATCGCGATGATGGCCCAGGAACTGCTGGTCATCCCGCACCTGACGGTGGCGCAGAACGTCTTCCTCGGCGCGGAGCCGCGCAAGCTCGGCTGGATCGACAGGCGATCGCTGCGCCAGCACTACGAGCGGCTGGCCGCGCAGGTCGGCTTCACGCTGCCGGCCGATCGTCTCGTTGGCGGCATGCGCGTGGCCGAGCAGCAACAGGTTGAGATCATGCGCGCGCTCGCTCGCGACGCCCGCATGATCGTGATGGACGAGCCCAGTGCTGCGCTGGCCGGCGACGACGTCCAGCGGCTCCACGAGATCATCCACTCGCTGGCGGCCCAGGGGAAGACGGTGCTCCTGGTCTCCCATTTCCTGCGCGAGGTGCTGGAGCTCGCCGACACGGTCACGGTCATGCGCGATGGCAGGATCGTGCGGACGGCTGCGACCGCTGAGGAGACCGAGCCGTCCCTGATCCAGGGGATGCTCGGACGGCCGCTGAGCGCGGCATATCCGCCAAAGGCTACCGCACCGGTCGCGGCACCTGTGGCATTGGCGGTGCGCGAGCTGGTCGCGCCGGGCGTCGATCGTGTTTCCTTCGAACTGCACGACGGCGAGATCCTCGGGCTGGCCGGCCTGGTGGGCGCAGGGCGGTCCGAGGTTGCGCGTGCGATCTTCGGGGCGGACAAACGTCTCGGCGGAGCTGTCGACCTTGCCGGCGAGCCATTGCCGGGCGCCGGTCCGCTGACCAGCCTGCGTCGTGGCCTGGCGATGGTGCCCGAGTCGCGGCGTGACCTCGGCCTGCTGTTCAGCCGCTCGGCCGTGGAGAACGTTTCGTTGTCGAGCCTGAGCGACCACAGCCGGTTCGGGTGTGGTCGATCGCCGGTCGGAGCGCGCTGCGGCGCGAGAACTGCTCACGCGCGTCTCGCTCACTCGCGGTAGCGGCGAATCGATCGTCGGGACGTTGTCCGGTGGAAACCAGCAGAAGGTGCTGTTCGCGCGGATGCTGATGTGCCGGCCCAAGGTGCTGATCGCCGACGAGCCCACGCGTGGAGTCGACGTCGGCGCCAAGCGCGTGATCTACGACCTGATCGTTGCGCTTGCGGCTGCGGGTACCGGCGGTGCTGCTCATCTCCTCCGGAGATGAGGAGGTGCTCGGCTTGGCCCAGCGCGTGCTCGTGATGCGCCGTGGACGTGTCGTCAAGGAGTTGTCGAGCTGAGGAGATGAGCGAGTCTGCGATCCTCGCGGCGGCGTTCTCGGAAACGAAGATCACGGAGGAGGCGGCATGAGCGCCGATCAAGAGATGAGCTCCGGGCGCCGCTCGCAGCAGACACCGGCTGCCGCGAACGCGAGGCCCCCGGCGCAGACACGACACCTGCGGCAGGCTCTCCCCGTCCCTTGGCGCAGCGCCGGGATCCTGATCCCCTTCCTCATCCTCTTCATCGCGCTGTCGATCGGCTCCGCGCCGTTCCTGACCAAGACGAATCTGCTGAACATCGTCGATCAGCAGTCGGCGACGCTTGTGATCGCCGTCGCCGGCACGTTCGTGCTGATCTCCGGTGGCATCGACCTCTCGGTGGGCGCGGTCTACGGCCTCTGCCTCGGTGGTGTTCGGCGAGCTTGCCGCCCACGGCTGGAATCCGACGCTCGCGATCATCGCCGGTGTGCTCATCGGTGTCGTGGTCGGGCTCGCCAACGGCGTCGTCTCGACCTTCTTCAGAATCAACTCGCTGATCGCGACCCTGGCGATGTCGTTCGTCGTTGCCGGGATCGCCTCCCTGGTCACGGCCGGCAACCTCGTGCTTGTTCAACAATCAGAGCGCGGGCGACATCTCGAAGACGCATGTTCCTCACGGTCAACATGTCGACCTGGGTGATGGTGATCGTCGTGGTCATCCTCGGCCTCGTCCTGGCGCGGTCCACCTACGGTCGCTACGTCTACGCAGCGGGCGGCAACGCCGAGGCTGCTCGCTTCGCCGGCGTGCGCGTGAACTGGGTGCGCGTGATCGCATTCATGCTCAGCGGCGCCGCCGCTGCATTCGGCGGGATCCTCGATTCAGCGCGGGTTTTGGAGGGCAACTCGACCAACAACACGACGCTGACTTTCACGGTGGTTGCGGGCATCGTCGTCGGTGGCACGAGCATCCTCGGTGGCGAGGGCGCGGTCTGGCGCACCGTCATCGGCGTGCTGCTGATCGCCTTGATCGGCAACGGCTACGGCCTGCTCAGCCTGAACCCGCTGTACGAGCAGATCACGCTCGGCGCGATCATGCTGCTCGCCGTCGGCCTCGACGCCTGGTCGCGCCAGGTGCGCAACTAGGCTCCTGAATCACCCAGGGCCGCGGTTGCGCTACGAAATCAGTCGCTGCTCTCGTCGTTGCCGCCGGTGATGCGGCGCCGATAGGGCGAGAGCGACGGCGGCCCGGCTTCGCCGGACTCGAAGAAGTTCTGTACTCGCTCGATCAACGCTGCGGTATCGCCAAGCGGCGGGATCGGATCGCCGAACGCGACCTCGACGCGATGGCGGTGCGAGAACAGGCGTCCGCGCAGGCGCTTCGGCCAGAAGGATCCCGGGGGCATGGCGGCAGCCGTTCCGGTCACACGGATCGGCACGATCGAGAGGTTGTGGTGGGAGGCCAGCACGGCGGCGCCACGGCGCACGCGACCGGGTCCGGTGCCGTGCTTGCGCGTCCCCTCCGGGTAGAGCAGCAGATTCCAGCCGTCGTCGAGCAGCTTGTCGAGGTGCTTGGTGCCTCCGCCCCCGCCATTGCGGTCCACCGGCACCGTGTTGAACAGCAGCGAGGCCAGGTAGGCCGTGATCCGGTTGCGGTAGAAGTAATCCGCTGCCGCGGCGACGGCCGTGCGCTTGCGCAGCTTGCGAGGCAGCGCCGAGAGAATGATCGGGGTGTCCATGTGGCTCGCGTGGTTGGCGACCAGGATCACGGGGCCCTTGAGATGCAGCAGCTTCTCGAACCCGCTAGCTCGGCGTGCCGCGTAGTGATCGAGGACCGGGTTCATCACGAACTGCATGAAGCGCTCGCGGAGCCAGCGGGCCGGAGCCGAGCGCGCCCAGCCCACGTCAAGCTGCGCCACCGCAGCACGGAGCTGCTGTGCGCGCTCCGGAGCCTGTTCGGCAACCTCGCGAGCAGCATCGATCACCCGCTGCTGGCTCTCGCGTGCGGCCTCGACGGCGGCATCGCGGACCCTGTCCTTGAGCGGCGATTCGGTTGTTGTCGTCTGGCGGCGGAACGACGGCACGTCAGTTGTACCCCCTCAAGTGATACCTGTTACATATGGCTGCCCCTGCGGTCGTCAATGGGGCGTTGACGCGCTCGCCGCTGCGCGAGGCCGGCGTGTGGCGTCAGTGGAAGGCCCTGGGGACGCTGACCACTTCCGGGTCGGCGCCGTCGAGCGCCATCCAGGCCGAGCGGAAGCCGTATCCGCCGGCGCTTGACATGGCCGCGGCGCGGTTCTCCATCTGACTGATCACCGGCGATCCCATTGGAGGGCGGATGACGGCCACACGTGGCTTCGCGTCGGGATCCTGGGACTGGCGCGAGAGCTCACCGACCAGCGCGTCGTACCTCGCCGAGCGCGTGCGCCGCAGCTCGACGAGCGCAGGGTTGAACTTCACGAGGTAGCGGTCGGTCAGATTCCCGACCGTGCTCGACAGTCCGGCGTGCGCAGTCCCCTGCGGTCGGGTTTGGAGCACGAGCATGTCGGTGCAGGTCTGTCGCGGCACATGCACCGGCACCGACTCGGCAAGCGTTGCGTCGAACAGCAGCCGGCCGCGGAACCTCACCGGCGCTCCGGAGAGCCACGGCAGTCGTGCCGATGCCAGCATCGCGGTGCGGATCTCAGCGTCGTCGCGGAGGTCCGTCAGGTCGACGATCTCGGCCGACTCAACGTCGGTGGCCGTGCAATGGAGATCGATCGGGCTCTCCAGGATGCGCTCGGTGTGCAGCGGTCGCTGCGTGCGCCAGACCTCGTTGACGACGTAGTCCATGTTGAAGAGCGATCTGCCGCGCAGAACTCTCCGTGCACTCACGAATCTCGGGTTGCCGAACCCGTGTTGGTAGAGGCCTGTCAGGTAGGAGGCCTGCTCCGCGATCAGGAAGGCCGCGTTGAACGCTCCCGCAGAGGCGCCGTGCACCTCGTCGAAGGTGTTCGTGAAGCCGAGTTGCTCAATCGCCGCGGTCATGCCGGCCGACACCACGCCGCGCATGCCCCCGCCCTCGATCACCAGCGCCACGCGCCGCCCGTCGGTCCGCTCCCCGGGGAGTGAGCCCTGCTCACGGCGGCCGCGGATCAGCGCGACCACGGGGTGATCGCGCTGATCCTCGTGGATCGTCGGGACCGTCTGCAGCAGCGGGTCCGCGCTGAACCGCCGCAGGCTGGACAACCGGAAACTCATGCGGCGCGCACGTTATCGCTCACGGCGCGTCGGCGGCCAGCGGGCCGCCGACGACAGCGTCACCCGTGCATGTCGACGGCGCGAATGTTCTCCGGCTCGATCGTTACCACCACGCGCTCGTCGCCGGGCGCGTCGTAGGCAGCCAGATCCGCCCCGTACTTGGCGCCGACCCTCTGAGCGAATGACCCGTCCGCATCTTCTTCCAGCTTCGCGTTGCCGCGCACCTCGAGGTACTTCATCGGATCGTTCAAGTCGAGGATCAGGAGACTGGCCTGCGGGCGCTTGCGCAGGTTCTTGACCTTGAGCCTTGTCTTGTTGAGCGAGACCTTGAGCTCGCCGTCGTCGTGCAGGAACCAGATCAGGGTCGACTGGGGGAGGCCGTCGTCTCCGATCGTCGTCAGCGACGCGATCGGGAAGTCGAGGAACTCCTTGTGCGAATCGGGGAATGTGGTCATGGCTGCATTCTTACGAGAGGATGTAGCCATGACGAGCTTTTCGACAGCAGACGTTCCCGATATTCCGGGCGAGCGCGTGATTGTCACCGGTGCCAACAGCGGCATCGGCCGGGCTGCAGCCAACGTCCTGGCGGCCGCAGGAGCGCAGGTGACCCTGGCGGTACGCAACCTCCAGCGCGGTCAGGCCGCCGCGGCGACGATTGCCGGCAAGACGGACGTGCGCGAGCTGGACCTCGCGAGCCTCGAATCGATCCGAAGGTTTGCCGCCGACTGGGACGGCGAGATTCACCTGCTGATCAACAACGCCGGGGTGATGATCCCACCGCTCAGCCGCACGGCCGACGGCTTTGAGCTTCAGTTCGGAACCAACCACCTCGGACACTTCGCGCTCACCAATCTGCTGCTGCCGCACATCAGCGGCCGTGTGGTCACCGTGTCCTCGAGCATGCACAGGGCCGGCAAGATCGACTTTGACGATCTCAACTGGGAGCGTCGGCGCTACCGCCGCTGGCCGGCCTATGGACAGTCGAAGCTCGCGAACCTGCTGTTCACCAAGGAGCTCCAGCATCGTCTGACGGCCGCAGGCTCGCCCGTGCTGTCGACGGCCGCGCATCCGGGCTACGCCGCCACCAACCTGCAATCGCACTCCGGCAGCGGGCTCTGGGACTCCTTCGGCCGGGTCGACAACTCGCTGTTCGCCCAGAGCGAGAGCGCAGGCGCGCTGCCGACGCTCTACGCCGCCTTTGCCGACATCCCGGGCGACAGCTTCGCCGGCCCCGGCGGTATGCAGGGGATGCGCGGCGCCCCGCGGCTCGTCAAGCGCAGCAAGCGCGCTGAAGACGACGCGGTGGCGCGTCGGCTGTGGGAGGTCAGCGAAGAGCTGACCGACACGCGCTTCCCGCTCTGATCCGGACGCTGGGAGAGAAATGTGCCCCCACGGCACCTTTCCTTCCCAGCATCAGCGCGCACGACTCCCGGCCATGAAGCGGCTACCCCACCGGCTCGGTCCGCGTCATCGTCACGCTCGCATCGAGCGTCGAGCTGGCGCCGCCGCGGTAGACGCCCTTGATCGGCGGCACGTCCGCGTCGTGGCGCCCGTGGCCGATCTTCACGTGACACTCGCCCGTGAGCCCGCGGTTGGTTGGATCGACGCTCACCCAGCGCGGCTCGACGCCGGCGCTCGGGAGCAGCGCTTCGATCCAGGCGTGCGTGTCCACTTCGACTGAGGCGACCCCATCCTCGCCGGGCTCGCCCGTGCCGCCCGCTCCCTGGGTGAACAGGTAACCGGAGACGTAGCGCGTCGCGATCCCCTGTGCGCGCAGCAGATTAAGGCCCAGGTGCACGAAGTCCTGGCAGACACCGGCACGGACGTCGAGCAGGTGCGCGAGGGTTGAGTCGACATAGGTGGCGCCCTTGCGGTACTCGAGGCGATCCGGAATCACCTCGGACACGAGCAGCACCGCTTCCATGGCGTCGCCGCGCCGGCGATCTCGGCTTGTAGCTCAGCCAGCAGCGGATGGCCCGATGCGTCGTCGGTCTGCATCAGGAACTCTGCGCCGGATTCCCGGTAGGCCGCGGTGTCGAGCTCAGACCAGTCCGCGGTGGGCGGCTCGGGCTGAGGCTCGGTGGTGACGTGGGCCCTGGGCGTCGATCACCAACTCACGGTGCGGACGAGTGACCTCGAACTCGATGACATCGGTGCCGAAATAGTCCTCGTGCCGGTGCTGGCGCACCTCTGGGGACAACCGCAGCGTGAAGTCGTCGACCCGCTGGCGGCTGCCGGTCGCAGGGCGGATACGCAGTGCGTTGATGTTGTCGACCACGTCGCCGTCGTAGCGGTAGCGGCTCAGGTAGCGGATTGCGAAGTGCATCTGGTGGGTGCTTCGGGCGGCGGTACTCATCAGTTCACACGCCGGAGTGGACGGCAGCCAACGCGGCGACTGCGAAGTAGCGCTCATCGATCTCGTGGTCGATCACCTCGAGCTCATCCTGAACCCTTGCCAGCTGCTCGACGAGCCGCTCCGACTCGTGCGCCATCCGCTGCTGCAGTTCCAGGTCCGCGATCAGGCGGCCGAGCCGGAGGACCGGGGGCGCCGAGCGTGGCATCGGGTCGGCTGTCTCAGTGCGTCGCGCAACTCCTCGAGCGACGCGAGCACCGATCCCGGGTACTGGCTCTCATAGAGCAGGAAGCGTCCGACGCTCGCCAGCGTCGGCGCCCGGCGCAGGTGTCGCCGGAACGCCTGGAAGCCGCCGACCGCCTGCAACAGCGCAAGCGCCTCCGCCTCGTGGTCCTGTGCGCGCTCGCCCGGCTCGGACTCCTTCATCAACAACCGGGCTGGCGACGCGAAGCATCCGCAGCACCATGTCAGCCTCCTCTATCCGCCCGCCGGCATCGAGGAATGACCGCGCCTCATCGCGCAGCATCGTCTTGTCCAGCAGCCCCCAGAACAGTGCGACGCTCCTTGACCTCCTGGTAGACCGAGTACGGACCCGTCGCCAGCGCTGCCTCCAGGTCATAGCGCCCGAGCGACAGGTAGAACGAGTTGAGCGCCTCCCACATCTCAGCCGAGATCACGTCCCGTAGCGTCCGCGCCCGTTCCCGCGCCCGGTAGACGCATGACACGACTGAGGCCGGGCTGTCCGTGTCGAGCGTCAACAGCGGAGCGATCTCATGGCGACCCAGCATGCCGGGTGGCGCATGGTCGGCGGCCTCGGCTGCGGCGCCCTCAGCAGCCTCCTCCCCGGGAGCGGGTGGCTTCGCCCCGATCACCGCCAGCACGCCATTCCAGCTCAGCGCGACCCCGGACCGTGCCGGCCCCGCGCCTGCGCCCGCCGCACCACCGGCGACGTCGGCGTGGAAGGCGCCGTCGAGCATGCGTGCCGTGTGCTCGGCGCGGGTCAAATCGCGGCCGAGCCAGAACAGTTCCTGGGCGATCCGGGCCAGCATCAGCTGCTGCTGCTGGGACTGGCCGTGCCAGCCGCCGTAGCGGACGTCCGGCAACCTCGGCGGCTCGCGGGCCGCGACACCAACCGGAAGAGTGTCGGCGAGGTCGCCGTCGTCGAGCACCCACGTGTCCTTCGAGCCGCCGCCCTGCGACGAGTTGACGATCATCGAGCCCTCTCGCAGCGCGACCCGCGTGAGCCCACCGGGCACGATCCGGATCTCGTCGCCGAACACCGCGAACGGACGCAGGTCGACGTGCCGCGGCGTGAGTCTGCCGTCACCGGTCTCTGTCGGAGCGGTTGACAGGTGCACGAGCTCCTGCGCGATGAACAGATCCGGCCGCGCCTCGATCAGCAGGGCTTCCTCCGCGATCTCCTCGGCGCTTGCCTGCGGCCCGATGAAGACGCCCTTGCCGCCCGACTCGGACGTCGGCTTCACGACGACCGCGTGTAGGCGACCGAGGATCCAGCGGCGTACCGCATCGTCGCTCAGCAGGTAGGTGGGGACGTTCTCCAGGATCGGCTCCTCGCCCAGGTAGAACCGCACCATCTCCGGAACGTAGTGGTAGATCGCCTTGTCATCTGCCACGCCGGTCCCAATCGCGTTGGCGATCGCGACAGTGCCGGCCCGGTAGGCGCGCACGAGGCCCGGCACGCCCAGCGCCGAATCGGAGCGAAACTCGAGCGGATCGATGAAGTCGTCGTCGAGGCGCCGGTAGATCGTGTGTACGCGTCGCAGACCAGCGGTGGTGCGCATGTAACAGATCGAGTCGCGCACGACCAGGTCCGACGCCTCCACGAGCTCGATGCCCATCGCGCGAGCCAGGAAGGCATGCTCGAAGTACGCGCCGTTGAGCGGCCCTGGCGTCCACACCACGACGGTGGGGTCGCTCTCGGCGCGGGCGCAACCGCTTGCAGGGCCTCGAGCAGCAGCGACGGGTAGTGCTCGACGGGCCGAACGCGCTGACCCGCGAACAGCTCTGGCACGAGTCGCGTCATCGCCAGGCGGTTCTCCAGCACATAGGAGATCCCGGACGGCGTGCGTACGTTGTCCTCGAGCACGCGCCAGCTGCCGTCGCCGCCACGCACGAGGTCACAACCGGACACGTGCGTGTAGACGCCACCCGGTGCCCGCACGCCGTGCACCGGACGGGCGAAGCTGGGCCGGCTGATGATCAGCGACCAGGGCACGATCCCGGCGCGCACGATCTCCCGCCCGTGGTAGACGTCGTCCACGAATGCGTTCAGGGCACGGATGCGCTGCGCAAGGCCGCGCTTGATCACCGTCCACTCGGCCGCCGTCAGCACACGTGGGACGAGATCGAGCGGAAACGGCCGGTCGCGACGCTGACCGTTCGACCCCGAGACCTCAAACGTGATCCCCTGCTGCATGAAGATCGTGTCCCGCCGCCGTCCGGCATCCGCCAGCGCGTCGGGTCCCAGCCTCTGCAGCGTTGCGACGAGCGACTGCACGTGGGCCTTCGGGCGCCCGTCCTCATCGAACAGCTCATCGCAGCAGCCTGCCGGGATCAGGTAGCTGTTGATGAGCGCATCAGCCGACATCTGCGCCAGCATATGGCCACGAAACGGGCGTTCGCCAGTTTCCTAGGGCTAATCCGGTGGCCGCCCTGCTGACAACTGGATAGGAGGGCTCGGTGCCCAGCGTGGCGCGCGCTTCCCGCTCTGATCCGGACGCTGGGAGAGAAATGTGCCCCTACGGCACCTTTCCTTCCAGCATCGCGCGCACGAGGCATCCGCGATACCGCCGCCGCCCGGGCCCGCGATACCGCCGCCGCCCGGGCGGCGGGTCAATTACCCTTGCCCACGATGAAGCTTCTGATCACGGGCGCGGCCGGCATGCTCGGCACCGACGTGCGGGCGGCGAGCGCCGGCGACCACGAGGTGGTCGCGCTGTCACGCGCGGAGCTCGACATCAGCGATCGCGATGCGGTCAGGGCAGTCGTCGCCGCAGCGCAGCCGGACGCCGTCATCAACTGCGCCGCCTACACCAATGTCGACGGAGCCGAGTCAGATCCCGACGCGGCCGCCGCTGCAAACGCAACCGGTCCTGGCTTCCTGGCCGAGGCCGCAGCCGAAGCCGGCGCGTGGATCGTCCACGTCTCCACCGACTACGTCTTCGACGGGACCAAGACCTCACCGTACGTCGAGTCGGACCCGACCGGCCCGCGTTCCGTCTACGGCTCGACCAAGCTGCTGGGGGAGCGGGCGGTGGCGATCGCCGCGCCCGATCGCCACACCGTGGTGCGAAGCTCCTGGCTGTTCGGCACCGCAGGCCCATGCTTCCCGGCGACGATGCTGCGCCTCGCGGCCGAACACGACACGCTCAGGGTGGTCGACGACCAGCGCGGCTGTCCGACCTTCACCGGCCACCTGGCGCCCGCGCTGGTGCGGCTGGCGACCGAGCAGGGCCAGCCCGGCGTCCTGCACGTTGCCGCCTCCGGAGAGTGCACGTGGTATGAGTTCGCGGTCGAGATCATGCGCGCGACGAACACCAACGTTGAGGTCCAGCCGATCACGACCGATCAGTTTCCGCGCCCGGCGCACCGCCCCGCCTACAGCGTCCTGCGCTCGGAGCGTCCCGACGCCCCGAGCCTGCCCGACTGGCGCGATGGCCTGAGCGCGTATCTTCAGCCCCGGACCGCTGAACGCGCGGTCGTCTGAGGCTGCTGGTCACCGGCGGCGCCGGCTTCATCGGCTCGAACTTCGTGCGCTACGTCCATCGCGAGCGCCCCGACTGGGAGATCGTGGTCTACGACCTCCTGACCTACGCCGGCGACCGTCGCAACGTCGAGGGGCTCGAGCGCGTGACGCTGGTGCAGGCTGACATCTGCGACGAGCAGGCAATCGACGCGGCCGTCGCCGGATGCGACGCAGTCGTGCACTTCGCCGCCGAGTCCCACAACGACAACTCTCTGCACTCGCCGTTCCCGTTCGTGCACACCAACGTGATCGGCACCTACCAGGTGCTCGAAGCCGTACGCCGTCACGACAGGCGGCTGCACCACATCTCCACCGACGAGGTCTACGGGGACCTCGAGCTCGATGATCCCGCGAAGTTCACGCCCGAGACTCCGTACAACCCGTCGAGCCCCTACTCGAGCACCAAGGCCGGCTCCGACCTGCTCGTGCGCGCCTGGGTACGCAGCTTCGGTGTGCGCGCGACGATCAGCAACTGCTCCAACAACTATGGGCCCTACCAGCACGTTGAGAAGTTCATCCCGCGGCAGATCACAGAGATCCTCGAGAGCCGGCGGCCGAAGCTCTACGGCGTCGGCGCGAACGTGCGCGACTGGATTCACACCGAGGACCACTCCTCCGGGGTGCTCGTGATCCTCGAGCGCGGACGTATCGGCGAGACCTACCTGATCGGCGCCGACGGCGAGCTATCGAACCGCCGCGTCGTCGAGCTGATCCTCAGTCTGATGGGTCGTGGGCCCGCTGACTTCGAGCACGTGAACGACCGTCCGGGCCACGACATGCGTTACGCGATCGACGCGAGCAAGTTGCGCGACGAGCTCGGCTGGCGACCTCTCTACCAGGACTTCGAGCGCGGTCTCGAGGCCACCATCGCCTGGTACCGGGACAACCCGGACTGGTGGCAGCCGCAGAAGCACGCGACCGAGGCCAAGTACCAGGTGCTGGGCCGATAGACGCGCTCGCCCAACTCGAGGCAGACGTCGTCGACTGCCGTCGTTGCCCGCGCCTGGTCGCGTGGCGCGAGGAGGTCGCAAGGGTCAAGCGTCGCGCCTTCATCGACCAGCCGTATTGGGGTCGCCCGATCCCCGGTTTCGGTGATCCCGCGGCGCGAATCGTCGTGCTCGGACTTGCGCCCGCGGCGCACGGTGGGAACAGAACCGGCCGCATCTTCACCGGTGACCGCTCCGGGGACTGGCTGTTCGCGGCGCTCTGGCGCTCTGGTCTCGCCAACCAGCCGACGTCGGTCTCGCGCGACGACGGCCTGACACTCACCGACTGCTGGGTGACGGCGGCCGTGCGCTGCGCTCCGCCGGCCAACAAGCCGACGCCGCAGGAGCGCGACAACTGCGCCGCGTGGCTGCACGCGGAACTCGCGCTGCTCGAGAACGTGCGCGTGATCGTCTGCCTCGGAAAGTTCGCATGGGATGCGGCAATGGCCCAGCTGTCCGCGCCGCGGCCTCGCCGCAGCTTCGGCCACGGCGTCGAGGCGCAACTCGCCGACGTGACGCTGCTCGGCAGCTACCACGTCTCCCAGCAGAACACCTTCACCGGCAGGCTCACCGAGCCGATGCTCGATGCCGTCTTCGCCCGCGCGCTCGAGCTGGCCGCCGCCTGACGCGGGGACGCACTAGACAGAACTGTCTGTCCGGTGCTAGGCTCTGACAACACCAGACAGACCGTTCTGTTTAGGAGCCGCCCCGTGAACTACCCCGCAGCCCTCACCTCCCGTCCTCTCGCTTCCGCGACAAGGCCACGCCTGGGCCGCAGGGCAGCGTTTGCCCTGCTCGCGTCGGCGGCGCTGACGCTCCTCGCGTCCTCGAGCGCCCCGACCCCGCTCTACGCCACCTATCAGGCCAAGTGGGGCTTCTCCGATCTCACCGTCACGGTGATCTTCGGCGTGTACGCCGTCGCGGTCCTGGCGTCATTGCTGGTCTTCGGCTCGCTCTCAGACCACATCGGCCGGCGGCCGCTGCTGATCGCCAGCCTTGGATCTCAGGTCCTGGTCATGTTGATCTTCGCGTTCGCCGGAAACCTGGACGTGCTGCTCGCCGCGCGTGTCCTCCAGGGTCTGGCGACAGGAGCGGCGCTCGGCGCGATCGGCGCCGGCCTGGTTGACCTGCATCCCACGCATGGGCCGGTCGCCAACGCCTCGGCTCTGATGGCCGGCACCGCATCGGGCTCGCTGCTCTCAGCGCTGTTCGTCCAGTTCCTGCCCGCGCCGACTGAGCTCGTCTACCTCTTCCTCTCCGGCGTGTTCCTGGTGCAGGCGCTTTCAGTGCTGCTGATCACGGAGACCTCGGCGCGCGTGCCCGGCGCCCGCCGCTCGCTGTCGCCGACGTTGTCGCTGCCGCCGCAGGTACGACCGGCCGTGTGGGTCGCCGCGCCGTCGTTGGTGGCCGTGTGGACGCTCGCGGGCTTCTACGCCTCGCTCGGACCGTCGCTGGCGCAGATGGTCGCCGGCGACCATTCGATGATCCTCGGCGGGGCGGCACTGTTCCTGCTGGCTGGCAGCGCATCGGCGACGGTGCTGCGATTCCACCGCACGGAGGCGCGGAGGTTCGCGCTCTACGGTGCGATCGGGATCATCGTCGGTTCGGCGCTGCTGCTCTGGGGCGTGGCCGCTCGCTCGCTACCGATCTTCGCGCTCGGGATCCTCCCCGCAGGAGCCGGTTTCGGCGCAGGTTTCCAGGGCGGTCTGCGGGCCATCTTGGCTGAGGCCGAGCCGCATCAGCGCGCCGGCGTCATCTCCATCGTGTACGTGATCTGCTACCTGTCGATGGGCCTTCCGGCGATTCTGGCGGGGGCGCTGGTGGTGAGCTCCAGCCTGCCGCAGACTGCAGAGGAGCTCGGCGCCGGAGTGATCATCCTCGCGGCGCTGACCGCCGTGGGCCTCGTGCGGTCCCTGCGTCAGGAGGCGCGCGCCGCACGTCCTTCGTCCGTCTGCGCGGCCGTCTGATGAGTCACACTGCACTCAAGATGCCGGTCGACGAGGAACTCAGGCGTTCACCGCGAGAGCGGTTGCTGGAGGCGGCCAGGGAGCTCTTCTACGCCGAGGGCGTGCACACGGTCGGGATCGACCGCGTGATCGAGCGTGCCGGGGTCGCCAAGGCATCGCTCTACTCGACCTTCGGGTCCAAGGAGGGACTTGTCAGCGCGTACTTGGAGGAGATGCATGAGCGCATGCTGTCGCGCCGCCAGAAGGCGGCCGCGGCAGCGCCGGACCCGGTCTCCGCGATCCTGGCGATCTTCGATTCGTTGGCTCGGGACTTCGAGCGGCCGGACTACAACGGCTGCGCCTTTGCGGGGGCGCGTGCCGAGGAACCGGCCGGAGGCGTCGTGGATCAGGCCACCCGCGCCTATCGCGCCGACATCCGTGCGATGTTCCGCGAGCTCTGCGCCGAGGCGGGTGCCCCGGACCCCGACCAACTCGCATGGCAGCTTCAGCTGCTGTACAGCGGTGGCTCGGAGGCGGCGAAGTTCGAGCGTGACCCGGAGGTTGCGGCCGTACAGCGTGCGGCCGTCGAGACACTGCTCGCAGCGGCGCTCAGTTAGGCCACGACCTCAGGCGTTCCGGCACAGAGGACGGTCTGGATGTCGAGCCGGTCGTCCAGCACGACGATGTCCGCAGGGCCGCCCGGCTCGAGCACGCCGACGTCCTCCCGTCCGAGGAAGCGCGCCGGAACGACGGTGGCCGCGCCGACGGCCTGTTCGAACGGGACGCCGAGCGCGTGCAGGTTACGCAATGCGTCGATCATCGTGAGCACGCTGCCCGCGATCGTCCCATCCTCACGCTTCGGCGCCGCGCCGACCTCGACCTCGACCTCGACCTCGCCAAAGCGAAACATTCCTCCGCTCTCGGTCTGCGCACCGGCTGCACCCATCGCGTCGGTGATCAGCGCGACGCGGCCGGCGGCGCATGCCCACACCAGCTTCACGACCTCACTCGCGAGATGGTGGCCGTCGACGATCACCTTGACGACGATGTCCGGCCTCGTCAGAGCTGCGCCGGCCACGCCCGGATCGCGGGACCGCAGGGGCCGCATGGCGTTGAAGACATGCGTCAGTCCCGTGATGCCCTGATCGAAACCGCGATTGGCCTCTGACGCGGTGGCGTTGGTGTGCCCGGCAGAGACGAACACACCGCGGTCGCGCAGCCGCCTGATGAGCGCGTCCGCACCGGGCAACTCGGGAGCGAGGGTCATCTCGGTAACGCGGCCCGCGTCCAGCAGCCGGTCGAGCAGCGCAACGTCAGGCGCGCGGAGGTGCTCAACGGGGTGCATGCCGGGGCGCTCGGCCGAGAGAAACGGTCCCTCGAGGTGTGCGCCGAGCACGCGCGGGCCAACGCCCCCTGTGGGCATCGCCCGAAGCGCCTCGACCGTCGTCGGCTCCGCTGAGGTGATGAAGGTCGGCTGGTACGCAGTGACTCCCGCGAGCAGCAGCGCCTCACCGGCGGTCCGGTAGTCGTCGGTTGACGCAGCGAGAAAGTCGACACCCCCGTAACCGTTGACCTGGATGTCGATCAGCCCGGGAATTGCGATCAGCCCGCGCGCCCCGGGCGACAGGCCGACGGCGACGACGCGCCCGTCTTCGACCTCTACGTCGCCCCGGACGACGCCGCCCTGGACGATTGCAGCCTCGACCCCGAGCCTCATCTCGACCCCGCCTGCGTCACCGGTTGGGTCTGACCTGTCAGCGCCGCGCTGACTGCCTCCCACACGAGCGCTCCATCTGGGGTGGCGAGGTGAGTCATGTGCCGGCAGGCCTCATAGCCCCACGTCCACAGATCCTCGACACCCTCCTCGCGGGCCGCTGCGATCGCCGCCTCGAGCTCGGGGATGTCCTCGCGGGTGAGGCCGAAGCTGGGCAGCCAGAGCTGCGCCCCGACGCCGTGACGATCGGCGGTCTCCCGCAGCAGCCGCGCAAAGCGGCGTACGAACGGTCCGGCCGCCTCATCCCAGTGCTTCCAGTACGGATCGGTGACGAGCAGCGAGAGCCCCGGCAGGGCGGCGACGACATCCCAATCGGCCATGCCGACCATGCCCTCGGTCGCCGGCAGCAGGCAGATCGCATTCGATCCGCCCTGTGCCGTGACGTGCGCCACCACCTCACGCAGGAAGTCGACCACGGACGCCTGACGAAATGCCTGAACCTCCGGAGTCAGCTCGGCCGGGACCGGCCCGCCGAAGCGCTCGGCACACCGTTCGCAGCGGCACGTCCAACGCGTTGGATCGTCGACGCCAACGTGTGCCGGCACGACCCAGGCCGGCTCGTCCCAGAAGACCATGTCGACCCCGCACTCGAGGACCCAATCGGCCCACTCCTTGCAGAACGCGCGGTAGGCCGAGCTGTTCAAGCAGGCGGCGGCGACGGGACGGCCATCGTCGAGGACCTGGCGCTCCTCCGGGTGGAAGGCGACCCAGCGGCTCTCAGCCTCGCCACCGAACGTGCGGCCGAGGCCCCACGGGCTCGCCTCCACGAACAGGCCCTGGTCGTGAGATATCGCGACTATCTCCGCCATCGTCCCGCGGTAGTAGGCGAAGTCGTTCTCGGAGAAGGTGTGGAGGACGCCGCTGTAACCACGCTCGGCCAGGTCCGCCATGTCCCGCCGCACATGCCGTGGGATCCGCACTCCGAAGTAAGAGCATCCCGCTCTGGTTGCTTGCACAGCTCAGCCCTTTACTGCGCCGGCTGTGAGGCCGTACGCGATTCGACGTTGGACAAGGAGGAAGAAGATCACTACCGGGATCGAGATCATTGTTGAGGCGGCCATCACGGCGCCCCAGTCGATCTGACGCTGACCGCCTGTCAGGTCGGACAGCCAGAGCGTGATCGTGTAGTGGTGCCCGGTACGCAGGAGCGTGTTGGCGAAGAGGTACTCGTTCCAGCTGGTGATGAACGTGAACACGGCCGTCGCGACGAGCCCCGGAGCAATCAGTGGCAGCAGGATCCGAACGAATGCGCCAAGCCGGCTTGCGCCGTCGACCATCGCCGCCTCCTCGAGCTCCTTCGGGATTCCGATCATGAACCCGCGCAACGTCCAGACACAGAACGGCAGGGCGAAGGTCAGGTAGACGAGCACCAGGCCGCTCAGCTTGCCCACCTGGTGGTAGCGAGCCAGCAGCACGAAGAGCGGGATCAGCAGTCCCGTCTGGGGCAGCATCTGAATTCCGATGACCAGCACGACCACGAGCGCGCGACCGCTGAAGCGATACCTCGCCAGCGCGACTGCCGCGAAAAACGAGAGCGCCAGTGCGATCACGACAGTGGCGAGCACCACGATGAGGCTGTTGGTCACGTCCGGCCAGAAACCGGGCGTGTTGAGCGCGCTGCGGAAGTGCGCGAGCGTCAGCTGCGTCGGTATCCAGGATGGGTTAAAGCTGTTGATCTGGTTGTCGCTCTTGAACGCCGTCGAGATCATCCAGTAGACCGGGAAGGCCATCACGACGAACACCAGCAGCCCGAGCGCGTTCCAGCCCGTGCGGGCGGGGAGTTTGCGTCTCATTCGTCACCCACCCGGACCATGGACCGCACGTAGAAGATGCTGAGCACGGCGACGATCGCGAGCATGACGATGGAGATCGCGGCGCCGAGCCCGAAGTTGGTCTGCCCGTAGCCCTCGACGTAGAGGTAGATGCTCATCAGGTAGTTGCTCGGGTTCTGCTGGCTGGGCCCGATCAGCAGGAACGGCTGGGTGAAGACGCCGAAGTCCCAGATGATCGACAGGCTGGTGAGGATCAGGAGCACGGGCCGGATGACCGGCAACGTCACCGCTGTGAAGACGCGGGGCGCAGAAGCGCCATCCAGCTGTGCGGCCTCGACGAGTTCATGCGGCACCTGCGAGAGGGCGGCATACAAAGTGATCGCGACAAACGGAAGCGCGCCCCAGACGAGCAGACTGGTCACCATCGCGTACTGGGAGACGGTCGACGTGTACCAGTCGTGCTGGAAGAAGTTGCCTATGTGCAGCTGCGTGAGCGCATAGTTGAGGATGCCGTTCTGGATGTTGGTCATCCACTGCCAGATCTCGACCCCGACGACCGGCGGCGTCGCCCACACCAGCACAAGGGCAACGCTGACAAGCAGCCGCACCCAGGTTGAGACGCGGGCCAGCAGCAGCGCGATCAGCATCCCAATCCCCATCGTCAGGCCCACGTTGACGGCCGTGAACAGGGTGGTGCGGATCAGCGTGTGCCAGAAGACGGAGTCGCTGAAGATCGTTTCGAAGTTCTGAAGCCCGATGTAGATGCCGTGGTGGTTGATCAGCTGGAACAGCCCGTACTGCTGCAGTGACAGCTCAACCAGGTTGACGATCGGATAGCCGAGGACGGCCAGGATCGCGAGAAGCATCGGGAGCAGCAGCAGGTACGGCGTCGCTCCGCTGGTCAGACGTTGACGCATCAGGCGGCGCCGCCGCGACCTTACGGTCGCGGCGGCGGGCACTGCCGTCGTTTGCTCGCTGGCGCTCAGGACGCCGGCTGGTTGAGGGTTGCTGAGATCTGCTCGCTAGCCGAGGTCGCGGCCTGCTTGACCGTGAGCTGACCGCTGAGGATCGAGCGGAGCATCGTCGGGAGCACGTTCGCGTTCTCGACGTCGACCCAGTTCACCGCCTGCGGAACGAACCAGCTGCGTGCAGCTGCCCGGTCGTTGACGCTGTTCGTGAGCAGGTTGGTCGCGTTCGGGATGTTCCCGAGTGCGTCCAGTGCCTTCTCGCTGGAGGTGCCGGTGTAGTCGGCGATCCACTGGACCGCCTGGGACTCATTGGCCGTCCCCGCCGGGACGACGAGGTCGGAGCCACCGAGGAAGCCCGGCATCGCCTTGCCCTTGGTGTGGCTCGGCATTACGAACTGCTTGGTGACCTTCGTATAGGGCTTGGTGCAGCAGCTGTACCAGGCGGGGCCGTAGTTCGCGGCCGTCTTGCCTTGTCCGAACACCGTGTAGGGAGTCGGGACGGTGCCGTTGGCCGTGATGCTGGACTTCGGCTGGGTAGCGTCAAAGAACGCCTTGAACGCCGTCAGGCCCTTCATCGAATTCGGCGTGTTGAGCGTTCCGATCCACTTGCCATGCACGTACTTGGCGATCGATCCGTTGTAGTCGAAGACGAAGCCGAGAGCCGTATACCAATCCTCGCCGCCGACATACAGCGGCGCGAAGCCCTTGACCTTCTTCTCCTTGGCGCCGACCTTGGTGAGGTCAGACTGGAACTGCGAGAGGCTCTTCGGCAGGGCCTTGACTCCAGCCTTCGCGAAGAGATCACTGCGGTACGTGATTACGCGTGAACCCGCGTAATACGGAACTCCGTAGAGCTTGCCGTTGTACGTAGAAGACGCAGTCAAGCCGCCGAGCCAGTGGCTGGAGTTCGCGAACTGTGACTTGTCTCCGCTGAGGTTCGCGAACGCGCCCTCAGCCATGTACTTCGTCATCTCGGTGTTGCCCATCTCGACGACGTCTGGCAAGTTGCTTCCGCCAGCGGCGAGCGCTGTGTCCAGGGTCTGGAGGTGGGTTCCCCACGGCAGATACTGGTGCGAGACCGTCCAGCCCGGGTTTTGCGACTCAAACTGCGAATCGGTGTTGGCGATGTCCGACATCCAAGCCGGGTTCTGCTGAGGGTCAACCTGCAGCCAGACGGTGAGCGTGTGTGATGAGCTGGCGAACGCGGTGCTCGCCGTAGCGACGCCGAACCCAAGCGTGAGCGCAGCGGCTGATAGCGCCGCCATTGCGCGATACCTCATAAAACCTCCCTAGATCATTCGACACGTCGTAGCCGGCCCTCGCCTGCTGTTGGCAGGCTCTTGACCGATCACGCGGTGTAGTGGTCTACACCATTAGTGGTCTAAACCACTTAAGCGTGCGCAGTTTGCCCCACCTTGCCGCACATGTCAAGTGCACGCCGAAATTGGTCAAGACCTTTGGGCGATTGCGACTTGGCCGCCGAGACGCTGCTCGCCTACCCGCGGCTAGTCCGATCCGGAAGCGTCACCCTGTCCATGGAGGAGGTGAAGGGGCCCGAGGCGACGGCGCAGGCTCGCCTGGGCGATCGAACCGCCGGTCAACGGCACCAGCAGCGCGATCGCCTGATGCAGCAGGACGGCAGCGAGTGCCATGTAGTGCGGCACGCCGTAGACGATCAGCATGCCGGCTATGCCGCCGACCGAACCGGCCCCGGCAGGGAGCGGGATCGATCCCCCGAACCCGCCGATGATGTAGGCCATGATCACGATCCCAAACGCGGGAACCGGATTGGCGTGGACGGCGAGAAATGCCAGGTAGAGGACGAGGGCATCGAAGCCGAAGTAAGCGATCGCCCCGAGGACGGGGACCCAGGCGCCGCGATGAACCAGGAGGCGCTTCACCTCCTCGACCGCTACGGCGAGGTCCGTGACAGCGTTCGCGAGCTTGCCGTGTTTGTGTCCCGTCCGCTTCCCACCGGCGCCGATACGCGAAGCTATGAACAGCGCCAACGCAATCGCGACGATGACAAGCGCAGCCGGCAGCAGGGTCAGCAGGGCGTTGCTCTCACCGCTCAGGATGCCGGTTCCCAATCCGATGCCGAAAACGATCAGCGCCAGGGCGGCGATCGCCGTATTCAGAAAGCTGAGAGTGAGCTGGCGCTTTGCGATTAGCTCGCCGGGCATTCCGAACCGGCGCAGAATCAACGCTCCCCACCCCATCCCTCCCCAGGCGCCGCCGGGGAGAAGCAGGCCGCTGCCCAGCTGCGACCAGGCGACGTCATCGGCTGTTCGTCTTCCGCGACCCTCGCTGGTAAGCCGATGGTCCGAGTCCACGATCGCGCTCCACGAGAACACGAAGCCGGTTTCCGATAGCACCTCCAGTCCGACCAGCGCGAGCAACCACTGCCACGAGGCATGCTCGAGTGTGTTCAGCGCCTGCTCGAGGGCCGGGATCAGCTTGAGCACGACATAGACCACGAGTACGAAACTGACAAGCTCGAAAGCCCGCCGCTTCAGATGGCGCCGCGCGTCAGCAAGCGCATGGCGCGCCCGGTCCGCGTGGGTGACGTGCTCGACTCCTGGCTCCAACGTGCTCCGGCCCATCACGCACTTCCGGTCCTCAGCAAATCTGACGGCCGATTCGACCGGCACTGATTATCCCCGCACATCACCGTAAGCTGCGCCATTCATGTACGTCCCACGCGAGCCCGAGCTGGCTGAACTCGTGATCGCCGACCCGCCCGAGCGTTGGCGTGAGCTGGGCTTCGATGTCGATGAGCAGGGGCACATGGACCTCGGCGGCGTGCGGGTGCGGCTTGGTGGCGAGGGCTCCGGGATCACCGCGTGGTCGCTGATGCGCGTGAACGCGATGGGATCGATCGACGGCCTGCCCACTCCGGTGCCGCGCGTGCTGCGGCCGCCGCCGTTCCAGACCCATCCGAACGGGGCCACCGGGATCGACCACGTCGTGATTCTCACCTCGAGCCTCGAACGCACGGCAGCCGCGTTTCTGCGGGCCGGCGTGGAGCTCAAACGCATCCGTGAGTCTGAGCGCGGCCGCATGGGGTTCCGACGGCTTGGTCCGGCGGTACTCGAGATCGTCCAGCGCGATGAGCTCGAGTCCGATGAGGCAGCGTTTTGGGGGCTGGCTGTGGTCGTGATCAGCATCGACGACGTGGCCGAACGGCTCGGCGGCCTGCTCGGCCCGATCACTGAGGCCGTTCAGCCGGGCAGGCGGATCGCGAGCCTGCGGTCAGCGGCCGGGATCTCGGCGCCGCTGGCATTCATGAGTCCAGAGCCGCCGTGATGCGACATCTGAAGGGCTGGTTTTCCTCATACGGCAGCGTGCTGGCGATCAGGGACGTGCGCCTGCTGTTCAGCGGGCTCCTGATCTCCGCCACCGGCGGCTGGGCTTACAACGCGGCGCTGCTCGCGTTCGTGTATTCGCGCACTCATTCGCTCACCTGGGTCGGCGCGGCCGGCTTTGTGCGGTTCGTGCCGTCGCTGCTGCTGAGCCCATACAGCGGTGTCGTTGTCGAGCGCTCGGACCGGTTCCGGTTGCTGTTCTTCACGAACAGCATCTGCTTCCTCTGGCAGTGCCTGCTGGCCGTGGTCGTGCTCGCCCACGGGCCGGTTGCCCTCGGACTGCTGTTCGCGGCTCTGACCTCCGCAACGGCGGTCTTCGAGATGCCAGCCGTGGGCGCGACAGTGCCCACGCTCGTGCCCGAGAGTGAGCTGGTCGCGGCCAACGCGCTGCAGTCGACGATCGACAACCTCGTCGTGGTGGTCGGCCCTGCGATAGGCGCCGTGCTATTGCTGGTCGGCTCGCAGGCGCTCGTCATCTTCCTCAACGCCGCGACCTTTGCAGGCGCGGCATTCCTGGTCACGCGCATCAGGTACCGGAGCCCCAAAGTGGACGTCACCGAGGGTGGCAGCGCAGGCGTCGTGAAGCAGATGATGGTCGGAGTGAAGGCCATCCTGGGGGCGCGCTCGGCCCGGGCGCTGGTCCTCCTCTGCGCGCTCGTCAGCTTCATCTACGGCACCGACACGGTCCTGTTCGTCGGTGTCTCGGCCGAGAAGCTCGGCACCGGGGCAAACGGCTTCGGCTACCTCCTCGCGGGTCTCGGTATCGGCGGCGTGCTGATGGCGACGACCGTTGACAAGCTGGCCGCGCGCACGAGTCTCGCCTGGATAATCCTCGCCGGCGTCGCGGGCTACACATTGCCCACGGCGCTGATGGTCGTGATCCACACGCCGGCACTCGCGGTCCTCGTGCAGGTGGTGCGCGGCGCCTCAACCCTGGTCGTTGACGTGCTCGCGCTGACGGCGCTGCAACGTGCCGTCCCGAAGGATCAGCTCGGGCGTGTCATGGGTGTCTTCTGGGCGTTCATCATCGGTGCGATCGCGCTTGGGACGCTGATCACACCTCTGATCTCGAACAGCTTCGGGCTCGATGCCGGGCTCTTGACGATGGCGCTGGCACCCTTGTGTCTGGCGCTGTTCGCGCTGCCTTCGCTCGAGCGGGTCGACCGCGAGACAGCTGCCGCCAGCACGTTGCTGGAGCCGAAGGTCGCACTTCTCGAACAGCTTGGCATCTTCGCCTCGGCAAGCCGGGCGCTGCTCGAGCGGCTCGCGACGGATGCGGAGGACAGGGAATTCGCGGCCGGCACGCAGATCATCACCGAGGGCGACGAGGCCGACTACCTCTACGCACTGGTCGAGGGCACGGTCCAGGTGACGGCGAGTGGCGAGGACGATGGTCCTGCCCGCCCGATCCGGACCATGGAGGCACCCACTTACTTCGGCGAGATCGGCATCCTCAAGCACGTCCAGCGGACCGCCAACGTGGTTGCCAGCTCGGACTGCCGGTGCCTGCTGATCGACGGGCAGACGCTGCTCGACGCGCTCGCCACCGCCAGCCCGTCGAGCGCGCTGCTCTCGCGTTCCGCGTCGCTGCTCGCCGTCACGCACCCCTCGGCGGCCGAGCCCGAGAAGGAGGAGGCCGCGGTCGCCGGCTGAGCCGCCGCTCCGCTAGCCGGACGACTTGGGGAGCTGCGGCGGGGCGGGTGGCGTCCAGTTTGCGCACGGCGGGTTGTAGCTGTGCTGGGGCACGTATTGCCGCCACTCGCTGCGGGTGATCGGTGTGCCGCTGAGCGCGCAGATGCGGTTGATGGCCAGATATGGCCGGAAGTGCCAGAACGTCAGCCGACCGTCGCTGCTGCCGGCGACGAGCGTCTCGTCGCTCGGGCTGAACGCGAGCGCTGTGATCTTCCCGGGCGCGGCCGTCAGCGTCGCGGTCGTGTATGCCTTGGCGACGGTGGCGACGCCGTACAGCCAGACATGGCCCCCGGCCGTCGCCACCGCGAGCGTATGGCCGTCCGGGCTCAACGCGAGTTGCGTGATCGGCGTACGCGGGCCGGAGAGCGTCGTGGCGAGCTGGGGATCGCTCGGGTCAGCGACCTTCCAGAGATATACGAGGCCATTGGCCCCGGCGGCCACGAACAGCTGCCCGTTCGGACTCAGGAGCGAGGTCACGACTGGGGTCGTGGCACGCGTCTGCTTGAGCGCGTTCGCGCCGGCGTCGGGGTTGACGGGCACGGTCGTCGTGCCTGACGTCGTCGTGCCGGGCGTGGTCGCCGTGGTCGTGGCGGTGCTGAGCCAGTAGGCGTTGGCGGGCGCTGAGGAGGGCGGCGTCGCATCCCACGCTCCGGCCGGGGTCGGACGCCACTCGTTAACCACGTCCCAGCGCTGCGTCGCTCCGTCCTGCGTCGTCACCTCGAGCTGCGGCCTGGTGAGCGAGAAGGTCAACCTGGTTACCGCGGATGTGACCACGTTGGTGCTCGGCGGTGGGACCTGCCAGATCACCGTCGTGCCGGCGACGTCGCTCGAGAGTAGGCGCCGATCACCGTCCGAGAACGCGACACCCGTGACCGCGGCCGGGTGCGGCAGGCTGGCCACCTCGGCCCAGCCGCTGGTCGACCAGATGCGAGCGGTCCGGTCACCAGAGGCCGCCGCCAGGTAGCGGCTATCGCGGCTGAACGCCAGCGCTGCGGTGTTGCCATGTCCTGACAATGAGGTCGGAGCGCCGCCTGCGCGGCCGCGGCCGTTGAGTCTCCAGATCAGCGTCCGTCCATCTCTGGATCCCACAGCCAACCAGCGCCCGTCGGGGCTGTAGGTGAGGGCGGTGAGCGTGGCGCCACCGTCCCGTACGACCGCCAGCGGGGCGCTACCGCCGTGCGCGTCCCAGCTCACCACGGTCCCGTGTGCGCCGACGGCGCTCAGCGTATTTCCGGTGTGGCTGTAGCTCACGGCCTCCAATGCGATCCCTCCAGGCGCCACGAGCTGCGGCGCCGGGGCGGGCTGGTGCGGATCGCTCAGCGACCAGCGCTGGACGCCGCCGCCGGCCTCCGCCGCGGCCAGGGAGGCCCCACCGGGGCTGAAGCTGAGCCCGCGAACCGCACTGGTTCCCGTGTGCAGCGTCGCGAGCTTCGCGGGATGGCTCGGCGACGCCAGGCTCCACAGCGCCACCCGTCCGGCGCTGACGCCCACCGCCAGCAGTTTGCCGCTGGGGCTGATCGCCACCGCGTCGACCCGCGCCGTCCGAGATCCCGCGGGCACAGTGGAGAGCCACGTCAGCTGTGCTTCCTTCAGTGCATAGATCTTCACCTGCCCCGCCGACTGGTAGGCGATCGCCAGGCGGTGACCGTCGTCGCCGAGTGCGAGGCCTGTCTCTCCAATCGGCCCGAGCAGTCGGGTCGGCATCTCGCCCGCGGTGACGTCCAGAAGCGCCGACCGGGCAGCCGGCGTCGGGAACATCCGATGTGCGATCAGCGCCAGCTGCATTGCGAGCGCGGGATCGCTGCTCTGGAGGTTGCGTGCCTCGAGCCCGACGTACTGCGAGAGCACCGAGTCACGTGCGCCGATCGTGCTGTTGTGCTCGCGTGACGCCACGGCCGCCAACACCGTCATCGCCGCGGCAAACAGGACCAGCCCGCGGATCAGCCACTTCGAGTATGTGCGCCGTCCAGCGAGCATGGCGCCGCATGTTAGGGGCCTCTGGGGAGGGCGCTAGCCTCGCCATAGGTGGCTACCGCAGCTGGCATCTCAGCGCTCGACGGTTTCAGTCCCGCCACGCGGGATTGGTTCACGCGCGCGTTTGCCGCGCCAACGGCCGCGCAGGAGCAGGCCTGGCCGGCGATCGCCTCCGGCGAGCACGTACTGATCTCCGCGCCCACCGGCTCCGGTAAGACGCTCGCTGCATTCCTGTGGGGTATAGATCGGCTCGCATCCGAGTCCGAACGTCCACAGGGCATCAGCCTTGTCTACGTATCCCCGCTGAAGGCGCTCTCCTACGACATCGACCGCAACCTGCGCGTCCCGCTGCGCGGCATCGGTGCCGAGCTCAGCGTCGCGGTTCGCTCGGGCGACACGCCCCAGCGCGAGCGCCAGGAGATGCTGCGCAACCCGCCGGACATCCTGATCACGACCCCCGAATCGCTCTACCTGATGCTCACCGGCCAGGCCCAGAAGCTGTTCGAGGGGACGCGCTGGTGCATCGTCGATGAGATCCACGCTGTCGCCTCGACCAAGCGCGGCGCACACCTCGCGCTCACGCTCGAGCGGCTGGCGGAGGTCGCCAAGCGCGGTGGTGGCCCCGAACCCCAGCGGATCGGGCTGAGCGCGACTCAGAACCCGCTCGAGGAGGTGGCCCGCTTCATGGTCGGGCCGAGCCGCCAGTGCCGGATCGTCGACGCCGGGGTGCGCAAGCAGCTCGACCTGAAGATCCAGGTGCCGGTCGAGTCGATGGCCGCGCCGGGGGAGACGCCCGGGGCGGAGCTCGATCCGCTGGCGGGCGGCACCGAGCCGACGATCAACTCGATCTGGCCGGCGATGTACCCGGAGCTGCTGGGACTGGTGCGCGAGCACAACTCGACGATCATCTTCGTCAACGCGCGGCGCAGCGCCGAGCGCCTAGCGCTGCGGCTGAACGAGCTCGCCGGCGGCGCAGGACGAGGGCGCCGGGAGGCCCATTCGGGAGATCGCGCGCGCTCACCACGGTTCGCTCGCGCGCGAGGAGCGCACGGTGGTGGAGGAACTGCTGAAGGCCGGCGAGCTGCCATGTCTGGTCGCGACCTCATCGCTCGAGCTCGGCATCGACATGGGCGCGGTCGACCTCGTGATCCAGGTCGAATCGCCGAAGTCGGTGGCGCGTGGACTGCAGCGGATCGGTCGCGCGGGCCACAACGTCGGCGATGTCAGCCGCGGACGCATCTTCCCGAAGTTCCGCGCTGACCTGCTCGAGTGCGCGGTCGTCGCCCGGCGCATGCGCAACGGGGAGATCGAGACCACGGTCGTGCCCGCGCAACCCGCTCGATGTTCTCGCTCAGCAGATCGTCGTCGATCGCGGCCGCCGCCGAGACCCGCGGGGCGTCGGACGATGCAGCGGTCGTCAGCGTCGACGAGCTCTACGCGCTCGTCACTCGCACCCACACCTACGCCGAGCTCACGCGCACCTCGTTTGAGAACGTGCTCGACATGCTCGACGGCCGCTACCCGTCGTCGGAGTTTGCGGAGCTGCGGCCGCGGATCATCTGGGACCGGATCGCCGGAACGCTGCGCGCGCGTAAGGGAGCCCGCCAGCTGGCGGTCACCAACGCCGGCACGATCCCCGATCGCGGCAACTACCTCGTGACGCTGCCCGACGGCCGTCGCGTCGGCGAGTTCGACGAGGAGATGGTCTATGAGGCGCGCCCGGGCCAGACGTTCCTGCTCGGCGCCTCGACCTGGCGGATCGAGGAGATCGGCCGCGACCGCGTGATCGTCACGCCCGCGCCGGGCATGCCGGGAGCGGTGCCGTTCTGGAAGGGCGACAGCGTCGGGCGGCCGAGCGAGCTCGGCGAGGCGATCGGCGCCTTCAGCCGCTGGGCGGTGGATCAGGACCCGGCGGTGCTCGAGGCGCGACTACGACCTGGACGCGCGCGCCGCGCGCAACCTCGTCGAGTTCCTGCGCGAGCAGCGTGACGCGACCCGGGTCGTGCCGAGTGACACGGCGATCGTCGTCGAGCGCTTCCGCGACGAGATCGGCGACTGGCGACTGTGCGTGCTCTCGCCCTTCGGCGGGCGCGTGCACGCCGCCTGGGGGCTTGCGCTGAGCGCCCGCATCCGTGACGAGCTCGGGCTCGAGGCCGACGCGATCTGGTCGGACGACGGGATCATCGTGCACCTGCCAGACGCCGAGGAGCTCGACATCGCGCGGCTCACCGACCTGGTGCTGATCGACCCTGAGGAGGTCGAGGACCTGGTCGTCGGCCGAGCTCTCCGGCAGCGCCCTGTTCGGCGCGCGCTTCCGTGAGAACGCCGGACGCGCGCTGCTGATTCCGCGCGCCTATCCCGGGCCGGCGCACGCCGCTCTGGCAGCAGCGCCTGAAGTCACAGTCGCCTGCTCGAGGTGGCCGCCAAGTACGGCGAGTTCCCGATCGTGCTCGAGACCTTCCGCGAGTGCCTGCGCGACGTCTTCGACCTGCCGGCGCTGGTGAAGCTGCTGACGCAGCTGCGGCGCCGCGAGATCTCACTGGTGGAGGTGGAGACTGCCGTCGCCTCGCCGATGGCCTCGTCGCTGCTGTTCGACTACGTCGCGACCTACATGTACGAGGGCGACACGCCCAACGCCGAGCGGCGTGCGGCGGCGCTGTCACTGGATCGCGATCTGCTGCGCGAGCTGCTCGGGCAGGAGGAGCTGCGCGACCTGATCGACGCGGGCGCGCTGGCTGCGGTCGAGGAGGATCTGCAGTGGCTCTCAGAGGATCGCCGCGTCGCGACCCGTGATCAGCTTCACGACATGCTGCGCGCGCTCGGCGACCTGAGTGAGCCTGAGCTCGCCGCGCGCGTGGTGCCGGGAGTCGCGCTCGAGCCGATGCTGGAGGCGCTGCTGCGGCGAGCGCCGTGCGGTGAAGGTCAGGCTCGGCGGCGAGGAGCGCTGGATCGACGCCGGCGACGCCGGGCTGTACCGCGACGCGCTCGGGGCGGTGCCGCCCGGCGGTCTGCCCGAGGCGTTCCTGGCCGATGTGCCCGACGCGCTGACGCGGGTGGTGGCGCGGTACGCGATGACCCACGGCCCATTCGTCGTCAAGCGAGCTGCGCGAGCGCTACGGCGTCGACTGCGGCGCCGTGCTGTCGCGGGCTCGAGCGCGAGGGCGACCTGGTTCAGGGTGAGCTCCGGCCCGGTGGCAGCGGCCGCGAGTGGTGTCACCGCGAGGTGCTGCGCCGGCTGCGCCGCGCCTCGCTCGCGGCGCTGCGCAAGGAGGTCGAGCCGGTCGAGGCCAGCGCGCTCGCCCGCTTCATGCCGAGCTGGCAGGGCGTCGATCGCCATCCGCCCGCCGGCGCCGGGGTCGATCGCCTGCGCGACGTGCTCGTGCCACTGCAGGGGCTCGCGCTGCCGGTCGAGGTCTGGGAGCGCGAGGTGCTGCCGCGGCGCACCGGCGCGTACTCGCCGGCCTGGATGGACCAGCTGTGCGCGTCCGGCGAGCTCGTCTGGCTCGGCGCCGGCGCGCTCGGGCGCTCGGGGCGCGTGGCGCTCTACTTCCGCGAGGAGGTGCCGCTGCTCGGCGCGCCGCCGGCGCGGCGAGCCGCCGGCGGGCGAGCTGCACGAGGCGCTGCGCGAGCGGCTGCGCGCGGGCGCCGCGTTCTTCAGCGACCTGCTGGTCGACGTCGGCTCCGAGATCGCCGCGACCGAGCTGCAGGACGCGCTGTGGGATCTGGTCTGGGCGGGCGAGGTCACCAACGACGCGTTCGCGCCGCTGCGGGCTCCGCGGCTTACGGTGGCGCGTGCAGCCAGAGCAGTGGCCAGCGGGCCACTGGCCGTAGGAGCCGGTATGCACGGCGTGGCAGCTTCGACATCGGCTCAGGTTCAGGGCAGGTGGTCGCTGACCTCGCCGCTGCTCGGTCAGCGGGTCGAAGCGCGGGCGGGATCGGCTCGGCGTGCGCGCGCCGAGCTGCTGCTCGAGCGCTACGGCGTGCTGACGCGCGAGCAGGTGCTCGCCGAGGGCGTGCCCGGCGGCTTCTCCGGGATCTACTCGGAGCTCGACCCAGCTCGAGGTGCTCGGCATCGCACGGCGCGGCTACTTCGTCGAGGGCCTCGGCGGGGCGCAGTTCGCGGTGCCGGGCGCGGTCGAGCGGCTGCGCGAGCGCGGCGCCAGCACGCCGCAGGCGCGTCGTGCTGAGCGCGGTAGACCCGGCGCAGCCCTACGGCGCTGCGCTGCAGTGGCCCAAGCGCGAGGGCGCCAAGAGCCCGGCGCGCGTGGCCGGCGCGCAGGTGGTGCTGGTCGGCGGCGAGCCAGTCGCTCTACCTGGAACGCGGCGGCAAGGGACTGGTGACGCTCGTCGACGCCGACGATCCGGCCGGCGCCGAGCGCTCGAGCTCGCGCTGGGTGCACTGGCGGAGCACGTCCGCGGCGGGCGCGGTGGCGGTTCGCAAACTCGCGCTCGAGCGGGTCGACGGCGAACCCGCGATCTCCTCACCGCTCGGGCCGGCGTTGCGCGCGCACGGCTTCCAAGAGGGCCCGCGCCGGCTCACGCTGAGTGCCTGAGGGAGACACGATCCTCTGGGCCGCGACGCGGATGCGGCCGGTGCTCGAGGGGCAGTCAGGTGGAGGTCGTGCACACGCATCCGCGCTTCGGCAAGGACCGCTGGGCGGAGCGACTCGGCGGGCACGTCGTCGAGGCGGTCGAGACGCACGGCAAGAACCTGTTCATCGTCTTCGACAACGAGCTGGTGCTGCATTCGCACCTGCGGATGACGGGCGCCTGGGACGTGCGGCCGGTCGGCGGTCGCTGGCGACGCTCGCCGCGGCAGAGCCTGGCTGGTGCTGCGCGCGGGCGATCAGGAGGTTGTCCAGTACGACGGCCCGGTGCTCGAGCTGATGACAGCGGGTCGGCGGCGCTTCGATCAGCGGCTGGCGGCGCTCGGCCCGGACATCCTGGCCCGCGAGTTCGACGCCAGGAGCTTCGTGAGGCGCCTGCGCGCCACCGACCAGCAGCGTCCGATCGGCGACGCGCTGCTCGACCAGCGGATCCTTGCTGGCATCGGGAACATCTGGAAGGCGGAGAGCTGCTGGGAGGCTCAGGTCGACCCGTGGCGGCCGGTGAGCTCTCTGAGCGACGAACAGGCGGTGGGGCTCGTCGAAGGCATCCGCCCGCGCATGCTGCGGTCCGGGACGCAGGGATATCAGGCCGCCCGCGCGCGGATCTACCGGCATGTCGGCGAGCCGTGCCCACGCTGCGGGACGCGCGATTGCGTCCCGCGGTCAGGGGGATCAGAACCGCACCACATATTGGTGTCCTGGCTGCCAGACGTAGATCGCGCCTGATCCGGATCGACTTGTGACAAACGCGCGCATGTGACGTAGTACGGGTGTGAGGCTGAGTGCCGCGACACCGCAGACTGAGGACGCGAGCGACAGCTGGGAGCGCTTCGAGGTGCTCTACCGCTCGAGCCGTGACGATGTCTACGCCTATGTGCTGACGCTGCTGCGCGACCGCGCGGCGGCCGAGGACGTGACCGCGGTTGCCTTCGAGCGCGCCTACCGCCGCCGCCGCACGTTCGACCGTCGCCGCGGCGACGAGCGTGGCTGGCTGTTCGGGATCGCGCGCAACGCCGCGCTCGATGAGCTCCGCCGCACGTCGCCGCACGGCGACGCTGGTCGTCGACCCGGAGGACGTCTCCGAGGACGCGCTCGTCTCCGAGGACGGCGAGGACATGGCGGTACGCCGTGCGACCGTGCGCGAGGCGCTGGAGGCGCTCAACGCGCGCGAGCGCGAGCTGATCGCGCTCAAGTTCCACGCCGGCCTGAGCAACGCAGAGCTCGCCTCCGTGCTCGGGGTGAGCGAGTCCAACGCCGGCACGCTGCTGCACCGCGCCGTTCAGAAACTGAGGAGGGCTGTCAATGCGCCCGTTTGATGAGATTCCGTTCGAAGAGAGCGACTACTCGGACGTCGCGCTGCTGGTCGCGAGCGTGCGCGAGTGGCCGAGTGAGGACTTCACCCGTGAGCTCGACGCGCGCGTGGCGCGGCGGTTTGAGTCGGAGACGCCCCGGCCTGCGTCCCGCCGATCCCGGCTGGGTGGGTCGGGCCGGATCGCAGCCGGACCCGCTGTCGCGCTCGTCGCAGGGGCTGTCGCGGCCGTCGTGGTGCTGTCCAGCGGTGGCACAGGCGTGAATAACGGCGTGACCACTCCGCTCAAACCGCTCCACGCATCGGACAACTCAAATGCCGGCGGTCGCGCACGGCGGCGCGACGAAGCGGATTCCGCCCACCGCCTACTCACCCGCGGTCACCACGACGGCGACGTTCGGGGCAGCCTTCGTCCGCAAATGGGGCTGCCAGTCTCGGAACGTCGCAGCCCGAAAAGCTCTCGGCAACCCAGAGCGCGAGCTCCGCTACCCCTGCGCCTGTCGCCCCCGGCGGCAAGCAGATCCGCTCGGCCCAGATCAGCCTGACGACGCCCAACCAGCACGTCAATCAGGTGGCCGGTGAGGTCTATTCCGTGATCGGAGCGGAGCACGGCAGTGTGCTGAGCTCGCACGTCACCTCGGCGACGACCAACTCCGGCGGCGGCTACGCCTCGTTCTCGCTGAGCATCCCGACGAGCAATCTGCAGACCACCATGACGCAGCTCTCGCAGCTCCATTTCGCGGCGCTCGCCTCGAGCACCGCTGGGAGCCAGAACGTCAGCAACCAGTACAACTCCGACCAGCGCCAGCTCGCGGACGCCACGGCATTGCGTACGTCGCTGCTGAAGCAGCTGCAGACCGCGTACACGCAGTCCGCGATCGACAGCATCAAGGCGCAGCTTCAGATCGCCGAGCGCGAGATCAACCGCTGGCAGTCGACCCTGGGCTCGCTCCAGCACCGGATCAGCTACAGCAACGTCACGGTGCAGATCAACGCCGGCGGGCTACCCATCCCACCGGTCGTCAAGCACTCGAACTCCTTCACGATCGGCCGCGCCGGCCACGATGCCCTGCGCGTGCTCGTCGTCTCCGCCGGAGTGGCGTTGATCGCCCTGGCGGTGGCGATTCCGATCGGCCTGGTCGTGGCGCTGCTGATGTGGCTATGGGTGTGGCTACGTCAGCGGCGCCGCGAGCATGCCCTAGACGCGACCTCGTAGTTTCGGTCGCGGGGCGGCAGCTCACCCACGGCGGGTGCGCCCGCTATACGCTCCCGCCATGGGGGAGCTGACCTACGCCGAACGACCCGCGAGGGGTGAGCCCGACGGCCTCCTGATCCTCCACCACGGGCGCGGCAACGACGAGCGCCAGCTGCTCGAGCTCGCAGACGCGCTCGACCGCGTGCAGCGGCTGCACGTGTTCCTGCCACGCGCGCCACTGTCGCTGCCCGGTCTGGACGGTTACCACTGGTTCAGCGTGCCGGAGGTCGGCTACCCCGATCCGGAAAGCTTCGGTGCCGGCTACGGTCGACTGTGCGACTTCCACGATCACGTCTGGCAGGAGACCGGCATTCCGCCCGAGCGCACCGTCCTTGTCGGGTTCTCGATGGGGTGCGCGATGAGCTACGCCACCGGCCTCGGCGCCGGGCGGCCGCGGCCGGCGGGGATTCTCGCCTTATCGGGTCCGATTCCGACGGTTGACGGCTGGGCGCCGGACCTGGAAACCCGGGTGGGCATGCCGGTGCTGATCGCCCACGGCCGCACCGACCAGACGGTGCCGGTCGACTTTGCCCATCGCGCGAGCTCGTTGCTGGGGGACGCCGGGCTCGCTGTCACCTACTGCGAGGCCGCGGGCGGGCACGCCATTGATGACCGGGCGATCGGCCAGGCGATTCAATTGCTCGGAGACGTGTTGTGACCATTGAGCCGGCAGATACATCTGAACGCGTAGCCCTGCTCGCGAACGTGCCCGTGTTCGCGGGGCTATCAGAGGAGGACCTGACGGCTGTGGCGGCGGTGTCGGTTGCGCGCCACTACCGAGCCGGTGAGGTCGTGTTCCGCGAGGGTGACGGCGGCGACTCCTGTTACATCGTGCGCTCGGGCCTCGCGCGGGCGGTACGCCATCACTCCGATGGCCGGTCGATCACGCTCTCGCACTTCGGCGCCGGCGACATCTTCGGCGAGCTGGCGATGTTCGATGAGGAGCCGCGCTCAGCCACCGTCGATGTGATCGACGAGGCGGAGATCGTCGCGATCCCCGGGCGGGACATGCAACGGCTGATGCGCGAGTACCCGGAGATCGCTGTGAAGCTGACGTCGGCGCTCGCCCAGCGACTGCGTGCCACCAACGAGCGGCTCGCCCGGCAGTCGTTCCAGACGGTTCAGAGCCGCGTCGCGGCCGTACTGGCGCAGATGGTGGCCGCAGCGCGTGAGAGCAACGAGGGTGAGAGCGACGTGGTCATCTCGCTTACGCAGGCTGACCTGGCGAAGCTGGCCGGCTCATCGAGGGAGTCGGCAAGCCGGTTCCTGGCTACGCTCGAACGCTCGGGAGTGATCACGCAGGGACGCGGACGGCTGACGGTGCATGATCCAGGTGCACTGCAGGGGTACGTCTACTGAGCTGATGCCACGCGCCAAGAAACATGAGTCGGAGTTCTCGGCGGGAGGCGTGGTGGTGCGCGATCAGGAGATTGTCGTGATCGTTCCCACGCGTCGCGGTCCGGGCGGTATCAAGGTGCTCGGCCTGCCGAAGGGGCACCCGGAGCGCGGAGAATCCGCGTCGCAGGCGGCCGTGCGCGAGGTGCGCGAGGAGGCCGGCGTCTCCGGCGAGCTGCTCGAGTCGCTGGGAACCGTCGAGTACGCCTACGAGCGGCGCGGCAGGCCCGTCGCCAAACGAGTGGAGTTCTTCCTGATCGAGTACGGCGAGGGCGATCCCGCCGACCACGACCACGAGGTGGAGCGGGCCTACTGGATGCCGCTGGAGCAGGCCGCCACAGCGCTCACCTACCCCGGGGAACGGGAGATCGTCTCGCGCGTTTTGTCGCGCCGCGCCTCTGAACGGTAGGCTGCGCGAGGTGCGTGTACTCAACTTCTACTCGTCAGTGTTCGCCGACCAGCTTCGACGGGGTCGCAAGACGGCCACGATCCGCCTCGGCGACAAGTCCCACAAGTACCGCAAGAACGACTGTGTGGTGGTCACGATCGGCTACCAGCACTCGCCGCGCGAGAAGATCTTCAACGCCGTGATCGACCAGGTCGAGGTCAAGCGCGTCCAGGATCTGTCGCCGCGAGACATCGAGCACGACAACCCCGAGTTCCGTCGCGTCGACGAGATGGTCCACTTCCTGGAGCAGATCTACAGCCGCAAGGTCGCGATGGACGACACGGTCACCGTGGTGCGCTTCTCGCAGATCATCGAGAACCCGCCCGAGCTGCGGGACCGCATTCACGGACTCGGCGGCGCCAACAACTGATTTCGTGGCGGCCCGCTCGACGGGCCGCCTGAACTGATCGCGAGGCGACGACCGGCTTGGCGACCGCCGTGGGCGGCCCGCGGCCGTCACACCTGGCTCACGTCCGGCGCTGGCGTTTCTGTAGGTTTCCCGCCGGTTTGGCACTCTTCACACGAGAGTGCCAAAATGGAGCGACGACGAGCTATAGTGCTCGGCAGTTGGCACTCTCAACCGAGAGTGCCAAATACCCATCAATCTCAAGGGATTCAGAACCCGGAGGCTGCATAGATGGCTCTTAAGCTCAAGCCCCTTGGCGACCGCCTGATCGTACGTGCGATCGAGGAGGAGGAGACGACCGCAAGCGGCATCGTCCTCCCCGAAACCGCCAAGGAGAAGCCCCAGAAGGGCACAGTCCTGGCCGTCGGCGACGGCAAGATCAACGAGGACACCGGCAAGCGCACCCCGCTTGATGTCGAAATCGGCGACGAGGTCCTTTACAGCAAGTACGGCGGCACGGAGATCAAGGTGGACGGCGAGGAACTGCTCGTCCTTCGTGAGTCCGACGTGCTGGCCAAGGTCCAGTAAGACCACCTTCCTAGGAGAACACAAGACTTATGGCTCACAAGGAACTGAAGTACGACGTTGACGCCCGCAACGCGCTGCAGTCCGGCGTCGACGCGGTTGCCAACGCGGTAAAGGTCACGCTCGGCCCCAAGGGCCGCTACGTCGTGATCGACAAGAAGTTCGGCGCTCCGACGATCACCAACGACGGCGTCACCATCGCCCGTGAGATCGAGGTCGAGGACGTCTTCCAGAACCAGGGCGCACAGCTCGTCCGTGAGGTCGCCACGGCGACCAACGACGTTGCCGGTGACGGCACGACGACCGCGACAGTCCTTGCCCAGGCGATCGTTCGCCAGGGTCTGAAGAACGTCGCAGCCGGCGCCAACCCGCTCGCGCTCAAGCGCGGCATCGAGAAGGCCGTCGACCAGGTAGTCGAAAACATCGCCAAGCAGTCCACGCCCGTCTCGGGCAAGGATCAGATCGCGCGCGTCGCGACGATCTCGGCCGGCGATGAGGAGATCGGCGACGTGATCGCTGACGCCATCGACAAGGTCGGCAAGGACGGCGTCGTCAACGTCGAGGAGGGTCAGACCTTCGGCATGGACCTCGAGTTCACCGAGGGCATGCAGTTCGACAAGGGCTATATCTCGCCCTACATGGTCACCGACCAGGACCGCATGGAGGCAGTTCTCGAGGACCCCTACATCCTGATCGCCAACCAGAAGATCGGCTCCGTCCGTGACATCCTGCCGATCCTCGAGCAGACGATCCAGAGCGGCAAGCCGCTGCTGATCATCGCCGAGGACGTCGAGGGTGAGTCGCTTGCGACCCTCGTGGTCAACAAGCTGCGCGGCACCTTCACCGGCGTTGCCGTCAAGGCACCGGGCTTCGGCGACCGCCGCAAGCGCATGCTCGAGGACATCGCAATCCTCACCGGCGGCGAGGTCATCACCGAGGAGATGGGTCTCAAGCTCGAGAACACCCAGCTGACCCAGCTCGGTCGCGCACGCCGCGTGGTCGTTGCCAAGGACACGACGACGATCGTCGACGGCAACGGTGACGGAGCCGCGATCAAGGGTCGCATCAACCAGATCAAGACCGAGATCGAGAACACCGATTCGGACTTCGATCGTGAGAAGCTCCAGGAGCGCCTCGCCAAGCTGTCCGGCGGCGTCGCTGTGGTCAAGGTCGGCGCTGCCACCGAGACCGAGATGAAGGAGAAGAAGCACCGCGTCGAGGACGCGCTGCAGGCCACCCGCGCAGCCCTCGAGGAGGGCATCGTGCCGGGCGGCGGTTCGGCGCTGCTGGTCGCGCAGAAGGCCCTCAACATCGAGGCCGTCGGCGACGAGGACGAGCAGACGGGCGCGAGGATCGTGCACCGTGCGCTCGAGGAGCCGCTCCGTCAGATCTCTGAGAACGCCGGCCTCGAAGGTTCGGTCATCGTCAATGAGGTCCGCAAGTCCAAGAAGGACCACGGCCTCAACGCCGCCACCGGTGAGATCGTGAACCTCATCACCGAGGGCATCATCGACCCGGCCATGGTCACCCGCTCTGCGCTGCAGAACGCGGCGTCGATCGCCAAGAACATCCTGACCACCGAGGCGATCATCGCCGAGGTTCCGGACAAGGATTCCGGCGGTGGCGCAGGCGGCGGCATGCCCGACATGTCGGGGATGATGTAGGAAGCAGTTCGTTGCTGAAGGCAGGGCCGGTCCGCTGACCGGCCCTGTTACGTGAGGGCCCGGGTGGGTGCGATCCCGCCTGGGTCCTGCCTTTCGAGAGCCCGGCCCTGGCCGGGCTCTCGTTCTTCCTGGGCCTCGTCGGCGACGACCTCGAGCAGCGCCGCAACCACGCGCGGGTCCAGCTGCGTGCCTGCAACCGAGCGCATCTCCTCGGCGGCCAGGTTGAACGGCAGGCGTTTGCGGTATGAGCGATCGGTACGCATCGCGTTCCAGGTGTCGCAGCACGACACGATCCGCGATTCGAGCGGGATCGCCTCACCGGCGAGGCCGTCGGGATAGCCCCCGCCGTCCCAGCGCTCGTGGTGGGAGCGCACGATCAGACCGACCTCGCGCATGAACCCACCGACGGTGTCGAGCAGCTTCTGGCCCTCGACGGTGTGTGTCCTGATGATCTCCCACTCATGCTCGTCGAGCTGGCCAGGCTTGTTGATGATCTCCTTGGGGATCGCGATCTTGCCGACGTCGTGCAGGAGCGCGCCGAACTCGAGGTTGCGCTTCTGCTCGGAGCTCAGGCCGAGTTTGCCGGCCACCTCGAGGCACAGCCGCACCACGCCCTTGCTGTGCTCGCCCGTGTAGCCGTCGTCGGCCTCGACCACGTCGCCAAGCACCAGCGCGGTGCCGTGATACGCGTGGTTCAGCTCGATCAGCTGGTCCAGCCGCGCCTCGCGCTCGCGGGCAAAGATCGCGAGCAGGCCGAGCAGTGGCAGTATCGCCAGTGGCGCGTACCAAGCTCCATGGACCTCCTCGGCGATCGACAGGCCAACGCCGGTAAGCGCCAGATCGATGAGAAAGACCCAGCTGCTGCGCAGGTGCTCTCGGAGCGGGGTGGCGTGTGAGATCCGGTAGCGCGCCCCGGAGACCAGGAAGTCGACCACGAACTGGGCTCCGAGTGCGGCAAGCAGAAGCCAGCCGCCCGCATGGCGCGGCGCGACGCCGGCGATCACGAACACCGTGACCGGCCCGACCGCGAACCACGCGTTGCCGATGCGCTTGACCAATCTGGAGGGGCGGACCGACCCGTCGCGCAGCTCCGATGCCCCTGCGAGCATCAGGCCAAGCGCAACGGCAACCGGGACGAGCTGACACCGGGAGCGCAAACAGCAGCGGCACGAACGCGATCTGGGTTGCGACCGTGAAGCCAAACGGGGTGTTGAACTCGACGCGCGACGCGAGCGCAAGCAGGGCCACGCAGAGCAACGCCGGCAGCAGCTCCAGGCCGTGGGGTGGGCGCAGCACGATGAGCGCGGCGGCGGCGACCGCGAAGCCGCCGTCGACAAGCAGTTCCGCAACCAGCTCACGGCCGCTCATGGCGAGCCGCGGGCGCCGGACCGACGCCGCGATCTGCTCCTGCTGTTCGAGGTCCGGGTTGAAAGACATCTACGCCGATAATCGGCAGGTTCATCCGACTGGATTAGGCGATGCTGGGCGACGTTCCGGTAGAACACTCGTCCAACTTCTGGACCTATGGCGCTCAAGTCGCGGCTTACACCGCCGATCGCACACCTGTAAACAACTGAAAAGGGCAAACCCGGCGTGAGCCGGGGACGCAAAGCTAGGGGTCTCGCAGAAGCGAGGCAGCCCGGTTGCCAGTGCACACCAAGGATGGTGCGTCACATGACGAAGTGCCTTTTCAGCTCGAAGACGATCCTCGCCCTTATCGTGGCGGGGGCGGTTGCGGCTGTGCCGGCTTCGTCGGCGGCGGCTGCCACCAACTCAACCACGATCTTCACGACGCTGCAGGGAACGAGCGTTCTTGGCCACGAGGTGCCGATCCTCGGCACCCAGGGCTACAACGTCACCGTTCCGGTCAGCAGCAGCCTCGTGCCGCAGGTTGTGTGGAACGCGATCGACGTCACTGCCGACGTCAACGTGTCGCTCGGCAGTCTCCAGATCGCGAACGTCTACATCGACCCACACATGTCGAAGTAGGGGCCAGGGGAACGCGGGTGGCGGTCGGGGAAGCGGCAGCGCTGACCTGACCGCCACCGCCTTGCGCTCGCCGACTATGACAACGCGCGGGTGCGCGTCGCGAGCATCTCGTAGACGTCAAGCGTGCGTCGCGCCACCTCGGTCCAATCGAAGCGCAGCACGTGTTCGCGCGCCTCGGCGATCAGTTGAGCGCGCGGCAGCGTCGTCGATGAGTACGCGTTCGATCGTCTGGCGCAGGGCGTCCGCATCGTTTGAGGCGAAGCGCAGCGCGGCAGTTCCGTCAGCGGGAACGACCTCACGCAGGCCACCGGTGTCGGCCACCACGCAGAGGCACCCCGAGGCCATCGCCTCGAGCGCAACCAGACCGAACGGCTCGTAAATCGAGGGCACGATGCAGAGGTCTGCAACCCGGTAGAGCGAGTGCAGAAGGTCATCCCCGGCCCAGCCGATGAACGAGCCGTAGCGCGCCAGGCCGAGTTTCTTCGCCTGCGCCTTGAGTTCGGCCTCCGCCGTGCCGGTGCCGGCCACGACGAACCGCACACGTGGCCCGCGCCGGCGCGCGATCGGTGCCAGCGCATCGAGTGCGAGGTGAAAGCCCTTCTCGTAGACGAGCCTGCCGACCATCAGCACGAGGCGCTCCTCGGGGTCGGCGTAGGCGGCCCGCAGCGATACCAGCTCAGGCTCTGACGCTGCGACCAGATCGGCGGGGTCGATGCCGTTGGGGATCGCCGTGATCCGCCGCGACGCGACCCCGAAGACCTGCGCCACGTGCCCGGCCATGTAATCGGAGCAGGTGATCACGTGGTCTGCGCCGGCGGGCCATGCGGCGCTCGGCCGCGTGGATGCGGGACTGTGGATGCTTCTTGACCCAACCCTGGTGGCGTCCGTACTCGGTCGCGTGGATCGTGACCAACCACGGCACGCCGGCGCCGCGCGCGACTTCCTCGGCCGCATCGGACACCAGCCAATCGTGCGAGTGCACGAGGTCAAAGGCGAACCGCTCGGCGAGCTCCGACGCCGCCGCGGCCATGTCGCGGTTCATCTGCTTCACCCATCGCAGGAACCGCTCGACGTCGCGCGGGAAGGGCGGTTGGGTGACGCGGTGCACGTGCACGCCGTGACGTGACTCATCGGCCGGGAGCTGGCCGCCGCCACGAGTCAGCACGTGAACCTCCACGCCCGCTGCCACGAGTCGCTCGGACAGCTTGCGCACGTGGCGGCCGAGCCCGCCCTCGATCACGGGCGGGTACTCCCAGGACAACACCAGCACACGCATCGGCGCTGAAAGGCTCGAGGCTGATAGGGGGCGCGGCGGCGAGCCGACGTACTTGGCGCTTGGGCGGATCATGCGGCCCTCGCGCTTCTGTTCGAGGATGTGCGCCGACCAGCCGGCCACGCGCGCGCAGCCGAACATCGGCGTGTAGAGCGCGGGCGGGACCTCGGCGAAGTCGAGCACCACAGCCGCCCAGAATTCGATGTTGGTGGCGAGGATGCGCTCCGGGCGTCGGGCCTGGAGTTCCTCCAGTGCGGCGCGCTCCAGCGCCTCCGCCACCTCGATCCGCGGCGCGTCGAGCTCGTGCATTATCCGGCGCAGCACTCGCGCGCGCGGATCCTCGGCGCGGTAGACGCGGTGGCCGAAGCCCATGATCCGCTCGCCGCGGTCGAGCCTCTGCTTAACCCAGGTGGTCGCGTCGCCGGCGGCTTCGACCTCCTGGATCATCTGCAGCACGCGCGCGGGCGCGCCGCCGTGCAGCGGGCCGGAGAGCGCACCGACAGCTGCCGATAACGCCGCCGCGACGTCAGCTCCGGTCGAGGTGATCACACGGGCTGTGAAGGTCGACGAACTCACGCCGTGCTCGGCCGCCGCCGTCCAGTATGCGTCGATTGCGCGCGACGTGCCGCGGATCCGCCTGGCCCCGCCAGCGCATCAGGAAGCGCTCGGCGATCGACTCGCGCGGAGTCGATCTCGCTCTGCGGCACCGGCGGCTGACCGAAGCCGCGCGCCGACTGGGCGACGAACGAGAGCGCCATCACCGAGGCGAGCGCCAGGTTGTCACGCGCCTCGGCGTCGGATATGTCGAGCACTGGCTTGAAACCCCACTGCGGGCCGAGCGCCGCGAGCGCGGCCTGCATGTCGGCCCGTGGATCGCCGGAGCGGAAGCCGAGCGGGTAGGGCGCTGCCGGCTGAAGGCCGGGCAGCAGGCTGTCGTCGACGAGCAGGCCCCACACCTGTTCGAACGGCACCCTGCCGACCAACTCCTCAATATCGACTCCGCGGTAGCGCAGCGCGTCGCCATCGCGGTCGGGTTCTGCGATCTCAGTCGCGAACGCGACGATTCCTTCAAGACCTGACTGAACTTCGTCGTAGACGGGCATGAACTCATAGTTCACTAAACTCCGCGCTCGCTTCGCCAGGAACCCGCAGAGAGGACTAAGAACCAGATGGCCTACGTGATCGCCGAGCCGTGCATCGGGACCAAGGACAACTCATGCGTTGAGGTGTGTCCGGTCGACTGCATCCACCCGACGCCCGACGAGCCCGATTACGACTCCGTGGAGATGCTCTACATCGACGCCGAGGAGTGCATCGACTGCGATGCCTGCGTCGAGGCCTGCCCGGTTGACGCCTGCTTTGCGGAGGACCAGCTGCCCGAAGAGTGGCAGAAGTTCACGGTCATCAACGCCCAGTACTACCAAAACCGCTAGCTCCCGGCCGGCGCGCTGCCAGCTCCCGGCAGGCTCCGCTAGCTCGGCTGGCGCGTCCTTTCTCCCTGCGTTTGCTCCCATATGCCGGACCAGAGGCAGGAAGAACGGTCCGGTCCGCCCACGGCGAGCCCGGCGCGACCCGCGCCTTGACATAGTCAGTTCATCGGTATATGTTGTCTGCATGGCTAAGCGAGGCATGCAGGAGGCGACGTTCCTGATCCTCACGGCGCTCGCCGGAGGGGCGCAGCACGGCTACGGCATCATCGCCGACGTCGAGGAGATCTCTGAGGGGCGGGTCCGTCTACAGGCGGGAACGCTCTACGCGGCGCTCGATCGTCTGCGTGATGACGGGCTGATCGAGGTCGATCGCGAGGAGATCGTCGATAGCCGCCTTCGCCGTTACTACCGGTTGACGCCGGCCGGTAGCGAGACGCTTGCAGCAGAGGCCGAGCGCCTGCGCACGCACGTGCGCACCGCGCTCACACGACTGCAACTGACCGAGGGGAGGACAACATGACCGAATCGAGCCAGGCACTGGAGCGGCGCTACCGCCGGCTTCTGCGCCTCTATCCACGGAGCTATCGGGAGAAGCACGGCGACGACATGCTCGGTGTGCTGATGACAGACGAGGGTCGCGCCGCGAAGCACTCGCGACTTGCCGCCGCCCTCGACCTCGTCCGCGGTGCGTTTCTCGTGCACACGCGCTACTGGTGGGAGATGCGATCGGCGGTCGAGCACGACCGCCTGGCGGTGCGCCATCCCCTGGTCGTGATCCGAGTGAGACTGGCGGTGGCGGTATGGCTGTGCATCGTCGCCGGCGTGCTCTGGAGCCGCGGCTACTGGTGGCTCGGAGCAGGGGTGGCCTTCTTCATCGTCGTACACCTGGTCCTGGCGGGCAGGACAGCGGCGCGGTACCGCGCGGAGTAGCGAAACCTCTCCTCGCTCGACGCCGCGCGGTGCCGCGCCGGGCCGCTTAGGCCATCGGCAGCGACATGCCAACCGGCTTCGGCGCCGCGGCCGCCGGGGCGTCCGGCTCGGCGGCCATCATCGGCAGTGCCACCGGCGTCGTCGCGATCACGCGCTCGGCGATCTGGATGATCGCCTGCGCGGCAGCGTCTTCGGGGTTGGCGAGCACTACCGGCAGGCCGCCGTCGGATTGCTCGCGCAGGGACATCGTCAACGGCACCTGACCAAGCAGCGGCACGTCGAGCTCCTCCGCCAGCAGGCGGCCGCCACCCTCACCGAAGATCGCATACGACTCCCCCTCGGGCGTGGTGAAGCCCGCCATGTTCTCGATCACGCCGGCAATCTCCAGGTTGAGCTTGTCGGCCATGTCGGCCGAGCGCTTGGCGACCTTCTGGGCCACCGCCTGGGGCGTGGTGACGATCAGGAACTTGGCGTCGGGAAGCAGCTGGGACGAGCGTCATCGAGACGTCGCCGGTGCCCGGGGGCAGATCGATCAGCAGGTAGTCCAGCGCGCCCCAGTCGACGTCCTCGAGGAACTGCTGGAGCGCCTTGTGCAGCATCGGTCCACGCCAGACGACGGCCGCGTCCTGCTCGATGAAGAAGCCGATCGAGACGACCTTGACGCCGTCGGCGCCGTCCAGCGGCACGATCTTGCGGCTGGCGTTGACCTTGGCCCGCTCACCGTTCAGGCCGAACATCCGCGGCTGCGAGTAGCCCCAGACGTCGGCATCCATCACACCGACCTGCATGCCGCGCCCGGCGAGTGCCACTGCCAGGTTCGCGGTGATGCTTGACTTGCCGACGCCGCCCTTGCCGGAGCCGACGCAGATCACGTTCTTGACCTGGGCGAGCGCGCCCTCTGGCAGCGAGCCGCGGCCGAGCTTCTGCCTCAGGCCCTGCTTCTCGTCATCCGAGAGCACGTCGAAGCTGATGTTGACGCCGATCACGCCGTCAAGCTGGCGGATCGCCTCATCGACACCGTTCTCGAAGTGGTCTCGGATCGGACAGCCAGGGGTCGTCAGGGAAATCATTACGTCGACGACGCCGTTGGGATGCACCTCGATCGAGCGCACCATCTCGAGGGTGACGATGTCCTTGTGCAGCTCTGGGTCGATGACTGCGCGCAGCGCTTCGGTCACCTGGTCTCTCGTAGGCATGTAGCCCATGGTACTTTCCCGCCTCATGCCGCTCGATATCACGCCGGTCCGGGGCAGGGCGGACCTGAAAGCTTTCGTCGCCCTGCCGTACCGGCTGCACGCGGGAACACCGTGGATCCCGCCGCTCAAGCTCGAGCGCTACGCCTACCTGAACCGCAGGCTGAACCCGTTCTTCAAGCACGGCGACGCCGAGTTCTTCCTGGCGCGCCGGGACGGTCGCGTGGTCGGACGCATCAGCGCGCAGTACGACAGGAACTTCAACGAGTTTCACGGCAACCGCTGGGGCTTCTTCGGCTTCCTCGACTTCGAGGACGATCAGGAGATCGTCAACGCGCTGCTGGACGCCGCCGCACAGTGGTTGAAGGCGCAGGGCCGCGACCGCATGATCGGCCCGTTCGACCTGATCATCAACGAGGAGTGCGGCGTGCTGATCGAGGGCTTCGAGCTCGAGCCGATGATCCGCCAACCCTGGCACCCGCAGCGCTATCAGGCCCGGGTCGAGGCGGCCGGTCTGCAGAAGGCGATGGACGTATTCCACTGGGACCTGCGCCTCGATGATCGCGACACGCGGATGCTCGAGAGCCTGCCTCGTATCGCACAGCGCTCGCATGACAAGCACGGCATCAGCATCCGCAAGATGTCGTTCTGGCGGCTGGGCAGGGACCTGAAGGAGTTTCAGAAGATCTACAACGCCGCCTGGTCCAAGAACTGGGGCTTCTCGCCCTACGACGACCACGACCTCGCCGACCTGGCGATCAACTATCGCCTGATCTTCGACAAGCGCTGGTTCATGCTGGCTGAGAACGACAAGGAGGTCGTGGCGGCTGCGATCACGATCCCCGACATCAACCAGGTGCTCAAGAAGATGAAGGGCCGCCTGCTGCCGCTCGGCTGGTGGCATTACCTCAACCGCAAGCGCACCATCGACCGCTGCCGCGTCGGCTTCCTCGGTGTGCTGCCGGAGTACCAGCACACGGGCGTCGCCGCCCAGCTCTACATGGAGAACTTCGACATGGCTGCGCAGTCCCCGATCAAGTGGGGCGAGCCCGGCTGGATTCTCGAAACCAACCACAGCATGAACCGCGGCCTAGAGGCGATGGGCGGCCGCGTCTCCAAGCGCATGCGCATCTACGAGCGTCTGCTCGAGCAGGGCGCCGAACCGGCTGCACCTCCGGCCGACGTGCAGCGCTACGAGCCACCGGCGTCCGACGCGCCGGGCACTTTAAGGACCGACGGGGCGCCACTTTCGTGGCACCCCGGCGGTTGAGGGAGGAGAGGGTGCTTCGCTCACCGGCGAGGATATGAGGCCGGCGAACCCTTCCCGCAAGCGTCGCTCTCCTGGGCGCGCCGCGGGGGAAGTTGTTGCGTAAGCAAATATAGCCGATCGACTTTTGTTCGTGAGTAAATGATTCCTCAGGGTCGAACGTCGAAACCCGACATTACTATCTCGTCAATTTTGGATCGGAAGTTGAGCGCGACGGAGCCAGGCTGCAGGGTCGTCGATCTCGGCAAGCGTCGGCAGAGCCTCTGGAGCTGAGAAGAGATGGCGGAGTGCGGCCGCGCCACCGCTGCGAACGATCTCATCGCAGAAGAGCTTGCCGCGCTCGTATTGCTTGAGCTTCATCTCGAGCCCGAGCAGTCGGCTCAGCAGACGGCCAAACGGCGACGCCACCCGGCGGCGCTCGTCGAGCGCTCTGCGCAGGTCCGGCAGCGACGGCAACAGCTCCGGGGCCACGGCATCCATGACGTGCTCGGCGTGCCCCTCGATCACAGCCATCACCGCCTGCGCGCGATCCATCACCGCGCGCTCCGGTTCGGAGGCGATCATGCCCAGCAGATCGGCCTTGAGTGCCGCCCGGCCGACCCGTTCGACGGTCTCACGGCTGGGAAGGTGCAGCTCCCGGCGCCGGCCCATGCGCGCCTCGGCGCTCTCGAGCAGCTCGCGAATCAGCCCTGCCAGGTGGTCCTGCAGCCAGGGGACGCCGCCGAACTGGACCGCGTGGGTGACCTCGTGCAGCGCCACCCAGGTGATGAACTCGCGCTCGTCGGCGTCGAAGCGCCGGATCGCCTCACCCAGGTTCGGCATTACGAACAGCAGGCGCGGTGGGCGGCCCTCCGCGCGCTCCTTGAGCAACACCAGCTCGTACTGCCCAAGCACCCGTTGAGCGAGATATCCGACGAGCAGTCCGACCTCGCTCGAGCCGGTTACGCCAAGCCACAGCTCGGCCGCAGGCTTCACCGGTCCGAGGCGCTCGGTGAGGCGTTCCATCATCGGCTCGATCAACGCCCGAGTCGAAGCGATGTTCGCCGCCACCCACTCGCGACGGCTGACGCCCTCCGGAGGAGGGAGCGGTCCCGTTGGCACCAGGCCGGTGTATGCGACGACGCGCTCCTGCGCGTCCGTCACGATCGGCACCAGGTCTATCTGGGGGACGGGAGCGCGACCCTCTCCCGCGATTCGCGCGGCGATCCAGTCCGCGACGATCCAGTCGATCACCGGGGCAGACACACGGCCTCCAATTCGGCGAGCGTCACCGGCGTGCGCGCGGCGACCACGGGTGAATGCGGGATCAGATCGAGCGGCGCCGCGAGCCGGTCTTCGAACTTCGGGAAGCTGATCAGGCCGCCCGCCTCGCGCACGATCAGCTGTGCCGCCGCGGCATCCACAGCCCGGCAGCCGCGCAACGAAACAAGCGCGTCGAACCTACCTGACGCCACCTGGCAGAGCGATGGGGCGATCGCGCCAAGCGCGCGCAGGCGGTAGGCCCTCTCGACCAGGACATCGATCGAGCCCTTCAGCCAGCGAGGGTCCGCGGACTCGATGCCGACCACCTCGATGCGGCCGTCGGGTCCGCGCCGCTCGGCGACATCCCGATCGAGACGCTTGTCATTGAGGAACGCGCCCTCGTCGATGGCGGCCCACCATTCCTCGGCGGTCCCGAGGTCATTGACGTAACCAAACTCCACGTCGGCCATCGTCTCACCGGCGGCGACCGCCAACGAGAGCGCGTGATGCGCGATCCCGCGCTTGGCGTTGAGCGACCCGTCGATCGGATCGATCACCACCAGCACCTGCGGATCGCCGAAGTCGACCTCGCCGCGCTCCTCCGAGATCGCGCGGAAGCGATGGCCCTTCTCGTAAAGGAGCTGAAGCTCGTCAAACACGATCGCTTCGGCCGCCTCGTCGATCTCGAGCGTGTGATCGCCGCCGCTGCCTCGCGTACCGGTCTCGACTGCCCGTTGGGCCGTGGTCGAGCGCTCCGCGAGCATCACGGCGATCGACTCCGAGGCGCGACGGCAGATGCTCAGCCAGTCAGCGTATGTCACGGATTCAGAGTCGCTCATCGCCAGCCTATGCTGTCAGACCAGGTGCCCGAGCTTGCTCCGACTGTCTTAGACCCGGCCACGCTGGTCAGCCACAGCGGCAGTCCGCTGCTCGTGCTCGGCTCCGCCGGCAGCGGCAAGACGCAGCTTCTCCACGATCGCTTCCTGTGGCTGGTCGAGCAGGGCACGCTACCGGAACGTATCGTTCTGCTCCTACCGTCGGCGGCACGCGCCGACGCCGCCCGCGCGGTGCTCGAGGAGCAGCTGCATGATGGTTACAGCGAGCTGCTCGTTGTCACCCCGGCGCAACTCGCCGCTGCCGTGTTGCGCCGCTCAGGCGGCTGGCACGACCTGCTCGATGCCGCGCTCAGCGCCGGTGACCGCCTGGCGATGCTGGCGGAACGGATCGATGAGCTCCCGCTTCAGCATCACGACTTCGGCGGCAATGCCGGTGCGCTGCTCGGCAGCTTCGTGCGCCGCATCGACCGGCTCAAGTCGGAGCTTGTCGATGCGTCGGAGTTCGCGTCCTGGGCCGAGCAACAACCGAGTCCGCGCGAGCGCGAGTTCGCGGCGATCTTTGAGGCTCACAACCGTATGGTCCGCGATCTCGGCGCCTGCGACGAGGGCGACCTGCTGCGGCTGGCGATCAGGCTGATCGAGGACAATCCCGCGGCCCGGCAGCCGTTTCAGCACGTCCTGATCGACGACGCGCAGGAACTCGACCTCGCTCCCGCGACCCTGGCGCGAACGCTCGCCGGTGGCGCGCTCACCGCCGCCGGCGATCCGCTTGCGGCAATCAGCCGGTTCCGCGGCGCCGGCGCGGCACGGCTGGACTGGTTCGAGACGCCGGACACGCGGGTGGCGCGCCTGCTGACGTCCTACCGTTGCCCGCCGGCAGTGCGCGAGGCCGCGTTCGCTGCAGCGGGGCTAACGGCCAGCGGGCCGATAGCCCCGAGCGAAGCCTCTGTCGAATTCTGGAGCTGTGAGAACGACCGCTCGCAGGCGCAGGCCGTGGCCGCGGAGATCGAACGGCTGGTTGTGCGCGATCAGGTCGATCCCGCCCGGATCGCGGTCATCGTTGCCGGCGTCGCGCGTGAGGGCCAGGCCGTCTCGGTTGCGCTCGAGGAGCGCGCGGTGCCCAACCGCGTCGTCGGGGACGCAGCCTTCTTCCAGCGCGCCGAGGTCCGCGACCTGCTCGCGTGGCTGCGACTGCTGGCCGACCCTGGCGATGCGCCCGCGGTTGTGCGGGCGCTGGCGCGGGCGCCGATCGAGCTGCGGTCGATCGACATCGCGCGCTGCACGCAGATCGCTCGACGGCGGAAGCTCGACATGGTCGCGGCGTTGGCCGCTGCCACCGAGTCGCCTCAGGTCCCGCCCGAGGCACGGGAGCGGATCCGCGTGTTCCTGAAGCTGTATCGCGCCTGCGTGGCGCAGATCGACACGATGCGGCCCGACCTCTACGTCCATCGTCTGATCGAGCGCCTCGGTCTGCGCCGCCAACAGCTGTTCGCCGCGCAGACCGACGTGGTCGAGCGACTGCGGGCGCTCGCGCGGTTCGGCGAGCTGGCCTCGGCACACGTCGCGCGTATGCCGCAGGCGACGGCGCGCGAGTTCGCGCGCTCGGTCGCGGCGGTCGCGGAATGGGGGCTGAGCGCTCCCGAGGAACCGGAGCTCACAGGCGTCGATGCCGTGCAGGTCCTTGCGCTGGAGATGGCGGGCGGACTCGAGGTCGACCACGTCTTCGTGCTCGGACTGCGCTCGGCGCTTCAGGGCTCGGCATCGCTTGGGTGCGAGACGGTGCCCGATGTCCTGCTGCACGAGCCGCTGCCGCCCGACGACGAGGTCACCCGGCGCTCGCGCCTCGGTCAACGGCTGTACGTCGCGATTTCACGCGCGCGCGAGCGTGCCGTGCTGGTCTACTCGGCGGGGGGTGAGCGCAGCGGGCGGGCCGGATCGCCGCTGCCGACGATCGAGGCTGCGCGCACCGCCCTCGGCGCGGACTGGCTCGAGCTCACGGAGGATCTGTTCGGCCCGGCGGAGACGCTCCACTCGACCTACCGGCTGCTGCGCGACGAGCTGATGGATGGCACCAAGCGCGCCGCCGGGCGACTCGCGGAGCTGCGGCTCGACACCGACCTCGACATCTCCCACGCGGTCGTCCGCTACCTCGAGATGCTCAAGCTGGCCGCGCTGATCGCGCGCACCGAGGGCGAGCAGGGGCAGGGATTCGGCGATGCTCTGCGCGACATCAACGTGCGGATCGAGCAGGCTGTGACCGCCGATCAGCGTGAGATCTTCACGAGCTCGCCGCTCGACGAGTACCTGCTCGATGCCGAACGCGACGTGCGTCGCCGGGCGCGGGTGATCGCTGCCCGGGACGAGCCGTCGCTCGAGCGCTTCCTGCCGATGCGCGGCGGCGGTGTGATGCTGTCGGCGACCGACATCGACACCTACCGCGCCTGCCCGCTGCGCTACAAGTTCGCCCGCGTCTTCCGGATCCCGCAGGAACCGACGCTGCACCAGCGCTTCGGGATCGCGGTCCATCAGGTGCTCGAGCGCTATCACGCACACGATCGCGGTGGTGAAGCCGGGGACGCGACAGCCCCCGACTCGCCCGCGGAGCGGGTGGCTCGCTCACCGAGCTGCTGACGCTGCTCGAGACGAGCTGGCGCCGCGGCGGCTTCGGGGACACCGACGAGGAGCGGCAGCTGCATCTGAAGGCGGTCTCGGCACTGACCCGCTACCACGAGCGGGCACGATCCGACGAGGCTGTGCCGGTCTGGTTCGAGCGCCAGTTCAGCTTCAAGCTCGGACCGCATCTCGTTCGGGGACGCGTCGACCGCGTGGACCGGTTGCCATCGGGCGAGTACGAGCTGATCGACTACAAGACAGGCCGTCCGAAGTCCGCCGAGCAGCTGGCGTCCGACGTACAGCTGTCTCTGTACGCGATCGCCGCGCGTGAGGCCTGGGGGCTCGAGGCGACGCGCGGCGCCTACTACTACCTGCTCGACGACGAGAAGGTCGCGGTCTCCGGCGACAGCGAGCGGGCCGAGTGGATCCGTGGCGTCGCGGTGCAGGTCGCCGAAGGGATCAAGGCGCAGGAGTTCGAGCCGACGCCGTCCCCGCGCGCCTGCAAGCTCTGTGATTACAGGCTGGTGTGCCCGGCCTCCGAACGCTGAGCCTGCTCAAGGGGCGCGCTTTACCGAGAAGAGCGCGCCCCCTGCGAGCTCGAATGATCAGCCCTGCTGCTCGACCACCAAGAGGGTGTGCCCCGTTGTGTCGCGGAACCAGAACATCGGCGGTACCGGGTCGCCCATCCTCGCCACCTCGGCGTCGACGTCGGCACCGGCAGCCTTGAAGGCCGCGTGCGTGGCGTCGATGTCGTCGGTGGTCAGCGTGATGCCCGTGTGCCCGGGCTTGACCTCGCCCTGATCCGGCGGCGGAGGCGCGAGCGCGACGCCGGTCTGGCCTTCCGGCGGATAGACCTCGACCCAGCGGTACTTGTCCCCCATGGGAACGTCAGTGCGCTTCTCGAAGCCGATCGACTCGTAGAACTCGATGGCGCGGTCCTGGTCCGTTGTCGGGACGATCACCAGGCTGATCCCGCGGATCCCCGTTGCTGTTGTGCTCATCCTGAAACCTCCTGATTGGTGGTTGACACCGCTAACACCATCCGGCTCACACAAGCTAATCGCTTCGCGATCGGCGGGTGCGAAGAAAGCGGTAACTGAGGTCTTTCTAATTCCGGCCGCGCGCCAGGCGCGGGACGTACTGGACCTCTCCGCCGTGCCGCGGGAGCGGCTCGCCCCGTTCGAATCCGAGCTTCTGCAAGCAGCGCCACGATCGCTCGTTCCTGACGTCGATCGGCACGCACACCCCCGTGACCTCGGGGTCGGCGAAGACGATCTGCTCAAGGAAGCAGCCGAGCATGAGTGCGCCGATACCCTGTCCGAGCAGGTCGGGCTCGCCGATGAAGTAGTCGATCCCTGCCTCACCGGGCAGCGCACCGATCTCAGTCGCCTCCGGCTCGTTGTGCGCCCAACGGTAGGTCTGCGTCATGCCGATTTGACGGCCGGCGAGGCTGACGATGTAGATCCGCGTCGGATCCTCGCCACTGAGCTGCGGCTCGTACTCGGCCGCCACCTGCTGCGAGCTCGGCGGCGCACCCCACCACTGCGCCACGTGTGGCTCGGACAGCCACCTCTGCATCTGCGCAAGATGCTCGCGGGCGAGCGGCTCGAAGGTGATCTGCGCGTTCAGCTGGCAGTTCCCTGAGCGCTCAGCTCGGCGGTTCCTCGCCGCGCTGTCGCAGGAAGCGCTGCAGGTCGCGTTCGATCGAATCGCCCGAGGGCAGCTCAAAGCTGTCGGGCGTCTCATCCTCCGCCGCCGCCTCGAGCTTCTCGACAAAGGCCTGGATGTCGGGGTCGTGCTGAACCGCGAGGTTGACCTGGCGGTCGTACTCGGCTGCCGCGGTCTCCAGTTCGCTCGCATCGATCACAACGCCCACCAGGCCCTCGAGCTTGCGGATCAACGCGAGTGAGGCCTTCGGGTTGGGTGAGGCCGCGATGTAGTGCGGGACCGCCGCCCACAGGCTCGCGGACGGGAGACCCGCGGTGCGGCAGGCGTCATGCAGGACGCCGACGATCCCGGTCGGCCCCTCGTACGAGGACTGTGCCAGCCCGAGGCGCGCCACCAGCGTGGGGTCGGTGGCAAAGCCAGTGACCGACACCGGCCGCGTGTGCGGAACATCGGCCAGCAGCGCTCCGAGCGTGACGACGAGCTGCACACCGATCGCCTCGGCCAGCTCGACGATCAGGCCCGTGAAGGTGCGCCAGCGGAACGAGGGCTCGTGCCCGCTCAGCACGATCAGATCGCGCGGGGCGCGCGGGATGCGCACCTCGTACAGGTGCACCTCAGGCCATTCGATCGCGCGCGCCTGGCTGTCGGTCAGCGTGATCCGCGGCCGCGTCGCCTGGAAGTCGTAGAAGTCCTCGGGATCGATGGTGGCGAACTCGCGTGCGCCGAGTGAGTCCCCGACGAAGCTTGCGGCCGATGAAGCCGCGTCTCCCGCGTCGTTCCAGCCCTTGAACCCGCAGATCAACGCGGGAGCCCGCAGACGATCTGGCCGGTAGTTCCATCGCAATGGCTGCATCCGATTCACCGTACATCATGGCGGTATGGCAACTGCGCGCACGATCAGCTCCCTACGCGCGGGCGATGAGGTCCGCGGCGTCTACGCGTGCGTGCGCAAGGACCGGCTCAAGACACGCACCGGCAGCGCGTATCTGGCGCTGGAGCTGCGCGATCGCACCGGTACCGTGCAGGCCCGTGCCTTCCGCGACGCGGACGCTCTGTCCGGGCGCTTCGAGCGTGGCGACCTCGTCTCCGTGGTCGGGCGTGTCGAACGCTTCCGCGAGGACCTGGTGGTCGAGGTCACCGATGTCCGCCGAGCCGAGCCCGATGCCGATGGCGGCGAGCAGGTGTCCGTGGAGTCGTTCCTGCCGGTCGCCTACCGAGACATGACGAGCTCGATGGCTTCCTCGAGCACCTCGCCTCTGAGGTTTACGACCCCGGCTACCGCGCGCTGGTCGACTCGCTGCTTGCCGACGCCGAGCTTCGGGCGGACTTTCGCCGCACGCCGTGCACGCGCAACGGCCACCACGCGTACCTCGGCGGTCTACTCGAGCACACGGTCGCGGTGGCCACCCTCGCGCGCGAACTCTGCGACCTGCACCGCCGGCTGAACAGCGACCTGCTCCTGACCGCGGCGATCGTGCACGACATCGGCCACACGCGCGAGTTCACGTACGCCGCGGAGATCGGCCTGACCGAGGAGGGGCGCCTGCTCGGGCATCTGACACTCGGAGAGCAGCTTCTCACCGAGCGGTTCGCGGCGCTTGGCGAACCACTCGACCACACGCGCCGGTTGGCGCTCCTGCACTGCGTTCAGGCCCACCACGGCGCCGCCGGCGTGCCCGGCGGCCGCTTCGCTTCACCTGAAGCGCTGGCGCTCTACCGCGTCAACGCGCTGGACGCGAGCGTCAAGGGTGCGCTGGAGCACGGGCTGGGGTCAGCGCCGGACTGACCTGCCCCAGTACTCGATCCAATAGCGGTGTGGCGGCGATCAGCGTGCAGAGCACCGCAGTTGCCAGCAGCAGCGACGGCACGACACTCATCTGCGGAAGGCTGGTCGCAAGCACAGCCGAGAAGGCGACGGTTGCGGCCATCGAGACGATCGTGCCGCGCGCCATCGCCGCCGCGCCGGCGGCGCCCGTCTGACGATGGGTGCCGGGCAGCATGATCGAGAGCAGGATCGGAGCCGAGGAGATCACACCCGCCGCGTGCGCGCCGAGGATCGGCACGAGTGTCGACATCGTCGCCACGACGCACGTCGAGATCAGCGCACGCTGGAGCATCGGCGCGGGTCTGGCGGATCGCCCGCCTCGGCTGCACGCCGAGGCTCGTGTCGAGTCCCACGGCCAAAGCGCCAGACTCGCGGCGATCGTGATCCACACGGCGCCTGCCGCAGACCAGGTCCCAGCAAACGAACTGAGTCCTACGACGGCAGCCAGGGCGATGCCGAGCGACGTCACCGTCGCGCGCAGCGGACGCATGCGCCGCGCCGTCCACGCGTAGCCGCTGCAGAACACGACGACGGCCATCTGACCGTTGGTGACGCCGGCGGCTGCATGGGCGGCGGTGGTGCGGCTGGTCGTCATGCAGACAGTCAGCAGGAACGGACCTGTGGTCAGCGGCAGCCCGATCAGGCGGCCGCCGATCCAGTCACCGAAGCGCGACTGTGCCTTCGATACGAGCGCGAACGCGATTGGGGTGAGCCCGATACGCAGGAGGATCGCCACGTACCCAATGGTTGTCGATAACAAGCCGATTTTGTCGCGAAGTTCAGGCCATTGAGCGCCATTTCGTCGGGAATTCAGCGATGAGTCGGTGCCACTGCCGAGATTTCTGCGAGACTGCGACCATGGACGCGATCGACCGGGTCTTGATCAAGGAGCTCCTGCGCGACGCGCGCGTCACCTATCAGGAGCTGGGACGCGCCGCACGGCTCTCCGCCAACACGGTGGCCGATCGCGTGCGCCGGCTGCGGAGCTCAGGGGTCCTCAGCGGTTACCACGCCCAGCTGAACCTGGCGATGCTCGGGCGAAATCTTCAGCTGATGAGCGATGTGCGGCTGAGCGAGGGCAAGGACCGCAGCGAGTTCGAGCGCGGTCTGATCGCGGTCGAGCAGGTGATCGCGGCGGTGCGCCTGACCGGTGACTACGACTACCTCCTGCAGCTCGCTTGTGTCGACCCCGAGGAGTTCGAGCAGGTGATCGACCGTCTCAAACGCGACCACGGCGTGCGCGAGATCCGCAGCCGGCTCGTGCTGCACGAGGTTCCGATCAACCTCGAGCGGCTCCTGGACGCTTCCGCGCTATGAGCTGTTACACCTCCAGGGCATGACAGCGATCGACGAACTGCTGGCGCACAACAGGGCCTACTCCGAAGGCTCTGAGACGGCGCACCTCGATGTGCACCCGAGCCGGCACCTGGCGATCGTGACGTGCATGGACTCGCGGATCGATGTGTTCGCGGCACTCGGAGTGGCGGCGGCGAGGCGCACGTCCTGCGCAACGCCGGCGGCGTCATCACCGACGACGTCATCCGTTCGCTCGCGATCTCTCAGCGCAGATTGGGCACGCGCGAGGTGATGCTGATCCACCACACCGACTGCGGCATGCAGAAGCTGACCGACGACGGCTTCCGCGCCGAGCTTCAGCAGGCGACCGGGATTGCGCCCGCCTTCGCGATTGAGTCCTTCACCGACCCGGCGGCCGACGTGCGGCAATCGATGCTGCGCGTCCGCCGCTCCGAGTTCATCCCCCACCGCGACCTCGTGCGCGGCTTCGTCTACGACGTGGACACCCACCTCCTGCGCGAGGTCACCGACGATTGAGTACGAGGGCCCGGCTCGACCAGAGCCGGGCCCTAAGCCGACCTCAGCGGATCCTGACCGTCCGCTGCAGCGTCTTGTTGTGACTGTCGGTGATCACGAACGATGCTCTGGCCGGAACGCTGGCGAACTTCTTCAGCAGCTCCTTGCCCGCGCCGTTCAGCTTCAGCGTGACGGTCTTGCTGCTGCCGGCCGCGATCTTGAGCTTCGCCGAGCCGATCTTGGTGAGCTTGCCGTGACCGCTCGCAGAGAGACGCATGACCTTCTTGCCCTTGAGGTGCTCGACCGTCGCCAGGGTTGCGCCGACCGTACAGATCGCGGTCTTGCACGACAGCTTCACGCTGACCTTGCCGTGGGCGATCTTGATCGTCCCCACCTTCATGCTGGGCCCGATCACGGTGATCGCCCGCGGCGAGATCGTGCTCAGCCCGTATGCGTCTGTCGCCTGCACGCGCACCGTGTAGGTGCCGGGCTGCGTGAACGTCTTCGTCGCAGTCGTTCCAGTTGCGTCCCCGAACTTCCCGCTGCCGAGATCCCAGCTCACCTGCGTGATCGGCTCGCCCGGGTCCGGGATGGCGGATGCGGCGAACTCAACCGCGACACCGACCTTGACCGTCGTCGGCGCGTATATGAACGACACAGCCGGGGCTGTGTCGATGTTGACCTCTGATACGAAAGAGGTCGTTCCGCCAGTTCCGCTCGTGGGCTCCCCGTATCCGGAGAGCACCAGGTTGCCACCTGATGTCGGAGCGGCCGCCATCGCGATTCCCTCATACGGCTGTGAGAGCCCCGTGATGTCGATCCCGCCCGATCCGAAGCTTGAGTCGAGCGTGCCGTTGGTGTTCAGTCGCGCCACCATAGGTCCTCCGGTGACGCCGGTGATTCCGGTGCCCGTCAGCAGCAGCTTGCCGTCATTCTGGGCGAAGATCCCAGTGGCCAGGCTCACTGGCAACACCGCGCTGGAGAGCAGCACCCTGCCGTTGTTGCCGAAGGCAGTGTCCACTTTCCCGCTGGCGGTGAAGTGAGCAACCGCGGCTGCGATTGTCGACGAGGTCGTGGGAGGGATCGGCGCAGCGTCGGCGAGGCCGGCGACCGCGTACCCGCCGTCGGGCGTGGCGGCGACGCTGATCGCTTCGGCGCCCGGCGAGGAAGCATTCGACGGCTGCGCGTAGGCCGTGCCGTTGGTGCCGAAGCTGCCGTCAGGCTGGCCCGAGGCGGTGAGCCGAGTGATCGCAAATGCAGTCTGTCCCGACACGTCCTGGCCCTCGCCGCCGAAGACGAGGTCCCCATTGCTCTGCACCAGTGCCCCAAAGCCCTCGGAGTTACTGGAGCCGAGCGCCAGCTCCTCCACACCGGCCGAGCCAAATGTGGGATCGAGGGCTCCACCGCTCGTCAGGCGCTCCGCGAAGAACTCCGAAGTGCTCGCCGTCTCGACGCCGCCGGTGAGAACGACGTCTCCATTGCTCTGGATGGCCAGGCCGCCCGGCCCGCTGCTCGTGCCGAGGCTGACCTTGTAGACGCCGGTTGAGTTGAACGCTGTGTTCAGAGCGCCCGATTGGCTGAACTCGAGCACAACCATCTGCGTGTCGCCGGACGTGGCCGCGGTCGCCACGGTGGCGATGACCGGGTTGCCGCTCGGAGTCAGCGCCACGAAGGCGGTCGGCTGAAACGGACTGCCGGCTATCCCTGTTGACGGCGAGCTGCCGGCACCAACGTTCTCATACACGACGCCACCGTTACCGAAGGATGTGTCGAGCGCGCCGCTCGGCAGGTGGCGGGCGAGGTAGACCTCGCTGGGGCCGGAAACCCCGCTGCCAGATATCTGGGCGACCCCTACCTCGTAGATGTCGCCATTGGATGCCACTGCGACTCCGTCGCTGCCGCTCGATGGTGTCGAATCGGGTCCGAACGTGTTAACCACGCTGCCGTTCGTCCCGAAGCTCGTGACGACCGATCCGGGCGACGCGGATGCGACCCCCGTTCCGAAAACCATCAACAGGCTCGCGCTACCCACAGCCACCGCGGTCGCTCGACAGAGCAGACGCTCACGAGTACGGCCCAGAACCCTCATATCGCCCCATTTCCAGGTTTATCTCGGGGCCGCCTCGCCCCCGATCCGACCGGGAAAGCTAACAAACAGGACCGACGACACTGCACAAAATGGACCGATGACGGTTAGTACAACCCCTCGCGCCGCGCGTACCGCTCAGCCCGTTCGCGGTCGTAGACCTCGGCGTCGAAGTCAGGCGTGCTGAGCGAGCGCAGGATCGCGCCGGAGCTCGGCAGCACGCTGCGGTCGACGTGGCGGTCTGGGTTCCAGAGGTCCGAGCGGATCATCGCCTTGGGGCAGTGTGTATAGGCCTCCTCGATCGAGACCAGCAGTCCGAGCTTCGGCGGCTTGCCCTCGACCGCGCTGGGCGCGAGGAGCTCGGCGTCGTCGGTGATCACGGCTCGGCCGTTGACGCGGAACGTGTCACCCACGCCCGGAATCAGGAAAAGCAGCGCGACGCGTGGATCGGCGAGCAGGTTGATGAACGTGTCCGCGATTCGGTTACCGGGGCGTTCGGGGATCAGCAGCGTGCGGTCGTCGAGAATGCGCACGAAGCCCGCGCCGTCGCCTCGGGGCGAAACATCGAGGCCTCCGTCGGGCGCCACCGTTGCGACGCACAGGAACGGTGAGCGCTCGATGAACTGCCGCGTGAGCTCGTTGAGCCGATCGGCCAGCTTCAGCAGCACGGTCTCGGCAGGCGTGCCGATGATCGTTCGCAGCTCGGCCTCGTCGGCGATCACGTGGATGCTGGTTGTGTCAAGCGCCACTGTCGTACCTTTCGCGTCGGGACTGAACTGACACTTCCGATGGAAACACGAAAGGTACAGGCGATGAGCGAGCAGGCCGACTATTCGATCCAGGGCGGGTGTCTGTGCGGAGCCGTGCGCTTCGAGCTGACAGCACCGCCGGCCTCCGCCGGCTACTGCCACTGCACCCGCTGCCAGAGGCGCACCGGCACGGGCTTCTCGGCCTCGGCATTCATCGATCCTGCCGCCCTGCGCTGGGTGCAGGGCGAGGAATTGATCAGGGGCTGGCTCCCGCCCGAGGACGGCGCCGAGAAATGCTTCTGCAGCGACTGCGGTGCGCATCTGTACTCGCGCAGCCGCGACGGTTCGCGCGTCGGCATCAGGATGGCGGCCTTCGATACCGATCCGGGCGTGCGCCCCAGCAGCCGTCAGTACGTCGCCTATGCGGCCAGCTGGGACACGATCCCCGACGACGGCCTGCCGCGCTACGACGAGGCCCGTCCCCGGTAGGGGTTCGAGCTCGCTGCCGCTAGGACTTCGAGCCTGCCTCCGCCGGCGCGAGCTTGAGCTCGTCCGCGAGCCTGGTGAGCAGCGTCGCCACCTCGGTGTGCTGCTCCGGCTCCCAGCCGTCGAGCAGTCGCGCCAACGTCTCACGCCGCGCTGCGATCAGCCGCTCCGCCGTCTCATGCCCGAGCACGGTCACGGAGCCGTGGTCGGGGTCTGTGGCAGCCTCCCCATCTGGGGACATCATGCCGTGCTCGGCGAGCTCTGAGCGTCCATGCTCCGCCCGCTCCAACGACACATCCCACTCCGCTGACAGTTCCCCGAGGGTCGCCTCCGGGTCGCGGTGCTTGCGGACAAGCAGCCAGGCCGCGGCCGGCGAGAGGTCCACGCCCGCCTCCGCAGTGATCTGCGCTACGAGCTGCCGGCGGCGGTCCTGCCCGACCAGCACGCTCAGCGCTCGTGAGAGCTCGGCGAGCGAGTCGTCTGGCTTCGGCACCGCGAACGATTCGCCGATGCCGGTGCTCGCCTCGGCGGTATCGCGCAATGGTCGCTCCGGGAGCAGCCAGCTCAGAGCGAAGGCGGCGGCCGCGACACCGGCCGCGACGACGAACACCGTGTTCAGCGCGTGGGTGAAGGAGGTGATGTAGAGGTCGTGCAGTCCGGGGCGGAGCGCCTTGAGCGATTGTGGGTTGCCGATCGCGCCCGACAGAGCGGTGACCTGTCCATGCGACATACCTGCGACAACCGACGGATTCGAATGGACACCGGCGATCAGGTTCGACTTCAACTGGCTTGCGAAGATCGAGCCGAGGATCGCCGTTCCGACCGAGCCGCCGATCGAGCGGAACAGGGTCGCTCCGGAGGTCGCTACCCCAAGTCCTTGTACTCGACCGCGTTCTGGACGGCCAGCACCAGCACCTGCATGACCATCCCCAGCCCGAGGCCGAGCACGAACATGAACAGCGGATGCCGTCAGCCGGCTGGTGGAGGCGTCCATGCGCGAGAGCAGGTACAGGCCGATCGCCATCACAAACGTCCCCGCGATCGGGAACACCTTGTACCTGCCGGTGCGAGTGATCGCCTGACCCGGACCCGATCGAGGTGATCAGCAGCCCGGCCATCAGCGGCAGGATCTGCAGCCCCGATCCGGTCGGACTGGCGCCGTTGACAACCTGCAGGAACAGTGGCAGGTAGGTGACCGACCCGAACAGCGCAAAGCCGACGACGAAGCCGATCGCGCTGGTTACGTTGAAGACCCTGTTGTGGAACAGGTGCGGCGGCAGTACCGGCTCGGCCGCCCGTCCTTCGACATACACGAAGGCGACGACCAGCAGGATCGAGATGATCGCGAGCGAGATGATGAACGGCGAGATCCACGCGTAGGTCGTGCCCCCGAACGTGCTGACCAGCACGATCCCGACAAGCGCGGCCGCGAGCAGTGCCGCGCCCGGGTAGTCGATCCGTCGGTGGATGTGCTCGGTCCGGGCGGGCAAGCGTCGCGGCCAGTACGGCGAACGCGGCCACCCCGAACGGGCAGGTTGATGTAGAAGATCCAGCGCCACGAGAGCGAGGTCGTGAAGAAGCCGCCGAGCAGCGGGCCGATCACGCTCGCGAGGCCGAACACCGCGCCGAACAGACCCTGGTAACGGCCGCGCTCGCGTGGCGTGACGACGTCCCCGATCGCTGCCATCGCGCCGACCATCAGGCCGCCGCCGCCGAGCCCCTGGACCGCTCGGAACGCGATCAGCTCCCACAGGCTCTGGGACAACCCGCAGAGTGCCGAACCGATCAGGAACAGGACCAGCGCGAACTGGAGCACGACCTTGCGGCCGTACATGTCGCCGAGCTTCCCGTAGATCGGCGTAACCGCGGTCTGCGCGAGCAGGTAGGCGGTGACCACCCACGAGATGTGATTGAGCCCTCCGAGGTCGCCGACGATTGTCGGCAGCGCCGTGGAGACGATCGTCTGGTCGAGCGCCGCCATCAGCATCACGAGCATCAGGCCGATGAAGACGACGAGCACGCCGTGCGAATTCTGTTCGCGATCAGCCATCGGCCGATCCTATACCTGGACCCGCTCAGGCCTACCCGGTCGGTCGAAGTCTGGTCGGTCCAGGCTTGCCCGGGGTGGGCGGGCGGTGCTTTGCCCGCCCACCCCGCTGCGGCCGCTTACGCCGGCCGCGCGCCCGGCACTACTTGGCTCCCGGGACCCACCGCTGGAGGTAGGCCCGGTAGGTGTTCCAGCCCGTGGGGAACTCGGCGTTGAACAGCAGATTGCCGCTCGCGTCGAACTCCGAGATGTAGGGCAGGCTGCCCCAACCGACGAATTCACCGCCGCCCGGCAGCGGTTGGCCGTTGCCCTGCGAGGACGCCTCGAGGCTCTCTGGCTGGTCGTATGACTGCACCAGGGTCGCGGTGTGGTTGAGGAAGTTGAGCTTGACCTTCACGACGCGACTGATGGGGAACTCGGAGGTGACGTTGGTCCCAGTGTTGGCGATGCCGCCCGCCTCGTTGTCGAAGAACGAGTACTCCCCGTCGCCGAGCGGCTGCGGATCGTGCTGCCAGGCGAAGATGTCGCCGGCGTCGTTCAGCGTCTGGCCGGCAGCGGCCTTCAGCGCGAAACTCGACGCCTTGCCGCCGAGCTGCCAGACGATCTTGCCGCTGTGCGGGCTGACCTCGTATGTCGTCCACGTGTTTCGCGCGTCGATCAGGAAGTCGCCGTTACGGTCGACCTTCACCGCGTTGATGTGGAACCAGTCCCACGGGCTGCTCGCCGAGGACGGCAGCGCCTGCTCGCTCTGGCTGTAGGGCACGTGCTCAGCGCTGTTCCACTGGAACAACACCTTGCCGGTGTGGATGTTGATCTCCTGCACCACGCCGTTGATGACGGTCTGGTCGGATGGACCGCCGATCGACGTCAGATTCGCTGTGGACTCCTGGTAGGGAGGATCAACGCGGTGTTCCAGGGGGTGATCAGGAACTCGTGGCCGTCGGCGCTGAGGCCGTTTCCGGCGTTGACGGTGGCGATCTGCTGGTAGCGAGAGTTGTAGATGTAGTCGGTGCCTGTGGAGAGACCGCCGAAGCCGGTCCCCTCCCAGAACGTCAGCACGGGCTTGCCGTCGTAGGTCTGCGTGCGGAAGTCACCGCTCGTCAGACCCGCGGGTGCCGGGTCGAACCAGATCACCTTGCCGCTGGGGCTGAGAATCTCTGGCCCGCCGGCGTATGTCGTCGAGCCGGCACCCGACGGCGTGATGAAGATGTCGCGGTCGCCCAGCGATCCCGTCTGGCTGAGCACGGTCAACGGCGGCGGATTGGTGGGTGTGGTTGCGGACGCCGCCGGCGCGGCGATGCCGGCGGTGGTGGCCAGGGCAGCAAACAGCGCTGCAGCTGAGCGTCGGTGCATGTTCTTCCCTTTGCTTTGGATGGTCTTTGTGGGGGTGCGGCAACGGTTGTGGAGTGCCGCCGCGAGATACTACACAAAGTTAATCGAATTAGAGGGAAATACGAGGGATTAGGAAGCGCTTAGGTGCCCGGCAGCCCTGCAGCCAGACCGAGTCGGACGCGCCATACTTGAAGGCGTGACGTCAGCGCTCTTCAACGAGTCGCTCGCGCCGCTACGCGCGAATCCCTCCGGCAGCGCAGTGCTGCTGGATATCGACGGCACCCTGGCGCCGATCGTCGAGCATGCGGCCGATGCGAGTGTGCCGGAGACCACCCGGCAGCTGATCATCTCGATCTCTCGGCGTTACGCACAGGTCGCTTGCATCAGCGGCCGCCGCGCGTCAGAGGCTCGCGCGATGGTCTCGATCGGCACGATCGCCTACCTCGGTTCGCACGGCGCCGAGCTGCTGCGCTCGGGCTGGACGGAGGCTCAGATCGACCCGGCGCTTGAGCAGTGGGCGCCGCGGATCGACGAGTTCCGCCGCGAGTCCGACACGGGCGAGCTGCGCCGCCGCCGAGTACGGATCGAGGACAAGGGCCCGATCATCGCCTACCACTGGCGCGGCGCTACGGACGAACAGGACGCGCGCGACGCGGTCGACACGATCGCAGCCCACGCGCAGGAGTCGGGCTTCGACGTGCACTGGGGTCGCAAGGTAATGGAGGTCCGCCCGCCCGTTCGGATCGACAAGGGCCTCGGGGTGCGCACGCTCCTGGGCGATCGCACCTACTCGGCGGCGCTATACGTCGGCGATGACACGACCGACCTGGATGCCTTCCACGCGCTGCGCGAGCTGGTCAGCGAGGGGACGGTCGAACGCGCGGTCTGCGTTGGCGTGAGTTCGGAGGACGGACCACCGGCCATCGAGGAAGAGGCCGACCTGGTGGTTGCCGGGACGGAGGGAGTGCGGGGACTCTTGGCTGCGCTGATCGCCGAGTAACCTGCGCCGACTGCGGCATGCGATTCCCCGACCTCCTGCGAACGACGGTCATGCTCTGCGCCGCGGCCGCCACCGTACTGGCGGTGGTCACGGTGGCCGGGGCCAATGCGAGCGGCGACGCGTTGCTCGTCCCCGTCGCGGCCGGGTGGTGGGTGGCCGCAGCGGTGGCCGGAGCGACCATCGGACGCCGGCCCAGCACCCAGCGGCAGATCGCGGTGCTGCTCGCCAGCGCGCGCACCCAGGCGATGCTTCCGGATATCAACCCCAGCCGCGTCGTGCTCAATCGGCTCTGGCCGATCATCGTCTGCACGATCGGGGCCGGAGCGCTGGCATTCGCGTATCCGCAGGTGCCGGCGATCGCCGCGGGGTTCGCGATCATCGCGGCGCTCGCGTGGCGCCGCCAGTCGGCGGCCGTGACCGCGATCGAGGAGCGCGACGGAGCCCGCTTCTACGTTGAGCACACATCACCGCTGCGCCAGATCAAGCTCGTGCGCACTCCCGGTTTCCGTTCCAACCTGACGGAGCTGACGCAGGCGCGTACGAACCCGGTGGCCGGGCGTCACGCCTGACACCCTGGTTTCCGACGTGTCTGTGACTCTCCACAACCCGCTGTTGGCGTACATCCCGAGCCCATCGAGCAGCGGCGTTTCGATCGGGCCTCTCTTCTTCCACGCCTACGGCATCTGTTACGTCTTTGCCGTCGCGGCCGCGATCATGATCACGCGACGGCGCTGGGCCAAGCGCGGCGGCGATCCGGATCTGGCCTATGCAGTTGCCTGGTGGGGCTTCCCCGCCGGGCTGATCGGCGGCCGGATCTACTTCGACATCACCACGCCGAGCCAGATGCCGGACCACTGGTGGGGCCCGTTCGCGATCTGGGATGGCGGGCTCGGGATCTGGGGTGGCATCGCGGCCGGGGTTGCCGTCGGTGTCTGGTACCTGCGCAGACACCTCGCCTGGCCCGATGTCTACCGGTTCATCAACGCCGCCACCCCCGGATTGCTGGTCGCGCAATCGATCGGCCGGATCGGCAACTACTTCAACCAGGAGTTGTTCGGCAAGCCCTCGACGCTCCCGTGGGCGCTGAAGATCTCCCCAGCCCACCGTCCTCCGGGCTACGCGCAGTTCGCGACCTACCAGCCCACCTTCCTCTACGAGATCATCTGGAACCTGCTGCTGGCCGCGACGCTTGTCTGGCTGGACAATCGCCGCAAGGTCCGGCCGCCGGGTCTGTTCCCGCTCTACGTCGCGGGCTATTCAGCGTTCCGCATCTACGAGGAGACCCTGCGCATCGACTACTCGCAGTACATCCTCGGTATGCGTTTGAACTTCTGGGTGGCGCTGATCGGCACGATCGGCGGCCTGGCCTGGTTCGCGCGAATCCAGTTCTTCTCTAAGCAGCCGTTGCGCGACCCAGAAGTGGCGCAACCTCGCTCCACGGCCGAGTATTCGCGATCTGGTTCGCGCTGAGCCACCCGCGTCGCGCGGTGGCGACGCCATAGCGCACGACGTCGAACCCGCTCGTGCGGTGGGCATCGCAGTTGATCACGATCGGTATCCCCGCCGCCGCCGCGTCGCGCGCGTGCAGCTCGTTGAGGTCGCGGCGGTCGGGGTTGGCGTTGATCTCGAGCATCGTGCCGGTGCGCGCCGACGCCTCGAGCACGGCGTTGAAGTCGAACTCGTAGGGCTGACGCTGCAGGATCTTGCGTCCGCTCAGATGGCCGATGCAGTCGACATAGGGGTGCTCGATCGCGCGCACGATACGAGCGGTCATCTCAGCCTTGGGCATCCGGAAGGACGTGTGCACGCTCGCCAGCACCCAGTCGAGCTCGGCCAGCAGCTCGTCCGGGTAGTCGAGCGAGCCGTCCGGCAGGATGTTGACCTCTGATCCCGCCAGCAGCGTGAGCTCCGGGAGCGTCGCGTCGACCTCACGGATCCGCTCGATCTGGCGTTTGAGCTGGTCATCGGAGACGTCGGCGCCGAAGCCCATCGATGCCGAATGGTCGGTGATCGCGAGGTACTCGTAACCGGCCGCGATTGCTGCCTGGGCCATCTCCTCGATCGAGGCGGTGCCGTCGGAAGCCGTCGTGTGACAGTGCAGGTCGCCCTTCAGGTCTGCGGCGGTGACGAGATCTGGCAGTTTGCCGGCGAGCGCAGCCTCGAGCTCACCGCGATCCTCACGCAGCTCCGGAGGTATGTACTCCATCCCCAGCAGCGCGTAGACCTCGGCTTCGGTCGCGCATCGATGCGTGACCCCGTCGCTGTCATCCAGAACGCCGTACTCGGAGATGTGAAGCCCACGACGCACGGCGAAGTCGCGCAGCGCGACGTTGTGTTGCTTGGAGCCCGTGAGGTGCTGCAACACGTTCCCGAACTGATCCGGTTCGACGATGCGCACGTCGACGTTCATCGCGCTGTGCGTGCGGATCCGTATCGCGTTCGACCCGGGAGTCGAAGCTGCCTCCACCTGCGGCAGCGCCGCCACGGCCGCAGCCAGGGCTCCGGGATCGGTCGCCGTGGCGACGATGTCAAGATCCTTGACGCTCTCGGTCCAGCGCCGCGCCGAACCGGCAAGCTCGGCCTGCTGCGTGACCGCCAGCGCTCGTATCTCACCGAGCAGCTCCTCGCCGACGGCGAGCGCTCTGCTCAACACGATCCGTTGCGCAGGTCCGGCCTGCGCGTAGGCCTCAACGGCCTCGAGCAGCGCCTCCTCGGCCTTCGCGCCGAAGCCCTTCGAGCTCGCTGATGCGACCTGCCTCGGCGGCCTCGCGCAGACTTTCGAGCGAGTCGATGCCGAGTTCCTCGTAGAGGCGGCGTGCACGCTTTGGTCCGAGCCCTGGCAGCCTGGTCATCTCGACCAGGCCTGGCGGGAACTTTCCGCGCAGCTTGACCAGGGCGGGGATCTCGCCGGTGGTGGCGAGCGCGACGATCTTCTCCTGGAGCGTCGCACCGATGCCCGGGATCTGGGTGGCACGGCCGTCGACTGCGAGCTGGGCCACCTGCTTCGACGCCTCTCGCACCGAGCGCGCGGCATTGCGGTAGGCGACGATCCGGTGGATCGACGCGCCGTCGAGCTCATAGAGGTCGCCGAGCTCGTCGAACGCCGCCGCGATCTCGCTGTTGGTGAGCTCTATGTTGCTCGTCTCGGCCACAGGTGGATCTTCGCGCCGCGTCAGGCGGCGCGCTTGGGCCCTTTGTAGTCGTAGCCGGTCGGGTCGAGCGCGGCCAGGAGGCGGTCAGCGGGCCGCGGGTCGAGCCCCATATCCTGACTGCGTTCCTTGCGCGCGATCGCCGCGCGCACCATGCGCCCGCCGACGTAGCGGATCGGTTCGGGTGGCAGCGGGGCGGTGGGCACCGATCTCAGGCCCCCGGGGAGGCCAGCGCTGCCTCCGGCGGAGACGAGTTCGGCGAGGATCTCGCCGGCCAGGCGTGAAGGCCCGACGCCATCCCCCGAGAAGCCGGCGCACACCAGCACGCTGGGCGCCTCGCGCAGGCGTACGAAGAACGGCAGACCGCTCAGTGAGTAATCGACGGGCCCGCTCCAACTGTCGGCGATCGGCATGTCCCAGAGCGCGGGATAGGTGCGCAGCAGCTGACTGCGGATCGCCGGCTCGCGACGCCCCGGGTGATCAAAGGCGGCGGTGATGCGATTGTTGTAGGCGAGCGTCCCTCCGCCCTTGCCGAAAACGATCCGGCCATCGGGCGTCGCGTGGTAGTAGTTGACGAGTCGGCGGCCGTCGGAGATGCACACGCCAGTCCGGATCCCGGCCTCAGCCAGCCGCTCGGGCTGGGCCTCGGTGGCGATCACGTCGCTGGCGACCACGACCAGGCCCGCGCCGATCTCCTTGATCTGCGCCGCCCAGGCGTTGACGGCGAGGACCACCTGGTCGGCTGTGATCGAGCCTCGCTCGAGTACGACGCTCGTAGTCGGCCCGTACTCGATCCCGCGCACCTGCGAGCGCTCGTAGACGCGGACGCCGGCCTCGCGCGCGGCGCGCGCAAGCTCTCGGGCGATCGTGGCCGGTTGCACCGAGGCCGACACCGGCTCGAAGAGGCCGTCCAGGTGCTGGTCTGACCCGGTCATCTCGGTGAGCTCAACGCGAGTCAGCTGCTGGTACGGGCGCGCCCCGAACTGGTCAAGCAGCCGCACCGTCTGATCCCAGCCGCCGACCTGCGAGGGGTTGGTCGCGGCCCACACCCATCCGTGCATGCGGAATGCGTCGTCGATCCCGCGCTCCCGGCAGAACTCGCCGATGTTCCTGACGGCCTGCTCCGCTCGTCGCGCGAGCTCGACCGCCTGCTCCGGTCCGCAGAGCGACACAAGGTGCTCAAAGTGCGCCCACCAGGTCAACGCGAAGCCGCCGTTGCGGCCGCTGGCACCGGCGCCGCAGATGTCGGCCTCGACGAGCGTGACATCGGTGTCGGGTGCACGGCGCTTCAGCTCGAGTGCCGTCCAAAGACCGGTGAAGCCGCCGCCGATGATGCAGACGTCTGTCGCGGCATGGCCATCGAAGCTTGGAGACTCGTACGACTCGCGTCCGTCGAGTGCCTCCTGGAGCCAGAGCGAGCGAGCCCCGTGGGTCTCAACCCGACGGTCCGGGAGGGCGACGATTCCGGACGCAGGTGTTGTCGAGCCGCTCACGGTGACAGGATGACGGTTGTAGGTCGCCGATGCGGCGAAACCCATCCGAACTGGGTCGCTATACTTTTTGAAGCGACCAAATTCATCTTAGAGGAGCCGTGATGGCGGGCAACGTTTCCGAGGTAACAGACAACAACTTTCAGGCAGAGGTGCTCGAGTCTGACGTGCCGGTCCTGGTCGACTTCTGGGCTCCCTGGTGCGGTCCGTGCCGGATGGTGGCCCCGGTGGTCGAGGAGATCGCCGCTGAAAAGGCCGGCCAGTTGAAGGTCTCGAAGCTCAACACCGACGAGAACCAGCAGACGGCGATCCAGTACAACGTGCTGTCGATCCCGACGCTGATCGTCTTCAAGAACGGGCAGGAGGTCAAGCGAGTGACCGGTGCCTACCCGAAGAAGCGCCTCGAGGCCGAGATCGAGCCGGCGCTCGCGTAGCGCCCTGAGTAGGGCCAGTCGGAATCTCATGGTGCCGCGCATCTGGCGCGGCACCAATCCAGTTGTCACATCTGGTCGCCTTCATTCGTCATAGGGGCAGACCCCAGCAACCAGACGACGTGACAGGAGGCGTGCGGTGGCGCGCATCAAGGGAGTACCGAAGAGCCAGTCCGGGCCGGTCGTAAGGCTCGTGTACAGATTCGGTCCGCGCATGATGCGGAAGCTCACCGGCCGTGAGCCGCGGGCCGGCGGCGGCATCGAGCCGATGGAGATCTGGGCGCATCAGCCGAAGATGCTGTTGGCCATGGGCCGGTTCAACCAGGCGATTCGCAAGGGCAAGGCCGTCGACCAGCGCATCCAGCACCTGGTGGAGCTCAAGGGCGCCCAGATGATCGGCTGCGAATACTGCGTCGACCTCGGCTCGCAGATCTGTCGCAATTCGGGCTTCTCCGACGACGAGCTGCTGGCGCTCCCTCTCTACCGGAACAGCGACCTTTTCACCGAGCGGGAGAAGACAGCGCTCGATTACGCGGTCGCCGTGATGCGGACGCCCGTGGATGTGACCGACGAGCTCTTCGAGCGGATGCGGCACTACTTCAGTGAGAAGCAGATGGTCGAGCTCACGGCGTTCCTCACGCTCGTCAACCTCGACCGCTTCAACGCGGCCTTCGGGATCGGCGCGGCCGGCTTCTCCGAGGGGATGGTCTGCGTGCCGCCGGACAGGCCGTTCGCCGCCACCGCCCTGAGAGAGTTTTAGCTACCGGTAGCGGCTCGCGCATCGCTCCCGCCCTCAGCTGAGAACCGCAGGCGCTGACCGGGGCGCAGCTGTGCAGCGAGCGGCAGGCTGTGGCTGTCGATGACGGCGATCACCGGGTAACCACCGGTGGTCGGGTGGTCGGCCAGCAGCAGGATCGGCCGCCCGTCCGCCGGCACCTGGATCGCGCCGGCAACCAGACCCTCTGACCGCAGCTCCCCCGAGCGCACACGCTCGAGCGGTGGTCCGTCGAGGCGTATGCCGATTCGATTGGACGCCTGGTTGACCGTGAATTCACCAGTCACTAGCCGTTTGATCGACTCGATGGTGAACCAGTCACTGCGTGGACCGAAGATGACTTGTAATAGCGCTAAATCGGGTAGTTCGAGCACTGGGGACGTTCCGGGGGTGGGGGGCGTCTCCAGGGCGGGCGGGCGAACCGCCCGTCCGCCCCCCGGGGCCCCAATCCGCAGTACAGCGCCTGCCTCGAGCGTGGGCGGTCCAAGTCCGGTGAGCACGTCCGTCGCCGCGCTTCCGAGCACCAGCGGCACGTCGATGCCGCCGGCAAAGGCCACATAGCTGCGCAGCCCGCGCCTCGCGGTCCCGACCCTCAGCTCGTTGCCGCCGTCGAGCGTGAACGACTCGTTCATCGCCAGCCGCTGGTCTCCTGCGCGTAGGTCGACCGCCGCCCCGGTGACCGCGATCGTCACAAGCCCGTCGAAGCGCAGGCGCGGCCCGACCAGCGTCGTCTCCAACGCCGCTGCGCGATCGGCATTCCCCACCAGCCGGTTGGCCAGCCTCAGCGACTCACGGTCGGCGGCGCCCGAGCGTGGCACACCGATGTGCGCCCATCCCGGCCGCCCGAGGTCCTGGATTGTTGTCAGCGCCCCCGGCGCTAGCACCTCGACGCTTGTCATCAGACCGGCTCGAACCGCACACGCATGCCCGGCTCGAGCAGCGCCGGCGGCTCCCGCATCGCGTCGAACAGGACCGCGTCCGTCCGCCCGAGCAGATTCCACCCGCCAGGGGAGCTTCGCGGATACAGCCCGCAGTAACCCGCCGCCACCGCCACCGACCCCGCCGGCACCTCCGTCCGCGGCGTTGCCAACCGCGGGAGCTCCAGCAAAGGAAGCACGCCTCGACCCGCCTTGTCGGCAACCAGATAGGGGAACCCCGGTGCGAACCCCATGAACGCCACCGTGTACTCCGCGCCGCTGTGCAACTCCACCAGCGCCTTGGTGCTCACCCCCAGCGTCATCGCGATCGTCTCCAGATCAGCTCCGTCATACGTGACCGGAATCGTCACCTCCGGGGGTGGCTCATTGCCGAAAACCCTCATGTCCAATTTGAAAGCACTCGCGTCACTCGCGAGTGCTTTCAAATTGGACATGAGGGCTGCGGCATCCTCCACACCTTCATCCCAAACCAGCAGCAGCGTCCGATCTCCAGGAACCACCTCACTGAGCTGATCACCGAAGCGGTCGTGGACGACGCGCGCGGCGACGTGCACCGAGGCGTTGTCCGGAAGCTCCCACAGCAGGCCGTGGTCCCCGACCGGTCTCACGAGAATGGGCGGATCTCGAAGCCGGCGCCGATCAGGCGATTCCGCACGGCAACGGCGAGCTCGGCGGCGCCCGGCGTATCGCTGTGCAGGCAGAGTGAGCGGAAGCGGCCAGTCGCCGCGAGCTGCTCGGCATGGGTGATGACGGCATCCAGACCACGCAGCACGGCGTCCGGTTCGGTTCGTGGGACGAGCGTGCCGTCGGGCCGGTAGGCGCGGTCGGCGAAGCCTTCGGTGACGCCCTCGATGCCGTTCGCCTCGGCGGCGCGGAGCATCTCCGAGTCGGGCGGGGCCAGCAGTTTGAGATGCCGGTCAACGGCCCCGATGGCAGCCACGACGACGTCGGCATAGATACGGTCGACGGCGGCCCGGTTGTAGAGCGCGCCGTGTGGCTTGACGTAGCCGACGCGCCCGTGCTCGAGCCCCGCCTGGATCCGGAGCGCCGAGATCTGCTGAACGATCTGCTGGCGGAGCGTCTGAGGGTCGACATCGAGGTCGCGCCGACCGAACCCCTCCCGATCCATGTACGACACGTGAGCGCCGATGCGCTTGTGCTGCAGGACCGCTTCGGCGCAGACGGCCCGCATCGTGGCGGCGTCACCGGCATGGAAGCCGGTGGCCACATTGACGCTCGAGACGCCCGCGATGATCGCCGCGTCGGCCGCGATCCCATCCGGCCCCGGACGCTCACCGACATCCGCGTTCAGATCGATCACGGGAGCCGGCACGGAACCACCTAGACCCTGCGGACCTCGATCCGCAACTCGAGGCCGTCGATCAGTACCGGCACAACACCGGGGAGCGGCACGTACTCGACCTCGAGCGCGAGGGTCTCAGCGGCGATGTACTCCTGATACTCGCGTGCAGCCCCCAGCAGCGGCTCGGCGCCGTCGAGCGTCAGCGCGATCCGGTCGGAGATGTCGAGGCCGGCGTCACGGCGTGCCTGCTGCACCGCGTGGACGATCTCCCGCGCCCAGCCTTCCATCCGCAGCGACTCGTCGATCTCGAGCTCGAGCGCGACCGCGTGGGAGCCCTCGCGCTCGACCTGGTAGCCCTCGAGCGGCTTCATCGACACCAGCAGGTCCTCAGCACTGAGCGCGTGCTCGGTACCGCCGACGTCGATCTTGACGGTCTTACCGTCGCGCAGAGCGGCCGCCGCGCGTCCGGCGTCCAGCCCCGCCACGGCGGCCGCGACCATCGGCATCTGCTTGCCGAAGCGCGGCCCAAGCGTCCTGTAGTTGGGCTTGACCTCGACCTCGCCGAGCTCATCGGCCTCCGAGACGAAGCGCAGCTCGCGCACGTTGAGTTCGTCGCGGACGATGTCGGCCAGCCGCTCGATCGCCTCCCGTTCGGCGCCGGAGGCCACGACGATTGCCGCCCGAAGCGGTTGACGCAGCTTCACCTTCGCCTGGCTGCGTGCGGCCAGGCCAAGACGCACGGTCTCGCGCGCGACGGCCATCGCATCCTCGAGCGCGATGTCGCGCTCGGCGGCGATCGGGAAGTCGGTCAGGTGCACGCTGGGCTCAGAGCCGTCGAGGTTCTCATACATCTCATCGGCGATGAACGGGGTGAACGGGGCGAGGAGCTTGGACAGCGTCACGAGCGTGTGGTGCAGCGTCGCCATCGCGGCCGGCTCGCCTTCCCAGAAGCGCCGGCGCGAACGCCGCACGTACCAGTTGGAGAGCTCGTCGACATACTCGGCGATGGCGCGGCCCGAGCCCGTCGCGTCGAAGTTCTCGAGCCCGTCGGTCACCGTCTCGACAGTCGCGTTCAGACGCGAGAGCACCCAACGGTCGAGGTCGGACAGCTCGACCTCGGCGAGTGACAACGACGCGGGCGCAGTGTCGTTGGCGTTCGCGTACAGCACGTAGAACCCGTAGGTGTTCCACAGCTGCAGCATGAACTGGCGCACGGCCTCGCCCAGCGCCTGCATCGAGAAGCGGTATCCGTCCCACGGGTACTTGGAGGTGAAGAAGTACCAGCGGAATGCGTCCGCGCCGTAGGTGTTCAGCACGTCCCAGGGCTCGATCACGTTGCCAACCGACTTACTCATCTTCTGGCCGTGCTCATCGAGGATCAGGCCCAGGCAGACGACGTTGCGGTACGAGCTCTGGTCGAACAGCAGCGTCGCCACCGCCAACATCGAGTAGAACCAGCCGCGCGTCTGATCGAGCGCCTCGCAGATGTAGTCGGCGGGGAAGTGCGCCTCGAACTCCGCGTTGGCCTCGGCCAGTTCGGCGCTGCCATCGGACGGGCGCGAGCCGTAGGAGGCAAACGGCATCGATCCCGAGTCGAACCACACGTCGATCACGTCGCGCACGCGCGTCATCGGCTCGTCGCAGCCCGACTCGACGCACTCGAAGGTGACGTCGTCGACGAACGGGCGATGCGGATCCTCGAGCCGGACTCCCGAAAGCGATTCCAGCTCGGGCAGTGAGCCGACCACATGGAGGTGTCCAGCGGGACACCTCCATACAGGCAAGGGCGTCCCCCAGTAGCGCTCCCGCGAGAGCGCCCAGTCGACGTTGCCCTCGAGCCAGTTGCCGAAGCGCCCGTGCTTGACGTGCGGCGGCTGCCAGTTGACCGCCTCGTTGGAGGCGAGCAGATGGTCCTTGATCTGACTCGTGGCGATGTACCAGGAGGGCTTGGCGTAATACAGCAGCGGGGTGTTGCAGCGCCAGCAGTGCGGATAGGAGTGCTCGTAGGGCTCGGCTTTGAGCAGCTTGCCGCGCTCGCGCAGATCCTCGAGGATCGGCTCGTCGGCAGCCTTCACCTTCATGCCGGCCCACTTGGTGATGCGCTCGTCGTAGGTGCCGTCGGGCAGCACCGGATTGATCGGCGCCAGATCGTTGGCCTCACCGAGGCGGAAGTCATCCTCGCCAAACGCGATCGCCGTGTGCACCAGGCCGGTGCCGTCCTCTGCGGTGACGAAGTCGGCAGCGAGCACGGTGTGGCCCTTTTCGCCGTACTCGGAACCGGGGATGAAGTCGAACGGTGGCTCGTAGCTCAGGCCGACAAGGTCGGCGCCGGGGAAGCGCTCGGCGATCTGTACGTCCTCGCCGAAGATGTTCTCGGCCAGCGCCTCGGCGACGATGAAGTCGTCGCTTGTGCGCACGTAGCCGAGCTCGGGGTCGACTGCGACGGCCGCGTTGGAGACGAGCGTCCACGGCGTTGTGGTCCAGACGACGAGCTTGCCGCGCGCGCTCGGCAGGATCACGAACGCCGACGGGTCGGTGACGTCCTGGTAGACGCCCGGCTGTCCCAGCTCGTGGCTCGAGAGCGCGGTGCCGCAGCGCGGGCAGTAGGGCACGACCTTGAGCCGCTCGAACAGCAGACCCTTCTCGTAGATCGTCTTGAGCGCCCACCAGACGGACTCGATGTAGCTGGTGTCGAGCGTCTTGTACGCGTGCTCGGTGTCCACCCAGTATCCGATCCGCTCGGTCAGCCGCGTCCAATCGTCGATGTGGCTGAGGACGACCTCACGGCAGCGGGCGTTGAAGCGGTCGATCCCGTAGCGCTCGATGTCGGCCTTCTGGGTCATGCCGAGCTCCTTCTCGACAGCGAGCTCGACGGGCAGTCCGTGGCAGTCCCAGCCGGCCTTGCGGTCGACCTGGTAACCGCGCATCGTGCGGTAGCGGGGGAAGATGTCCTTGAACACGCGCGCCAGTACGTGATGCGCGCCGGGGGCGCCGTTGGCCGTCGGCGGCCCCTCGAAGAAGCCCCAGCGCGGGCCACCCCGGCGGCGCTCGATCGACTGCTTGAAGACGTCGCGCTCACGCCAGCGCGCGAGCACACCCTCCTCGATCTGCGGGAAGGAGGCGCGCGGGTCTACTGGTCTGTGCGGGGTCGCCATGCGGACGCAGGAGTTTAGGCGGCACTGAACGCCCCCCGCCTGCCCGTCCCGCACCGTCCGGGGCCACGGGCTGGACCACTACTCGGCGTGTGACTCCAGATACAGGTTCGCGAGGCGCTTCGGCGCCCGTGTCAGCCACGCGTCGATGACGAGTTCCTCGAGCTCCTCGACGCCGATCCGCTCGAGCAGCACGAGCACCGCCGAGTACCCGTCGAAGTGGGGGATGGTGAAGTAGATCTCGGGATCGGATTCGATCAGCGCGAGCTTGGCGCCCTCGTGCTCCACGCGTGCGCCGAGGATCTCGCCGGTCGGCGCATCGGCCCCGAGCGCCTTCAGATCACTCTGGCGCAGCGGTCGCTCCCACACGAACAGCTTGTCCTTCACGCGCCAGCTCATCTGCCCATGCATAAGCTGCTCGCTGGTCTCGGGCAGCGACAGGGCCAGGCGGCGAACATCATCCCAGCTTGAGATGGGTGCACGATACTGCGCGGATGCGCCTGCGTCTCTACCACCACAGCGATGGAGCGCGGGTGGCGTATTGGGAGACCGGAACGGGGCAGGCGATCGTGCTGCTGCATTCACTCGGTCTCTCACATCGCGAATGGGCGCCGATCGTCAGTGCACTGTCCGCGCGCTTCCGGGTGGTGCTTCCCGACCTGCCACTGCACGGTGACTCTGAGGACCGCCCCCGTCACCCATACACCCCGGAGTGGTTCACAGACGTGATCGCCGGATTCTGTGCCGACGTCGGCGGACCCCGTGCCGCGGTTGTGGGGCACGACTTTGGTGCCGAGCTGGCTTTGCGGACGATCACCAGCGGCAGCTACACCCCGGCGCGACTGGTGCTCATGAACAACCGGCTGCACCGGCCGGCGCCATTCGGGGGGCGGCGGACACTCTGGCGGTTCGTCACCGGGATGGGGACCGTTCCGGGTCTCGACGTTGCCCTGTCACACGCGGCGCCGCTCGTCTTCCGCCCGCGCTTCGGTGAGCGCCTCAGCGCGCAGCGCAACCCGGAGAGCCGTGACGTTGTCCGCCACGCCTTTGGTGACGTCGGCGGCAACACCAACCGCGCCCGTGCCTGGGCCAAGTTCTCGCGGCGCTGGCCGTTCGAGGCACAGCGCGACCTGCTCGACGCGTATCCATCCCTGGATCTGCCGTTGCTGTTGCTTTGGGCCGAGGATGATCCCGCGGCGCCGCTGGAGTGGGCCCAGGAGGCGCTTGACCTGATCCCGGGCGCGCAGCTGCGCACGATCCCGGGGGCCGGGTTCCTGGCCGCCTACGACGATCCGGTTGTGCTGGCACGCGAGCTGATCAGCTTCTGCGGCTGAGCCGGGCAGGGCGACGCGGGGAGCGTTTTCGGCCCTGGGGGACGCAAGCGCTCCCGGATCCGATCGCAAACACTTAGGTAGTTACCTAAGTATATGATACGGTCGCCCCAGTGACCACCGCCGAGCAGCAAGTCGACCTCGCATTCCAGGCCCTCGCCGACGGGACCCGGCGAGCGATGGTGGCGCGCCTTGCTCGCGGCCCGGCGAGCGTGACCGAACTCGCAGCCCCGCTGAAGATGTCGATGCCGTCGGTGATGCAGCACCTCGATGTGCTGCAGCGCAGCGGGCTGGTGCGATCCGAGAAGGTGGGCGAGTCCGCACCTGCCGGCTCGAGCCCGGACCGATGCGCACGGTCGAAAGCTGGATCGCCGCGCATCGCGCGAACTGGGAGACCAGGCTCGACCTGCTCGGCGAGGTTCTGGACGAGGTATTCCCCGACGACCAAGGAGACAGCCGCAGATGAGCATCCGCCAGCATGACTTCACGATTGAGCGGCGCTTGCGCCAATCGCCGGCACAGACCTTCACGGCATTTGCCGATCCGGAGCTCAAGCAACGCTGGTTTGCGCTGCCCGGCAGCTGGACGGAGAACGAACGGGCCAGCGACTTCCGTGCGGGCGGTAGCGAACTCGCGGCAGGGCGCGACGATCGCGGCGTTCACCATCTCTTCCGCAGCCGGATCCACGACATCGTCGAAGGAGAGCGGATCGTCTACGCCTATGACATGGTGATCGACGACCAGCTCTTCTCCGTCTCCCTGACGACGATCGAGTTCCGCGAACTCGACGACGGTGGCACGCACCTCGTCTTCACCGAGCACGGTGCCTTCTTCGACGAACTCGAGGATCCGGCCGACCGTGAGCATGGCACTGGCCTGTTGCTGGACGCGCTCGAGCCATTCCTCGCGAACGAGGTGGCGGCGTGACTCTCACGCTTCACCAGCACCCGTTCGCGATGTACTGCTGGAAGGCGCTGATCGCGCTCTACGAGCGGGACATTCCGTTCATGGCCGTGATGGAGGGCGACCGCTCGGAGATCGCCGCTCTGTGGCCGCCGGCATCGATTCCCGTGCTGGTCGACGATGGCCGCGTGATCCCGGAGTCCTCCACGATCGTTGAGTACCTCGACCGCCACGGTGACGCGCCGCCGCTGATCCCCGCCGACGCCGACATGGCTCTGCAGGCACGGATCTGGGATCGCGTGCTGGACGGCTACGTCGCCACGCCCGTTCAGACGATCGTGGGTGACTCATTGCGACCCGCCGAGGTCAAGGATCCGTACGGTGTCGATCGGGCCCACGCCGCACTCGACCTCGCCTACACCACGCTCGAGGGGCAACTCGGGCGAACTGAGCCGGGCGACTGGCTGGCCGGGTGACAGCTTCACGCTGGCGGACTGCGCGGCGGCACCAGCCCTGCACTACGCCGATGTGATCCACGAAATCGATCGCAATGACCACCCGGCGCTCGCCGCGTACTACGACAGGCTGCTGGCACGTCCGTCCGTGGCTCGGGTGATCGACGAGGCTCGTCCCTACCGCCAGGTGTTCCCGCTTCCCTGGCCGGCGCACGTGGACTGACGACACTACGCAGCATCGGTCAGCCCGCGGTCGAACAGGCCCAGCAGCCACTCGAACGACTCGTCGGTGTCCAGCGGGATCCCGAAGCCGCCGCCGGTCTCGAGCGTCACGAACCCAAAGATCGCGGCACGCAGCCCGCGGACCGCGTGAATCGCATCGTCGCCCTCGAGCGCGTAACCGCGCATGACGGACACCAGTAGATCCACGGCCCGGGCGGCGGCCGGCTCGTTGCGGATCGGCACGAACTGCAGCGCCGCGTGCCGACCGGGATGCGCCAGCGCCCAGCGGCGATAGGCGCGACCGGCCTCACGCAGCGCGTCGCCGGCGGCGCGACCGGCGACGGCTGGTGTGAGCGCATCGGCCAGTTCCGTCGCAGCCTGCGCCGCGAGCCGCGCGCGGAGGTCCGGAAGGCCATTGACGTGCGAGTAGAGCGACGGAGGCTTGACGCCGAGCTTCTGCGCCACGGTGCTGAGGGTCACCGCGTCGAGGCCGTCGGCGTCGGCGATCTCAGCCGCCGCCTCGACGACGGCGGCCGTGTTCAGTCCCGCGCGTGCCATCAGGATGCTCGCCGCGCGCGTGCGATCGCCGTGTCCATCGGGCCTTGTGGTGCTGTCACGGCCTTGCCATGCCCGAGCACGAGCAGGCTGGGGTCGAGCGCGCGCAGCGCGACCGCCGATTTGAGCGCGAGTTCACGATCACAGGTTCCCATCCACACCAGAGGGAACGGCCAGGTGGGACGGTTGGGGACCTGCAGGCCGCCGAGCGAGAGGAACGCGTCGCCGGCGATCAGACTGCCGTCGCGCGTATCAAGGAAGGCCACGTTCCCGGCGTATGACCGGGGCTCGCGATGACCTCGAGGCTGCCGACGCGATCTCCCGGCTGCAGCAGCACGTCAGGCGTGGTCTTGACCTTCGGCCAGCTGCCGCGTTCTTGTCGGAGAACTCGACCTCCTCGCCGGCGAGGATCTTCGCGTCGAGCTCGGTAATCAGGCACCGGCAGTCTGCGCCGAGCTTCTCGCGCAGCGCGTCGAGCGAGCCAACATGGTCGCCGTGGCCGTGGGTCAGCGCGATCCGGCGGATCGGCGTGCCGAGCTGCTCGGCGGCGGCGATCAACTGGTCCGCCGCATTCATCGTGGTGTCGACCAGCGTCAGGCCGTCGTCCTCGCGCACGAGGTAAGCGTTCATCCAGCCGAGCTTGGTCACCTGCGTCAGGTTCTCGGTGAGCTTCGTGTGGTTCATGGGGTCCTTTCGATCCGTGGACTACTGAAGATAGGCAATATCCTAATAGCATTAGTTAATCGTGTCAAGCCCTGCCCAGGATCGGGGTGAGGCAGTGCGGGGTAGTGGGCTACGTGGGCGTTGAGGGAAGCACCCACCAACGAGAAGGGAGAACCATGTTTCACCCGTTCACGTTCGTTCGCCCTCGCGTGCTCGCGAGTCTCGGAGCGGTCGCCGTCGCGGTGGCGGTCATGGTCGCCGTGCTTGGATCCTCGGGCGGTGGGGTCGCGGCCGCCAAGACGGCCCGGCCGACGCTCGACAAGGTCTCGAAGCAGCTGGCGGCGACGAGTCCGACGATTCCCGCGAAGATGACGTGCGCCCAGCTGCAGGCGGACACCGCGTTCGCCGGTATCCGGCATTTCCCGACGTCGATCGCCTCCGTGACCGACGTCGCCGCCACATCGACGAACCCGGAGTACTGCGACGTCCAGGGAATGATCGCCCCGCAGACCCACTTCGATCTGAAGCTGCCCGTCAGCACATGGCAGGGCCGGTACCTACAGAATGGCTGCGGCGGGTACTGCGGCAGCGTGACGTCGCAGACCTTCCCGTCCTGTGACGCCCAGCTCGGTGGTGACTTCGCCATGGCCACCGACGATGAGGGTCACAGCTCCGAGGCCGGACTCGGCGGTGGAGGACTGTTCGGCCTCAGCCAGGATCTCCGTGTCCAGTACGGGTACCTATCCGAGCATGCGCTCGACGTGGTGGCCAAAATCATCATCACAGCGTTCTACGGCCAGGGGCCGAACTACTCGTATTACGACGGCTGCTCGGACGGCGGCCGCGAGGCGATGGAGGTGGCGGAGCGCTACCCGACGGACTTCAACGGGATCATCGCCGGCGCACCCGAGATCATCGCGGGGCCGCTGAACGCCGAGCAGCAGACCTGGGACTACAAGGTCAACGTCGGCCCGGATGGCAACACGATCCTGACGGCCGACAAGCTGCCGGCACTGCACGCCGCGGTGATGGCCGCGTGTGCTGGTGACGACGGCGTAAACGACGGGATCATCACCGACCCGCGCGGCTGTCACTTCAATCCGGCGAGCATCGAGTGCCCGGCCGGCACGAACACCGCCAGCTGCCTGACTCCGGACCAGGTCAAGGTCGTCGACGAGTACTACTCGGGGCCGACCGATCCGCAGGGACGCAAGCTCTACCCAGGCGGCCTGCCGTACGGCTCCGAGCTGACCTGGGACGTGTTCCAGATCCCGGCGCAGACCGTCAACGGGGTGGCGGCGCCGGGAACGGACTCGCTCGACTATGCGGGCCTTTCGCTCCCATACCTGCGCTACCAGCTCCTGCCGGCAGGGCAGCTCGGGCCCGATCCGAGCGAGTGGAAGTTCACCGACGCGGGCTTCAAGAGCATGTTCCCGTCCGCCAACACGTTCGACGCGATGAGCGTGAACCTCAAGGCGTTCCGGGCACATGGCGGCAAGCTGATCATCTGGCAGGGGTGGGCCGACAGCGGCATTCCGCCGACCGGCACGGTCGACTACTACGAGGACCTGGAGAAGTTCATGGGCGGCTCTAAGTCGACCCAGGAGTTCGCCAGGATGTTTCTGTTCCCAGGCGAGTTCCACTGCGGCCCGGGCTACACCAACAGCTCGTTCGACCTCGTGTATCCGATGGTGCAGTGGGTCGAGGGTCACACTGCGCCGGCGTCGATCACCGCGAATGACACGGTGAACGGCACGGCACTGACGCGACCTGTCTATCCGTATCCGTACATCCCGAGGTACAACGGCAGCGGCGATCCGAATTCGGCAAGCAGCTTCCATGCAGTTCTCTCGCCAGAGTCCGACCAGTACACCAACTGGTACGGCAACTATCTGTTCACGACCAAGCCGCTCGCGAGCACGACGCCCGAGAGCGACCGCGGGGCCTGATCCTCTGATGCGGATCACCGTGATGGGGGCTCGCTTGGCCCCCATCACGGCTCGCGCGGTAGCGTTCGTCGGAGGCGAAGAGGCGAAAGGACGAGCGTGAGTACCACTGAGCATGAGCAACTATGGGGCGGCGAGACAACCAAGGCGGTGGCCAACTTCCCGATCTCCGGCGAGCACATCCCGGCACCGGTGATCCACTGGCTCGGCCGGATCAAGGGTGCCGCCGCGCGCGTCAATGCCGAACTTGGGCTGCTCGATGGCGGTCACGCACAGCGCATCGCCGCCGCCTCGGACCGCGTGGCGAGCGGTGAGTTCGACGATCAGTTCCCGATCGACGTCTTTCAGACCGGCTCGGGCACGTCCTCGAACATGAACGCCAACGAGGTGATCGCCAACCTCGCGAGTTCCCGCCCACCACCCCCGCCGCCCACGCCAACGACCACGTCAACATGGGCCAGTCCTCCAACGACGTGTTCCCGTCGGCTGTGCACCTCGCCGCGCTCGACGAGGCAACCCACGACCTGCTGCCGGCGCTGGACGCGCTCGAGGGCGCCTTTGCCGCCAAGGCCGCGGAGTCCACGACATCGTCAAGGCCGGCCGCACGCACCTGATGGACGCGGTGCCGGTAACGCTCGGCCAGGAGTTCGGGGGCTACGCCGCGCAGGTGCGCCTAGGCGCACGCCGGGTGCGCAATGCGCTCCCGCAGGTCGCGCAGGTTCCGCTGGGCGGCACCGCCACTGGCACCGGCCTGAACACACACCCGGAGTTTGCCGCACGCGTGCGCGCGAAGCTGTCGGAGGCGACCGGGCTCGAGGTCGCCGCTCCTGAGGACCCGTTCGAGGCGCAGGGAAACCGCGACGCACTGGTCGAGCTCTCGGGCGCCCTCAAGGTCGTCGCGGTGTCGCTCACGAAGATCGCCAACGACCTGGCGCTGCTCGGCTCCGGTCCACGCGCGGGTATCGGTGAGATCTTCCTCCCGGAGTTACAGAAGGGCTCCTCGATAATGCCCGGCAAGGTCAACCCGGTGATCCCCGAGGTCACGCTGCAGGTGGCCGCGCAGGTGATCGGTAACGACGCCGCGATCACGCTCGCCGGCAGTCGGGCAACTTCGAGCTCAACGTGCGCGTGCCGTTGATCGCGCGCAACCTGCTGGAATCGATCCGCCTTCTGGCAGCCCGGCGCGTGTCCTCAATGACAAGTGCGTAAGTGGAATCGAAGCCAACCTCGCCGGCTGCGAGCGCTCGGCCGAGGCGACCCTGGCGGCGGCGACCGCGCTGAACCCCTACATCGGCTACGACAAGGCGACTGAGATCGTGAAGGAAGCGTCGGCGTCCGGGCGCATGCTGCGTGAGGTCGCCTACGAGAAGGGCGTCGACGAGGACACCTACAATCGCGCGATGGACCTGCGCAAGATGGCGCAGGGGAATCTCGACTGACCGTCGAAGTTCGTGTCAGTCGCAGGCGGAACTCTCCGCCGCCGGATGGTTAAGGCAGACGATCAGGTGCGATTCATCGCGGTGACACGAAGATTCTCGGTCCGGGCCCTCGCCGGTGGTTTGGTGAGCGCCCTGCTGGTCGCCGCGCCCGCTGGCGCTGCGACCCGCGGCTCCGGGCTCTACCTGGCTGGTGCCGGGAACGGCCACGGTATTGGCATGAGCCAGTACGGCGCCGCCGGCTACGCCCTGCACGGCGCGAGGTACCAGGAGATCCTTCGCGACTACTACGCACAGACCACGCTCGGGCACGTCAGCCCGAGTCGACTCGTGACCGTCCTGCTCCGGCCCAACGGCGCCGCCGGCTTCAGTGGGGCGAGCGCGATCAAGGGCTGGTCGGTGCACAAGCTCAACCCCGTATTCAATTACAGCGTCGAGCGGGCGGGAGCGAAACTGCGCGTGGTGCTGGGTCGCCATCTGATCGGCAACTTCGCTGCTCCGTTGCAGGTCACCGGCCCCGGACCACTGACCTTGGATGGGCTCGGCACCTATCGGGGTTCGTTCGTGTTCAGACAAGCTGCCAACGGTGGCGGGGTAATGACGGTGAATGCTGTCGGCCTCGACGACTACGTACGCGGGGTGGTCGCGGCCGAGATGCCCTCGACCTGGCCGCAGCAGGCGCTCGACGCGCAGGCGGTGGCCGCGCGCACCTATGCGATCACATCGCCGGCGACTGGAGCCGACTTCGACGTCTATGACAACCAGCGCTCGCAGATGTATGAGGGCGTGAAGGCCGAGACGCCCGCCAGCAACGCCGCTGTCGCTGCTACCAGCGGGCAGGTGGTCGAGTACGACGGCCGCCCGGTGGAGACCTTCTTCTTCGCAAGCTCCGGCGGTCAGACAGAGAGCGTCCAGAACGTCTTCCAGATCGCGCCTGAGGCGTGGTTGGTGAGCCGCCCGGACCCCTACGACGACGCCCTCAACAACCCCTACCACCGCTGGAAGATGAGCTTCAGTCTGAAGGCGGCGAGCGCCAAGCTCGGCCACTCGTCGAGGGCTCGCTGAAGGGCATCAAGGTGCTCCAGCGGGGCGTTTCGCCGCGGATCGTGAAGGCGCAGGTCGTTGGTACCAAGGGGTCGGTCACCGTCAGCGGCACGCAGCTCCGCAAGGCGCTCGGGACTCCGAGCACCTGGGTCAAGTTCACGACTGTCAGCGCTCACGGCGTGGAGACCAGCACGACGCCAGCAGCGACTACCACGGTTACCGCGATCACGAACCCCGGTACGACCGCGACCGGAACGACTACCACGAGCACCACTGGCGGCGGAGCGCTCGTACGGCTGGAACGGGTCGCGCTGGCCCTCGGTCACATCGCCCGCGCCCTCGGGCTCCTCGGGCTCGCTGCAGTCCATACCACGCATTACGCGGTGAACGGCACGGTCTTTCCGTTCGTTCCTGGCGCCGCGGTAACCGTGCAGTACAACCCGGGCGCCGGCTGGTCTGCTGTCGCCACGGGGTCGGTGAAAGCTGACGGCCGTTACTCGATTCACGTCGCAGATCCGGGCAGTTACCGGGTTCTCTACGACGGCACCGTCGGTCCCGAGATCACCGTCGGTTAGGGTTCCCGGGATGCCCGGACCGCTGCTCGTCGTGGATGCGCCCTTCCTGCTGTACAGGTCGTTCTTCGCGCTGCCAGATTCGATCCGTGGGGCCGACGGCCAGCCCGTGAACGCGCTTCTCGGGGCGACCAACAATCTGTTGCGGATCGCCGCCGATGTCGCGCCGCGAGCTGTTGTCGTCTGCTTCGGCGCCGAGCAGGCGCCCTACCGCGTCGAGCTCTATGCCGGATACCACGCGCAGCGTCCACCGATGCCAGAGGCGCTCGCCCGTCAATGGACGCAGGCGCCCGAGCTGTTTCGCGCCTTCGGCTGGTACGTGGAGGATGCGGCCGAGTTGGAGGCTGATGATCTCCTCGGCGCACACGCGGAGCTCGAGGCCGCATCCAGCGGCGAGACGCTGCTGCTCACGGGTGACCGCGACATGTACCAGTGCGTCACGGACAAGACGAACGTGCTCTACCTCAAACAGGGCACCAGTGGCTTCGAGCGGATCGACTCGGCTGAGGTCGAGCGCCGTTACGGCATCCCACCGGCGTTGGTTCCCGACTTCATCGCCCTGCGCGGCGATCCCTCAGACGGCCTCCCGGGCGCGCCAGGCATCGGCGAGAAGACGGCGGCTGCGTTGCTGCGGCGGCACGGCACCCTGGAGCAGCTGCTGGCCGCAGTCGCCGAGGACGGAGCCGGTGAGCGCCCGCGGATCGTCTTCACCCTGCGTGAGCACGCCGACGCGATTCGCGCCTACCGTGAGATCGCGCTGCTGCGTCCGGTTGCGGTCACGCGTCCTGCCGACGCGGGCACCGACCTGGCCGGGGGCGCGGCAGCCGCCTCGAAGCTCGGCATGGGCAACCTTGCCGGCCGCCTGGAGGCTGCCGGTTCGCTCGCCGATCTCTGATCGCAACCAGAGACTCAGGTGCTACGCGAGCCCTCGGCGGGTCCGAAGAACACCAGCAGCGAGAGGTCTTCGACGATGTCGTGGAACCGGTGCGGCTCGTGTGCGGGAACGAAGAGCACGATGCCCGGGGTGACCTCGACCGTTTGAGTTCCGCTGGTGAAATGGGCTCTGCCGCCCGTGACGACGTACACCTCGTCCTCGGAGTGAGGGCTTTGCCCATCGGTCGCGCCCGCGCGCAGCGAGTAGGTCCCGACACTGAGGTCGCGGGTCGCCAGATGCTCGATGTAAGTGGCGCCAGTCTCATCGGGCTCCGCCCAGTGACCTGCCTCGCTGATCAGTTCCATGCCCGTCATTGTCGCGTGAGGGCCGATTGTCACGGCACCTGAGGATCCGCCGAGATCTCCGTGCCGATCGCCTCACCATCAAGGATGCGGACCATCGCGCCATCCTGTCCGATGTCGAACACGTGCAGAGGCAGCCCATGGTCGCGAGCGAGGATGAACGCCGACGGGTCCATCACACGCAGGTCTTGGGCGATCGCTTCCCCGAAGCTCAGTCGTTCATATCGGTGAGCTGCCGGATCGACGTTCGGATCAGCGCTGTAGACGCCGTCGACCCCATGCTTGGCGACCAGTAACGCGTCGGCGTCCAACTCCAACGCGCGTTGAACCGATGGGTAGTCGGTGGTGACGTACGGCTGGCCGATTCCACCGGCGAGGATCACGATGTACCCCTTCTCGAGGTGCGCCTGTGCGCGCAGCCGGATGAATGGCTCGGCGACGGATGGAATCGGGATCGCAGTCATCACGCGAACCTCGAAGTCACCACGGGCCTTCAGGACGCCCCGCAGAATCAGTCCGTTCATGACCGTGCCAAGAATCCCCACGGAGTCGGCCTCCGCGCGATCGATTCCCCACTGATCAGCGAGCGCCCCCCTGAAGAAGTTCCCACCACCGACCACCAGGGCCACCTGCACGCCACGCGCCGCGACGGCAAGAACCTGATCGGCGACGTGCTCGAGGGCGACGGGATCCAAACCGATCGGCTCGGCGCCCGCGAATGCGGCGCCGCTGAGCTTGATGCACGACACGTCGATAGGGCATGTCGAGATGAAGAGCCTACAGCCAGCTGCGCTGTCGCGCGCAGCCGCTGAGCCGCCAACGCGGCCCTTCGTCAGAGGCGTAACGCTAGGTGATCTGATGCACACGCGACGTCAACATCGGCGGCATATGTTTCAGTTCGTGAGCGAGCAAGACCTGTTATGTGGAGCATGCGGTTGTCCGGAGCAGCGACAGGACATGAGCGCCGAGTTTTGCCTCAACCATCAGCGCGAGATTCACGCCTTTGAACGTTGGCTCGCCGGCACCGACAAGGTGTGTTGGCCAGCGGCATCTTCGTTTGACTTCGAGCGCGGCTTCTTGAGCGTTCGGCAACGCCCAGCCTGACCTCGTTTTCGCGCATCGCCGGTTCGGTGTCTGTCTTGCGGGATTGACGGGTCAGGGCCCAGGTTGCCGATAGCAGCTGTATGCAGCGTCTCCAGATCGATCAGCCGGTAACTCTGATCCTCGATGAGGTTCAAGAGCCGATCGAGTGCCGCGTGGTCGACGCGCAGGGCTCTGTCACTCGGCTCGCCTATAACGATGCGCTACCGCCCAAGGCCATCGGACTCCTGGTTCAAGGTTCCGCGGGATATGTCGTTTTCGACGAGTTCGGTGCCGCAGTCGGGCTTCGCGTCGCCGTCCGGGCCAGCCCGCCATATCTGGATGTCGCAGTCATGGACGGGGTGGAGGTGCCCGAGCGGCGCGGGAACGGGCGCGTCAAGCTCGTCACTCGAGCGCGCATCGTCTGCCAGGGCGAGCATGAACGTGAACGGCCGGACGAGTGGACTCATACGATCGATCTCAGCGAGACCGGGGCGCTGCTTCGCAATCATCCAACGTTCAACGACCACGAGCGGTTTGCGGTCGAGCTCACGTTTGGCAACGACCCTCAGCCGATCGCGGCCCAATCTGAAATCGTGAGGCGTGCCCAGAGATGCGGTTGGCGTCAGGTTCGAATCGATCTCGGAGGACGACGCGAACCGGCTCGGCGGATATCTCATGGGCATACGGCATCAACGCGGCCTCAGTGCCGCCACTGAGCGCCGCGACTGAACGATCACCAGAGCGCTTCCAAATGCGCTCGTGATCTCAGACGAGGGTTCCAAGTGTGAGCGGGACGATCCGTTGTGCGCCGGCGCGGCGCAGCTGTCCGCCGACCATCGCGAGCGTCCAGCCTGAGCTGCGCCGGTCGTCGAGAAGCAGGCCGATGCCAGGCGGGGGAGTGTCGACGACGGTGAATGCGCCACGCACGTTTGCGACCTGCTGGACCGCGTTGGCCATCTCCTGCTGCGGTGGGCGTGGTTCACGACGGATGACGAGCTCGAGGTGGCGGATGCCAAGACTGGCAGCGAGCCGCGCAGCCAGTGTTTCCAGCGCGCCATTGAGATGGACGGATGGCACAGTCGTGACCCAGTCTGGCCGCAGCCTCGGAGTCACGCAAAAGCTCGACTAGCGCGGATGCGACGTCGGGGCCGAAGGCGCCGGCCTGCAGCCCTCGCTCGATCACCGGCCACCAGCCACCATCGCCGATACGCGCAAGCGCGCGGCCGGTTTCAACGCGCGAGTCCTCAGGGATCTTGCGCATCGTGCCGCTCGCGTCCGGCGCCATCTTCTTGGCGTCGAACTCGACCGGCCGCGAGCGCAGGTAGCGCTGCGCCTGCTCAACCAGCAGCGGATCGAGTTCTCCGGCGAAGCGCGGCCCGGCGCAGTTCGAGCAGCGGCCGCAATCCTCGGCGCTCGGATCATCGAGCTCCCTTTGCAGCGTGCGCATCAGGCAGCGGCCGTCGCTGCCAAAGCTGGCCATCGCGCGCTGCTCGGAGCGCCGCAGCGCCGTGACTTGCGCGTAGCGCTCGCCGTCGTAGGACCAGTCCGCGCCAGGAACGATCTGCCAGCGGCTGCCGCTGCGGTGAACGGCTCCCTCGACGTCGAGGATCTTCAGCATCGCCTCGATCCGGGTCATTCCGAGGTTGACGACCGCCATCAGCTCGCGAGTCGTGCGACCATGCTCGCCGGCATGTTCGAGCTCGGCGAGCACCGTCTCCACCCGCTCGCGTGAGGGAAACGCCTGAGCGATGAAGAAGTCCTGGATGCGGCCGTCCTCCGCACCGCGGAGCAACACCACATCCCGCGCGGCACACCGCGCCCTGCGCGCCCGACCTGCTGGTAGTAGGAGACGACTGAGCCGGGCGCCTGGTAGTGCACGACGAACCCGAGGTCCGCCTTGTCGTAGCCCATCCCGAGCGCGCTTGTGGCGACCACTGCCTTGAGCTCGTTGCGTAACAGCCGCTCCTCGGTGACGACGCGCTCCTCGCTCTCCTGCTCGCCGCTGTAGGGCTCGGCCGCGATGCGATTCGCCGTAAGGAACCCAGCGACCTGCTCGGCGTCGCGCTTGGTGAGCGTGTAGACAATCCCGCTGCCCGGCAGCTTGGGAAGGTACTCGACCAGCCACGCTAGCCGCTGGGCCGGGCGCGGTAGCTCCAGAACCTCGAGCCGCAGACTGGTGCGGGCAAGCGAGCCGCGATATGAGCGCAACGGCTGGTCGGTGCCCGATGCCAACTGCCCAACGACGTCATTGACCACCCGGTCGTTGGCGGTTGCGGTCGTGCCCAGTACCGCGACGTCCCGTGGCAGCGCGTCGAGCATGTCCTTCACCCGTCGGTAGTCGGGCCGGAAGTCATGCCCCCAATCGGAGATACAGTGCGCCTCATCGATCACCAGCAGCCCGACCGACTCGGCAAACAGCGGCAGCATCAACTCGCGGAACTGCGGATTGTTGAGCCGCTCGGGGCTGATCAACAACAGATCGATCGTGTCCGCCGCGAGCTGCTCACGGACTGCGTCCCAGTCATCGCGGTTGGTGCTGTTGATGGTGCGCGCCCGCAAGCCGAGCCGCTGTGCCGCAGCAATCTGATTGCGCATCAGCGCCAGCAGCGGGCTCACGATCAGCGTCGGCCCGGCCGGGCGCTCTGGATCGGATCGCAACAGCGACGTCGCCACGAAATAAACCGCTGACTTACCCCAACCCGTGCGCTGAACACAGAGAACCCGCGCGCGGTCGACGACAAGATCGGCGATCGCCGCGAGTTGCCCATCGCGGAAGCTGGCGACGTCCTCACCAGTCAGAGCCCGCAGACGCTCGATCGCAGCCTGTTCAAACCCGATCGGGATGGTCGCGGCCACCCAACCATGGTGGCAGGACGTACGCCATGGGATCGGCGGGCGGGTCGGAGTGGAGTTGACGCGGGCGTTTCTGAGCGCAACGATCTGTGGCGGGCAACCCAACAACTGGGAGGGACCAATGACCCGCATGATGGCCGACTGTCGTCGGTTCCCGAGCGAGAGCAACTGCTCGCTTGTGATCATCGGCGAGGAGGAAGAGGTCGTGCGTGCCGCAACCGAGCACGCGGCCTCAGTGCATGGGCACCCGGACACCGCAGAGACCCGGGCGGCCATTCACGACTTCCTCGAGCCCGCTGAGAACTACACGTTCGAAGCGCGCCCGCAGGAAACGATGCCGGCATAGCAGCGCTGTGGACCGTGGAAGCCTCGACGGACCGAGGCTTCCACACTCATCGATCAGGCTCGGCTCTCGGCGACTCTATGCGCTGAGCCGAGGGCTCGGTCAGATCTTTCGGCGTCTCGACAGCCGCGGCTGGCAGCTAGGGTTCCCATGCCGCACCGACTCGCTGCCCAGCCAAGGAGATCGCATGTCCCGTTTTGCGAAGGTCAACCTGCTCGAGGTCGAGGACTCCGTCAGTGAGCGCGTTGAGGGGCTCGAGGGTCGCTTCGGTCGCAAGCACCTGGAATCCCGCGACCTGGGGATCAGTCTCTTTCGATACGCCCCGAATCTGCGTAGCCCGATGGCTCACAGTCACAAGGAGCAGGAGGAGGCCTATGTCGTCGTTGCCGGCTCGGGCCGGATTCTGCTGGACGACGAGACTCAGGAGCTCCGGACCTGGGATGTCGTCCGGGTCGCGCCCGAGGTCGTCCGCGCATTCGAGGCAGGTCCCGATGGGCTGGACATCGTCGCCGTCGGCGGCCCCAAGCCCGAGGAGGGTGACGGCGTTCGCGCTACAGCGGCCTGGCCCGACAGTCAGTAGTCGCGACACCGCTCGGCCGTCGACGCGCCGGGGCGCGCGCGATCACTCGCTGTCCGAGAACTTCACACGCCGCGATGTCCGGTACACGACCGCGGACAACTGAGCACCACTGAATAGCGCTCTATCGGGACTGCTGGAAAGGGTTCACTTCACCGGTCGCCCCACCGCGCTTCTCCGTCATCGCTGATCTCGAACCACCGGCGATGAGTCATGCTCTGGTCGCGGACCTCGAGGCGGGTTACGCCGTTGTCGTCGGGTGCTCGGAGCAGCCTGACGGCGGCAGCCACGGCTGCCGTGTCGGCGTCGATGGCAGTGGCAGGTGCCGTCAGCAACGCACGTTCAAGCGCCGCCTCGCCGCGGCGATCGCCGCCTGCGCCCTGCGCGTCCTGCAGCGACTTGAGCGCGTCACGCAGTTCGGCACCCTCGTCCGCCGGCATCTAACTCTCCTGTCGCTGTGTGCACACCCACCCTACTCGCACGCAGAGCCAACTGCTACCTGACGGACGGTCGGTTAGGCTTGCTGCGTGGCTGAGGCTTTCCCGCGTCAGCAAGCGCGCACTCGCCGGTTCACCCTCGGTGAACCGCGCAGCTTCAAGGTAGCTGCGGATGGCAGCCGGGTTATGTTCCTGCGGGCACCGGCGGCGGACGATCCTGTCAACGCGCTGTGGGAGTTCGACCTGGCCGCGGGCCGCGAGAGGGTCGTGGTCGATCTAAGCAGCTCGGTACCGGCGACGGTGAGCAGCTCTCGGTTGAGGAGCGGCCCGGCGCGAGCGCATGCGTGAGACAGCGGGTGGGATCGTCGCCTATGCGACCGACCGCGACGCACGGATTGCGGTGTTCGCGCTGTCCGGTGGGTTATTCGTCGTCGATTTGGTCACGAGTGCGCTGCTTGAGTTGCATGTCCCGACACCTGTCTTTGACCCGCGTCCAGATCCCACCGGCGGCAAGGTCGCGTTCGTCCACGGGCGTGCCCTGTACACCGTGCCAGTGGCTGGTGGCTCGGTCACGAAGCTTGCGGGTGAAGATGCGGAGTTGGTCAGCTGGGGCTCCGCTGAGTTCGTCGCAGCCGAGGAAATGTCACGTGCGAGCGGTTACTGGTGGTCGCCGGACGGGCAGGCGGTACTCGCCACGCGGGTCGATGAAGCGCCGGTGCAGGAGATCTGGATCATCGAGGCCGCAGACCCGACATCGCCACCGCGAGCGGTCAGGTATCCAGGGGCCGGTACTCCGAACGCGCTTGTCGAAGCCCACGTTCTGAAGTCCGACGGTTCGGGTTCTGTACGCGTGGAGTGGGACCGTGAGATGTATCCGTACCTTGCGACCGGAGGCTGGGACCGGCACGGTCCGCTGATCTCTGTCCAGTCTCGAGACCAACGGACGGTGGTGGTTCTCGCGGTCGATCCGGTCAGCGGCAAGACCAGTGAGCTGACCACGCAGTCGGACGTCGACTGGGTGGATCTGGTCGAGGGCGCGCCGGCACGGCTCGCGGACGGCCGGCTGGTGAGCGTGGCGGGTATGGGTGACACGCTCACCCTGACGGTCGACGGGCACGGGGTTACCCCCGCCGCTATGGAAGTCAGGTCAGTGGTTGAGGTCTCCGACGCGGAGGTTCTGTTCACCGCCAGCACCGACCCGCTCTCAGCGGCGGTGTGGACGTGGGAAGCGAGCAGCGGCGAGCTGACCTGTCTGACACCCGAGGTGGGCGTGCACACGGCTGCCGCTGGCGGTGGGATTCATGTGATTGGTGCCGCCAGGATGGGCTACAGCGGCATCCGATGGAGGGTCGGGGATCACATGTTTGGGTCGTATGCCGCTGAGCCCGCCGTCGAGCCCCGGGTCGAGTTCATGATCGTGGGTGAACGGCAGCTGCGTGTTGGCTTGCTGCTGCCCGCGCGGCACGACGGCCACTCTCCGCTACCGGTGCTCGTCGACCCCTACGGTGGGCCCCATTACCAGCGCGTGATGCAGCATCGCGCAAGCTGGAACGAGTCTCAGTGGCTCGCCGACCAGGGCTTCGCGGTGATCGTCGCCGATGGGCGGGGCACCCCGGGCCGTGGGCTTCGGTGGGCTCGCGAGGTCAGCGGGGACCTGGCCGGTCCCATCCTCGAGGATCAGGTGGACGCGCTGCACGAAGTTGCTGCCGTTCGCAAGTTCCTGGATTTGACCAAGGTCGCGATCCGCGGCTGGTCGTTTGGCGGCTACCTCGCAGCGCTCGCCGTACTTCGCCGCCCAGACGTCTTCCACGTCGGGGTCGCCGGCGCACCCGTCACCGAGTGGCGCCTGTACGACACTCACTACACGGAGCGTTACCTCGGGATTGACCCTGACGGCGCTGACCGCGATGCGTACGATCGCTCATCACTTCTGCCGGGAGCCGCGGAACTGAGCCGCCCGCTGCTGATCATCCACGGGCTGGCCGACGACAACGTCGTCGTTGCCAACACTCTGCAGCTCTCACAGCGGCTGACCGAAGCCGGCCGGATGCACTCGGTGCTTCCCCTGAGCGGCATCACCCATATGACGCCGCAGGAGGCGGTGGCTGAGCATCTGGTGACCGTGCAGCTGAACTTCATCCGGCAGGCGCTCGGGATCGGCCTGTGCAGCTAGCGGGTCGGGGCGGTACCGCGCTCAGAGGCTGCACAGGAAATCGACCAGGCCCGAGAAGTACGTGCGCTGGTCGTCGTACATCGCGAGGTGACTTCCTTCGGGGCAGTAGAGATACCGTCCGAGGGGGAGGCGTTTGGCCATCTGTTCCATGTGCGCCGGGTCCATCGTGTCGTAGCGGGCCCCGATAACCAAGGCCGGCAGCTTGATCGAGGCGAGGTCATCGAAGCGACTCCAACGTGCCAGTTTTGCGTCCTGGCTGATCCCGAGCTCGCTGGGTCCTTGCATCGAGACGTACACCGCCGGGTTGATCGCGGCGAAGGCACGCTGAACCGGGTTCGGCCACTCCGCGAGCGGCAACCGCAGAACGTGGTGGAGGTAGTGGTGCTCGTAGAGAAGCTCCATGTAGCGCGGATTCTCGATGTCACCTGCGGCCTCAAGCGATTCGATCTCCCGCAGCACGTCCTGGTCCATCGTTGGCTTCAGCACATCCTGGGCGTACGCGTTGTACGCGGGAACGTCAGACATCATGTTGGAGATCACGACGCCCTTCAGTCGCTCGGGATGGGCGAGGGCGTACTCGATCGCGAGGATCCCTCCCCACGATTGGCCGTAGAGCACGAAGTTCTCGGGTTCAAGGCCGAGTGCCTGCCGGACCTGTTCGACTTCATCGACAAATCGATCGAGCTCCCACAACGAGCTTTCGTCCGGCTGGTCGCTGAACGCGGAACCGAGCTGGTCGTAGTAGTAGTACTCAACGCCCGCGGCGGGCAGATAACTGTCGCAAGCTTCGAGGTACTCGTGGGTCGCGCCAGGGCCGCCATGAAGGAGCAGGACCTTCAGCTCAGGGTTATTGCCGACCCGCTTGGTCCACACCTTGAACGCACCGACCGGCGTGTTGACGTCGACCATCCGGACCCCTCCGCTGAGCGCGTCGTCTCGCCCGGAGTAATCGAGGTACTCGCGCTCTCGATCGCTGCCGATCATGCGCGATCGTTTCAGCCTCGCCGACCGCCGACCATGCGCCGCATCGTATAGCAAGCCTGATCCCTCGCGAGTTGGCGCTACTCGCCTCGCGGTTTGGCCTAGCCGCGCGACGTCAGTAGTGGTGTGAGGATTCGCGTGAGCCGGGGCTCGACCTCCACAATCGCGTGGCCGAGTCGTGGATCCTCGCGGTAGAGCCTGGCGACCTCACTGCTCGGGGTGGCCATCTGCCAGAGCGCGCCCGCCACTGACGTTGCTGTCGCAATGATGTCGATCGCTTCGAGTTCGCTCATGCCCGGACGGATGCGGCGGAGCTCTGCGGCAATGCGCTCGACCTCTTCGAGCGTGGCGAGCTTGAATGATCGGACGGACTCGATCGAGACGTTGCGCTCCAGGTTGAGCGGCGCGCTGGGCGAGTAGGTCGCAGAACATCGGTCTCTCGACCAGTGATCGTGCAAGCAGGGAGGCGATCCTCAGTGCGGGCGTCATGGCGCTCATCGGACTTAGCTGCGCGCGTAGCGCTTCTGACCACTCGCGCCAGCCCTGCGCAGTGATGATCAGGAAGATCTGCTCGCGTGTCTCGAAGTAGCGAAGCAGAGCGGATTTGTGCATCCCGACGGCATCGGCGATACCGGTCAGCGTCACGCTGCGTATGCCGTCCCGCGCCCCGAGGGAGATCGCCGCGTCGATTATCGCCTGCTCACGCAGTCGTTTTGTCTGCTCCGACCGGGCGCGCTGGAACTGCGCTTCTGGCATAACGCCATGATAGGAGAAGCAAGCCAATAACAAAACGGGGTTGCACTAATAACGAAACCGTGTTTTACTAGTGGCATGTCTACATGGTTCATCACTGGTTCATCGCGCGGCTTCGGCCGCGCCCTCGTCGAAGCTGCCCTGCAAGCCGGCCACCAGGTGGTGGCGACCGCCCGTAACCCTGAGCAGCTCGAAGATCTCGCGGTGGCGCATCCAGAGTCGCTGCTCACAGTCGCCCTGGACGTCACCGACGCAGTTGGCGCCGCGAGCGCGCTACAGGCCGCGATTGATCGCTTCGGCCGTCTCGACGTGATCGTGAACAACGCCGGCTACTCAAATGTGGCGCCAATCGAGACCGGCGACGACGCGGACTTCCGGACTCAGTTCGAGACCAACTTCTGGGGCGTCTACAACGTTTCAAAGGCCGCGATCCCGCACCTTCGTGCCCAGGGCGGTGGCACGATCGTGCAGTTCTCATCCATCGGCGGGCGCGTCGGCGGCTCACCGGGCATCGCGAGCTACCAGGCCGCCAAGTTCGCAGTCGACGGCTTCAGCCGTGTCCTCGCTGTCGAGACCGCCCCATTCGGGAGTCGCGTGATCGTCGTCGAGCCGAGCGGGTTTGCCACCGACTGGGCTGGCAGCTCGATGACCGTTTACGACATCCCGTCCGACTACGACTCCACGGTCGGCCACATGCAAAGACTCGTCCGCACCTCGGTGGCCGCGGCCGGTGATCCAAACCGCGCCGCCGAGATCATCGTCAGGACCGTCGCACGCACGCACCCGCCGACACATCTACTGGTGGGGGTCAACGCAGTTGAGATGGCACTCGACTACTCACATCGCCAACTTCAGGAAGCCACAACATGGTCGGAAATCGGCAGATCCGCCGACTTCGAACAGCCCTACCCGATCGAGCTGCCGCCCGACGTCGACCCCGAATGATCGGCGCAGCACGGTGCTCACCCGTCGCCATCCGACCGTTTTGGTTCGGCTAGAGGATGAGTTCGGTTGAGAAGACGATGATGGCGCGGCCGGTGACGGCGACTGAAGTCGGATGCGCGTCCTTAACGGTGACGGCAACGCGCATCGAGCCGGGACGGCCCAGGGCATCGCCCTGCCGCGCGGTGAACTCGAACCGGTCATGGATCGCGTCGACTAGGTGGTGCTCAACGAGGTAGGCGCCGAGCGGGCCGTTGGCGTTTCCGGTTACAGGATCTTCGTTGATGCCGATCGCCGGTGCGAACATCCGACCATACGTCAGGGCGCTGCTTTCGCGGGTGAGGGCGAACGCGAAGTAACCGTTGCAGCCAAGTGCGATGCTGAGGGACTGTAACGCCGCCATGATCTGGTCTCAGCTGGTCAACATCGGCCAGGGTCTTGAGTCCGACGAGGACCTTGGAGTGGCCCGTGCTCACGATTTGAGGCTGGACAGCGAGGATCGAGGTCGATCGCTGTCCAATCCGAGTGCTTCGAGGAGTTCCGCTAGTTGCGGTTCGCGGAGAGGCGGCGCGAATTCTACGGCTCCTTGTGTCATGGTGACCTCGAAATCGCGTCCGACCGGCTCGATGTCTACCGGAAGAACTCCGGCTCCGGTCTTGGCTCGCACTCTTCTCGCAGCGAACGCCCCGACTTCTGTCGCGCGCACGTAGTGCGCTGCGATGGTTGCGTGTCCGCAAATTGGGACTTCGCTTGTCGGGGTGAAGTAGCGCACCCAGATGTCATGGTCGTCGGCGACCGGCGAGAGAAGAAAAGCAGTCTCTGAGCAGTTCATCTCTCGAGCGATCGCCTGCATCTCGTCTGAGCTAAGGGCGTCAGCGTCTGAGACAACTGCGGCTGGGTTTCCGGCAAACTTCGTTGCCGTGAACGCGTCGACTTGGTAAACGCGTAGCGCTCGCGTGTCTCCTCGCCGCCAGTGGTCATTGGCTGGCTCGCTCCCGCCGTGATCGGCGGCCGCTTCGAGGCGGATACCGAGGCGGTGTAGGGCTTTGTTGCCGGCTGGCGTGAGTTCGAGGCGGCGTGGCTGCGCGGTGGGCTTGACCCAGCCTTTTTGGTCCAGGGAGGCCGCGAGCTGGGCGCCGAGTTGACCGCCGAGGTGTGGTCGTCCGATGCGAGGGTCCATGCAGGAGAAGGCAAGCGTGCGGCGGGCGGGCTTGGTGGGCAACTCGACTCCGAGCTTTGCAAAGCCGCGTGCGGCCGCTGGGCCGAGCCTGAGTTCCCCTTCACCGTCTCGGGCCTCGAGCGCTTGTGATTGCACGAGGTGATCCATCAGAGCGACGCCTATCTGCCCGGCGAGGTGGTCGTAGCAGGTGGCGGCCACCTGCACCGGGCGACCTGTTCGCGGCGGGGCTCCGCGTAGGCCGTTGAGCATCGAGAAGATCTCCCGCAGCCCCGGCTCGGCGAGCTCGTAGAGCGCGAGGCGGCCCTCGTGGCTGACCGCTACGAGGCCGGCGTCGCGGAGTCGCCGTAGGTGATTGGCCAGTCGCGTCGGCGACACGTCAAGGCGCTCGGCCAGTTCGCTGGCTGAGGCCGGGCCCTGCTCAAGGCGCTCCAGCACTGCGTATCGCGTTTCGTCGGCGAGCTCGGCCAGTAGTTGAACCCGGGCATCGTTTGCTCGCATATCAACAAGTCTACACCTTCAGGTTTCATCGCTAGCTGAATGGTGGTAGTCTACGGTTCAGTATTGAGTGAACTGTCGCCGTAGACTAAAGGAGCTCACAATGCAGCACCCCGCTCTCACTCAAATGCTCGCCGCCGCTCACATCGAGGACCTACGTCGCGCGGCCGCCCGTGGGCACGCGACCCGCCTCGACGGTCGCGTCGTGCACGAGCCGCGAGCGGCGGCCACTCCGATCGCCGTACTGCGCTCCGCGTCGACTCGACTACGTCGACGCCGCGCGCCCCAGCCCGACGGCATGACACGAACCGAGATTCCTGGTGCCGCTGCAAGGCCACCCGGGGACGCACACAAGCTGGAACCGGATAGAACCGCAGCTGGCCGGCTCGCTCTTCGTCGCTGGCCCAGATCTGCGCGCTGACAATCTGAGAACAACTGGGGAGGTATCGGTGCAGAACTACGACATCAGGTACGACGACAAGTACGGTCAGCTGGCGCAAATCGACCTTGCCGCGGAGGGCGAGGGTTATGAACCGTGGGTGAATCAGACGCTCACGACCGTCAATGATTGCGTCGTTCGACTCGCCGTGATCGAGGGCGAGCTCGTCGACTGGCACAGCCACGAGCACGAAGACGAGTTCTTTCTCGTGCTCGAGGGAAGGCTCGAGCTCGAGGTCGATGGGCGCGACCCGTTCTTCCTTGGTGTCCATCAGGGAGTGACGATCCCGCGTGGCGCCGTTCACCGCCCACGCGCGCACGGGCGAACGGTCTTGCTGATGGTCGAGCCGTCGACGGTGATCCCGACCGGGAACGACTGATAGACCGGCGACGACCTACCGGTTCTCAACCACGAACTGGCTGGCGGTGAACGGCGTACCCTCGGGGTCCGCCAGCACGGTCAGGCGTACGAATGGGGCATCCAGCGGTGGAACAAGCACCTTGCCGCCGAGCTTGACTGCCGAGGCGGCAGCCGCGTCGGCATCGTTGACCGCGAATGTGACATGCCAGTTCGGCGGCTCGTCGCCCTTCAGCGGCTCGAGCACCGCGACGACATCCTCGAACCCGGCCGCACCCAGCTCAGCCGCTCCTTTGCGCGTCCCTGGCACGATCGTCTCGAGATAATCGCCGTAGCCCGGGAGCGTCCAGAATTCCGCGCCCGCGAGTGACAGTGTGGTCCAGCCGAACACCTCGCCGTAGAACTTCTTGGCCGCTTCCAGGTTGGTGGTCCGAAGTGTGTTGAAGTTGACAGCGCCGTGCTCGTTGACGACCTTTGCGCCCTTGGTGCGACCGGCCTGCCACACGCAGAAGACCGCGCCCTGCGGGTCCCTCAAGATCGCCATGCGGCCCGCGTCAACGACATCGAAGGCAGCTGCGAGCACCTCGCCACCGGCCGCCGACACTTTGGAGACCGCTTCATCCGCGCTCGTGACGGCGATGTAGGTGTTCCACGCCAACACCGGCGCGTGACCAGCCGGAAGCTCGCCGATCCCGGCGGTGCTGCCGCCACCGATCGTCGCGATGAAGAACCGCTCACCCGGCGTTTCAATCGCCGGAATGAACTCCCAGCCGAACAAGCCGCGATAGAACGGCAAGACGCTCTCTGGCTCGTTGTAACTGGCGTCGACCCAACACGGCACGCCCGGAATGTAATCGTCGCGTTCCGACATCTTGGCCTCTCCTAGTCGTTGACGGTGCCACGGACCGTAACCGCGATTTAGGTCAGTAACGGTCCGGTTTAGTGCACGCCCCCTCTCGGATCGTTCGGTACAGTCGACCACGGAGCGTGAGCTCCGTTCTATGCGCGTTAGCTGACTCAAATCCCGGTCCGTCTTCTTCTCCGGCCATGGAGGTCAGCTCATGCAGCGCATTCGTGGCGTGCTTGCCGCACGCAATCTCAGTAAGTCATACGGTGCCACGGTCGTTCTTGACCAGGTGTCGCTGGTCGTGTCCCCCGGTTCGCGGATCGGAATCGTCGGCCCGAACGGGATCGGCAAGTCGACGCTGCTGCGCATCCTCGCAGGGATCGAATCTCCGGACGGCGGGACCGTCAGCCGAGAGCCGTCCGGTCTGACAGTCGCATATTTCGAGCAGGATTCGACCAGCGCAGGATGCTCCGGCGGCGAGGCGGCCCGGCGCAAATTGGAAGCGATCGCCACGGCCGGCGCCGACATGCTGCTGCTCGACGAACCGACCAATGACCTGGATTTTGACGGCCTACGGCTTCTCGAGCGGTTGGTCGACGAGCACAGTGGGGGTCTCGTCACGGTCTCCCACGACCGAGTGTTCCTGGAGCGGATGACGCGGATCGTCGAGTTTGAGGCCGAGACCAGGCGGGTTCGTGATTACACCGGGGGATGGACTGAGTTTGCGGCGCAGCGCGAGCTAGCCCGCGAACGCGCCGAGCGCGACTACGGTCACTACACAGGGGAGCGATCGCGCATCCGCGAGCAGGCCGAGCGGATGCAACGGTGGGAGGAACGCGGCTACGGACAGGGCCGCAAGAAGAAGAAGGGCAAGGACGTCGCAAAGGCGTTTGAGAAGAAGCTCGCGCGCCTCGAGGCGGTAGAGAAGCCGTGGCAGCCCTGGCGACTGCAGCTCGATTTGGCACCCGTTCGTCGCGGCGGCGACGTCGTAGCCCGGCTCGAGCAAGCCGTTGTCGAGCGCGACGTGTTCCGCCTCGGACCGCTTGACCTCGAGTTGCGAAGCGGTGATCGGCTGGCGATCGTCGGCCCCAACGGGGCCGGCAAGACGACGCTCGTGCGTGCCCTTCTCGGGGAGCTACCGCTCGCCGCCGGGCGGCGCTGGATCGGGCCGAGCGTCGTCGTGGGTGAGCTCCCGCAAGGGGAGGGACCGTTCTCCGGCACTACTCCGCTGCTCGCGAGCTTCCTCGAGCACAGCAACCTTGCGGCAGGCGAGGCACGAGGGCTGCTAGCCAAGTTTGCGCTCGGTCGCGACGATGTCGACCGACCCGCCCGCTCGCTCTCTCCGGGCGAGCGCAGCCGCGCCTCGCTCGCGCTCCTCGCTGCCCGCGGCGTCAATGCCCTCATCCTGGATGAGCCGACCAACAACCTGGACCTCGAAGCGATCGAGCAACTCGAAGCGGCCGTCGAGCGTTTCGCCGGCACAGTCGTCCTCGTGACCCACGACCGTCGCTTCCTCGAGAGCTTCGGCGCCACCAGCACGCTCACCCTCGAAGCGAGCTAGGCTGGCTCGCCCCAGCGGCCGTCGCCATGGTCGCGCGAGCTCTGGTCCGCAACGGCGTCAGACCCGTCTGGAGCAAACCCAGCTTGCCGCAACATGCGGCGTAGGTCGACCACGGTCTGAACGTCGACATCCTTGCCGTGAGGTGGAGAGAACACCTCGGTTTCCGGGCCTACTGAAACCTTGAGTTTGCCGTTGTGCTCCTGAGTTACGGAGCCAACCGTCTCCAGCAGCGAAACCACCTCGCGCCACTCGATGTTGTGGTTGGCTGGCTCAAAGATCTTCCCGAGAGTGTCGCGATGACGGCCGTCGAGATGCGCTTCCATCAGGATCCCTTCGTTGATTTGCTCTGCTCGTTCGTGTGAGAGACATACTCCCACGCCCGCTGACAACCGTCGATGTGGCTCGGCCGGTGTCTCCGAGCAAGTGGTCGCCGCAGGTCCCCACCAGCGCCTCCGGGACCCGGGTCAGGCGGAGGTAAGCGTGCTCGGGATCAGGCGAACACTTCCAGCGTGCCAGGTGCCTGGACGCCGGAGCTGATCGCCGCTGCGGCATTGCCACCTGCGGCTTCAGACGCATTGATCTGCGCCTCGACGAGGCCCAGCTGGCTTTCCTGCGCCGCTGCTGCTGCCATGACCGAAGCAAGCTGCGAGCTCGCACCACCAATTGCTGCTGTACTCATATCCGGACTATCGGCAAGCAGCCCACAACGCTCAATTCCGAAGCAGATGAATGGACGCACGGGCGTCGGGCCGACGGGCATTCGGACTCGGCGAGCGCTTCGGTGAAATCTCTGTGGCTGAAGCAATGAGCGCCTGGCGACGGTAGCCTCGGGGCTGTGTTCGACCACGTCGGAATCGGAGTCTCTGACCTTGCTGCGTCCGAGCGCTTCTACCGCACCGTGCTCGCTGTGCTCGGTGTCGTGCCGAGCCACGCCGACGCCGAGCCTGGTCGAGTGGCAGGACTGGGACATCGGCCAAACGGACCGTGAGCACCCTGTGGCTCGAGGCCTGCACGTCGGTTTCCGCGCGCCGAACCGAGCAGCCGTTGATGCCTTCTGGCAAGCGGGGATCGACGCCGGCTACCGCGACGAAGGCGCACCTGGGCCGCGCGCGGCCTACACCGAGGACTACTACGGTGGCTTCCTGCTTGCCCGGACGGCAACAGTGTCGAGGCCGTCCACCGCGAGCGCGAGCGCTCGGTGCCGGATGGCTGCATCGACCATCTGTGGCTCCGCGTCCGCGATCCGCAGGTGTCGCGTCGCTTCTACGCCACGATCGCCCCGCACGCCGGGCTCCGCTTGGCGCAGGATGGCCCGGATTACGTGCAGTTCTCCGGCGCCGACTTTTCCTTTTCGCTGGTACGCGACGGGCGGCCGCTCACAGAGCACGTGCACCTCGCCTTCCCCGCTGACACGGACGACACAGTGCGCGCCTTCCATGCGGCTGCGCTCGCCGCCGGTTATGAGGACCATGGCGCTCCCGGTGAGCGCGCCGTCTACCACCCGGGTTACTACGGCGCGTTTGTGCTCGATCCTGATGGCCACAACGTTGAGGTCGTCAACCACAACCGATGACTCAGCGCGACGAGCGCCGGGCCGTAAGCTTTCACGCCGTGGCACACGGAACGCATGACTTCGAGCAGGACGTGCGCAACGACGAGATCCTGGTGTGGGTCAACGGTGAGTTGGTGCCGCGCCATCGGGCGGTGGTGTCGGTGTTCGACTCCGGTTTTGTGCTCGGGGACGGCGTGTGGGAGGGGCTGCGGGTCCGGGCGGGTCATCCAGCCTTCCTGGAGCGCCATCTCGACCGCCTGTTCGAGGGTGCGGGGGCGATCATGCTCGACGTCGGGCGGAGCCGCCACGAGCTCACCGAAGCCATCTACTCGACACTGCGCGCAAACGAGATGACCGACGGTGTGCACGTGCGGCTGATGGTCACGCGCGGACTCAAGCGCACGCCCTACCAGGATCCGCGTGTGACGGTCGGGCCTGCGACCGTTGTGATCATCGCCGAGTTCAAGGACCCGCTGCCTGCGACGGCGCGCGACGGCATCACCCTGTTCACGACGCATGTCCGTCGCGCGGTCCCGACACGCTCGATCCCAAGCTGAACGCGCACTCGAAGCTGAACGACATCGTGGCTGCATTCAGGCGTACACCGCCGGCGCCGACGAGGCACTGATGCTCGACCCGCACGGGTTCGTTGCCACGTGCAATTCGACGCACTTCTTCATCGTGAGCGGACCCGACGAGGCGCCGGAGGTGATGACCTCTGACGGGCGTTACTGCCTGGCGGGATCACGCGCGCCAATGTACTGGCAATCTGCCGGGCGCACGGGATCACGGCGCGCGAGACGACGTTCAGTCTCACCGACGTCTATGCAGCGCGCGAGGCGTTCGTCACCGGCACGTTCGCGGGCGTCGTGCCGGTCCGCTCCGTAGACGGCCGCACCATCGGCGACGGTCGCCGCGGCCCGATGGTTGACGCCTGCAGGCGCTGTACCGCGAGCTCGTGGACGCGGATGTCGACACCCGCGTCGCGCCGTGACCGACGTCGTCCGCGTGGCGATGTGGTCCGGACCACGGAACATCTCGACGGCGATGATGCGTGCGTTCGAGAATCGCTCCGACACGGTCGTCGTCGACGAGCCGCTGTACGCGGCTTACCTTGCGCGCACCGGCATCGACCACCCGTCGCGTGAGGCGGTCATTGCATCGCAGCCCACCGACCTCGCCGAAGTCGTAGCCGAGCTCTCGGCGCCACTGCCGGTTGGTCGGCAGGTCCATTACGCCAAGCACATGGCGCACCACATATCTCGAGACATGGACCTGGATTGGACACTGGGTTTCAGCAACGTGGTGCTGATTCGCGACCCGGTTGAGGTGGTCGCCTCGTACGTGCGCGCTCGAGCGACCTGCGAGCCGGACGACATCGGCCTGCGCCAGCAGCAGTGGCTACTGGGAGTGTGGGAAGCGCAAGGCGTCGAGGTGCCGATCATCGACGCGCGCGATTTCCTGCGCTCGCCGGAGGCACATCTGCGCTGGCTGTGTGACTGGCTGGAGATCCCGTTCAGCGCCCACATGCTCTCCTGGCCACCAGGCCCGCGCGCGTCCGACGGGGTGTGGGCGCCGCACTGGTACGCCGCCGTCTGGTCCTCGACTGGATTTGAACCCTGGCACGACCGAGCCACGGAGCTATCCAAGCACGACAGCACCGTCGCCGAGACCTGCCGTCCGATCTACGCGGCGCTGCACGCCCGGCGTGTGCAGGTCTGAGCGGCGTCCCGGGGGCGCGGTTCAGCGCCATGCGGTCCGCACCGGCAGCCCAGTCGTTACAACTCCCCTATATGAGTGATGACTTGCCTGGGCTGACCGTGCGTGTCGCCGGCAGAGCCGACTTTGCCGCGATCGCGCGGCTGCGGTCTCTGTTATCCGGGGTTGCGTCCGATGACCTGTTTGAGGAGCAGGCCCGGCGGAATGGCTGGAAAGCGAAGCGGATCGCAGGACCACGTGGCTTGCCTGGGTAGGTCCAGACGCAGTGGGGCTGGCCTCGGTCTTCGAGTACCGGCGCATGCCACGTCCCGGTCGCCCAGATTCGCGCTGGGGATACCTGGGCAACATGTTCGTCCGTGGCGAGTTGCGCAATCAGGGCATAGGTTCCGCTCTGCTCTCAGCTGTCGTCGCCGCAGCCGACGAGCGCGGTTACGCGCGACTGGTGCTCTCCCCGACCGACCCAGCGGTCCGTTTCTCCGAGCGGGCCGGATTCATCCTGGCCGATGGCTCCGCTGGCGGTCATCGCCTACTCGTTCGACCTTCAACGCTCGTCTGACTCGCGACCCGCGGCGCCTCCGCCGCACGCGGCGTAAGCTCGCCGCATGGCCGATCCGTTCGTCCCGGATGACTATGTGGTTCCGCTGGGCTTGGCCGGTCCGGGTTTCCACTTGGAGCCGCTCGGACCCCAGCACAACGAGGCTGACCACCGAGCATGGATGTCGAGTATCGAGCACATTCGCGCCACGCCGGGCTTCCCCGACGGGCGATGGCCACCCGTCTCATGGACTGTCACTTAAGAGAACCTCCGCGACCTGCGAAAACATGCCGACGACTTCCACGCGACATGCGGCTTCACCTACTCCGTCCTCGATGACGAAGAAGAGGTGATCGGCTGCGTCTACATCTACCCGTCACGCGCAGACCGTGAAGTTACGGAGGTGCAGTCCTGGGTCACCGCAGGCCGGGCAGAACTGGACCCTGTGCTGCACGAGACTGTGCGGGAGCTGGCTTGCCGCCGACTGGCCGCTGGCCGACGTGAGGTCCGCGACGTCGGTTAGCCGGGCCGCAATCCAAGCGGCATCCGCCAGGCGTCATTGAGAACCAGGGCTCAGGAGTTGGTCGAGTCGGAAGACCGGATGGTCGGGCGCGACGCGACGCAGTTCCTCATCTGAGGATTCCGGACCCACGCCGTCAAAGAACACCCCGACCTCGATCTTCCACTTCTTGCAGGTAAACCCCGAGTATCGGCGGCGCTTGTTCCCCTACAGCTCGACAGCGCGAAACGACTGCGTCCGGTTCCCGACACGCAGCCTCCCTTCGCCGCTCGAGCGGAGATTCTTGACCCACTGGGTTTCGCCCCGAGGCGCCACGAGATATTCGGCGCCTTCGTAGTGCAGGAGGTTGACGGGGGTCTGCCGCCATTCACCGGTCTTGCGACCCCTGACCTCGAGCACGCGAACCCGTAGACGCTCACACCCATGCGCGTGAGCGCGGCGACAATCCGGTTGAACACGTTTGTCGTGAACCAGCCGGGTGCTTGATAGTGCTCAGCCACGAGTTCATTCTCGCACCTGCGTACCGGCGCGCCACGGATGCGGCCTCGAGGCTCTTGATCGTGCCCGTCCAAAGCAATAGAACGTAAAGAATGAGAAGAAGCACAGCCCGCGTGCTCTACGTGCTTGCGATGGTGGCTGTGCTGGTCGGCGTGGACATCCTCTTCTTCACGGACCACTTCGCGGAGCGGCTGATTGCAAATATCGGGATCGTCCTGGTATTTCTGGCTTTTTACTTCAGGTCGCTGAATCGCGCCTGATCGAGCCGGCCCGCCCGACTTGGGTCGATACAGGTCGGAACGAGCGAGCATCAGCGGCGTAGCGATCTTTTCACAAGAATCTGGTCCTCGGCTTGCCGACGCTCTGGCGTCGATGACGTCGGAAGCCGCAGAGCCGCACGAACCGGAGGCTCGACGCCCGAGGGCTGACCTCTGTTCGGCGTCGCCACCGTTGCCGCCGTTGTTGCCCTGATTCTGTTGGTGCCCGAGCTGCGTCACTCGGTCGGACTCGCCCTGCACGGTCACTTCGGGGAGCTACGCACCTACGTTCACTCGCTGGGCGCCGGTGGTCTTGCGTTGCTGATCGGTTTGATGATCGCCCACGCCGTGGTCTCCTACCCGAGTGGATCATCACCGCCACGGCCGCCTACATCTACGGCTTCGCGCCGGCCCTCGCGCTGATGGTCGCGGGCTGGCTGCTCACGGCATTGCTCTCGTATGCCCTGGGGCGGAGCATCGGAGCCCCGGTACTGCGCGTCGATCCTCGGGCGGCGCTTCTCACAGCTGGAGCAGGGCGTCGCGCGCGGCGGGGTCTCGCTCCTGCTTGCGGGACGACTGATCCCCGTCGTCCCGTTCGCGTTCTGGGCTACGCAGCTGGTGCCACCCGGGTGAATCTGTGGCGCTTCGCATGGACGACGGTGGTCGGCTACCCGCCACTCACGGTGCTGGTCGCGTACCTTGGATCCAACGCACGAACCCTGTCACTCACCGAGCCGCTCATCTGGGTCGCGGTCGGCGCGCCGCGCTGTTGCTTGGCTGCGCACTGGGCCTGCGTCGCCGCGAACAGCGCCTACGCCGGTGCCTTGAGGGTGTGGCTTGACTAGCTTGATCTCGCCATCTCCGCTCTGTTACGAATTTGCGGCCCGGTGATCTCCGCGCCGAGGGGCGCTTGCGACCGCCGCCGACGCCCGATTGCGAGGTTCGACGGTCGAATGTGGATACGCACGGAGGTCCAGTCACTTTGCGAATCCCCACCGGCTACGAGGGCGGTCGCCGCGGACGCCAAGCCTCGCCCTGCGGGCGCCAAGTTGAAACCAGCCAATAGCCGAAGCGCGCCTCGGGCTCGGGTTCACCAAGCCCGAACAGGCCGCGCTTCACCGTCTCGACAGGCTGTTCGCCCGCATTCGGCACGACCGCCCACACGACCGCGGTGCCGTTGTGCGCGTGGCCGTGCTGGCGCGCGATCCAGGCCTGTGCAGCTTCGATCGTGTACGCTGTGCGGGACAGTCGTAAAACGGCAGACATCGGGATCGCCGCAGGCTGCGGACGCGCTCGCCTCTGTGTCTTCCGTCCGCCAGCCACGGGAGCAGGACCTGCCCGGCGGCAAGGAACGGCGGCTCGAGTGAGTCCACCTGATCAGGGTTGCTGCGCAACCCAGCGGAGGATCGCCCTGGAATTCTTGTACACGGTTCCATCCGGGAGCTTCAGGGTCGGTAGCTTCCGGTCGCCGGTCGCGGCTGCAGCTCGTCGCGCGAGCCCTTGCGCAGGAACGGGAACGGGCTGCCATGCGCGGCGATGACCTTGTCGACTCGATCCCCTTCGCGCGCATTGCCTTCTGAACGCGGCTGCACGGATGCCCCGGGGGTCCGCCCTGGTCGCCATGGCACACGTACAGCGTCGGTCGCTCCGCCATTTCGCTCCTCTCGGCGTGGTGAGCTGAGCGTATCCACTAACCATCAGCAACGGGGCCGTGCGACCAGCTTGGCTAGGGCTTCGGTGAGAGGTGAGCGGTCCAGCGCTCCTCGACGTGGCCCAGGTGCCAGACGGCCAGCGCGATGGCCCAGGTGAGGATGAACAGAGCGACGATCACGAAGCCGAGCATGTTGATGTCGATGCTCTTGAACCAGTTCCAGAACGGGCCTGACAGGTTGAGCTGTGAGGCGGTCAGTCCGCCGAGCTCGATGGTGCCGATCACGAGTGCGATCGCGACGGACAGGCCGGTGATGGTGAGGTTGTAGAAGACCTTCCGCACGGGCTTGGAGAACGCCCAGCCGTAGGCGAAGTTCATGAACGAGCCGTCGATCGAGTCCATCAACGACATGCCGGCTGCGAACAGGATCGGCAGGCAGAGGATCGCGTACCACGGCAAACCGGCGCCGGCGGCGCCACCGGCGAGCACCAGCAACGCGACCTCGGTGGCGGTGTCGAACCGAGCCCGAAGAGCACTCCGATCGGGTACATCTGGCCCGGTTTGGTGACCGAGCGCGTCAGCTTGCCGAGGAAGCGATTCATGAGTCCGCGGTTCTGCAACTGCTGCTCAAGCGCGGCCTCGTCGTAGCGATCTGACTTCATCTCGCGGAACACCTTGATGATCCCGAGCAGGACCACGACGTTGAGCGCGGCGATCAGGTAGAGGAAGCTGCCCGAAACGAGCGTGCCGATCCAGCCCGTCACCCGGTGCAGGCTCGACTGTCGTACTTGACCGGCCCGTCGATCGCTTTGATCCCGACCGACAGCAGCAGGGCGAGCGCGAACACGATCGTCGAATGGCCGAGCGAGAACCAGAAGCCGACGCTGAGCGGGCGTTTGCCCTCGCTCATCAGCTTGCGGGTGGTGTTGTCGATCGCGGAAATGTGATCGGCGTCGAATGCGTGGCGCATGCCCAGCGTGTAGGCGGTCACGCCGATCCCGACCGTGAACGTTCCGGCGCTGCCAAGGCGGAACCGGTGCGGCGCGACCAAAGCGATCAGCGTCAGGAAGCCCGCGACGTGCAGGCCGACGACGACCACGGCCATCATCATCAGCGTCCTTCGCTGCGAGCGATCCAACGACGACCAGAATGCCGCCAGCCGGGAACGGCGGGGCGCGGCCGTATGTGTCAGCGCTTCCATGAGCGTCTCTCCATGGTCTAGGTCGATTGTCGTCCAGAGTGGCGGCGCACGCGCTGCGTGCGCCGTTCCGACGTGGGAGCCCTCCACCGACGGAGGGCTCCCATTGGATTTCAATCGAGTTGGATCTGAGCGACCCCTCCGTCGGGGACCTGCACGACCGGTCCGGCGGTGTCGGCGTCCTCCCAGATCACGTATTGGCCGGCAGGCAGGCTGCCGAAGATCGCGGTCAGCCCCGAGCCTGCCTCCGAGGCGCGCTCGTGGACACCGGTATGGACCCGCATTCCGTCGTGGTCGGCGCGGCTGATCTCGATCTCGCGGTCGCGGAAACGCTCGCTCGGGGTGATCACCAGCGCACCGAGCCCGCCACCGATGTCGAGGGCGAGCTGAGCAGTTGCCGCCGGCGCTCCGATCTCCGACTTCCGCCTGTGTGTGTGCGACATGCTCGGCCTCCTCCGTCTACGCCACGAGCCCGAGTGGCGAGGTCTGGTACCCACTCTGCGGCGTCCCGAGGTACGGGAAGGTCGGCAGGTAGGTGGTGTCGGCGTCGGTGAGTCCATCCGTGATCGCCGATGCTGCGGCGTCTGGCGTGTAGCGACGGCATCACGAGTGGGTACGTGAGCCCCGCGATCGCCCGCAGCTCGATCGAGACGACGTCGTCGAACACGCGGCGGCCGTTCGGGAATCCAGCTGCGTCTCCAGCCGAGCAGCCCGATCGGATTCGGATCCTTGACGGTCGCCGGGATCGCCATGTTCAGACGCAGCTCGTCGGCGTAGGTCGACCCGGTGTAGTTCTGGAAGCCGGGCACGATCCCCGAGGGAATGCCCGTCAGCAGGACCGCGACGAGGTCTGCCCGCGCAGCGGTGAGCGCTGCGAGATTCGGGAACACTCCCGGATACAGAACCGGGAGCAGACCCGCCAGCTCCGGGTGTTGCACGTCCGCCAGGAATGCACTGTCATCTGCCGGGCGTAAGCGAGTTCCAGAGAGTCCTTCTTGCCCATCGGGACGATGACCTCGTTGAACAGAGGGTTCCCCAACCGCGAGATCTGTACCCAATCTCCGAACTCGGCTGTGTGCGCCACCGTCTTCGCGAATGGTGGTCCGCTGGCGGCTCGCCGAACCCCAGACACCAATCACCGACTCGGCTGATGCCGGATCCTTCGGCGTGCCGCCGCCGCGCGTGAGGTCGCTCATCGGCACCTGAAGCGCGATCGAGTGCACGCCGAATGCGTTCGTCGAGTTCACGCCGACCGAGTTCGCCATGCCGGCGATGTGCAGCTTCTCGAACGGCCGGAGATCGCCGAGGTCGAAGATCGCCCCCAGGTCGACGTAGAAACCCTCGAGCCGCTGGCCGGCGAACACCTTGCGGCTGCTGCCGATCTGTGGATGGCCTCCGACGCGAGCGTCGCATAGTCCGGAGTCGAGGCCGGCCCGATGTTGCAAGGCGGGCAGGCCAGTTTGCTGGCTATCACCTCCGAGTGCCAGCCCTCGCCGCCGCCGACCACCGGCGCCCGCGGGTCTGCGGACGCGACCGTGTGACCGTGTAGAACTGGCGCCGGTTCCAGTTGTCGCTGCCGATCGAGTCGATCGGCCCCGTGTTGTAGAGGAAGGTGTTCGGATTGCGCACCTCAGTCTCGAACGAGAACTGTGTATACGACGTCCGGGTAACCATCGCCGTTGTTGTCGACGTTGATGTCATAGAGGACGTCATCGCCGAACTCGTAGAAGTTCGGTCCGCCGAACGGCGGCTCCAACGGCAGGTAATTCGTGATGATCGTGACCGTGCCTGGCGTGTCGGGCGACACGAACGCATAGGTATCGGTGTTGTCCGCGACCGGATCCTTACTGATCGCCGGTGCCTCGCGATGAGACGACATGCGTGAAACCTCCCGGATGAATTGAATGGTGAAGCGATGTGCTGCGGCCGGCCGGCGTCAACGAATGCGCGTGTGCGATGCGAGCGGCGAGCTTCTTGTCTCGGAAGGTCACCTCGCGGTGTCCGGACATCACCGTGATCTCACCGGTGCTGGGGTGCCTCAGATACGCCACGACTGGCTCGACGCCGGTGTCTCGCGTCGCCGCGTCGGCGCGGTCCGCCGTAAGGCTGCCGATGACGGTGAACCCGGCCACCGTGGCTGCTGAGGACTTCATGAATCCAAGACGCGTTATGTCGCGCACGGGAATCCTCCTTCGTGGTTGCGGTCGAACCACCAAACTGCGGGCAGGCGGCCTCTCTCCTCAGAAAGGCGACGTCGACGGCGGTGCTGGCACTCGACCATGACATGCGTGATTCGCTGAGCCGCGCGAGTTGGATCACTGATCGGCGTGATTTTTCTGTAACCCTTGAGAAGGGTCTGTCGCCCCTGGGCAGACCCACCAGGCGATACCGTCGGATCATGAGCTCGGGCTCTCGCGCCGTCCGACCAACCGCCGTCCTCCCGCGGGTCGGAGACTGATGCGCGTCGACAAGTGGCTGTGGACTTCGCGGCTCGTCAAGACCCGCTCGCTGGCGACCGAGGCCGCCAAGGGCGGGCGCGTTCACGTCAACGGCGTTGCGGTGAAGCCGGCCCGCGAGGTCGCAGTTGGTGACGAGCTTGAACTGTCGCTTGGTCCGGTGCGACGCACGGTGATAGTGCGCGGCTCGGCGGAACGGCGCGTGTCGGCCGCCGAGGCGACGAAGCTCTATGAGGAGACGGAGGCCAGCGTCGCTGAGCGCGAGCGCCATGCAGAGCTACGCCGACTCGGTGGACCGATCAATCTCGGCGGCCGCCCGACCAAGCGCGACCGTCGTCGCTTTGATGCCGGGCGCTAGTGCCGTGACTCACAACTCAGAGGCACCGATCGTCAGCTATCGATGATCCCCAGAAAGGCGGGGTTCTCGCGCAGGCTCGCAAAGTCCTCGTCGTCGCGCGCGAGCTCGGTATACGACGGTGCGAGCTCGACCGACGTGCGGAGGTGGGCGATCGCTGCGTCGATCCGGCCGGCGCGACTCTCGAAGCACGCCGTGTTGTAGTAGAAGGCGGCGCCGAGAGATGGGTTCTCGGCGAGGATCGCCTCGGCACGGTCAGCTCCCTGTTCGAACTCGCCGGACTCGAACAGCGGGAACAGTGGTGCGAAGAGCTCCCAGCCGCTGGGCGTGTAGGGCTTGCCCTCCGGTCCGCCGCCGATCGCGATCACAGTCGTCCCGGCATCACGGGCTGACGCGGATCGCTTGACCCCGGGCTCAACGTGGACAAAGGTGCCCGCTGGCGCGTCTTGAGTGTCGCCATCCAGCTCGAACGTGGCGTGTCCGCTGATGACGACGTACAACTCCTCGCTTGAGTCAGGCTCGGCCTCCTCGTGCTCGTTGATGAGCCGGTCACCGGCAGCCCGCGCGGTCATCGCGTTGACACCGAAGGTTCGGATCCCAAAGTGATGACGCACCGGCCGGAATGGGGTGCGGCCGTCATCCACTTCCTCGATCTCATCGAGTCGGGCAACCGCGTATTCGGTCATGTCCTCATCTCCCCGTCCATTCGCTCGCCATCATCATCCCACGGATCTTGACGAGCGACCCTGGTCACCGCAGCTCGTGGCTCGGGCGCTCGCCAAAGCGGCTTGACTTGCTGAGTGCCGGCGGCGGCGTCACCATGATCGCGCTCGGCGCCGCGCTCGTCGTGACCGGCCGCCGACGCTGAGCGTTCAGCGTGATGTTGTCGCGAGCTTCACGCCGAGCCCGATGAATGAGGCGGCGAACAGTCGGCGGATTCGCTGGATCACTCGCGGCCGGTCGATCACATGGCGGCGCAGCGCCGACGCGGCCACCCCGTAGATGACGAACACCACGAACGTCATCGCCATGAACACCGCGCTGAGCATCAACAATCGCTCGACCGCATGCGGCGCGTTGGGAGGAACGAACTGCGGCAGGAACGCGAAGAAGAAGATTGTCAATTTCGGGTTGAGCACGTTGGCCAGAATCGCCGAGCCGATCACTCGACCCGCACGGCGCGGTGGCTGGCCGTCGCGCACGACGAGCTCGCTGCGGTCACGCCAGGTCGCCACCGCCATGAACAACAGGTAGGCGACCCCGACGAGCCTGAGCGCATCGAACGCAACACCGCTCGCGCGCAGCAGCGCGGCCGTCCCGGTCACTGCGGCAATGAGATGCGGGACGATGCCCAGCGTGCATCCGAACGCCGCCACCACGCCCGCCCGGGCGCCGCGTGAGATTCCTGCTGACAACGTGATCAGCGCACCGGTACCCGGCATCGCAACGATCACCAGCGACGTCAGCAGGAACGCCAAGCTCACACAGACAGCGTATCGCGCGCTTAGACTCGCGGCATGCGCCTTCTGGCGAACATCATCTGGTTCGTGCTGGCCGGATTTTGGTTGTTCATCGGTTACGCGTTCGCAGCGCTGGTGTGCTTCGTCCTCATCATCACGATTCCGTTCGGGGTCGCGGCGCTGCGAATCGCGTTCTTCGGTGTCTGGCCATTCGGCCGTGCCGTTGTGCGCCAGCCGAACAAGGGCGTCGGCTCGACGCTGGGAAACGTTCTGTGGTTCGTTCTGTGCGGCTGGTGGCTTGCCGTGCTGCACGTGATCACGGGCATCGCACTGTGCCTCACCATCATCGGGATCCCGCTCGGAATCGCGAACTTCAAACTGATCAACGTCTCGATGCGGCCCTTTGGCCGTGAGATCGTCTCGGCCGACGAAGCGCGGCGTCGCGACGCGAGTCAAGCCATCTTGTTCTAGCTCTGACGCTGGCTCGAACACACGGCCGGCACCGTAGGCTTGGGCGTGCCCCCGTACGACTGACGAACACACTGAGGAACGTGATGACAGAGCCATTGCGAGTCGGGATCAAGCTCTCCCAGGATGCTCCGATCGAGAGCTACAAGGCCATCTGGAAGATCGCTGACGAAGCGCGGTTTGACCACTGCTGGGCGATGGATCACCTCGCGTCCATCGGGCCGATCGGTGATGACCGGCCGATCTTCGACGGCTGGGAGTTGCTTGCCGCGATGGCGATTGCGACGAGTCACGTCCGTATTGGTCTGCTGGTCACGGGCATCACCTATCGCAACCCGGCGCTGCTGGCGAAGATCGCGACGACGGTCGACCACCTGTCCGATGGCCGTCTGGAATTCGGGATCGGTGCGGCCTGGGCGGCCAACGAGCACGAGATGTACGGGATCTCCGGCCTCGATCATCGAGTCGGCCTGTTCTCTGAGGGCCTGCAGGTGATCAGGTCGCTGTGGACCCAGGAACGGACGGACTTCGAAGGCCGCTACTTCACGATGCGCAACGCGGTCGCAAATCCGAAGCCGGTTCAAGAGCCCTACCCACCGATCTGGGTCGGTTCCGGCGGCCCGACGATGCTCAAGCTGACAGCGCGCCACGCCGACGTCTGGAACGCCAGCGGCGACGCCGGTCGCAATGTCGAAAACGCCATCGCGGCGTCACAGCAGCTCGACGAGGCCTGTGCGGCGATCGGACGTGACCCCAGCGAGATCCGCCGCTCGGTCCAGGTTCCAGCAGGAGACGACCCCGCCGAGATCGTCGACCGCGTGCGCGGTTACGCCGGGGCGGGTTTCACCGAGGTCATCATCATGTTGAGCGGCGGCGGGATGTCCACCAACGCCGACCCCGTCAGAACGGCGGCGATGCTGGGCGAGAAGGTGCTCCCGCAACTCCGCGGTTAGCTGCCCTGAGTCGGACGACACTAGCTCGAGCGCTCGACCAACTCGACCTCGCCGCAATGGCGCTGGCAGCTTGAACCACTGCTCGGTGAGTCCTCCACGAACGCGAGCATCTCCGGCCGGCCCAGGAAACCCTCGTCGATACGAGTCACGGTCAGCTCGGTACCATCGCGCGCGCGCAGGCGGTCGCCGATCCTGACGTCTCTGGCACTCACCAGGGGCATAGCACCGTCGCTCACGGCAGCACGCGCTCGATCGCGCTGGTGACCTGCTCGTCCTCCGGCTCCACCGTGGGTCGGAAGCGCGCAACGATCTCACCGGCGGTGAGACCAGGAACTCTCAAAGTTCCATTGCACCTCTCCAGCCTCGCCGTCCGCATCATTCGCGGAGGTCAACCACTCATAGAGCGGATGGCTGTGCTGGCCGTTGACGTCGAGCTTCTCGGTCAACGGGAACGTCGTACCGTACGTCGCCGAACAGAACTGCTGGATCTCCTCCGGCGTGCCGGGCTCCTGGCCGGCGAACTGATTGCATGGCACGCCGAGGACCGTGAAGCCGGCGTCGCCATAACGCTGCTGCAAACGCTCCAGGCCCTCGTACTGCGGCGTTAGCCCGCAGCGCGAGGCGACGTTGACGATCAACACTGCTTTGCCGCTGAGCTCGCTCTCGGCGAGCGGCTGCCCATCGATGCGGTTCAGATCAAAGTCCATGATCCGAATCCTAGGCCGCCAGGAGGAGTGGACGTCGCCCTCGACCTTCCTACCGCGACGCAGGCGAGCAAGTGCCTCGCGCACGCGTTTGACCGTCGCGCCGGGACGGACGTTCGGGCCGGGCGCGAACTGGGCGACGCGGAGCTCTTCGATCAGCCACAGCACGTCACGGCGTCCGTCGGCCTGCTTTCGAGCCCGTGAATCAAAGCCATCTCCCGGCTGTCGGCGATGATGTGGCTCGGTAGTCGCTCGAGGCGGGTTGCAGCTGCCCGGAGGTAGCGCTCGACATCACCCAGTCGCACAAGACCCGTGGCCGCGAGCATCCCGGGGTAGACCAGACGACCAAGCTGGCGGGCAACGTCCTCTCGTGCTGCACCAAAGGCGGAGGTCGCAGGAAGGGCGTCGAGCTGTTCACGGACAGTCCGCGCAGCCTCGAGGATGTGACCGAGCGCTCGCAGCGCCTCGAGCGTCGTGGGCCGGATCTCTCCGCGGACGTGCTCGCGGAGGGCTGAGAAGGCCTCGGCGTCCCATGGCGGACCGCCGCCGCTCTCGACCAGCGCGTCCAAGGCGGCGTTGACAGCGTCTTCGAGCGTCGCGTTCAAGCTGCCGTGTGGTGCTGCCGCGAGTGCGAGCGTCAGCTGTGGACCGAGCTGGCCGATCACCCAGTTGCGCGGGGAGGGTACGGTGAGACGCAGCAGCCGCCGGGTTCCTCGCGCCATCGTCACGGCTTGCTCACCGACGCTCTCGCAGATCCGGATCCCGACTGCGTCGCCTTCGTCGACGAGCGCCGGGAACCCCCTCAAGCCTCCAGGGAGATCGACCGTCTGAGGCAGCGACTCGATGTCGAAGCCATGCAGTCCATGACGTGCGAGTGCCGGCACGGTCTGCTGTAGGCGCGACTTCAGCACCGGCCGCAGCTCATCGCGCAGCGCATCGAGCGACTGCCCGGACGCCAGCACGGTCCCGTCGTCATCTTCGATCGAGAAGGTCATCCTCAGGTGCGCAGGCAGGGCGTCCACTGACCAGTCGGCGGTGCTGATGCGCACCCCGCGCAGCCGTTCAATCCCTGCGGCAAGTACCTCGAGCAGTGGCCCTGAGCGCGGTGTCACCTCGGCCAACAAAGCAGCCGCACTATCAGGGATTGGCACGAGCGGCGTGCGCAGTGACTTCGGCAGCGAGCGCAATAGTGCAGTGACCAGCTCTTCGCGAAAGGCGGGCACCAGCCACTCGAAGTTCGTGTCTCGACCAGCCCGAGTGACGACAGTGGGATGTGCACGGTTACACCATCCGCTGCCGAGCTCGGGTCGAACCGATATGACAAGTCGAGCTCCAGGGAACCTTGCTTCCAAATCGACGGGCGGTCGCGACCGTGCGGTGCGACGTCGCCCTGGATGAGAAGGTCCATCGGGTAGTTCAGCAACGTGGGTTGTGCCTGGCGGGCCTGCTTCCACCAGCGATCGAAGTGCCGGCCGCTCACAATGTCGTCGGGCAAGCGCTCCTCGAAGAACGCCGCGCGCACCGCCTCGCTCGCGAGCAGGTCACGGCGCCTTGCGCGCGCCTCCAGCGCGTCGACCTCGGCCAGCCGCCGTTCGTTCTCGCGCATGAAGGCGTGGTGCTGGTCCCAGTCGCCCTCCACCAGCGCGCGGCGTATGAATAGCTGCCGCGCAGCGGCTGGGTCAATCCGCCCATATTGAACGGTCCGCGACGCGACGATCGGCATGCCGTACAGAGTCACGCGCTCCGGGGCGACGACGGCTGCTCGGCGACGATCCCAGCGAGGCTCGCCATAGGAACGCTTGATCAGGTGCTCGGCCAGCGGTTCGACCTGCTTGAGGTCGACTGGGGCCGCGGTCCGGCCCCAGAGCCGTGTCGTCTCGACGAGTTCGGCGACCATCACCCACGTCGGCCCGCGGCGCGCCAGCACCGAGCCCGGGAAGATCGCGAACTGCGCTCCGCGCGCGCCCGTGTATTCGCGGGTGGCCCCCTCCTTCATCCCCAAGTGCGAGAGCAGCCCCGCCAGCAGCGCGATGTGGATCTCCGGCCCTCGCCCGGTGTGTCGTTGAGCACCAGCCCGACCTCGCGCGCTGCGTCCTCGACCTGGGCGACGAGGTCCTGCCACTCGCGGATGCGCAGGTAATGCAGGAACTCCGCCTTGCAGCGCTTGCGTACCTGCGACCGCGAGAGCTCATCCTCGAGTGAGCGCAGGTAGCGCCAGAGGTTCAGGTACGTGAGGAAATCGGACGCCTTGTCCGAGAAGCGAGCGTGGAGCTGGTCGGCCTGGGCGCGCTGATCGGCGGGCCGCTCGCGCGGATCCTGGATCGAGAGAGCGGCAGCGATGACGATGACCTCCGGGTGCAACCGAGCCGGTCGGCCTCGAGCACCATGCGACCCAGGCGTGGGTCGATCGGGAGCCGCGCGAGCCGGCGTCCGAGCGGCGTCAGCGGCTCGGCGGCTGCCGGGTCCAACGCCCGCAGCTCGTGCAGCAACGCGACGCCGTCGCGCACCTGGCGGCGGTCGGGAGGCTCGAGAAACGGGAACTCCTCGATATCTCCCAGATCGAGCGCAGCCATCTGCAGGATCACGCTCGCAAGATTCGTGCGCAATATCTCCGGGTCCGTGAACTCGGGCCGCGCGTTGAAGTCCTCCTCGGAGTACAGCCGGACGCAGATCCCGTCGGCGACGCGGCCGCACCGGCCCTTGCGCTGGTCAGCCGACGCGCGCGAGATCGGCTCGACCGGCAGCCGCTGAACCTTGAGCCGTGTGCTGTAGCGGGAGATCCGCGCGAGGCCGGTATCGACGACGAAGCGGATGCCAGGCACCGTCACCGACGTCTCGGCGACATTGGTGGCGAGCACTACACGGCGTGCTTTTTGTCTTCGCCCGCTGGCGAAGACCTTTTGCTGGTCGGCAACCGCGAGCCGCGAGTAGAGCGGCAGGACCTCCACGTTCGGCCCGAGCCGTCCGGTCAGCAGCTCGGCCGCGTCCCTGATCTCCCGCTCACCTGAGAAGAACGCGAGCACGTCGCCGTCGCGCTCGGCGAGCAGTTCCTCGAGCGTGTCCGCGAGCGCATCGAGCAGCTCTTCATCCTCGTCCGGCGGCCGATAGCGAACCTCGACGGGATAGGTCCGACCGGAGACCTCGACGATCGGCGCGTCGCCGAAATGCTCACTGAAGCGCTCGGGGTCGATCGTCGCGCTCGTGATGATCAGCTTGAGATCAGGGCGACGCGGGAGGATGCGATGCAGGCATCCGAGCAGGAAGTCGATGTTCAGTGAGCGCTCGTGCGCCTCGTCGACGATCACGGTGTCATAGCGACGCAGCAGCGGGTCGCGGCGAATCTCGGCGAGCAGCAGACCGTCCGTGACCAGGCGGACCAACGTGTCCTCCGAGCCTCGGTCGTCGAAGCGCACCGCATAGCCGACGGCACCGCCCAGCGGCACGTCAAGTTCGTCAGCGATCCGCTGCGCCACCGTGCGTGCCGCAAGCCGGCGTGGTTGGGTGTGGGCGATGGCGCCGCGCACGCCGCGCCCGAGTTCAAGACAGATCTTTGGCAGCTGGGTCGTCTTACCCGATCCGGTCTCACCGGCCACCACGACGACCTGGTGGTCCCGGATCGCCGACAGCAGGTCGTCGTGCCGCGCCGACACCGGCAGTTGCGGCGGGTAGGAGACCTCGGGGACCGACGCCCGCCGTCGCTCCACTCGGGCCCTGGCCTCGGCAAGCTGTTGCTCGAAGCGCGCGCGGTCCTCATGATTGCCACGACGGAGCCGGTGCGCCTGGCGTCGAAGACGCAGCTCATCACGCAGCGTCAGCTCGCCAAGTCCAGCGATATCGAGAGCAGCGACCATGCCACCGAGAATAGGTATCTCAAAATCAGACCCGCAGCCGATGACCACGCGGAGGTAGAGTCCGGGCGATGCCGACCTTCGTCCTGAGGCTGATCGCTCCTCGCCCGAACTTTGCGCAGACAATCACAGAGGCGGAGCGCGAGATCATGGGCCGTCACGCCGCCCATTGGAAGCCCTATCTCGACCGCGGTGAGATGGTCGTGTTCGGGCCGATCCTCACCGACGTCGACTCCTACGGCCTCGCTGTCGTGGAGGCCGAGGACGAACAGGTGCTGCGCGAGTTCGCTGCCAACGATCCGGTCGTCACGACCGGCACCGCGGCCTTCGAGCTTGGGCGGATGGCCGCCGGCTACGTCCGCGGACAGTGACAATCAGCCACCGGTATCGGTGGCGTGGCTCAGGAGTCTCCCGGTGCGACGTCGTCGGAGGCTACGGCTGAGCGCTGATCGCGGTTCAGCGGCTTCAGGAGCGGCGCCGCTGCCTGCTTTAGATCCTGGACGGCGGCGTCCACTCTCTTGTGGCCGTCTGTATGTCCGTGATCAGCAGTGACGCGCGTCTCACGGTACAACTCCGCGGCCGTGTGTTGGGCGACTTCCAGGAATGCTCGGGACGTGCTCGCATCGATCAGAACCGGGGTGCTCGTGAGCAGCATCTGCATGTAGGTGCGCAGCTCCTGCGACGCCTCGTCACGATCGTCGTCGGAGTTCGTGGAGCGCTTGACCGCGTCGGCCGCTCGTTCCGCCTGCGCAAGGATCACCGCGGACTGGGCGGCGATGGCGCGTGACTGGTTCTTGATTCTGCGCAGCCGGTTCACCTGATCCACGAGCAGGACTGTCAGGAGCAGCACCAGCACCCCCGACACGATCGACGAGGTGAACGGGTGCCGGTACCAGTAGAGACGGACCGACCGGTCGGACAGGTCCAGTCCCACCGCCACGAGTGTGACTGCCAGCACGAGTAGGGCGGCAATCCATGCGCGGAGACGCTCTTGCATCAGCAGAGCATTGTGCAGCCAGGGGCCGCGGAATCGAGTTAGGCGGGGCGAGCTCGCCGCAGCAGCGCCAGCCGCACGGCGGCTGCGCAGAGAACGCATGCGGCCACCCAGAGGACGGTGGTCTGGGTCACGCCGGAGTGGAATCCGATGTCGACGTAGATGATGCGGAGCGCGCTACCGGCCCATACCAGCCCGCAGCCGAGCGCAAGCCGCGGGTCCCACGGCAGGCGCAACACGCCGATGCCGGTGACCAACACGAGGAACGCCTCCTGGTAGTCCAGCCCCAGGACCTGGTCGGCGCCCGGACCCCTGGGAAGCAGGATCGCGAGCAAAATAGGCACCAGCAACCACACGAGCCTCCGGGGACGTAGTGGCCGTCGCCTGCGATCGCCGATCAGGGTCAGGCAGCACACGGCCGGGATCGCCATCGTCGCAAACGGGTTGAGCACATCGACCAGCGCCGGCTGCCCTTGTTGGATCGTGATCCAAACACCGACCGCGATGGCGAGCGACCCGATGATGCCGACGGCACGGTTGTAGCCGATCAACAGCAGTGCGACTGAAACGCAGACGATCAGGGCGACCAACAACTGTCGGGCTGAATACCAGTAATAAAACTCCGGGAGCCGTCCCAGCAGTTCAGCCATGGGCACGACGAGAAAGACAACGAGTCCAATGCTGCACGCATCCGTGATGGCCTGACGTGTACCGCTGCTGGCTACCGCACGGGTCCGCTCACGCAGGCCGCCGACCACCAGTGAGATCAAGTCGAGAGCAAAGACCAGGCGAGACTCCGCTCCGACGTCGAGCATCGTGCTGAGCATCTCCGGACCGTTGGACCGGGCCACGTCGCGGGGGTAGGCACGCAGCGCGAGCCGACCCAGCCACGCGCGCATCACGCGGTCACCACTCCGGAGGTTGCCTGCAACCGCGCCGACACGGTTCTTGCTGCCGAGGCCAGGCGCCCGGCCTCCTCGGCGAGCACGGACCTACCTGCCGGCGTGAGCGAATAGTCGCGCCGGTGCCGTCCATCGACGACGTACGGCTCGCCGGCGATAACCAGCGATTCCTCGGTGGCTCGCTCGAGCAGCGCATACAGCGTCCCGGTGGAAAGTCGCACCCGCCCGTCCGACAGCTCTCGAGCGCGCTGCGCGATCGCGTACCCGTGCAGGGGGCCGTCGATCAGCGCTGCCAACGCGAAGTAGCTCGGCGGGCGTAGCTCCACGCCGCCACTATACGTCGAGACTCGACATATAGCAAGCGATCAACGAAGCCATCACCGACTACCCAACGGCGCTCTGAATCGCCGCCACGGCCAGCACGTCAGCCCGCTCATTGAGCGGATGCCCCACGTGCCCTTTGATCCAGTGCCAGCGCACGTGCTCGTGGTCGCCGGAGGCGACCTCGAGCTCGATCCAGATCTGCTTGTTCTTGACTGGGTCTCCGGCGGCCGTCTTCCATCCCTTGCGCTTCCAGCCGGCCATCCAGGAGGTCATGCCGTCGTGCAGGTAGCGTGAGTCGGTGACGACGCAGACGCGCGAGCCCGGCGGGACGGCGCGCAGACCCTCGAGCGCGGCGGTCATCTCCATGATGTTGTTGGTTGTCGACGCGAGCCCGCCGCTGCGCTCCTCGACTATCCCGTCCTCCCAGCAGACCAGCGCGGCCCAGCCGCCTGGACCGGGGTTGCGCTGGCAGGCGCCGTCGGTCCAGACGAGCACCTCACCGGGCCCGGCCTCGGGCAGCAGGCCGGGCAGTGATTTGGAGGCGCGACGCGGAGCTGAGGGCATGGAGCCGCATTCAACCAACCACCACACCCGGAACGCCGCGTATGACCACGGCCCGGCTTGCTCTCAGCTGCTCTTTGCGCGAGGATCAGGTGCTGATCGCCGAGTTGGCGAGCCTCAGGGTATGAACACGCCTCAGGGCGTGAACTTGACGGTGATCACGTCACCGTCGTTCATCACGTAGTCGCGTCCCTCGAGCCGCAGTGCCGCGTGCTCACGGGCACCGGCGTAACCGCCGTACTGCACGAGCGCATCCCAGGAGACGACCTCGGCGCGGACGAAGCCCTTCTGGATGTCCGAGTGGATCTGCCCGGCGGCATGCCAGGCGGTGAGCCCGCGGCGCAGATGCCAGGTCTGGGCCGGCTTGTCCTCACCGGCGGTGAAGAACGCGATCAGGTCGAGCAGTTCAAACGCGCCACGTACCACCGTCTGCAGGCCTGACTCGGCGAGACCCAAATCGGCGCGCATCTCCGCCGCCTCCTCGGCGCTCAGCGCGCCGAGCTCGGACTCGAGCCGTGCCGACACCGCGACCGCCCGCGCACCATGCGACTCGGCGTAGGCGGCGATCTCCGGCGGAACCTCGATCTCGCCCTCGTTGATGTTGGCGACGAACAGGACCGGCTTCGAGGTGAGCGATCCGAGCAGTACCGGGGCGTCGGGGGCGTCGTCCGGCACCGGCACTGTGCGCACCTGTTCGCCCGCCTGCAGCGCGGCGATCACCTTCTCGAGCCACTTCTGTTCGGCGATCGCGTGCTTGTCGCCGCCGCGTGCCTGCCGCACCACGCGCTCGAGCCGGCGCTCCGCCTGTTCCAAATCGGCGTAGATCAACTCGGTCTCGATCGTCGAGATGTCGCGCATCGCGTCGACGCTGCCCTCGGAGTGCACGATGCCGCTATCGGTGTGTGCGCGCACGACATGCAGCAGCGCGTCGGTCTCGCGGATGTTGGCCAGGAACTGGTTACCCAGGCCCTCACCCTTGTGGGCGCCCGCCACCAGACCGGCGATGTCATGGAAGGCGATCGTGTCCCACACGATCTTCGACGCCTTGCACGGTGTCGGCCACCGCGTTCATGCGCTCGTCCTCGACGGGCACGACCGCGACGTTGGGCTCGATCGTCGTGAACGGGTAGTTGGCCGCTTCGGCGGCGACGCCCGTCAGTGCGCTGAACAGTGATGACTTGCCGGCGTTGGGCATGCCCACGATGCCGACCTTCATTGGCATCGCAGCAGCCTCCCGGTCACGGTCCCGAGCCCGACACCGGCGAGCACGTCGCTCGGGTAGTGGACGCCGAGGTAGGGCCGGCTCAGCGCGAACATCGTCGCCGCACCGTAGAACAGCGGCGAGGCAAGCGGTAGCGCGCGGCTGTAGGCCGCCGCCGCCGCAAAGGAGGTCGTGGCGTGGGCGCTCGGGAACGACAGGTCCGAGACCACCGGCGTCAACGGCGGAAGGTCCTCGAACTCAGGGCGTCGGCGCTTCACCCTCAGCTTGACGGCGTAGTTCAGCCCATACGCGATCCCGGTGATTGCGATCCCGCGCTTGAAGCAGGCGCGGCGCTGCGAGCCCTCCGCGCTGAGTGCCGCACCCACGGCCCCCAGCGCGAACCAAATCGCGGCGTGCTCGCCGGTGCGGGAGAAACTCGCGATCGCCCTGACGATGCGCGGGTCATCGTGGCCGCGCTCGCGCAGCAGCCGCAGCAGACCGCGGTCCAGCTCGAGCGCCGGACCGAAGGATTGGGCTACCGAGTTCAGAACCCGACCCGGTGCTCGTCGACGTCCACCAGCAGGTAGTCGACACGCGTGAGATCGAATACCACGACGCCGTCCTCCGCGCGTCAGTTCATGCCAGCCGCCCGACTTTCCGAGCGCCTCGCGCAGCCGCGCGAGCTCCGGTCCGCGCACGCGCGCGGCCAACGTCTGACCGCCGTGGAAGCCGATGCTGATCTTCTGAGGCTTGTCGTCACTGCTCATATCGAAGCTCCTCGAATGTCACGTGATTGCGGGCTCGACGATCTCGGTCAGCACCCCTCCTGCGGCCGTCGGATGCAGGAAGGCCACCCGTGAGCCGCGGATCCCGGCGCGTGGCCGCTCGTCGATCAGCCGTACGCCTGCCGCCGACAGACTAGCCAGCGCTGCCTCGATGTCGTCGACTCGATAGGCCACATGATGAAGGCCCGGGCCGCGCTGTTCGAGAAAGCGCGCCACGCCGGTGTCGGGCCCGAGCGGTGCGATCAGCTCGACGTGCGAGTCGCCGACGTCCAACAGCGCCGCCTCGACCCCCTGCTCGGCGATCGTCTCGCGGTGCACGAAGGGCATCCCCAGCACATCGCGGTAGAACGCAATCGACGCGTCCAGATCAACCACGGCGATGCCGGTGTGGTCGAGCGCCTCAAGCATTCAGAGCACGCGCTCCAGTCGCGGGTTCGGCCGGTACGCGCGTCCGGCCTTGGCGCACGGGACGCCGTCGACCAGCACGACGTCGGCGGTGTAGTCGTTCTCGCCGCGTATCAGCGAGGAGCCCACGCCGTAGGCATCAACCGGCACTCCGAGGCCCTCGAACTGCTCGATCTTCTCGACCGTGAACCCGCCGCTGGCCACGATCTTCACGTCCGTGTGGCCTGCGTCGTCGAGCGCCTGACGCACGTTGTGGACGAGCTGCGGGTTGACGCCGCGAGGATCGAAGTCACCCATCGAGTGAAACAGCGATCTGTCGACCATCCGCTCCGAGGTGTCGAGGCGCACGCCCCAAAGCTTGGGCCCGAGTGCCTCCGCGACCTCGACGGCCGTGCGCACCGAGTCGTTCTCGAAGTCGACGAGGACGGTGATGTTCATCTCGTCATGGAAGCGGTCGGCGAAGACCTGCGCGGCCTTAACCGTGTCGCCGTGGAAGGCGGCGATCAGCCCGTGCGGAACGGTGCCGACGCCACGTCCGCCCCACCACGAGGCCTGGGCGTCGGTCGAGACGCCGATCGCGCCGGCGACGTGGGCCGCCCAACCGTCGCCTGTCTGTACGAGCCAGTGGTCGTGGCGCGCCGGGAAGTACAGGATCGGCTTGTCGCGGGCGGCTCGCACCACCGCGTCGACGTTGCGCATGACCAGCGAGCGCCGCGCCAGCGAGCCGAGATAGACCGTCTCGAGGTGCGCAAACAGGGCGTAGTCGCCTTCGATCGTCATCACGGTCTCCGACGGTGAGATCGCCTCGCCCTCATAGAGCGCACGGACCTCGAGCTGATTCCACCCGGACACCCACTCGCCCTCCTCACCGACGTGCCCCGACGCCAGCTTCAGGACGGCGATCGCCTCGTCGATGCCGCCGAGCAGCGATTGCTGCTTCTGGAAGACCTGCATGAGCACGCGCGGGTGGTGGCCGACGTCCTCCAGAGCTGCTTGGTGTAGACGAAGTAAGCGTCCGAGTAGTACCCCTCGCGCAAGCGCTGCACCGGCAGGCGGAAGACCTCGGGGTCGAGGCGCACTCGCGAGGGCGCTGTCATAGGCCGCGAGTCTATGGCCAGCGGCTGCCGAACGTGGCACACCCGCGCGCTGCATCGGCAGCCGAACTCCCGCATTTAGTCGGTATCACGAACCAAAATTAGTTACGTGACACGTACTAATCTCAGGGTATCAGATCCACGCCATGGCAACCGAGACCCGATCCCGTCGAAGCCGCTCGCGCAGATCTGCGCGCTTCTGATCCAGGAGCGCTCGCGAGCGGCGCGCCCGCGAGCACGAGCTCTCACCGATCCTGGCACGGCTGCTCGGTGTCCTCCGCGGCCGCACGCCGACGATGAACGAGCTCGCCGAGCTGCTCGGCCTCGACAAGTCGAGCACCTCCGGGCTGGTCGACCGCGCGCAGCGCCGCGGGCTGGTGCGGCGCGTTCCGTCGCAGCTCGATCGCCGCTCGGTGCGCGTCCGGCTCACCGAGCAACGGCAGCGAGCTGGCGCAGCAGCTGCGCGCCCGCTTCGCCAAGGACATCGGCCGCTCGCTGCTCGATGCCACTCGGCCGCACTGCGGATCCTCAGAGCGCTGGCCGCAGTCACTCGATGCCGCGATCTCTGGCCGCTCAGCGCCTCGGTAACGTCGCTGCGCCATGGCATCTCTGAGGAGAGCACCGGCGGTGCTGCGTCACCGCGACTTCCGCCTGCTGTTCTGGGGCCAGGCCGCAAGCAGCTTCGGCTCGAACGCGGTCGGCGTGGCGATGGCGATCTACATCACCCGCACGACCGGGTCCGCCACCGACCTCGGTCTGATCCTCGCGGCGCAGACCGATGCCGCTCGTCGTGCTGGTGCTGTTCGGCGGGGTCTGGGCCGACCGCCTGCCGCGCCATCGCGTGATGATCGCCAGCGATCTGGTCCGCGCCGCCGTGCACGCGATCCTCGCCGTGCTGATCCTCATGGGCAGTGCGCAGCATATGGCAGATCGCGCTGATCGAGGTGATCTTCGGGGCGGCGTGGGCGTTCTTCCAGCCCGCCTACACCGGGTTGTTGCCGCAGACCGTTCCCGAGGACGAGGTGCAGGCGGCGCGGGCGCTCACCGAGGGCGCTCTGGAACCTCTCGATGGTGCTCGGTCCCGTCGCTGGCGACCGCTGCTCGTGCTGACGCTCGGTGCGGGGGAGGCGTTCGCGCTCGACGCCGCCACCTTCCTGGTCAGCGCGCTGACGCTGCTGCCCGTCCGCCCGCGCGCCCGGGGTCACGAGACGGGGGAGAAGCCGAACGAGAGCGTCCTTCACGGCTCTGCACGCCGGCTTCCGCGAGGTGTCATCGCGCCCATGGGTGTGGGTGACGATCAGCGCCTTCAGCGTCGTGCTGATGTGCTCATACGCAACCTGGGAGGCGCTGGGCCCGATCGTCGTGCGCGACGCCTACGGCCACGTCGGTCTCTTCGGGGTGTTCGTCGCGCTCTACGGCGTCGGCTCGGTCGCCGGCTCGGCGATCGGCTCGGTCTGGCGCTCGCGGCGGCCGCTGCGCGACGGCCTCATGCTGGCGGCGATGTGGCCGGCGATGTCGATCGTCGTCGCGCTCGCCCTGCCGCGCGCCCTCGTCGGCGCCTGGATGTGCCTGGCCGGCGTTCAGAGCGGGCTCTTCATGGTGATCTGGGAGACGTCGCTCGCGCGCCACATTCCGCCGAGCGCGCTCTCGCGCGTCAGCTCCTACGACTGGATGGGATCGCTGGCGCTACTGCCGATCGGCTTCGCGCTCGCAGGCCCGCTGGCGAGCGTCGTTCGGGGCGCGGACCGTGCTCGGCGTGGGCGGCGCGCTCGGCGTCGTCGCCGTGCTGCTCACGCTCGTGCCTCACTCGACCAGGCATCTGTCGACTCTCGGAGGCCGCTTCAGCGGAGTTGCCCGAAAGCCAAAGGGCAACTCCGGTAACCCGCCAGTCGACGGGCTCAGCCCAGCAGCTCGCGCGCCAGGTCCGCGTAGAACCCGGCCGCGTAGCCCAGGTCGCGCACGTCGATGCGCTCGTCGGCGTTGTGCATCAGCGGTTCCGTCTCGCCGATCATCTGGTGGCGGTGCGGGAAGAAGCCGTAGGCGATCAGCTCCGGGAAGGCGGCGCGGAAGTGGCTCGAGTCCGAGTAGCCGGGCAGCAGCACCGGGACCGCGCGAGCACCCGGGTCAACCCGGTCGAGCCACCTTTCGATCGCGACCATCAGCTCGCTGTGCGCCGGCGACTGGTAGCCGTAGACCTTCTCCGTGAACTCGATGTCCACCGTCGCTGCCGTCTCGCCCAGCAGCTCGCGCAGGCGCTTCAGTGCCAGCTCGTCGCCCAGTCCGGGAGGCACGCGGCAATCGACCTTCACATAGGCGCGCGCCGGGATCACGTTGATCTTCTCGGACGCGGCGACCATCGTCGGGGTGAGCGTCACGCACAGCATCGGCTCAACCAGTACTGGAAGCAGTGGGTCCGCCATGCCGAGCCGTCCGATCGAGGCCGGGATGTCGGCTGGGTTGAGACCCAGCTCCTCCAGCATCAGCAGCGGCGCCTCGGTCGGGTCGTAGCCCGAGAAGCCCGGCCGCAGCGCCTCGATCACCGGTGCCAGCTTCAGCAGCGCGTTGTCGCCCAGCCGCGGCATCGACGCGTGCCCGGCAACCCCGTTGGCGGTCAGCTTGAAGCGGAAGATCCCCTTCTCGCCGGTGCAGACGCCGTAGTAGCGCGTGCCCTCGAACTCGAAGGGACTGCCGGCGCCCTCGTTGATCAACAGGTCGCAGCGCACCTTGTCGGGGTGTTCGAGGGTGAGCCAGCGCGCGCCCACCTCGCCACCGGTCTCCTCGTCGGCGACGAACACGAGCTTCAGCGTGCCTCGCGACGGGCGCCAGCCGCTGCGCGCGAGCGTGACAGCCGCGACGGCCTCGGCGGCAACCTGGTTCTTCATGTCAACCGCGCCGCGCCCCCAGACGAAGCCGTCGGCAATGTCGGCCGCCCACGGGTCGTGCTCCCAGTCGTCGGCGTGCGCGAGCACCGTGTCCACGTGTCCGAGGTAGACCATCGTCGGCCCATCAGCGAGGCCACGGAGCGTCGCGACCAGGTTCGGGCGCTCGGGCTCGGCGGCCAGCAGCTCGGTCTCGAACCCGGCTGCGCTCACGTAGGCCTCGAGGTACTCGATTGCCGCGCGCTCGTTGCCGGGCGGGTTGACGGTGTTGAAGCGGATCAGCCGCTGCAGCACCTCGGTGGTTTCGGCCTGCAGATCGTCCGCAACAACGCTCACGTCAGTCACCCGGCGCAGCGTACTAGGATGGCCGCCCGTGGCCTCCCAGTACGACGATGACCTGAAGCTTGCGTTCGAGCTCGCCGACCTCGCCGACACGATCACGATGGCGCGCTACCGCGCCGAGGATCTGGCGGTCGAGACCAAGCCCGATCTGACGCCCGTGTCGGAATCCGACAAGGCTGTCGAGCTCGCGTTGCGTGAGCTCCTCGGTACCGCGCGGCCGCAGGACACGATCATCGGTGAGGAGTTCGGCGGCGTCGAGCTCGCGAACGAGGGCGGCCGCGCCTGGGTGATCGACCCGATCGACGGCACCAAGAGCTACGTCCGCGGGATGGATACGTGGACCACGTTGATCGCGCTGGTGGAGGGCCGCGAGGTCAAGCTCGGGGTGGTCTCGATGCCGGCGCTGAAGAAGCGCTGGTGGGCGGTACGAGACGCAGGGCGCCTTCGCCGACGGTCGCCGGATCCACGTGTCGAAGATCGACCAGATCAGCAACGCCCAGTTCGTCTGGAGCGGGATCGAGGAGTGGGACGCGATCGGCGGCTTCGAGAAGGTGGTCGAGCTCGGGCGCCGCTGCTGGCGCACACGCGGTGTCGGCGACGCCTGGCAGTACATGCTGGTCGCCGAGGGCGCCGCTGAGATCGCGACCGACCCCGAGGCGACGCTCTGGGACCTGGCTGCCGTCTCGATAGTCGTCGAGGAGGCCGGGGGCCGCTTCACCAGCCTCGGTGGCGCCGACGGACCGGATGCCGGCAGCGGCCTTGCGACCAACGGGCTGTTGCACGCCGAGGCGCTCGCCGCGCTCGGAACCGCCGCCGCTGCTGCATAAGAACTTTCACAGAGCACGGCTACCCTTGTTTGGCGTGACCGGCTCGGACACCCTGCGCGCGTAAATCGCCATGCGTGTAATCCCGCATCCCGACCTCGAGCAGCTGCATCTCACCGATGTCCTGCATGCGCTCAGCGATCCGGTCAGGCTCGAGATCGTGCGGCTGCTCGGCATTCACGAGGAGCTCTCCTGCGGCAGGCTCGAGGTCTCCGTCTCCAAGTCGACGCTGACGCACCACCTTCGGGTGCTGCGCGACGCCGGGCTCACCTACACCCGCACCGAGGGCGTCCAGCGGCTGGTGTCGCTGCGCCGCCACGAGGTCGAGGCGCGCTTCCCGGGGCTGCTCGATTGCGTGCTCACTCAGGCCGTCGCGCAGGTCTCACTCGCAGCCAGCGCGTGAGCTGTCCGCAGCCGCGCGACACCGGCAGCGCCTACCGCGTAACCTACCCGCGGTTTCTGGGTATCTATCTGTGGGTACCCACTGGAATCCGGGTGCGTGCGGGAACTTCAGGTTTCCGAACGGCGCGCCGATCTTTGCGGTTGGGCTAGACCGAGCCCTCTTCGCCACTTCTTCGGAAGCACTTACGCATCACTGCGACGCGTCGAGTGTTCTGGAATGGCGTACGGGGAATTCATAGACCCATACGCCAGCTTGATGACGCGTCCACGGGGCCTGTGTGCGGTTGCTCACACGAGGCTCAGAAGGGGGCGCACCACCTTGACAAAACTTTACGTGGACGTATAATTCGATCATCTTCAAATTAGCGAACGAAACAGAGCTATGACACCTAAGACCCGCACACGAGGCGAGCACACCGAGAAGGAGAAGACCGGGCGCACCACGCGCCGCTCAAGCGCCAGCGAGCACGCAGCGCGAGCGCCGGGGTCCCGCGCTGAACACGCGGACACCTCGTCGCCGCGCGGCCACGCCGGTGCTTGACGGCTCGATGGAGTCGCTGGAGATCTTCTTCCGCGAGGCTCGCACCCACGAACTACTGACGGCCGCCGAGGAAATCGAGCTGGCAAAGCGCATCGAGCGCGGTGACCTCGAGGCCAAGACCCGCATGATCAACGCGAACCTGCGTCTGGTCGTCGCTCAGGCACGCCGTTACCAGGGCCACGGTCTTCCGCTGGAGGATCTGGTTCAGGAGGGCATGCTCGGTCTGATCCGCGCAGTCGAGAAGTTCGACTGGCGCAAGGGCTTCAAGTTCTCAACCTACGGCACGCTGTGGATCCGTCAGGCGATCCAGCGCGGACTGCAGAACTCGGGTCGCACGATCCGCGTTCCGGTCCACGTCGCGCAGCGTCAGGTCAAGGTCCGCAAGGTCGAGAGCGAGCTTGCTCTCAAGCTCGGCCGCGAGCCCACCGACGAAGAGATCGCCGCGGTTGCGGATCTTCCGATCGATCAGGTGACCGAGGTGCGCGAGCTGTCGGCAGCGATCACCAGCCTGGATCAGCCGGTCGGCGACGACGGCGAGACCGCGCTCGGCGATCTGCTGCGCAGCGATGAGCGCGGCCCCGAAGAGCACGCCGCGGACAACTGGCGTGATGCTCAGGTGGCCGAGGTTCTGGCGAAGCTGCCGGAGCTCGAGCGCAACGTGATCTCGCTGCGCTTCGGCCTTGGCTGGGGATGAGCCCCGCACGGTCCGGCAGACCGGAGCAGAGCTTGGAATCACCACCTCGCAGGCCGGTGAGCTCGAGCGTCGCGCGCTGACAACACTGGCGCGCAACCCCGATCTGGCCGCTCTGCGCCTGGCCGCGTAAGCGCCTCAAAAACAAGAAGCTGTGCTGTGGCCCGCTGGTAACGGCGGGCCACAGTCGTTTAATGAGCTGATGATGGACAGCCTCTTCGACGACCCGCCTGAGACGGCCGCCACGGGCGGGCGGGATCGGAAGCGCATCGGCCAGGGCGTGACCGGCGCGACTCCCGGTGGTGCCGAGCCTCGTGTGCCGCTCTCCACGCGGATGCGCCCGCAGACGCTCGACGAGTTCGTGGGGCAGCGCAACCTGCTGGGTGAGCACTCGGCATTGCGGCGCGCGATCGAGACCGGCCACCCGCACTCGATGATCCTGCACGGGCCGCCCGGGACCGGCAAGACGACACTGGCGCGGATCGTCGCTACCGCCTCGGGGGCGGCCTTCGAGGAGGAGAGCGCAGTGCAGGCCGGACGCGCCGAGGTGCGCGCGGTGATCGAGCGCGCCCGCGAGCGCCGCAAGATGGGCATTGCGACGGTCTTCTTCCTCGATGAGATCCATCGCTTCAACAAGGCCCAGCAGGACGCGCTGCTGCCCGCCGTCGAGGAGGGGCTGGTGACGCTGATCGGCGCCACCACCGAGAACCCCTACTTCGAGGTCAACTCGGCACTGCTCTCGCGCACGCGGGTCTACGAGCTCGAGGCGCTCTCACTCGACGACGTGCGCGTGCTGCTGGACCGCGCGGTTGAGCGCGGCGAGGTCGGCGATGCCGCGCGCATCGATCCAGAGGCGCTGGCCTACGCCGCCGAGTGGACGCAGGGCGACGCACGGGCGGCGCTGAACGGCCTCGAGCTCGCGGCTGATGCCGCCGGTGAGGACGGGCGCGTGACGGTCGAGGCGATCGCCGACGCCCTGCAGGGGCGGCTGATCAGCTACGACCGCCAGGCCGACAACCACTACGACACGATCTCCGCCTGGATCAAGGCGACGCGCGGCTCGGACCCGGACGCCTCGCTGTACTACCTGGCGGTGATGCTCGAGGGCGGCGAGGACCCGCGCTTCATCGTGCGGCGCATGGTGATCCTCGCCTCCGAGGACATCGGCAACGCCGACCCGCAGGCGCTCGTGGTCGCGACCGCCGCCGCGGCGGCGGTCGAGCATGTCGGCCTGCCCGAGGCCGAGTACGCGCTCGCCCAGTGCGCGATCTACCTGTCGCTCGCGCCCAAGTCGGACGGCGCCAAGCGGGCGATCAAGGACGCGCGCGCCTACATCAAGAACCACGGCGCGCAGGCGCCTCCCGGCTACCTGCGCTCGGCCAATCGCACGGAGGGCAACTACGACTACCCGCACGCCCGTCCCGGCCACGTCTCGCCGCAGGAGCTGCTGCCGCCGTCCGTCGCGGGCGCATCCTTCTACGAGCCCGACGACGCCGAGGCGGTCCAGCGGGACCGCCTCGAAGCGATTCGCAAGGCCCGCGGACGCGAGTAGATGGCTGATCCCGCGTAAAGGTGCGGTGGCTACTCTTTTGCGCATGCCGGCTCAGGCCTACAGCGGCAAGGAATGCGTCTGCCAGTTCCGCAAGGGGATCTGCGACCAGTCGTGCGTGCGCGACATGCTCGCGACGCCGTTCTACATCGCCTGCCTGCGCCTCAGTGGCCGCCGGGCGGTGGTCGTCGGTGGCGGCGACGTCGGCCTCGAGAAGGTCGAGGGTCTGCTCGCCTGCGACGCCGACGTCGTGCTGATCGCGCCCGATGCCATCCCGGCTCTGCAGGGGCTGGCGGCCGAGGGCTCGATCACCTGGCACCGCCGGTCCGTACGCGACCGGCGACCTCGAGGGTTGCCTGATCGCGATCGCCGCGACCGACGACACCGACGTCAACATCCAGGTCTTCAACGACGCCGAGGCGCGGGCGATGCTGGTCAACGTCGTCGACGTGCCGCCGCTCTGCAACTTCATCCTGCCGGCGATCGTGCGCACCGGGCCGCTGGCCGTCGCGATCTCCACGGCGGGCGCCTCGCCGGCGCTGGCCAAGCGCATGAAGCGCGAGATCGGTGAGCTGTTCGGTGAGCCCTACGCGACGCTGGCGATCCTGCTCAACGATGTGCGCGGCTGGGCCAAGGGCACGCTGCCCACCTATCAGGACCGCAAGGAGTTCTTCGAGAGCATCGTCAATGGCGATCCCGACCCGATCGCGTTGCTGCGCGACGGTGATGTCGCTGCGGTCAAGGATCTGATCGCCGCGGCTCAGAGCAGCTTTCAGCCCGCCTGAGCCCCTTGAACGATCTGACCCACCTGGACGCCGAGGGGCGCGCGAAGATGGTGGATGTCTCCGAAAAGGACGTGACGTCGCGCCGCGCCATCGCGCGGGCACTGGTCCGCGTATCGCCGCAGACCGCGCAGCTGGTGGTGGCCGGTGACGCGCCCAAGGGAGACGTCGTCGGCGTCGCGCGGATCGCGGGCATCCAGGCCGCCAAGCGCACCCACGAGCTGATTCCGCTGTGTCATCAGTTGCCGTTGTCGTTCGTCGGTGTCGAGGCTGCGATCGACGTGGATGCGGGGCTGATCGAGCTCACGGCCGAGGCGCGGACGACCGCGCAGACGGGCGTCGAGATGGAGGCGCTGACCGCTGCGTCTGTGGCCGCGTTGACGATCTACGACATGGTCAAGGGCGTCGAGCGCGGCGCGACGATCGAGCGGATAGAACTGCTCCAGAAGCTCGGCGGGCGATCAGGACATTGGTCCCGCCCACCCCGATCCGCCCACCCGCCCCCGACGAACCGCGCACTTCCTCGTGAACGAACAAGAACTCGATCCGCTCGGCGTCCTCGCCGATGCGCATGCTCGCGCCGGTGAGGCACTCGAGCTGGCCTCGCGGTACCTGGACCCGTCGCTGGTCGAGGTGCTTCGCATCCTCGGCTTCGACAAGTCGTATCGCTCGGCGAGCGGCTCATACCTCTACGACGAGGCCGGTCGCGCCTACCTGGACATGCACAGCGGCGAGGGCTTCGCCAGCGTCGGCCACGGCCACCCCGACATAAAGGCCGTGCTGCGCGCGACGCTCGACTCGGACCTGATCGACGGCGTGCAGCTCCACTACTCGGTGCTCTCCGGCATGCTCGCCGAGGCGCTTGGCGGCGCGCCTGCCTGCGGGACTCGACGCAGCGTTCTTTGCCAGTACCGGCGCCGAGGCCGTGGACAGCGCGATGAAGTTCGCGCGCGCCGCCACCGGCCGTCCGCGGTTCATCTCATGCGACTCGAGCTTTCATGGCGTGACGCTCGGTCCGCTCTCGATCGTCGGTGACGACTTCTTCAAGGAGGGCTTCGGCCCGCTGCTGCCCGGCTGCGCCCGCGTGCCCGTTCGGCGACCTGAGCGCGACTCGAGGCCGAGCTGCGCTCGAAGGATGTCGCCGCATTCATCGTCGAGCCGATCCAGGGACGGCTCGTGACGCTGCCGCCGGCCGGCTACCTCGAGGCCGCGCAGGAGCTCTGCCGTCGCTACGGCACGCTGTTCGTGGTCGATGAGATCCAGACCGGCCTGGGGCGCACCGGTGAGTGGTTCGCGCTCGATCACTGGCGGCCTCGAGCCGGACATCGTGACCATCGGCAAGGCTTTGAGCGGCGGCTTCATGCCGGTGGCGGCGATGATCACGCGCCGCGAGATCTTCCAGCGCGCGGTCGGGACGCTGGAACGCAGCTACGTCCATCAGTCCACCTACGGCCGCAACCGGCTGTCGATGGCCGCCGGCCTGGCGGCGATGCGGGTGATCGAGCGCGACGGGCTGGTGGCGCGCTCAGCTGCGACTGGCGCAGTTGCTGATGGACGGCCTGCGCGAGCTGCAGGCGCGGCACGAGCTGATCAAGCGAGGTCCGCGGCTCCGGACTGATGATCGGCATCGAGCTCCAGGCGCCGAGCTCGCGCAAGGCCCAGCTCGGTGTGCGCCTGATCCGGATGGCCAGCGAGGGCCTCTTCCCGCAGCTCGTCGTGATCCCGCTGCACCGCGACCACGGCGTGATCACGATGGCGGCCGGCAAGAACGACGTGATCAAGCTGCTGCCGCCGTTGACGCTGTCGGACACCGAGGCACAGCAGTTCCTGGAGGCGTTCGACGCAGTGCTCACCGACTGCGAGCGGCGACAGCGGCAAGAACTGGTCGGTGATCCGGGACATCGCCGTCTCGACGCTGCGCCGGCGCGAGCAGCAGCCAACCCCCGTTGAGCGCGACAGCATTCAGCGGCAGTCGTTTGGACATGTCCAAGGACAACGTCTGCCTGGTCACGGGCGCCACCGGCTTCATCGGCGGGCGCCTGACCGAGCGGCTCGTGCGCGACGGCTATCAGGTGCGCTGCCTGGTACGCCCGACGCAGCGACACCGGACCGCTGGAGCAGCTGGATGTGGAGCTGGCCCCGGGCGACCTCACGGCGGCTGACACGCTGGCCCGTGCCGCCGACGGCTGCCGCTACGTCTTTCACTGCGGCGCGATGGTGTCCGACTGGGCCACCCCCAAGGAGGTGTCGGCGGTCAACGTGGCCGGCACCCGCAACCTGCTGAGCGCCTGCGCCGACTCCTCCGTGCAGCGCCTCGTGCACTTCAGCACCACCGATGTCTACGGCTACCCGGGCGGCGCCGAGATCGACGAGAGCTACTCGGGCACCGGCTTCAGCAACTGGTATGCCCAGACCAAGCTCGCGGCGGAGATCGCGGTGCGGCGCGCGGGCATGAGCCACGACCTCGACACCGTGATCCTGCGGCCGTCGACCGTCTACGGGCCCGGGTCCCGAGAGGTCGTGCTCGAGATCGCCCGCGCGATCCGCGGACGGCAACATGGTCCTGATCGACAAGGGCCAGGCCATCGCCGGCCTCTGCTTCGTCGAGAACCTGATCGACGCCGCGCTGATCGCGATGGATCACGATCACGCGCCCGGCCACGCGTTCAACGCAACCGACGGCCTCGACGTGACCTGGAGGCAGCTGGCCGACGGCCTCGCCGACGGCCTCGGCTGCTCCAAGGTCCGCTGGAGCATGCCCTACCGACTGGCCGAGGGCATCGGCTTCTCCCTCGAGCACGGCTACCGGGCCCTGCGCCGGACAACCCGGCTCGAGACCCGACCGCTGCTCTCACGCCAGGCCGTGCACGTCATGGGCACCGACCAGAGCTTCAGCAACCGCAAGGCGCGCGAGCTGCTCGCCTGGGAACCGCGCGTCGACTACGCCGCCGGCCTCCAGGCGACCCTGGACTGGCTGCGGTCCGAGGGCGTCTGAGTCCGTCTTCAACCGGGTCCGTCCCGGCCGAGCCTGTTCAAAGTGACAAACCGCGGTCACGGCTGCGCGGATTTGCTCCTAGGCGCAGGAAAATCAGCATTCTGGAGACACAGCGCCAGAGTGAGTGGTCGATTTGCTACTTCGAGCATGCAGGGCCAGCCCCAGAGATAAGCTCGCGGGGCGATGCGCTGCGCGATCCTGACCGTTTCGACCTCCACCGCCGCGGGCGACGGCGAGGACATCTCGGGCCCCGCGCTCGCGGATGCGGCGGCGGGAGCCGGGTTCGACGTCGCCGCGCAGGAGGTGGTGGCCGACGAGCGGGCGGCGATCGAGGACTGGCTGCGCGGGCGGGTCGCGGACGGCGTCGAGCTGATCCTCACGACCGGGGGAACGGGCCTCACACCGGACGACGTCACGCCCGAGGCGACGCTCGCGGTGATCGAGCGCGAGGTGCCGGGACTGGCGGAGGCGATGCGCGCCGAGTCGCTCAAGTACACCCCGATGTCGATGCTCTCACGCGCCGTCACAGGCGTCGCGGGAGGCTCGCTGATCATCAACTTCCCCGGCAGTCCGAAGGCGATCACCCAGCTCTTTCCGGTGGTCGAGCCGGTGCTGAAGCACGCAGTTGCGACACTGCACCGGGAAAATGGACGACGCCAAAGAACGAGCCACTGACGTTGCGACCTCCGGCCCCGCTGGGCCAGAGGTCGGTACACCTATCGTCGAGGTTGACGGCCTGACGCGCCACTTCGGTGAGCGCACGGTGCTGCGCGACGTCTCGCTGACACTCGCGCCCGGACAGACGCTCGCGGTGCTCGGCCGCAACGGCGCCGGCAAATCGACGCTCCTGAGGATCCTGGCGACGCTGCTGCGCCCGCACGGCGGCAGCGTCAAGCTGTTCGGTGAGCCGCTGCCGCGTCAGGGCTGGGCGGTGCGCGGGCGCCTGGGCCTGCTCGGCCATGAACCGCTGCTGTATCGGGACCTGACGGGGCGGGAGAACCTCGCGTATCACGCCCGGCTGCATCGGGTCGGGCTCGAACGTGTCGATGAGGTGCTCGACGCGGTCGGCATGCGCGAGCGCGCCGACGATCCGGTGCGTTCGCTCAGTCGCGGCATGGTGCAGCGCCTGACGGTCGCGCGCGCCGTGCTGCATCGCCCGCAGCTGCTGCTGCTCGACGAGCCACGCTCGAACCTCGACCCTGCCGCCGGGGAGCTGGTCGAGCCGCTGATCGGCCGTAGCTCCGGCATCACGCGGGTGCTGACCAGCCACGACCCACAGGCGGCGCTTGCCGAGGCGGACCTGGTGCTCGCGCTGTCCGGGGGCCGGGCAGCGTACCTCGGTCCGCCCACAGGGCTCGGTCAGGACATGCTCAGGAGCCTGTACGCATGAGGACAGCGGGCGCGATCCTGCGCAAGGACCTGCTGCTCGAGCTGCGCACGCTCGAGACCGTTCCCGCGATGGTGCTCTTGTCGGTGATCACGTTCGTGATCTTCCACTTCGGTCTCAACCGCGACACGCTCCGCGGGCAGCTGGCGGCCGGGGTGCTCACGGTCACGCTGCTCTTTGCCGCGATGCTCGCCATCAACCGCCTGTTCGTCGCCGAGCGCGAGCAGGGTGGCTTCGACGCGTTTCTGCTGGCGCCGGTCGACCGCACCGCGATGCTCACGGCCAAGGCCTGCGCGCTGTTCATCTTCATGGTGGTGCTCGAGGTGATCGCGGTGCCCGCCTTCGCCCTGCTGCTCGCACCGCCGAGCATCGGACACTCGCTGCCTGGGCTCGTGCTGATCCTGCTGCTCGCCGACGTGGCCTTTGCCGTGATCGGGACCTTCGTGTCGGCGATCGCGGTTCATACGCGCGCTCGCGACCTGATCGGGCCGATCATCGGGCTGCCGTTGCTGCTGCCGGCGCTGATCGCCACCGCCCGTGGGATCGGACCGCTGCTCACCCCGCACGCCAGCGGCTCGCCACCCGCAAAGTGGCTGGCCGTGCTGGCGCTCTATGATCTGGTGAACGCGCTCCTCGCCATTGGCCTGTTCGACTTCCTGCTCGAGGAGTGAGACGGATCGTATGAGTACCCACCTTCGGCACCTGCGCGGCCTCACGATCGCCACCGCAGCGACGGTGACGGCGGCGCTGATTCTTGTCTTCTTCTACGCCCCGCTCGACGCTGAGCAGGGCTTTGTGCAGAAGATCTTCTATATCCACGTGCCGCTGGCGATCGTGTCGCTGGTCGGATACTGCCTCGGCGGTGTGTTCGGGCTCATGTATCTGCGCACCGGCAAGCGCGTCTGGGACATGCGCTCCTACTGTGCGATCCATATGTCGCTGATCTTCTCGATAGCCGGGCTGGTCGCCGGCTCGATCTGGGCCAAGGCGTCCTGGGGCCATTGGTGGGTCTGGCAGGAGCCGACGCTGGTCTCGTACCTGATCGTGATCCTGCTGTTCTGCACCTACCAGCCGCTGCGTTTCTCGATCGAGGATCCAGAGCGCCAGGCGCGCTACGCAGCTGTGTTCGCTGTTGTGTGCGGAGCGTTCGTGCCGATCAACTTCATCGTCGTCAGGCTCTCGGCCGAGTACGTGCACCCGCGCGTCCTCAACCTCGAGGGCGGCGCCTTGCCAGGGCCGATGAAGCTCACGTTCTATGTCTCGCTGCTCGGCATCGCGCTGCTGTTTGCGACCCTGATGAAGTACGAGATGGCAGCGAAGGAGATGCGTATCGAAACCCGCCGGCTGCGCCGCAGGCTGCTCGGCGACGACGCGGTCCGCCCGCTTGGAAGGACGGCCTCACCCTCATGATCGCGCTATTCGCCGAGGCGCCGGCGCTGCCCCTGCACACGGCCGGCCCTTACGTCGCCGCGGCCTACATCGTTTTCGTGCTCGTCATTCTGGTTTACGTTTTGATCATGGCCAAGCGGCTGATGACCAACAGCAGAGAGCTTCGGGACCTGCGCGCCCAGCTCGAGGAGCGCCAGCGGGAGCAGGATCAGCGACACGACGAGGCTGATGACAGCGCCAAGGAATCGGAGCCGGTCGCATGAGTGAGCTCCTCGCCATCGGCGTGTCGCACAAGACTGCCCCGGTCGAGGTGCGCGAACGTCTGGCGCTCACGGAGACGCGCGCGGTGGAGTTGCTCCGCGACCTTCACGGCGTGCGCGACATCCAGGAGGTGGTGGCGCTCTCCACCTGCAACCGCACCGAGCTGTACCTGGTCGTCGACGACCCGGTCGAGGCTGAGAGCACGGTGCTGGGGATGCTGGCCAAGCAGGCCAGCATCCAACCAACGGCGCTCGCACCAGCGATCTACTCGCACCGCAACTGCGAGGCCGCCCGGCACCTCTATCGCGTGAGCGCTGGGCTCGAGTCGATGATCATCGGCGAGGATCAGATTCAGGGGCAGGTGCGCCGGGCCTACGACGCGGCGCTCGACCGTGAGACCACCGGGCCGTTCACCAACCACCTGTTCAAGGCCGCGCTCGCGACCGGCAAGCGGGTGCGTACAGAGACGGCGATCGGCGCCGGGCACATGAGCCTGCCGTCGGTCTCGGCGATGCTCGCCAAGGAGGTGCTTGGCGATCTCGACGGTCGCCGCGTGGTGATCATCGGGACTGGGGAGTCCAGCGAGCTCGCCGCTCGTGCGCTTGCCGACGCCGGAGGCGAGTTGGTGTTCGTCGCCACGCGCCGGCGCGACCGTGCCGTGAGCCTGGCGCACCGCTTCGCTGCGCACAGCGTCGCCTTCGATGAGCTGCCGGAGGAGCTGGTCGTGGCCGACATGGTCGTGTCGGCGACCTCCTCGCCGCATCTGCTGATCGAGGCGGAGGAGCTCGCGCAGGTACAGGCTGAGCGCGACGAGCGGCCGTTGCTGATCATCGACCTTGCCGTTCCGCGCGACGTGGATGCCGCCTGCGCCGACGTGCCCGGAGTGTCGCTGTATGACGTCGACGACCTCGAGGCTGTGGTCGCTCGCAACCGCCGGGTCCGCCAGAGCGAGGCGCGCAAGGCCGACGGGATCGTGGAGGAGGAGATCCAGAGCTTCGCGACCTGGCTCGGATCGCTCGAGGTCATGCCGACGCTCGCGGCACTGCGCACTCACGCGACGGAGATCGTCACGCACGTCCTCGCCGAGAACGACGGCAAGTGGGAGTCTGCGTCGGAGCAGGACCTGGAGCGCGTCACGGCGATCTCGCGGGCGATCGTGAACCGTCTGCTGCACCACCCGACGCTTCGCATCAAGGAGCTCCGCGACGATCGCGTGCACGCGAGGATGGCGCTCGTTCAGGACCTGTTCGGGCTGAGCGTGGACGACGGACAGGCGATCCGGGATGCGCCGGCTGAGGCTGAGGACCTGGCGGAGATCCGCAAGCTTCCGGAGCGGAAGGGTTCGACCAGCCGCAGCGGCTCGTCCCCGGACACCACGCGGTGATCCGCGTCGGGACGCGCGGGAGCGCGCTCGCAGTTGCGCAGGCGAGCTGGGTCGCCGCGAGGCTCGATGACGCTGAGCTGGTCACGATCACCACCTCCGGTGACCGCGGTGAGGCGCTGGGTGACAAGTCGCGCTGGACCTCGGCACTGGAGAGCGCGCTGCTCGCCGGTGAGATCGACATCGCGGTGCATTCCGCCAAGGATGTCCCTGGCGAGCTCGCTGAGGGCACGGTGATCGCAGCGATACCCGAGCGCCGGGATCCGCGCGACGCTCTCTGTGGCGTTGCCGAGTTCGCGTCGCTCGGGTCTGGCGCTCGCGTCGGCACGAGCAGCCTGAGACGCGCAGCACAACTGCGCGCGCTCAGGGAAGACGTCCAGATCGTCGAGCTACGCGGCAACGTCGACACCCGGCTTCGCAAGCTGGCAGAGGGCGAGGTCGATGCAATCGTCATCGCCTACGCCGGACTGATCCGGCTTGGCCGCACGTCGGAGGCCGATTGCGTGCTCGGAGAGCTTGTGCCCGCCCCCGGGCAGGGCGCGCTACTGGTCCAGGCACGCGCCGGTGATAGCCCGACGTTCAACAGGGTCGCCTCCTTGAACGATGAGTCTGCAGAGCGTTGCGTCATTTCCGAAAGGGCACTCGCGAGCCACCTCGACGCTACGTGCGCGACGCCGTTGGGAGCGAGCGCAGTGCCCGCATCCGGAAATGACGTAACGCTCAAAGCGTGGATCGGCTTGCCAGACGGTTCCCATTGGATCGGCGATGAGCTCACCGGCGACGCCGACGAGGTAGCGAGCCGGGTCGCGGAGCGCATGACAGCCGCCGGCGCCCGCGAGACTGCTGGAGCAAGCAGAGGAGATGGCCAACGCATGACCGTCTACCTGGTCGGAGCCGGTCCGGGGGATCCGGGCCTGATGACCGCCCGCTCGCTGGAGCTGATCGCGCGCGCCGACGTGATCGTCCATGACAGGCTGATCCCGGACTCGGCGCTGGATGGTGCCCGCCTGGACGCCCAGCTGATCTACGCCGGGAAGGAGGGCGGCGGCGAGCAGGTGCCGCAGGCCGAGATCACGCAGCTGCTGATCGACCACGGCCGGACCGCCGACGTGGTCGTGCGGCTGAAGGGCGGTGACCCGTTCGTCTTCGGGCGGGGCGGGGAAGAGGCTGAGGCTCTGCGCGATGCGGGTATCGCGTTCGAGGTCGTGCCCGGAGTCACGGCGGGCATCTCCGCCCCCGCGTACGCGGGCATTCCGGTGACCCATCGTGACGCCGCCAGTTCGGTCGCATTCCTCACGGGCCACGAGGACCCTGACAAGGCTGAATCGGCGCTCGACTGGAAGGCGCTCGCTGCCTTCCCGGGAACGCTGATCGTCTACATGGGCGTGCGCCAGCTCCCGGGATCACGGCACGGCTGATCGCGGGAGGACGCTCGGCGGACGAGCCGGCCGCGCTCATCCAAAATGGCACGCTGCCGGGCCAGCGTACGGTCCAGGGAACACTCGCGACGATCGCGCAGCTGGCTGTCGATCAGCAGATCAAGGCGCCGACGATCGCCGTTTTCGGCCCGGTTGCGGCGCTGCACGAGCGGCTCGGCTGGCTTGAACAGCGGCCGCTGTCCGGTGTCACCATCGCCGTCACACGCGCCCGGGAGCAGGCCTCGCGGCTTGCGGAGCGTCTGCGCGGGCTCGGCGCGGAGGTCGTCGTCGCCCCTGTGATCAGGACGGAGACGCTTCCAGGACCTGTGCCCGAGCTCGACGACTACGACCTGATCTGCTTCACCAGTCCGACGGGCGTGGACGCGCTGTTCGAGCGTCTGCACACCGCCGGGCTCGACTCGCGCGCCTTCCCCAGCCGCACCCAGACGCGGATCGCCGCAATCGGTCCCGCGACAGCGCGCGCGCTGCGGCACCGTGGCATCGAGACGGATGTGATGCCGAGCAAGGCGGTTGGCGAGGCACTCGCGGATGCGCTGGGCAACGTACCGGTGACCCGCGCATTGGTAACGCGAGCACGGGACGCGCGCGACGTAGTTCCGGACGCGCTGCAGGCGCGCGGAGCAGAGGTGGACGTTGTGCCGGTCTACGAGACCGTGGTCGAGCTCCTCAACGAAGAGCAGATCGCGGCCGTGGCCGCAGCGGACTACATCACCTTCACCTCCGCCTCCACAGTGCGCAACTTCTTTGCCTCGGTCGGCGGCCCCGAGGCGTGGCTCGCACGCGGGCCGTCGCCGCCCACGGGCGGTGAGCATCGGCCCGGTCACCAGCGACGAGCTGCGCAAGCCACGGCGTGCCACCGGACATCGAGGCCGAGGACCACGACATCGACGGTCTGGTCGCGGCGATCATCGGCGCGTGAGCGTGAGTGACGGCGTACCCCGTTGACGACCACTAGCGGTCGACTGTCATAACGTTGCTCACGGACTACGGGCTGGCGGACGAGTTCGTCGGCGTGCTGCACGGCGTCATCGCGCGCATCTGCCCCGATGCCCATGTCATCGACCTCAGTCATGGCGTGCCACCGCAGGACATCGCCACAGGCGCGGCGGTGCTGATGCATGCACTGCCGTACATGCCGACTGGCGTACACGTGGCCGTGGTCGACCCGACGGTCGGCGGTGACCGCCGCGCCGTCGCGCTGCGGCTCGCCGACGGACGCATCCTTGTCGGTCCCGACAACGGTCTGCTCTGGCCGGCAGCGCTCGCCGCCGGCGGCGTCGAGCAGGCGTTCGAGATCTCAGCTTCGCCGTGGCGGCTCGAGCCTGTCTCGGCCACCTTCCACGGCCGCGACATCTTCGCGGCGGTCGCCGCCCATCTCGCGGCCGGGGAGCCGCTGGAGCTGGCCGGCGACGTGCTCGATCCGGCCCAGTCTGGTGCAGCTCGAGACCCCGCGCGCCAGCGCCGAGAGCGGCGTCGTGCTGGTGACCTGTCATCGGCGCCGACGGCTTCGGCAACGTGCAGCTCGGCGCGGTCCATGACGACCTGACGACGATCGGTTTGGGCTCGGGCGATCGGGTTGAGGTCGAGCTCGAGTCAGGCGAAACGCACGTCGGCACCTACGCGCTCACGTTCAGCGACGTGTCGGACGGCGAGCTGCTGCTGTTCGAGGACTCCTCGCTCCAGCTCGCTCTGGCAGTCAACCGCGGCAGCGCCGGCGGACTGCTCGGAGCGCGCGTCCGGGGCGGTTGCGGATCAGCGCCTCGGCGTGAGCCGTGACAGACCTCGGCGCAGGGCGCCCGCGCGTCCACCTGCGCCGCACCGAGTCGACCAACACGGTCGCGCGTGAGCTGGCCGCTCGAGGCGCCGTGCACGGAACCCTCGTGACGGCGGAACAGCAGACCGCCGGTCGCGGACGCCAGGGCCGCGGCTGGAGCGCACCGCCAGGGACGGCCCTGCTCTGCTCGTGGGTGATCCGCGATCCGAGCCCGCTGCTGTCGCTCGCGGCCGGCGTCGCCGTCGCCGAGCTGGCCGGTGAGGCGGCGTTGCTGAAGTGGCCGAATGACGTGCTGATCGACGGCCGCAAGCTAGCGGGCATCCTCGTCGAGGGCCGCCCGCAGGAGCACTGGGCCGTCCTCGGGATCGGCATCAATGTGGCGCTCGGGATCGATCAGCTGCCGGAGGACCTGCAGCAGACGCGCCGCGACGCTCGGCCTGGAAGAAACCGGAATCGAGCCGACGCTCGACCGTCTCCAGGCGCTCCTCGAGTGCTGGCTGTCCGCGCCGGACGAGGAGGTGCTTGACGCCGTCCGGAGCCGTGACGCGCTGCTGGACAAGCCTGTGCGCTGGGAGCAGGGCAGCGGCACCGGTGCCGGGATCGACGACTCCGGCAGGCTGCTCGTCGACCGTCGCCGGCGGCCAAACCGTTGCGCTCGACGCCGGCGAGGTTCACCTCGGGCTCGGCTGCGCCTGATCAGCCGCGGCTAGACGTGTGATCAGCCGCGCGAGGAAGCGCTGCGTCGCGGGTTCGCGCGGAGCGCTCAGGATCTGCTCGGGCGGACCGTGTTCGACGATGCGACCGTCCTCGAGGAAGCAGACCTGGTCCGCGACGTCCCGCGCGAAGGACATCTCGTGCGTCGCGAGGATCATCGTCATACCTCGGCCTTCAGCTCGCGGATCAGCTCCAGCACCTCACCGACAAGCTCCGGGTCAAGCGCCGAGGTGACCTCATCGAGCAGCAGACGCCCGCGGGTGGGTCAGCATCGCACGGGCGATCGCGACGCGTTGCTGTTGACCACCTGACAGCCGGTCGGGATAGTCGCGAGCGCGCGACTCGAGCCCGAAGCGCGCGAGCAGAGCCAGCCCTGACTCCCGTGCCTCCGCAGGGGGCATCTTCTGTCCGCGCACGGCGCCGAGCGTGACGTTGTCAATCACGCGCATGTGCGGGAAGAGGTTGTATGCCTGGAAGACGAGACCCAGCCGTCGCCGGAACGGCACCGGGTTCAGGCCGGGCACCGTGATCGGCTCGCCGTCGAGCAGGATGTCCCCGTCATCGATCTCCTCCAGTAGGTCGATGCAGCGCAACAGCGTCGACTTGCCCGAGCCCGAGGCGCCGATCAGGGCCACAGCCTCATGCTCGCCCACAGTCAGGTCGATGCCCTTGAGCACCTGCGTATCGCCGTAGGACTTGGTGACGCCGCGGACATCGAGGACCGGCGCTCCAGCGGGAGCGCCGGCGGCGCCGTAAGAACCGGCCGATTCGGTCACCTCGGACCCAGGGCCATCGCCGAACCGCGCTCGCGCACCGATCGCGCCTGCATGTGGTCGAAGATCCGCGTCAGCGGGATCGTGACGCACAGGTAGAGCAGCGCGGCGGCGACCAGTGGCGTGTAGTTGAAGTACTGCGCCGCGTACACCTGCGCGACCCGGAACGCCTCCACCACCCCCAGGATCGAAACCAGCGCGACGTCCTTCTGCAGCGCGATGAAGTCGTTCAGGAGCGGCGGGATCACACGGCGGACGGCCTGCGGCACGATCACGTGGCGCAGCGCCTGAGTGGGCGTCAGACCCAGCGCCAGCGCCGCCGCCGCTTGGCTGGGATGGATCGATTGGATGCCGGCGCGGAAGACCTCGGAGACGTATGCGGAGTAGCACATCGTCAGCGCGATGCAGCCGAGCACGATCGCACTGGTCGGCACCCCGCTGAGGTTCAGCGCCGGAACCGCGAAGCCAACCAGGAAGATCAGCAGGATCGTCGGTATGCCGCGCATCACGTCGACGAAGACGATGCAGACCAGCTTCAGCGGGAACAGTGCAGCGATGTTGACCGTACGGCAGAGCGCGATCAGCATCGCGATCGGAAGCACGCAGGCCTCCACGATCAGGAACATGCGCACGTCGAGCCAGAACCCGGCTGCAACGCTGCCGAACGCCTTGTCGAAGACGCTGCTCGAAAAGAACGATTGCCGGACGTTGGGCCAGCCCGAAGAGGTCAGGATCCAGGTGGCAAGCCCGCCCAGCACGACGATCGTCGAGACGCTCGAGATCGCGGCGTGGCGGCGCGCGCGCCGCCGGCGCGCGAGCGCGCGATCCTCACGCGTGGTCAGCGTGTACTGCGTACTCACAACACCGCAGCGGGTGCCCGGTCCTCCGGCCCTACTTGAGGACCGGGACCGAGACCTTGGACGACATCCAGCGCTTGGTCAGATTCGCCAAGGTGCCGTTGGACTTGAGTTTCGCGAGCGCCTTGTTCACGCATGGGGTCAGCGTCGAGCCCTTCTTCAGCAGCAGTCCCCAGTTGTCGCCCCCGGGCGCGATGAACTGGCCCGCGATCGTGGTCTTGCTGATCTCCGCAGATGTCAGGTAGAGCGCCGTCGCATAGTCGACGACGATCGCGTCGACTCGGTGGATCTTGAACGCCTGCACGACATCGTTGGACGTGTCGAAGATCTGCGGTGTCTTGGACGGCTTGATCACCTGTTCGGCCGCGCTCAGGCTGGTGGTACCGATCTGAACGCCCAGGTTCGAGTTCTTGAACGCGGCGAGCGACTTGGCATGCGCGAGCGGCGAGTTCTTGTAGACGATGATCGCCTGCGGATTGGTGTAGTACGGCGACGAGAACGAGACCTCCTTGGCACGCTGCGGGCGTGATCGAGATCTCGTTGATGTCGAAGTCGAAGCTCTTGGGGCCGGGGGCATAGGAGGAGTCGAACGGCTCGACGATCCACTTGACCTTGCTGGAGCCGAACCCGAGCTGCTTGGCGACCGCGTAGGCGACGGCGCTCTCGAAGCCCTTGCCGTTGCTCGGCTTGTTGTTCTCGAAGTAGGGCGGGTAGGCCGGGTGCATCGGTTGCGACCGTCAGCACGCCCGGCGTGTGCAGCGCGAGCTTTGAGGTCGAGCATGACGAGCTTGCAGCGGTGGCGGAGCGGGCGGAAGCGGCGGGACCGCCGGCGGCGAGCGCGACGATCGCGGCGAGCGCCGGCGCGGCCATGGCGAGGATCGGTTTCTTTGACATCAGACCGCTGAATGTACAGCCGTGCGGTGCTGTTTGTGCGTTAGCGTGCTGTTGCGCTTCAGCGCGAGCTCAGCAGACGGTGATGCGCGTCTTCAGCGTCTTGCTGATCGTCACCGTCAGCTTGCGGTGCTTGCGCCCGCGGCGGGCGCTGGCGGCCAGCTTCTCGCTGTAGTAGGCGCGCACCGTGAGCGTGTTGGCCCCGGCACGCAGCCCGCGCAGCGACAGCTTCACGGTGGCGGGCAGTCGCTTCACGCGCTTGAGCTGCTTGCCGAGCGCGAAGGTCACGTAGCGCAGCGTGAGCTTGGCGCCGTGGGGCAGCGTCTTGCGTGTCATCCGCACGCTCACGGTCGACCCGGGGGCGCGACACGTCTGCGGCCGTGGCGCTCGTGCCCACTGGGCCGGACACGGTGAGCGTCAGCTGCTGGTTTCCGACGGAACCCGAGTTGGCTCCGCCACTCGTTCCGGATCCGCTGCCTGTTCCCGACCCGCCCGTATTTGGCGCGGTGGTTATGCCGCTCGCCGGCACCAGTGCGATCGCGCTCGGGTCGGGACCCACGTTGATCGGGGTTCCGTCGGTCGCCGGTGGCGAGCGTGATCGGCGTGATCTGACCGGTGCTGAAGTTCGTCACGTAGGCGGTGGTGCCGTCGGAGGAGAGCGCGATGGCGCTTGGCTCGGCGCCTGCCGGGATCGCGGTGCCCGACGCGCCCGTGGCAAGAGTCACCGGTGTGATCGTGCCGCCGCTGTTGCTGGCGACGTATGCGGTCGATCCGTCAGACGTGATCGCGATGCCGTCCGGGGTCGAAACCGGGAGATTGATCGTCTGACCGAGGGCGCCATTCAGCAGTGAGAAGGGCTCCATCGTCCCCGTCGCCACGTCTGTGATGTAGGCCGTGTTGCCGTTGGGCGTGATCGCGACCGAGTCGGCGTTCGCGGGGATCTGGGTCGGGTTGCCGACCTGGCGGTTTGAGAGCCTGATCGGCCACTCGCGGCCGGTATCGGCGATCACGTAGGCAGTCTTGCCGTTGGGCGTTATCCCGATCGCGTTGGGGCGGTCGTTGAGCACGATCGGCGTCTCGACGGTTCCCGTGGCAAGCGCCACCGGAACGATCTCCGACGAGCCGTAATCGGCGACGTAAGCGGTCGAGCCATCGGGAGTGATGGCGATCGCGTACGGCTCTGAGCCGACGTGGATCGGCGCGCCCACGGTGCCGGTGGTCAGATCCACCTGGCTGATCGTGCCGGCTTGCTCGTTGGTGACATATGCGAGCGGGTCGCCACTTGCCGCCGCAACCCCCACCACCAGCCCTGACAGAGCGAAGCTCACCGTCAGTGCGGCCAGCGCACGAGTTCCAAGCAGATGCCTCACCTACCGGGTATCGGCGTCTGCCGGCGGAAACTGGATATGTGGCGGCTGACTAGTACAGCCGTTTAGGAATTGCGCCGAAAAGCGGTACTTCAGGCGGCGTCGCGGTCGAGCTCGTCATCCTGCGGCTCGTCGTCGTCGTCGTCGTCGTCGTCGTCATCGTCATCATCGTCGTCGTCGATGTCGTCCGGCTCGTCGTCGTCATCGTCGTCGTCGTCGGCATCCGAGTCGTCATCGTCGTCGTCATCGACGGCGTCCGGCTCGACCTGCCCGTTGGACTTGCCGGGAGCGACCGCCAGCTCGAGCTCGTCGTCGAGCTCGAGCGTGTCGTCGCTCCACCTCGTTGGCCGTCGATCGCCGCGACCACGGCCGTAGCGGTGGCTGCGCCGTCGCCCGACTTGCGCGAGCGCCTGCGGCTCTTGCTGCGGCGACCCTTGGGGAAGTTGCGCAGCAGCTCCCGAGCCAGCGCGGCCGGCTTGCGCGCCATGCGCGTGCGGGCGCTGTTGATCGCGTCGGCCGCCTCCGGCGTGTGCGCGAGCGCGGCCGCCAGCAGCGCCGCAGAAAGCCGGCGGTCCTCCTTGCGCGTGGCATGCACCAGCCGGCGCGCATTGCGAGCGTGCGCCGCTCCGCTCGAGTTCACGAGCAGCCCGAGCAGCCGCTTGGTCTCAGGCCAGCGCTGCACCGCGTACTCCTCGTGCACCTCACGCGTGTACTCGGCCATCCGCCAGATCCAGTTGTTGGCCTGATCACGGCGGCCGATGCGGCGCTCGGCCAGCGCCTGCAGCATGATCTTGACGCCCTCGCGGCGCTCGTCACGCGGCCAGCCGGCCATGATGTCGATCGCGGTGTCAAAGGCCTCGGCATCCCGCGATGCTGAGATCTCCTGCAGCGCTCGCAGCCGCAGCTGCGGAGCTGCGGTTGCGCTGAAGCGCGGTCACCAGGAACAGCGCGGCGGAGCTCGCCCTGGCGGTCGAAGTGCAGCATCGCCTTGGCGCGGCGCCAGGCGTTGGGCGCCACACGCGCGCCCGCAAGCTGCGCCCACACGCGCTGCTCGCCGTAGTCCAGGTGCTCGACCGCGATCCGCCAGAGCTCGCGCTCGAAGACCTCGGCGCGCCGCTCGGGATCGGGCGTGACCGGCAGCACTCGGCGCTCGACGCGGATCCGGCGCCCGCGTCCGCGGCGCACCGGTCCGACCACGATCGCGCCGCCGCGATAGACGTCGCGGTCGAGCAGCGAGTGCAGCGTGACGACGGGGTCATCGTGCTTGGTCGCCGGGTGCACGAAGTCGACAACGATGCCCGCCTCTTTGCCCGGGATGCCGTCGGGTCACGCGGCCGACGCGCTGCTGATAGATGCGCTTGGACGCCGTCGGCGCAAGGTGCATGCAGATCGTCGCACGCGGGCTGTTCCAGCCCTCCGCCAGCAGCTGTGCGTTGACCAGCACGTCGACCTTGCCGGCCTCGTAGTCGGCCAGGATCTTGGCCAGCTCGCGCTTGGGCGTCTCGCCGGAAACCCCCATCGCCTTCATTCCCAGTGCGCGGAACGACTCCGCGACGTTGTACGCGTGCCTGACGCCAGCCGCGTAGACCACGCCCGGCACGCCGTTGAAGCGCGTCTTGTACAGGTCGGCGATCGCCAGGTTGAACGGCGTCTGGTCGAGCAGTTCGGCCAGCATCTCCTGGTCGAATTCGGTATCGACCTCGCCACGCCGCAGCGGCACCTTGGCGATCGTGCGCACGCCCGGCCCGGGCGGGATGCGGATGCAGCGCAGCGGGGCGATCACGCCGCGGCGGGCCGCCTGCGCCAGGTCGAATCGCGAGGTCTGCGTCGGGAAGAGGTCGGTGACGTGCCGGGCGATCAGGGCGCCGGTTGCCGTCATGCCGATCCAGATGGGCTCGTGCCACTTGCGGATCGCGGCGGAGGTCTTCTCGCCCAGCGCCGTGTGCGCCTCGTCGCAGATCACGATCGCGTACGCACCGGAGATCTTGCCGGCGTTGCGCACGAACCACTGATAGGTCTCGACGGTGACCGGGCCGTTGGCGGCGTCCTCGCCCTTCAGCAGCGGCTTGCACAGCCGCTCGCGGTAGCCGCGATCCTTGAGCTCGCCGATGAACTGGTCCACGAGGTTGCGTCGGTGGGTGAGGATCAGCACCCCGCCGGTGCGCGAGGCCTCGACGAAGCCGACCGCCGCGACGGTCTTGCCGGCGCCGGTCGCGTGCTCGAACCAGAAACGCCTGGCCGCGCCCGGGATCATCGGCGAGCAACTGCTCCTCGGAGATGTCCGCGTCGAGCGCCGCATCGTCGTGCTGCCAGTCCTCTGGCTCCTCCTCCGACTCGACCTCGGGCCCTGGCTCCTCGTCGTCCTCGTCCTCCTCGTCATCTTCTTCGGCATCTGCCACGAGCTCGTCGTCGGTTTCATCGGCGTCGGCCGCGAGCTCGTCCTCCATCTCATCCTCGATCTCGACGTCCTCTTCGACGGCGGTCTGGGTCGAGGCCTCATCACCGGTCTGCACGCCGGCCAGCAGCGCTGTCAGCGTTCCGGAGAGCGCATCGAGCTGGTGGGCGGATAGCACGGTGCCGTCGACGAGCTTGGGCTCGTCCTCCGAAAGCAGCCGTTCGAGCCCCAGCAGCAGCGAGTACGACTGCCGCCAATCCAGCGACGGAACCTTGAGTCCCGCCTCGACATCGACCAGAGCAGCATCGAGCGCGCGCCGGCGTGCCGTGCCCGGCGCCAGCGCTTCCTGGGGCGTTTCGCCTTCGAAGACGAAGCGCTCGCGTGTTAGTTGCTCCGCACGCTTGATCGCGGCGGAACTCGGGAAGGGGGTGGAATCACCCATCAACGAGGAATTGGGAATAAGTAATCTGGAAAGGGAGCCGCAGGACGAGGCTGCAGCGGCTCAGATGGCGCTCTCATACTCGGTGAGAGCTTGAGGTGTCTCCGCAGAGCAATGGCATCCTCTCCGCCCTGCGCGACTGACAAAGAGGATAACGGATATTTAAGCAGACCGGCAGACGGACCGTAAATCGGCTCCTATCTCGCTCCAAAGGGACTACCCAAAATGGGAGGGAATGTGCGCCGTATGACAAGCTTTCTCTGTGGACACCCGTCCCGCCGACACCACGCTCGGCTTCGAGATTCGGCGTCTCCGAACTGAAGGAGAGCTCGAGGCTGCGCTCGCGCTTCGTTACGAGGTCTTCTGCATCGAGCAGGGCGTCCCCGCCAGCGAGGAGCGCGACGGGCGCGATCGGGGAGCGCTGCACCTGATCGCAGTCCAGGACGGCCAGCTTGTCGCGACCTGCCGACTGGTGTTCGTCGGCACGACGGTCCAGTTCAGCCGTTTGGCCGTGAGACGGAGCGCCCGCCGCCAGGGCATCGCCGCGGCGTTACTGCGCGCCACCGACGAAGAGAGCCGTGCGCGCGGCGCGAACCGCATCGTCCTCCACGCCCAGACCTACGCACGACCGCTCTACGACCAGGCCGGGTATGTCCCCCGCGGGCGCGAGTTCGTGGAGGCTGACATCGAGCACATCGCAATGGAGAAGCTGCTCTGAGAGCGCCGTGCGGGCCCTAGTCCAGCGCGTGCTGCGCGCGTCCGTCGCGGTTGACGGTGAGATGGTGAGTGAGATCGGCCCGGGCTTGCTGGTGCTCCTGGGGATCACCGGCAGCGACACAGAGTCCGACGGCGCGCGGCTCGCCGACAAGGTTCTGGCGCTGCGCGTGTTCCCAGATGCCGAGGGGCGCATGAACGAGCCGCTGGGTGAGCGCGAGGTCCTGTGCGTCAGCCAGTTCACGCTCTACGGCGACACCCGGCGAGGAAACCGGCCGAGCTACGTCGCGGCCGCGTCAGGGGAACAGGCGGAGCCGCTGTACCAGCACTTCTGCCGCCTCACCGCCGCCAAGCAGGGCGTCTTCGGGGCCGACATGAAGGTCGAGCTCGTGAACGACGGGCCCGTCACGCTGCTGCTCGAGTACCCGTAGTAAGGCTCTGCGGCAGCAGCGGGACTGTCCGGGGCGCTCAGGGAATGGTCGCCGGTTGACAGATGCGCCCGGCGGGCGCGCGCACGGCTGTCTCGTATACGCCCCAGGTTGCGTCGGCCACGTCATCCCAGGTCCAGCCCCGCGGCGCCGGCGCGGGCCGGGTCGCCGACTCGGCGGCGCGCACGAGCGCGTTCAGGTCGTGGGGCGGCAGCAGTTCGGCCCGCTCGCCGAGGACCTCGCGCACGGCGGGCACGTCACACGCGGCGACCGGGGTCCCGCACGCGAGTGCCTCCACCGGCGTGAGCCCGAAGCCCTCGTCGGTGCTTGCCAGGATCAGCGCTCTCGCACCCGTGTAGATCGCCGCCAGATCGTCGTCGGGCACCTCGCCGGTCAGCGTCACATCGGGCAGCTGAAGCGCCCAGGGGCCGCTGGGACCGACCAGCACCAGCGGCAGCGATCGCTGGGCCTTAGTCAGTTGTGCGACTCGCTTGTGCGGATCCGGCGTCTTCAGCCCGCCGACCCACAACAGATACTCGTCGGGCAGCTCGTAGCGTGATCGCACATCATCGAGCTCGTGCTGCGGACGCGGGCGGAACACCGGCGCTGCGGCTTCGGGGATCACGTCGATGCGCTCGCCCGGAATGTGCAGCGCGCGCATCACGTCGTCAGCGACCACCCTGGTCGGCACGATCACGCGAACGGCCCGCTGAGCGGCCAGATACCGCATCCGCATGCGCACGCCACGGCGCAGCACCTCGCTTGGCTTCTTCAGCGCGATCAGGTCATGGACGGTGACGACCATCGGCACCGGCGAGTGCAGCAGGCCGCCGTCGAGCCATGGCGAGTGATAAAGCGAGACCTGCGTCCGCCGCGGCGAGTGCGTTTCGACAACGTCGCCGCGCCCGCTGTGCCTCAGCGCAGCACAGCAGCGAGCGCGCGTAGCGCCCCACTCCGCGGCTGTCTTTACCGGCCCGGCTGTCGAAGGCGACGTTCATGGACTGGCTGGCCGCACTGTATACCCTGCGCGGTCCTTGCATGCGTCCGGCTCTCTAACATCGCTGGCGATGCGAATCCGGCCCCGGCGCGTTGCGTGGATGGCGACCCTGCTCATAGCTGTCTCGGCGGCGCTCGCGCCCGCTGGCGCCAGCGCCTTTATGAAGGCGGTCTGGGGGCCGCCGACATTCGACGGCGTCAATCAGTTCCCGCTCTATCACTCGCTCGGAGCAAGGATCTACGAGACCGAGCTCGACTGGAACACGGTAGCTCCGCACAAGCCCAAGGACCCGACCTCGCCGAACGATCCGGCGTACGTCTGGCCGGCGATGCTGACCAAGGAGATCACCGAGGCGCGGCGCTACGGAATGCGTGTGCTGATTCAGGTGGGCAACGCGCCCGGCTGGGCTAACGGCGGACATAGAGGTGTGGGCTGGGCGCCCAAAAGCCCGGTCACCTACGCCCAGTTCGTCGAGGCGGTCGCGCGCAAGTACCCGACGGTCCACATGTGGATGATCTGGGGTGAGCCGAACCGCAAGGGCGACTTCAGGCCCGAGGTGCCGGCCAAGTACACACAGACGCGGCTCACAGGCGCGCAGAAGCGCGCTCCTCATCTGTACGCGCAGATGCTGAACGAGGCCTACGGCGTGCTGAAAGCCCGGGACCGCCGCAACATCGTCATCGGCGGTGACACCTACACGGCCGGTCTGCTCGACCCGCAGCAGTGGCTGGCGAACCTCGTGCTGCCGAACGGCCGACGCCCGCGGATGGATATGTACGGACATAACCCGTTCAGCTACACGGTGCCGCTGTTCGGCGCTCCGCCGTCGATCGACGGTGAGGTTCAGTTCTCGGATCTGCCGCGGCTCGAGGGCTGGACCAGGACCTATTTGGGACACCACGTGCCGCTGTTCCTGTCGGAGTTCTGCGTGCCGACGGCACCGGATCAGACGTTCAACTTTTACGTCTCGCCACCGTGGCGCGTGGGACAGTGGGTCAAGGACGCGCTCGTCACGGCGCGACACTCCGGCTACGTCTACGCGCTGGGCTGGGTCAACGTGCACGACCAGCTACCGGTCAACTCGTGCGGGCTGATCCAGCGCAACGGCAAGCGCAAGCCCGACTTCTACGCGTTCGCGAACAACTGACCGAAACCGGGGCAACGGCGGCACATGGACTGTCTCGTAACCGGCGGCGCCGGATTCATCGGCTCGAATCTGGTCGACGCGCTGCTCGCACGCGGCGACAGCGTGACGATCATCGACGATCTCTCGAGCGGCAAGCTCGAGAACCTGAGCGGCGCGCTCGAGGCCGGCGCCCAACTGCACCAGTTCGACGTTCGTGACGCGCCGCGCTGTCACCGATGTCTTTGCCCGAGGCGCGGCCACAGCTCGTGTTCCATCTGGCCGCACAGATCGACGTGCGGCGCTCGGTCGAGGACCCGGTCGTCGACGCGGATATCAACGTCGGCGGCGCGATCAATCTGCTCTCGGCAGCGCGAGAGTTCGGCGCCGCCCGCATCGTCAACACCTCGACCGGGGGTGGCCTCTACGGAGACGCCGACCTGCTGCCCACGCCCGAGGGCCACCCGGTTCATCCGCTGGCGCCATACGGGCAGAGCAAGTACGCGGCCGAGGGCTACTTCGAGCTGTACGCGCGCCTCCACGGGCTCTCGACGGTCTCGCTGCGCTACGGCAACGTCTACGGCCCGCGCCAGGACGTGCACGGTGAGGCCGGCGTCGTCGCGATCTTCTGCGGCTGCCTGGTCGAGGGCACCACTCCGCACGTGTTCGGCGATGGCCGCCAGACGCGCGACTGGGTCGATGTCGCGGACGTCGTCAGCGCCAATCTGCTCGCGGCCGACTCCCAGGTAATTGGCCCGATCAACATCGCGGGTGGCGAGGAGACATCGGTCCTCGACCTCGTACAGGCACTCGGCGATGTCGGTGCCGAGCACGGGCTGTCGCTGGCTGCTCCGGAGTTTCGGGCGGCGCGAGCAGGTGAGGTCAGTCGCAGCTGGCTCGACGTCTCCCGCGCCCGCGAGGAGCTCGGCTGGAGTCCGACCGTCGCGCTTCACGATGGGCTCGACCGCATCGTTGACGGCTTGCTCTAGCGCCTTCAGTCGGACTCAAGACGCTAGATTGCGGGCCGTGGAGATAGTTGACGGGCGCCTGGCGGGCGTCAAGGTGATCAGGCCTCGCGTCCACGGTGACGAACGCGGCTTCTTTCTCGAGAGCTTCCGGTCGGATGCACTCGCTCAGGCGGGGGTCGAGCTGGCCTTCGTGCAGGACAACCACTCGCGTTCGGGGTACGGAATCGTCCGCGGGATGCACTTTCAGCCGGGCCAGGCGAAGCTCGTACGTTGCGTGCGGGGCGCCATCTTCGACGTCGTCGTCGACATCCGCCCCAACTCGTCCACGTTCGGGGCGTGGGAGGGGCACACGCTGGATGACGAGACGCACGCGCAGCTGCTGGTCCCGGACGGGTTCGCGCACGGCTTCGTCGTGCTGAGCGAGCTTGCCGACGTGACCTACAAGGTGTCCAGCTACTACGACGCCTCGAGTGAGGGCGGCTTCCGATTCGACGATCCCGCCGTCGGGATCGAGTGGCCGATCGCGCCAGATCGGCTGATCGCGTCGGCCAGGGACACGGCAGCGCCGACGCTGGCCGAGATCAGGCCCTCGCTCTCGTAGCGGTCCCTTGCTCTCGCAGCGGCGCGTCGGGCTCTCGCCAGATCGCATAGCATTCCGGGACCACATGCGCGCGCGCCTGGCAGTAAATGAGAAGCAGTTCCGCGCGGTGACCTACGTGGCGCTCGCTTCGCTGACGCTGATCGTGTTCACCGGCGCGCTCGTGCGGCTGACCGACTCCGGGCTCGGCTGCCCGACATGGCCGCGCTGTTACGGGCACATCTACCCGCCGGTCGCGCTGCACCCCCTGATCGAGTTCGGCAATCGCGCCGTCTCGGGCCTCGTCGGAGTGATCACGGCGGTGGTGTTCGTGCTCTCGTTGACGCGCAAGCCGTTCCGCAGGGACCTGGCGTGGCTGTCAGCCGCGCTGCCGTTCGGTGTGATCTGCCAGGCGGTGCTCGGCGGCTTCACGGTTCGCGAGAAGCTCGCGCCCGGTTTTGTGATGTCGCACTTCCTGCTCTCGATGGTGATCCTGATCTTCGCCTTCTGGCTCGCCTGGCGTGCGACCTATCCGCAGGGCGCGCGCCCGCGCACCAACGATCGGCTGCTCGTCTGGTCGGTGCGTTTCCTGTCGGTGCTCTGCGCGCTCACGCTGGTTGCCGGTACCGCGGCAACCGCTGCGGGCCCGCATTCCGGCGGCAACGTCGGGCAGCACATCAAGCGCCTGACGATCGAGGGTCCGGACACGCTGGAATGGGCGGTGCACCAGCACGCGACAATCGCTGCAATTTTCGGTGTATTCGTGATTCTCGTGTGGCTGCTCAAGCGCAGTCGCACCTCCGGCGCGCTCGATCCGCTCGAGCCGCTGACCGTGCTCGGGGTCCTCGTCGCCGCACAGGGCCTGGTGGGATCGGTCCAGTACGAGCTCAAGCTGCCCGCCGAAATGGTGTGGGTGCACGTCGTGCTCGCGACCTTGACCTGGCTCGTGATGTTGTGGGCAGTTGCCACCGAGGGCCGCATCGGCGAGCCCCAAGAGGTGGCAAATGAAGCAGCAATCGCTACGATCGTGGCCGAATGGTCACAGAGCGTTCCAGCCAGCTGACCGGTAACGGCGCAGCCGAAGGCGAAGGGTCGCTGAGCATCCTCGTCGTTGACGACGAGTCGGATCTGCGCGAGATGCTGACCCGCTCGTTCTCACGCGAGGGGCACAACGTCACGGCTGTCGGCAGCGGCCGTGAGGCGATCGACCGCGCCAGCGCCGACCACTTTGACATCGTGCTGCTCGACATCGCCCTCGGTCCCGGGCCCGACGGGTACGAGGTCTGCCGGACGTTGCGCGCGCGCCGCAACGTCGTGCCGATCATCATGCTGACGGCACTCGACTCCGAGGCCGACGCCGTGCTCGGCCTCGAGGCCGGCGGCGACGATTACGTCACCAAGCCCTTTGGCCTGGCCGAGCTCCGCAGCCGGATCCGCGCGGTGCTCCGCCGTACGGGTACACGTGGCGGCGCGATCGGTTCGGAGGTGCTCACGATCGGTCCGATCACGCTCGACCGCTCGCGTCGCGAGGTGACCTTCGACGGCCAGGCCGTGCGCCTCACCTTCAGCGAGTTCGAACTGCTCGACGCGCTGATGACCGACCCGGGCCGGCTGCTGAACCGCCAGGAATTGCTGCGCGCCATCTGGGGGACAGCGCCTACCGCGACCCGCGCGCGATCGATGTCCACATCCGCCACCTGCGGGAGAAGCTCGAGCCCGAGCCGGACAAGCCCAAGTACATCGTGACGGTACGCGGCGCCGGTTACCGTCTCGGCAATCCTTAAGCACCATGCTGCTGGCACGGCTGCGTTGGAGCGCGTTCGGGCTCCGTGGCCGGATTGTCGGCGCGGTGCTCGCCACGACCGCCATCAGCCTTGGGGTGGCAGCGCTGGTGCTGCTGCCGCGGCTCGAGAGTTCGCTGAAGTCGGCGTCGAAGAAGACGCTGTTCACCGCGATCGAGGGCTCCAGAGGCTCGATCCGCGAGATCGGCGAGATTCCGTACGAGCTGATCCCGGATGCCTCGGCCGCACCGCCCGGGAGCCGCGGTGTACAAGCAGGCGAAGAGGGCGACTTCCAACAGGCTCAAGTGGGAGTCCACGCTCGTGTCCGACCTGGGGGCGCAGTACGAGATGCTGTGTGGTCCCGTCGATCAGCAGGGCACCGGCCACCCCGTGATCACGGATCCGAGCACGCCGTGAGGACGTCGCCGCGCTGACGCCCTACGCCGAGACCGTCGCACGGCCTACAACAACAAGCACGGCAAGCCCTATATCACCCTCGGCCCCGACGGGAACGCCGTGCAGGCCGCGCTCTGGCTGCCAGAAGCTGACGCCGTGCTCCTGGTCCAGACCTCGACAAGGAGATCCAGGACGCCGTTGCGGCGGTCCGCGAATCCTTTGAGATCGCGGCGGGTCGTTGCGATCCTGCTGACGATCCTGATCGCGATCCCGCTGGCGGGCACGCTCGTCAGCCGTCTGCAACGGTTGCGTCAGGCGGCACTGCAGCTCGCGATCGGCGGCAACGTCGCCGACTTCCCCGCCGACCGTGCTCGCGACGAGGTCGGCGACCTGGCGCGCTCGTTCTCGATCATGCAACGACGGCTGCGCCAACAGGAGGAGGCTCGCCGTGCATTCGTGGCGACGGCGTCACACGAGCTGCGTACGCCGCTCGCCTCGCTCGAGGGCATGCTCGAGCTGCTGGCCGACGACCTCCAGGCGCCGCAGCCGGACCTGGAGGACGCGGCGGCGCTGCTCGACCGCTCGCGGGTGCAGTCTCGGCGGCTCGCGCGGCTGGCTGCCGACCTGCTCGATCTCAGTCGCATCGACGCTGAGGTCAGCCTGCGCTCCGAGCCGATCGAGCTTGGCGAACTCGGACGCGCGGTGCTGGCCGAGTTCGACCTTCCCAGCGCGAGCCGCGGTGTGAACGTTCGGCTCGATGACGGCGGCTCGCCCACCTGGGCGCTGGCGACCCGGCAGCGTCGCGCGCATCCTGCGCATCCTGGTCGACAACGCCCTGCGCGTCGCGCCTCGCGGGAGTGAGATCAAGGTGGCGGTGCGCTCCCGCCCAGAGCCCGCGCTGGTTGTCTCAGACCAGGGCCCGGGGGTTGCTCAGGAAGAGCGGGCGCTGATCTTCGAGCGCTTCAAGCGCGGGCGTGAGACGGGTGGTGAGGCAGGCTTCGGGCTCGGTCTGGCAATCGGTCGCGAGCTGGCGCAGCGGATGGGCGGGTCGCTCGTGCTCAGTGACAAGGACGGGCCGGGGGCGACCTTCACGCTGAACTTGCAACCGACGGAGGCGCCGTCCTCGGAGCACATGACCAGCGCAGCCGGCGTCTGACCAGGGCGCGCCCGCCCAGTCGGCGTCCGACCGCCGCATGCCGGCCGGGATACGGGCTTCTTTAGGATTACGACATGTGGGAAAGCCGCCGCTGATGCTCGCAATGGCCGCGATATTCAGCGTGTCGAGCGGGCTTGGATACGCGCTCCCCGCAATCATCGGACTCGAGTCGATGGGCGTGCCCTCTCCCGGCGAGACCGCGCTTGTCGCCGCCGCCGTGCTCGCCAGTCAGGGACACCTCAAGATCTGGCTGGTGATCCTGATCGGCGCCTGCTCGGCGATCCTCGGGGACAACATCGGCTATCTGCTGGGCCGCAAGCTCGGCAGGGAGGTGCTCGTCAGCCGTGGGCCGTTCCACGAGCAGCGCGGGCGGGTGATCGAGGTGGGCGATAGCTACTTCAAGCGCCACGGCGCAAAGACTGTGTTCATCGGCCGCTGGATCGCCTGGATCCGCTTCGCCACGGCCTGGCTGGCCGGCATCAACCACATGCCGTTCCGCGTGTTCTTTCCCTGGAACGCCGCCGGCGGGATCAGCTGGGCGATCACCTACGGCCTGCTCGGCTACTTCGGCGGCCAGGCGGTGATCAACATCGTGGAGCGCGTCGGGATCGTCGCCCTGGTCGTGCTGGCGCTCGTGATCGTTGGTGGCTTCGTGGTCTCCAGGGTGCGGGGGCGGCGCAGCGGGCGCTCCGGCTCCGCTCGCTCAGGCTCTCGCTCCGGCTCCGCTCGCTCCGGCTCCGCTCGCTCCGGCTCCGTTGGTGGTCCAGCGGGACCACCAACAGAGGAAACACGCTAGTCCTTCTGGTCGAAGCCCAGCGCTGCTGAATTGATGCAGTAGCGCAGGCCGGTCGGCTCGGGGCCGTCCTCGAACACGTGGCCGAGGTGGCCGCCGCAGTTCTTGCAGAGGACCTCGGTGCGGATCATTCCGTGGCTCGTGTCGAGCCGGTTGATCACGTTCTCACCCGGGACGGGCTCGTAGAAGCTCGGCCAGCCGCAGCCCGAGTCGAACTTCGTGTCGGAGCTGAACAGCGGTGCGCCGCAACCGGCGCAGTGGTACATGCCGGTGTCCTTGTTATCGGTGAAGGCGCCCGTGAACGGCCGCTCGGTGGCGGCATGGCGCAGAACCTCGTAGGCCGCGGGGTCCAGGCGCTCGCGCCACTGCTCGTCGGTCAGCTCGGATACGTCTTCGGTCTGAGTATTGCGTTCGGTATCCATACCGTGGACGTTAGCTCACCGGTCCGTGGCGATCTCACGCGCTGGATCCCGGCTCCACTCCGACCACGACCCTGGGTAGAGCCGGCCTGGGCCGAGCCCCGCGTGCTCGAGCGCGAGCAGGTTGTGACAGGCGGTCACGCCCGAGCCGCAGTAGGAGACGACGGGCGTGCCGGCCTCGATGCCGGCCCGCGCGAACGTGGCGCGCAGCTGCTCGGGGTTCTGGATCCGCTTCTCAGCGTCGAGGTGCTCGCGCGTCGGCACGCTCCTGGCGCCAGGGATGTGGCCCGGAGCGGGGGTCGACCGGGTCCGGGCCGCCGCCGAAGCGCGCGCGGTCGCGCGCGTCGATCAGCACGTCCGTGGTGGCCGCGACCTCGTCGATCTCGACCAGTCGGTCGGGCGGCCACGGGAACGGCGTGAAGGTGGCCGGCGGGCGCGGCCGTGGGTAGTCCGGGTGCAGCTCCGCGGTCGGCCAGGCCGCGAGGCCGCCATCCAGCAGCGCCGCCTCGTGGCCGGTCGCCCGCAGCAGCCAGACGAGCCGTGCGGCGATCACGCCGCCGGCGTCGTCATAGGCGATCACCGTGTCGCCGTCGCCGATCCCGAGCTGGGCGAGTCCATCGGCGAAGCGCTCCGGCGTCGGCAGCGGATGGCGCCCGCGGCTGTCGTCCTCGTGCGGCTCCGACAGCACCGTGTCCAGGTCGACGAACACCGCTCCGGGGATGTGGCCGGCCTCGTAGGCCGGCGCGTCCCGAGCGGCCGTCGAGGTACCAGCGCACGTCGGCGAGCACCACCTGGTCGCGGTGCTCGCGCAGCCAGTCGCTGTCGACGAACGGCGCGATCACTGACCTGGATCGTACGGGTTACGGTCGGATCGCCGCTGAGGATCGATGTCGCAAATACAGGTCATGGATGTATCTGCGCCATCAATGGCGAACCGTCCGAGCCGCTCGGCACCATGCCGGACTCGTGTCAGTGACGACCACAGAGCGACCAGGGACGGGCGGCGGCAGCAGTCTGCGCGGATGGCAGCAGCGCGCGCTTGATGCGATGGACGACTGGAGTGAGGGCGCGTTCCTGATCTCCGCCGCGCCGGGCGCGGGCAAGACGCGGCCGGCGCTCGAGTTCGCGCGCCGCGAGCTGACACGCGCGAGCGGTCGACGGCGTGGTGATCGCCTGCCCGACGGCGCCGCTGACGCGCCAGTGGGCACGCGCGGCGCACGCGCTCGGGCTCGAGCTCGCGCCCGACGCCGACTCGCCGCGCCCGCCGCGAGGCTTCCACGGCGTCGTCGTCACCTACGCGCGGATCGCGAGCTCGCCGCGAACCTGGGCCGGCGGGACGCGCGAGCGCACGCTGGTGATCGCCGACGAGGCTCATCACCTCGGCGAGGACCTTGCCTGGGGCGTCGCCTTCTCGCAGTCGTTCGCCGCCGCCTCGCGCTGGCTGCTGCTTTCGGGCACTCCGTTTCGCTCGGATGCGACGCCGATCCCGGGCGTCGAGTACGACGGCGACGGCCTCGCCGAGCCTGATATCGCCTACGCCTACGCCGACGCCGTGCGCGACCGCGTCTGCCGGCCGGTCGTCTTCGTGACCTACGACGGCACGCTCTCGTGGCGCAGCGGCGATGACGTGATCGAGTCGAACTTCGACACCGTCCTCACCTCGCGGGAGGCGAGCCGCCGCTACCGCACCGCGATCTCGACCGACCTTCCCGACGGCCTGCCGCGGATCCTCGGAGAGGCGGATGTGCGTCTGCGGGCGCTGCGCGCCGGCGGCCATTCCGACGCCGGCGGCCTCGTGGTCGCGGCGGACTCCGATCACGCCCGCAAGATCGCCGCGCGGCTGCGCGAGGTGAGCGGGGTCTCGCCGGTGGTCGTGCTGCACCAGGACCCCAAGGCGGCGACCAAGCTCGCGGCCTTCACCAACTCGACCGATCCCTGGATCGTCGCCGTCAACATGGTCTCCGAGGGCGTCGACATCCCGCGGCTGCGGGTCGGCGTCTACGCCACCGCCGCCAAGACTGCGCTGATCTTCCGTCAGATCGTGGGCCGGTTCGTGCGCACGATCCCGGGTCGCGAGCCCGAGCCGAGCTGGCTCTACATCCCTGCCGACACGATCCTCCGTGACCACGCTGCGAGCGTCGAGACGGAGCTGCGCTACATGGTTCGGGAACGCGGGGAAGAGCGAGGAGCTCGGCGAGCTCGACGAGGTCGAGCGGCGCGAGACCGAGAAGGGCAGAGGTGCTCGACTTCGAGCCGCTGAGCGCCGACGTCGCGCCGCAGATGACCCTGTTCGGGCCGGCGCCGACGGCGCCTGCCGTCACGCCTGTGCGGACCATCTCGGTCGCTGCGCCCGAGCCGGTGCCGGTGCCCGCCGCCGCGAGCGCCGAGGAGGCTGTGCCGCTGTTCGAGCGGCGCGCGCAGCTGCGGGCCAAGCGCCACAAGCTGGTCTCGGAGCTCGCCCGCGATCGCCGCATCCGCCACAGCGACGTCAACGCCGAGGTCAACCGGGCGATCGGGATCGACTCGGTCGGCAAGGCGACGGTCGAGCAGCTGGAGCGCTCGATCGCCTGGCTCGACCGCGCGCTTTACGGCAAGTAGCCTCGCCCGGCGAGCCCGTCCGCCGCCGCTGGGGTCTCGCCCAGGGGGTAGTTGCGCACGCAACTATCTGCTAGGATGTAGGCATGAACCTTGAACTTGGCCTTGCCACCTTTGCCGACCTCGGCGCTGGCGTCAGCCCCCGAGCAGCGCATGCGCGAGCTGCTCGAGGAGGCGCAGCTGGCCGATGAACTCGGGCCTCGACGTGTTCGCGATCGGCGAGCACCACCGGGCCGACTTTCTGATCTCCGCGCCGGCCGTCGCGCTTGCCGCGATCGCGGCGCGCACCGAGCGCATCCGCCTCTCGAGCGCGGTCACCGTGCTCAGCTCCGAGGACCCTGTCCGCGTCTTCCAGGAGTTCGCCGAGCTCGACCTGATCTCCGGCGGCCGTGCCGAGATCATGGCCGGCCGCGGCTCGTTCATCGAGTCGTTCCCGCTGTTCGGGTACGACCTCGACGACTACGACGAGCTCTACGCCGAGAAGCTCGACCTGCTGCTCGCGCTCCGCGCCGGCAACCCGTCACCTGGTCGGGTCGGCATCGGCCCGCCGCTCGAGGCAGCCGAGATCTATCCGCGCCCGATCCAGGATCCGCTGCCCGTTTGGGTTGCGGTCGGCGGGACGCCGCAGTCGGTCGTGCGTGCGGCCGTGCTCGGCCTGCCGCTGACGATCGCGATCATCGGCGGCCAGCCTGCGCGCTTCAAGCCGCTGGTCGAGCTCTACGACCGCGTCTGGGAGGAGAGCGGCCACGCGCCGGAGGATCGTCGCCTCGCGATCAACACGCACGCCTTTGTCGGGCGCACGCGCGCCGAGGCGGACTCTGCCTTCGCGCAGCCCTACCTGACGATGATGAATCGCATCGGCCGCGAGCGCGGCTGGCCGCCTTCCGGACGCGAGCAGTATGAGGCGCTGACCGCACCCGATGGAGCGGTGGCCCTCGGCTCTCCGGAGCAGGTTGCCGAGAAGATCCTGATGGAGCACGACCTGTTCGCGAACCAGCGCTACGTCGGCCAGATCAGCGTTGGCGCCGTTGCCTCACGCCGATGTCATGCGGGCGATCGAACTCTTCGGCTCCGAGGTCGCGCCGTTGGTGCGCGACGAGGTCGCGCGTCGGGAACCACCTGCGCGTCCCGAACCAGTTACCGTGGTATCTGACTGACAAAGGCTGAAACCGGAGGTGGGAAATGAAGGTCGGGCGTCTGTTGCTGCGTGCCGCGGTCGGCGGCTTCTTCATCGGCCATGGCACCCAGAAGCTTTTTGGCTGGTTCGGTGGGCAGGGCCTGAAGACCCAAGCCTCAGCACTTCGAGAACATGGGCCTCAAGCCGGGCATCGTCCACGCCAGCGCCGCGGGCGCCGCTGAGACGCTCGGTGGCGCCGGCCTGCTGCTCGGGTACCGCACGCCCTTCGCCTCCGCGGGCATCGTCTCCGTGATGCTGACGGCGATCAACCGGGTCCACCTCAAGAACGGACCATGGGCGCACAAGGGCGGCTACGAGTACAACGTCGTGCTCGCCGCGGCCGCTGTCGCGCTGGCCGAGGCCGGCCCCGGCAAACTCTCGCTCGACGCGTTGCGCGGCAAGGAGAAGTCCGGCGCCAAGTGGGGTTGGTTCTCCCTGCTGCTCGGTGCGGCGGGTGCCGCCGGCGCGCACGTCCTCGCCGAGGCGCGTGCCACTCCTGAGGTCATCGCTGCGGATGCCGTCCACCTCTGCGTCGTCGTCGGCCAACGGCGGCGATCCGGTCGCCGTCGCCTCCGCGCCGGCAGATGTACCGGCAGACGAGGCCGAAGCCGACGATGCCGCTCCCGAGGAAGCCGGCAGCGAGGCGCCCTCCTCCGAAGCCTGAACCCGCTTCGGCGCAACGGCATGCCGCCTCTCGAGCGCTACGTACCAAGCGCGAGACCGCTACGACTCGGTGCCGTACCGCCGCACCGGGCGCAGCGGTCTGCTGCTGCCGCCGATCTCGCTCGGCCTGTGGCAGAACTTCGGTGACTCACACCCGATCGAGCAGAGCCGCGCGATCCTCCGGCGCGCGTTCGACGCGGGCGTGACGCACTTCGATCTGGCCAACAACTACGGCGTGCCGTACGGCTCGGCGGAGTCGAATTTCGGCCGGATCTTCCGAGAGGACTTTGCGAGCCTGCGCGACGAGCTCGTGATCTCGACCAAGGCCGGCTGGGACATGTGGCCCGGGCCGTACGGGGAGTTCGGCTCGCGCAAGTACCTGCTTGCGAGCCTCGACCAGAGCCTCGAGCGCATGGGGCTCGACTACGTCGACATCTTCTACTCGCATCGCGCCGACCCGGACACACCGCTCGAGGAGACGATGGGCGCGCTCGACACCGCGGTGCGTCAGGGCAAGGCGCTGTACGTCGGCATCAGCTCCTACGGGCCGGAGCTGACCAGCGAGGCGATCAGAGATCCTGCGCGACCTGGGCACGCCGCTGCTGATCCACCAGCCGTCCTACTCGCTGCTCAACCGCTGGATCGAGCACGGGTTGCTCGACGTCCTCGGTGAGCAGGGCGTTGGCTGCATCACCTTCGGACCGCTCGCGCAGGGACTGCTGACCACCAAGTACCTGAACGGGGTCCCGGACGACTCGCGCGCTCGCGTCGGCCTCGAGTTCGACGAGTCGTGGCTCAGCGAGGAGAACCTCAACCGCGTGCGCGCGCTCAATGAGATCGCCTCCGGCCGCGGCCAGACGCTGGCGCAGATGGCGCTCGCGTGGACGCTGCGCGATCCCCGCGTGACCTCGACGCTCGTTGGCGTCTCGCGCATCGAGCAGCTCGAGGACAACCTCAAGGCGCTCGACAACCTCGAGTTCAGTGCCGACGAGCTGGCCGAGATCGACAAGTACGCTGACGAGGCGCACTTGAACCTCTGGGAAGGCTCCGCCGCGATCACGCCGTCCTGACGGGCGGCCATCGCAGCACCTAGCTGTGGCCCGCCCGCTGGCGTCGCACTCGCCGCCGGTGCCGCTCTCGCTGCCGGTGCCGCGCTGCGGCCCCGGTCGCGCTGCGGCCCACCGCTGTGCGCGCCGCAGCCGCACTCTGTGCATACGTAGAACGAGCGTCCATGTTAGGGGCAGATGGGCTCTGCGCTGACGGCACGTGGGCTCTGCCCTCGGCATCACAACTCCGAACGAATCGGCCTGTTTAGACGCAGGCATGGCCGATTGACATTCGTTGAAGTTCGGCGCGGGGCGCGCCGATAGGAGGTGTTAGTGCGTCGTTTGGTGTTCCAGTTTTGTGCTGGTCTGCGCGGTTCTTGCGCTGCCCACCGCAGCGTTTGCAACGCTGCTGCCGCCGCGATCCCAGCAGGTGACCGGCACGCTTGCCTCGAGCGGGCTCCTACTCGTTTTCCGTAGAGAAGGCTGGTAGGCCCACGGGGGTTCTCAACGCCTTGACCAACGCGGCCGACAAGATCGCGGCCGAGGACTACCCCTACGTGTGGGGTGGTGGCCACGGCAACGTCGGAATCGCGAGCATCGGGATCGACTGGCCCCGGCCATAACGGCAGGCGCCGCGGCTATGACTGCTCGGGATCGGTGGCGGCCGTGCTCGCCGGAGCCGGTCTCTGGCCCGCTGGATCCGGGGTTCCGAACGATGCCGGCGTCATCCGCTACCTGCGGCAGCGCGGTGAGATCGCTCCGGGGGCGGGCACCGGACCGCAGGAGGTCACCCTCTACGACGATCCGGACGTCCACATCTTCATGAACATCGACGGCCGCTTCTTCGGCACGTCCGATGGCGGTGGAGGCGGTGACAGGAGGGGCGGCCCCGGCTGGCTCAACGATGGTGCCTGGGACACGCACAACCCACGCTTCCGTCGCTACCACGTGCTCGCCTCGGTGCTGAAGACCACGACCAGCGCCGGGTTACACCAGTTATTTTCAGTTCGGCCCCGGCATAAGCGTCTCCGCGCTCCCGGTCGGGGCCAGAATCACGGTCAGCTTACAAGACCACCAACCAGGGCACGATGGTCGCCCAGTCCATCACCCTCGTCGGCGAGAAGACGGCGACGGGCATCGTCCAGTCGATCGCAGCGAACGGCTCGGGCTTCACGATCACCACCACTCACGGTCGCACGCGTGACCTTCCCCGCTCCGGCTCGCAGCCGGCTCGCACAGGCGCTCGCTGACGGCAAGATCGCGGAGGGCGACACGGTGTCGGTGTCCTACATCACCAAGCCGTCGTTGACGGTGATCAGCGTCGCGGTCATCGCGGTGCCGACGACGACCACGACCACGACCACGACCACCACCCCAACGACCACCACCCGACCACGACGACTCCGACGACAACCACCACGACGACGACAACCACCACGACGACCACCACGACGGCGACCACCCCGACCGGCGGCACGGGCTGGCGAGTGGTGGCGGCGGCCGACGCGGCGTCCGGGGCGTCTACCAGGGCATCTAGCCAAGAGGCAGCTGCGGGCCGGCCGATCGAGAGATGCTCAGCCGGCCGATCGAGAGATGATCAGCCGGCCGATCGAGAGATGCTCAGCCAGCCGATCGAGAGATGATCAGCCGGCCGATCGAGAGATGCTCAAGATGCTGGGGGAGAAACCCGTCCTGGTGACCGCTTTCTCCCCCAGCGTCGAGACTCGGGCCTGACCCCAGACAAACCCGGCTCGTCGCCAGACAGGCTCTCCCTCTCAGCGCCGGGCAGAGCCCACGCCACGGCAGGGGCTCAGTCGGTGTCGGCCTCGAGCGCGCCCGACGAGTAGTCGATGTCCAGTTCCGACTGCCCCGTGCGAAGCTCGATCCCGGACTCCCCGGCCGGCTGCACGTCAGGCTTCGCGATCGCGAGGTACGTGACGAATCCGAACACCAGCACCGCAAACACGATCGCGGTTCGCCCATTCCCGAAGTTGAGGCCTGTCAGGTAGGCCGGCTTGCTGATCCAGTCTGCGAACGAGGCGCCGAGCGGTCGCGTCACGATGTAGGCGGCCCAGAAGGCAACGACGCTGTTCAGGCCGAATCGCCACCAGCCGAGCGCCGGAAGCAGGATGACGCCGAAGAAGAACAGCCCGGACGCCAGGTATCCCATGCCCAGAGAAGTGGCGGTGAAGTCCCCGAGCGCGGTACCGAACGCAAAGGTCGCGAACACCACTGCCCAGTAGAACGCCTCGCGTCGCTGAGTACGTGATGCTGTGGATCGAGAGTGTCCCCTCCGTCCGGTACCAGCCCCAGAACACGAGCGCCAGCACCACGGCCCACATCAACGACGTGCCCGCGTAGGGGATGTGGACGTCAAGGTGCAGGAAGTCCGACAGACCGGTGCCGGCGATCGCGATCGCGTACGCCAGCGACCAGTAGGCGAACGCGCGGTAGCGGCGGGTCGAAAACTGGAGCACCAGCGCGATCACGAACAGCGCCACCTCGGTCCCGCCGCCGCCGAAGTTGCCGTACTTCTTGAGGTAGTCGGAGGTCACCTCACCACCGGCGGTCGTGAGGATCTTCACGACCCAGAAGAGGAAGATGATCTCCGGGACCTTGACCGCGACGGGCGCGGGGAAGATGCGACCGACGAACGGCAGCTGACCATCGGCCCGCAGCCATCGGCTGCGCGCGCCAGACGATGCTGGTTGGCGGTTCTCAGGGTCCATGTGACTCTGCACCGCCGATTCTCCGTCTCGCGAGCCGTGCGGCCTATTAGGCCAAAGGATGAACTGACCGGCGCGGCATCCGACTACGGTCGGATAGCACGCTCCCCCGCACGTCCGAGACGCAGAACAGTGCGGATTCGCGACCACCGAGCACCGCTCCCCACTTTCAATTTATACCGGATGAAAGCCCCTCATGAGGCCTTGACGATTGCCGCATAATCGCCCGCCGCGAGCCTGAGCAAGCCGAAAGGAGCCCCAAGATGAGCACGATGGAGCACGCAGTGGTGATCGCCGGAGCCGGTCCGGCGGGCATGGTGCTGGCGGCAGAACTGGCGCTGGCGAACGTCGATGTCGCAATCGTCGAAAAACGTGCCCGACCACAACCTTGTCGGCTCGAGGGCCGGCGGCTTTCACTCCCGCACGATCGAGATGCTCGATCAGCGGGGGGTCGCCGAGCGCTTCCTCGCCGAGGGCCAGACGGCACAGGCGGCGATGTTCAGCACCACCGTGCTTGACATGAGCGACTTCCCGACCCGCCATCCCGTACGCGCTCGGGCTGTTCCAGAACAAGATCGAGCGAGTCATGTCCGAGTGGATCGCCGAACTGCCGGTCACCATCTACTACAGCCGAGAAGTAATCGGGTTCACGCAGGACGAGGACCACGTCGACGTAGAGTCTGGACGGCGGCGACGTTCTTCGCGCGCAGTACCTCGTGGGCTGCGATGGCGGACGCAGCCTGATCCGCAAGCTCGCCGGCATCGAGTTCCCCGGCTGGGACCCGTCCCGAAGCAGCCTGATTGCCGAGGTCGAGACCACCGAGGAGCCACCGCCCGGGATTCATCGCGACGCCGGCGGTGTGCACGGCCTACACCTGTTGGAGGACGGGAAGACCTTCCGCGTGGTCACGTCGGAGCGCGAGATCGGGCCTGACAGCGAGGCGACCCTCGACGATCTGAAGGCGGCGCTGACCGCGGCCTTCGGCACCGACTTCGGTGTTCACAACCCCACCTGGATCTCCAGGTTCACGGACATGACCCGCCAGGCGGCGGAGTATCGAAAGGGCCGCGTGCTCCTTGCTGGAGACGCCGCGCACATCCATTACCCGGCGGGTGGCCAGGGCATCGGTCTCGGTGCGCAGGACGCGTTCAACCTCGGCTGGAAGCTCGCGCAGGTGATCAAGAACACGTCCTCCGACGCGCTGCTCGACAGCTACCACGCCGAGCGCCATCCGATCACGGCGCGCACGCTCCGCCACACGATGGCGATGACCGCGCTGCAGCGCGGCGACGAGCGCAGCCTGGCGCTGGTCGACGTAGTCTCCGAACTGGCGAAGATGGACGAGGCGCGCATCTACCTCGCCGGAATCGTCTCCGGCCTCGACATTCATTACGACCTCGGTGAGGGCCATCCGCTGCTCGGGCGGCGCATGCCGGACCTGGACATCGACACGGCAGCAGGCCCGCGCCGTGTCTTCGAACTGCTGCACCAGGCCCGCCCTGTGCTGCTCAACTTCAAACAGCCCGGCGACGTCGAAATCACTCCGTGGTCTGACCGCGTGCAGCTGGTCGACGCCACCTACGAAGGCGCCTGGCAGCTTCCGGTCATCGGCGAGGTCGCAGCGCCGAGCGCCGCGCTCGTTCGCCCCGACGGCTACGTCGCCTGGGTACGCCAGGACGCCAGCGATGCCGGCCTCACCGACGCGCTGACCACCTGGTTCGGGCCGGGAACGGACTAGTCACCCAGGTCTAGGACCGTCTCGCCTTCTCCGTTTGGCTCCTGAAAGGCCGTCAGGAAATGCTCGAGCAGGCGATCGGAGATCGGGAAGGCCGCGTCGGCATCAAACGTGAGCGCCTGGCCACCAGGCGCTCGACGTAACAGCTCCGGGGTCGCCTTGAGGTAGACAAGTTGCCAGGAGCCGCCGGCGGACTCCACGACTGCCTTGTACTCGTCTCTTGTCGCGCGGCTCCAGAAGCTGTAATCGACCACGACGTCGCTCCTCGCTCCGATCAGCTCAACCAGCCGCTGGCGCAATGTGACCTCTGCCTCGTCCGAGAACCGCTCGTACTGTGACGCGTCGTAGTCGACGCCGTAGCGCCCAAAACGCCGCCAAATCTCCTCGTCTATGGACAGGCGGACGTACCCCTGCTCCTCGAGCTGCTTCGCGTAGGTCGTCTTGCCCGCACCCGCGATGCCGCACATCAACACCACGTGGGGTGAGCGCGAGCGCTTGGCAGCGTCGTCGGCCACCTCACCATGTTTACACGGCCGTTGGACCGCGAAGCGAGTGCCCGACCTAGTCGGTCTGCGTGACCGGCTCGGTCGTCTCGAACGGCGGGGTGCCGTAGGTGTGGAAGGTCTGGACGGTCGGGTTGTGCCAGGCCTGGCCCTTGGCGCGGTCGGCCTGCGTCCAGATCACACACGGCTCGTCGGGCGCGTACACGAGCCGCCCGCCCGAGGTGACCTCGACGCGATTGCCGCCCGGTTCGTACCCGTAGAGGAAGAAGCCCTGCGCGACGTTGTGCTTGGACGGGGCGAACTCCACGAACACCTCGTTCTCGATCCAGATGTCGGCGGCGCGCAGGCATTCCTCGCGCGTGTCGACCCAGAAAGCCGCGTGGTGCAGACGCCCGTGGGCGCCCTGCGACGCGTAGGCGTCCCTGGTGTAGATCAGCTCGTGCGCGGCGATCGTCACCGACATCCACGACCCGCCGAGCGTCCCGTCGTCGAGCTCGATGCGCTCGTACTCCCGGTACCCGAGCGTGTCGACACAGAAGTCACGCTGGGCGCGAATGTCGCCCGCGAGGATGTTCAGGTGGTCAAAGCGCTTGACCGCGATCGCCTTGTTCGGCTGCTTACCGTGCACGTTCTTGTAGTCGGTTTCGACCGGCTTCACATACCGCTCGACCTCGTTGTAGATCTTGAACCTGTGTCCTTCCGGGTCCTGCAAACGCGTACGCACGCCCGATACCGAAGTCCCCCTGCTCATCCCAGCCAAGACCAAGACCCGCTGCCTCGATCAGCGCCACGCGGCGCTCGAGCGCCTCCGCGCTCCAGGTACGAAAGCCGCAATAGCCCATGCCGGACTGCGCCGACTCGGTCAGCTTCAGCGACCAGATCTGGTAGTCGTCCCAGCCTCGCAGGAACACCGACTGACCCTCCCGATGCTGCACCTCCATGCCCATCATCTCGATGAAGAAATCGAGGCTCTCCTGGGGTTTGGGCGTCAGTAGCTCGATCGGGCCCGAGATGGGCGATGTCCGGCGGCTTCAGCTCGCTCATCTCTGCTGCTCCTCCACAACGGCGCGCAGGCCGTCCAGGTCGTATGACTTCTCGCCGCCCTGGAGCTTTGCGCGCTTGATGCGCTCCTTCTCCTCCCGGGCGAGCGATGCCTCGAGAACCTCCGTCACACGGTCCTTCGGAACAACGGCGACACCGTCGGCATCCAGCACGAGCACATCCCCCGGGTTGATCGCTGCGCCCCCGACGGTGACCGGCACGTTGATCATGCCGGCGGTCTCCTTGAGCGCGCCCTTGACACGCACCCAGCGCGCCCAGATCGGAAGGCCCATCTCCGCAAGCTCCTCAATGTCGCGGATCGAGGCATCGACGAGGATCGCGGCGGCACCGGCCGCCTGCGCCTGGGTTGCCAGCAGGTCACCGACGAGCGCGACCGGCCGTGGCTCCGGCATCGTCAGCACGATCACCTCGCCGGGCTGCACCTCGGCCATTACGGCGTGCACCATCAGGTTGTCGTCCTGGCCGCAGACGACGGTCCGCGCGGGACCGGCCGCGCGCGAGCCGGGCACGGCCTGATGCAGGTCGGCGTCGACATAGCCGCCCCGGCCCCCGGCCTCATACACCGTGGCGGACCCGAGTCGCGCCAGCTCGCTTAGCGTGGTGGCAGCGGGGTGGGCGGGATCCAATTCGCTGCCTACCTGACCAGGATCGCTCACAGCTCACTCACCACCTGCGGGATGATGCGCTGGAAGGCCTCGGCGTAGCGGACCTCCTGGTCGCCGCTCGCGCGGCGCGCGTGGTTGGCGCGGTGAGCGGCGCGCTCGGTGTAATAGGTCTGCAGGTACGCCTGCGCCTTCATGTGCGCCATCGCCGCCTTCTTCTTCTCGAATACGGAGGTGATGTCGACGAAGGTCGTCGGCATGAAGTTGCACAGCTCTGGCTGGTGCGGCTCGAACAGGAAGAGCTGCGGCGGCCGGACCGTCTTGAAGGCGCTCTCGACGCCCGCGCCGGCGGCCAGCGAACGCGCGCGATCGACGGCGTAATGGGCAACCGGGTGGTCCGGATTGAACGGATCGGTGTCGGTGTGGGTGACGAGCACGTCAGGCGCGAACTCGCGGATCGTCTCGGCGATCAGTCCGAGCTCGTCGGCGCCGATCTCCAGCGGATAGTCGCCCAGGTCAAGCCCCTTGAAGCTCGCGCCAAGCTCCGCGGCAGCAGCCTCGGCCTCGGAGTGGCGGATCTTCTTGACGTTCTCGATCGTCTGGTCCTCGTGCTTCCAGAGCTCGCCGGACTCGCCGCGCTCGCCGTAGGAGAGGGCCACGACCTCGGCCTCACCGCCGAGTTCGACAGCCTTGGCGATCGCGCCACCGGCGCGCCAGACGAAATCGGCCGAGTGCGCGCCGATGACCTGAATCCGCCGGCTCATGCCTTGTCGCCTGCGAGCCTGCGGGTGTTGGTGACGGTCATCGTGTGAACCTCCTCCTCGCTGAAGCCGGCCTCGAGGAACCTATCGGCGAACAGCGCCATACCGTCCTCGACCGGCGGGTTGAAGACCTGCCCAAGATCCGTGGAGAGCACGTTGTTCGCGACTCCGGTGGCGCGCACACCCTCGAAGACATGCTCCCAGCTCACCTTGCCGGTGTACGGCGTGGTGAAGCAACGCTCGAGCAACGCGCCCCTGTCGGCAAGCTCCAGCCTGCTCATCGAGGCTCAGGTTCTGCGAGGGGAACTCGGGGTGGGTGACCACGACGTCGCGAATGCCGGCTGCGAGGGCGCCGTCAACCACCGCAAAGATCTCGTCTCGCGAGAGGTGCCCGGTGGCCAGCACGAGCTGATGCCGCGCAGCGACCTCGAAGACCTTCTGGACGGCCGGGAGCAGCACCCCCGCTGAGTCGAGCACCGCCACCGGCTCCGGCTGCACACCGGCCTCGCGCAGTGACACCTCGAACTTCATCCACACCGGCATCGGCGCGCCGGGGGCGAAGCTATGGACCTCTTCCATCTCGTTGATCGAGTTCACGGTCGGCATCCAGACGGTGCGGGCGCCCTCGCGAGCAGCGATTTCCACGGCGAGCGGGTTCATGCCTCCGACCGCCTGGTTGAGCACGATCGCGCCGATCGCGCGCACCCCGGGCACGGCCGCGTTGACGGTGCGGGCGCGCTCCGCGGTCGAGTGTAGTGCGACTTCATCTGGAAGCCGGCGATGCCCAGCTCCAGACAGCGCCGCGCAAGGCTCACGTCATCGATGATCCGCTTGACGAAGTCGGGATCGATGTGCACGTGCATGTCGTAGCCGCCGCTGACCAACCGGCGTGCGCGTTCGCTGGGGGTGGGATGGGTGGCCATGCCCGCAACTTATCGAACCCTGCATGCAAGGGGGTGCCTCCGCACGCACTTCTTCAGAAAGCCGTGATTCTCACGCACGCTTCGCGGCTGACGTGTGCGTAATGGCGGCAACGCGCTCGGTGCAGGTCGCCCCTACGATTGGCCATCGATGTCAATGGATTGCACCTACCGCCTGCGGATCCCTCACCAGGCGGGACAGCTTGCTCAGGTCGCGCTGAAGATCAGCGAGGAGGGCGGGCTGATCGGCGACGTGCATACGATCACCGTCGCTCGCCTCGAGGCGATCCGCGAGATCACGGTCGAGTTGCGCGACAAGGACCATGCCGACCGCTTGGCCGTTGCGCTCGGCGAGCTTCCCGGTGTGCACGTGGTCTGGTACCACGACCGTGCGTTCATCGCACACATCGGCGGCAAGCTCGAGATGCGCCCGCGTCAGCCGGTGACCACCAACCAGGAGGTGCGCGACGTCTACACGCCTGGCGTGGCGCGCGTGTCCGAGGCGATCCACGAGTACCCGCAGCTGGCGCCGCGTTTCACGATGATCGGGCGCAGCGTCGCGATCTGCACCAACGGCAGCCGCGTGCTCGGGCTCGGTGACATCGGCCCAGTGGCGGCGATGCCGGTGATGGAGGGCAAGGCGATGTTCTACGCGCAGTTCGTGGACATCACCGCGGTCCCGATCCTGATCGACACCAAGGACGTCGATGAGTTCGTGGACACGGTCGTTCGGATCGCGCCGGGCTTCGGCGGCATCCACCTGGAGGACATCTCGACGCCCGACTGCTTCGAGATCGAACGCCGGCTGATCGAAGCACTGCCGCAGCCGGTGATGCACGACGACGTGCACGGGACGGCGGTGGTCACGCTCGCGGCGCTGATCAGCGCGTGCAGCCAGGCCGGCATCCGGCTCGACGAAGCCGTTGTCGGTCAGATCGGCCTCGGCGCAGCCGGCTTCGGGATCGCGACGCTGATCCACGACGCAGGTGTCAGGCGCGTGCTCGCCTCCGACCCGAATCCGGCGGCGCAGGAGCACGCGCGGGCCCGCGGTATAGAGATCGTCGACCTCGACGACGCTGATGCGCGAGTCGGATGTCGTGGTCGCGACCAGTGGCAAGCCGGGGCTGATCAAGCCGGAGATGGTCCGCAGGGGTCAGGTGATCTTCGCGCTCACCAACCCCGCCGCCGAGATCGATCCCGATGAGGCGCTGGCTGCAGGCGCGGCCTTCGCCGCCGACGGCACCAGCATCAACAACGTGCTCGGCTACCCGGGGATCTTCAAGGGAGCGCTGCTCGCCGGCGCCAGCGAGATCAACCTCGAGATGAAGCGGGCAGCCGCCTGGGCTCTGGCCGGTCTGACCGTCTCCTCCGAGCTGATCCCCGAGATGCTCGACCGCAGGGTGCATGAGGTCGTGACCGAGGCCGTAAAGCAGGCGGCGATCGAGAGCGGCGTCGCCGACCTCGAGCGGATCAGCGCCGAGTTCCCGCCGCCACAGCCAGAGCCCTGAGACTTCGCCGCGCAGCTCGCTGGTTCTCTAAGGTTTGAACCATGCGCGCTGTCAGGTTCGACCGCTACGGAGATCGCGACGTGCTCTACGTCGCCGATGTCCCGACGCCGCAGCCCGGTCCCGGCGAGGCGCTCGTCGAGGTTCGGGCCGCGGGGATCAACCCGGGTGAGGCGAGCATCCGCAAGGGCCTTCTGGCCGAGCGCTTCCCGGCGACCTTCCCATCGGGTCAGGGAACGGATCTGGCCGGTGTGATAACCGCTGTCGGCGAGGGAGTGACCGGGTTCGCTCCCGGAGATGAGGTGCTCGGCTGGTCGTGGGCGCGCTCGAGTCAGGCGGAGTACGTGACCGTTCCGGTAACTCAACTCGTGCCGAAGCCGGTCGGTCTCAGCTGGGAGGTCGCCGGATCCCTGAACGTTGCCGGTGCAACCGCCTGGGCGGCGGTTGCCGCCGTCGACCCGCAGCCCGGTGAGACCGTGGTGGTGTCGGCGGCCGCCGGTGGGGTCGGCTCGATCGCCGTTCAGTTGGTGCGCATGCGTGAGGCGATCGTGATCGGCATCGCCTCGGAGAACAACCATGCCTGGCTGCTGGCCCACGACGTGATCCCGGTCGAGTACGGCGACGGGCTCGAGGAGCGCGTTCGGGCCGCGGCGCCGCGTGGCGTGCAGGCGTTCATCGACACCTTTGGGCCCGAGTACATCGACCTTGCGCTTGCGCTCGGAGTCCCGCCCGACCGGATCGACACGATCATCTCGTTCAAACGGGCAGCCGAGGTCGGAGCGCACACCGAAGGCAGTGCCGCGGGCTCGACACCCGAGGTGATGAGCGCGCTTGCCGAGCTGGCGGCCGACGGCCGGCTCGAGGTGCCGATCGCCGCCACGTTCCCGCTCGAGCGCGTTCAGGACGCCTACGCCGAACTCGAGCAGCGACACACGCGCGGCAAGATCGTCCTGATCCCGTAGGCCTCAGGCCAGCGAGTCGAGCGGTGTGTCGGTGTCGGTCAGCGCCGCGACGTCGATCTGCTTGCGCGAGCGGATCAGCGCCTGCACCTGCTCGTTCACGTCCCAGACGTTGACGTTCATGCCGGCCGTGACGACCCCGTCGCGCAGCCAGAAGGCGATGAACTCGCCACCCTCGCGGTCGCCGCGGAAGACCACTTGATCTGACGGATCGGGCAGCCCCGAGTACTCCATGCCGACGTCGTACTGGTCCGAGAAGAAGTACGGAAGTTCGTCGTAGGGATTGCGATCGCCGAGCATCGACCGCGCAGCGGAGGGTCCCTGGTTCAGCGCGTTGGCCCAGTGCTCGACACGCACGCGGTGGTCGTAGAACGGGTGCCAGTGGTTAGCGATGTCACCGGCCACGAACACGTTCGCAGCGGATGTCGCAAGTCTCGGGTCGGCGAGGATGCCGTTGTCGGTGTCGAGCCCGGCCCGCTGGCCGAGCTCGACGTTGGGGGTGACCCCGGCGCCCACGACGACGAAGTCGCAGTCGACCAGCCGGCCCGACTTGGTCCGGACGCCGCTCACGGAGCCCTCGCCCTCGAATGCGGCCGCCCCGTCCTCGAGCACGAACTCGACACCGTGGCCGACGTGCACGTCACGGTAGAACCGGCCGAGCTCGGGCCCGACCGCCGACATCGGTAGCGGCGCGCTGTCGATCACCGTCACCTCGAGTCCGCGCTGCCGCGCGCGTGGCGGCGACCTCCGAACCGATCCAGCCGCTGCCGACGACGGCCACGTGGCCGCCCTGCTCGAACCGTGCGCGGATCGCGTCACAGTCGGAGATCGTGCGCAGGTAGTGGATGCCGTCGAGTTCCGCGCCTGGCAGGTCAAGCCGCCGTGGGCTCGAGCCGGTGGTGAGCAGGAGCGCGTCGAAACTCACCTCCCTGGAACTGCCGCCGAGCTCGACCCGGCCCGCCGCCGGATCGATCGCGGTCACCGTGGTGCCGAGACGCAGATCGATCTCCTGGTCGCGGTAGAAGCCATCGTCGTGCACGCGCATCGACTCGCGCTCGGACTCGCCGCGGAGATAGTCCTTGCTCAGTGGTGGCCGCTCGTACGGCAGCTCGTTCTCCGTCCCGATCAACACCACACGCCCGTCGAAGCCGCGCTCGCGCAGCTCCCCTGCAGCCTTGGCGCCCGCGAGGCTGGCACCGACGATCACGAATGTCTGCGTGTTCATGCCGTACTTCTACCCCTTTTCGGGGCGTAACGTCCAGGGCGGGCGCCGCAATGTAATGGGTGATGACTGCAAACCACGCATCAACCTCCGACGCTGACCTGGTCCTCCGGTCACGTCACGAAGCATCTGCGTTTGGGGAGTTGTACGAGCGGTACGCGGCGGCGATCTTCCGCTACCACTGCCGCTGCACACGCGACGCCGATGCCGCCCACGATCTGACGGCGGAGACGTTCGCACAGGCCTGGCTGGCCCGGACCCGTTTCCGGGATCAGGCCGACGGGTCAGCTGCGCCATGGCTGTACGGAATCGCCCGCAACGTCGTGCTGATGTCCGTGCGGCGACGACGGACCGAGAGTGCCGGGCTGCAGCGGCTGGGGATGCTCAGCGACCCGGCTGCCGTGACCGGTGTCGAGCACCAGCCCGACGACTCATGGCTCGCCGAGCTCGAGCAGGCACTCGACGAGCTTCCACCGTCCCAGCGCGAGGCAGTACAGCTGCGTTTCTCCGATGACCTCGCCTACGAGCAAGTGGCGCAGGCGCTCGAGACCTCTCCAGAGGCTGCCCGCGTGCGCGTGCACCGTGCCCTGAGCACGCTGCGTGCGCGGCTCAACCATCCGACCGGACAAGGACTGTGACCAAGATGACGACTGAGACTGAGAGCCACGACCGCCTTGCGCGGCTCGGCGACGCCCTCGACCGTGCCGTACGGGCCGACCTCGCCGCGCACCGGCGTAGCTCGCGCCGGATCATGCGCCACCCGAGACGCCTCGCAGCGGGTGCGGCGCTGGCCGTCGTCGTGGTACCTGCGGCGGCGTTCGCCGCCACGCAGCTGATCACCACCAACCAGGTCGCTGCGAGCCTCCCGCAGGGGACCAAGGCGCTGATCGGTACCGATCCGACCTGCAACGTGGTGACCGCGAACGTCGAGTACCACTGCGTGCTGGCCAACGCGCCGACCCCGGGTCCGCCGCCACAGCTCGGCACGCGGGACCGTCACGACGGCCGGGGGCTCGGGCCAACCGAGCGCCCTGGTGAAGGGTCCGAACGGGCAGGAAGCCTGGATCAGCGCACCGTCTGAGGCGGTTCTCAAGCAGAAGCTCCGGCGCATTGCGAGCGGTGACAAGAGCGACGGCAACACGGCGGTGCACGCGCAGAGCCCGCCCGCTGCAACCGTTACGGACTGGAGCGGCACCGTCGAGCCGACGGTCGACGCGACCAAGCATGTCAACGGCGGCTGCCGCGCGCAGAACGCCAGCGGCACCGAGTGGGAGTGCTACATCGGCCAGGCCGCGGTGCAGCAGGGGATCATCGGCCAGAGCTTCCTGGGCCAGTACGCGCCCGCCCCGGGCGTCGGCTGATCCTGGGCCCGCCAAACCCGATCCGGCAGGGCGCGTCAGCCGGCGCGCGCTGCCGGGGCCCGGGGCAAGCAAGCCCCGGGCTCCGCTGGGGGCTAAAAGCCGGTCGGCTAGCTTGGCTCGGTGCTCGCCTCCGCCTGGATCGCGCCGACCCGCTCATCCAGCTCTTCAGTGTCCGGCCGCGGGCCGGCGAAGTCCAGGTACCAGATTCGGCTCATCGATGTGAGGCGCACCTCAGGCTCCTTTCCCTCCACGGGCAGCAGTCCAAAGCGCGTGATCGCTCGCTGGTTGCCGGTGAGATCGGAGTAGAGCAGCTCGATCGTGATCGGTCCGCCCTCATCGATCGCTTCGATCAGCGCGGCGTACACCGGATCCGCTCTGGTTGCGGATCGCGCCCTGCCACATCCCGACTCCGTTTCCGGGGATGTACAGGTCCCGCGACTGCAGGCGGAACTGATCATCGGGCATGTGGTTAGGCAGTTGCCTGTTCAGCGTCAGACCCGCTCTGACCGCCCAGCCCTGGCAGACGCCGACGCCGCTGCCGACGTTCCGCAGGTTGATCCCCAGATGCACGTTGCCGTCGACGTGGTCGGCCACGGCGAACCCGCCGTCGGCATGGATCCAGTGCCCGTCGACGAAGTTCAGCTTCTGGACCGGATCATCCATCCTCGATGGCATCAGGATCGGCCGACGCTGCTCCTGGAGCGCGAGCTCCGCCACCTGCGCGGAGCGATTCGACGACCGCACGGCCGCGAACGTCGCGATCGCCAGGATCAGCGTCCCGAGTGCGGTTGCGAGGGATGAGAGCGTTGCCCAGTCGGTGGCGAGCGCGAACACGAGCTGAATTCTGAGGTATTTGCGACTCGATTGGTCGGCTAGGGGGATAACTGCAGGGTCGCTCGGCGCCTCTATTAAGATTGAAGGGCAACGAAGAACGAGAGGAAGCTCCGGACGTTTGGGGGCAGAAATGCACGCCCAAACGTCCATCGCTTCGCCGCTCGGCAGGGTGGTCACGTCACCCGTGAGCAACTGCTCGCGCGCTGGGGTTGCGTCCGAAGACGGTCAAACGGTGGGTCGCGAGCGGCAAGCTGATTCGCGTCTACCGCGGCGTCTACGCCGTCGGCCACCTTCAAAGCAATCCCGTCAATGCCGCTCACGCCGCTCTATTGGCGGGGGCGAACGGTCGGCGCTCGCCGGCGCGACCGCGCTGGTGCTCTGGGACGTGTGGCGTCGGTGGCCGAAGCGGCTGGAGATCGTCACCGCTGGGGACCGCAGCGCCGTCTGGGCTGATCGTGCACCAGTCGACGACACTTCTGCCACGAGACATCAGCAAGGTCCAGGACCTCCGCGTCACCAGCCCCGCGCGCACGCTGCTAGATACGGCCACCCGTCTCAACCCAACCCAGCTCAACCGCGCGATCAACGACCTGCGGCTTGCGCAACCTCCTCACGCTGGAACAGCTGCACGACGTCCTCGACCGCAACCCCACCCACCCGGCGGTCACGCTGCTCAGGCCGCACCTGGAGCACGCGCAACCCGAACCCACCCGCTCGGTGATCGAGGATCGCTTCCTGCCGCTCCTGCGCAAGCACGGCCTGCCGATCCCGCGTGATCAACGTTCACGTCGCCGGTCACCGCGTCGACGCCTACTTCCCCGACCATGCTCTGGTCGTCGAGCTCGACGGGTGGGGCCCGCACCGCACCAGACACGCGTTCGTGAACGACCGTCGCCGCGACTTCGAGATCCTCGTCAAGACCGGCATACCGACCGTTCGCCTGTCCTCCGAGGATGTGGTCGACACCACCATCCATAAGTTGGGCGAGCTACTCGAGACCAGGGCCGCGCAGCAGCCGCCGATCAAATGACATCCCGCGATCGCAACCCGTGAGAATTCCGTCATGAAGATCGCGGTCGCAGGGGGGACGGGAGTCGTCGGCCGCCACGTGGTGCTCGAATTGGAAGCGCGGGGCCATGAGCCGCTCGTGCTGTCGCGCTCGCGCGGCGTCGACCTGACCACTGGCAACGACGTTGACCTCGCCGGCGTGGGCGCTGTGATCGACGTCATCAACACGAACGCGCTCATGCGAAGGACGGCGGTTGCCTTCTTCGCCGCCGAGACCGGCACGTTGTTGTCTGCCGAGGAGCGGGCCGGTGTTGGCCACCACGTAACGCTCTCGATCGTCGGGATCGATCGCGTGCAGCTTGGCTACTACCGAGCGAAGCTCCACCAGGAGGAGCTCTGCCTCGCGGGCCGAGTGCCGGCAACCGATCCTGCGCTCCACGCAATTTCATGAGTTCCCTGCGCAGTGGCTCGATCGGATCCGGAATAGCCCCGTCGTGCCTGTGCCGCGAATGTGGTCGCAGACGGTGGCGGCGCGCGAGGTGGCGGTCGCGCTGGTGGCCGCGGCACTCGGCCGGCCGGCGGGGCGCCTGCCCGATATGGCGGGGCCGCGGGCCGAGCGCATGGAGGATCTCGTACGACAGCTGCTGCGGGCGCGCGGTCGACGCGGCGTGATCGTGCCGACCCGCGTGCCCGGGCGTGCCGGCAGGGCGATGGCCGAGGGCGGGTTGCTTCCCACCGAGGATGGCCCCCGCGGGACGCAGACCTTCGACCAGTGGCTCGGGAGCGACGACGCGAAGCTGGTTGGGGCGGCTCGCAACTAGCCACTTGCGCCCCGCTCGACGCGGCGCTAACCTACAACCAAATGGTTGTAGGTTTGCTGACAAGCGACACATTCTCGGAGGCCGAGGCCGATCGCGTCTTCCACGCGTTATCGGACTCGACGCGTCGTGACATCCTCGCCCGCGCGATCGAGCGCGAGCAATCGGTCTCGGCGCTGGCGCGTCACTACGAGATGAGCCTCACAGCCGTCCAGAAGCACGTCGCGGTGCTTGAGCGTGCCGCACTCGATCAGCAAGCAAAGGAGTGGGAGGGAGCAACTCGTGGCTGCCAACCCGGAAACCCTACGTCGGGCGAACACGCTGCTGAAGGCTTTTGAGCAGCTGTGGGTCGACCGCGCCAACAGGATCGCGGAGATCCTCACGGAGGAAGGAGAAGCACGATGACGGTGATCAGCAGCACCATCAACGCCGACCAGCTCACCATGGAGCTCGTCGCGGAGTTCGACGCCCCGCCCGATCGCGTCTGGGACGTCTGGGAGGACGCGCGCAAGCTTGAACGCTGGTGGGGTCCTCCGACCTACCCGGCCACCTTCACCCGCCATGAGTTCGAGGTCGGCGGCCAGTCGCGCTACTACATGACCGGGCCTCAGGGCGACAAGCACTTCGGCTGGTGGCGCATCGACGTGCTCGACGGTCCGAGGCATATCGAGTTCGCCAACGGCCTCGCCGGTGACGATGGCGAGCCGGTTCCAGGTCTGGCGCCTGCCGGCGGGATTGTCGAGCTCGAGCCGTCCGGTAGCGGAACGCGCATGCTTGTCCGCACCAAGTTCGTCGATGTCGAGCAGATGGAACGCATGCTCGAGATGGGCATGCAGGAGGGCATGGGCCTGGCGATCGGTCAGATCGACGCGGTTCTGCGCGAGCCCGTGGTCGCCTGAGCGCGAACCCTCAGACCTACGCGCGGCGGGCGGTCGGTCCGCTGACCGCCGCCCGCCAGAATCTCGGTCGGGTCCGAGCAGTCGCTACAGGGCCGGAAGCTGACCAGCGCCGACGTTGGAGAGCGTCACGCGTGCGACCTGGTACTCGACCTGCGTCGCTGGGGCGCCATTTGGCGGGCCTCCGACGAAGCCGATCGGCATACCTGTGTCGGCGTTGATCGTGAGTTGCTCCTGGTAGCCGGGGCCAACCTCGTCAGCGCCGCCGGTCAGCACCAGCGTCGGCTGGCCGCCGGAGGTGCCGCGCGTGACGGTCACGCCTGGAAGCATCGCGAGGATCTTCAGCACTCCGGCGCGAACCTGTGGATCGCCGGCCCCGGCGATTATCGCGTCCTGCGAGTCCTCCCACGCCCAGTTGTCGAACAGGCTTCCCGAGCCCGCGGGTACTCCGGTGAGCTTCGCCTTGAGCTTGGCGGCTGCCTTTTCGGCCGGCGTCGGGCTGGTCTCGGTGGTCGACGTGATTCGGTATCTGCTGCTCGGGTCAGGAGCGTTGGCCATGTCCAGCGCGCCCTGCTGCACGTTTCCGGCCGCGGCCTCCTTCGCCGCGGCGACCTCGCGCCCGAAGAGACCCGCACCCTGGTTGTGGTTGCCGCTGACCTGTCCGGCGAGCCCGCCCTCGTCCTGTGAGAAGTAATACGCGCCGTTGTCGCCGTAGAGGTCGTACACGGTCACGTTCTGGCCGCCCGTGTGAGTGGTGCGCTGCACGAGCGTCGCGTTGCCGGGGGGCACGGCCGACGTGCCGACATCGTCCGCAAGACGCACCAGCGGTGATTTCGTGCTGTGGTGCGGCGTCAGCGCGACCAGCCCCGAGTTGTTGCCGGTCACCCGTTGCGTCCGGTCTGCGCTCCCGCCAGCCGACAGCACGACAGCAGCCGCGATCGCGGCCATCCCAACAGTGGCAGTGACCCCGAACGTCCGCGTGGGGAACGCGCCACCCAGGGTGAGTCGCCTGCGTCGGCTGCTGCTGGGGTTCGATGTCGCGTGCCGGAGCAACGCGAGCAGTGCTCGGTCGTGGGCCTCGGTGTCGGTGCCCGAGCGGCCTGGCCGCTGCGCGGCCACCCAATCCAGATCATGGTTGCTCATGCCCGTGCCTCGTTTCGTGCGTAGTCAAATTCGGTGGTTTCCAGGTAGGCGCGCACCCGCTGACGGGCGCGATGAATGCGCGAGCGCACCGTGCCGAGCGGCACCTCCAGTGCCTGCGCGATCTGCTCGTAGTCGAGGTCCGCCCAGGCGAGTAGCAGCAGCGCGTCGCGGTCCGCGGCAGGTAGGCCCTGAAGGGCATCGGCCAGCTGCGGTCCGAGCAGCTGTCGCTCGAGCTCGTTGAGCTCATCGTCGGTCTGTGACGGTCCATCCAGCGTGGCCGAGCGTGTGAGCTTGTGCTCCTCGCGCCGGACGGTCCGGAAGTGGTCGCGCAGCAGGTTTGTGGCGATCCCGAACAGCCACGGACGGGCATCGCTGTAGCGGGCGTCGTAGCGCGGACGGCGATCGAACGCCACCCGGAACGCCTCCGCCGCGATGTCCTCTCCAGCAGATCCGGCGCGACTCTGGCAGAACCTGAAGACGGCCTGCCAATGGCGCTCGAACAGCTGCGTGAAGGCCTCGGGATCTCTGATCGAGGATGTGACGAGCTCGGCATCGGTCGGGCTGTTGTAGCGCGAGGACTCGCGGCTCAAGCGCAGTCGTGCCGCGACTCCTGGGGGTGAGTAGGTGTGATCCATTGCCTCTGATCCGCCGGACGCCCCCGAAAAGTTCGCACCCGCCGTCACCTACGAATGTTGGGTGCGCGAGGTTGGGTGCGCTACGCGCGCGTGACGGTCAGCTTGGCATGCATCCCAAGCGCCAGGTGCCCGGGCATCGAGCAGTAGAGCTCGTAGTGTCCTGCCTTGAGGTGCCAGGTCGCCTGGCTGACGTGCCCAGGCATCGTGATGCGCACGCGGCCCAGCACGGGGCCGACCATCTGCCCGGCCGCGTTCACCCGCCGGATCCAGGTGTCGTGCATGTCCTGCCCGCGGTTCCAGAGCTCCACCAGCACCGTGCCCGCGGGCACCGAGCCGCGCGAGGGCCAGAGCGAATACTCCTGCGCGTTGATCAGCAGATGCGCTGGCGCGCGCTTCTTTGCCGCCGCGGCCGCACCGGCACACAGGCAGACGCTCAGCAGCGCACAGGTGAGAGCTGCGAGCAGCCGCCTCATGCGAGCAGCTGGTAGCGGTGGAATCTGTGGGCTTGAGGGATCACCGCACCCGCTTCATGGTCGAACCACTGCTCGAGCAGCGATGCGTAGACACCGCGGAAGTCGACATTGACCACCTGGTTTCCGTTCACGTCGAGCTTGCTCAGGGCGGGAAACTCACCGATCATGCCGCCGTTGACGCGGCTGCCGATCAGCAGCGAGGTGCCGGAAGCGCCGTGGTCGGTTCCGTCCGACCCGTTCTCCTGTGCCCGCCGGCCGAACTCTGACCAGACGTGAACCAGGACGCGGTTGTCGACTCCGCGGGCTTCGAGGTCAGCCTGGAAAGCCGCCAGTGAGTCCGAGACGAGCTGAACGCCGGTGTCGAACGTCGTGGTCTGGCTTGAATGGGTGTCGAACTGGACGCCGGTCGTGAGGGCCACACATTTCAGCGGCACGCCGTGGGAGATCATCGATGCCAGACCTGCCAGCCTGGCCGGCAGGTCGTCATCCGAGCTGGCGGGGTACTTGACGCTCGAGCCGTAGACCGCGCCGGGATTGGTGTTGTCGCTCGAATTGTTGGACAGTTTTGACCAGGGCTTCAATGTCTTGCGCACGATCCCGACCTCGGAGGCAGCGCTTGCGACCTGCTTGATCGCGGCGTCATGCCAGCCACGCTGCTTGTCGCCGATCGAGGACGCTGTTTCCAGCGTCCATTCGGCTGCATTGCCCCAGACGCCGTTGACCCACACGGCGAAATTGTCCGGCTGATCGATCGCCGCGACCGGGTTCTTGGCGGTCGCAATCGTCGGGTTCATCTGGCCGTCCAGCGACAGTCCCTGAAACGGGTTGGCCGGATCACCGGCGATGTCGATGTACCGGCCGAGCCAGCCCGTGTTGAGGTCGGCGCTGGTGGCCCCGACCTCCCAGTAGTGGCGTGAGGTGAAGTGCGACATGTCCTCGTCGGCGTAGCCGATGCCCGGGAACACCAGGACCTTGCCGGCGTTGTGCAGGTTCGCGATCGAGGCAGCGGAGGGGTGCCAGGTGAGGCTCGGATCCTCGCGCAACTGCACACCCGACCCGGGCGCCACCGCGAGGGTCGGGCGCAGCTTCTCATACAGGGGGTCGCCTGCGGGAGCCAGCAGCGAGAGCGAGTCGATTCCACCCTGCAGGAACAGCGAGATCAGGATCGGGCTGTTCGACCGCTGCAGTGTTGCTGCGCGGGCGATGCCGTCGCCGAGCATCCCGTCCGTCAGGCCGATGCGCCCGGCGCCGTAGACGATGGCCATGCCGCCGACGGCTCCAGTCAGGAAGCGGCGGCGGTCAACCCCCACGCCGGCCGGCATTGGCATGCGCGAATCCCACTCTCGCGCGACCGGGTTGCGCCCGCTGGCGAGTACGCGGCGGATCGCCTGGGACCGGGCAAAGCCGTCACAGTGGTTGGCGCGGTCGTCGCTCATGCGGTCATCCAATCGGGGGACATGGGGATGAGATTGCGGAGGGCGTTCTGCCGCTGCTGCCGGAAACCGACCTGCTCCCACTCCTGGGTCTGGCCGTGCGCGATGCGGCGGCCCAATGCGAGCAGGTGGTTGCGCGCGAGGTCGGACAGTGGCAGTCCACCCCAGAACGCGATCGCGTGGTTGTAGGCCTGCTCGTTGGTCTCGTTAATCCCGTAGAGGTACTTCTTGCCCTGCATCACGTAGTTGCTGCCGAGCGCTGTGTTGACCGCCTGCAAGCGGCCGGCCCAGCGCGACGTGTCGAGCCACTGCGCGTAGTCCCAACCGGAGACGTTCGGGGGCTGGAACAGCATCTGCCCGGTGAGGCTCGCGATCCAAGCCCAGTCGGTGGTGGTGATCGTCTGACCGCTCGCCCGCAGCAGCCCGGCAGTCCACACGATCGGCGGCGTCACCAGGCGCGGGCCCTCGTAGAACAGCGGGTGGCGAAGAATCGCCTCGACGATCGGCCGCACCTCGTAGCCACCGCGGACGTAGGCGTTCTCGAGTTCGCGCGCGGTGTGATTCGGCAGCTCGGCGCCCACGAAGTACCCCCACAGCTTGCTCACGAAGAACGACGGGTGGGTCGGGTGAGCAACCGCGAAGCGCACGCTGTCCTTCCAGTTCCAGCGGCCGACGTGGCCGAAGATCTTCTTTACGCCGTAGTCATGCAGCGTCGCGTCGAAGCGGAAGTTTTCCGGCCCGCGTGTGTTACTCCAGTCGTTGGTCCAGCCAGTCAGCGCGCGGGCGTTCTGGTGGACGTCGTCCTGGTTGTAGCCGCGGCCCTGTCCCAGGCTGAAGAGCTCGAGCATCTCGCGGCCGTAGTTCTCATTCGGCGAGTACTTGTTGTTGGTGTTGCCGTTCAGCCAGAGCAGCATCGCCGGATCGACGGTCACGTCGGAGAACAGCTTGTGAAAGTTGCCCAGGGCGTTGCGGCGGAAGGTCCAGTTCTGGTTGATCATCAGCCGCGCGTTGGAAGCCTGTTCGGAGGTGGCGAACCAGCTGTGCCAGACAAGAGTCATGCGCTCGATCAGGGGCTGATCTGAGCGGACCATCCGGTCGAGCCACCAGCAGTGGTCATCGCCCCACACGTTGATCGGATCCAGCGGGTGGCCCTTGTCGTCGTGCGGTGGCTTACCGACCAGTCGCGCCGCGCCCTGTGGCCGCGTCAGTGCCGCGACCGACGCCTCCATGCCGAGCTTGGCATAGCGGTCGACGTCGCCTGGTTTGGGCCCGAAACCGGCACGCCAAAGCAGCCGTGCGGCCTGTTCTTCGCCGAAGCGCCCTCGGTAGATGGCGGTTGGTGACGCTCCCAGCGCGCTGACTGCCACTGATTCCTTTCTCGGCAATGATCGACCCGGCCTTCAGTATGCGTCACCTGGATGACACCAAATGTCCAGGCCCCACGAATGTCTTTTCAGGACTGGCTTGGATCGAGCGCGCGCTTGCGACGCAGCTTGTCGGCATACATCGCCTGATCGGCACGCTCCACCAAAGTCTCGACATCGTCGTGGTCGTTGGCGATGACCGTCCCGATGCTCACGCTGAGCGTCGGCTCGAAGTCATCAGCAACCCGATGTAATTTCCGCAGCAGACGGTCGAAGTCGCGGTCCGCCACCTCGGCGACCACGTGCGAACTCATCGCCGCCCAGCCGCCCGACCGTGTCCTCGCTACGCACGCAGTCGAGCAACCGCCGCGCAACCCACCGCAGCGCGGCGTCGCCACAGGCGTGCCCGTGTCGGTCGTTCATCGCCTTGAAGTCGTCCAGGTCGACCACTGCCACGACCACCGGCGTGCCCCGACGTCGCCTGCGGGCAAGCGCCTGTGCCAGCCGGTCGTCGAAGATAACGCGGTTGACCGCGCCTGTTAGCGGGTCGAGTGACACTGCCTTGCCGAGCCCGGTTGCGATCCGCATCAGCTCCAGGTGTGCTCGGGCGACCTCGGCGATGTCCTCGAGCCGCTGGATCTGCTCGCCGGTGAGCTCGCGTGGCTTCGTGTCAAACGCGCACAACGTGCCGACCGTGAGCCCACCGCCGCTGCGCAACGGAACCGCCGCATAGAACCGCAGGGGGGCGACGGGATCGGTGACGAACGAGGAATAGGCGAAGCGGGGGTCCGCGGTGGCGTCCGTGGTGACGATGCGGGTCCCGTCCTCTACCACCAGCCGGCACATGCTGTCCGATGCGGGATGGTCCACCAGGGGCGCGCCCACGGCGGCTATACGCCGCTGGTAGTCAGCATCGAAGACGTGAACGGCGGCGGACTCGGCGCCGGTGACCGACTGCGCGAGGCGGGTAAGCGCGGTGAGAACGGGGTCGCCGATACGGTCGAGCAGCCCGAGTTCAACGACCACCTCCAGACGTTGCGTCTGGGTGTCGGTGATTGGGGCTACCGGCTCGTGCTGGTCAGCTTTGGCGTTCACGAGGCATTTGGAAGTCGGACCTAATCCTGTGGTCGGCCGTTGGGCTGTCGGGCTTGAGCCGTTGGGCCTCAGAATTGGCTGCGGCTCGGATTGCGGATCCAGACCAGGCTGATGATCCCGCCGAGTGCGGCCAGCGCCGCCCCAAGCAGCATGGCAACGTGAAAAGCGCTCACTGACGCGTTTTCAAGGACGGCGTGAACGTGCAATCGCTGAGCGGCCGTGAAGCCGCCAAGCGTGTGCACCTCCAGTGTCGCCGAGGCCGCTCGCGTGACAGCGGTGCTGGCGTAGTGGCCGGGGGATCGCGCAAGGGCACCGTGGACCTGGGACGAGAAGTGCGCCGAGACCACGGCACCGGCCAGTGCGATCGCGATCAAGCCCGCGACTCGCGATACCGCGTTGTTCACGCCCGAGGCGAGCCCTGAGTGTGCTGACGGTGCCGCCGAAAGGACTGTGGCGGTCAGTGGCGCGACCGTGACGGCGAGCCCGACACCGAGGAGGAACACGCCCGGCAGCACGTCCCGAACGTAGTTCGGGTGGACGCCGATATTGAGCAGGAGCAGCAATCCTGCCGCAGCGACGATCGGGCCGATTCCCATGAACAACCGGGGTCCGAAGCGGTCGGCGAGGGCGCCGAAGCGCCTGGCGAGCAGGAACATGAGGATCGAGATGGGCAGCGTCGTAAGACCCGCTATGAGTGGGCGGTAGCCGGCGACCTGCTGCAGGAACACGATCAGGAAGAACGTCACGACGCCGAGGCCTCCGTAGAGGAAGAACGTGGTCAGGTTGCCGACCGCGAAGTTGCGCGCGCGGAAGATCCCGAACGGAAGCATCGGGCTCGTGCAGCGGTTGTCCCACACGCAGAAAGCCACGAGCAACAGACACCCGAGCAGCATCGAACCCCAGACTCGCGGGTCGCTCCAGCCGTAGTTCGGCTGCTCGATCAGGGCGAAGATCGGGCCTGCCAGGCCGAACGCGCCGAGCGCAGCGCCGAGCCAGTCAACGTGGGCTCCATTTGGCTCGCGGGACGGGATCCCGCGCGCGAGATAGAGGGTGACGGCGACGAGCGGAATGTTGATCACGAACACCCAGCGCCAGGAGGCCACCTGCACGAGCAACCCGCCCAGCAGTGGTCCCGCGACGGTTGCGATTCCGGTCCACGCGGTCCACGTGCCGATCGCCGCCGCGCGCTGCCGTACGGAGAAATTGTCGATGATCAACGCGAGGTTGCTCGGCACCAGGAGAGCCGCTGCGATTCCCTGCACCGCCCGTGCTCCGATCAACAGCGCGGCATCCGGAGCGAACGCGCAGCCGAGCGACGCCAGGCCGAAACCGCTCACGCCCAGCATGAATATCCGGCGGCGACCGAACGTGTCACCGAGCGCACCGCCGACGAGCAGCAACGCGCCCAGCGTCAACAGGTAGGCGTCGACCACCCACTCCTGGGTCTGCAGCCCGCCATGAACACTTGCCCGGATGGCCGGCAGGGCGACGTTCACGATCGTCCCGTCGAGGAACGCTGCCGACGACCCGAGGATGCACGCGAGCAGCGTCAGGCGCTGGGCCTGCGTGTACGGCGCGTCGACCGACGTCGCGGGAGGGGCCTGGACGCCGGTCGACATGCTTCTAACCGTACGCCGTCGGTCCGTCCGTCGGTCGGCGGGGTCAGGAAATCCGTGCCAGCCGCAACGGCGTCTTCAGCCGTTTGAGCAGACTGCGCCGAGGTCGTTCGGCGAACTGCCGAGCTCGGGTCTGCAGTAGGTCCACGAGCTCACAGGTGGGGTGGAACGGATCGGCGATAACGGCGCTGTTCACGAGCGAAAGCGCCGCCCGCAGCTCGCAATCGACCTCGGCCACGAGCGCCGGGAGAATCACCTGCTCCGCGCTGTCAAGTTGGGCCAGCGCCGCCAATCCGGTTGCGTCGTAGGCGTGGGCAAAGCGGATCGTCACGGACGGATGGGTCATGCCGCCTCGCCATCCGCCGCCTGCACGAACGCGTCGGCCAGGCGGGCGCCCTCACCGCCTACAGCTGCCTCTGGGTGCCACTGGACCCCCAGGGCGAAACGTCCCTTGCGGTGCTCGATCGATTCGATCACGCCGTCACGGGAAATTGCCGCGACCCGCAGATTCCGGCCAAGCTCACGGACGGCCTGGTGGTGTTCCGACATCACGTCGACGTCGCGCCCGTACAGAGACCTGGAGCTGCTGTCGGGCAGCGTCTCGACGGCGTGCCGCCCGGTGTCATGGCTCCCGGCCGTGGCGCCGTCGAGCACAACGTCCTGGTAGAGGCTGCCGCCGCAGGCGATGTTCAACAGCTGATGGCCGCGGCAGACACCGACGTAGGGGATGTCGAGCGCCAGCACCGCCGCGACCAGTGCAAGGTCCGCGCGATCGCGGCCGAGGTTGACCTCACCACGAAGGCGTGCGCGGAGCTTCGCCGTACAGGCCCGAGTGAATGTCGTCATACGAGCCGGCGAATACCAATCCGTCCGCGAGCGAGAGCTCACGTTCCGAGGGATGTTCGGTTACGTGCCGCACCTTGGCGCCGGCTTGTTCCAGCCAGCGGACATACGGCTCCTTGTCGCGGTCGTGCGAGCCGAGCAGGACCAGCGGCGGGCCGTCTGAGCGAACTCTGCGATATGCGCGGACGAAGACCTTGCGTGCACGCGTAACCCGCTTGCGCGCGGCCTCCTCGCTGATCGCAAGCAGCTGTGCGATCTCACCGTGCTGAAGCCCGGCGTCGAAGCGCATCAGGATCAGGAGACGGTCATGTGGGCTGAGCTCCGCCAACGCTGCTCTCGCGGCGTCGGGTTCGTTTGTGTCGCTGTGCCGCAACTTCGCCCGCGTTCTCGAGTGCCACGGTCGCGCCGCGCCCTCGGCGTCGCAACTCATCGATCATCACGTTGGACGCGGTGCGGCGGAGCCATGCGCGCTGCGCAGCGGGCTCCGCGTCGCGCGGCAGCTTGCGCCAGGCACGCACGAGCACCTCTTGGCAGAGGTCCTCGGCGGCGCTGACGTCACCGCCGAGCGAGCGCGCCAACCGGCGTGTGAGTCCCGGTTGTTCGGCTGTTATCAGCGCCTCGAAATTCATCTCACTATCTAGAACGATGCCAGGCCTGCGAACCGGACATCCGGGGTGCTGGAGCGCCTCAGCATTAGGAAAGTCTCAGAGCGAGGTTGGCTTAGCAAAATCTCACGCCTAGGCTCGCTTTCGTTTAGGTCCAGCCGTTTAGGATCCGCGAGCGTTTAGTTCATTTCCGGGCCACCGGGGATTCGGAATGCAGGGCCTATCTGGAGGTGTGACACACGATGCCGGCAGATGGTCCAGCAAAGATTGAGCGGCACACAAGTGCGGCTGCAGCCGTAAGCGAGGGGAGCACCCAGCACGGCTCCTCGCGATCCGCATCCGAAGCGGCGCCTCGGCGCCGGCGGCCACGTCGGCCGCTATCCAAGCGCGTCAGGCGACGCCGGCGCCTACTGATCGCGGCTCCGTTCCTTGGCTTCTCGGCATGGGCGGTCATCTCGTACACAGCCTGGATGCTCGAGCCGACGAGCATGACCTGGTCTGAGCGCAGCGCGGAGTGGGTGCGGACCGATGTGCCGGCCGGCAACTGGCTGATCGACGAGAGCGAGCACATCTACTACACGATGAACGCGCCGAGGAAGGGTGGCCCGCAGCTGAAGAGCCTGCCGAAGGTCGGATTGGCATCGACTACCCCGGCGCAGGGCCGAGCTCGTGCGTCATCCAAGGCTCTGGTCGGTGCCACCAAGTCGGCGAGGAGGCACTCCGCTACATGGCCACCGCCAATCAAGCCGATCTTCAAGCACCCGTTGCCGGGAGAGGGTGTCTGGAGGCCGACAGGGCCGGCCGTGGACGGCGGGCCGCCCGTGCTGGTCACGACGTTCCGTCCCGATCCCGTCTACCCGGAGATCGTTGCCTACGTCGCCTGGTTCGACCATACGCGCACCGCTCTGGCCTACTACCCCGGACGTTACGAGCCCCCCGCCGGCGCCCTTCGCGGGCCGATGATGGTCCCCAACGACCAGCGCTGGCGACTGCTGGCGACGTTCAACGGCGGCTTCACTCATGACGACGGCAACAACGGCTCTGCGGTCAACGGCACGACCGACGAACCGATGATCGATGGCAATGCGACGCTCGTCGGCTACCGGAATGGGAAGGTCGCGATCGTGAAATGGAGCGGTGGCCCGGATGTCGGCTCGAATGTCGCCTGGGCTCGCCAGAGCCTCACGCCGATCGTCTGGAACGGCCAGTTGAACCCGCTGCTCAACACGGATCCCAACAGCCCGCAGTGGGGCTACACCCTTGGCGGAGTCACGCGGGTTTGGCGCACCGGCGTCGGTGTCGATCGGCGTGGAAATCTCATCTACGCCGTGGCCAACGACCAGACGGTGATCTCGATCGCGCAGATCCTGAAGCACGCAGGGCGCGGTGCGGGCGATGGAATTCGACATCACCCTGAATGGCACACGCTGATCACCTACAGCCATCACCACGGTCTCGACCCCACCATGGTCGAGCCGCAACCGATGCAGTCGCCCGACCGGTACCTCGTGCCGGACGACCGCGACTTCATCGCCGTCTATCGCCGCCTCCCCGGTGCGATTTCGGTGCCGCTGAACTGATGAGTTGAGCGCGCCGGATTCGCTGGTAGGCCGCCGCCCCGCTGGGCGGCGGGCTTGGGCGGCTCACGCAGCGTGGTCGTGCAGCCGCCGCCTGATGTGCACGACGGCCGGTGTGCGGTAGATCTCGTGCGCTGGATGAGGCAGCCGACGACGCTCGGACAGATGCAGGAGGTCGACGAGTGCAAGTACGGCAAGTGCAACGGCTGGCCAGATTGCGAGCACGAGTAGAGCGTGGCCCAGGTCGTGACCGTTGAAGTAGACGGCATCGCGCGCGCCCGAGACGATCGCGCTGTTCGGCAGCCAGGGCGCGATTTGGCGGAACACGTTCGGAAGGAATCCCGATCGGTACCGATCCGCCAGACACGGCGTTGCCGACGAAGATGAAGGCAATCGCCGCCAGAGCGGTACCCGGCAGTCCGACGACCGCCTGCAGAGCAGCGACGAAGAGCACATAGGAGAGCGCGCCGAGGAAACCGATCGCCAGGAGTTCGGCGTGCCGCTCGGAAATGCGCCAAGGATTGTGTCCAGGGCTAATACTCCACCCGCCGCTGCCAGCAGCGCAAAGACACTTCGCCGCCGCGACCCGCCACCACAATCGCCGTCGCATACCAAGGAGGAATAGGCCGACGCTGCCGAGGATGCTCGGGATCAGAAGCCCGAGACCGAACACGAAGCTGGACAGGCCGCTGCGGTCGCTCTCAGAGAGCGGCGCCACGTCGACGGAGTTGGCAGTCCTATGCATCGACGTGGAAGCGGCGGTCAGTGCCGCCGTCAGTACCTGCTGCTGTTGCACGCCCTCGGCTCCGGCGGTCACGATGGTGTTTGGACCTGACGCGGGCACGACGAGCGCGCCGACCGCCTGCTGTGAGCGCACGCTGTGTCGCGCTGCTTCCGGGCTACCGACACCTATGAGCTTGAAGCCCCCGGTTCCGCCCGCTGGAGACCCGCGCCAAGTTCGGCTCTGACCTTGGCCGGTGCCGTCACCGCGATCCGCACGCCGTGCGGGCTCGGGCTGTGGTCTGCGTAGCCGAACGAGAGGGTGATCCCAAAGGCCAGGACTGCGGCCAGAACGGCGACTACGAATAGGCGGCGCGACCCGCCGGTCGCATCGGCGCTCGATCCGCAGCGCGGCGGGCCTGTCAGGGCCCTCTGCGGTTTGTGTCGGGCGGTCTGGGGCGCTGAGCATTTGCGATACCTCGATAGGACTGGAGCAACTCGTGAAGATGATCTCTGCGCGTTTACTCTACACGTTGAGACAACATGTGTCAAACTACGGGGATGACCGACCGGAGACTCCACGCCGGCAGGACCGGGAGCACGCCGTCGCGGCGGCCGGCGCGCGGGCAGCACGGGAACTCGCGAGAAGATCCTCGAGGTCGCCCGGCTCGCCTTCCCCGCCAACGGGTATGCCGGAACGTCGCTGCGCGGAATCGCTCGCGACGCCGGCGTAGACCCGTCGTTGATCGTTCAGTACTTCGGCTCCAAGTCGGTCTGTTCGCGGCGGTGGTCGAGTGGCCCTTTGACGCAACCCAGGTGGCCGCCGAGGTACAGGAGGTACCCCACGAGGAGGTCGGCTTCTACATGGCCCGCCGATTCCTGGGGCACTGGGATCGCGACGAGGAGCGCAACCCGATCGTCTCTCTCCTCTACGCCGCCCTGGCCGACCCCGCAGTAGCCGCAACACTGCGGGACTTCATAACTGTCAACTTCGCGCTCCCCGTCGTCAACCGGGCCGGCGGCGACCGCCCGGAGCTCCGCGCCGCATTGCTCGCATCGCAGCTGATCGGCTTCGGACTGTCTCGCTACGTCCTTGCCTTCGAAGCTCTGGCGGCCACTCCCAGCGAGGAGCTGGTCGCAATCCTGGGGGCGGCACTACAGCGCACCTGCACGGCTCCGCTCACCTCGGGCTAGGCGTCCAACGGCGCGATGTCAGCTGCCCTGAACGAACAGTTGCGCAGGGACGGCGCCGCTCCGGCTATGCGCTGGCGCGCCGAGCAATGTTGGGAGAGTTCGATCACACCGACAGGAGGACTGCGTTGCAGATAAGGAACGTATTGGCGTCGACGGTCGTCGCCGGCGCGGTTGAGTTGGATGGCGGTTGGGCCGGCGGTGGCGTCTTCTGGGAGCGCATGCATATACACCAAGGCTCAGACCGGGGGGATCCTCGGCGCTTCGGTCTCCCACACGAGCTCGACTCAGTCGCCGCTGCGCACGAAAAGCTGTGCACCTATACAACGGCTGGGGGCGCGGCGGCAATCTCGATTACCGAGTCGCCCGCCTCCGGCTATCCCTCGGTGTCGCTGCTCAAGATGATGCTCAAGGGTGCCTCGGTGGCCACGCTCAAGGGAATCGGCTCAACCGCGGAGTTGGCCAGGTCGAAGACCCAAGGTCTCGTCGACCTGTACTTCGTCGCCGGCAAGAACGACTACGCCGTGACGCTCAGCGATGGCCACGCGAAGGTCTCGAGCAAGCAGATCTCGGCGCTTGAGTCGACCTCCAAGACGGCAGCGAAGAAGCTCTAGCGGCTTCTGGTGGCAGTTGGCGACCTTAAGTACGAGAGGCCCCGTATGAACGGGACCTCTCGAGCATTTTCGTGAGCCTCAACATCAACCGCAGCCGGTGTTGAACCCGCAGCTCGAGCACGTGTAGCAAGCACCGGTGCGCTGCATCATGCCGCCGCACTGCTGGCAGGCGGGGCCGAGGTCCAGGCCGTAGGGGCTGCGGGCCGAGGCCGCCGGGACGACCGGCGGGCTGTCAGTGAACGCGGCCGTCGCGGGCTTCGAGGCCGGCGCAGGCTTTGCGGCAGAGCGCAGAGGCTGACGGCTTGCCGTTCCCTTCCGGCTCGTGGTTGTGCTCGTGCTGGTGGATGTCGCGCGCCGGCACGGAGGTGTCGCTCGACTGCGAGGTCAGCGCGTCCTCGGCGGCCTTGCGCGCGCGCACGGCGGGCGTGAGGATCCCGAGCTCCTCCTGCATGTCGGCATCGAGGAAGCGCGATGCCAGCCAGCGCATGATGTAGTCGGGCATCGACTTGGCGAACGGGATCTCCGGGTTGGTCGTCATGCCCTCCGGCTCGAAGCGCATGTAGCTGAACTTCCGCACCAGGGTCTCCAGCGGCACGCCGTACTGCAGTGCGATTGAGATGGAGGTCGCGAACGCGTTCATCATCCCGCGCATCGTCGAGCCTTCCTTGCCGATGTCGGTCAGGAAGATCTCGCCGACGGAACCGTCGACGTACTTGCCGGCTGTGATGTAGCCCTCATGGCCGCCGACCGAGAACTTGTGCGTGATCGACTCGCGCTCGCGCGGCATGCGGTTACGCCGCGGGGCGACGGAAGCGACCGCTTCGGCGACGGCCTTCTGGATCTCCGCCTCGACGTCGACGGGGACGGGCGCGTCCTGCTGCGCGTCGGTGCGCAGCGCCTGTGCGGTCTTGGAGCCGTCGCGGTAGATCGCGAGCGCCTTGACGCCGAGCCTCCAAGCCTGGGTGTAGGCATCGGCGATGTCGTCAGCGGTGACCTCGTTGGGCATGTTGACGGTCTTGGAGATCGCGCCCGAGATGAACGGCTGGATCGCGCCCATCATCTTGATGTGGCCCATGTGTGAGATCGCGCGCTCGCCCACGGCGACGTCGAACACCGGCATGTGCTCCTCTGCCAGGTCGGGCGCGCCGACGATCGTGCCGTGCTCGTTCACGTAGGCGACGATCTGCTCGATCTGCTGGTCGTTGTAGCCGAGCGTCTCGAGCGCCAGCGGCACCGTCTTGTTGACGATCGTCATCTGGCCGCCGCCGACCAGTTCCTTGAACTTGACAAGCGAGAAGTCAGGCTCGACGCCGGTCGTGTCGCAGTCCATTAGGAAGCTGATCGTGCCCGTCGGTGCGAGCACGGTGGCCTGCGCGTTGCGGTAACCATTTGCCTCGCCAAGCGCTACAGCCTGGTCCCAAGTCGTTCGCGCCGCGTCGAGCAACGCCGTATCCGAGCAGTTGGCGTCCTCGAGCGCGTAGGAAGCGTCGCGGTGCATGCGCATCACGGCGTTGTGCGGTTCGCGGTTCTCCTCGTAACGCTCATACGGACCGATCGCGCCGGCGACCTCGGCCGAGCGCAGGTATCCGCGGCCCGTCATCAGCGCGGTGACCGCGGCGGCGATGCCACGACCCTCCTCCGAGTCGTAGGGCAGGCCGTTCGCCATCAGGTAGGCGCCGAGGTTCGCGTAGCCCATGCCGAGCTGGCGGAACGCGCGCGCGTTGGTGGCGATCTCCTCGGTCGGGTAGCTCGACGGCGAGACCACGATCTCCTGTGCGAGGAAGATCACGTCGACGGCCTTCTCGAACGACTCGACGTCAAAGCTGCCGTCCTGGCGACGGAACTTCATCAGGTTCAGCGAGGCCAGGTTGCAGGCGGAGTTGTCGACGTGCATGTACTCGGAGCACGGATTTGAAGCGTTGATCCGGCCGGAGTTCGGGCTGGTGTGCCACTGGTTGATGACCGTGTCGTATTGCACGCCCGGATCGGCGCAGCGCCAGGCTGCCTGTGCGATGTCACTCAGCAGTTCCCGCGCGCGCACCGGCTCGCCGACCGGCTCGCCGCTGACCCGCCCGATCAGGTTCCAGTCCTCGTCGTTCTCGACAGCGCGCATGAACTCGTCGGTGACGCGCACCGAGTTGTTCGCGTTCTGGTACTGGATCGAGTGGAAGCCGTCACCGTCGATCGACATGTCAAAGCCGGCATCGCGCAGTGCCGCGGCCTTGTCCTCTTCCTTGGCCTTGCACCAGATGAACTCGCGGATGTCCGGATGGTCGATGTCCAGCACGACCATCTTCGCGGCGCGACGGGTACCGCCGCCCGACTTGATCGAGCCGGCCCACGCATCGGCGCCACGCATGAACGAGACAGGCCCGGAAGCCGTGCCGCCGCGGCTCAGGTGCTCCATCGAGCCACGGATCCTGGAGAGGTTGATGCCCGAGCCAGAGCCTCCGCGGAAGATCATGCCCTCCTTGGTGTTCCACTCGAGGATCGACTCCATGGTGTCGTCGACCGAGAGGATGAAGCAGGCGCTCGCCTGCATCTTCGGGCTGCCCTCGGGGTGCCAGCCGACGTTGAACCAGACCGGCGAGTTGAACGCCGCCATCTGGTGAAGCAGGATGTAGGTCAGCTCGTCTTCAAAGGCCTGCGCGTCCTCGTCGGTTGCGAAGTACCCGCGTACGGCGCCCCAGCCGGCGATCGTGCCTGCCACGCGCGTGAGCATCTGCTTGACCGAGCGCTCGCGCTCCTCCGAGCCGAGCCGGCCGCGGAAGTACTTCTGGGCGACGATGTTGGTCGAGTTCTGCGACCACGACCTGGGGAACTCGACGTCCGTCTGTTCGAACGAGACCTTGCCGCCGTGCCCGATACGGGCGTCGCGCAGCTCCCACTCGACGGTGGAGAAGGGGTCGACACCGGCCCTGGTGAAGTACCGCTCGATCGAGAGGCCTTGACCTGTACTGCTATCCGTGATTGGGCCTGCGGTGTCTTCGCCATTACGTGCGATCTCCTTCGCGTTGCTGCTGTCTTGAGCTGTTTCCTCGGCTCGCTGGCGGGTGGCTGAGGGGTCGAGAAGCATCCCGCTTTGGTCGGACGGAAAAAACCTCTGGACGGCTCCCGGCACCGAAAAACCGCGCAAGTTCAGTAAAAGAAATTTTAGCGGCGTAAAGCCGGTTTACCGGCTGGTTGGCTCGTTCGCGTGACCGGGCGTCAAGACGGGCGCTTCGACCCGCGCGAACAGCCCTCAGGGGTGCTCGGTGTCGGCTTCGAGCGCCAACGATTCCTGCGTCAGCGTCTGCTGCGCAGTTGCCGCGACCAGTGCCTCCTCGGCGCGCACGCGCTTCTCGGCCTCGGCCCGCACCGCTTCTGTCAGCTCCTGATGCTTGGCCTCTGCCGCGTCGGCGCGGGCCTTCTCAACCTCGAGTGCGTGCTGTGCCGCCTCGGCTGCTGAGACGAGCTCCTGGCGGCTGCGCTGCACCTCGATGATCTGCTCGCGCACCTTGGCGCCGAACTCCTCGAGCTCGCCTGCGCGCTGAGCCGCCGCGGCCTCCGCAGTCTCGGCGCGCGTCACGGCTGACTGCAAAGATTTTTGCGCCTGCTCGAAGCGCTCGCGATGCTCCCGCACCTGCGCGCGCAGCAGCTCGACCTCGGCGATCAGCACCGAGGAGGCCTCTGCGCGCGCGTCCGCGAGCCGCGCTTCCAGCTCGCCGGCGCTGATCTGGGCCTCGGACCCCTCGCCGCGGGCCGACTCGCCGGTTCCCCGGGCCGCAGCCGCGCGCAGCAGCTCGATCTCGGCCGCGCGGGTGGCCAGCGCGGCGTCGAGCTCGGCCAGCGTGGCCTCCAGCTCGGCGTTGTGATGGCGGACCGCCTCAGCCTCGGCATTAACCGCGTCAGTCTCCGCCTGGGCCGCATCGATGCGTGTCTGCGCGGTCTCGAGGTCGTAAGTGTTCTGAGCTTCCGATCGCGACGCCTGAGTGCGCAACGAACCGAGCTCCTCCTCCAATGCCGACAGGCGCTCGCGTGCGCTCACCGCCTCAGCTCGCGCGGCGCCGACCTCGTCGTCCATCGCCGATCTGGCCGACGTGTGCTCGGCCTCGCGCTCGTCGAGCGCCTGCTGCAGCACCGTCACCTGCGCCTGGGCGTGGGCCAGTTGCTCGTCCACCGCGGTCACCTCACGGCGGCTCGCGTGGGCGCGCGCCTGCGCGACCTCGGCCATGTTGCGGACCCGCTCAAGTTCGGAGATGCGGTCGGCAAGCTGCGCCTCGAGCGACGCCTGCGCGCGGGTGGCGGAATCTGCGTCGGCCCTGATTTGCGCTTCGAGCGCCCCCGCGTTGGCGGCCGCCGCGCGCGCCCTGGCCTCGGCCTGGTCCCGGTCGGCGATCGCCTCTTCCCGGTCCGCAACCGCGGAGTCGCGCTCGGTCCGGGCTGCGTCGCGCTCGGTCCGCAGGTGCGCCAGGTCGGACTCGGCCGCCGAGCGCCGCTCGCGCTCGCTCTGCAGTCGCCGCTCGAGCTCGGCGATCGCCAAGCGCCGGGACTCTGCGCGGCGCTCGGCCTCCACCAGGCGCGAGGATTCCGCCGCGGACTCCTCGCCTGATCGAGCACCCGATCCGGCGCCGGCGCTCTGCGAGCTGGACAGCGCTGCGCGCCTGCGCGCGGGCGCGGGCAGGCGCACGACCTCACCGTCGGGCAGCGCGAGCGAGTAGGTGGCGCCGGGGCCGACGTGCTCGTGCGGAGCCGAGAACGCCGCGCGGATCAGGCCGGGCGGTCCGGGCAGCGCCGGAAGCTGCCCGTGCCGATGCTCGGTACCAGCGTTGTTGATCACGAGCGTGAGCGCACCCGACGCCATGTCTGGGGCCGGGCGCCCGGAGACGCGAAGCAGCGCGGTGCCGGGGGCAGCCTCGACTTGCTCGAACTCCACCAGCTCGAATGGAACCTGTGCCTCGGTCACGGCGCGAGCCATTCTATGGATGTGCGAACCTCTCGCGCTATATGAAGCTCCTCGTCACCGGCGGCGCCGGCTATATCGGCTCGATTGTCGCCCGGCTGCTGATCGAGAATGGCCACCAGATCGTGGTCCTCGACAACCTCGAGCGCGGCCATCGGGAAGCGGTTCCGGCCGACGCCGAGCTGATCGTCGGAGATCTGCGCAACCCCGAGGATCCGCGCGGGGCGCTGCGCGCGGGTGGGTTCGACGGTGTCCTGCACTTTGCCGCGCTGGCTCTGGTTGGCGAGTCGGTGGAGCACCCTGAGCTCTACTACCGCACCAACGTCAGCGGCACACTCAACCTGCTGGAGGCGATGGTCGCCCACGAGGTGCCGCGCCTGGTCTTCAGCTCGACCTGCGCCGTGTACGGGCAACCCGACGAGGTACCGATCCCGGAGACTGCGCCGCCGCGCCCGCAGAACGCGTACGGCGCCTCCAAGCTCGCAGCGGACCACTTGATCGGGGACTTCTGCGCCGCCTATCCGGTGGGGGCGGTCAGCCTGCGTTACTTCAACGTCGCCGGTGCGCATGGGGAGGCGGGCGAGGACCACGAGCCCGAGACGCACCTGATCCCGAACGTCCTGAAGGTGCCGCTCGGCCAGCGCGATGCCGTGCAGATCTTCGGCACCGACTACCCGACTGACGACGGCACAGCGGTGCGCGACTACATCCACATCGATGACCTCGCCGAGGCGCATCTGCTCGCGCTCGCGCACGCGCGCGCAGGGGAGCATCAGATCTTCAACCTCGGCAACGGCAACGGCTTCTCGGTGCGAGAGGTGATCGCCGCTGCCGAGAAGGTCACCGGTCAGCCGATCGCCGCCGTGCAGTCGGCGCGCCGACCAGGCGATCCGCCCAGGCTCGTGGCGGCCGGCCAGCGGATCCGCGACGAGCTCGGTTGGGCGCCGAGGAAGCCCGAGCTCGAGACGATGATCGCCGACGCGTGGGCCTTCGCCCAGGCGCACCCGCACGGGTACAGCGCCCACTGACCGGCGACTCAGCGTGGCAGCAGATCGTCGAGCGCCGCAAGCGCGTCGGCCACGACCTGCTCCGGCGGCAGCGTGGCATCGAGCACGCGGATCCGATTGGGCTCCGCGGCGGCGAGCGACCGGTAGGCATCGGCGATCCGGCTGAAGAACTCAGCGCCCCCCTGTTCGAGCCGATCGGGCGCTTCCCCCCGTGCATCCGCGCGCGCTTGCGCGGATGCCGGATCGAGCGTCAGCAGTAGGGTGCGATCCGGGGTCAGACCGCCGGTCGCGAACAGGTTCAGATCGCGCACCGCGCCGACCCCGAGCTCGCGTCCGCCGCCCTGGTAGGCGAGCGAGGAGTCGACGAAGCGGTCGAGCAGCACCCACTCGCCGCGGGTGAGGGTCGGTTCGAGCGCCTCCTCGACAAGCTGCGCCCGGGCCGCCGCGTAGAGCAGCGCCTCTGCTCGCGCGCCGACCGTCAGCCCGGGGTCCTTGACCAGCGCTCGCACCGCCTCGGAGGTCTCAACGCCGCCCGGCTCGCGCATAAGCACGACCTGGACACCGAGCCGAGCGAGCGCCGCCTGTAACCCGGTCGCGAGCGTCGTCTTACCGGCGCCATCGACGCCCTCAATCGTTATCAGTCGACCGCGCTCAGCCATCGGCGGGGACTGTAACGCGAGGCGATCCCGCACTAGCCTGTATCGGATGCTGGAGGCACTCGAGCGACATCCCAACGCCCGCGCCGTGCTCGGGCCGGCGCTGGCAGCCGATTCTGCCCGCCAGCCGTCCCATGCCTACCTCTTCCACGGTCCGGGCGGCGCCGGCAAACGTACGCTGGCGCGCGAGTTCGCCGCGCGGTTGCTGGCGCAGGGCGCGCCCGATCCGGCCAGCGCGCAAGCGCGCGCGCTGGCCGGGGCACACCCGGACCTGACCTGGGTCGTCCCCAGCGGTGCGCATGAGATCCTGGTCTCTGACATCGACGAGCCGGTCGTCGCGGCCGCCACCAGGACGCCGTTTGAGTCGACGCGTCGCGTGTTCGTGATCGAGGGCGCCGACCAGCTCGGTGACGAGTCCGCCAACAGGCTGCTGAAGACGCTCGAGGAGCCCGCCTCCTTCGTGCATCTGATCCTGATCACCGACCGCCTGCCCGACGTGCTGCCGACGATTCGCTCGCGCTGCCAGCTCGTGCGCTTCGACGCGCCGACGGTGCAGGAGCTTGCGGCCGAGCTGTCCTCGGCGGGGGTGCGATCCGAGGCGGCGGAGGCCTACGCCCGCCTCAGCCTCGGCGACGCGGGACGGGCGCGGGAACTGGCCGCAGCGGAGGGCGGCGAGCTCCGCGCGCACGCCCAGCAGCTGGTGCGCCAGGCGCTCGCAGGCGAGGCGGCCTCGGCGGCGCCCTGGGATGAGCTGCTCGCGTCGGTGCGCGCGCGGGGTGAGCGCCTGCGCGGCGAACTTGACGAGCGCGCCGCGGCCGAGCTCGAGATGCTGCCGGCCCGCGATCGCAAGCGCGCACAGACCGAGTGGGACGAACGGGTCCGGCGCGCGCGGCGTCGGGTGGAGACCGGCGCGCTCGAGCTCGCGCTCGACCTCGCCGAGACGTGGTTGCTCGACCTCGTGGCGCTGACGTTGGGAGCGGCGGACCTCGTACGGAACTCCGATCGGCTCGGCGACCTGCAAGCCGACTCTGGAGTGGGGCGCGGCGGCGACGTGGTGGCGCTGCGACGAGCGCTGGAGCTGGTCGAGGACACCCGCCAGCGCTTCCAGCTGAACGTCAGCGAGGACCTCGCGCTGGAGGCGTTGACCTATCGACTCGAGCAGGTGCTCGCGGGGTAGATGGCCGGTCTCTGGCATCGCGCGCCTCGCACTGAGGTCCAGGCACCGGCGAACCGGTCGGTTGCCCGGGTCTACCTGCGGCCGCCGCGGGCCGGGGACGAGTGGGAGTTCATCTCGCTGATGCGCGAGAGCCGCGCCTTCCATAAGCCGTGGGCGAGCGCGCCCACCGACCCGGCGCGCTTTGCCGCCTACCTCGAGGATTCGGGACGACCGGACTTCGAGGCATTCCTCGTGTGCCGCGCGGAGGACGATCAGATCCTCGGGTTCTTCAACGTCTCGCAGATCGCGCGCGGGTCACTGCAGAGCGCATACCTGGGCTACGCCGCCGCCGAGCGCTACGCGCACCAGGGTTACATGCGCGAGGCGATCGAGCTTGTGCTGCGGGAGGCGTTCGTCGAGCTGCGCCTGCACCGGCTCGAGGCCAACATCCAACCTGGCAATCAGGCGTCACTCGCGCTCGCGCGCGGGGCAGGCTTCCGTCGCGAGGGCTTCTCGCCGCGGTATCTGAAGATCAGCGGACGCTGGCGTGATCACGAGCGCTGGGCTCTGTTAGCAGACGATTGGCGTGTTGACAGAGGCCTTTCCTAGAGCGGCTGAGCACGATAGCTTTTGCCCGCCGATGACAAGGCGCCTTCAGATCCTGCTTGCCCTCGTCAGCTGTGCGGGTGTCCTAGCGATCGCCGACGGTGCTGCCGCGGCCACGCGGCTTCAGGCCCGGCCGGCGTCGCTGACGCGCGTGGAAGCGGTCGCGCATCCGGCGACCGCCGCCGCTGTGACCAAGTTTCTGTTGCACGCCGGGGCCGCCTATTACGTCTTTGACCACTTCGTCTGGAAGCCGTACAGGGCCGGCGATCTTCACGGTTTTACGCACGTGGTCAAGATCGCCGAGGCCGCCGTCGCCGCGCTCTTCGTCTACCACGAGGTGAAGCTGATGGCGGGCGACGTCAAGAACAGCAAGACGCTGTCGTTCCTGACGGCGCCGCTCGCGATTGCGATCGGGAAGCTGTCGTCGCTCAAGACGAACATCAAGGATGGGAACCTCGACTCCGTCGTGAGCATGCAGAGCGAGCTCGGATCGATCAAGCAGCAGGCCGGTAGCAAGGGCGTCGCGATCAAGGAGATCGAGCACGCCGTATAGTTTCCGCGCCTCGGGCGTAGCCGCTCTTTGAGTCTTGAGGGGAGAGAGAGGGCAGCGAGCGCGACCGGCGGAGCCGGCCGCGCTCGCTCCGGTCAGGGCGGCGCGCCGACTACGTCGCCGCGCCTGAGATCGGACTCTTCACGCCCGTGATCGCCGACCACTGGACCTCGTTCCCGGGCATGAAAAGCCTCTCGCGGTAGGCCGGTCCACGCAGCACGAGGCGGTGGCCTTCGTATCGCACGGCCTGCAGAGTCAGGCGGTAGTAGCGGTGCACAGCGAGCGATCTGGAGGCAAGCTCGATCCTCGCGCCACAGCCATCTCGTACGGTCCTTTTGCCGATCTTGACGAGCACCGCAGAGGCATGGTTGACGCACGTGACGCGCTCCAGCGCGAACCAGAACCGATGAGGAATTCTGGTGCTCCTCACAGCCAGGACCGAGAGTCTGAAGTTCGGCAGGCCCTTGGGCCCGGCGGTTCCGACCGGCTTGGTGGGAGGCGCGGGCACGACCCTGACTCCCCTTCTCACGGTTTCGGTCACGCTGCCGGTCAGCGTTACCGGAGCGGTGCCGTCGTACGGGTAGCTGTAGACGGCGGTGACCTTCCATGTACCGGTGAGGACGAAGCTCGTCGTGCAGTTGACGCTCGGGGACTGCCCGGTGACCGAAAGGGCCGAGCAGCCGGGTATCGGCTGCTCGTTCTCGTAGAAGCGTGAGCGAGCCGCCGGCCAACGAGGCAGACACAGCCGTCTTGAACACCACGGTCGTGTTGATCTCGGCGGGATTGACAGAGGACGTCACATGGATGGGGGTGGTCTGGGCGCCCTGCCCCGGCTCGGTGACGGCCGCTGTGGCCGCGGTTGGTGTGAGGTTCGATGAGCCGCTGGCGTTGACCGCGACCACATCTGCCATGAGCGTGTCTCCATGGAAGCTCTGATTGAGGGTGAGCGTGTTGCTGGTGGCGCCGGTGACGGCGTCGCAGCCGACGCTCGCGCTGCAGACGAACCACTGATAGTGGATGCTCGACGGGCTGTTGAGCCACGTCCCGCTCGAGACCGTGAGGGTCTGTCCGACGACAGGACTACCGCTGATCGTCGGCGCTGTGAGGGCTATGGGCGGACCTGCGGCCGCGGCCATGCAGGCCGTCGCGAGCCCACCTAAGCAGGAAAGAATCAGCAGCACCCCAGCAAGCTGGAATCGCCTCCGTGCGATCACCATGGCGGCATGATGCACATACGGGCTTTGATGTTCAAGGCTTCTACGCGTTCGTTCGGCCACCGGGGTCGACTCTGCGACACTGGACCGCCGTGCGTGTGCTGCTGCGGCCCCCAGTCGAATCCGACCGCGACGAGTTCGTGCGCGCGATGGCCGCGAGTGAGGAGCTGCATGAGCCCTGGATCTCCGCCATCGCGACCGGCGACTACTTCGACCGTCTGCTCGCACGCGTCGGCGACGACCGCTACGACCCGAACCTCGTCTGCCTGCAGGACGGCCGCGCGATCCTCGGGTGCTTCAACATCACCGAGATCGTCCGCGGCGCCTTCCAGAGCGCGTTCCTCTCCTATGCGGCTGTCGCCGGCTATGACGGTCAGGGTCTGATGAGCGAGGGCCTACAGCTTCTGATGGAGCGAGCCTTCATCGACCTCGAACTCCATCGGCTCGAGGCCAACATCCAGCCCGGCAACGCCCGGTCGATCGCCCTCGTCCGGCGTGCCGGCTTCGTCTGCGAAGGAACCTCCAAGCGCTACCTCAACCTCGGTGGCGCATGGCGCGACCACGAGCACTGGGTGATGCTGGCAGAGGACTGGGCCACCCAATCACAGTCAGGCTCAACGTCCTAGAATCGGGCTCTCGCGCCGACGTAGCTCAGCTGGTAGAGCACTTCACTCGTAACGAAGGTCGGCGGGGTTTTGCGCTAATTCTCAATTTCGCCCGCGGGCCCTGAGAAAGCGCCTGTTTGCAGGGAATTGACATGCCCTGCCCCGTGCCCATGAGGGCTCACCCAGAGCCGCAAATGGGCACTACGGCGTTTATTTTGCAGCCCCAGTGCAGCCACGAATTGATGGTGCGCTGCCTCCTGCGCTGCTCCAACTCTCGGGCGAAGGAGATCACATGTCGACCACCACGTCGACCCATCGATACAGCCGTAAAGACGAGCGTGCGGACAGCCGTAAAGACGGGGGTGTAGACGTACAGACAGTGCCCCCTCTTTACGCGCGTAGAGACGTAGATGAAGACGTGCAGAAAGACGCGCCGCTTTACGCACGTAAAGACACGGGTCGAGACGGCCAGACAGACCGGTCGCGCGCCTTCGTGATCGTGCTCGCGAACCACAAGGGCGGCGTCACCAAGACGACTTCGACCGCGAACCTGGGCGCGATGTTCGCGGAAGCTGGCCGGCGGGTCTTGGTGGTCGACTGCGATCCGCAGGCCAACCTCTCGGAGACGTTCGGGTGGGGTGAGGAGCGACCTGGGGAGCGGCTCGAGGATCTGCTTACGCATCCAGATGCCTCTCTACGCTATGCCCCTCCTGTTGCGATCCAGAAGGAGGTCGCGCCAGGCGTGGCGTGGCGCAAGCGGCTTCGGATCATCCCTGCGACCGACGCGCTGGCCGACGTCGCGGCAGACCTGCCTGAGGCTGTCGGTGCCGGCTACGAGACCCGTCTGCGAGACGTCCTCGAGCCATTGCGCGGGCGCTTTGATGTCGTGCTGCTCGACACACCGCCGGGCCTCGGCACGCTGCCTGGGCTGGCGCTGCTCGCAGCTGACGGGCTACTGATCCCGGCACTCGCCGCGGACCTGGACGTGCGCGGTGCTGGCAAGGTCTACGACCTGGTCGAAAGCCAGCTCCCGGACCTGCGCGTCCTCGGTGTGCTGTTAGCGGCAAGCGAGTCGCGCTGGCGTATCACACGCGAGGCGTCGAGCCGAATGGAAGCCGACTCTATGCGCGTGCTCCCGGTCCGCGTACCTCGGGCGGTCCGGGTGGGTTCCGCGTCCGCGCCACGGAGCGCCCACAGCAGTCCTCGAGCCCGACTCGATGGTCAGCCACGCTTACCGACGGCTGGCCCATCATCTGCTCGCGGAGCTCGAGCTATGAGCGCGATCGAAGGGATGCAATCAGTGCGACGCCGGCCGATCCCGGGGATGGCGAGCAAGGCGATTGCGGAGCCGCAGGAGCAGCCCAACGCAGATCACGAGGCGACCCGAAACGCCGCTCCGACTCGCCCGGGCCGACAGCGAGACGCGGCGACGAAGGAGCGACGATCGGCGGACTACAGCGTCACGCGGCTCGTCAACTTCCGGCTGCCCGTTGACCTTCACGACCGGTTCCGAGCGCTGGTGTCCCAAGCGGAGGAGCGGCATCCGCGGCTGCGCAAGGCGAGTCTCACCGAGCTGGCTGATCGCGCTGCTTGAGGAAGGACCGCGGACGGCTGATGAGGTTGCGGAACTGATCCGTCGCAAGCGTTTGGCTGAGCACGAGGAGGCATGAGCGATGCTCAGGTATGGACTGAAGTATGGACAGAGGTATGGAGACGGGGTCCACAGTTGGAGGCAGGTCCGCCCCCGCCAGCACTGGGGATTCGCAATCGCCCCGAGCCCGACTACCCGCCCCCCACGTGTGAGGTCACTTTGGATGGTGCGGGTAGTCGGGCTCGGGGTTCAGTGGTTGCAGAGGCTGGCGGGGGCGGGCTGCAAATGGTTGGTGGCTCTTGTCCTGGTTCAGGAGAAATGGGTGCGGGATGAGGAATGGGAGGAGATGTCTGGGATGTCTGGGGTAAGACCAGGACCTTCAACGATCGCCGGACTGAAATGGCTGGCATCGGTAGGTCCGTCACCGCTCGGGGCATGGGGTGTGGCGATGGGATGGGGGCGCGTAGCGACTTATTCGCATGCGCAGAGACTGCGGGCGGCGGGGTGGCTCACGGGCTGCCAGCGGACACGAGGCGAGGGCTCGTTGGTCTACGCGACTCGGGCGGGCGTTCGTTTCTGTGGCGTGCCGGCGGCGGCCGTCGAACGCGCGCCGTCGCCGGTGAGCTGGCCGCACTGTGACGCGAGCGCATGGACGGCCGCGTGGCTGACCGCGCGCGGTCGCGGGCTTGTAGGGCCGCGCGAGATGATGCTCAGAAGAGAGTTCTGTGGCGAGCTTCGGTGGCGGGAGCGGGGCGAGACCCGGCGGCGGGGACATCGCCCCGATCTGGGAGGCCGGCTACCAGATGGTGCCGTGCTCCCGATCGAGGTCGAGCTCACGCACAAGTCACCAGCCCGACTTGAGTCCGTGTTGACGCTGCACGCCGAGTGGGTGGCTGCTGGGACAAGCCCTGGCGTGATGTACGTGTGCGCAGGAAGCGAGCTGGCTGACCGTGTGCGGGATTGCGGCGAGTCGCGCGGCCTCAGCATCGAGCGAGGCACGCTTCGGGTGGAGCAACTTGAGGCGATCCAAAGCCAAGCCACACAATCCTCCGGCTTGGCATCCGCCGATTGGCATCTCAATCGAGGCGAGAAGTGATGCTGGCTCTCAAGCTCATCGCGGTCGACCTTGCGTTCACCCTGGCCTTCGGGACGGCGGGCGTGATCGGGGCGTGGTGGATGCGCCGCCGAACGACGCTGTCGACACGCAACCTCTACCCGCCTGCATTCCTTGGTGTGATCGGAGTGCTTACGACCCTCGGCGTTCGTGCCTGGCCGATCTCGCTCGTGGTGATGCCTCTCGCCGCACCGTGGGTGGCGGGTGCCACGTTCGGCGCACGCTGGCGCTCCCGCGATCTTGGTGCCGGTGAGGAACTCCGCAACCACGAACTCGCCCGGCGGTGGATCTGGCAGCCGACGCCTGAACGTTCGGCGGGCGAGCGTGTCTATTTGCGCTCGCAGGATGAGCTCGTCCGCGAACGCAGGTGGCCCGAGCACATCGACTTCGTATCGATGACCGCGCTCGGAGGGAGCGGACCCCGGCTGCCGATCGGTGCGGGACAACACGTAGTTCTGTTCGGCGCCACGGGCGCCGGGAAGACGACCACGGCGAGGCGGCTAATCGCAGCGCGCACGCTGACTCACCATGCCGCACTTCTAGTACTCGACCAGAAGGGCGACCCAGAGGACGTTGAGCAGATGCAGTCGCTGGCGGCGGCGGCGGGTGTGCCCTTCATCCTCTTCGACTCGCAAGATTCGGCGACCGATCGCTGGCAGCCACTGTGGGGTTCGCCGGACGTCGTCGCTGCACGGGCGGTGGAGCCGATCAAGCAGTCCGAGCCCTACTACTACGACGTCCTTCGACGCCATCTCGATGTCGTCAGCAAGGTTCTCCACGCGGCTGGCATGTGGCCACCATCCGTACCTCTGCTCGTCGACGCGTGCCAACCCACCAACTACGACCAGCTCCTCGGAATCACCAAGTCGTTCGGGAACGAGCACGAGGCACTCAAACGACGCGCAGAGGCCCACGGAACGTACGTGACATCCCAACGTGGGATCCAGGACCTCTCCGGCGGCGCCTTTCGACTCGAGGTCGCATTAGCGCTCGCCGGCCGCACGCTCGTCACGCCGCGCACCACCCCAGACGGAGACACGGTCGGTGTGCGCCTGCTCGACGCAATACGGGAACGTGCCGTCGTGATGTGGCGAACACACGCCGACACGATGCCCGACGAAGCTGCTGCATTATCGGTGCTGGCTCTCGCTGACTTGCACGACGCGGCCGAGCAGGCCGGGATTCAATGGACGCTGCTGCTCGATGAGTTCGGGGCAGTCATCAAGATGGCTGCGCAACGAGGTGTCGCGATTCTGCAGCGCGGGCGGTCACACGGTGGTCAGGTCGTCGTCATCACGCAATCGGCGGCGGACATCGAGGCACTCACCGGACAACCCGGGCTTCTCGCGAGCCTGACCGACAACTTTGCGGGTGTCGTTGCACACCGGCAGACGGCCCCAGAGTCGCGCGACTGGCTCGCGAAACTAATGGGGACTCGTGCGGTCTGGCAAAACACCAGCCAGACCGGAGCACATGGCCGCACCCACACCGGACAAGGCAGCGCGAGACGTGTCCGCGAGTTCCGAGTGTCCTCCGATACGTTCGGTGCGCTCGGGGCGGGCGAGGCGGTGGTTTACACACCGATCGCCGGCGAGCCGACGCGGGGGCGAATCCAAGCCCTCAGGCTGAATCCCGCGCGGCCGAGGCCGGTGAGCGTCGCGGCGCCGAGGGCTGCATACGAAGTGTCCGTTCATTCAGCGCTCACGCTCGGCCGACCCTCGTGCGTAAATGAGTCTCCACTGAGTCAGCACAACGGTCCAGCCGCAAGCCTATGACTGCCGTGATCGTGAGCGAAGCTCGTACCCACGAGTGGCGCTTCGTGCTCGTGCGGCCGGATCATCACCCTAGGGTGGCGTGAGGCTGAAGCCACGTGCAATCCACACTCGGTACGCGTCGTAGAACGGAATGAACTCACTGGCGACAAGCTGAGCGGCTTCGTGCACCTGCTCGGCGGTTGCCGTGGCGTATTCGTGCACCAGCAGGCGCCGCAGCCCCCGCAGGCGCTGTAGGCGGCGAGTGCGTTCGGGTCCGATCACGCCGGCCCGGGACAGGGAGTCGAGATCGACGCGCGCGTTGGTCTCCTGGCCGCGGACGCGGATCTCGGCGAGCTCGAGCCCGAATGCGGCCAGCTCAGCGATGTAGTTGTAGAGCTGGTCGACCCCCCGTTCGACGGCTTTGACATGGTTGAGGTCGGCCGGGTCCTCGGAGTCATAGGCGGCTGCGAAAGCGTCGAGGTTGAAATTCTCGCCGAACTCCGCCATAGCTGCGCGCAGCGCGAGGAAATGGCGGCGCACGTCGCTAACCCGGTCACGGATCTTGGTCTTGAGCGCCCGCGCCCGATCGGGATCGTTGGCCTCGAGCGGCGCTTCCGGAGTCGGTGCCATCTACGACAGCCCTAAGTCGGGCATTGCCTCGATCAGCGGCGTATTGTCGGCGGCCGCCTTACGCAGCCAACGCTGTTCGGCGGCCTTCAGGTCGGCCCACGCGTCGTCACGGTCGATCAGTACTCGCCCCGCGGTAAGTACGTCGGCCATCAATGAAGGCGTGTGCTCAGCTTCTTGCAGCCGCACGATCTGCACCTCGCGATCGATTCGGTCGGTAAGGCGTTGTGCCAGAGCAGCAATCGCTGTGGCAGTGTCGTCACGCAGGACGACCAGCAGATCAACATCGGATCGCGTCGACTCTCGGCCGACGGCGAAGGACCCGAACAGCACAGCGAGTCGCACGTTCGGTTCGGTCCGGAGCGCAGCGCGCAATGCCCGCAGCAGCGACCAATGCTCGCGTAGGTACATCTCCTCGCGCAGCGTAGTCTCATAGCGGCGGGTACCGACGCGCCGACCGTGCACCATCCCTTCCGCTGCCGCGCGACGCAAACTCCGCTCTGGCACGTCCAGGATGCGCGCCAGGCCTCGTAACGACTGACCGCTCATATGGCCGATAACCTAGTCTCGTATGGCCGATAAGTCAATCTCGTGTGGCCGATCCGGAGCATCGCGATCAGATCCTGGGAAGGTTTACGTTGGAACACCAAGGTTCCGTTGACAGCGGAAACCTGGGTTTTTCAAACATAATCTGGTAGGTTTTCTTTGAAAATGCCATCTTCCGTTTCAAACAGAGCGGGGGAGTTTCCTGACAATCCCCCTCCAGAACGGGAATCTGACCTGATTCGCCTCGCGAGCGATCAGGTCCGAAAACGCCTGCCCTCAGCATGGGGCCTGCGGGTTGAGCAGCAGGTTCTCGCCGGCCGCCGGCAGCTGGATGCGCTCATGCACATCATGGCTCCCGACGGTGAACAGCTGGTGGTCGCGATCGAGGCCAAACGCCTGATCAACACCCGAGATGTGCCGCTCATGCTCGACCAGCTTCGCAGCCTCGCCGCCGACGACTCCCCCGCGTACGAGAACCTGACCCCCGTCCTCGTGGCCCGCTATCTCTCGCCTGCCACACGGGACCGCATCGCCGGCGCCGGCGCCGGCTACATCGACGCGACCGGGAATGTTCTGATCCGTGCGGACCGGCCGGCGCTTTATCTATCCGATCGCGGCGCGGACCGCGATCCCTGGCGTGGTCCTGGCCGGCCGCGGGGCAGTCTCAAAGGCGAGCCGGCCGCGCGCGTCGTACGCGCACTGATCGACTTCGCTCCGCCGTACTCGGTCCCCGAGCTGGCCGACCGCGCCTCAGCCTCCACCGGCGCCGCCTACCGCGTCATCGAGTTCCTCGAACAGGAGGAGCTGCTGTTCCGCGAGCCCTACGGTCCGATCAGTGATGTTCGCTGGCGGCCGCTGCTGATGCGATGGAGCGAGGACTACGGTCTCGCGCAGACCAACCCCGTCCAGACATATCTGGAACCGCGCGGGCTTGGAGCGCTGATCGAGCGACTGCGCGAGGCCCGTGACCTCGACTACGTCCTCACAGGGTCACTCGCAGCCGAGCGGTTCGAGCCTTACGCGCAGCCGCGCCTTGCGATGCTTTACGTCGAGAATCCGACGGAGGCGGTCGAGATGCTCGGCCTGCGTGAAACTCAGACCGGCGCCAACGTCGTCCTCGCGCTCGCCAAGTACCGCGTCGTCTTCGACCGCAGCGAGAGGATCGGCGGAGTACGGATGGCGGCAGCCGCCCAGGTAGCCGTCGACCTGCTGTCCGGTCCCGGACGCAACCCCAACGAGGCGACCGCGCTGCTCGATTGGATGGAGATCAATGAATTCGCCTGGCGACGCTGACCTGCTGGTCGCTGCTCGCAGCGCCCTGCTCGACGCACTTGACGCGCTGGCCGCACACCGCGACGCGCTCGTCGTCGTCGGCGCCCAGGCGATCTATCTACACACCGGTGCCGCGGACGTCGCGCTCGCCGAGACGACCAAGGACAGCGACGTCGCAATCGACCCGCGCGAGCTCGGCGCCGATCCGCTCATCGACGAAGCGATGGCCCGCGCGCACTTCCACCTCAACCTGATCGATCCGCAGCCAGGCAGCTGGGTGTCGCCCAGCGGCATCCCGGTCGACCTCATGGTCCCCGAAGCGCTCGCCGGAAAGGGTGGTCGCCGGAGCGCGAAAATCCCTCCGCACGGGAAGCACACCACGCGTCGCGCGACGGGTCTTGAAGCAGCGCTAGTCGACAACGCTCCGATGACGATCCACGCGCTCGATCCCGCCGACAGCCGGGAGGCGACCGTTGCCGTCGCCGGGCCCGCGGCCCTGCTAGTCGCCAAGCTGCACAAGATCGGCGAGCGCCAAGACCAGCCGCACCGACTCGTCAATAAGGACGCCCACGACATCTACCGGCTGTTCGTCGCCACGGACACGAACACCATCGGCACACGTCTGCTCGAGCTTTCCAGAGACGAGCTATGCGGTCCCGTCACCCACCAGGCGATCGCCTATCTGCGCGAGCTGTTCGTAGACGAAACCGCGCCGGGCCCGAAGATGGCCGGCGCCGCCGAGGAGCTCGTCGGAGATCCGGCTGTCGTCGGCGCGTCTGCCGCGTTCCTGGCCGGCGATCTGATTGCCGTGATCGACGCCTGAGCGACGAGTCAGCCAGATGTACGGCTCTCCTCCACAGCTCCTACGAGCGCTAGCGGACAACGACTTCTCAGGTCAGGATGAGCAGGCGATCCGGGAGCAGTGGATCTATCCGCTGTTGATGTTGCTCGGGTACGGGGTCGGAACTCCGAATCATGTGGACATCCCATTCAAGGTCGCGGCGCCGGTCCGCGCCTTTGGGTCCAAGCGGTGGGAGATCGACTACCGGCCGACGGTGTACGGCGTCGGGCTTTGGATCATCGAAGCGAAAGCGCCAGACGAGGACCTGTTCTCCGACAGGCACCTGGGTCAGGCGTGGGGTTACGCAACGCACCCCCGCGTGGACGTGCCGCTCATGGTGTTGGCCAATGGGGTTCGGCTGTGCGTCTTCGACGTCACCCAAGAGCGCTGGGAGGACCCGGTGCTGGACATCGCGCAACCCGACCTGCCGCAGCGGTTCGCCGAGCTCGAAGCCAGCCTCGGCGCGCGCCAGGTCGCAGAGTTCGTGCGGCGCCGGCAGCTTCGCCATCTGCGCCAGGCGCTCGCAGTCGAGCTCGACGACGAAGCCCTTGACCGCACCATTGAGGACGTCCGCGCGATCGTGGAGGAGGCACGCCCCGAGGTCGAGGCCCGGCGGCGCGCGGTCACGAGCGACGCGTGGGCTGAGTACTTCCAGAGAGAGGAACGATGGGGCGCCGAAGTCGGCGTATGGGGGATCGCATTCTCATCAAACGGTGCCGTCGCTGTCACCGGCGGTCAGATTGCCGATTGCGCTCAGCTGATCGCCGAGCGTGACCCCAGCGAGCGCTCGGCCGCCTTCGACGAAATGCTCTCCGTAGCCCGGATAGGCCAGACAATCCGACAGACCTTTCCGCTGCGCGTACTACGCCTCGGAGTGGCGCTTCGAAGTGTGGGTTTGGAGGGCTGCGACCAGGTGGCTCGAGAGACCGCGGAGGGTCTCGTTCGCGAAGCCGCCAATGGCCTTCAGGATGACCCAACCGCTGCAGCGGCCCACGAGTTCGAACGCGTCATCGCCGCTGTCCTCGCGCGGCTTGTGCTCGTGCGCGGCACCGCCGAGGCAAAGGCGGCGGTCCGCAAAGCGCGAGAGACCCTCGATGTGGCGAGGTTCCTCCGCGCCAGTGTCCTAGAGGGCCTTAGCGCGGAGGCCATGCTCAACACCACCGTCGCGCTCGCGTTCCGCCAGATCTGGACAAGATTCGAGCCGTGGACAGCCGAGGCCCTCACGGCGGCGTCAGAGGCCGCCCGGAAACTCCTCACTGAGCTGCCCGCCGCGAGCGATGTGAGGATCGGGCAGATCAACAACGCCAACTATGAAACTCATCTCACGCACGATCCGCTCCGACCAGGCACCCGCAACGTCGTCAACCACGTGGCCCACCCACAGATCCGAAACCACGACGAAGGACCGGAGGCCGAGCCGCAGCGAGCGTTCGCGCGAGAGCTCCTTGGCATCTACCTTCCTGAAGCTCCGAAGTAGGGGATCGCGACTCGCCCGCGGCCAACGCGACTTCACGGCTGCTGATCATCGTGATGCCGCTGATCGTGGTGCTGGTGCTGGTGCGGGTGCCGGTTTTGGTGCTGGTGCCGGTGCCGGTGGTCGCGTCGCGACTAACACCGTCCGGTCTGACTTGTCAGCAAGATGGCAGCACAACCCGCGTCGCGATTCTGCAGCGCGGAGGATCACACGGTGACCAGGTCATCGTGATCACGCAATCTGCTGGCGACTTGGGTGCAGCGACGACGCGACATCCACGGATGTAAGCGCGCGATCATGCGGTCATGAGCAAATCCGAGGATCCGACCGAGCGACTGGCATCAGCCGCTGAGCGCATCGCCGACGCCCTGCAATACCTCGTCCGTGCGTCGGGATCAGATGCCCCGCACGCTCGGCTGCGAGTGGCCCGGGCGCCCTCGGACGTGAGCCGAATGGAGGCAGTCAACCTCGATCACACCGCGACGCTCATCGCGATGGTGCAAAACGTCGGCGATGTCGACACGACCCTCGTCGACCCTTCGGTAGAGATCGGGGAGCAAGTAGTCGTAGGCGGCATCATTAGTCGCGATGGTCAGCCGCAACCATCTGGTCAGCTACTCGCCTCGCCGGCCGGCCCGGGCGTCGTGGTCCAGTTCCAGCTAGAGGGTCAGGCGCCGACGCTTGGCAGGCTGCCTCTTACGCTGCGTCTGCCACACACGCCCGGACAGTTCATAGGCACATCCGTCCACGTAGTACAGATGAAGCCGGCCGGTCAAGCCGACGGACGCCACGGTTGGCGGCAGACGGACGCGGAAGATGTCCCTCAGGACTGAGAATCCGGTGCGGACGACTTGTCCCGCGTAACGTCAGGATGCCGGCATGTCGCAGCTAAAGCCGGGAGTCGAGGTGGGGCCGTGGACGCTCGAGCAGAAGTTGGGTGACGGCGGGAACGCTGACGTTTGGGAGGCGTCACGAGACGGCGAGACGCGGGCACTCAAGCTCCTGCGCAAATTCAAAGGCGAGCCGTACGAGCGCTTCCTGCGCGAGGTTAGGACGCAACTTGAGTGCGCAGATGATCCCGGCGTTCTGCCTATCGTCGATAGCCACCTGCCGGATGCGCCTTCGTCTGTGGACCGGCCGTGGTACTCGATGCCGATCTGCGAGACCGCCGATTCGGCCCTCGTCGAAGCGGGGCTCGAGGAGGTCGTCAGTGCGGTCGCCTCTATCGCGGAGACCCTCGGGCGACTGCACGAGCGCGGCATCAGCCACCGCGATATCAAACCCGGCAACCTCTACCGGCACGAGGGCACGTGGAGGGTCGGCGATTTTGGGTTGGTCGATCTGCCGGACGAGAGTTCGCTCACGATCACGGGACGGCCGCTTGGGCCGCGCCACTTCATGCCGCCGGAACTGCTCGCCGCGTCAGCGGTAGACGACAGCCGGCCCGCCGACGTATTCATGCTCGCAAAGACGTTGTGGGTATTAGCCACAGGTCAGAAGTTCCCGTTCCCGGGTGAGCAGCGCGCGGACGTGGAGCCTTATCGTCTGAGAACGTGGCTCCACTTCCGTCGCACCGCTGCGCTCGATGAGCTTGTCGACCGTTGCACTCGCGCGGTGCCCGAGGAACGACCGTCAATGGTCCAGGTCGCCGCTGACCTACACGCCTGGCTCACGCTCGTGAACGATCAGGATCCGGCCGAACGCGCCGCCGACGAGACATTCGAGCGGCTTGGTAGAGCCGTCGGACCACGCCTCACACGCCAGCAGCAGGAAGAAAAGCTCCGTGAGCGGTTCACAGAACTGATGGACCTCTCAGACGATCTGCTCTCAGATCTCGCATCGCGCCTTGCGACGCACGCCGGAGCAGAGCACGTCTACTACGACGCGACCACCGACAAGTACCTGAGGCTGCACGACGTCGGGCCGGGTCCGCGCGCAGTCGAGCATCGGTCACCTTGTCTGAGGGTCAGCAGCGGCGGCTCGAAGCCGTTGGTGCTGGGCATCGGCCGGTACTTCGCGCTTGGGAATGACGACAACTTCTATCTCGGTGCCGTCCTCTACCTTGATCTCGAAGTCGGACGCGAAATATTCAGTCAGGAGCACCACCGAATCAAGAAGCGCGGCGCGCCATGCGATTCGATCGCCGCCGAGCAGGTTGTTCGGGAAATCACGGGCGAGATCATCTCCGCGGCACCGGAGTGGATCGACCTTTTCGCGTCGCGGGTAGAGAGCCGCTGATGACGCTCCTACCCTCGGCCGGTGCGTGTTAGCTCCGGCGCGGACTTGGCGCGTGAGAGCCCTGTCGATTTGTGGCTCAGCTGATCGGTCGCGGGCGGCTGAGAGCCGGACACAGATGGTCGATGACGAACCGCACGACGGGACGACGCTGCTTGAGTGCTTCGACCTCTTCCTGGGTGTCCGTTTCGCGAAGCTCGCCTACGACGAGCCTCGCGAGACCCTCAGCAAGTTCGGTTTTGCTGACCCTCACGCTGCCGTGTTCCGGGCGCGCTGCCATCGAGAGCATCGTGCCCGCAAGTCCGGGCGGGTTCTGCTGAACTCGAGATCGGCGGTCAGCATGCTCGGCCATGAGCTGATCGGGCGTGAGCTGAAGTGAGGCGGGCTCTCGACCCTCCGGCGGATTCCCCGCGATCTCTCTGACAACGCCGATCAACTCGTCGAGACTGAAGTTATCCTGCTCGAGGCTGTCGTCAGCGAGTAGAACGTTTTCCCGCTCGAGCTTGCCGTCAGTCACCGTCTTGTCAACGAATCGCGCCATCTCGCCTTCGTTGTCCACGATCAGAAACGCCTCAGCTGCGTATCGGTCGAGGATCTCGACCAGCCTGGGGACGCGAGCCTGCCGCGCCGCTTCCCTCAAGGACATGGAACTCAAAAGCGCCGCGCAGGCCCAGCGAGCTCTTGCACCAACCAGTCGACGATGATCCCTTCGGAAGATCCCTCCCCGATCACGGCGGGACCGTGTGGGTAGAGCTCAGTCTCGATCAGCTCCCGCTTGAGTGCGTCCGGCATCGTGCCTGGAGCGATCCCGTTGTCGTAGAGAGCCATCCGCTGCGCCTGTCGCCCGTCCATCGGCCACGTGTCAGGCCGCCCCGGCGGCTCACCTGTGAGATCGGTGAGCCACAGGTAGAGCATCCTCGCGGCGTCGAAGTGGTCCTGCGCGTGCTGTACCGGGCCACGCCAGCGAACGTGATACTCGCGCGGGACAAACCGGCGTAAGAGCACCATGCCCTCATCCTGGGGCTCGCGATTCAACCCTCGCTCGACGAGGAACTGGTACGCCGCCGTCACCTCCTCGATCGAGCACCCCGTACGCGCGAGCAACTCCTCTGCTGTCTCTGTCGTGTTCCCGGCCTCGTGGTATTCACCCCCGGGCGACAGGGTCACCACTGTTCTTCCGCGCACCTTCGGCCAGTAGACGTTCTGGATCGCCACGAGAACTTTGATCAGCGGCCGCCAAGTCGCGTCGATCGCGTCAAACAAGTCTCGCTGCTTCTCGATCAGCCAGCGAACCTGGCTGAGGCTGGCTCTGCAGTTCCTCGGGCGGCCCGAGAACGAGATCGATCGGCAACTCGACGCCGTCCTCACGCGCGACAACATCGAGATAGAGCAGCTGCCACGGGGAGTACAGCGCAGAGACCTGCGGGTAACCCCACGCATCCCAGGCGTACTCACTCCAAGGTCGCGGGCCTGCATCCTCACGAAACGTCAGTCTCTCCTGCTCCACCGGCGGGATCGTGGAACTGCTGGAATACCCGCCGTTCACGAACGCGATCGGGCACAGCGCGCCGCGCCGATCGTCCACCTCGGGGACCTCCTGGCCAGTCCAGTGCGCCAACTGCCGATCCCGCGCCATGCTCGCCAGCCGATTGTCGGGTTCGAGCTCCCTCTGTGCAAACGCACCATGTTCATAGAGCTCGCGGTAACTCACATTGACCGTCAGCGGCGGTGGAGCATCGAGGATCGGGAGTCTCATGAGTCAGAGTTGGACAATCGACACAAAGCCCTTCTTGCCGATGCGCTTAAGTTTGCCTACCTGAGCCACCCAGCGTGGTCGCCACGACTGACGTTGGCACGGTGACGTCGACGTGCTTCCAGGCAAGGATCCGCGTCCGTAGGCGGAACGGGATCGGTCATGGCGGCAGGCGTGGCGGCCAGCCGACGATCTGGTCGGCTGGCCGCCAGCGGTTAGATCCACCCGCGCCGGCGCCCGTTGATCAGCAGTGCGATCAGCGCGAGAATTGTGGCCCCGAGTTGCGTGAGCCAGACTGCGAAAGACATTTGTCTCCCTTGTTCGAGCCACCACACGATGCGGTGACGTGAGATCGAACGTCGCAGCTGAGAGCTGGCGCGTCGAGCTGGCAAGCCAAACTTGCGAGTTATGAGCCGGGCTACTCACGCCGACGAGGCCGCCAGCGCCACAGCCGCCTTTCTCGACTTCACGCCCACGACCGCCGACCTGATCCAGATCGCTCGCACGTCAGGCCGTCCCGGCGCGAGTCTCAGCACGATCCGGCATTGGCGAAACCAGGGCCTGGTGTCGCCGCCCTTCCGCCATGAGGGGGTCTGGCGATATCCGCTTGCGGCGGTCGGCGAGGTTGATCTCCTGGCACGCTATGGCCGTCGCGAGCTCGGCGACGACCTACTCGAATTCGCTCGGTATGTCGAGACGAGTGTCGGAGATCTCGCCAGCGTAAAGGACCTTTGCGTCCGTCTACTGACGACGTTCCGCCCGGGCGCTGCGGAAGCCGCGGCGTTGGCTGCACAGGGTCCGGAAGCGATCCACGCCACTGCCGCGGAGATGGCGCGCCAGCGCGGCACGAACGCATTCTTTCCGCGCGAGGTGAGGATGGGTCTGCAGCAACGAGTCGACGCACACGAATACATGCTCAGCAAGCTGCTGGGCGTCGAGGTACAGGCAGAGCTTCAGAGCAACGGCCCCGCGCAAATGGCGCGCGGACTCGGGCTGCACAGTGGCCACGGCGGCCCGGGTGTTGACATCAGCGAAGTGCTGCCGGATGTCGGACAGTGGCAGCTTGATCTGGAAACGCTCATCGAAGCCGTCCGCGACACAACCCGCGAACTCGCAGAACTCGCTCGCCGCTCGGTGGCAGTGCAGCATCTGTGGATGCCGGCGATGTTCTCGGCACTGTGGGAGGACGCAGGGCCACGTGACGTTGCCCTGCTCAGGGTTGCTCAGACGATCGCTGGGCAGCAGTCGCCGAAGATGTATCCGTTGGGCTACGCCGCGGCGGTGGTCCGCAAACAGAGCACACTCTCGGCAGCAGAGATCAGGGAGAACTTTGCCGGGCCGGATGAGGCCCTAGGAGTCGCTGCCGCCGTTCTCGACTCCCCCGACGCCGACAGCAGCCTCGCGCGTTTGAGCACGATGCTGCGACCGTACCCGCGGGTTCAGCTCCGCTTAGCGGTCGCGAAATTACGCGCGTCGCGTCGTGCTCCGCTCTAGACGGATACCAAGCGACCCAGCGATCACTAGTGCATCAGCAGCCGGTGGCAGCACCCGGACGGGTCGACGCCGAGCGGCTCCCGGTAGTCGCTAAGCCGTGTCCACTAAGGCGTCGAACGCTGTGTCATCGAAGGTGAGGTTCCCGAGCCAGAAGTCCTCTGCCGTCGGGCCATTGGCCCGAGGCTCCTGGGGCCTCGTGGACCCGGAGTCGATAATCGCGTCGAGATCCACGCGCTTGCTTGTCGCGGCGGTCGTCGAATGTCCAGACGGACCGGGCTCTCCACCGTTCGATCTCCCTGTCCGTGAACGGCACGGCGGCGGTCTCTTCCGTGATCTCGATTGGGTAACGATGCTCCCGGATCACGACGGCGACGCCTGGGCGCTGGCCATATTTGCTCCTGGCATATGGCGCGACTTCCCAGCCTCTCTTACGTGCGGCGGTGATCAGACCGTGGGCGAGCACCAGTGAGCGGTGAAGCTGCGCGCGACTGACTTTCATGTAGACGACACCTGCGCGCGGGCCGATTGCCAGCAGCCCATCTGTGTCCGGCTTGAGTCTCGAGGCGGCTGAACGTGTGGCTCGGATGAGTTGGTGTGCGCCGCGCAGGTCGCCTGGTATCGGGTCCGATCGAGTCGGCTCGGTCGACGCCGGCGCTCTTTCCGGTGGCGGGTTCGGCCGTGTTTGTTGGGGTGCGCGCCTGAGCTCACGCTTGCCTGCTACGACGGGCGGGAGTTCAAGGTATGCGCGGCCCTTCTCGGTCAGTTCCGCACGCCACGTCTTGCCGCGGCCGTGGATGCGGATCAGGTCACGGTTGCGTAGTGCGGCCGCCGAGATGCGGTGGGTGTCGTCGTGCATCACGCCATCGGGGCAGCCATCGCCGATCCAGCGCAGCGTCTTGAGCTGCGGTTCGTTGAGCATCGTCGGGTGGCTAATCGGGGTCTGAGGCTCGCGGGAGGCTATGAGACGCGGGCCGAAGGAACCGACGGCAGGACGACGTCGCACCCCGAGCGCAGCGTCGGCGATTAGCGCCAGATGCCTGTTCCCCGAGAACTCGGGCAGCAGACGGCAGCCAGCAACGCTGGCAGACGGCGTCGCGTAGGGCTCGCGCCTATGGTCGCTCGTGTGGTCGATGGCGGTCGACAGTGCGCAAGTCGGACTCACGCACTGCCGGACTCACCGACGCGCGGGGGGTGGTCACTTGGAGTTGCTCTACCGCGGGGTGTGCGGGCTCGTGGCGTACGACTCTCGCGCCCCCGTGAAGCCGTGGCATCCGAGGACCGCGAGCACCCGGGGATCGTCGAGCCGGTGCACGATCAGATCCGGTGTAACGAGTGCCGGGGCTCCGGTGGGTACATAGACGAGGGTCAGCCCAGCCGCCTGGGCCGCGGCGGCACCGATCGGAGAATCCTCGAACGCAACAGCATCAGTGGGCTGGACGCCGAGTCGGCCACACGCGTCCAGGTAAACGTCCGGCGACGGCTTGCCTTGCATGCCATCGGCGCTGACGATCGTCGGTAGATACGCGGCGAGCCCAACTCGCTCAAGCGCGAGCGCGACAAGCTCCGCAGGTGCGTTCGTCGCGACAGCGATGGGCATCTCCCCGTCGATGCGGTGTAGAAGTTCGCGTGCGCCCTGCTGAGCCTTCAGCGGCCCGGTCTGAAACGCCCGGCGCAGCTCCTCATACAAGCTTTCACGGGTGATGTTAAGTGCGATTGCCGCTCCCGAAACCGAGGCACCGTTCAGCTTGAGCAACAGATTGGGGTCGAGCGAGCGTCTGTCGGCGGCGAGCGCCTGCTCGTACGCCTGGCGCCAACACGCGGCGGAGTCGATCAGCAGCCCGTCACAGTCAAACACGGCGGCAGCCGGCGGGCTCGTTCTAGCTCGCATCGCGGCCCGCGCTCCGTTGATGCGATCACGGTTTCGGTCGGCCACGCGGACATCGCTCGCTGGAGCCGGCACCCTGAGCGGCTCGATGCTTAGTGCTGATCCGTCGACCGCCGCGGTGATCAGCACCGCCATCAGCACGCCGTCACCGGAGGTGACCGGCGCGGGCAGCGGCGGATCGCCGGGTTTGATCTGTTGGATCATGTCGTCCGTCTCGAATCCGATCAGCGAATCGCGGGCACCGGTCATGCCGACATCGGAGATGTAGGCGGTGCCGCCCGCGAGCACTCGAGCGTCTGCCGTAGGAACGTGCGTGTGGGTGCCAACGACCGCGCACACGCGTCCGTCAAGGGTGGCTGCGATCGCTAGCTTCTCCGCCGGCCAGCTTGCGTGAACATCAACGAGGATCAGGTCGGCGCCGCGGGTCAGCGGCCTCACCGCAGTATCAACATCCTCAAGCACTCGGTTTGGTACATGCCCATCGCCGGCGCCGATGACGTTCGCGACGCCGAGCTTGATCCCGAACCGCTCAATCATGATGCTCGGCTTCCCGACCGTGGAGCCCGCGAGGTTGTCAGGCCGGATCACCGGCATCTCGGAGCCATAGAGGTCGGCGCGTGTGGGGGCATCGTGGGCGTGGTTGCCCGTGGTGATCACGTCGACCCCAGCAGCAAGCAACCGTCCTGCCGTGACGGGGTCGATGCCCGCGCCGTTGTCAACTGAGTTCTCGCCGTTGGCCACGACAAAGTCAACCTGGTGCCGTGTACGCAGCTCGGGCAGGAGTGTCTCGAGCGTCGCCAGTCCGAGCGAACCCACGACGTCTCCGATGAACAAGATTCGGGCCAGCGCAGCGGTGCTTGTTCGTTGATGGTCTGTTGTTGGGGTGCCCATCGGGGAGCGAGTGTATTCGCTCTTACCCCGTTCACAGAAAATTTACTTGCTGATGGACAAGAGGAGACAAGATGCCTGACATGTCGACAACCGACACCACTTCGCCGCCCACCGCGAACGTTGCGCTGGCGCAGATCCGCTCGGCTCTGCCTGCGCTGCGGCCGAGTGACGCGAAGGTCGCGCGAGCGATTCTGGAGTCGCCTGAGGCGGTAACGACACAGACGGTCGCGGAGCTCGCCGCGGCGGCTGATGTGTCGGAGGCGACGGTCATTCACTGCTGCAAGGTGCTGGGGTTCACCGGGTTTCAGCATTTGAAGTTCGAGATCGCTCGCGACAACGCTCCTGCGAGCAACTTGCTCTACGAGCAGCAGCGCCTAGGGAGCAGCTCGCCAAGCGGCGAAATCGTCGCAGAGGTGTTGCGCACGACGATCCGAACGATTGACGATGTGCCCGGAACGCTCGACACGGCACAGTTCGACGCTGTCGTCGACGCGATCCTCGCCGCTCGCCGGATCTGCGTCATCGGCGCGGTGCCGTCACTGATGCTCGCTGAGGACGCGGCCTACCGCTTCTCTACGATCGGGTATGCCGCCGAAGCGCCAGCAACCGACACCGCCCAGCGGCTTGCGTGCACGCTATTGGGGCCGGGCGATTTGTGCCTCGTGATTAGTCACACGGGCGCGACCAAGCAGAGCTTCGTCGCGCTTGAGGCCGCGAAAACGGCCGGCGCGACGACCGCGGCGATCACGAGCTTTGCCCGCTCTCGCCTCGTGTCCGCCGTTGACTTTGCCCTGATCGCCGGTGCCGCGGCCGTTTCGGTTCGCGTCGAGGCGATGGCGAGCCGTTTTGCGCACCTGGCTGTGCTCGACGCGCTCTATGTAGCTGTCGTGCTCAAGGACGAGAACAACGCGCTGCGCGCGCGACGGGTCGCCGACGCCATCCACGCCGATTACCAGCTCTGACCCGCGCACAGCGGCGAAGTCCAACAGCAGCCGAATACCAGACGCAGACCGATGCACACCTCAACAGTGTGATCCGATGACCAAATGACTGCCAACAGAGACTCCTGATGCCCGATCCCTCGCTGCGAATCATCACCACCAACGACTTCTACGGCTCCTACTTCTCCAGGCCGACCTCCTACGGCAGGCAGCCGGGCGCGCAGTCGCTAGTCAGCACCGTCAACCGGCTACGTGACGAGGTGCCGGCGTCGCTGTGGGTCGATGACGGCGACTTCGCGCAGGGCGGACCGCTCGCCCCCGCGTCCGGCGGCGCCTACGGGTTCGCTGCCGTTCGCGAGCTCGGCATCGACGTCTCCGCGATCGGTAACCACGAATTCGATTGGGGCGAACAGCACCTGCGTCGCTGGTCGCACGAGCCAGGCTTCCCGTTGCTGTCGGCTAACTACGACGTCGGGCTGCCAGCCACCGTGATCGTGACCGCGGGCTCGTTCACGATCGGGGTGATCGGCCTGACCCACCCGACCGTCGGTCAGTTCAACGAGGAGCTGACCCGAGCCCAGCCCGCCGCGGCGGGCCTGGTCGCGGAACTCTCCGCTGAGCTTAAGCGCAGCGGCGTCGACATCGTGATCCTCGCGATCCACGACGGGGTCGACTGGACCACCACCAAGGACGGACCGCTCGCGATCGACACCAGCCGCATCGAGCGGTTCTGCGCGAACGTTCGCGGCCAGGTTGAGGTCGTGATCGGCGGGCACACCCTCGGCCGGCACATCGGCCACCTCGCCGGCGTGCCGTTCGTGCACCCCTGGGCGTTCGGCGCAGAGGTCGGTGTCCTAGACCGCTACGACGACGGCAGCTGGCAGGTCTGCGGCGTGATGCTCGAAGTAGATGAGGACTGGCGTGGCGCCGGCAGCGATGTGCACACCTCCCTAGCCGGGGAGATCGTCGGTGAGTCTCACGTGCCGCTCGCAGTCAAGCCGTTCCATTCGAACTCGCTGATCGAGGTGATGGCGGCCGGAATGTCGCAACTGACGAAGGCCGACGTCTCGATCGTTTATCCGCAGCAGCTGCAGACGATGCAGGCCCCGATCGATGGGACGTTCGCGTATATCGCCGCCGGTCAGATCAGCGAGGCCGACGTGATGCGAGCGATCCCGTTTATCGGCGACGTGATCGACCAGACGATTCTCGTGTTCGAGGCGACGACCAGCGAAGTCGAGAGTCTGCTGGATGCGGCATCAGGTATGCGGCCTACCAACGTTGATGTTGCACTCAGCCCCGAGATGTGGGGTGGCCCCGCGGTCGTGCGTCGCGACAACGGACACGGCAGCAATGGCGTGGTGTCTGTCGCGATGGCCAGCCTGTACAGCGAGCGACGGCTCGCCGAGGAATGGATCGGCCGGGCGCTTGAGTGGACAGGAACGCGGTTTGGCCTGCGGGATGCGCTGCGCGCCGGGGTCTCACGGTAAGCGATATGACCGCGGGCACGACCACGGTTATCACACGGCGCGACACAGTAGCTGCCCGTCAAGGCGGAGCACTCGACTGCGAGCACGTGTCGGTCTCCTTCGGCCCGACCGCGGTGCTACGTGATGTGTCGCTGGCAGTCGCGCGCGGTGAGGTTCATGTGCTCGTCGGCCCCAACGGCGCCGGCAAGACGACGCTCGCGAACGTGATCTGCGGGCATGTGATCGCCGACGCAGGACGGGTGACGCTCGACGGGGTGCCGTTGACCGGGCCGCCGCATCGTCGCGCCCGTCGGGGCCTCGGACGCAAATTTCAGATTCCTCGGGTCTTCCCCCGACTCACCGCCCGCCAGCAGCTCGAGCTCGCGGCCCCGAACGCCGATCTCTCGCAGCTGCAGGCTGAGCTGGCGGAGATTGAGAGGATCCCCGGCGAGCAGCTCAGCCACGGTTGGCGGCAATGGCTCGAGCTACAGATGGTGCTCGCTCAGACCCCGTCGGTGGTTGTGCTGGACGAGCCGACCGCCGGGATCCCGCGCTCCGAACGCCACCGGCTCGCGGAGGCGATGCAGGCGGTCGCGTTCGGAACCTTCTTGGTCGTCGAGCATGACCTCGACTTCGTCGCCCAGATCGCCGATCGCGTGTCGTTCATGCACAACGGACAGCTGATCCGGACCGGCACCTACGAGCAGATCACCGCCGACCCGGCGATCCGCGCCGCCTACCTCGGAACCACCGATGGCGACTGACGTCTTGCTGCAGCCGACCCCAGAGCAGGACGCACCGGGTGCGTTCGCGCTCAGCGGGACGCTCGACGTGCTTCGCGAACGCGTTCCTGTGGTTCGGGACGCACGACTTCGGCTGCCCGTCGGGCGAGCGCTCGGGATCGCCGGGCGCAACGGCGCTGGCAAGACCACACTGTTCGCTGGCATCCTCGGGTTCCTACCGACCCGCGGCCAACTCGAAGTGTTCGGCGAACGGGTCGAACGCTGGGCCACACACCGCCGCGCGCTGTATGGCGTGGCGCTTGTGCCACAAGGACGGCGCCTGTTTCCGGACCTGACCGTCGCTGAGAACCTCCGGGCCGCGCAGGTCAGCCCGCCTGCCACTGGACCGCACTTCGAGATCTCCCGCCTGTTCCCGACCTTGCCGGAGCTGATGGGTCGCAAAGCAGGGGTGCTATCCGGCGGGCAGCAACAACAGGTCGCGATTGCCCGCGCGCTGCTGCGGCGCCCGCGACTTCTGCTCCTGGACGAGCCGACCGAAGGACTTGCACCAGGCCTCGTCGCGGAAGTCACTGCCGCCCTGCAGCACCTCAAGGCGGCCGGGTTGACGCTGCTGATCGCCGAGCAAAGGCTTGAGGTGCTGGAGGCGCTGTGCGACGAAGTTGCGGTGATCCGCGCCGGAGAGATCGCCGAGCCAGAGGCACCCGGCTCAAATGGCGCGTTCGAAGCGATGCACGCGCTCTAGACCGACCCACACCAATCCAGGTTCACACAGACAAGGAGCAACATGACCAACGACAGCAGGACAACCCGGCGGGAGGTCCTAAGAGGGGAGGCCAGCTCGCAATCGGCGCGAGCGGCGCAGCAGCGATCCTTGCCTCTACCGCCTCTAGCAGCAGCGCCTTCTCGACACCCAGAAAGAGCAGTAAATCGAGCGACGTAATTCCAATTGGAGTGCTGTTCTCGCTCTCCGGTGACCTTTCAATCGCTGAGATCCCGATGCACAACGCCACATTGCTCGCAATCGACGAGATCAACGCCGCTGGGGGCGTGGGCGGGCGCAAGCTCAAGCCGGTCGTGGCCGACTATGCCTCGAACTTCAGTCTCGTGGTGCAGAAGGCCCGGCAACTGATCCAGCAGAACAACGTCGCCGCGGTGATCGGCTGCTACTCCTCAGCGTCACGTAAGGCCGTGCTGCCCGTGTTCGAAGGTCTCGACAACTGCCTGATCTACCCGACCTTCTACGAAGGCCTGGAGTGCTCAACCAACGTGATCTACAGCTCGCTGGTTGCGAACCAGGCGGTGTTCGGGGTCACCGACTGGATGGTCGAGCACCTCGGCAAGAAGATCTACATGGTCGGCTCCAACTACGTCGGGCCGCAGACCTACAACGCGATCGCCACCAAGGTCGCGCAGGCCAAAGGCGGCAAGGTCATCGCTGATCGCTACTTCCCGCTGACGCAGACCGACTTTGGTGCAGCGCTGGCTGACATCAAGTCCGCGAACCCGGATGTCATCTGGAACACGATCGTCGGTGCCGGGATCCCCGCATTCTGGAAGCAATGGGCGGAAGCCGGGTTCACGGCCGAAAAGACGCCGATCGTGACCGGGATCGCGACCGAGCAGGAACTCAAAGCCGTCGGTGGGAAGATCGCGCAGGGGACCTACTTCGCGTCCTCGTACTTCGACCTGATGGCGGGCTCAACCAACAAATCGTTCAAGAAGAGCTACCAGGCGAAGTACGGCGCCTCGGAGCCGACCAACGAGGTCATGCAGGCTTCATACAACTCCGCTTACCTGCTGAAGGCGGCGATCGAGAAGGCCGGTGACGCAACCCCGAAGGCGATCCTCAAGGCGTTCCCAGGGGTCAGTCATGTACCGCCCGGCCTCGAGGGGACCGTCACCGTTCAGTCCAACCACCACACCACCCACAAGGTGTTCCTCGGCAGGGCGAACGGCCAGGGTCTGTACGAGACGATCGCGGACTTCGGGCAGATCTATCCCGAGCCGTTTCCGTCGCAGATCATCGCCAAATCGAAGATCCCCGGCTGCCCGCGACGCGAAACGAACGCATAGGACCCGAGCGGGATGCTGGTGCAGATCATCGCGCAGGGCCTGTGCCTCGGCGCGACCCTCGCGCTCAGCACGCTCGGGCTGACGATCATCTACGGGGTGATGGGCGTCGTGAACCTCGCGCACGGCGAGTTCATGATGCTCGGCGCCTACAGCATGGCGCTGCTCAGCCCGCTCGTCGGCCCCTGGGTCGCGCTGTTGCTCACCCCGGTGCTCGTTGGGATCGTCGGGGCGGTCTGTGATCGGGCCCTGATCCGCTGGCTGTACCACGACCCGGTCAAATCGATGCTCGGCACCTTCGGGCTCTCCTTGGTGCTAAGCCAGCTGGTGCAGCTGATCGCAGGGCCTGGTCTTCGCTATGTCGGTGTGCCGCTGTCCGAATCCGTATCGATCGGGTTCGGGCAGCAGTTCCCGCTCTGGCGGCTATTCCTGATCGCCGCGGCCGTTGTTGTCGGGGTCGGGATGATGATCTGGTTCGCGAAGTCCGCGACCGGGCTGAAGATGCGCACCACCACCGTCGATGCGCAGATCGCGGCGTCGCTCGGGATGAACGTGTCGCGTGTGAACGCAACCGCGTTCGCGCTTGGCACCGCCCTCGCCGGGCTCGGCGGCGCGCTCATCGCGCCGCTCGACTCGGTGTACCCGACGATGGGCGTCACCTACCTCGTCCCCGCGTTCCTGGTCGTGATCCTCGCCGGCCTGGGCAGCATCCGCAAAGCACTGATCTGGTCAGCGGTGATCGGAATTGGGACTGACGCCATCGCCGTCCCCTACAACGACGTCCTCGCCCAGGCAGTCGTCTGGGGCGCCGCCCTGCTGATCATCGCCACTCGGAAGCAAACGCTGATCGCGAGCCGGGTATGAAAAAGCTCCGCGAAAAGCACGGCCCACGACGGCTTGCCGCACTCGCGGCAAGCGCGCTGGTTCTCGCGATTCTGCCGGCGATCCTCTCTGACTTCACGCTCGGTCTGGTCGCCGTCTGGCTGCCGCTCGTGATGCTGGCGATCTCGATTGACCTGCTGTGGGGGGAGAACCGCATCATCTCGTTCGGGCACGGCGCCTTCTTCGCCGGCGGCGGTTACATCGCCGGGCTGCTCTTACACGGGCCGCAAAGCAACGCCACCTCCGTCAACGACGCCCTGCTTTCAAACAGCACCGGCAAGAGCACCTTCGCGACGGTCATCGACGCGCTCAGCTCCGTCAAGCTCGACGGCATCCCGATCCTCGCCCTGGTGCTGCCGATCATGATCTGCGGCGCGTTCGGTCTGATCGTCGGGTCGATCATCTTCCGCCTCGGATCGGTCGAGATCTACGCGCCGCTGATCACCCTTGGGGTCGGGATGCTCGCCGAGACGATCTTCATCAACCTCTCAGCCGTCGGTGGAAGCAACGGCCTCTCAGGCATCCCCGCCTATACGCAGCACATCGACCACGGCTCCAACACGTCGGTCTACTACTTCAACGCGATCTTCCTGCTTGTCGCCTACGCCGGCTATGCCATCTTCCGATGGTCGCGCGCGGGACGGCGCTGGCGCGCATCAGGTGACGACCCGATCCGCCTCGACGCACTCGGCACCAATGTCTACCGCCTGCGCACCCTCGGGTTCGGTGCCAGCACCGCGCTCGCCGGCCTCGCCGGCGCGATCTACGTCGGCGCTTACGGCTTCATGTCGCCTAACACAGCCGATGTCACCTTCTCTCTGCAGGCCGTCATCTGGGTTGCTGTCGGCGGACCCGGGAGCCTGCTCGCACCACTGGTCGGCACGCTCGCGATCCAAGCCGGGCAGCAATACCTCTCAAACGGCCTCACCACAGGCTGGGAGCTCGTGCTCGGCGGGCTCCTGATCGCGCTCGTGCTCGTCGCGCCCGGCGGTCTGGTCGGCCTCGGCAAGAAGGTCAGCTGCCAGCTCCGCCACAGGTCCCGAACGCCCGCTTAACTCAAGCACCGCCACGTACTCGATGGCACGAGCCGGCATGCCGAACGCAAGCTGGCCTCGGCCTGACGGCTCGGACTAGCTGCTGGGTAGCTTGTCGAGCGCTTCCTCGAGTGCGGACGCCACGTCTTGAGAGGCTTTGAGGCCGTCGCCGAGGACGTGCAACTCGTCCACATCCCCGGCCTTGTAGTACTCCGGGATCTTGCCGACACGGCCGCGGACGGCATAGACCACCTCGGCAAAACCAACGATCGCGGCGGCAGGCGCCGCGGCGACGTGCAGGACATCCTTGAGCACGCGGTGAGCCACTTCGGCGGCGGTCACCTCGGTCAGAGACTCGAGGGCGGCCTCGATGATCGTGTTAGCCCGTAGCGGCGTGTCGCCGTCATAGTGCTCGAGGCGTTGGTGCGGAGATCGATCGCGTGCACCGACGCCTCCAGCAGTGCCGCGAACGCGTGGGCGAGAACGACTCCCTGCGTTCCCGCCAGATCTACTTTCTCTTTAGCGTTCGTGCGGACCGCGGCCCAGGCGCTGAGGTCCTCCTCGGTGATATCCGTGAGCGTCTCGACGGTCGGTGGCGGCAGCGGCCGAAGCGTCTCAAGAACCAGCGCCAGTTCGGCTGTCATGGCCTGGAGACGCTCGTCGACGGCCTTCCGGGCCGCGATGACGCGCCCGGGGCCTGTCACCTGCCATGAGTGGTCGAGTAGGAGCATGTCCGCTCCGATCTCGTTAGCGACCCTGATGACCTTCGGATGCCGCGGGTTGACGGGGTCGTTGTAGTAACTCAGCTTTTCCTGGACGTGCCTATCGAGTTCAATTTCCCTCTCCATACGCTCAGGGCTGATGGCGTCGGCATACGCCTTCCACGCGGTTTGAAACCGCTCGATGGCCGTACCGAACTCGGCGATGATGTCAACCTCGTTGTCGGGCATTCGCGCTCCCAGTCCAGTGCCGGCGGATTACCGCCCAGCTTTCGGTTGACGGGTTGTCGGCGTGTATCTCATCGAGCGTTTCGGCGAAATGCCGTGGTAGCGCCGCGCGAAAGTCTTCCACGGGGACGGTGCATGATGCAATTGATTCATGAAGCATTTCACGTGCGCTGTCGCTGATCGGGAGCACAACTCAGAGGTCGGTCGACGGTGGTGGATGGCGGCGGTCCGATCGAAGTTCTCGAGGTGTCCGGAGCGAAGCCGCAGGACTGCATCTCGTTCGCCAGTCTGTTGCTCGATCCTGATTTGACAGCTCTTCTACGCTCGGGGATTTCTTGCCAGGCACGCCACCCGATCCCTGCCAGCCAACGATGGAGCGGACCGACTCTCGGCGGACGGGCTGCCCGATCCGCCTCACGTTGCCTGCGACTTGGAGTTCGCCTCGTAGCCGTGGCCAGTCATCGACGATCTCAGGTAGTCGTCGTCGATGAGTTTCAGGATCCCGAAACGCTTCGCGGGCTCTGGTTCGAACACCAGATGCGTCTGACCCTGCACAGTCTCGGTCGGAATGGTGAGGTTGAACTGGTTAATCACAGGCTGCAGCATCTGGTAGCTCAGCTGGCTGAAGTAGTCACGGCCGCGGACCGACAGCAGTTTGTCGGCGAGTCGCGAATCGCTGCTGCAAGCGTTCTCGAAATCGGCGAAATTCGCAATTGGGACCATTTGATGGAGCTCCCCGGCGGCGGCCTTTGCCTTCTTGAGCACCTCGGCGATCTGGTCGAAGATGCGCCTGAAGTCAAGCTTGCGCAGCACGTAGACGAAGCCCTCAAAGACGAAGCAGTCGACATCGTCATCGAACAGAAAGATCTCCTCGTCGACCCGAGTGAAGCTGCCGGATCGGTTGATCAGCGCCGCTCCACGTTTGCGCGTCGAGCTCTGCCTGCTCGGTGAACTTGCGGAAAAAGAAGGCCTGTTTGCCGTTCGCGTCGGTTAGGACAACAGACCAGTACCGCAGGCGCCGCTTGTACTTGCTGTCGCTTGGATCAAAAGGTGCCAGCGCGGAGATGTTCGCCAGCTGGGTCGTCGCGTTCACCACCTCGGAGATCTGCGCTGTCTGCTCCCACTCAACCTCGCCCGGGTCCGGCTTGTAAGTCGGGTTCAGCTGTTTGAGCGTCCATACGGAGCCACTCAGGTTGGCGGCCACCCGCTTGTTGATGATGTCCCTGAAGAACTGCTCGGCACTGCCGGCGAGCGACATCGCGCGCGCCTCTGGCGCTGGAGCGCCACGGCCGGGCCGTGCGACGGCTGCCGCCTCGAGTGTCAGCTGGCCAGAGAGGAAGGCTTCGAGATCCACCAGGTTGCTCTCAGCGGTCACGCCGCACCTCCAGTCGTAGTGATCGGGTGATCTGGCTCGGTTGCAGCGTCTGTCCCGGCTCGACGTCGCGGCGTCGCGCTATCAGCGAGTAAGTGTGGCCGCCCGGATCCTCGACCTCGAACGTGTGGTAGCCGGCAAGTGACAGAAGTGGATTGACGAACAGCATGTTCGAGTTCACGTACACGATCATCAGCACCACGAGGAACACGGCGAACGCGATCGCCTGGTGGCGGTGTGACAGATCGAGGCCGAAGAACGGAATCAGGTAGGTGGCGATGTATGCGAGCACGTCGCTGTCTTGGGGGCGTGAGTGCGCGACGACGAGGCGCGGACCGCGATCGTTGAGATGCGAGAGCATCACGACCACGAGCCCCAGCACCGAAACGATCGCGACCCCGACAAGGATGCGGAAGGCCCACGCGATGTCGTGGTTCGTGTAGGCGAGCAGCGCGAACAGCGGCGCGTAAGAGGAGAAGAACATCGCGACTCGAAACGGTGACCGCGGCATCGCGCCAGGCTACTGCGCCGTGAAGCGACAGCCGGGCTGCCGGCGGATCCAGCGCCGCCAACCAGCGTCGACCGCTCTAGCACAGGCGCTTGATGGTGCCGAGCCCCTGAAGGCATCACGCACCATCGTCCCCTCGCCGCGAAGCGCTGGGCATGATCCGAATGCACCCGGGATCGTCATGGCGATGCTGCCGAAGCTCCCCCATCGCCACGCGATAATACAAGTTGGCATTTAATGATTGGACAACTAACCTGCGCACACCGGGAACGCACCGCAGCTGCGTCCTCCTGGATTGGGGCGACGTGCAGCTCGACAGCTGACGGCAGGGCGGAATAAGGTCGTCGGACAATGAACGTCGCTTTCCTCGCGAGCACTCAGCTGCTCTGGCTCGCCTTCAGCTCGGAGTTGCAAGCCCAATGAACATGAGGGCAACCGCGTCCGACGTAGTCGCGCAGAAAGGCATCCTCGCGGCACTGCGTCAGTTCGTCGACATCGGCTGGGGGCCCCTCGAGAACAAGCACCAAGACCTCGGAACGGACATCTACGTGCAGGTTCGGGACAGAGGCGTCGAACTGGGCGCGATGATCGGCGTCCAGGTAAAGACTGGTCCGTCCTACTTCCGGTCGCCCTGCACCGAGCCGGACAAGCCCGACGGCTGGTGGTATGCGGAGAGTGACAAGCGGCACTTCAACTACTGGAAAACCCACGATCTCACACATCTTCTTGTGCTTCACGACCTGGAAACGAACACGTCCTATTGGGTACATGTCACGCCCGACGCCGTACACGACACTGGCAAGGGCGCGAAGGTTCTGGTACCAGCTGCGAACACTCTGGATACAGAGCACCTCGACGAGCTACACGCGGCAGCGAGCTCGGGCCGCTCCCATGTTCCACTCGAGGGTACGGTTTGGACCGGAGCCGTCCCGCCGTCTTCTGCCGATCAGCTTCGCTTCGCGCTGATCGCTCCTCGACTGATTGCGCCAAGCCGCAACGCGCCGCTGCCAGAGGACCTCACTCCCGAGCGAGTCGTGGCGATGATGGCGCAGGCTCGCTTCATGGAGATCCGCTCACATCAACCGCGCCCGTCGCCGCTGCCGCGAACGACGAAGACTCTGATCCCATCGTTCAAGGAGGCGGCCTCATCGGCAGACTGGTGCTGGCGATTTGTCGCAGCCCTTGATTCCAGGATTCGGGACGGGGAAATTCTGCCACTCAAGAGAACGGTCGAGAGCGCTGACGCTCCCGACCGCGAGGCTGCCTCCACGGTTGCACTCGTGTGCACATACATCGAGGACGGCCTCCACGTCGAGGCGATCAAATACCTCACTGCGGCACTTGAACCAGACGACCTCGCCCCGGTCGACTACGCGTGGCTACGCCTCCAGCGCGCCCGCGCCCACCTCGAACAAGGCGATCTTTCGAAAGCGAGAGCCGACGCGGACAGCGCGCTTGGCGTCAGAGACAAAGCCCCCAACGACGTGACGGCCTCGGCCATCGATGGGGCGGCTCGCGCGCTGATCTTCACGACCGCGAGTTGGGAGGTCAAGGACTTCGGCTCGGTCATCAAGGGCGCCGACACGGCCGTTTCCTGGTGGCGTGCACAGATGGCTCTCGGGGGCCTGGAGGCCGTAACCGAGAGGACGTTCAAGAACTGGGCGCTGGACAAGAGCACGACCATCGGCGGGGAGGACGCCGCGAACAACCAGCTCTACGTGGCCGCCCTGGCGGCTGCTCACGCCGGCGACCACGGAGCATGGCGGCACTTCTCCACGATGCTCGCCCAGGACACACTACTGCGCTTCGACGCGAACGCAGATCCATCCGCCGTCGCGTCGGCCATCACGCAGCTGCGCCGTGCCGGCGCCGACAAAGAGCTCAAGCAGGCCCTGGTTCGCATCGCCAATGCCGGTCCCTGCCAAGCCATCGCGGAGGCCGCGGACGCCCTGGATCTCGGATCAGCCACCTACACGACGATCTTTGCGGACTTGACGCTCGTCGAGCACGGTGGCGATCTGTTCTCGACCGCCGCCGCTAAACGGACGGTCCAGTGGCTGGCGGCAAGCTATGACGACCCAACTCAGCTCGCCACTCTTAGCGCAGCTCGCAAGTTCGACTTACGAGCACAAATCCTCGAGACGCTCAGTGGACTGATCAACACCGTGCCCGAAGACGTCGCGAGCTTCGTCGTGTCGAGGCTCCCAAGCGCCGGGCTGGATCAGGATGCGCATCCGCTGCAGATTGCGCACTGGACCCGGCTCCTGCGGGAGCTGCCGAGCGTCGTCTGGACGAAGGAGCGAGTTGAGCAGCTGCTCGCAGACGGCCTGCCGGCCGACGCTGATCCGCTGCGTTATCCGTTACTCGGCGTTGCTAAATGGCAAGAAGCAGCAGCACGGGCCGCGATCGAAGAGGACATCGAGAAGGGATCGCTGGCCGCGCTCGTCGCGGCCAGCTACGTGCATGACCTGGACGGCGCCCTGCTGGGAGAGATCAGAGATACCCTCCGGCGCCAAATCGCGGAGCGCCGCGCCGACGCGGCGAAAGGAACGCATATGTCGATCGGCGGCATCGATCCCGCGCATGTCCTCGGCGTGATCCTGCTGAGCCACCCTTCGGAAGAAGACGCAACATGCCTGGCGGATCTCCTCGCCGACGAAAAGATTGCGCGGGCGAGTAAGCAAGCACTGCTACAGCTGATCGCGGGCAGGCCGGCCGAGTTCCGGCAGCTGTTCGGCGATCGACTGTTGCCGGTCGTGGACCTCGCGGCGCAGTCCAGCGTCGGGGTAGGGCACACAGACCCGCTGTTCGACCCCGACACGACTGGTGAGGCCACCTTCATCAGAGAGACGCTCAGGGCACATGAACCGGAGTTCGGGACTGCATTCAGCCAGCTTGTCGGCGGCAGCGACGATCAACGCATGTGGGCCGCGCATCTCGTTGCCCAGAACCCAGGGGAGCAGTACGGCCCAGCACTCCTAACCCTCGTCCACGACCCCAAACCGCTCGTACGTGCACAAGCCGCTGGCGGCCTTGCCCGCCTCGCTGTCACGAACCGCGGCGGCGAAGTCGTAGTAACTGCAGTCGCTCAAGCAGCCGCCGACCCGGGGCGGGCAGCGCCGATCGCCGTCGCGTCCGAGCTCGGTGCAGCTGAGAACCTGAGCATCGAGCTCGAGGCACTTCGCGCCACGCTGATGACTCACCCATCGGCGGCTGTACGCGCGAGGGCCAGCCGATAGCTGAAGGCCTGCCTGTGCGACAGCGGCCTGCCACAAGTCGGTAGCGACGCTGCGGCTCGTCGTCAATCCGATGTGCCGCTCTTGCGGATAGGTGGGTGTGACTGGGTCACGACACTCGTCGGGCTCATCGGCGATCATCGGCTTTGCTCCCACGCGTGGGGGTCGGTCCTGTCCGCACCCGATGCGAACATGTGTTCGCCTATGGGTCTTTGCCTACTTCAAGAGTCGTTCGAGATTCCGTCCACGGCATGGTGCCGCTCTCTCCTGCGGAGTGGGCGGCCGTCGACACGCCCGTGTTCCAGCGTCTGCGACGCGTCCGCCAGCTGGCGATGACGCATCTGGTCTACCCCGGCGCACTTCACACCCGCTTCGAACACTCGATCGGAGTCCGTCACATCGCGGGTCGGCTCAGCGACAGCATCGGCCTCGACAAGGAGCAACAGGAGATCGTCAAGACCGCGGCACTGCTTCACGATGTCGGCCACGGCGTATTCAGCCACGTCTCCGAGCAGGTGATCGACGAACTGTCAGGAGTCGACGGCGTCCATGAGGCGGTCTCGGTGGCGATCATGCGCACCAACAGCGACCTTCACGACGCCCTCGGAAAGGAGCTCTGTGAGCGTGCCGCTGAGATCGTGGCGCTCGAAGGGCCGCGCACGGCGATGCGCGACATCGTCAGTGGCCCGACCGATGCTGACAAGCTTGATTACCTACTTCGCGATTCGCACTACGCGGGCGTCAACTACGGGCGCTACGACCTCGACCGCATCATCGACACCGCTCGCGTGATCGCGCCGACCAGCGCGCAAACCCAGCTCGGATTCGAAGCCGACGGTGTCTGGGCAGTGGAGGAGATGCTCGTGGCACGCCACCACATGCACCGCCAGGTCTACGGGCACAAGACGCGGCTGGCGACCGACATCATGACCGGCCGTGCGCTGCGGCTGGCGATCGCCGAGGGCGTCCTGCCAGAAGCAGCGTTCAAGGTGCCGGTCGTTGACGGACGGCCACAGGTCGACGAGGCGTTCCTCGACGCCTACCTCCGTCACGCCGACGACCACGTCCTCGAGCTGTTCTGTGACGCACCGAGTGGGTCGCTGGTCCACGACCTCGGGCGACGACTTCGCGATCGACGCCTGCTGCGCCAGACAGCCCACATCCGCCTCGACCACCACATCGATGAGCTCGGGGACGCACGTTATGCGTCGATCAGGGACCCCGAGGAGTTCACCCGCGACCGAGTCGAGGCGATCGAACAACAGATCGCCGAGGAGCTCGGCCTCCCGCCTCATCTCATCGCCCTGAATCTCGACTCCCGCGCCAACCCGACCTACCGGACCCCCGGAGGCCGAATCGGACCCAAGGACATCATGTTCCAACGCGGCGAGGCCCAGGCGCTGAAGATGGAGCGCGAGAGTGAGATATTCGGTCAAGGCAACGAGACCGACATCACCTGGGTGTATCTCTATACACCCAAACTCGACCCCGACCACCCCGACGATTCGACCCTCGATCAGAAGGCGAAGGACCTGCTGTGGAACGCTCTGCTCGACCTCTGACCACCCGCGACACGATCCTGCTGATCACGCACGCGAACGACGACGAGGTCGGAGGACGCACCGTGATGCAGAAGCTGGCCTACTTCACGGCACTCGCCCTGAACGTCCACCTCGAGCATCGCGCCCACTTCTTCGGGCCGTTCTCCAGCAGGGTCGAGGACGCTCTCGGCAACGCCGTCATCGCCGGAGAGCTGCGAGAGACGACCGAGCGGTTCCCCGACTGGCGCGGCGGACCAGACCTGCTCAAGTACACCTACGACCTGACGCCGGCCGGCAAACGGCGCGTCGATGCGCTGATCGAGCACAACAGCGCCGACTGGGATCAGATCCGGGATTCGGTGCGCCTGATCCGCGGGGTGCTCCCGGGTCTAGATCAGAAGACGCTCTCAGCTGCAGCCAAGACCTACCTGATCATCTCCGAGTCCGAGACGGGCGTCGACGAGGAGCAGATCCCCGACCTCGCGCGCAGACTGGGCTGGGAGCTCGACGCCGATCAGGTCTCCAACACCATGAAGCTTCTCGGCCGGCTGGACCTGGTCGAATACTCCGAAGACTGAGCGCGACCGCGGCCGCGACGCCGGTCACCGCGTGGGCGGTGGACGGCGGAACCGTTCGCCGAGTGCCTGCAGTGCTTCCCATGCCTGATCGTCACGGCGCTCGAGCAGTCGCGGTGGCCGGCCCCGGCTTGCCGCCGGTGATGTCGCGCTGACCTCGACGAGCAGCCGCGCCTGCTCGAGGTGGGTTAGCTCGCGGATCGCTTCCTTATTGCGGATCTTGGCCGCACGCGCGATCTGCGCCGCATAGAGCTCATCCGGGTCCGCCAACGAGCTCAGGAGCGCAACACGCAGCCGATGCGGCGAGCCGAACAGCGCCTTGCTGCGCTCGCGCACCGCCTCCCAATGCCAGTCCGCATCATTAAGTGACATTTTCGTCACTAAAAGCTACCCTGTAGTCATGGCGCACGCAGCAACTGCACCGTCACGCCCACGAGCAGCGGACCGCCTGCGTCCGGGGGAGCGCCCGGGCTGGTGGGACGCGTCAGGCGACCGCAGTCAGTTCGGTACCTGGCGCGACATCGCTGCCGACCATCAGGTCGGCGTCGACACCGCGATCGCGGTTCTGATCGAGCTCCAGCTGGTCTACAGCGACCTACGCGCCTGCGTAGACGAACCGCTCGTGATGCTGTCCGCTGCACTCGCCCACGAGTCGGCTTCGCTCCCACGTGTGGGTGGGCCGGGACCGTGGCGTCGATGGCTTGCCCCGGGCCTGGCGCCCTACGAGCACGATGAGCTGCCCGAGCTCGTCCTACCGGAGCGGCTGATCGCCCGCCTCACCCCGGGCGCCCGGCTCAGCGATCATCTCCACCTTGACCGGCTCACGCTCGCGCTCGATTGCGACCGCCACGCCGCTCGCCACGGACGCACACTCGAGTCCTGGGCGCTGGTTGCGGCCCTCTCGCCTGCGGCAACGCAGCGCCGGCTCAGGCCGTACGGCTAGCTCGGCGCCGTACTGAGCCGAACCCGACTCAGTTGAAGAGCCGCAGCTCTTCAGCGACGCGTGCCGGGTCGAGCAAGCCGGCCTGAACGGCCGCCTGCAGCGCACGGCGCTGATGATCGATGCGCGGCCCGACCACGGGCTTCGGCTGATCACGGTCAAGCCAGCGGCTGCGCCGCATCGCGCCATCGAGCAAGCGCTCGAGCTCTTCGATCCGCCCGGCCGGCGCGCCCGAGGTCATCGCCGCCGCCTCAGCGATCACGGTATGGGCGTTGTGCTCGGCAACGCGAGCCATCCGCTCCTCGAGCGTGACGGCACCGTCGCAGCCGCCACATACGCACTCGGCCTCACGAACCAGCTCGGCGCCCACCAGACGCTGCGCCTGAACAAACGGCAGCGAGCACCCGAGTGACCCCATCTCCATCCGCGGTCCCGGTGTCGGGCCCGGACCCCGTTGCGACTTGCGGTAGTCCGGAACCGAGAAACGCAACATCCGGCCGAGACCGAACTCCGCGCCCGCGATCCCGATCGACCATGCCAATCGGCGCAGGTCCCCAGACCGCGCAAGGATCACCGGAGCGCTCGCCGTCTGCAGCGCCAGCGCAAGCCGCAGGCCGGATGTGATGCGCTTCACGCCATTGTCCGCCGAGAGGCCATCGGCCATCAACAGCCAGGCGTCAGGCCGCCGCGCCATCAGCGTATGCACGAGCAGCCGCTGCGACTCCAGGCTCTCAAACCCGCTCATCCGGATCGGCAGCGCAGCGATGAACGGCATGCCGTAGACGGCCGCGGCATCGGCGCCGATCCGCAGCAACCGTTGATTCACCTCAAGCCATGGATCATCGATCCCGCTGACCACAAACGCGCCACCGATCAGTGCGTTTGCCTGCACATCGACCTGCGTGCCAACGACCGAGCGTCCAACCATATTCGTCAGGTCCGCAGCGTCGAACTCCTCGACGAGATAGGGGTTGCCGTCACGCCCGGGGGTGTAGTCGAGATCCTGCAGCGAGGACGGTGTGCGGTAGCCCTCGAGCGCGGTCCGGTATAGGAGCGGGTCAGTGAGCCAGGGCACGCGCGCGTCCGCGCAGAGGCGACGGGCACGCGAGGTGGTCGACCGCGTCTCGCCGAGGCCAGTGATCACGGCCGTGGGACGCGCGCCGCCAGCGATCGCGCGCATACCCGCGTTGAGATCCTGGCTCCCGAGGTGCATGAACGCCAGCGGACCTCCGCGCGACAGATCCAACGCCTCGGACGCGGGATCTCCGACCTCGCCCGACTCGATCAACCGCAGAGGCGGGGCCGCACGCCGCTTGGCACGAACACGGCGCCGAGGCGAACTGCGACTCGGCGCCACAGGATCCCCCTCGGCGGAGGGCTCCTCGATCGGTGGTTCGGACGGCGTGCTCATAGCAGCTTCATCAAGGGTAGGCGCCATACCGGACACCTGTGGCCGCATTTGTCCTCTTTTGCCCGCTCATGACCTCGCCGAGCGGCGGGTCTGCGTTAGCGAGCCGGTGCAGAGGCCCTCCTCCGGCAGACCCTAGCGGTGCCGCCCGCCAGCTACTCATCGCGAGGCGGCCTTTCTTGCGGGTTCTGTCGCGAGATTCCACGGCCGCCTCCGACGCGAGTCCATTTGTCGACCCAATCGGGCAGGAGCCACCACGTGCGCCACGCCAGAACCACCGCTATCCCTGTTTGAAGACGATCCATAAGAGTGATACGTTGACCAACGGCAACGTACTAGCCAGGGCTGACACTTCAAGTGACGATTGCGTATCAGCTGACAGCGCGGAGCCAGTCGAGCCTTGCCTGAAGCCCCAAAAAACGACTGGGCCGTCGCATGTTGGCCAAAGGGTCCCCTCCCTCATCCCCAGCCGCTCGGACGAGGGAAGTGGCGGCTGCACCCAGAGGGAGCACTTGAACAAGTCGAATCGGGGCCCGTAGGAGCTGTACTTTGATCCTGACTCGGATCCGCCGAACCCGTTCGACGAGATCTATTTGGTCCTCTACGCCGTAGACCTGGACGACGATGAGGCGGTCCTGGAGTTCATCAACCAACACGGCGCGCTCGAGATATACGACCCGTTCGGCCCCGAAATCGGGCTCCAGGGCACCTCGATCGCCAGGCGCCCCTATCCGGCGCTATCGGCCTATCCCGGGTTTGATTACGACAGGGAGCTTTACGACGAGGTCACCGCGCTCAGCGCCGAATCCAACGCGGCCCGGGCGGCCCTCCGGGGCCGCGAGCCGCAACCCTTGCCGGAAGCGCACGATGTGCGGCCGACGATTCAGGAGTTTCGGTGGGCCGCGCGGTGCATGAAAGACCTTGTCCAGGTCCACTGGTGTCTGCGTGAACAGCGAAAGCCGACCGAGTTCGACTGGGAGAACCCGCTCATTCAGTACGACATCGAGCTGCAGCGTGCCGGCGAGGGTGAGGGCTTCTGGCGTGACTTCGAGATGGAAGACTTTCTATCCGAGACACTGGAACTGGGCCTCAGCGGATTCAGCCCCCGCGTCGTGACGAGGGATGACCTCCGGCCCAGACGACCGAGGCACTGGGCAGAGCAATTTGCCGCTAGCAATGATCTTTGGGCAGTCTGTTGCCTGGAGCTGTTCAACCACATCGCGCAACAAGCGACCTACAAGGTGTGCGCCAACGAGCGCTGCGGGCGTCCGTTCGTTCATCAGCACGGGCGGTCTGAGTACGGACAACGCAGACGCGCGGGTGTTCGCTTCTGCAGCAACACATGTGCTCGTGCGCAAGCGCAGCGGGCGTACAAGCGTCGCGCCCGGGGCACCGGCACACAGCGCACCAGCTCTTGAGTCGGCCATGCACCGAAAGCTCAGGTCGATGTCAGCGAGGCGCGGCAGCTTGGGTCATCGTCGCCGACCCGCCGCCCTCTGCTAGATCCAGCTCTCGAGATCACAGTCATCGCGTGTGTTCCTGCGAGGGTGAGGGATTCTGGCGGGACTTCGCCATCTCACATCGGCAGCACCTGACCGTCCGGGGTCCCAGGCCCTGCGTCGCAGCGGCCTGGGATGCCACGGCCTTGTGCCACAGCTTCGGGGGCTGGCGCGCCGGCCACCCGTGAGGTCAGCGAACGTGTTGGGCTACGGGAAGAAACCAGTCTTTGGCCGCGGCCCTGAACTGTGTCGGGTGCAGGTTTCCGGCCCGTTCGGGTATGGCTCCGAGCAGCGGCACGGCGTGGCGGCTTAGATACTCGCGGTTGCTGAGTTCCACCGGAGTCGGCTCGCGCGGCCAGGAGCCGATCACCACGCCCGCGATCGCAATACCGCGGCGGGCCAGTGCTTCGACGGTCAGCTCGGTGTGGTTCAAGGTACCCAGCGCTGCGCGGCATACGACGATCGCTGCGGGGGTGTCGCTGCCCGCGGTAGGGGTGCTGTCGGCCTCGGCGGTGGCAGCCGCGATGTCCGCGAGGGTGCTGCCATCCTCGTCGAGTTGGACCAGGATGCCTCCGGCTCCCTCGACCAGCGTGTGGTCGTGTTGTTCGGCGAGCCGTCGGATCGTCGAGACGTGGTCAGCGGCAGCCGGCAGTGTCATGCCGGCCAGTCGCGCGGCGGCGAGAGGGGCCATTGGATGGGGCAACCTGATCCCCTCTTGGACCTCGGCCCCGGCGAGCCGGCTCACGACGTCGGTGTCGCCGCAGCCGTTCTCGAGCCCGGCCTGTGTCGGCTTGTAGGCAGCGACGCTTCGATCAGCGCTCATCAGCGCGGCGGCGAGCGCGGCTGTGACGACAGTCTTCCCGACATCGGTATCGGTACCAGTTACGAACACGATCCGTGGCACGGCTGGGACCGTGGTGAGGCTCATCGTGTACCGGTCAGTACGGGTGCCGCCTTGGCTGCTGCTGCCGCTGCTGACGCGGCGGCGGCAGCAGCGGCAACGTTGATCCCGGCGCGCGCGGTCAGGCGCAGGCGGGAGATCCCGTCGGGCACGCTCGGCGGCCGAAAGCAGCCGACCAGCACCCCCGCCTCATACATCTGCTGGGAGGCGGCGAGGGCGTCGTCGGGCGCGCCCACGAGGATCGATTGCACGGCCCCGGCGGCGCGCTCGATACCGGCTGCGGCGGCGATCGCGTCAGCGACGCGATGTAGTTCTTGCACCCGCTCGGGCTCGGCCGAGATCACCCGACAGGCCATGGCCGCCGCCGCTGCAGCTCCGGGCGCCAGCGCGGTGTCAAAGATGAACGTGCGGGCGGTGTTGACAAGATGCTCTCGCAGCAGCTCCGAGCCGAGGACGGCACCGCCCTGGGCGCCGAGCGACTTCGACAGGGTCGCGGTGATCACGACGTGCTCCGCACCGGCCAATCCGGCCTGATACACGGCGCCGCGTCCACCACCGATGACGCCGATCCCGTGTGCCTCGTCCACCACCAGGAGTGCGTCGTACTCGGCGCACATGGCAGCTGTGGCGGACAGGTCGGCGGCGTCGCCGAGAACTGAATAGATCGATTCGACGACCACGACCGCGCGCGGCTCGGCACGGGCCCTCAGTAACGCCTGCAGGGCGTCGAGATCACGGTGGGGGCAGATCTTGACGGGTGACCTCGATAGCCGCGCGGCATCGATCAGCGACGCGTGGATGTGCGCGTCGCTGATGAGCAACGTGTCCGGGCTGCCGAGCGCGGTCAGGATCCCAAAGTTGGCTGTGTAACCGCCGGAGAACGTCAGGCAGGCTGGCTGGCCGCTAAGCCTTGCGAGCTCCTGCTCAAGCTCGGCGTGCAGGACGGTCGTGCCGGTCACCACCCGGGAGGCGCGTGCACCGGTCCCGAAGCGCCACGTCGCCGCGATCGCCGCCTCTTTGAGGCGCGCGTCGCCAGCCAAACCGAGGTAATCGTTGCAGGCCAAATCCAGCAGTCCGCCCTGCGACTCGGCGTTGCGGCCGACGTCGTCGCGGCGCACGCCATTGCGGCGGATCCGCTCTTCTGCCGCGGCCTGCAGCCAGAGCCGCATGCTGCTCATCTAACCGTGAACCTCGGCCACCGCAGCGACGATCGCCGCACCGATTGCGGCCACCTCCGCAGACGAGCTCACGTACGGCGGCATCGTGTAGACGAGATCACGGAACGGCCGGATCCAGACGCCGTGCTCCAGCGCCACTCGCGTCACTGCCACGACATCGACCGGCTCACGCAGCTGCACGACGCCGACGGCGCCAAGCGCCCGCACGTCACGCACCGACGCAAGCTCAGCCGCCGGGGACAGCGATGCCGCTAGCTCCCGGCCAATTCCGGCCACTCGTTCCAGTCGCTCCTCGCTGAGCAGCGATAGCGACGCGGTCGCCACCGCACAGGCAAGCGGATTCGCCATGAACGTCGGCCCGTGCAGCAGTGCTCGCTGCTCTGAGCGAGTGATCGCCGCAGCAACCGTATCGCTGCACAGCACTGCAGCCAGCGTCAGGTAGCCGCCCGTCAGCGCCTTGCCGACACACATCACATCGGGCGCCACACCAGCCCAATCCACTCCGAAGAAGCGGCCTGTTCGCCCGAAGGCGGTGGCGATCTCATCGGCGATCAGCAGGATCCCGTGGAGGTCGGCGATCCGGCGCAGCTGCGCCACACCGCGAGGCGGATAGATGTGCATGCCACCAGCGCCCTGTAGCAATGGCTCAATGACGATCGCGGCGAGCTCGTGCTGGTGGCGCGCGATTACCTCCTCGACAGCGCCAAGCCACTGGTCGATCTCGGCGTCAGCTGAGCCGTCCACGACAAGTCCGCCCGCGACGGTCGCCGCTCCCGGCGGCCGGGGCATGAACAGCTGCTCTGTGACCAAGCCGGGGAAGAGCGAGTGCATACCGTCGACCGGGTCACAGATGCTCATCGCGCCGGTGGTGTCGCCGTGATAGGCGCCGCGCAGCGCGACGAACCGCCGCCGCTCGGGCCGTCCGATCGCCGCTTGGTACTGAACGGCGAGCTTCATCGCGACCTCAACCGACACTGACCCTGAGTCGGCGAAGAACACGTGCTGCAGTGGCGGGGGGCTGAGTTCGACCAGCTGTTCAGCCAGCGTGACCGCGGGCTCGTGCGTGAGGCCGCCGAACATCACATGGCTGAAGCGGGCGGCCTGCTCGCTCAGCGCCGCATCCAGCACGGGGTTCCGGTAGCCGTGGATCGAGCACCACCAGGAGCTCATCGCGTCGATCGCGTCGAAGCGGGCGCCGTCAGCCGCAGCGAGCGTCAGCCGGACCCCGTCGGCTTCCAGGACCGCGTATGGCGTCGGGCCATCCAGCGCAGCGTAGGGATGCCAGACAAGCCCTCGGTCCCGGGCCAGCAGCCTCGTCGCAGTCCTCTCGGCCGTTCCCGCCTGCCCAATGGTCGCGGCGACACCGCTCACGTGTTCGGGGCCAGGCCTGTCCCGGCGCCGCGCCGGCGCGCTGCCACCTCGGGCTGGCGCTCCGCGACAGGTGGCCGCACCGCCCCCTGACCTGAGAGGACGCGGAAGCCGGCATCAGCGATCATCTCCAGATCCGCAGCGGCGGCCTGGCCCTCACTGGTCAGGTAGTCGCCCAGGAACAGCGAGTTGGCCAGGTGCAGTGCTTGGGACTGAAGTGATCGCAGGTGCATCTCACGACCCCGGCCATGCGGATCTCCCGGTCGGGGCAGGTGAAGCGAGCGAGTGCGAGGATCCGCAGGCATTGCAGTAGCTTGGTACCTGCCAGCGGCGTCCCGTCGAACGGCATCAGGAAATTCACGGGGATCGAGTCGCTTTCCAGCGTGCGTAGCGCGAAGACCGCGTCGATCAGCTCGTCATTGCTCTCACCCATGCCGACGATCAGGCCAGAACATGGCGACAGCCCGGCCTGCTTGGCTTTCGTCACCGTCGCGACCCGGTCCTGGTAGGTGTGGGTCGTGCAGATCTCGCCATAGCGCGTCTCGCTGGTGTTCAGGTTGTGGTTGTAAGCGTCGACCCCGGCGGCTTTCAGCATGTCTGCCTGGCCATCACGGAGGATCCCGAGGCAGGCGCACACCTCGACCTGCGGATGCTGCGCTTTCAGTTCGTCGACCAACTCTGCGACGCGCTCAACGTCGCCCGCGCTCGGGCCGCGGCCGCTCGCGACCATGCAGATCCGTGAGGCTCCGCCGGCAATCCCGGCCTCAGCTTGCGCCAGCGCTTCGTCCTGCGGAAGCCAGCGGTATTTCAGAACGGCTGCCTCCGAGCCGAGGCGCTGGGAGCAGTAGCTGCAGTCCTCAGGGCAGAGACCGGACTTCAGATTGACGAGGTAATTGACTTTGACCCAGTTGCCGAAGTGCGCGAGCCGCAGCCGTGCACCGGCCGCGACGAGGTCCACAACCTGGGAATCCGGGCGGCCAGGATGGAATGAGCGTCGTCGCGGCTCAGCGTGCTGCCGTTGAGCTTGCTGTTCAGCGAGATCGAACCAATTTTTGAACACCGTTCAAACGCTACCAAGAACGAGGACAATACGCCTGTGTCACTGACCCGAACGCAGATCATCGACGCAGCCCAAGAGATCCTCACGCGCCATGGTCTCGCCGGTCTGACCATGCGCAAACTCGCGCAGCACCTGGGCGTACAACCCGGCGCCCTGTACTACCACGTCGCCAGCAAACAGGACTTGCTCGTCGGCGTCGCCGAAGGGATCCTCAACCACAGCGCGACAGCCATCTCCGCCGATGACCCAACCCAGGCCGCACTCGACCTACGGGCGGCTCTGCTGCCGATCCGTGACAGCGCCGACGTGATCTCATTCGTCAACGCATTCCGTCCAGCCGCACTCGTCCCGTTCCAAACGCTCGAGCAGCTATTCGCGGCCCAACTTCCGGCCCAGCAGGCCCGCTGGGCGGCGCAAACCCTGATCCACTACGTGATCGGCTTCGTCGCCGAGGAACAAAACCAAGCAGAACTGATCCGGGCGCGAATCGTCACCGACACCACCGGCCAGGCTACCGCCGAGGGAGGCCTTCCGATTCGGAGTCGAGACGATCCTACGCGGACTGCCCAGCCCCGCTCAGGGCGGCGATTCGTCGAAATATGCTGCACCTCGGCAGGCCCGCAGCTGAACGCCTAGGAGGAGGCGATCGCCGTCAAAACTATGCCTACACAGACGCAGCAGGCCTACCGCCGGACCCGGACGGTCCCGGCACACGCCATCGATCAAGTCACGCCGGGGATCCTCGCTAGCGGCCGACGAGACCCAAAAGGGTGACTGGCGAAAGGAGAGTCGAACCCGCCGCCAACCGCGCCAAAACCGATCGGCTGGGCAACACCGACCGCCGGTGCATCAGGCTCTCACGCTCGTTGATGGACCCGGTTTCAGGTCGGTGCGGTTGTTGATGGCCCCCGCGCACTGAGGGCGCGGATGGTGTGGCCGGCCACGTTGGCGGGCAACCGCAGACGGAATGGGCTACTGCGAATTGAGATACGTCACTACGGCGAGCACGCGTCTGTGGTCGTCGATGGATTGTGGGAGGCGCAGTGCACCGAAGATGTTCTTGATGTGCTTCTCGACGGTGTGCTCGCTGACGAACAGGCGCTCGGCGATCGCGCGGTTCGAGCGTCCCTCGGCGATCAGGGCGAGGACTTCGCGCTCGCGTTCGGTCAGTTGCTCGAGCGGGTTGTCGCTCCGCCGGGGGCGGCCGACCGAGCTCCGGCGACAACCGCCGAGTCGAGCACCGAGCCTCCCTGTCCGACGCGGTTGACGCTGGTCGTGAGCTCGTCGAGATCTGACACGCGTTCTTTGAGCAGATAGCCGATCCCGTCGCTGCCGGTCGAGAGCAGACTCGAGCGCGTAGCGCGAGTTCACGTGCTGGGACAGGATCAGGACGCCGACCGTCGGCCAGCGCTCGCGGATCGTCTTTGCAGCGCGGAGCCCCTCATCCGTGTGCGTCGGTGGCATGCGGATATCCACTATCGCCACGTCGGGCCGTTCGCGTTGCACGAATTGGAGCAGTTCGTCCGCGTCTCCGGCTTGACCGACGACATCGAATCCTGCCTCCTGGAGCAGTCGGGAGAGGCCTTCGCGGAGGATCATCGCGTCGTCTGCGAGGACTACGCGCATGGGATCTCGGCGCGCATGACTGTGCCGCGACCGGGCGGGCTCGAGACTGTGAAGCGACTGCTCAGCGCCTCGACGCGGTCGGCCAGGCCACGCAATCCTGAGCCGCCGGCGGTGGTGGCGCCGCCGATGCCGTCGTCGGTGACCTCGATCGTGAGACTCCAGCAAATGG